>CAVYSP010000006.1:0-563116 GCA_963771235.1 uncultured Gammaproteobacteria bacterium
CGGTCGACTCCGAGCGCGTCGACTCGGCCCTGTCGCTGGTGGCCAACATCCGCGAACGTGCCGTCGGCGACAAGGTCACCCTGACGGTGCTGCGGGACGGCAAGCAGGTCGAGCTCTCGGCCACCCTGGTCGCCAAGGCCGCGGCCACCAACTAGCCGACCTCCCGGTCGGCACCTCGTCCTGGCGCCCGGTCGTCACCGGTCGGGCACCTCGCCTCGACCGGCGACCGGTTCCGCCGATCGTGCGGACGGCGGACCGAGCCGGGTCGGGCCTCTCGTCTCCTTTCCGCGAGCGCCCGGCCCGGCCACAGTGCGCCCGCCGCTGACAAAGCGTTCGACGCGAGGGCGACTCGGTGGCAAGGTGGACCCTTGTGTCTGCTACCGCCCCCGCCCCGGAACTCAAGCGCGAGCAGGACTACCTCGGGGCCGCCCGGGAGGCGCTCGCCCGGATGCGCGAGCAGACCCTGTCGCTCAAGGTCCAGGCGCACGACCCGATCTCGGCCGAGCACCTCGCCCGGACCCTGCACCTGCGCGCCGCCTCGCTCGCAGGACGACCCCTCGACGACGCTGTTCTTCGGCCGGATCGACACCGACACCGCCGAGCGCTGGTACATCGGGCGCCGCCACGTCGCCGACACCGCGGGCGACCCGCTCGTCATCGACTGGCGGGCCGGCATGTCGACGGCGTTCTACCGGGCCTCCCGCACCGAGCCGATGGGCGTGGTGCTGCGGCGCCGGTTCGGGCTCGACCGCGGCGCCATCACGGCCTACGAGGACGAGCACCTCCAGGACCGCGCCGAGCACGACATCCGCAGCCAGATCCTGGCCGAGGAGATCGAGCGCCCGCGCGTCGGGCCCGATGCGCGACATCGTCGCCACCATCCAGCCCGAGCAGGACGAGATCGTCCGCGCCGGCGCCGACCAGACGATCTGCGTCCAGGGCGCGCCCGGCACCGGCAAGACGGCCGTCGGGCCTGCACCGCGCCGCCTGGCTGCTCTACGCCTTCCGCGACCGGCTGGCCCGCTCCGGCGTCCTCGTCATCGGCCCCAACCGCGCCTTCCTCGAGCACATCGGCGCGGTCCTGCCCGCGCTCGGCGAGGTGGCCGGTCGGCCACACCACCATCGAGGAGCTCGTGGCCTCGGTGCCGGTCCGCGGCACCGACAGCACCGAGACCGCTGTCCTCAAGGGCGATGCGCGCCTCGCCGAGGTGCTCCGGTATGCCGTGTGGTCGGCCGTGCAGCGCGCCGACCGAGCCGCTCGTGGTGCCGCGCGGCGTGCGCAAGTGGCGCGTCCCGGCATACGAGGTCAACGAGATCCTCGACGAGCTGAGGTCGCGGGGCGTGCGCTACGACGCCGCGCGCCAGATGCTGCCGCAGCGGCTCGCCCACGCGGTCCTGCTGCAGATGGAGGGGGCCGGCGACTCCCCGGACGACCGGGTGCAGGACCAGGTGGCCCGCAGCGCCATCGTGAAGAAGTACGTCGCGGCGCTGTGGCCGGCGCTCGACGCCAAGGCGGTGCTGTTCTCGCTGCTGTCCGACCCCGACGCGCTGGCGCGCCACTCGCAGGACCTGCTGACCGACGAGGAGCGACGGATCCTGCTGTGGGACAACCCGCCCCGCTCCAAGGGGTCCGCCCGCTGGTCGCGGCGCCGACACCGTCCTGCTCGACGAGCTCGGCGACCACATCGCCCGCACCCCGTCGCTCGGGCCACGTGGTCCTCGACGAGGCGCAGGACCTGTCGCCCATGCAGCTGCGGGCCGTCGGTCGACGGTGCTCGACCGGGGCGGCGACGGTGCTGGGCGACATCGCCCAGGGCACGACGCCGTGGGCGACCGACTCGTGGGAGTCGTCGCTGCACCACCTGGGCAAGCCGGGCAGCCACGTCGAGGTGCTCGACCGGGGGTTCCGCGTGCCGGCGAGCGTCATCGAGTACGCCGCCCAGCTGCTCCCCCACATGGCGCCCGGCCTCGGCTCGCCGGTGTCGGTGCGCGACAACCCCGGTCGGCTCGACCTGGTCGCGGTGCCGCCGGCCGACCTCCTCGACGCACCGCCGCGGCGTGGCGCCGCCGAGCTGGCCGAGCCGGGGTCGATCGGCGTCATCGTCGCCGACGACGTGGTGGTCGCAAGCTGTCGAAGGCGTTGGCGCAACGGGATCGAGCACGGCGTGCTCGGTCAGGACCACGGCGACATCGACCACCAGGTCGACGTCGTGCCGGCCACCGTGGCCAAGGGCCTCGAGTTCGACCGGGTCGTCGTCGTCGAGCCGGCAGCCATCGCCGCCGCCGAGCCCGACGAGCGCACCGGCCTGCGCCGCCTCTACGTCGTGCTCACCCGAGCCGTCTCGGCCCTGACGGTCGTCCACGCCGAACCCCTGCCCGATCGAGCTCAGCTCCGCCTGAGCCGAGCCGCCCTCTGACAGACTCGCCCCGTGCCGGCCCTCATCACGTGGTGGAAGCTCGACGTCGCCGAGCTCGCCCCGGCGCGCACTCCGACGCGGTCCTGGCCATCGGGTGCCGACCTGGTGCGCAGGCTGGGCGAGAGCCACCGGCGCTACCACACGACCCGGCACCTCGTGGAGCTGTTCTGGGCGCTCGAGGACCTCGAGGGCGCCCGGCGTGTCTCGGCCCGCGAGGCCGCCGTCGGACGGATCGCCGGCGTGGTTCCACGACGCCGTCTACGACACGACGACGGCCGCCGGGGACAACGAGATCCACAGCGCCGAGCTCGCCGTCCGCGACCTCGACCGCCCTGGGCTTCGCCGACGACGACATCGAGACCGTGCGCGACCTCGTCCTCGCCACCCAGACCCACGAGCTGGCCCACGACGGGCTGGCCGCGGCCTTCCACGACGCCGACCTGTGGATCCTCAGCGCGCCGCCCGGCCGCTACGACGAGTACACCGCCCAGGTGCGCGAGGAGTATGCCGCCGTGCCCGACGACGTCTTCCACGTCCGCGCGGGCGGCGATCCTGCGGCCGTTCCTCGACCGCGAGTCGATCTATGCCACGGCGTTCGCCCGGGAGAGCTGGGAGGACGCGGCCGGGCTCAACCTGGCGGCCGAGCTGGAGACCCTGACAGCGGCCCGCCCTCGATGAGGGGCCACCAGAAGCGCTCCCCCGAGACGTCTCCGGAACTCCTCCGGCGCCATCCACTGAGGGTCGACGGCATCGTCCTCGGGGCCACCAGATCCGGTGCGGCAGACAGCGATCTGGGCCCGGATAGAGCTGCAGCGAACCACCGTCGGCCGGCCACCGCCCCGCCGACTGCGGTCGGAACTGCTCCTGCCCCCGGGCGTCAAGGTCCTCGGCCGACAGCTCAGGCCGGTCTCCTCCCGGACCTCCCGCACCACGCACTCGACGCACCGTCTCGCCCGGTTCACGCCAGCCGCCGGGCAGGCCCCACTCGCCACGCCGCGGACTGAACACCACGGCATACCGGCCGTCGCGTCCTGGAGCACCACCATCGCCGCGAACACCTCGGACTCCGGCGCTGGCTCGTCGGAGCGCACCAGGTCGACGTCGGCCACCGAGCCGTCGGCGAACGCGCACGTCCCGGAGCCGGGCCAGCACCGTGCTCGCTCATCGCCGTCCTCCAGCTGCTCCACCAGCGGCCACCAATGTCGTTGCGACAGCTCGGGTTCCGCGCCGTCGAGCGCCAGCCAGGTGCCGTGGTCGGCGTCGCCCGACCGCCGACGCCGGCTCGACGTAGACGGCGAAGCACGCCTTCGGCACCGGCCACGGGTAGTCGGCGTCGGGCGACGGGCACGGTGTTGCGGACGTAGCCCAGCAGGGTCGGGTGGCGAGGCGCCGCGGCCGAGCCGCGTCAGCGTCGGCCACCAGCGCGGCCAGCGCCTCTGCCGGCGTCCGGCTCACCGACGGTCGGGTCGGGAGGTCCCAGCCACCGTCGGGCCGCTCGACCACGAGCAGGTCCGGCCCGCGCAGCAGGGCCAGCCGCACCACCACCGTGTTGGCCGGCGGCTCGTCCTGGCGCGAGGCGATCACGTCGGCCCGCGACCCGGGCGGCAGCCACGGCGCGCCCGGCACGGCCTGCACCACGCGCTCGTGCTTGCGCTTCTGGATCCGCAGGCCGCTGCGCTGCAGGATCCGCACCACCTCGCGCCCGTCGACCGGCGTGGCACCGGCCGCCACCAGCGCGGCATACCGCTCCTCGGGCACGTCGTAGTGGTCACCCTCGAAGCCGCGTCGCGGAATCCCTTGGGCCGCAGCGAAGTCGTGCAGCTCGTCGTAGGAGGTGTCGCTGACGAGGTGGGACCACAGGCGGCCGTGCGCCGGCCACGCGGGCGGGTCGATCCAGATCGTCACCCGGCTGACGCTACCGCCCCGCCGGACGGCCCTGTGGATAACCCCGGAGCGGCTCGGCGGACGCGCCTAGCCTCGGGCGCAGCGCGGATGTCATGGGGGCACCGCACTCGTCAGGAGGACAACCATGTCGGCACAGTTCACGGTGGACACCGAGCGGATCCAGGCGGCCTCGGGTGACATCGCCCGGATCTCCAGCGAGATCGACGGCCAGGTCACGGCGATGATGGCGCGGCTCAACGGGCTCCAGGGCGCCTGGACCGGCACCGCGTCGGCGCGGTTCCAGTCGCTCGTCGCGCGAGTGGCAGGGCACCCAGAAGCAGGTGCGCGCCTCGCTCGACTCGATCGGCGGGGTGCTCGCCGCGGCGGGCGTGCAGTACGCCGAGACCGAGGCCCAGACGCTGCGCATGTTCAGCTAGCGCCGACGGCGTCCGAGCCGTCCCGATTCGCCGGATTCGTCCACGCAGATTGGCCGATCACGCCGCCCTGCCGGGGCGCAATAGCCTCCGAGATGCACGGAGACGCCGCGCGCCCCGCTCGTCGGGGCAGGAGTGGACGGAGCCGGCCATGAACCTCAACCCGTTGGCCTTGGTGAGCAACCTGCGGCGTGGGTCGTCGGGTTCGCCGTCTGGCTGGCCGTCGACCAGGTGGCCGGTTGGCGGGCCAGCGAAGGCTCACCCGGGCGGCGGCGCACGAGGCATGGGTGCGTTCTTCGGGCTCTTCCTCGTCGTCCGCATGGTCCGGATCGTGTGGCCGATGCGGGCGGCCGGGGCCGACTGCGCAAGCTGGTCGCCGGTGGGCGCACCCTCGCCATGCACAGCTACACCGGGCGGGTCTCCGACGTGGCCACGACCACCACGACGACGAGCAACACCCACGGCAGCGTGTGGAACGTCGGGTCCACCGTCTCGGGCAACATCCAGACCGACACCCACGTGACCCGGCGACAGGAGTTCTTCCTCAACGGCGAGGACGGGACGGCCCAGGGCTTCCTGCTCCGGCACGACCAGCTCATGCTCGGGCAGAACCAGCGGGTGACGGGGGTGGCGGCGACCCCCCGCTGCGTCGGCGCAGGAGCAACATCGTCTTCGTCAACCACACGACGCGGTCGACCGTCCTATCCCGGCACCGAGCTGGCCGCGCTGGCCATCGGCGGGTCACCCGGGACTCGCCGGCCTCTGGGCGTTCCTCACGCTCGGCTGCTTCATGGTGGCGGGCAGCGGCTCCGGGATCGAGCTCGGCTTCGCCGGGCTGTTCTTCATCATCGTGGTGAGTCGGCTCCAGGCCAGCTTCTTCAAGCACGTCGGGTCGCGCGCGCCTGGTGAACCGCCTGTTGACCGACCACGCCGCACCTCGCCCGCACCGCGTCGCCGGCGTCCTCGCCGCGCGGCGTCCGCCGCATGCCCGACCCCGGCACCCCGTGCTCCGCACCTCCGGCGCCCCAGCTCGCCCCCGCTGGCGGCTCCGCTCGCAGCCCCGGGCAGCTGCCGGCGCCCCGGCGGCGCCCCCGACCGCTCCGCCGTCCTGGCTGGCCGACCCGCAGCACCGACACGAGCTGCGGTGGTGGGACGGCGGCCGCTGGACCGAGCACGTCAGCAACGGGGGCGTCCCGAGCACCGACCCCGCCTGAGCCGGCCCGGCGCGCACGAGACTGCCCGGACCGCGGTGGTCCGGGCAGCTCGGCCGTCTGATGCCGCTGGCGTCAGCCGACGCCGGGCGGCTACTCGGTGGTGATCGCCTTGAGCACGTCGAGGCGGGCGGCCCGGCGTCCCGGCCAGAGGGCCGCCAGCACCCCGACGACCCCGGCGAGCACCACGAAGATCGCCAGCTGGCCGCCGGGGATCGACAACACGTCGATGCCGTCGTCGGCGAGGCTGCGCTGCAGCGCCCAGCCGGCCGCCAGCCCCAGCACGACCCCGAGCACCGCGCCGAGCAGGGCGATCGCGACCGACTCCAGCCGCAGCATGGTGCGCAGCTGGCGCCGGCTCAGGCCGACCGCCCGCAGCAGCCCGATCTCGCGGGTCCGCTCGATCACCGACAGCGCCAGGGTGTTGATGATGCCCAGCACCGCGATGATCACGGCCAGCCCGAGCAGCGCGTAGATGATGTAGAGCAGCTGGTCGATCGGCGCGCGCTGCTCGGCGGCGAACTCGTCCTGGTTCTTGAGGGTCACCGACGGCAGGTCGGCGATGACCTTCTCGATCCCGGCCTCGACGGCCTTGGGGTCGGCGCCGGGCTGGCGCACCACGAAGGCCGCGCTGTCCTGCTTCGGCACACCCGCCGCGTCCGCGTCGGCCAGGGTGACGATGATCGAGTTGGGCAGGGCGGCCGTGCTCGTGTAGATGCCGGCCGACCGTGTAGGTCGCCCTTGGTGCCGGCCACGTCGGCGTCGACCTTGCTCCCGACCGTCAGACCCTGCTCGGCGGCGCGGTCCTCCGAGAGCAGCAGCGTGCCCGGCTTCAGCGCCGGCCAGCGAGCCCGCTGGTGAAGTCGACCGGGACGGCCTTGCCGAGGGCCGCCGGGTCCACCGCGGCCGCGAAGCCGCGGTCGTCGTTGACCGAGACGCTCAGGTAGCGCATCGGGCTGACGGCCGCGACACCCGGGACCGTCGCCACGTCCCGGGTCACCGTGCGTCGAGAACGGCTGCCCGATCGCGTTGGAGACGACGTAGTCGGCGGCGAAGTTCTCGTTGATCGACTTGTCGACGCTGGCCTTCGCCGAGGCGCCGAAGACCGACATCATCGAGACCAGGGTCAGGCCGATCATCAGGGCCGAGGCCGTGGCCGCCGTGCGGCGAGGGTTGCGGGTCGCGTTCTGCTCGGCCATCAGGCCCACCGCACCGAAGAGCCGGCGGTAGACCAGCCCGAGCAGCGTGGATCACCGGGTCGACCCGACCACCGGGCTGGTGAGGATCGCCGCCATCACGCAGGGCGAAGACACCGGTCCCCACCCAGTAGGCCGAGTGGTCGATCGGCGGTGAACGCCCCGAGGAAGGTGTTCCAGAGCCCGATGACGAACAGCACCGAGCCGAGCCAGATCCGCCGGTGCAGGGTCGACTCCGGCAGGGCGATGTCGTCGCGCATCGCCGCCACCGGCGGCATCTTGCCGGCCCGGCGAGCGGGCAGGTAGGCGGCCAGCATCGTCACGACCATGCCCACGGCATACGCGATCAGGGCGGTGCTGCGGCTGGAAGACCAGCGGCGAACCGCTGAGGTCGAGCCCGAACCGGGCGAACAGCGCCTGGATGCCCAGGGCGAGCAGGAAGCCCAGCCCCGAGGCCGACGGTCGACCCGACCAGCCCGACGACGAACGCCTCGAACAGCACCGAGCGGGTGACCTGGCGGCGGCCGGCGCCCAGGGCGCGCAGCATGGCGAGCTCACGGCTGCGCTGGGCGACGAGGATCGAGAAGGTGTTGATGATGAGGAACGAGCCGACGAACAGCGCGATCCCGGCGAAGACGAGCAGGAAGATGTTGATGAAGGACAGCGCCTGGTTGATGCCGGTGGCCTGCTCCTTGGCCACGGACTTGCCGGTGACGGCCTCGAATCCCTTGGGCAGCGAGGCCTGCACGGCGGCCGCGAGGTCCTCGGCGCTGGTGCCGTCCTTGCCGGTCACCCACACGTCGGAGTACTCGTCCTTGCCGCTCGAAGTAGAGCTGCTGGGCGGTCCTGGTGTCGAAGAAGGCCAGCGTCGCGCCGACCGTCCCGCCCTTGAACTCGGCCAGCCCGACGAGGGTGGCGCGTCACCTTCGGCTGGGCGCCGCTGGTGACGAGGGTGACCGTGTCGCCGACCGAGTAGTCCGCCCGCTTGGCGGTGCCGGAGTCGAGGACGACCTCGCCCGACCGCTGCGGCCACCTGCCCTGCGGCGATGGTCGCCGGCGGCTCGCCGGTGGTGGTGGGTGCGTCGTTCCAGGCGAGGCCGAGCCCGGGCGGCCCGCCGCCGCCGATCAGCTTGCCCTTCTTGGACACCACGAAGGTGGTCGGGTCGGTGACGTTGCCGTCGGCCCGCGCCACGCCCGGCAGCCCGGCGAGGGTGCTGACGAGCGACCCCGGCACGGTCTTGGCGGTGGGGCCGGAGTCGAAGCCGCTGCTGGCCGTGTCGGGCCGGACCACGACCTCGCCCACGGTGTTGACGATCCCGTCGAACGCCTTGCTCAGGGTGTCGGTGAAGATGAACGACCCGGACACGAACGAGACGCCGAGGATGATGGCGAAGGCGCTCATGAACAGCCGCAGCTTGCGCCCGAGCAGGCTCTTCCAGCTGGCGCGCAACATGGTCAGGCGCCCGCCGGGCTGCGTGGAGCGCACGTCGAGGCGCTTCATCCGCTCGAGGATCTTCTCGGCGGTCGGGCTCGCGCATCTCGTCGACGACCTGGCCGTCGGCGAGGAAGACGACCCGGTCGGTGTAGGCCGCGGCCACCGGGTCGTGGGTGACCATGACGATGGTCTGGCCGAACTCGTCGACGCTGCGGCGCAGGAAGCCCAGCACCTCGGCGCCCGAGGTCGAGTCGAGGTTGCCGGTGGGCTCGTCGGCGAAGACGATCTCGGGCCGGCTGACCAGGGCGCGGGCGCAGGCGACCCGCTGCTGCTGGCCGCCGGAGAGCTCGCTCGGGCCGGTGGCTGAGCCGGTCGCGCAGCCCGACGGTGTCGATCACCGTGTCGAACCAGGCCGGGTCCGGCTTGCGCCCGGCGATGGCCAGCGGCAGCAGGATGTTCTCCTCGGCGTTGAGCGTCGGGATCAGGTTGAACGACTGGAAGACGAAGCCGATCCGGTCGCGGCGCAGCGTGGTCAGTGCCTTGTCCTTGAGCCGGGTGATGTCGACGTCGCCGATGTAGACCTCGCCGCGAGGTCACCGCGTCGAGGCCGGCCGCGCAGTGCATCATCGTCGACTTGCCCGAGCCGGACGGGCCCATGATCGCGGTGAACTCGCCGCGGGCGATGTCGACGCTGACGCCGTCGAGGGCGCGCGACCTGCGCCTCGCCCTTGCCGTAGACCTTGTGCAGGTCGACGACCCGGGCGGCGACGCGCACCAGGTCGGGCCGTCCGGTCGGGGAGTCGGCGCGTGAGGACGTGTCCGGAGGTCAGGCGGCGGGCGTGGCGGTCATCGGTGCTCCCGAAGGTCATGGCTGTGGTCTTCACAGCTCAACGCTAGGGACGCCGCCAATGCTCCGCCCTCAGGTAGCACCCCCACCCGTCCCTGAGCCGACCCTGAGCCGCCGGCGCCCGGGTCAGCTGGATCGGTGCCGCGTCAGTGCCCCGTGACGCCACCCGTCGGTGCGAGTCGTCGGTCGCTCTCAGTGCACGACACTCGGGCGACTTGGCGCAGGTCGGGCGCGTCGAACCGGTCGCCCCGGACCTCGCCGGCCTCCCAGCGCATCACCAGCCCGCGCCCCCGGACCTCGAGGGTGGCCAGGTTGTTGTCGAACCACGGCCCGTCGGTGACAGTCCACCGGTATGGCGCGCTGGGCACCTTGTCGGTGCGGCCCACGAGGAACTCCAGCGGTCGCGCGAGACCCTTGCCGAGGAACGCCTGCGCGATGCGGACCTGTCGCGGCAGCGGGTTGCGGATCGGCGAGCAGACGGCCTGCAGGATCGCTGCTGCTGCCCGGCCCCAGCTGGTCGGCGGGGATCTCGGTGACGTAGGAGTTGTGCACGTCGCCGGACAGGAAGGTGATCGTGCCGGGCCGCTGGCCCGCGCTCGCCGCGGGCCACCTGCCACCACCATGTCGAGCACCGCGGCGAAGCCCTCCTGGAACGCCGCCCAGTGCTCGAGGTCGAGGGCCCGGCGCATCTTCTCGCCCCACCGGGCGACCCGCGGGCCCCAGGCGCCGGTGGCCATCGCCTCGTTGATCGCCTCGAGGTCGTGGATGCCCTGGGCGATGAGGAACGGCAGCGAGGTGCCGATGAACAGGTGGTCGACGTCGCCGCTGCAGCTGGCCGTCGAGCCACGCCATCTCCTCGTCGTCGAGGATCGAGCGGCGGCCGGGGTCCAGCACCCGGGCCGCGCGGGAGTCCACGACGACGAGCCGGGACTCCCCAGGTCGCGGGCATAGCTCCAGCGGTAGGTCTCCGGCTGGCGGTCGACCCGTTCGGCCAGGTCGTCCAGGACCTGCGGTCAGGTCGAGCTCGTCGTCGGCGCCGGACTCCGCGTGCGCGACGATCTGCTGCCACACCTCGTCTTCGGCGAGCTCCTCGGGCGAGAGGTTGCCGACGTGCTGGTAGACCCAGTACGACGCGAGGCCGCCGACGATCCGCTCGTGCCACCAGGACGTCGCGTTCATCTCGCGGTGCCAGCTCTGGGAGGTGTTCCAGTCGTCGCGGATGTCGTGGTCGTCGAAGATCATCGCGCTCGGCAGGGTCGACAGCAGCCACCGGTTCAGCGGGTCGGTCCAGGCCAGCCAGTAGAGGTGGGAGTACTCCTCGAAGTCCTTCAGCTCCTCGCCCGGCGGCTCGTCGAGGCTGCGCCGCGAGGCGATGAACTCCTGCATCTGCTCGCTGGTCTCGTCGGCGTAGACCTGGTCGCCGAGGAAGCAGACGAGGTGTGGCCAGTCGGCGTCCATGCGCTCGGGTCGGCTCAGGTGGTGGGCGTAGGCCCGCAGCGCGTCGACGCCGTTGCTGGCGTTGCCCTCGGCGTCGTGCGGGACGCTGGTGCGGCAGGAGCCGAACGCCAGCCGGGTCGGCTCGCTGTGCAGCAGGGTCCGGATCCGGCTGGGCGGCAGCCCGGGGTGCTCCGGCTCCGGCTGCGGCCAGACCCGCTCGTCGTCGACGTCGACCGCGTAGTCGCTCGCCGTGCCGGGCTCGAGCCCGTCGAGCACGACCAGCGCGTAGTGCCGCCCGTGCGCGGCGAAGGTCGGCGCCGTCCACTCCCGGCCGAAGGCGCGCGACCCGCACGACCGCGGCGTCGCGGGTCTGCACCCAGACCGTCGCCGAGGTCTCGCCGACGTAGCGGAGCAGCGGCCCCAGGACGAGGGGGCCCGCGGCGGGGTGAGTGGTCACCGGACCGTTCTACACGGTCGGCCACGAGCGGACATGGGACAGATGTACCGCGAAAGCTGCGGACTCGCGGCCCTGCCGCGACGCACGTGCTCGGCTCCGTAACGTCGTACAGAGTCCGCCGAGATCCGGTGATCGCGACACTCACGAAAGGACAGTCATGCCAACGCCATCCACCACATCTGCGACCCGAGGCACACCGCACCACCGACTCCGGAGCCCGCGACACCTGCCGCTCCGGCGGCTGCCGATCTGGCAGGGCACTGCTGGGCTCGGTCGCCGCCGGCCTCGGCACCTGGGCGGTGCTGTCGCCACTCGCGGGCCTGTCCTTGTCTGCCACCACGTCAACGGTGCGCACGCACGACGTGGGCGCAGCTGGCGGTCGCGCTCTCAGCCGTGGTCGTCACGCTCGGGGCCGCTGCCGTCGCCGCCCTGGTCCGGCGGGCCTCCAGCTCAGCCCCCGCAGGACCTTCCTGCTCGTCTCCGGTGCCATGCTTCGTGCTCTCCTTCAGCGGCCCGATCGGTCAGGCCGACACGCGTGGGCGTCCGGGCTGGGGCTGGGCCTGCTCCACCTCGTGGTGGCCGCGGCCGTGGTGCCGGTGCTGGCCGCAGGCCCTGCCGGCCCGACGCGTGGCGCTGATGGCGAGCGCCTCCCCTGGGGCGGCACGAGGCCCGGGGCGACGCGACAGAATGTCCGGTATGCCGCCGTGCCCAGGTCCCAGCCCTGCTCCCCTGGCCGCGGCTGCCGCGGTGGGCCGCCGCCGGCTGGGCCCTGCTCTGGGGAGCTGGGCCTGGTCGCCTCGTCGGCGGCCGGGCTGGACCGGGCCGACCATCCCGCCCTCGCGGTCGGCCGGCCTGGTCGCCGCACTGGCCCTGTTCGTCCTGCTCGACCGTTGACGCGACGGCTCGGGCCGGGCACCCGCCGCGCGGACCTGTGGCCGGCCGTCGTCGCCCATGGCTGCCGTGATCGGCGCCCTGGCCGCGGACACGGGCCTGCCCTGGGGGACCCTGCCCCTGCTGGTCGCGATCTCGATCGGGACCAGTGTCCGGTTGGCCTGGTCACCGTGGCTCGTCGTGGCGACAGCTGCCGCCGCGGCTGCGGTGGACGGCGTCCAGGGGCACCCCGTGGGACGAGGCGCGTGCTCGCGACGGGCCTCACCACGCTGCCTCGCCGGGCTGCTCACCTGCGCCTTCAGCTGGCTGGCGCTGGTGATCGCCGAGCTGCACCGCACTCGCGCTGGAGCTGGCCCGGTCGGCGGTCGGCGCCGAGCGGCTGCAGGTTCTCGCGCGACCTGCACGACCTGCTCGGCCACAGCCTGTCGGTCATCGCGGTCAAGGCGCAGGCTGCGCGACGTGCTGCGCCCACCGGACCCGGACGCGGCCGCCGGGCACGCCGCGCGACATCGAGACCCTCGCCCGTGACGCGCTCACCGGCGTGCGGGAGGCCGTGCAGGGCTACCGCAGCACCAGCCTCGACGCCGAGGTGGACCGGGCCTCGCAAGCCCTGCGGACTGCCGGCATCGACACCGAGATCGTGCGGGACGAGCGAACCACCTGTCACCGGAGCAGGAGGAGCTGTTCGCCTGGGTGGTCCGCGAGGGCGCCACCAACGTGCTGCGCCACGCGCGCGCCAGCCGGGCGGTGATCCGCCTGACCAGCGACGGGGTGGGCGGCGCCACCGTGGTCATCGAGGACGACGGCGACGGGCCGGACCGGGACGAGGACCGGCGAGACCCCGCGACCGGCCAGGGCCAGCTGGCTGGCTCCGGCCTGGCCGGGCTGCGCGAACGGCTGACCGGCACGGGTGGCACGCTCTCGACCCAGGACGACGCGGGCGGCTTCCGGCTGACCGTCCGGCTGCCCCGCACCACGGACCAGACCGTGACCACCCACCCCCGACTCCACCGTCCCGACCACCCTGCTCATCGCCGAGGACCAGGTCATGATGCGCGAGGCGCTGGCCGTCCTGCTCGACCTCGAGGCCGACCTGTCGGTGGTGGCCCAGGTCGGCCGGGGCGACGAGGTGCTGGCCGCGGTCAACGAGCACCGGCCCGACGTGGTCCTGCTCGACATCGAGCTGCCCGGCGGCTCGGCGGCCTGGACGTCGCGGCGACCCTGCGCGCCGAGGCCGCCTGACACGATGGTCGTGATCGTGACGACGTTCGGCCGTCCTGGCTACCTGCGCCGCGCGCTCGACGCCGGCGTGCCGCGGCTTCGTGGTCAAGGACGGTCCCGTGGAGGGCCTGGCGGAGGCGATCCGGCGGGTCGTCGCTGGCGAGCGTGGTCATCGATCCGCGTGCTCGCGGCGGACGCCCTGGCCGCCGGTCCGAACCCGCTCACCGAGCGCGAACGCGAGGTGCTGCGTGAGTCCGCCGGGCGGGGCCACGGTGGCCGACATCGCCGGCGCCCTGCACCTGTCAGAGCAGACGGTGCGCAACTACCTGTCTGCCGCGATCGGCAAGACCGCCACCCGCAACCGGGTCGAGGCGGCCTCCGAGGCGCGGCACCGCGGCTGGCTGTGAGGAGAGTGCGTCGCTCTGCACCTCGACCGGGGTGACGGGCCGCGGGGGGCCGCACGCGGCATACCGGGGCATGCGGAAGGGCGGCCCACCTCTCGGTGGACCGCCCTTCAGCGTTACGACGTATGCCGTGGCGCTGGGCTCAGAAGCCCATGCCACCCATCTCGTCGCCACCGGGAGCCATCGGCGCAGCCTTCTCGGGCTTGTCGGCGATGACGGCCTCGGTGGTGAGGAACAGCGCGGCGATCGACGCGGCGTTCTGCAGCGCGGAACGCGTCACCTTCGCCGGGTCGATGATGCCCGCGGCGATGAGGTCGACGTACTCGCCGGTGGCGGCGTTGAGGCCCCACCCTGCTTCGAGCGTGCTGACCTTCTCGGTCACGACGCCACCCTCGAGGCCGGCGTTGATCGCGATCTGCTTGAGCGGAGCGGAGGCTGCGACGCGAACGATGTTCGCACCGGTGGCCTCGTCACCCTCGAGCTCGAGCTTCTCGAACGCGGCCTTGGTCGCCTGGAGCAGGGCCACGCCACCACCGGCGACGATCCCCTCCTCGACAGCAGCCTTGGCGTTGCGCACGGCATCCTCGATGCGGTGCTTGCGCTCCTTGAGCTCGACCTCGGTCGCGGCACCGGCCTTGATGACTGCAACGCCGCCGGCCAGCTTGGCCAGGCGCTCCTGCAGCTTCTCGCGGTCGTAGTCGCTGTCCGACTTCTCGATCTCGGCGCGGATCTGGTTGACGCGACCCTGGATCTGGTCGGCGTCGCCAGCACCCTCGACGATGGTCGTCTCGTCCTTGGTGACGACGACCTTGCGGGCGCGGCCGAGCAGGTCGAGCTCCGCGGTGTCGAGCTTGAGGCCGACCTCCTCGGAGATGACCTGGCCACCGGTGAGGATGGCGATGTCGGCCAGCATGGCCTTGCGACGGTCACCGAAGCCGGGAGCCTTGACGGCAACCGACTTGAAGGTGCCGCGGATCTTGTTGACCACCAGGGTCGACAGGGCCTCGCCGTCCACGTCCTCGGAGATGATGAGCAGCGGCTTGCCGGACTGCATGACCTTCTCGAGGAGGGGCAGCAGGTCCTTGATGCCGGAGATCTTGGAGTTGACCACGAGGACGTAGGCGTCCTCGAGGACAGCTTCCATGCGCTCGGTGTCGGTGACGAAGTAGTGGCTGATGTAGCCCTTGTCGAAGCGCATGCCCTCGGTGAGCTCGAGCTCGAGGCCGAAGGTGTTGGACTCCTCGACGGTGATGACGCCTTCCTTGCCGACCTTGTCCATGGCCTCGGCGATCATCTCGCCGATCAGGGGGTCAGCAGCGGAGATCGAGGCCGTCGAAGCAATCTGCTCCTTGGTCTCGACGTCCTTGGCCATCTCGAGCAGCTGGGCGGAGACGGCCTCGACGGCCTTCTCGATGCCACGCTTGAGGGCCATCGGGTTGGCGCCTGCGGCGACGTTGCGCAGACCCTCCTTGACGAGGGCCTGGGCCAGGACGGTGGCGGTGGTGGTGCCGTCGCCAGCGACGTCATCCGTCTTCTTGGCAACTTCCTTGACCAGCTCTGCGCCGATCTTCTCGTACGGGTCGTCGAGCTCGATCTCCTTGGCGATGGACACACCATCGTTGGTGATCGTGGGGGCTCCCCACTTCTTCTCGAGGACGACGTTGCGGCCCTTCGGACCGAGGGTGACGCGCACGGCGTCGGCGAGGATGTTCATACCCCGCTCGAGACCGCGGCGAGCCTCTTCATCGAAAGCGATGATCTTGGCCATTCGGGTGGTTCCTCCCACGCGAAACGTAAACGGTGGCCAGCGGGCGCCCGCGACGGACGGACCGGCTCGCACGGCTCACGTCGCCGAGCTCCCCGGACCTCGCCCTGACTGGCCTGGATTGTCACTCTCATGGTGAGAGTGCTAACGCCATTATTGGCACTCTCGGGGTGAGAGTGCAAACGGCGTCCAGCCTCCTCGAGCGCGCCCAGAGCCCGGTACGCCGCCTGCTCACGCCCGCGAGCCGTGGCAAAGCCCGCGGCCGCTCGGCTGGGGGTTCCGCGCGTCGACGTGGGGTGGGATCCTCGGCCATGGCTGCGCACCCCGACCCGTTGGAGGGTTCGAACTTCATCGTGGACATCGCCGCCGGGGACGACGCCTCGTTCTCGCGCGTCGAGCTCCCCCAGGCGGTCGTCGACGAGGTCGCCTACCGCTCCGGCAACGACAAGAGCCAACGAGACCCGCAAGCAGCCCGGGCTCGCAGCTACTCCCACCTGGTCCTGACCGGGGCCTCACCACCAACCTCGACCTGTGGAACTGGTGGGAGTCGGCCCGCAACGGGGACTCGCCGTGGACCGTGACGTGCTCGTCAGGCTGCTTGACGGCACCGCCAGCCGTGCTGACCTGGCGGTTCCGCAACGCGTTCCCGGTGGTCTACCGGCTCAGCCCGCTCGACGCCGCCGCCAGCGACCTCGTCATCGAGACGGTCGAGCTCGCCTTCGACTCGATGGACGTCGAGGCCTAGCGACCCGTCGCCCGCGCCTCAGAGCAGGGTGCGCAGGGTGGCGTCGGCCTCGGACTCACCGGGTCGTCGAGGTCGCCGACGAAGACCGCGTATGCCGTGCGGGCCGGGTTGGCGTCGAGCTCGGCGAGGACCGTGCGCCAGGCGGCGAGGTTCGGGTGCTCGAGCGTCGTGCAGGCCTCGGCGGGACGCAGCGTCTCGACCGCCGCCTCCAGCTGCGGCCGGGTCAGCTCGTAGGTCTGCGACCCGCTCACGTGCCCAGCAGCTTGGCCAGGACGACGGCGGGCAGCCGTGGGTCCCGCCCGGGGCGTTGACGTGCGGGAACTCCAGCTCGGGCGACGACGACGCGGGCTGATGCCCACGGCATACGCGACCGGTGGCTGCCAGCCGTCGATGGTGGCGGCGAGCGCGTCCTTGATCGCGGCCAGTCCTTCGGGCGTGCTCCAGTCGGGTTCCATCAGCCCATCCTGACAGCCGAGGGGAAGGCGTCGCGGTAGGACCGCAGGTCGACGGTGCCGTTGGCGACCGACTCGGCCGCCAGCACCGCGTGGCCGACCGCGCGGGTCACGCACTCCCCCGCGGCCACCATCAGCGCGTGCAGCGCGGGCAGGTCCGGCGCCGGCCGCTCCGCCCGTCGCGAGGGTGAAGAGGGTGTCGCCGTCGAGCAGGGTGTGCACCGGGTTGACCGCCCGGGCCAGGCCGTCGTGGCCGAGCCCGCTCACCTTCTGGCACTGCGCCTTGGTGAGGGTGGCGTCCGTGGCGATGACCCCGATCGTGGTCGCCAGCCCGGGCCGCAGCGGCTGCCCCTCGTATGCCGCGGCCGCGCGTTCGCGCGCGGCCGTCCAGCTCGTGCGGCGGCCGGGCAGCCGACGTGGGCGAACTCGTCGCCGAGGCCGTGCCGCGGGCCAGCAGCTCGCCGGTCGGCTCGTCGTAGGGGGCGCCGAACGAGTTGAGCACGACGAGGGCGGCGACCGTCGTGCCGTCGTCGAGCACCGCGCTCGCCGACCCGACCGCACCCTTGAGCCCGCCGGCCGCGGCGCCCGTGCCGGCACCGACACACCCCTGGACCACGGCCTCGGTCGAGGCCGACGGCGAACGCATCCGCACCGTCGGAAGCCGTTGGCGCGTGGCCGAACTCGCCGCCCCGGCCCAGGTCGAAGATGACGGCCGCCGGGCACGATCGGGACCACCTGCGCCCGGCTCGCCCATCGGCCAACCCAGCCCCGCGGCATACAGGCGCTGGACGACGCCGTCGGCGGCGGCGAGCCCGAACGCACTCCCGCCGGTGAGCACCACGGCGTTGACGCGGTCGACGAGGTTGCGGGGGTCGAGCAGGTCGGTCTCGCGGGTGCCCGGGGCGCCGCCGCGGACGTCGACCCCGGCCACGGCACCCGGCGTCGGGGGCGAGCACCACCGTGGTGCCGGTGAGCCAGCCCTCCTCGCGGCGGGTGGCGTGGCCGACGCGGATGCCGGCGACGTCGGTGAGCGAGTTGGTCGGGCCGGGGCGCATCGGTCGAGTCGTCCGCGTCGGAGCGTCCATGGCGGGCGGCGTCGATGACGCAGAACCGGTTGCCGTCGGGGTCCTCGAGGACCACGAAGTCGTGCTCCTCATCGGGGTAGGGCCAGTCCTCCACCCGGCGGGCGCCCAGGCCGACGAGCCGCTCGACCTCGGCCGCCTGGTCGGGGCGTAGAGGTCGAGGTGGATGTGGGGAACTGCGGCGGGTCGGGACTCGCCCAGGTTGAGCGACAGGTTGGGCCCGGCGCCGTCGCGGGGCTGGAGGATGACCCAGTCGGGCTCGGGCTCGTAGCGCGGCTCGTAGTCGAGCGCCGGCGCCCAGAAGGCCATCGCCCTGGGCACGTCGCTGACGTTGACGACGATCGACCCGATCTTGAACGCAGCTCCCATCACAGCTCCATCCGGTGGGCCCGGGCGTCGGCCACGAACCCCACCCGCTCGACCATCGCCGTCGTGTGGACCCCGGCGGACATCAGGACCTGCCGGAACCCGGCGTCCCGGGCCCAGCCGCACGCGGCCCGCAGCAGCACCTCGCCGACACCGATCCCCCGGTGCTCGGGTCGGACGAAGAAGGTGTCGACCACGAGGTCGGCCCCGGCGCCGGCGGGCGGCCCGGCCACGGGCAGCGGCTCGACGACGGCCGCCTGGAGGTAGCCGGCGTGGTCCTCGCCCGCCTCGGCGATCCAGACCGGGTGGGCCGCCTGGGTGGCCAGCCAGGCCCGGGCGTACCGGTCGAGGAAGCCGGGCTCGGCCGCGCCCCGCCGCGGTGTCGGGCGCACTGCAGCGTCAGCGCCGCGACGACGAGGGCGTCGTCGGGCCCGGCCAGCCGGGTTCGCACCTCACCCACGAGGGAAGTCAAGCACGCGGCGACCGGCCGCGCGCCGTCGCGCCAGCGGCACGTGCCGCCACGCACGCCGGGCCGGACGCAACAACGCCCGTACAGTCGCTTCTGCACGGGCGTTGGTGAACTGTGGGGCTCGGCTCAGAGCTGGATGCCCAACCGCCGGGCGCTGCGGGCGCGCTGGCGCGAGGCGCGCAGCCGGCGCAGCCGCTTGATCAGCATCGGGTCGGCCTCGAGGGCGGCCTGGGAGTCGATCAGGGCGTTGAGCACCTGGTAGTAGCGGGTGGCGCTCATGTCGAAGAGCTCGCGGATCGCCTGCTCCTTGGCACCCGGCGTACTTCCACCACTGCCGTTCGAAGGCGATGATCTCGCGGTCGCGGTCGCTCAGCTCGCGTGGTGACGCTGACCTGACCCTGCTCGTGTGCGGCGTTCAACTCTCGACCCATTCCCTGTTCGCAGACGTGCGTGTTGCCGTGCGTGCAGGGCCAACTATACGGAGCGAATCACACGCTTGTCATTCGACTCGGCGAAGTCCGGTCGGCGCGGTCTGGACGGGTTTGGTCACACCCGTCCCACTCGCCCACAGGTCCTCGCCCCAGGGCCGTGCGAGCCTCAGGCCATCGTGTCGAGGATCGCCGCGATGTCGTCCTCGGAGGTGCGCGGGTTGACGATCGCGAACCGGGTCAGCGTCTCGCCGTCGTGCGAGGTCGGCACGACGAAGGCGAACTGGTCGGCGAGCAGCCGGTCCGACCACTCCTGGTAGTCGCGCGGCCGTCCAGCCGAGCCGGCGGAAGACCACCACCGACAGGTCGGGCTCGCGCGCGACCTCGAGGTAGTCGCGGCGCCCGATCTCCTCGCGCCGCGAACCGGGCCACCTCCAGGGTGCGCTCGACGGCCTCGCGGTAGGCGTCGGTGCCGTGGGTGGCGAGCGAGAACCAGAACGGCAGGCCCGCGGGCCCGGCGGGTCAGGCCGACCGAGTAGTCGGTGGGGTTCCAGTCGGGGGCCTCGGTGAGCACGTCGAGGTAGGACGCGTGCTGGGTGTGCGCCGCCCGGGCCATCGCCGGCTCGCGGTAGAGCAGGGCGCAGCAGTCGAACGGCGCGAACAGCCACTTGTGCGGGTCGACGATGAACGAGTCGCAGTGCTCGATGCCGGCGTAGAGGTGGCGCACCGAGGGGGCGGCCAGCCCGGCGCCGCCGTAGGCGCCGTCGACGTGGAACCAGATCCCGAACTCGCGGCAGACCTCGGCCACCGAGGCCAGGTCGTCGACGATCCCGAAGTTGGTCGTGCCGCTGGTGGCGACCACGGCGAAGAACGTCTCCGGGCCGTTGGCCAGCAGCACCTCGCGCAGCGCCGGCGCCGGTGAGCCGGCCCAGGTCGTCGACCTCGACGCCGACCAGCTCGGCGTCCATGACGTCGCAGGCCGACTGGATCGAGGAGTGCGCGCCGTGCGTGGCGGCGACGCGCCAGGGCCGCGCGCCGGCGCCGGTCCGGCCTCGCGGGCCGCGGTCGTCCGAGCGGTGTGCCGCGCCGCGACGAGGGCGGACAGGTTGCCGATCGTGCCGCCGGGGACGAAGACGCCGCCGGCCTCGGGCGGCAGGCCGACGAGGTCGGCGATCCAGCGCAGCGCCTGGTTCTCGGCGTAGACCGCGCCGGCGCCCTCGAGCCACGAGCCGCCGTAGATCGACGAGGCGCCGACGACGAGGTCGAACATCGCGGCGGCCTCGGTCGGCGCGCACGGGATGAAGGACAGGTAGCGCGGGTGGTCGGTCGAGATGCAGGCGGGCGCCAGGTCCTCCTCGAAGAGCTTGAGCGCCTCGAGGCCGCCGATGCCGTCGGCGGTGATCGTCTGGCCGGCCGTGGCGTCGAGCTCGGCCAGCGGTCAGGGGCCCGTCGAGCGGGACCGGGTCGAGCTTCAGGCGGTCGGCGGAGTAGGCGAGGATCGCGTCGCCGAGGGCCTCGAGGTGTCTGGTCGCTGTAGCCGTGCACGCGGCGAGTCTAGGCCGCGCGGACTCACGCCGGGCTCATGCACCGGGAGGGCTCGAACAGCGCCGCCCGCAGGCGCCGACGCACGTCCGCCACGAGCGGCGTCGGGTCGGGTGGCCGTCGAGGGCCGGCTCGAGCCCGGCTCCCCAGGTGACGGCGACCGCGCCCATCCCGGCGGCGCGGGCGGCCTCGACGTCGACGGTGGCGTCGCCGACGTAGACGCAGTCGTGCGGCGCGGCGCCCAGCTGCGCCGCGGCATACAGCAGGGGTGCGGGGTGGGGCTTGTGGAGGTCGGTCTCCTCCTGTCCCGCGAGGACGTCGATGCGGTCGGCGAGGCCCACGGCGCGCAGGCCGAGGCGGACCGTCTCGCCCTTCTTGGAGGACACGACGCCGGTGCGCGCGCCCGCGGCGTGCAGGTCGTCGAGCAGCTCGGGGACGCCCTCGACGGTGCGGATCAGCTCGTCGTGGTTGGCGAGGTTCCACTCGCGGTAGACGTCGGTGAGCTCGGCGCCGCGGCCGGGGTAGCGCTCCTCGAGCACCGGCTGGAGGGGGCGGCCGATCCACGAGCGGACCTCGTCCTCGGCGGCCCTCTCGCCCAGCACCGAGCCGAGCGCGTGGTGGTAGGACGCGACGATCAGCGGGATGGTGTCGGCGAGGGTGCCGTCGAAGTCGAACAGGACGACGGGCCAGCGGGGAGTCACGGGCTCGAGGCTAACGAGGCGCGCAGAGCAGCCGTCAAACGCCCGGTCACACACCTGGCGGGTTTCCTTCGGGACGAAGCCCGGCGACCGACGTCGGGCTCGGAACGAAAGGAACGACATGGCCCTGTTCATGGACGTGCACAACATCGAGGGAGGCGTCAGCGCCGGCAGACGTCGCCGGCGCCCACCAGGCCGACCTCGCGACCCAGGCGCCGCACGGCGTCAACTACCTGCGCTACTGGGTGGACGAGTCGGCGGGCAAGATCTTCTGCCTCGTCGAGGCGCCCGGACGCCGAGGCGGCCAACACCGTGCACCGGGAGGCTCACGGCCTCGTGGCCGACGAGATCTACCCCGTGCTCGAAGGCTCCTAGGCGCGCCGTGGCGATGACCGAGTTGACGATCGTCGGCCGTCGCGCCGGCCGAGGCCAGGCGTGGCTGGACCGGTGGTCGGCGGGGCCGACGGAGACCGGCCTCACCCTGCTCCGCGAGGGTGGGCAGGCTCCCGACCTCGAGCCTGCCCGACCACACCGGTCGGGTCCGACAGCTGTCGGAGTTCTGGTCCGCGGGCCCGGCGCCTGCTGATGTTCTGGCGGCACTTCGGCTGCAGCTGCGGCGCGACCCGCGCCGCTGCGGCTCGAGGCCGAGTGGTCGGACTACCGCGACGGCGGGCCTCAACCCGGTCATCATCGGGCTGGGCGACCCGGTGCGCGCCAGCGCGTACCGGGCCGCCCACGGCCTGTCGCGCACCGGTGCTGTGCGACCCGGACGCTCGGGCGTACCGGGCGTACGGCGTCGGGCACTGGGCGGTCGAGCGGGTTCTCTACGACGCACCCGACGCCGTTCCTGTCGCACTCGCGGGAGGTGGGCAAGGCGTTCCAGGACGGCTCGGCGGCGCCGGGGCAACCCGCCGGTCGACGACCCGTGGAGAGCGGTGGCGGAGTTCGTCATCACACCGGCCGGCAGGGTCCGGCTGGCGTACGGTTACCAGTACTGCGAGGACTTCCCGGATCCTCGAGTCATCACCACCGCGGCCGACTGAGCCCTTGATGACGCGACTGGGATGACGACCGCGTCAGTCTGGCGTCCGGCGGCTGCTGCCGCCGGGATCGGAGGTCCGATGAGCCTGTCGGTGCAGCTCCTCGGCCGGCCCCGGATCGTGCAGACCTCCGGCGACGGCCTACCAGTTCCGCAGCCGCAAGAGCTGGGCCCTGCTGGCCTACCTCGTCCTGGCCGAACGGCCACCGAGCCGCAGCCAGCTGGCCCAGCTCCTGTTCAGCGAGGCCGAGGACCCGCAGCGCGCCCTGCGATGGAACCTCTCGGAGATCCGCCGCGGGCTCGGCGACGCAGGCATCGGTCGAGGACGACCCGGTCCGTGCTGCGCCTGCCCCGCGATGCCGTCGTGGACGTCGAGGTCCTGACCCGCGGCGCCTCGAGCGAGGCCATCGGCCTGCCCGGGCTCGGCGCCGACCCTCCTGGACGGCATGACGTTCCGCGGCAGCGCGGCCTACGAGATCTGGCTGCTGGCCCAGCAGCGGCACCTGGCCGCCGCGTCCGAGGCGGTCCTGCACGAGGCGGCGGTCCGGTCGCTGGCGCGCGGCGCCTGGCAGGAGGCGATCGGGTATGCCGTCCGCGTCACCGCGCATGAGCCCGCTCGACGAGAACCACCAGGCGCTGCTGATCCGCCTCTACCGGCTCGCGGGCGACGACGAGGCGGCCGAACGCCAGTTCGCGGCCTGCTCCGCCCTGTTCCGCAGCGAGCTCGGGACGGCTCCCGGGTCGGCCGTCCTGGCCGCACGCCGGACCACCCGGCCCAACCCGCTCGCCGAGGCCGACGACGCAACGATCGAGGCGATCATCGAAGCCGGCACCGCCGCCCTGGCGGCCGGAGCCCTCGAGGCCGGGATCCGCTCGCTGCAGACCGCCACCCGGCTGGCCGACGGTGCCCGCAAGACCCGGCTGCGGGTCCGGTCGCGGCTCACCCTGGCCGAGGCCCTCGTCCACGCCCTGGGCGGACTCGACGAGGAGGGGCTGGCCAGCCTCTACGAGGCCGACGAGATCGCCGTCGCCCACCAGCTGACCGAGTCGGTCGCGGCAGCGCGGGCCGAGCTCGGCTATGTCGACTTCCTGCGCGCCCGCTACGACCGGGCGCAGCTGTGGCTGACCGACGCCCTGCGGCTGGCCGACGGCTCCCCCGCCATGCTGGCCAAGGCGACGACCTACCTGGGTTCGGTGGAGAGCGACCGGGGCAACTACGCCGAGGCGGCCGGCGCTGCTGCAGCAGGCGGTCGACCACGCGCGGACGGCCGGCGACCCCCGGCGCGAGGCGTTCGCCGAGTCGATGCGCGGCCGGATCAGCCTGCTTCGCGGCGACCTCGGTGATGCCCGCGAGCACCTGTCGACCTCCATCGCCCTGGCCGAACGAGACCACTGGCTGTCCTTCCTGCCCTGGCCGCAGGCGCTCCAGGGCGAGACGGCGCTGGCCGCCGGCGAGCGTCGGGACGGCCGCCGAGGTGTTCGACCAGGCGTTCGCCCGCGCCTGCCAGCTCGGCGACCCCTGCTGGGAGGGCATCTCGGCGCGCGGGCTGGCCCTGGTGGCCGAGGCCGACGGTGAGGTCGCCGCGCGGTTTCGAGCTGCTCGCGGAGGCCCGCGCCCGCGCCAACCGGCTCGCTGACCCCTACGTGTGGCTGGACGGCCACATCCTCGATGCCCAGTGCATCCTCGGGCTGCGCCACGGCCACCCCGCACACCGCCCGCTGGGTCGAGGACCTGCGGCAGCTGGCGTCCCGCACCGGGATGCGAGAGCTCGTCGTGCGCTCCCTGCTGCACGGCGCCGCGCTCGGCCAGGACGGCGACGCGGAGGCCGCCGCCCTGCTGGCGCGGCACATCGACAACCCTGCCCTCGCTGGCTCTGCTCGACGTCGCCACGCGTCGACCCGTCGGGTGCAGTCCGCGGCGAGGAGCCGCGGGTGACCTCCGGGCCCGTGAACCAGGCGCCGGATGCTGCTCCGACGCCAGCACCCGGCGCGCCGGGCAGTGACGGCCTGGCTGCAGCGCGGACCGGTGCGGCGGCGTGGCGACTCAGCTCCGCGCTGGACGGGTGCGAGCTCCACCAGACATCGGTCGTGGTGACCATGATGTCCTCCTTCGGTTCCGGCTCGGCGTCGGTCGCCGAGCGTCTTGTCCCGAAGGGAACCGCGCGCACCGTGTGAGCCCGCGTTTGACGGTCGAGGTCGTGGTGGTCGCGGTTGGCGTAGTGGTCGCGGTCAGGCGACCGGCTCGACGCCGAGCTCGCGCAGCAGCGTCTCGACGCGCGCGCGGATCTCGTCGCGGATCGGGCGCACGGCCTCGACGCCCTGGCCGGCCGGGTCGTCGAGCACCCAGTCCTCGTAGCGCTTGCCCGGGAAGTAGGGGCAGGTGTCGCCGCAGCCCATCGTGACCACCACGTCGGAGTGCCTGGACGGCTTCGGTGGTCAGCACCTTGGGCGTCTGCGCCGCGATGTCGATGCCCTCCTCGGCCATCGCGGCGACGGCGGCCGGGTTGACCTGTCGGCCGGCTGGCTCCCGGCGGACCGCACCTCGACGGCGCCACCCCCGAGGTGCGCGAGGTATGCCGCGGCCATCTGCGAGCGCCCCGCGTTGTGGACACAGACGAACAGGACGGAGGGCTTGCCGCTCATGCGGGCTCGCTTTCAGGTGTGGGGAATCGGGATCGCAGCGCGAGGCTGACGTAGACCAGCGCGACGAGGACGGGGACCTCGATCAGCGGGCCGACGACACCTGCGAGGGCCTGCCCCGACGTGGCGCCGAAGGTGGCGATGGCGACCGCGATGGCCAGCTCGAAGTTGTTGCCGGCCGCAGTGAAGGCGAGCGTCGTGGTCCGCGCGTACGACATGCGCAGGACGCGACCAAGGACGTAGCCGGCGCCCCACATCACTGCGAAGTACGCGAGCAGGGGCAGGGCGATCCTGGCCACGTCGAGGGGTCGACTCGTGATCTGCCTCGCCCTGCAGCGCGAACAGGATGACGATCGTGAACAGCAGGCCGTAGAGCGCCCAGGGGCCGATCCGTGGCAGGAACCGCTGCTCGTACCAGTCCCGGCCGCGACGGCGCTCGCCGACTCGTCGGGACAGGTACCCGAGGAGCAGGGGAATGCCGAGGAAGACCACGACCGAGGTGGCGATCTGCCAGGGCGAGACGTCGAGCCCGGTCTGCTGCAGGCCGAGCCACCCCGGCAGGACGGACAGGTAGAACCAGCCGAGGCCGGCGAACGCGACGACCTGGAAGGCCGAGTTGAGCGCGACGAGGACGGCGGCGGCCTCGCGGTCACCGCAGGCGAGGTCGTTCCAGATGATCACCATGGCGATGCAGCGGGCCAGCCCCACGATGATGAGGCCGGTCCGGTAGGCCGGGAGGTCCGGCAGCAGCAGCCAGGCGAGGGTGAACATCAGGGCCGGACCGACGAGCCAGTTGAGCACCAGGCTCGAGACGAGCATCCGGCGGTCGCCGGTCACCGTGTCGAGCCGGTCGTAGCGAACCTTGGCCAGGACCGGGTACATCATCACGAGCAGCCCGAGGGCGATCGGCAGCGAGACGCCGTCGACCTCGACCGAGGACAGCACCCCGCCCAAGCCGGGGACCAGCCGGCCGAGCAGTAGACCGGCGACCATCGCCAGGCCGATCCAGGCGGGGAGGAACCGGTCGAGGGTCGACAGCCTCGAGCGACGTGCACCGGGACGGTGGCGGCGTGAGGGGGCACGGTCACGCGCAGCAGGGCTCCTGCTGCGCGGTGGCAGCTGCACCGGCGCTGTCGGGCCGGGACTGCCCGCGGTGCTGGTCGTGCAGCAGCCGCCGTCGTTCACCCGTCGCCAGTCGGCAGGCTCGCGGTCGCCGGGCGGCCGTCGGCCGGGTTGTCGTCCTTGACCGTGTAGACCTCCCACGGCGCGCCGGCCGGGTCGTGCACCCAGACCTTGTCCTGCAGGGCGTAGCAGCAGGTGGTGTCGCGCTCGTCGAACGCGGCCAGCCCGGCGTCGCGCAGCCGGGCCGCGCCGGCCTCGACGTCGGCGCTGCTGTCGACCTCGATGCCGAGGTGGTTGAGCGCCTGGGCGGTGCCCTCGCCGCGCTGGTCGGCCGGGACCTCGATGAGCACGAGCTTGAGCGGCGGCTCGGCGATGGCGAAGTTGGCGTAGCCCGGGCGGCGCTTGTGCGGCTGCGGTGCCGAAGAGGGTGGCGTAGAACTCGACCGACTTCTCGAGGTCGGCGACGTTGAGGGCGAGCTGGACACGGGACATGGTGGACTCCTCGGTTCATCGACTATGGTCTATGCAGGAAGTGAATCCGCCTATCGATGTTTGTCAATATCGACGGTCACGATCAATGCCTAGGAGAGCCCGTGTCCGTGCCCAAGCTGATCGCCACGCTGCGCCGACTCGAGCCCGCTGCACGCCGCCACCGACGCGCCCTGCTGCGGCACGCTGACCACGGACGAGGCGATGGGCCGCGAGCAGGCGGAGGCCACGGCATACCTGCTCAAGGCGGTGGCCGACCCCGTGCGGCTCCGGCTGCTGTCGCTGATCCGCTCGTCCAAGGGCCAGGAGGCCTGCGTCTGCGACCTCACCCCCGCCGTGGGGCTCAGCCAGCCCACCGTGAGCCACCACCTCAAGGTGCTCACCGAGGCGGGGCTGGTCACCCGCGAGCGCCGCGGGACCTGGGCGTGGTTCCGGCTGGTGCCGTCGCGGCTGGACGACCTGGCCGCGATCTTCCGCTGACGGCGGCGGCCAGCGCAGGAGCAGCCGGTCAGCAGTCGGTGTCGAGCATGTCCTCGACGGCCGACTTCTCCGTGCTGTCGAGGGTGAGGTCCCAGTAGTACTTGACGTTGATCCACTCGCGGACGTACTCGCAGCGCCACGCACGCGCTGGTCGGCTGCCACTCGGCGGGGTCGCGGTCGCCCTTGCTGCGGTTGCTCGAGGCCGACACCGCGATGAGCTGCGGGCGGGTCAGGTCGTTGGCGAAGTTCTTGCGCTCGGTGCTGGTCCAGCCGCTGGCACCCGACCCCCACGCCTCGGCCAACGGCACGACGTGGTCGATGTCGAAGGTCGACGGGATCGCTGGTCGTCACCCCGTCGTAGACGCTGGTCCAGCGAGCCCTGGGTCGCCTTGCACGCCGCTGTCGAGGGCGACACCGGTGCCGTCGCGCTTCGAGGACGGTCTCGCGGGTGTCGCAGCCGGGGTGATGGTGATCCAGTGCGTGAAGGCGTAGCGGTCGTAGCCCGCGTTGTCCTCGGCCCGCGACGGTGAGGTCGGCGAGCTGGTCGCGCGAGTCCGCGACGGCTGGGGGCCGGAGGTGGCAGCGCCGAGGCAGCGGCCGCGGCCACCGGCACGGCGACGAGGGCGAGGACGGGAGGCGGTCACGGCGCGGGTCAGCAGGCTCATGGGGTTCGAGCCATGCCGAACCTCCTTGTCGAGACAGGCAACAGCGCGGCCAACGCGCTGCTCCGGGTTTGGTGTGCGTTCGGCAAGGCGGGGGTCAACTGGGCCTGCGCCGCGCCGCCGCGGACTACGTTTCTGGGTATGCCGCCCGCTGCCCTCACCGAGCTCGTCCACCCCTCGTGGGCGGCCGCGCTGGAGCCCGTGGCCGGGACCGTCGCGTCGCTCGGCGAGTTCCTGCGCGAGGAGGTCGCGGCCGGACGCGGCTACCTGCCCGCCGGCGGCCACGTGCTGCGGGCGTTCGAGCGCCCGCTGGACGACGTGCGGGTGCTCATCGTGGGCCAGGACCCCTACCCGACGCCGGGGCACGCCGTCGGGCTGTCGTTCTCGGTGGCGCCCGACGTGCAGCCGGTCCCGCGCAGCCTGGTCAACATCTACCAGGAGCTGCAGACCGACCTCGGGCTCCCGCGCCCGATCGACCGGCGACCTGTCGCCCTGGGCCGACCAGGGCGTGCTGCTGCTCAACCGGGTGCTGACCGTGCGCCCCGGCAAACCCGCCAGCCACCGCGGCAAGGGCTGGGAGACCGTGACGGCGCAGGCGATCGCGGCGCTGGTGAGCCGCGGCGGCCCGCTCGTCGCGATCCTGTGGGGCAGGGACGCGAGGAACCTCGTGCCGCACCTGGCCGGCATACCGGCCATCGAGAGCGCACACCCCTCACCGCTGTCTGCGCACTCGGGCTTCTTCGGCAGCCGGCCGTTCAGCCGCGCCAACGAGCTCCTCGCCCAGCAGGGCGCCGCACCCGATCGACTGGAGGCTCCCGTGACCGACCGCCGTGACACCCCTCGGACAACCAGACCCACCTGCCCGAGCGCGGCAAGGTCTGGCACCGCTACGTCGCGATCGGCGACTCGTTCACCGAGGGCATGTCGGACGCCGACCCCGACGCGCGCGAACTCCTACGTCGGGCTGGGCCGACCGGCTGGCCGCCCACCTCGCCGCCATCGCCCACCAGGCCGGCGGCGACTTCGCCTACGCCAACCTCGCGGTGCGCGGCCGGCTGCTGGCCGACGTCATCGGGCCGCAGCTCGACGCCGCGATCGCGCTCGGCCCGGACCTCGTCTCGATGGTGGGCGGCGGCAACGACATCCTGCGCCCCAAGGCCGACCTCGACGCGATCGCCTCCCGGCTCGAGGCCGCCGTCGTGCGGCTGCGCGAGGCCGGCGCCGACGTGCTGCTGGCGACGCCGACCGACCCGGTGGGCGCGCCGGTGCTGCGCGCACCTGCGCGGCCGGCACGCGATCCACTCGGCCAACCTGTTCAGCATCGCCCAGCAGCACGGCGCCTACGTCATCAACCAGTGGGGCATGAAGGCGCTGCAGGACTTCCGGCTGTGGTCCGAGGACCGGATCCACATGACGACCGAGGGGCACCGCCGGGTGGCGCTCAACGCCCTGTCGGCGCTCGGGCACGACACCGACCGGGCCGACTGGTCGACCCCGCTGCCGCCCGCACCGCCGCTCGCCCGCCGCGAGGCCGCCGCCGCCAACGCCGAGTGGGCCAGGACGCACCTGGCGCCGTGGGTGCAGCGCCGGCTCAAGGGCGAGTCCTCCGGCGACACCGTGCAGGCCAAGCGCCCCGAGCTCACCCCCGTCGACCCCGACCTGACCTGCGCGATTCAGGTAGTAGGACGTCCTACTACTACCTTCGGGCCATGCCAGCGACCCGGCTCATGCCCTCCGAGGAGGGCTACGACCTCATCGACCTGACCCGCGAGATCTGCGACAAGGAGCTCCGCCCCCGGGTCGACGAGGCCGAGCGCGCGCGCGGCCACGACCCCGGCCCTGCCGCGTCGACGCCTTCCGCACGCTCGGCCGCGCCGGCCTGCTGTCGCTGCCCTACCCCGAGGAGTTCGGCGGCGGCGGCCAGCCCTACGAGGTCTACCTCCAGGTCGTCGAGGAGATCGCCTCGGCCTGGATGAGCGTCGCCGTCGGCGTCTCGGTCCACTCCCTCACCTGCTACCCCGTGGCCGAGTTCGGCACCGACGCGCAGAAGGAGGCCCTGCTCCCGGCGATGCTCTCCGGCGACCAGCTCGGCGCCTACTGCCTGTCCGAGCGCGGCTCCGGCTCCGACGTCGCCTCGATGAGCGCCCGGGCGACGCCCGACGACGACGCCGACCCCACGGCATACACGCTCAAGGGCACCAAGGCCTGGATCTCGCACGCCGGCCACGCCGACTTCTACACGACCTTCGTCCGCACCTCCGACGACGGCGCCCGCGGGCTGTCCTGCTTCGTCGTGCCGGGCGACGCCGAGGGCATCGCGTTCGGCGCGCCCGAGAAGAAGATGGGCCTGCACTGCGACACCGTGAGCGAGGTGCACTTCGAGGGGGTCGAGGTCGACGGCCGACCGGCTCGTCGGCGGCGCGGGCCAGGGCATGACCATCGCCCTGTCGGCCCTCGACTCCGGTCGGCTCGGGATCGCCGCTGCCGCAACGGGTCTGGCGCAGACCGCCCTCGACCAGGCCGTCGCCTACGCCAAGGAGCGCCAGCAGTTCGGCCGCCCGATCGGCGACAACCAGGGGCTCGCGTTCCTGCTCGCCGACATGGAGGCCGCCGTGACGTCGGCCCGCGCCGCCTACCTGCACGCGGCCCGCCTGCACGACGCCGGCCGCCCGTTCACCAAGGAGGCCGCCGTCGCCAAGCTGGTCTGCACCGACAACGCGATGCGCGTCACGACCGACGCCGTCCAGGTGCTCGGCGGCGCCGGCTACACCCAGGACTTCCCGCTCGAGCGCTACATGCGCGAGGCCAAGGTGACCCAGATCTTCGAGGGCACCAACCAGATCCAGCGGCTCGTCATCAGCCGCCAGCTCCTCAAGAAGACTCCACGAGCTCCTCCACGAGAGACTGAGAACCCATGCAGATCACCGATTCCACCGTCGCCCTCGTCACCGGCGGGGCCTCCGGCCTCGGCGGCGCCACCGTCCGCCGCCTGCACGCCGACGGCGCCGCGGTCGTCATCCTCGACCTGCCGTCCTCCCCCGGCGAGGCGCTGGCCGCAGGAGCTCGGCGACCGCGCCCGGTTCGTGCGCGACCGACGTGCGCGACGAGGCCCAGGTGCAGGCCGCCATCGACGTCGCCCGCGAGCTCGGCACGCTGCGGATCGTGGTCAACTGCGCCGGCGTCGGCACCCCCGGCCGCGTCGTCGGCAAGCGCGGCCCGCTGCCCCTCGAGCAGTTCGCCAACGTCATCAACATCAACCTGATCGGCACCTTCAACGTGCTGCGCCTCGCCGCCGCCGCGATGCTCGAGAACGAGCCCGTCGACGCCGACCGCGGCGTCATCGTGATGACCGCGTCGATCGCCGCCTACGACGGCCAGATCGGCCAGGCCGCGTATGCCGCGAGCAAGGGTGGCGTCGTCGGCCTCACCCTGAGTGCGGCTCGCGACCTGGCGGACAAGGGAATTCGCGTCATGACGGTCGCCCCCGGGACGTTCATGACGCCGATGCTCGCCGGCCTGCCGCCGGAGGCCACCGCGGTCCTCGAGGCCCAGGTGCCGCACCCGTCGCGGCTCGGGCAGCCCCGACGAGTACGCCAGCCTGGTGCGCCCACATCGTCGACAACGGCGATGCTCAACGGCGAGGTCATCCGGCTCGACGGCGCCCTGCGGATGCCCCCGCGCTAGCCCGTCGGCCATCGCCTTGGCGAGCTCTTCGCGCGAGTGGATCCCGAGCTTGATGTAGACGTGGCGCAGGTGGTACTCGACGGTCTTCGGGCTGAGGAACAGCGCCACCGCGGCCTCCCGGCTGGTGCGCCCCTGCGCCAGCAGGGTGGCGATCTGGCGCTCCTGGGGCGTCAGCGCCGCGATCACCCCGGCCCCGCGCGCAGCGCCGTCTCGCCGGTCGCCTCCAGCTCGACGGCGGCCCGGTCGGCCCACGGGACGGCGCCCAGGTGCTCGAAGGTGGCCAGCGCCTCGCGCAGCGGGACGCGCGCGTCGACGCGGCGACGTGACCGGCGCAGGACCGAGCCGTAGGCCAGCCGGGTCCGAGCTGACTCGAAGGGGTCGGGCGTGCAGCTCGTGCAGGCGCAGCGCCTCGACGAACTCGGCCTCGCCGTCGCCCAGCCCGCGGGCCACGCCCAGGGCCCGGTGGGCGCGGGCCAGCGCCCACGGCTGACCCTTGGCGCGTGGCCGCGGCGAGGTAGGCCTCGGCGATCGACACGGCCGCCTGCGGCTCGCCCAGCTGCCAGCAGCACTCGACCAGCTCGGGCCCGGCGAGAGGTCCGGGTCGGTGACCCCCAGGTCCGCCAGCAGGTCGACCAGCGCCTCGTAGGCCTCCTTCGCCAGCCTCGGGTCGCCCGGTGGCGGCCTCGAGGTCGGCTGCGGCGAACGCCGCCCACACCATCGCCAGCCGGGCCGAGTGCACCGCTGCCGAGCCGCACGCGCCTCCCGCCGTGGCGCGCGGCACTCCGCTGCTCGCCCCTGGCGGGCGAGCAACCACGCGAGCCCGGCATGGGCCAGCGCCAGGTCGGTGTGGTGCCCGGTCTCCTGGGCGAGGCGGATCGCCTCGACGTAGCCGGCCTCGGCGTCGGCCCACCCGTCCGAGGCCGCGTCGTCGCGGGCGATAGGGTGAGCAGGAAGGGCAGCATGCCCACCGCCGCACGCGTCCGCACGGTCCGCACCGCCTCGCGCCATGTCGCCCTGACCTCGCCGGCCTCGCGCAGGAACATCGGACCCAGCAGCGCCCAGCGGAACCGCCACTGGTCGCTCCCGGCGCCGGCGTCCGGGAGGCTCGGCCATCGCGGCCCTGATCGAGGTCGGCGCCGCGGTCGGCTCGCCCACCGAGGACGAGGGCGAACCCCGCCGCCATCCGCCCGATGCGACGTGCCGACGGCGACGCCGACGGCCCGGTCAGGTCGACCAGCTGCTCGGCCGCGCGCAGGCCCGAGGCGGAGTCGCACAGGTAGACGCACGCCTCGACGGCGTCGGCGAGCAGCACCGCTGCCGCGTCCGGGTCGTGCGGGGTCGCGTCCGTCGGCCGCGGCGAACAGCAGGTCCCTGGCCTGCTCCAGCGACCCGCAGCGGGCCTCGATGGATCCCAGCCGGCCCAGCACGCGCGCCCGGTCCAGCGGCGACGCCGGCCAGCGCGAGCGACTGACGCAGCAGCCGGGCGGCCTCGTCGCTGGCGCCGGCCAGCCAGGCCTGGTCACCGGCCCTGAGCAGCCGCTCGCCGCGCAGCCCGGCGTCGGCCGTGTGCGCGGCCGACCGGACCAGCTGCGCCGAGGCCACGGCGTTGGCCCCCCGCCGCCCGGCGTCCTCGGCGGCCGTCGTCGAGCAGGGCGGCTGCCGGGTCGTCCGGGCCGACGGCCGCCTCGGCCAGGTGCCAGGCGCGCCGGTCCAGCTCGCCGGCCTCCACCGCGGCAGCCAGCAGGCGGTGCGCCTCCCGCCGGGCCGCCGCGCCGGCCGCGCCATAGACGGCGGCGCGCACCAGCGGGTGGCGGAACTCGACCGCGTGGTCGGTCAGCCGCACCAGGCCCGCACCCTCGGCCTCCTCGAGCGCCGCCAGGCCGACCCCGGCCGCCCGGCAGGCCCGGTCCAGCGCCGCAGGTCGTGGTTGTCGGTGGCGGCGAGCAGCAGGGCGGAGCCCGCCTCCGGCGACAGCGCCAGCGCCTTGCGGGAGTATGCCGCGAGCAGGGCCCCGGTGAGCGCGACGGGTGTGTGGGGCGGGGCGGCTGCGAGCCGTTCGGCCTCGCCGGCCAGGTCGAGGATCGCCAGGGGGTTGCCGCCCGTGGCCTCGTGGAAGCGGGCCGACCCGGGCGGCCGTCCAGCGCTCCGGCCCCGCGCTCTCGAGCAGGGTGCGGGTGCCTTCCACGGTCAACGGCCCGAGGTGCAGCGTGGGCAGGCTGGCGAGGGCCGAGTCGTCGGACGGGTCGCATCGCCACGACGACGGCGACGCGGTCGCTCGACCAGCCGTCGCGCGGCGAAGGCGAGCGCCTGCGCGGACGACTCGTCGAACAGGTGCGCGTCGTCGATGACCACGGCCAGGGGCGCCTCGTCGGCCGCGCGGGTCAGCAGGCCCAGCACCGCGGCCCCCACGGCGAACCGCTCCGGGCGTCGGGCCGGGCGCGCACGGCGAGCGCGACGGCGAGCGCCTCCGCCTGCGGGGCGGGAGCTCGTCCAGCAGTGGCAGCAGCGGGGCGCAGAGCTGGTGGAGGCCACCGAAGGTGACCTCGCGCTCGGCCTCCACGCCCCGGGCCGCGAGGACCCGCATCGCCGTGGCCCGGGCACGGGCGTGGTCGAGCAGCCCGGTCTTGCCGATGCCGGGATCGCCGGAGATGACCAGCACGCCACTGTCTCCGACCCGGGCCCCGGCAAGCAGCTGCTCGATGACCCGCTGCTCAACCTCGCGCCCCACGAGCACCCCGTCAGTGTGACCAGATCACCGCCGGATGACTAGGGGGGTCACCGGATTCGACGGACCTCGCGCCGCGGTCCTAGCGTCACTGCAGCACAGCACCTCCGCGGCCGGGCAGGCCGACGCCCGGCAGGACCCGCACGACCGCAAAGGACAGCACCATGACCACCATCCACGAGGCTCCCGCTCATCGACGTCGACAAGCTGATGGCCTTCGTCTTCAAGGCCGTCGACGAGGTCGGCGCCACCCTCAACACCGCCCTGGTCGTGCTGGGCGACAAGCTCGGCTACTACCAGGCGATGGCCGATCCGGGCCGACGACGCCGGCGCAGCTGGCCGCAGGCCACCGGCACCGACGAGCACTACGCCCGGGAGTGGCTCAACGCCCAGGCCGCCGGTGGCTACGTCGAGTACGACGCCACCACGGGTCGCTACACCCTGCCGCCCGAGCAGGCGGCCGCGCTGACCGACCCGAGCAGCCCGGCATACCTGCCCGGCTTCTTCCAGATCGCCCTGGGCACCACGCACGACATCGACAGCGTGCTCGCAGGCGGCCCGCAACCAGGCCGGGCGTGGGCTGGCACGAGCACCACGCCGACGTTCACGACGGCTGCGAGCGGTTCTTCCGCACGATGTACAACGCCCACCTGGTCGGCGAGTGGCTGCCGGCGCTGGACGGCGTCGTCGACAAGCTCGAGCGCGGCGCCACGGTCGCCGACATCGGGTGCGGGCACGGCGCCTCGACGATCATCATGGCGCAGGCGTTCCCGAACTCGACCTTCGTCGGCTCCGACTACCACGAGGCCTCCATCGCGACGGCCCGGCAGCGCGCGCAGCGACGCCGGCGTGGCCGACCGGGTGACGTTCGAGGTGGCCTCGGCGACCGCAGTTCCCCGGTGCCGGGTTCGACCTGGTGACGACGTTCGACGCCCTGCACGACATGGGCGACCCGGTCGGTGCGGCCAGGCACGTCCGCCAGGCCATCGCGCCCGACGGCACCTGGATGGTCGTCGAGCCGATGGCCGGCGACACGGTCAGCGACAACCTCAACCCGGTCGGGCGGGCCTACTACGGCTTCTCCACGCTGCTGTGCACCCCGTCGTCGCTGGCCCAGGACGTCGGTCTGGCGCTCGGCACCCAGGCCGGGCCGGCACGGATCCGCGACGTGGTCACGACGGGCGGCTTCACTCGAGGTTCGCCTCGGTGGCGCAGACGCCGTTCAACCGGGTCCTCGAAATCCGGCCCTGACCCGACTCACGGCGGAGCACACTGAACCGATGGCGACCACGAGCCGCAGGCGCCGGCGACTCGAGCCGGACAGCACGGGCACCGTCACCCGCGACGGCGTCGGGATCAGCTATGCGGTCTATGGCGGGGGAAGCACCACCGTCCTGCTCATGCCGACCTGGACGGTGGTGCACTCCCGCATCTGGAAGGCCCAGATCGGTTATCTGGCAAGGCATTTCCGCGTGGTCACCTTCGACGGGCGGGGGAACGGCCGGTCCGACCGGCCGGTGGGCGCGGCGGCATACACCGATGAGGAGTATGCCGCCGACGCCCTGGCCGTGCTCGACGCCACCGCGACCACGCGGGCCGTCGTGGTCGGCCTGTCGTGGGGCCTCACCTGGGCGCTGCACCTGGCTGCCGACGCACCCCGACCGGGTGGCGGGGGTCCTGGGCATCGGCGGGTCGAGCAACGTCGACGTCCCGCGGACCGGCCGCGACGTCGTCGACTGGGAGGGCCCGGCGACGAGCACCGAGGGCTGGGCCAAGTACAACCGCGCAGTACTGGCTCGAGGGCGGCTACGGCGACTTCGTGGAGTTCTTCTTCGCGCCAGATGTTCGGCGAGCCGCACTCCACCAAGCAGATCGAGGACGCCGTCGGCTGGGCGCTCGAGACCACCCCGCAGGCCGTCGCCGACGCCAGCGCCGGGATGCACGGCTTCGACGGCATCGCGATGCACGCCGATCGAGGAGGTCTGCGCCCGGGTCAGCTGCCCGGTCCTGCTCGTCCACGGCACCCACGACGCGATCTCGCCGCCTGCCGTCAGCCAGCGCATCGCCGAGCTGACGGGCGGCTCGGTCGTGCTGCTGGAGGGCTGCGGCCACGGGCCCGTCGGCCCGCCACCCGGTCGTCGTCAACCACCTCATCCGCGACTTCGCGGAGCGCTGCGGTGGCACTCCCGCGGCGACGTGCGGCCGCGCGTTCGCCCGAGCTGGACGCGGGCCGACCGGCGCCGGCGGCGAGGCGCTGTTCCTGTCCTCCCCGATCGGGCTGGGTCACGCCCGGCGCGACCTCGCCATCGCCGACGAGCTGCGCAAGCGCCACCCCGACCTCGAGATCGACTGGCTGGCCCAGCACCCGGTGACCACCGTCCTCGAGCGGGCCGGTGAGCGCGTCCATCCGGCGTCTGCCTGGCTGGCCAACGAGTCCGCCCACATCGAGCACGAGGCGGGCGAGCACGACCTGCACGCCTTCCAGGCGATCCGGCGGATGGACGAGGTCCTCGTCCAGAACTTCATGGTCTTCGACGACGTCGTCCGCGACGAGCACTACGACCTCGTCGTCGGTGACGAGGCCTGGGACCTCGACTACTTCCTGCACGAGAACCCCGAGCTCAAGCGGTTCCCGTTCGCGTGGATGACCGACTTCGTCGGGCTGGCTGCCGATGCCCGACGGCGGGGCGGCCGAGGCCGCCCTCACGGCCGACTACAACGCGGAGATGCTCGAGCACCGGGCGCGGCACCGCTGGGTGCGCGACCGGTCGATCTTCGTCGGGTCGCCCGGACGACGTGGTGCCCGACGCCTTCGGGCCCGGGCCTGCCGGGCATCCGCGAGTGGACCGAGGCGAACTTCGACTTCGCCGGCTACGTCACCGGTTTCGACCCGACCGGAGGTCGCCGACCGCGACCGGCTGCGCGCCGACCTCGGGTATGCCGCGGACGCGCCGCTCTGCGTGGTCACCGTGGGCGGCTCCGGGGTGGGAACGCCACTTGCTGCAGCGGGTCCTCGACGCGGTGCCGCTGGCCCGACGGCAGGTCGCGGACCTGCGGTTCCTCGTCGTGGCCGGGCCGCGGATCGACCCGGTCGAGCCTGCCGCGACGCCGCGGGCGTGACGGTGCGCGGGATGGTGCCCGACCTCTACAAGCACCTCGCCGCGGCGGACCTCGCGGTCGTCCAGGGCGGCCTCACCACCTGCATGGAGCTGACCGCCAGCCGCACCCCGTTCCTCTACGTGCCGCTGCGCCACCACTTCGAGCAGAACTTCCACGTGCGGCACCGGCTCGAGCGCTACCGCGCCGGGCCAGCTGCTGCCCTACGAGGAGGCGTCCGACCCGGACGGCCTGGCGGCCGCGATCGTCGCGAACCTCGGTCGCGGCCGTGGACTACCGGCCGGTCGAGGACGGACGGCGCAGCGAGGGCCGCCGAGCTCATCGCCGAGCTGCTCTGAGTCGTCGGACCGCTGAACTACGTGGCCGCGACGGGTCTGGTCAGCGCGTACTCCAGCAGCAGCGGGTAGCGGCGAGGAACGTCTCCGGCTTCTGCGCTCCCGGTGGTCGGCCCACCCGAGCCGTTCGTAGAACCGGCGCGCGCGGTGGTTGTCCGCCAGGCACCACAGCCGCGTGGCGGGGACCTGCGCCATCAGCGTCCGCCGCCAGCCCGGTCCCCCACAGGTCCGGCCGGACCCCGAGGTGGCAGCAGGGTGTCGCTGGTCGAAGGCGGCGAACGACGGTGAGCCCCTGCTCGTCCTCGGCTGACCAGCGTGGTCGACGGCCGGGTCGGCAAGCACGACTCGCGCCACCGGTCGAGGACGACCTGCGTCCGGGATAGGGGTGCGTGCTCCGGCGGGAAGACGTGGGCGAGCGCGACCAGGTTGGCCGCCCGCTCGAGGTCCCGCAGCGCCACCGCGTCCCGGCCGTCGCACGCCTGAACATGCGCGCCATGCTGCCACGCGGCATACCCGGCACGACGCGAACCGACCGACCTCTTGCGCGAGGCGGCGGGGATGGGTCAAGATCAGCGAACCTCCTTCGGGAGGCCAGTCTCCCTCGGGGGACACGAGACCCGGCCAACTCATACTTGGCCGGGTCTCACCTTTTGTAACAGGGGCAAGGGCCCGGCCGGTGACCGACACGCGTCGGCCGCGTAAACAGTGGCAGCGACGTGACGCCGGCCGTGGCAGACGAGCCTCGACGAGGGCGTCGACGAGCGTCGGCGACGCTCAGACGGACTGGGCGAACGCGTCCTCGAGGATGTCGAGGCCCTCGGACAGCAGGTCGTCGCCGGCCGACAGCGGCGGCAGGAACCGGAAGACGTTGCCGAAGGTGCCGCAGGTCAGGGTGACCAGGCCCGCGCGCGTGGCAGGCCTTGTTGATCCGGCCGGTGAGGTCGGCGTCGGGCGTCTTGTGCTCGAGGTCGCTGACCAGCTCGACGGCCAGCATCGCCCCGCGGCCACGGATCTCGCCGATCACGCCGTACTTGTCGGCCAGCGCCTCGAGCCGCGGGCGGAACAGCGCCTCGACCGCGCGGGCCCGCCCGGCCAGGTCGTCGGCCTTCATCGTCTCGATCGCCGCGAGCGCGCTGGCGCAGGCGACCGGGTTGCCGCCGTAGGTGCCGCCGAGGCCGCCGACGTGGATCGCGTCCATGACGTCGGCGCGCCCGGTGAGGGCGGCGAGCGGCATGCCACCCGCGATGCCCTTGGCGGTGGTGATCAGGTCGGGGACGACGTCCTCGTGGTCGGAGGCGAACCAGTCGCCGGTGCGGCAGAACCCGGTCTGCACCTCGTCGGCGATGAACAGGATGCCCTGCTCGGTGCACCAGTCGGAGACCTTCTTCATGAAGCCCGGCGCGGGCACGATGAACCCGCCCTCGCCCTGGATCGGCTCGAGGATGACGGCCGCCGTGTTGTCCTCGCCGACCTGCGCGTGCACGAGGTCGACGAACTCGGCGAACGCCTCGTCGGCGCAGTGCCTCCGGACCGGTCGGCCAGCGGTAGGGGTAGGCCATCGGCACGCGGTAGATCTCGCTCGCGAACGGCCCGAACCGGTGCTTGTAGGGCATGTTCTTGGCGGTCAGGCCCATCGTCAGGTTGGTGCGCCCGTGGTAGGCGTGGTCGAACGCGACGACGCCCTGGCGGCCGGTGAAGTGGCGGGCCACCTTGACGGCGTTCTCGACGGCCTCGGAGCCGGAGTTGAAGAGGGCAGAACGCTTTTCGTGCGTGCCGGGCGTCACCTCGGCGAGCACCTCGGCCACCTCGAGGTACTCCTCGTAGGGGGTGACCATGAAGCAGGTGTGGGTGAAGTCGTTGATCTGCGCGGTGACCGCGTCGATGACCCGCTGGTTGCCGTTGCCGACCGTCGTCACGGCGATGCCCGAGCCGAAGTCGATGAGCTGGTTGCCGTCGACGTCGCGCAGGATCCCGCCCGCCGCCTGCTCGATGTAGACCGGCAGGCCGGTGCCGACGCCGGCCGAGACCGCGGCGAGCTTGCGCTGCTGGAGGGCCTGGCTCTTGGGGCCGGGGATGCTGGTGGCGAGGATGCGCTTCTGCTCGAGCATGCGCCGAGCATAGGACCGCGGCTGCGCCCCGAGAAGGTGCCGGTATGCCGCGTGCGTGGCACCGCGGCATACCTCGCCCGTAGCGTGGGGGCATGGCACCCAAGGCGAAGTCGCCCGCGATCGAGATCGAGGTCGGCGACCGCGACGTGCGGATCACCAACCCGGACCGCGTCTACTTCCCGGCGCGCGGCGAGACCAAGCTCGACCTGGTCAACTACTACCTGTCGGTGGGCGACGGGATCGTCAACGCGCTGCGCGAGCGGCCGTGCATGCTGCACCGGTTCCCCGAGGGCGTCGCCGGCGAGAAGGTGCACCAGAAGCGGGTGCCGCACGGCGCGCCGCCGTGGCTGGAGACGGTGCGGGTGACGTTCCCGCGCTACAACCGCACCGCCGACGAGCTGTGCGTCACCGAGCTGGCGCAGGTGATCTGGGCGGTGCAGATGTCGACCGTCGAGTTCCACCCGTGGAACAGCCGCCGGGCCGACACCGAGAAGCCGGACGAGTGGCGGATCGACCTCGACCCGAGGCCGGACTGCCCGTGCGACCGGGTGCAGCGGGTCGCCCACGTCGCCCACGAGGTGCTCGACGAGCTCGGCGCGGTCGGCTGGCCGAAGACCAGTGGCGGCACGGGGATGCACATCTACGTGCGGATCGAGCCGGAGTACGGGTTCAAGGACGTGCGCCGCGGCGCCCTGGCGTTCGCCCGCGAGGTGGAGCGGCGGATGCCGGACGACGTCACGACGACGTGGTGGCGCAAGGACCGCGACCCGGCAGAGCTCTTCGTCGACTACAACCAGAACGCCCGCGACCACACGATCGCCGCGGCCTACTCGGTGCGCGGCAACCCCGACGGGCACCGTGTCGGCGCCGATCCGCTGGGACGAGGTCGACGACGTCGTGCCCGACGACTTCACGATCGCGACGGTGCCGGCGCGGTTCGCCGAGCTGGGCGACCTGCACGCCGGGATCGACGACGCGGTGTTCGAGATCGACCCGCTGCTCGAGTGGGCCGAGCGCGACGAGCGCGACGGCGCCGCCGAGCCACCGGAGCCCGACTGACCGACTGAGCTGACCGCAGGTCTGTGCACAGACCCCAGCGCCTCTGCGCAGAGACGCGCTCTCTGCGCAGCAGGACGCAGATCTGTGCACAGATGGCTGACATGACCGCAGCTGCGGACATAGAGTGCTCTCATGCCGCAACTACGGATCAAGGACGCCTCCAGCTTTCTCGGCGTCAGCGACGACACCGTGCGGCGCTGGGTCGACAGCGGCGCCCTCGAGGCCCAGACCGACGAGGCCGGGCGCAAGGTCATCGACGGCTACCAGGTCGCCCTGCTGGCCCGCGAGCAGGCGCACACCGTGGCCGACCCCACGGGGGTGGGCCGGTCGGCGCGCAACCGGTTCGTCGGCCTGGTCACCGACATCAAGCGCGACACCGTGATGGCGCAGGTCGAGATGCAGTGCGGGCCGTTCCGCGTCGTGTCGCTGATGAGCAGCGAGGCCGTCGACGACCTCGGGCTCGAGCTGGGCTCGGTCGCCATCGCCGTCGTCAAGTCCACCACCGTCATCGTCGAAACACCCCAAGGAGCATCATGAACCGCGCCGCGCAAGCCGCCGCCCTCTCGGTCCTGGCCGCCGCCGCTCGTCCTCACCACCGCCGCCTGCGGCTCGGGCCGGCGACGACGACGAGCTCGCCGCACGGCGCCTCGTCGTCGACCTCGTCCTCGCGTCGTCCGCCGGCCTGACCGGCGAGATCACCGTCTTCGCCGCGGCGTCGCTGAAGAAGACGTTCACCGAGATCGGCGCCGAGTTCGAGAAGGCGAACCCCGGGCACGAAGGTGACCTTCAACTTCGCCGGGTCCTCCGACCTGGTCGCCCAGATCCAGCAGGGCGCGCCCGCCGACGTGTTCGCCTCGGCCGACACCAAGAACATGGACAAGGCCACCGGCGACTCGCTCACCGCCGGCGACGCCGGTCAACTTCGCCTCCAACACCCTCGAGATCGCTGTGCCGCCGGGCAACCCGGCCAAGATCGCCGGCCTCGCCGACCTGGCGAAGTCCGGCGTCAAGGTGGTCCTGTGCGCCCCGGCCGTCCCGTGCGGCTCGGCCGCGGCCAAGGTCGAGACCGCCGCCAAGGTCGACATCAAGCCGGTCAGCGAGGAGCAGTCGGTCACCGACGTCCTCGGCAAGGTGACCACGGGTGAGGCCGACGCCGGGCTGGTCTACGTCACCGACGTCAAGGGCGCCGGCGACAAGGTCGAGGGCGTCGAGTTCCCCGAGTCCTCCGTCGGCCGTGAACATCTACCCGATCGCCACGTTGAAGGCCAGCAAGAACGCCGCCCTGGCCGACGCCTTCCTCAAGGCCGTCACCGGCGACCCGGGCCAGGGCATCCTCGCGGCCGCCGGGTTCGCGAAGCCGTAGCCTGCCTGTCGTGCCTCTGGTTCCTCCCACGCCGCGAGGACGACCGCGGCTGGGACTGCCCGCCTGGGTGTTCGTCCCCGCCGCGGTCGGCGGGCTGTTCGTCGTCCTGCCCCTGGTGGCGATGCTCACCCGCGTCGAGTGGGCGCAGCTTCGGCGCCCTCATCACCTCCGACTCGTCGCTGGCCGCGCTGCGCGCTGAGCCTGCGGACCTCGCTGTCGAGCACCGTGCTGTGCATCCTGTTCGGCGTGCCGATGGCGCTGGTGCTGGCCCGCACCGAGTTCCGCGGCCAGTCGATCGCGCGCTCGCTCGTCCTGCTCCCCCTGGTCCTGCCCCCGGTGGTCGGCGGCATCGCGCTGCTCTACACGTTCGGCCGGCGCGGGCTGCTCGGCCACACCATCGAGGTCCTCGGGCTCCAGATCGCCTTCTCCACCACCGCCGTCGTGATGGCCCAGACCTTCGTCGCCCTGCCGTTCCTCGTGGTCAGCCTCGAGGGCGCGCTGCGCACCGGCGGGCAGCGGTTCGAGGAGGTCGCCGCGACCCTGGGCGCCCGCCCGACGACCGTGCTTCCTGCGGGTGACCCTCCCCCTGGTCCTGCCCGGGCTCGTGTCCGGCGCGGTGCTCGCGTTCGCCCGGGCGCTCGGCGAGTTCGGTGCGACGCATCACCTTCGCCGGCAGCCTGCAGGGGGTCACCCGCACCCTGCCGCTGGAGATCTACCTCCAGCGCGAGACCGATCCCCAAGCGGCAGTGGCCCTGTCGCTGGTCCTGGTGGTCGTCGCCACCGTCGTCATCGCCCTGACCCGACGCGAGGACGGCACTGTGACGGGGCGCTGTGAGAGGCTCTGACGCGCGAGCGTCCGGCTTCCCGGAGCGCGGCGTCGACCTCAGCCTGCCGTGGAGGCCGGCCGCACGCTGGCGCTCCTCGGGCCCAACGGCGCCGGCAAGTCCACCGCCCTCGCCTCCATCGCCGGGCTGCTGCGGCCCGACGCGGGACGGATCACTCTCGACGACCGGATCCTGTTCTCCGGCAACGGCACCGGTGGCCAGTGGGTGCCGCCCCACTCGCGCGGGGTGGCTCTGCTCGCGCAGGAGGCACGGCTCTTCCCGCACCTGTCGGTGCTGGACAACGTCGCCTTCGGCCCACGCAGCGCCGGTATGCCGCGTGGCCAGGCCCGGGAGCGGGCCCGCGAGTGGCTGGCCCGGGTCGACGCCGAGCGAGTTCGCCGACCGGCGACCGGCAGCCCTCTCGGGCGGGCAGGCCCAGCGGGTGGCATCGCCCGGGCGCTGGCCACCGAGCCGCACCTGCTGCTGCTCGACGAGCCGCTGTCCGCCCTCGACGTCGAGTCCGCCCCCGCGATCCGCCAGCTGCTGCGCCGGGTGCTCGCGGACCGCACCACGATCCTGGTCACCCACGACATCCTCGACGCCGTGCTGCTGGCCGACGACGTCGCCGTGCTCGAGGGCGGCCGGGTGGTCGAGCACGGGCCCGACCTCGCGGGTGCTGACCCGACCGACCAGTGGCTTCGCCGCCCGGATCGCCGGCCTCAACCTGGTGCGCGGAACTGCCTATGGGACAACGGTTTCCACTCCCGAAGGGCTGCGCATCGAGGGCCTGACGGAGGAAGCCGTCGACGACGGGGCAGGCGGCAGTGGCGGTGTTCAGCCCCAACGCCGTCGGCGTCTACCGTGAGGCCCCGCCGGCAGCCCCCGCAACGTCGTCCGCGGGACGGTGACCGACCTCGAACCGCACGGGCACCAGGTGCGGGTGCACACGGCATACCTGTCGGCGGACATCACCCCCGCGGCGCTGGCCGAGCTCGGCCTCGCCCCCGGCGACGACGTGGTCTTCACGATCAAGGCGAGCGAGGTCGCCGTCTACGCCGCTGAGCGACCTACAGCGACGATCATCGAGACATGACGGTGGAGACGAGGATGCGCGGCGGGTGGTGGGCGCCAGCAGCTGTGCTGGTCCTGACCGTAGGGCAGCTCGGGGGTGGGGACGTTCGCCGGCGACCTGCAGCAGTTCGAGGGCAAGGCCTTCGGGGCCCGGCTGGTGGCGTATCCCGGTGATGATGCTCGTGCGTGCCGGTGGTCGTGGCGGCTGGTGCACCGTGGCCAGCGCGATGCCAGGGTGCCGTGGGGCAGCCTTCGCCCTCGTGATGGCGCCGTTCCTCATCGACGTCACCGGCAACACCCTGGACCTCTACGACTCGGTGATCGTGGTGGGACGACGCCAACCACTTCGTCAACTGGGTGCTGCTGTGTGGCGGCTTGGGTCTGCTGCTCCTGCAAGGGATCGGTATGCCGTGGGCGCGGGTCCTGCTGGTCACCGGCCTCGGGGCGGTGCTGGCGATCGGGTGGGAGCTGGGCGAGTGGTACACCTTCATCCGCCACGGCACCGAGCTGGACACGGCCTACCAGGACACCTTGGGCGACGAGGCGCTCGGCACCCTGGGCGCCCTCGTGGCCGGCCTGGTGCTGCGCCGGCCACGAGGCTCCGACCGAGGTCGGGCTGCACCACCGACTCCTAGGAGGCGTCGCCAGCGCTGGATGCGGCCGCTGCCTCGCGGGCGGCCAGGGCAGCCGCGTAGTCGGGCAGCTCCTGGAGCGCGAAGTGGTTGCCGTCGGGGTCCTCGAAGTGGGTGAACCGACCCCACGGGAGGTCCTCGACCTCGGTCACCTCGACGCCGCGGCCCTTGAGCTCGGCGTGGGCGGCGTCGGCATCGGCGACGACGACCTGGATGTACTGCTTCATGCCCTCGCCCAGCATCTGCATGCCCTTGACGAAGCAGAACGAGGCGGCCGACCCCGGTGGCGTGATCTGGACGAAGCGCAGCCCCGCCTCCTCGACGACCTGGTCCTGGTCGGCCGGCCACCCGACGACGTCCTCGTAGAACGCCTTCGTGCGGTCGATGTCCGTGACGGAGATGGGGATGAGCTCGATCTTGTAGTCCATGGCCGGTCCTCTCGTCGTGGGCCTCTCCGTCGGAGGTTCTACCACCAGCCTAGGAAGGCTTCCGGTCACTTTCTGTCCGGAATGATCGGCCTGTCCGGAATGCGGCCTGTCCGGATTGCTGGCCAGTCCGCTGCCAGGGCGTCACGCCAGTCACCTGGCCACGGCTCGGGCCGGTCCGCCCCGGCGGGCACGTGCACCGTGACGTACCTGCCCACTGCCGCCCGCGTCCGCGGCCGACCCTCGAACTCCTCGCCCCACACCTCGTAGCCGAAGGTCATCGAGCGAGGTGCCGATCCGCTCGACCACGACCGTGGCCGTGACCTCCTGGCCGAACCACAGCCGCGCCTCGAAGTCGACCTCGTGGCGCACCCGCGGCGCGACACCGAAGTAGCCGGCCAGCCCGCGCTCGCGCATCAGCGCCGCCTCGGCCGACTCGACCCAGCGGGTGATCGCCGTGTTGTGGTGGTGCCCGGCGGCGTCGGTGTCCATCCACTCGACCCGCGGCGCGGTGGACGCCCGTCGCGGTGCCGTCACGGCGCCGACACGCGGTCGACGCGGTGCCGCGGTCCGAGTCGCCGGCCCGACTGGTGCCTCGCGTCCCGGGCGTCCAGCGCAGGTGGGTGGGCAGCTCGTCGGCCTCGGCCTCCTTGATGCAGCGACGAGCCGCGGCCGGACCGCGTCGGTGCGCGCCGTGGGTGGCTTGCGCCGCCCGGCCGCGAACGGCAGCGGCCACTCGGCGGCCGCGCCGCGGAACTCCTGCTCGGCCGCCGCGTGCAGCGTCCACTGCGGGTCGTAGAGGTGGGTCCGTCCGAGGGCGCAGAGGTCGGCGCGGCCCGCGAGCAGGATCGAGTTGACGTCGTCGTGCGAGGAGATGGCGCCGACCGCGATGACGGCCACGCCCGCCGCGGCGGCCACCTCGTGACGGATCCGGTCGGCGAACGGCGTCTGGTAGGACCGCCCGAACGCCGGCTTCTCGTCCTTGGTCACCTGGCCCGAGGAGACGTCGATCGCCGTTGGCGCCGTGGGCGATGAAGGCGCGCGCGAGCTCGACGGCGTCGTGCTCGTCGTTGCCGTCCGGCATCCAGTCGGTCGCCGAGATGCGCACCGTGAGCGGGCGGTCGGCCGGCCAGGCGGCGCGCACCGCGTCGAAGACCTCGAGCGGGAAGCGCAGCCGGTTCTCGAGCGAGCCGCCGTACTCGTCGGTGCGCTGGTTGGAGATCGGCGAGAGGAACGAGGACAGCAGGTAGCCGTGGGCGCAGTGCAGCTCGAGCAGGTCGAAGCCGGCCTCGGCCCCGCGCCGGGCGGCCGTCGACGAACTCGTCGCGGACGCGTCCATGTCGGCGCGGGTCATCTCGCGCGGCAGGTGGCAGCCGTCGCCGTAGGGCAGCGCCGACGGGCCGGTCGACCTCCCAGTTGCCGCGAGTCGAGCGGCTCGTCCATGCCCTCCCACATCAGCTTGGTCGAGCCCTTGCGGCCGGAGTGGCCGAGCTGCAGGCCGATGGCCGCAGTGGAGTTCGCGTGGACGAAGTCGACGACCCGGCCCCAGGAGTCGCGCTGCTCGTCGGTCCACAGCCCGGTGCAGCCGGGGGTGATCCGGCCCTCCGGCGAGACGCAGACCATCTCGGTCATCACCAGCCCGGCGCCGCCGAGCGCCTTGGACCCCAGGTGCACGAGGTGGAAGTCGCCGGGCACGCCGTCGACGGCGGAGTACATGTCCATCGGCGAGACGACGATGCGGTTCTTCAGCTCCAGGCCGCCGATCCGGAACGGCTGGAACATCGCCGGCACCACCTCGCTGCGCCCCCTGCGGCGGCCGCGAACGCCTCGTCCACCCGGGTCGCGAACTCCTCGTCGCGGTCCTTGCAGGTTCGTCGTAGGTGATCCGGCGCGAGCGGGTCAGCAGGTTGAAGCAGAACTGGGTCGGGGTCCTGGTCCGCGTAGAGCCCGATGTTCTCGAACCACTCCAGCGACGCCTGGGCCGCGCGCTGGGTGGACTCCACGACCGGCTCGCCGCTCGGTCTCGTATGCCGTGAGCGCGGCATCGAGCGCGTCGTGCTCGTGCAGGCAGGCGGCCAGGGCCAGGGCGTCCTCCATGGCCAGCTTGGTGCCCGAGCCGATCGAGAAGTGCGCGGTGTGCGCGGCGTCGCCGAGCAGGACGACGTTGCCGTCGTGCCAGCGCTCGTTGCGGACGGTCGTGAAGCTCAGCCACTTGGAGTTGTTGGACAGCACCTCGTGGCCGCCGAGCTCGTCGGCGAAGATCTCCGCGACCCGGGCGATCGACTCCTCGTCGGAGACCCCGGGAGGGAACACGGTCGTCCTCGGTGCGCGTCGAAGCCCGGCGCCCGCCAGACGTCCTCGTGCATCTCGATGATGAAGGTCGAGCCCTCGTCGGAGTAGGGGTAGCCGTGGATCTGCATGGTCCCCCACTGCGTCGCCTTGACGTAGAACTGGAACGCCTCGAAGACCAGGTCGGTGCCGAGCCACATGAACTTGTTGTGGCGGCGGTCGAGGCTGGGACGGAACACCTCGGCATACCGTGGCCGCACCGCGGAGTTGACGCCGTCGGCGGCGACGACGAGGTCGTGCGTCGCGCGCAGCTCGTCGACGTCCGGCGCCACGGTCGAGAAGCGCACGTCGACGCCGAGCTCGGCGCACGCGGGCCTGCAGGAGCGACAGCAGCTCCTTGCGGCTCATCGCCGCGAAGCCCTGGCCGCCGACCGTGTGCCGCTCGCCCCGGAAGTGGATGTCGATGTCGGTCCAGCGGGCGAACCGGTCGGCCATCTGCTCGGCGATCCGCTCGTCGGCGTTGCCGATGCCGCCGAGGGTCTCGTCGGAGAAGACCACCCCGAAGCCGAACGTGTCGGCCGCGGCGTTGCGCTCCCAGACGGTGACCTCGTGGCGCCGGGTCGAGCTGCTTCATCAGGGCGGCGAAGTAGAGCCCGCCGGGCCCGCCGCCGATGATCGCGATCTTCACGACTGTCCTTCCTGGGAGCAAGCGGTGCTGCCGCGCAGACTTGAAGTGCTGCAGCTTGCCGCTGGGGTTGCGCGGCAGGACGTCGACGAAGCGGACGTCGCGCGGGTACTTGTAGGGGGCGATCCGGCGCCTTGACGAAGTCCTGGATCTCGCGGGCCTTGGCGTCGTCGCCGACCACGCCGGCGCGCAGCACGACGAACGCGCAGACGATCGAGCCGCGCTCGGGGTCGGGCTCGGCCGACGACGGCGCACTCGGCCACGTCGGGGTGCTGGTCGATCGCCGCCTCCACCTCGGGGCCGCCGATGTTGTAGCCCGACGACACGATCATGTTGTCGGTACGCGCGCCTGGTAGAAGAAGTAGCCGTCGGCGTCGCGGGTGAAGGTGTCGCCGGTGACGTTCCAGCCGTTGAGCGACGTAGGCGTGCTGGCGCTCGTCGTTGAGGTAGCGGCAGCCGGTGGGGCCGATGATCGCGAGCCGGCCGGGCAGGTCCGGACCGACCTCCTGGCCGTCGGCGTCGAGGATCGTGGCGCGGTAGCCGGGCACGGCCTTGCCCGTCGCGCCCGCGGCGGATGTCGTCGCCGGCCGCGGAGACGAACACGTGCAGCATCTCGGTCGACGCCGATGCCGTCGATGATCCGCAGCCCGGTCTGCGTCGAAGACCGCCTGCCACGTGTCCGGGGTTGAGGTGCTCGCCGGCGCGAGACCGCGGTGCGCACGCCCGCGAGCAGCCCGGCGTGGCCGTCCACGACGATCGCCCGGTATGCCGTGGGGGCGGTGAACGAGGACGCGTCACCCCGTGCTCGCTGGACCAGCTGCGGCGAGCTCGGCCGGCGTGGCCTTCTCGGTGAGCAGCGCGCTCGCGCCGGCGCGGAGCGGGAAGACGACGAGGGCTCCCGAGCCCGAAGGTGAAGGCGAGCGGCGCCGTGCAGGCGACGACGTCGTCGGGCTGCAGCCGCACGAGGTGCCGGCCGAAGGTCTCGGCGATCGAGGCGATGTCGCGGTGGAAGTGCATGGTGAGCTTGGGGACGCCGGTGGTGCCCGACGTCGGCCCGAGGAGCGCGACGTCGTCGGCGGCCGTTGCCACGGCGGTGAACTCGCCCGACTTCGCCTCGCACCGCGCGACCAGGTCGTCGTCGACCCGCGCCGCCGAACTCGACGACGACCAGGTCCGGGCGCCGAGTCGTCGCGCACGGCGTGCACGTCCTCGGCGAACCGGTGGTCGACCAGCGCGATCGACGGCTTGGACGCGGCCACGATGGGCGCGATCTCGACGGCCCGCAGGGCGGCCATCGTGGTGACGACCACGCCGCCGGCCTTGAGGGCGCCGAACCAGCAGGCCACCACCCACGGGTTGTTGGGCGAGCGCAGCAGCACCCGGTTGCCGGGCACCAGGCCCGAGGTCCTCGGTCAGCACCTGCGCGACCTGGTTGGCGCGTCGCTGGCAGCTCGCCGTAGCTCCACGTCGTGCCGTCCGGGGCGCGCAGCGCCGGCGCGGTCGGCGCCGAGCCGCGTCGACGGTGTCGTCGAGCAGCCAGGTCGCCGGCGTTGAGCCGGTCGGGGTACTGCAGCTCGGGCAGGGTGAACTCCATCGTCGGCCACTGGTCGGCGGCGGCAGGCGAGTCGCGGGCGAACGTGTCCACGTGGGCCGGAGGGGCTGAGCTCCATCAGTCGTGCCTTTCGACCTCCAGTGGCTGGCGCGGATCATGCCCTCTTGGGCGACGGTGGCGACGTGCTCGCCGTCGCGGGTGAAGAAGCGGCCGAGGCCCGAGCCCGCGACCGCCGTGGGCGCTGGCCGCCTCCTGCGCGTAGAGCAGCCAGTCGTCCATGCGCGAACGGGCCGGTGGAACCACATGGCGTGGTCGAGGCTCGCGGTGACCAGACCCGTGTTGGGCCCAGGGCAGGTCCGAGCACCCGCAGCACCGGCTCGAGGATCGTGTAGTCGCAGGCGTAGGCCAGCGCGGCCTGGGCGCAGCTGCGCGTCGGTGAGCCCGTCGACCGGGCGCAGCGCGTCGAACGGCTTGACCCACACCGCCTGGTGCGGCGACCCGCTCCCCCTCGACCTGCAGGTAGACCGGGCCCGGGGCGTGCCGCATGTCGAAGCTGCGCCCGCCGGACCAGTACTCGCGTGAGTCCGCGGTCATCGTCGCCCGCCTCGTCGGTCCCCGGCTCGAACCCCGCGAGGTATGCCGCGGAGCTGGGCAGCGACTCCGGCGCCGGCGACGCGGGCGGTGCGTCCGCGGCATACTCCCCGCCGTCCTCGGGCGACGTGGAAGGAGGCCATGGCGACGTAGACGGGCTTGCCGCCCTGGAAGGCGCGGACCTGGCGGGTGGAGTAGCCGCGGCCGTCGCGCAGCCGCTCGACCTCGTAACGGACCTGCGCGCCGATGTCGACGGGGCGCATGAAGTAGCTGTGCATCGAGTGCAGCCCGCGGTCGGCTCGACCGAGCGCATCGCGGCCACGGTGGCCTGCGCGACCATGTCGCCGCCGTAGGCCTTGGGCCACGGGCAGTACTGGGTGGTCGCGGTGTAGGCCTCGTCGAAGACCTCGGGCGTCGACCGGTGTGAGGGCCAGCGCGTCGGTGAGGACCTGCGAGGTGGGGGCTGGTCACGGTCGGCGCGCTCATGCGCGGCGGAAGCCCTGCGAGCGTCGGAGTCGTCGACGTCGGCGAGGTTGACGACGATGTTGTCCGGCGTGCGGGTGGTCAGCCAGACCAGGTCGTGCTTGGTCGACATGTTGCACTCGACGTGGGGCATGAACGGCGGCACGAAGACCCAGTCGCCCTCGGTCATGTCGACGTAGTCGCGCGAACTCGCTCGCCGAAGTAGATGCGGGCCGTGACCCTGAGAGCACGTAGCCGCCGGTCTCGGCCTCGCCGTGGTGGTGGTTGACCGAGCGGTAGCCGGGCTCGTTGAAGACCTTGCCGAACCAGAGGCGCTTGGCCGGGGTGTGCTGGATGCTGACGCCGGAGACGCGGCAGGCGCCACCGGAGTCGGCCGGTCGTAGCCGTCCTCCGAGCCCGCCCGGGTGACGATGGGGATGACCAGGCCGTCGGGCTGGGCCCACGGCGACGGGTCGCCCTCGAGCACGTAGTCGTCGAAGTCGGGTTCCATGAGTCTCTCCTGGTCGCGGTGGGTCGGGTCAGGTGTCGGTGAGGCGGAAGGTGTTGCGCAGCAAGCCGATTCCCTCGATCTCGGTGCGCGACGACGTCGCCGTCCGCGAGGAACCGTGGTGGGGTCATGCCCATCCCGACGCCGCCGGGCGTGCCGGTGAGGACGAGGTCGCCGGGGCGCAGGAGGGTGAACTCGGAGACGTAGGCGAGCAGGGCGGCGGCGTCGAAGACGAGGGTCCTGGTGTTGCCGCGCTGGACCGTCTCGCCGTTGACCCGGCAGGTGATGCTCGAGCCCGGCCTCCGGGTCGACCTCGTCGGGGGTCACGACGACGGGGCCGACCGGCGTCGTGCGCGTCCCACGCCTTGCCCTGGAACCACTGCAGCGTGCGGTGCTGCCAGTCGCGCACCGAGATGTCGTTGGCCACCGTGTAGCCGGCGATCGCCGACCGCGCCTGCTCCTCGGTCGCCCCGCGCAGCGGGCTGCCCGACGACGACGGCGAGCTCGGCCTCCCAGTCGACCTCGACGCCGGCCGGGAGGCGAGATGTCGTCGGCCGGGCCGATCGAGGGTGTCGGCGTACTTGGCGAAAGCGTGGGGTGGCTGGGCAGCTCGCGGCCCATCTCGGTGATGTGGTCGGCGTAGTTGAGCCCGCAGCAGATGACCTTGGCCGGCCGCGGGCAGCGGGTTCACCAGCCGGCGTCGGCGTCGGCCAGCAGCTCGCCCGCGGGGTGTCGGCGCGCGGCGACCGCGCGCCAGTCCGGACGGGCGAGCAGGTCGGACAGGTCCGGCGGCCGGGGAGCGCCGTGCCACGCACCGTCCCGGGACACGGCGGCACGGGTCGCCGCCGTCGGGCGTCGCCACCGTGGCCAGTCGCATCGTCGCGCCTTCCCTCGTCGTATAGCGACAATTTCACGATCGTCACGTATAGTCAATAGCACGGACCCGCACGGACCCGCCAGCCGCACCAGCACCCGAGGAGCCGCCATGACCCCCGTCGCCGATCAACCCCGCCGCCCTGCCCGCCCCCGAGCGGCTACTCGCACGGCACGCTGAGCGGCAACACGCTCTACCTCGGCGGCCAGACCGCGCTCGACGCGCGACATGCGGATCGTCGCCGGGCGGCATCGTCGAGCAGTTCCGGCAGGCGTTCGGCAACGTGCTGACCACGCTGCGCGAGGCGGGCGGCGTCCCCGAGGACCTGGTCAGCATCACGATCTACCTCACCGACATCCCGGACTACCAGGCCCACGGTCGCGAGATCGGCCGGGTCTGGCGCGAGCTGGCCGGGCCGGTCTACCCGGCCATGGCGGGCATCGGCTGCACCGCGCTGTGGCAGCCCGAGGCGCTCATCGAGATCCTCGGCGTCGCGGTCATCCCCGACGAGCGGCTGCGCGTCCCGCAGGCCTGAGCCGGCCGCAGCAGTCCGTCTGGCGTGCAGGCCGACTCAACCGCGGCATGACGCGACGGCCGCGCAGCGCCGGGCCGGACCGGCCAGCCGCTGCGTGCAGGGTCGATGAACAGCCGCTCCGCCGCGATCCCCTGCCAGTCCTGCGGCAGGAACTCCACCGGCAGGCCCGGGTCGAGGTAGGGCAGCCGCCGCCAGGCGGTCAGCAGCAGCACGTCGTCGGCGAAGGCCCGCGCGTCGTCGTCCCGTCGGCCTGCCGCGCCGTCGCCGTCACCGCGGCGACCCACCGCGCGAGGACCGGTTCGAACTGGGTCCGGAACCCGGCATACAAGCTGCGGTCAGCGCCTCCAGGTCCCACCACTCGGCGACCCGCCGCTCGATCTGGTCGTCGAGCAGGTCGGCGGCGAAGAACTCGACGAACTCGAGCAGCCCCTCGCGCTCCAGCTCGCGCCGCAGGTGCGCGTGCACGAACTCGGGCGCGATCCACAAGCCCGCGCCGCGACGGTGCCGAACCCGCGCCCGGCGAGCACCCGGCGCAGCTGGTGGCGCAGGTTGCGCTGCGACTCCGGCACCGAGAACGCGGCGAGCAGCCAGCGGTCGCCGGGCTTCGCCCGCCGCGGGGCGAAGATGCGTTCGTCGCCCTCCGCGAAGACGTCCTCGAGCTGCGGATCGAGCCGGTATGCCGCGCTGCCGCCCTTGCGTGTCGCGCAGCAGGACTCCGCGCTTCTTCAAGCGGGACAAGGCCGAACGGGCTGCGGCCTCGTCGACGTCGAGGGTGGCGAGGAGCCTGATCAGCTCGGCGACGGCGAGGGCGCCGTGGTCACCGCGGGCATGGAGCGCGCAGATCGTGACGATCAGCTGTTGGAGCTGGCGCCCGGCCGCCTGCCTGCGGCTCGGCAGGCGACTCACGAGGCCGCTCCCCGTCCGGACGCGAAGCACCTGATGCGGCGCTGGCTGGGCTACGGGGCACCGCGCCAGCCTAGTCAGCCGGCTGCGCTCCCCTCGGCGCTGTCGGGGGCTGCGTCGCTGCCGCGGCGGCCGGACAGCGCCGGTGCAGCTCCTCGATGATCTCCTGCTCGCGCGCCAGGGCGGCGGCCAGGTCGGTGGTCTCGCACGTCCAGGTCGGCCGACGTGCGCCGCCCAGGTCCCGGGTGGCGTCCTCGAGCTGGGCCAGCTCGGCGAGCAGCTCGCGCACGGTGGGTGTCGCAGCGGGCTCGACGCGGCGGCGGGCGCCGCTCGGTCACGCCGTCTTGGCTGGCGGCTCGACGGACTCGACGGACTTGGTCGACTTGGTCATCTGCAGCCTCCTGGGCACGAACGTCGATGCGGGGTGCCCCGACTGCTTGAAGCCCTGAGATCATCATCCGAAATGTCGCGTTCTGTCAACGCTCCCGAGCAGACCGGGGAAGGGGTCGCTCACCGAGCGCCGAGCCGTGTGCGTCCCGGTCGCTGCCGCCAGGCGGGATCATGACCACGGGCTGTCGGTCGACGCCAGTCGCTTCAGCAGGTCCCTCATCCCGCTCTGCGGCAGCGAGACGCAGCCGTGGGTGGGTCCGTCGTGGTCGACGTGCAGCCAGATGCCGCCGCCCCGGTGGAGCCCAGCGGGCGGGTCCAGTCGCAGGGGTGAGGCGCGCCGGGACCCGGTTGTAGTCGACCGCGATCACGTAGTTGAAGACGTCGGCCATGGCGTCGCCGAAGCCCGGCTCGCTCGCCGGGGGCATGAAGCGCGGGGACCGGTGGTAGGGCAGGTCCGACCCGGGAGTCGGGCAGCCGGCCGCCGGCGTCGACTGAGGGTGAACGTCCCGACCGGGGTCTTAGGTCCCCGTCGACATGTCGGGTGGTCCAGCCCTTCTTGCCGATGTGGCCGTTCCACCTCTTGACCCCACCCAGTCGCCGTTGCCGCTCGCTCGAGACGCGTGCGCCGTGACGCCGCTCCAGGTAGTCGTCCGGCACCCGGGACCTCCAGCGGGATGGGTGCGCTGGCCGGGCTCGTCGCCGTGGTCCGCGGGCCGAGCGGACAGTCGCCGGCGCGTCGACCGTGCGGGACGCCGGTGGACGCGGGCGAGCCCGTCCGCGGCGCCGCCCCGATCGGCGGCAGCCGAGTCGTGGCCGCGGCGGTTCCGACCGGCACCGCGCGTCGAGCAGGGTCGAGCGGTGGGCGCCCGCGAAGGGGCCGACCCCCCAGAGCGCGCAGCCGAACAACGTGGCGGCGGCCACGACGAAGGCCGTGACGACCAGCCGGTAGGCGCGGCAGCACGCCTGACGTTTCGCACGGGCCCGGTGCGCAGGGTGCACGCCTCTGACCGCTCGCCCTGCGCGGGCGCCGACTGCGACGCTGCGACATGGCCCGAAGTCTATGCACCGGACCGGGGCGTCCCCGCCACCAGCCGTCGGTCATGCCGCGAGGTCGCGCGTCACCAGAGATCACCCCCGATGCCAGTCGTCACAGGTCATTGAGCCGACGAGGGGACTTGAACCCCTAACCCCTTGTTTACAAGACAAGTGCGCTGCCAATTGCGCCACGCCGGCACGCCTGCCGCAGCAGACGGCGACGATGGTACCGGCGCGGTGGTGAGGGCGCGGGAACCGCGGGCCGCGCGGCATACCCGCCGGTGGTCGGTAACTCGGTTGCCACGGGCGCGAGCGCGTGCGACAGCCTCGAGCCATGACCCCCGCCGAACCCGTGCCCGAGCCGTACGCCCGCATGCGCTGGAACACCCCGCTGTCGGAGGAGCACGCGGCCCTCCTGCTCGACCGGCTCGACGCCGCCGCAGGGACGTTCGTGGCTCGACCTCGGGTGCGGTTGGGGCGAGCTGCTGCTGCGCGCCGTCGCCGCCGGGCCGACGGGCGCCACCGGTCGGGGGGTCGACCTCGACGAGGGCCTGCTCGAGCGGGGACGCGCGCTGGCCGTCGAGCGGGGGCTGGCGGACCGGGTGACGTTCGAGGCGGGCGCTGCCGAGGACGTCGACGGCAACAGCCGACCGGGTGCTCTGCATCGGCGTCGTCGCACGCCCTCGGGGGGACGAGGCAGATGTTCGAGGCACTGGCGGACCGGGTGTCACCCGGCGGCCGGGTGCTCGTCGGCGACGCGTGCTGGGAGCAGCCGCCGACCGCAGGCGGCGCGAGGAGATCTTCGGACGACGAGGTGCTGCCGCTGGGCGAGGTCGTCGAGCTGGCCCGGGCGGCCGGGTGGCGGGTGATCCACCTCAGCACGGCCGACCAGCGGGAGTGGGACGACTTCGAGTCGACGCCACCACCAGTGGCGGCGAGGCCAGATAGTTCATTTTCACCTCGGCGTGCACGCGACCTTCGAAGTTGCGATTGCCGGAGATCACCGCGGCCACGCTGAGGTCACCGTCGTTGACCGCCTTGCTGATTTCCTCCGGCAGCGGCCCGGAGTTGCCGATGCAGGTGGTGCAGCCGTAGCCGACCAGGTAGAAGCCCAGCTTTTCGAGCTCGGTCAGCAGACCGGTCTTTTCCAGATAGTCGGTAACCACCTTGGAGCCGGGCGCCAGCGAGGTTTTCACCCACGGCCTGGACTTCAGTCCCCTGGCGACGGCCTTCTTCGCCAACAGGCCCGCGGCCAGCATCACCGTCGGGTTGGAGGTGTTGGTGCAGGAGGTGATCGCGGCGATGACCACGGAGCCGTCATCGACATCGAATTCTTCGCCATTGCGCAGCACATGCTGGCCGCGCGCGCTTGCGCTGGACTCGCGACCGACGGCAGTCCCACCCCCCTCGTTGGCGAAACGTGCCTCGGCACCGTTGCGGCGGTTCACCGTGGTGGCGCCAAGATTCTTGTGGAAGTTCTGCTTCACGTCGGTCAGCAGCACATGGTCCTGCGGACGCTTGGGGCCGGCCATCGAGGGCTTGACGCTGCCCAAGTCCAGTTCCAGCGTGACGCTGTACTGCGCCGGCGCCGTGTTGTCGTCGTGCCACAGGCCCTGCGCTTTTGCATAGGCTTCCACCAGCGCAACGCGCTCCTCCGAGCGGCCGGACAGGCGCAGGTATTTCAGGGACTCGGCATCGATCGGGCTGATCGCGCAGGTGGCGCCATATTCCGGCGACATGTTGCCGAGTGTGGCGCGGTCGGCCAGTGCCAGATGCTTCAGGCCCGGACCGAAGAATTCGACGAACTTGCCCACCACGCCTTCCCTGCGCAGCAGTTCGGTGACGGTGAGCACCAGGTCGGTGGCCGTCGCACCTTCGGAAAGCCGGCCGCTCAACTTCAGCCCCACGACCTGCGGAATCAGCATGGAAGAGGGCTGGCCCAGCATCGCCGCCTCGGCCTCGATGCCGCCGACGCCCCAGCCGAGCACGCCCAAGCCGTTCACCATGGTCGTGTGCGAGTCCGTGCCGAAGACGGTATCCGGATAAGCCCACAACTGCCCGTCAATTTCCGTGTCCATGACCACGCGCGCCAGATGCTCCAGGTTGACCTGATGCACGATGCCGGTGTCTGGCGGTACCACCTTGAAATCGGTGAATGCTTTCTGGCCCCAGCGCAGGAAGCTGTAGCGCGCCTGGTTGCGCTCGGCCTCGATCGCGGCGTTCTTCTCCAATGCATCTGCGCTGCCAAACACATCCACCTGCACCGAGTGGTCAATCACCAGTTCCACCGGCGACAGCGGATTGATCAGATTCGGGTCGCCGCCGAGCGCATTCATGGCATCGCGCATGGCGGCCAGGTCGACCACGCAGGGCACGCCGGTGAAATCCTGCAACAGCACGCGCGCTGGCATGAAGGCGATCTCGGTGGATGGTTCGGCCTGGGGGTCCCAGTTGGCGATCGCTTCGATTTCCTTGGCGCTGACTTCGGTGCCGTCCTCGCGGCGCAACAGATTTTCCAGCAGGATCTTCATCGAGTACGGCAGCCGCTTGAGGTCGAAGCGCTGGCCAAGCCTGGTCAGACTGGCAAAGGCGTAGCGCTTGCCATTGACTTCGAGGGTGTCACGTACGGAAAAGGTGTCTTTCATGATGCTGCTCCTGGCTGAATCCTGCGGCTGGGATCGATGGTCGCGCGTGCAGTGGGCGGATCACTTGCCCGGCAAAACAATGATTATCGCTCAAACACCGTATGACGGCGTCAGGCGGGTCCGGTCTTGAGGTCAGACCTCTGCCAGCCAGTCGTGCCGGTTAGACTTGGGTTCGTGACTTCGCTGCGCTGCCCGCCAGACAGCATGCCCATGTTCCCTCCTGTAGACAAACGCCTTTTTCGACATGCAGCGTTCGATGATTTCGACCCACCTCGCCGCCGTTTCGCTGCGCGACCTCGCGCTGGTGCAGGCCGTGCATCGCCACGGCAGTTTCAACAGCGCGGCGCGTGCCATGCACATCAGTCCGTCCGGGCTGTCGCATCAGGTGCAGAAAGTCGAACACGCGCTGGGTGCGCCCTTGTTCGAGCGGGGCGGTCGTCGCGTGGTGTCCACCGCTGGCGGTCAACGCCTGTTGCAGCAGATCGACGCGCTGCTGCTGTCCGCCGAACATCTGCAGCAGCTTGCCCATGCGGGCGAGGTGGCCTTCGGTGGCACGTTGCGACTGGGCGTGCTGGCCTCGCTGGGCCCGTACCTGTTGCCGCACTTGATTGCACCGTTTCCGCAGCATTTCCCCGGTGCCCGGCTGGCTATTTCCGAAGGCAAACCGCGTGGCCTGCTGCGCCGTCTGCACGAGGGCGAACTGGACGCCGTACTCGCGCCACCAGCGGCCACCCTCAGCGGCGTCGCGTCGCGGGTGCTGTTTTTCGAGCCGTGGGAGTTGATGTTGCGCGCGGATCATCCGCTGGCCGGCCGGCGCCAGCTGGCGCTGGACCAACTCGATCCAGCCGACGCCACCTTGATGGCGGAAAGCCACGCCGACGGACTGGAGGGGGATGAACACGGTCATGTGCAGGATGTCAGCCTGGAAAGCCTGGCGGCTCTGGTCAGCCTGCGCGGGGGATATGCGCTGGTGCCCGCGTTGGCACACGAGCGCCTGGCCTCGATACCCGGCATCGTGCTGGCGAAACTCAAGGGGCCGGCGAGTGGTCGCGAAATTGCCTTGTACTGGCGCGATGCTTCGCCCTGGCATGATGACCTGCAGGCGTTCGCCGAGCTGCTGCGCCGGCTGGCACGGCAACGTGCCGGCCTGCGGGTGCGCAGCAATGCCTGAATCGGGAAAAAACAGCACGCGGATGCACCTTGTTGTGCGGCGGCGGCATACGGTAATGGATCGTGCGGCGTGATTGCAGGCGGCGCCTGGCCGCGTCAGCAGGGGAGCTGCATGTCGCGTGCGGCCGCCTCGTAGCGATCGATCACTTCATCGACCCCGATCAGATCCATCACGCCCGGCTTCTCGATCTTGCTGCCCCAGGCCAGTTCGCTGGCGGGTTTGCCCAGGTATTTGCGCGCAGCGGCATCGTATTTGTTCACGCACCAGCGACGGTCGGAGTACGGCCCGGAACGGTCCGGATTGCTGGCCGCGTGCAGGCCGAGCACGCGGGTTCCCACGCTGTTGGCCATATGCATCGGACCCGAGTCGGGACCCAGCAGCAGTTGCGCCCGCGAGCAGAGCGCCAGCAGTCGCTTCAGCGTGTCCTTGCCGGTGAGATCGAGTGGCCGCTGGCGGCAGGCTGCGAGCACCGCGTTCGCCATGGTTCGTTCGGCCGCCGACGGGCCGCCGAGCAACACCACGCGCCAGCCACGAGAGGCCACGTGATCCATCACGGCAGCATGGCGCTCGGCTCGCCAGTTGCGCAGCGCATGGCTGGAGGTGGGACTGACCAGCAGGGTGGGGATGTCGCCAGGCAATTGCTCGGCGGCCCAGGCGTGCGCCTCCCCGGGAATGGGGATGTCCCATCGCACGGTCGTCTGCTTCAGTCCCAGCGGTTCGCAAAAACTGCCGATGGCATCGAGCACATGCTCGCCGCTGCGCGCCGGGATGCGCTCATTGATGACCAGGCCATGCAGGTCCTTCGCACGGGCCTGGTCGTAACCAATGCGGCGGCGTGCGTGGATCCCCAGGCTCAACAGATTCGAACGCATGGCCACCTGCATTTGCAGCAGCGCGTCGAAGCGTCGTCCGTGCAGGGCGCCGTATACCGCGCCTATGCCACTCCAGCCGGCGCTCTTGTCGAAGGTGACGAACTCCACGCCGGGCAGATCGCCCACCAGCTTGCGCTCGAGTTTGCCGATGACCCAGGTCAGTGCCGTCTGCGGCCATGCCTGTTGCAGCGTGCGCAGCAGCGGCACGACATGGGTGACATCGCCGATGGCCGACGTGCGCAGCAGACAGACGGAAGAAGGATGGGTCATGAGCCTGGGTTAGAATCCATGATCGGTCACCAGGCATGATGATGCACGAACGCATGCGCCAAGACGCCCGAAGCGCGATTCTGTGGGACGCGGCGACGTTGCCACAAGTCGATGATGCATGGTTTGCGCCCGATTACTGGCGCGAACATGGCGCCTTGCGTGTGCAGGCCTGGCGGTCGTGGTGGTGTGGCAATGATCGAGAGTCCGGTGGGCGATTGCGTGTTGCGCCATTATCGGCGGGGCGGGTTTTTCCGGACGATGATGGGAGATCGCTACTTGTGGACCGGCGCCGATCGCAGTCGACCCTTCAGGGAGTTCCGGCTGCTGGCGGAAATCATCCGCCTCGGCTTGCCCGGGCCGGTCGCGGTCGCGGCGCGCTACTACCGGCAGGGCTTGTTCTACCGCGCGGACCTGATCACTCGTCGCATCGATGATGCGCAGACGCTGGCCGAATGTCTGGTGGCGGGGCGCCTCGATCATGCGCTGGCGGAGGCAGTCGGTGCCGTGATCGGTCGTTTTCACCGCGCCGGCATCTGGCACGCGGATCTGAATGCGAACAACGTGCTGGTATCGAAGCAGGGCCTGCACCTGATCGATTTCGACCGCGGCCGGAAGCGCGCGCCGGCGCCGGCATGGCAGCGCTCCAACCTGCAACGCCTGCGTCGATCGTTGCTCAAGCTGGACGCGGCCCCTCACGGCGAGGCGGCGTTCGAAAGCGGGATCTGGCAGCCCTTGCTGCATGGCCATGGGCGCACCCTGACATCATGAGCTGGAATCTGCATTTTCTTGGAGTGGGCGCGGCGCACGCCGCGGCGCTGGGCTCCTCGGCGGTGGTGCTGGAGCGCGACCGGCAGCCTGTCCTGCTCGTCGACTGCGGACCGGACACGCTCGACCGCTACCTGGCGGCATACCAGGCATTGCCGCCGGCCGTGTACATCACGCATACCCACATGGACCACGTGGCCGGTCTGGAGCAGTTGTTCTTCAAGCTGTGGTTCGATCCCGATCGTCGCGGCACCACCCGGTTGTTTGCGCACGCCGCGCTGATTCCGTGGCTGCAGTCGCGGGTGGCCGACTATCCCGGCGCCCTGGCCGAAGGTGGCGCGAACTTCTGGGAGGCCTTCCGCCTGGTGCCGTGCACGCGCGGGTTCTGGCTCGACGGGCTGTGGTTCGACGTCTTCGCCACCCGCCACCACGTGCCGGCCACTTCGTTTGGACTGGCGCTGGACGGATGCTTCGCGTTCACCGGCGACACCCGTCCGATCCCGGAAGTGCTTGCTCGCTACGGTGGGTCCGACATGTTGATCGCCCATGACTGCAGCCCGGTGGGCAACCCGTCGCACACCGGCGTCGACGACATCGAACGCGAATACCCCGAGGCCCTTCGTGCACAACTGCTGCTGTATCACTATGGCAGCGCCGCCGATGGCAGTGCCTTGTCGGCACGCGGTTATCGCGTCGCGAATGCAGGCGAGCGCATCGTGTTGGCGCCCCCCGCCGCACCACGCGCCGACGCCGGCTGATTTCCCCCCGGTCCGCTTGCCTGTATCCAGGCCTGCAGCTATCCTTCCGCTTCTTTGTCGGGCGATGACTTCCCGACAAGGGCGGTTTCACCATGCGGAGAGGTATCCGAGTGGTTGAACGAGAGTGGTCTGGAGTTGTGTATAGGGTAAAACCTGTCGCGGGTTCGACAAATTTGTCTGGAACAAATTTGGACAGCCGCAGGCTGGCCCCGAACGTCAGTGAGGAGTGAGACCCAGGATGGGTCGAACAATCCCGCTGTTCATCGGGTGGGAAAGTTATGCGGAGAGGTGTCCGGGTGGTTGAATCCGGGGTGGTCTGGAGTTGTGTATAGGGTAAAACCTATCGCGGGTTCGACGAATTCGTCTGGAACGAATTCGGACAGCCGCAGGCTGGCCCCGAACGCCAGTGAGGGGTGAGGCTCAGGATGAGTCGAACAATCCCGCTCGGTGCTCGTAGTGCGAAAAAGTTACGGAGAGGTGTCCGAGTGGTTGAAGGAGCACGCCTGGAAAGTGTGTATAGGGTAAAACCTATCGCGGGTTCGAATCCCGCTCTCTCCGCCAGAATTTGAAGCGTGCGACGGCGGATAGCCGGCGCAACAGCAAAACCAGCAAGCGTTATCGCTTGACGTCCATGGTGGCCCCGTCGGTCCCCCCGCGACGATAGTTCGCAAACTCCGCCAGGTCCGGAAGGAAGCAACGGTAGCGAATGATTCGGGTGCCGGGGTGTGGCTGGCGGGGCCGCCGCCATTTCGGGCAGGGCTTTTGCAGGAGCGCACCCTGTGCGCGATGCTTTTCGTCACGCGGTGCGAAGAACATCGCGCACAAGGTGCGCTCCTACCGGAATCGGTGCCAACTTGTCACAATCAAGTTTTGCCCCCACGTTGGTAGCCATGTCCTATCAAGTACTCGCCCGCAAGTGGCGTCCGCGCAAGTTCGCCGAACTGGTCGGGCAGGAACACGTGGTGCGCGCACTGACCAATGCGCTGGATACCGGGCGCATGCACCACGCTTACCTGTTCACCGGTACCCGCGGCGTCGGCAAGACCACGATCGCACGGATCTTCGCCAAGTCGCTGAACTGCGAGCGCGGTCAATCAGCCGATCCTTGCGGCGAGTGCTCGGTGTGCACCGCGGTGGACGAAGGACGCTTTGTCGACCTGCTGGAGATCGATGCCGCCAGCAACACCGGCGTGGACGATGTGCGCGAGGTGATCGAGAACGCCCAGTACGCGCCATCGCGAGGCCGTTTCAAGGTGTACCTGGTCGATGAGGTGCACATGCTGTCGAAGAACGCGTTCAACGCGTTGCTGAAGACGCTGGAGGAGCCTCCGCCGCACGTGAAGTTCCTGCTCGCCACCACCGATCCGCAGAAGCTGCCGGTGACCGTGCTGTCGCGCTGCCTGAAGTTCAATCTCAAGCGGCTGCTGCCCGAGCAGATCTCCGGCCAGATGCGCCACATCCTGGCGGCCGAGAACATCAGCTACGAAGACAGTGCGATCGGCGAACTGGCGCGGGCGGCGGATGGCTCGTTGCGCGACGGTTTGTCGTTGCTGGACCAGGCGATCGCCTACGGCGGCGGCGCGCTACACGTGGACGATGTACGCACCATGCTGGGCAGCGTGGCGCGCGGACAGGTGCTTGGCGTGCTCGAGGCACTGGCCGAGGGCGACGGCGAGCGGCTGTTGGCTGAATGCAGTCAGATCGCTTCGTATTCTCCGGATTTCGGCGGCGTGCTGAACGACGTCGCCAGCGTGCTGCACCGCCTGCAACTGATCCAGCTGGTACCCGGCTATCGCCCGGAGCAGGACGGCGACGACGATGCCGCCCTGGTGGTTCTCGCCGAGCGGATCCCGACGGAGGACGTGCAGCTGTATTACCAGATCGCCACCTCGGGTCGGCGTGACCTTTTGCTGGCGCCGGACGCACGCACCGGGTTCGAGATGGCGTTGCTGCGCATGCTGGCATTCAGGCCAGACGATGCGGTGGCCCCCGAGCGCATCTCGCGCCCGGCGGCGGCGAGTCACGCTTCGGCGCGCGCGCCATCGCGCCCGACCTCCACCACGCCCTCGGCGCCTCCGGCTCCTCCGCCAAAAGTATCGACGACTGCGCCGCGCCCGCAAACCTCGTCGGTCACGGCAGTCGCGGCGCCTATCGCAGCGAGTGTCGCGCCAGCGCCGATCGCCCGCGATTCCAATGGCCTGCCGGATTGGGAAGCGTTGATCGAGCGCGCCGGCCTGCGTGGTCCGTTCAGCGTGCTCGCCCAGAACGCCGTGCTGCGCGAACGCGATGGCCAGACACTGGTGCTCGCGCTGCAGCCCACCCACATGGGCATGGCGGTGGAACCGATGGTCAGCCAGATGGAAGAGCGCATCGGTGCGGCCATGGGAGAACGCATCCGCCTGCGTTTCGTCAACCGGGACCAGGCGGCGGTCACGCAAACCCCGGCGGCGCGTGCGGCGCAGGCACGCGACAGCGCGCAGGCGGCGGCCGAACAGTCGATCGAAGACGATCCACTGGTGCAGACCTTGAAGCGTGATTTCGGCGCGCGCGTCGTGCCGCAATCCGTCAAACCCCTGGACAACGAACCCGGAGCCATGTGATGAGAGGACAGATCGGCCAGTTGATGCAGCAAGCCCAACGCATGCAGGAGGACATGAAACGTGCGCAGGAGGAAATCGCCAAGCTCGAAGTCACCGGCAGTGCCGGCGGTGGCCTGGTCAGCGTGGTGATGACCGGTGCCCACGAAGTGCGCCGGGTGCAGATCGATCGCCAGACCTTTGCCGACGACCCGGAGATGGCCGAGGATCTGGTGGCCGCCGCCGTCAACGACGCGGTGAACAAGGTGGCCCAGGCCAGCAAGGACAAGCTCGGTGGCGTCACCGCCGGGATGAATCTGCCGGCCGGCTTCAAGATGCCGTTTTGAGCGGGGAATCGAGAATGGGGAATAGGGAATGGTAAAAGCGGAGCGCGGCGCCTCATGTTCTTGATCTCCCTATTCCCGATTCCCCATTCTCGATTCCCGGACGTCCAGTGACCGGCTCCCCCCTCCTCGCCGAACTGATCGAAGCGCTGCGCTGCCTGCCCGGCGTGGGCGGCAAGAGTGCGCAGCGGATGGCCTTTCACCTGCTGGAACGCGAGCGCGAGCGGGGATTGAAGCTTGCCGGCGTGATGGCGCAGGCGATGGAACGGATCGGCCACTGCGAGCGCTGCCGCAATTTCAGCGAGGATCCGTTGTGCACGCTGTGCGCCAGCGGCAGTCGGGATCGCCAGGTGTTGTGCGTGGTGGAATCGCCGACCGAGCTGGCGGCGATCGAGCAGGCCACGGGTTATCGCGGCCAGTACTTCGTGCTGATGGGCCGGCTGTCGCCACTGGATGGATTGGGGCCGGAGGAGCTGGGCCTGGCGCAATTGACCACGCGGCTGGGCGAGGGCGAGATCGAAGAGTTGATCATCGCCACCAACCCCACGGTGGAGGGCGACGCGACGGCGCATTACCTGGCCCAGCTGGCGCGCGCCGGCGGGGTGCGGCCAACCCGGCTGGCCTACGGCGTACCGCTGGGTGGGGAACTGGAATATGTCGATCGCAGCACGCTGGCGCATGCGTTCGGCGGCCGCCAGTTGCTGGATTGAACCAACGAGGGGAGCGAGGCATGAACGACACCATTTTCAGCAAGATCGTCCGCCACGAAATTCCGGCCGATATCGTCTACGAGGACGATGACGTGGTCGGGTTTCGCGACACGAACCCGCAAGCGCCGGTGCATGTGCTGTTCATCCCGCGGGAGCCGCTCGCCACCCTCAACGATGCCACGCCGGCGCAGGCGCCCCTGCTCGGCAAACTGCTGCTGGCCGCCGCGGCCTACGCCAAGCAGGAGGGCTTCGCCGAGAAGGGTTACCGCACCGTGATCAACTGCAACGAAGATGGCGGCCAGACCGTGTTCCACATTCACGTGCACCTGCTGGCGGGCCGGCGCCTGCATTGGCCGCCTGGCTGAGTGTGATCGCGGGGCGGATGAAAAGACGCCGGCATTGCGCCGGCGTTCTTTTGCACGCTTATTTCTTCGGCGGTGGCGGTGCCGGCGGACGCACCACGATCACGCGCGGGCTGCGCCAGTACCCGCCGCCGTAGCCACCATAGCCCCACGGGCTACCCCAGTACGGGCCGAAGCCCGGACCCCAGAACGGGTCGTAATAACCCGGCGGATAAGCAGCGTAGCGTTCGCGTTTCGGCCACAGGTAGACGACGTTGGCCTCGACCCGCGGGTAGGCGTAGTCGTAATCGCCAACCTTCTTGGTCACCGTGCCATGCAAGATGCCGGTCACGGTCAATTCGCGCCCCCGGGTGAACACCTCCGGATCGTAGAATCCGGCGCGGCAGGCGACGAAGCGGCCACTGTTTTCACCGGAGTTACCCGACCTCGGGCGCGCCTGACTATCCAGCGGGCGCGAGAGTACGTAGAAGCATGTCTGCTGCGGGCCAGGTTCGGTCTTGATGATCTCGCCGCCCCAGCGGACCTGGGTGCCGCCGGCGCCACCCTGTTGCGCGCTGGCGGTGGTGACGTTGGTGTAGTTGCCTTGCAGCGGTTGGGGGATCGTCGCACAACCGCCCAGCACGGCAAGGGCGGCGACGAGAGTGAGCGGGCGGTACAGGGACATGGGGTTTCTCCGTCAGCAGCATCGATGGCATCGCCATCGCTTCAATGTTCATTGGACCACGTTTTTCACGCGAAACTCCCGCACGGCGCATCGAAACATGCAGGTCGGTTCAGCCCAAGGTTCCGTCATGGATATGACGCCGTCCAAGCGGACCTGCATGAGCCGCGCGATGTCCGGATCGTGGTGTGCAATCTTCAACGGTTGGCTCGTACAAGCCAATAACGCATCCGCTCGCGAGCGGTTGACGCTGTTCCGGCGACAACACTGCTTTCGCTACCCGCGCTCTGACACCAAACCTGGTGCCAGCGCGATCGGCGTCCTCGCATTCAACCATTGCTACTTTACTGTTGGTGGTATTGCGCCGGTCGGTTGCCGATCAACTTCGGGAGGGTATTGTGGATTACCCATCAAGTCTGAAGAGTCCGTGTTGTCACGTTTTGGCCACAGATAGACCACGTCGGCGTTCACCAGTGGATAAGCATGGTCGCGATCCCCTGCCGGCTGCATCACCGAGCCATGCAATGTGCCGACGATGGTGAGGTCGCGGCCCTTGGCAAAGACCTGCGGGTCGTATCGGCCCTGATGACAGGTGACGAAGCGACCCTGGTTCTCGCGGCTGACCGAGCCCGCCATTGGCCGCGCCTGACGGTCCAGCGGCCGCGACAGCAGGTAGAAGCAGGTACGTTGCGAATCCGAGGCGATATTGATGATCTTGCCACCCCAACGCACGGTGTCGCCGTTGGTGGCGACGCCTTGGACACTTGCGCTGGAAACGTCGGCGTAGGTGCCTTGCAGCGGTTCGGGGACGGTCGCGCATCCGACGAGCAGGACGAGGGCGGCGGCGAGGGAGGATAGACGGCAAATCGACATGAGATTCACTCCATCATGGGCGATAACAGGCACTATCGCGATGGGCGCCTGCCTGGGCACTTCAGTGCTCGGATCTATCGGAGGCCCGGAAGTCGGAGATCCGAAAGTCTCGTACGGCGCGCTGAAACACCAGCGACGCCTGCGCAGGCGGTACGTCACAAGCATAGCGTAGCTTCAGGTAACTCTCCATCAAGATCGCAAGTCTCTTGCGCTGGCCGGGCAACGCACGGGCGGCACGACTCAGGTAGTGCTGCGGTCCTTCGGCAGGACGGCGGACAATACCCTTGCGCGCCAGCTTCACTTCCAGTTTGGCCAGCGCCTCGCGCAGCGGATCGCGTGACTGCCGCCGCAGCAGGGCCCACGCCAGCCCGATCGCGATGAATAACGTCGTGCCGATGGCCAGCAGCACGCCAAGCGTCGCCGTGTCGGTGTCGCGGATGCCGAACGGCGTCAGCAGACCGCGTTGGCGAAGTGCATCAAAACCTGTAACGGCCTGGTCCCACCAGCGGTTGACAACATCCCAGCGATTTCCCAGACCCTGCAACCAGTCCCGGCGATACCAGTCCAGCTGGTCGCCCGCGGCCGCGGCGGCGCCCAGGCTGACGCGTTCCGGACGCACCGCGCCGGTCGGGTCCGCGCGTACCCAGCCGCGGCCTGCCAGCCAGACCTCGGCCCAGGCGTGGGCATCGGAATTTCGCACCAGCAGATAGTTGCCCAGCTTGTTCCAGTAGCCGCCCTGATAGCCGGTAACGACGCGCGCAGGGATACCCGCAGCGCGCATCAGCACGGTAAACGCGGACGAGTAGTGCTCGCAGAAGCCCTCTTTGGTGTCGAACAGGAAGTCGTCCATCGCGTTGCGGCCCAGCGGGGCCGGTGCGAGGGTGTAACGGAATCCGCCGTCATGGAACAGGGCGAGTGCGGCCCGCACGATCGCGGCATCGTCGTGGCCGTAGTGCTGGCGCCATGTCTGGCCCAGCGCCAGCGTGCGCGGATTGAAACCGGCCGGAAGTTGCAGCCACCGGTTGCGCGGCGCGTCCAGCCGGGGCTCCAGCCGATATCCGGTGGCGGAGCTCAGGCGGTAGGTGAGGACGTCATTGACCGGCCTGGTCGCCATCACCACCCGGTCCCGACCCATCGCCGCACCGGCTGGCGTGTCGATCGGTACGTCCAGGGTGGGCAGCACGCGGCGATGGGTGGGCAGCAGCGTGATCTGGTAGTTGATGCTGTGGGTTACGTCCAACGCGGCCGGAGCCTGGTTGGCGATGTCACGGTAGGTCCAGCTGACGCCGTCATAGCGGGCCATCACGAAAGCGCGGAAATAGCGCTGGTCGGGGGCAGGCGGTGCGCCGTCGAAGCTGACGCGCATCGCCGGGTGGTCGTCGGTCAGCAGTTCGGTGAAGCCACCCGGGCTCATGCGGTCACTCAGTCCGGTGCGTGCCTGGTCCCGCGCGGGCGCTCCCCACAGTGGTGAACTCAGGCGTGGTACCAGCACGAACGCGAGCAGGGCCAGCGGCAGGGCGGCGGCCAGCAGCGCGAGGGGAGACAGCAGTGCGCGCGGCGCGGTGGTTGCTGGCTGCGCCGGCTCCAGCGCGCGCAGGGTTGCCAGGACCGGCAGCAAGCCGAGCGCGATCACCACCGTGCGGACCAGCCCCTGATCGAACAGCAACGCCGTCATCAGCGTGAAACAGGCGAAGCTGGCGCCGACGCGCACATCACGCCCGGTCTCGGTCTCCAGCAACTTGAGCACCAGCAGCCCGATCGCCAGCGCGGTGCCTGGCGCGCGACCGAACAGATTGCCGTACTGCACGATCACCGCCAGTGTCAGCAATACCAGCAGTGACAGCTTGATCCAGCGTGGCACACGGTCGCCGTGCTGCCGTCGCTGCCACCAGCGCCCGAGCAGCGTGAGCCCCAGGCCCAGCGACAACCAGCCCGGCAGGTGCGTGGCATTCACCGCCAGCACGAAGGCCGCGCTCAAGCTCAGCAAATCGAAGCTGCGCTGGTCGACCGCGGCGGTCGTGATCTGGGCTGGCCGCCACCGCGTCACGGCAAGCCTGCCAGTGCGTCCATGCAGCGGGCGTAATGCAGCGGGCCGGCGCCGCTGCCGATCTGGTTTCCGGGCAGCCACAGACTGTAGCTGCAGCGCAGCGACTGCGCTTCGTTCAGCCAGCGCGCCAGCCGCGCGATGCGGGATTCATCGTCCATCCCGCCCAGCTGGCGCCAGTCCAGTTGCCATTGCGGCTGGTGGCGCGGTTGTTCAAAGTCCTTCACCAGCAACTCGTCATGGCGCGCACTGGCTTTCCAGGCGATGTGCCGCTGCGGATCGCCGGCCTGGTAGTCGCGCAGCGTGGCCAGTTCGTCGCCGCGGTGCAGTCGCATGTGCCGGGCATCGTCGGCCGGAGCCCGCGGCGGCGGTCCTGACGCTTCCGCACGTGGCCATACCAGTACTGTCTGATCGGGATGCAGCCAGCTCCATGCGCGAAACATCCCGAGTGGCCAGCTGGTCCACAGGCGCAGCCTCGGTAACGGTTGCCAGCCGCGCCGCTCGGTGGGCAGCTGCAGTTTCGCCTCGCTCGCGACCTTTCCGTCCAGCGCGAAGGCGACGGAATTTTTGCCCAGGTCCAGCCGGATCGCGCTGCGCAGCCGGTTCGACTGAAACGTGAGGACAAGCTCCATCGACTCGCCGGCGACGGTGTGGCCGGCACGGACATGCTCCAGGCGCAATCCATCCAATGCGCGGAATGCCACCAGCATGCTGGCCGCGCTGGCGGCGCCGAGCAGACAGGTGAGCAGCAGCGCGGAGTTGTTGCTGTAGTTGAGTGCGCCGACCAGCATCACCAGCAGCAACACGGAAAAGCCGAGCCCGAAGCCCGTGGGCACGATATAGATGCGTCGCCGATGCAGTTCGATCGGCAGGCGTTCGGTGCGGCGGTAGCGAGTGAGCGCGGGCAGGCGCCCCTCCGCCCAGCGTTGCAAGCGTTGCAGCAGGCCGCGCATCAGTCCACTGCCACCTCGGTCAGCAACTGCCGCGCCAACACGGCGCCATTGGTGCCGCGTATCGGCAGCAGGCGGTGTGCAGCCAATGGGACGAACAGCGCCTGGATATCTTCCGGCAGCACATGGCCGCGACCGCTGAGCATGGCCCAGACACGCGCCGCGCCAAGCAGGGCGAGTCCCGCGCGTGGCGACAGGCCAGCGCGGATGTCGGCGTGACGCCGGCTGGCCGCCAGCAGCGCCTGCAGGTAGTCGAGCAGGGCGCCGCTGGTGGTGATCGAGTGCGCCCGCTCATGCAGGGCGAGCAAGGCCGTGCCGTCCAGTTGGGGCGTGAGCTGGGCGAGCAGGTCGCGGCGATCGCTGCCGGTAAGCAGGGCTCGCTCGGCGCTGGCGTCGGGGTAGTCCAGCGACAGGCGCAGCATGAAGCGGTCCAGTTGCGAATCGGGCAACGGGAAGGTGCCGTTGAGATCGAGCGGATTTTGCGTGGCCACGACGAAGAACGGCTGCGCCAGCGCGTGCGTCTGCCCATCCATCGTGACCTGGTTCTCGGCCATCGCCTCGAGCAGTGCGCTCTGCGTCTTGGGGCTGGCGCGGTTGATTTCGTCGGCAAGCAGCAGGCCGGTGAAGATCGGCCCGGGATGGAAGCGGAACTGTCCGGTGTCGCGCTCGTACACGCTGACGCCGATGATGTCCGAGGGCAGCAAGTCGCTGGTGAACTGCACGCGCTGGAACTCCAGCGCGAAGGTGGCCGCAAGCGCGTGCGCCAGGGTGGTCTTGCCGACGCCGGGCACGTCCTCGAGCAACAGGTGGCCGCCGGCGATCAGGCAGGTAAACGCGAGCTTCACCTGATGGCGCTTGCCCAGCAGCACGCGGTTGACCTGGGCGATCGCCGCATCCAGCCGCTGCTGCAGGGTCTTGTCGTGGGGCGGACTGATGGCGGACACGGTGCGTTCGGTCATGGTTTGGCTTCGTGTATCCGCAGCTGTGCACGGGAAGTGGCAGTGTACCTGTCGCCGGCCGTTCGCCTCAGAGCCTGTGAAGAAAACCACTTCCCGTGGTTTTCTTCTATCGCACGTCCGGTACATGCCCGGACGCGCTCACGCGAATCAGTCACTTGCGTGACCGATCCGCGCCCGGCCATCCTTGGCCGGCCTGAGAGGTTGAAAAACTCACAACGTCTCAGGGCAACGCCATGCCTGCATCGCGCAGCATGCGGGCCAGGGCGATCAAGGGCAGGCCGATCAAGGAGCTGGGGTCATGGCTGTCGACCGATTCGAACAGGCTGACGCCCAGACCCTCGCATTTGAAACTGCCGGCGCAGTCCAGCGGTTGTTCGCGTTCGACGTAACGCGCGATCTCCGCCGGCGCGAGCGTCCGAAATCGCACCTGCGTGTGATCGACATGAGTTTGCGACCAGCCCCGGCGAGCATCGAGCAGGCACAGCGCGGTATGAAAGTGCACGGTGCGACCCGAGCTGGCAGTCAGCTGGGCGCGGGCGCGCTGGTCGGTGCCGGGCTTGTGCAGGATCACGCCATCGACTTCGGCCACCTGGTCGGAGCCGATCACCAGGGCATCGGTGTAAAAGGCTGCCACGGATTCGGCCTTGGTGACCGCCAGGCGCAAGGCGCGCGCCGCTGGAGTTTCGTCCGCCAGGGGCGACTCGTCCGTATCCGGCGCCGCCTGTTCGAAATCCGCCAATAGCCGGCGCAACAGTTCGGCGCGATAGCGCGACGTCGACCCCAGCACGACGCGCGGCGTTGCTGGCGGGCCGGGCATCAAGTGTCCGATTCGCGCAGGATCTGTTCGCGCATCGCGCTGTTGAGGTCGGTCTGCGCCTGGGCAAGCGCCTGCAGCAAGGGCTGCAGCCGATCACGTGTTTCGCTCATCGAGGTCGCGGCTTCGTCCAGTTCCTGTTGGCTGGCGCCGGCGGAGCGGTCGCGGATCCATAATCGCTGCTGCAGCAGCGCGCGCAAGCCGGCATCGACCGCGTGGCGGGCATCATTCTCGCTGCTGGCGGGAAGGTCAGGATTGAGCGACATCACCGCGTGCGCCTGCTGCAGTCCGGAGCGGCAGGTTTTCAGGTCCATCTCCATGCGGTCGGCCAGATCGAGCAGGTGGCGGATACTGGTACCGCGGCGATTCTCCCGTTTTCGCAATACCAGCACGGCCCCGCCAGCCAGCAAGAGCAGGATCGCGAAACACACGGCCGCGCCGAAAGTGAGATAGGAATTCAAGAGTACGATTCGGGATTCGGGACACCAGTCTGCCGCAACTGGCACGAGTCAGGCAAAACACGCGTGCGCGCCCGGGTCGGGCGCTGATAGCTGAGTTGGTTGACTTTCCGGTGCCGCAAACCTAACATTCCGCGATTATGTCCGTGACACTGCCAGAGTCCGTGGACGCTTGGCGCATGGTCGCGGCGCGGCGTTCGTTCGAGGGAACACTGGCCATCGCGAGCTTGCGGCGCCTGTGCGAGGCCTTGGCGAACTCCGATGGCGAGGTGACCTTCGTGCTGGAGTTCGGGCGCGACAGCCTCGACACAAGCTACGTGGATGTTCGCGCCAGCGCGCCGTTGACCCTGACCTGTCAGCGCTCGCTGGAACCTTTCGTGTTGCCGGTTGCCGTGCAGACGCGGCTGGGACTCATCAGGGATGAGCGCGACGAGGCGGGATTGCCGCCGGACTACGAACCGCTGCTGGTGGCCGAGGACGGTCGCCTGCGTCCGGCGGATGTCATAGAAGACGAATTGCTGCTGGCGCTGCCGTTGGTCCCGGTCAATCCGGATTGCAGGCTGCCCGATGAAGTGACAGGTCGCGATCCGGACGAGGATTCTGCCGGCGAAGGACACTCTGAAAATCCGTTCGCCGTGTTGCGCGAGCTGAAGAAATAACCGTTGGCCCGGATCGATTGATCCGGGTCGTTCCATAAAAAATCATCCCGATTCACCACCACGTTTCAGCTGGAGAACTACCATGGCCGTTGCCAAGAGCCGCCGTACCCCGTCCACCCGTGGCATGCGTCGTGCGCACGACAAGCTTGCGACCGTACAGTTGTCGACCGATCCGACCAGCGGTGAGGTTCATCAGCGCCACCACGTCACCAAGGACGGTTACTATCGCGGCAAGAAGATGATCGAGGCCAAGGCCGCGGTGTCGGTCGAGGACTGAATATTTCGCGGGAATCCTGCGGGAGTCCTGCCGAATGATCATCCGGACGGCGCGGCGACGCGCCGTTTTGCGTTCCGGGACGCGGGAACGTAATGTACGACGTCCGGTCGCCGGCTGGCCGGTCGATTCCAATCCTTGCCGATGGAACATTGAATGCCCCAGCTTTATGCCCGTATCGTCGCCACCGGCAGCGCCTTGCCCGAGCGCGTCGTCACCAACGCCGATCTGGAAAAGATCGTCGATACCAGTGACGAATGGATCCGTAGCCGCACCGGCATCTGCCAGCGGCACATCGCCGCCGACGGCGAGACCACCGGTGACCTGTCCTTCCGCGCCGCGCAGAATGCGCTGGAAGCGGCCGGCGTCAAGGCATCCGAGCTCGACCTGATCGTGCTGGGCACTACCACGCCGGACATCATTTTTCCGTCCACCGCCTGTCTCGTGCAGCATCGCCTCGGCGCGAACGGTTGTGCGGCGTTCGACGTCAACGCGGCCTGCTCGGGCTTTGTCTATGCCCTGGGCGTGGCCGACAAGTTCATCCGCAGCGGTCAGTCGAAGAAGGTACTGGTTATCGGCGCCGAGACGCTGACCCGGATGGTCGACTGGAGCGAGCGCGAAACCTGCGTGCTGTTCGGCGATGGTGCGGGCGCCGTGGTGCTGGAGGCATCCAGCGAACCTGGCATCTATGCCACGTGCCTGCACGCCGACGGTGGCTACAAGCACCTGTTGTACAACCCGGTGGGCGTGTCGGCGGGCTTCAGCGACGAACCCAATCACGGCGTGCGCATCCGGATGTCCGGGCGCGAGGTGTTCAAGGTCGCGGTGAAGACGCTGGACGCACTGGTCGGCGAGACCCTCGAGGCCGCCGGGATGCAGGAGTCGGACATCGACTGGCTGATTCCGCACCAGGCCAACCTGCGCATCATCGAAGCAACCGCCAAGCGGCTCAACATGTCGATGGAGCGGGTCATCGTGACGGTCGACAAGCATGCGAACACCTCGTCGGGTTCGGTGCCGCTGGCGCTCGACTACGCGGTGCGTTCGGGCAAGGTGCAGCGCGGCCAGAACCTGTTGCTGGAGGCTTTCGGCGGCGGCTTTACCTGGGCGTCGGCGCTGCTGCGCTACTGAGACACTTCGCGTTTGATCGATCCGTCGATGCCGCCTGCAGTGCGGCATCGTGTTTTTCGCGGCGGAGATCACCGGGTACGGCTGCGTATGGACGGTGATGCTGGCACCATGGTGACTTTCGTGACAGGGAATGACGTTCCATGAGTTCAAGATCCGCGACGCTCGCGTTTGTTTTCCCCGGCCAGGGTTCGCAATCGCTCGGCATGCTGGCCGACCTGGCCTCGGCTCATGGCGAGGTGCGAGCTGCTTTCGACGAGGCCTCGCAGGGTGCCGGGCTCGATTTGTGGGCGCTGAGTCAGCAAGGGCCCGCCGACCTGCTCAATCGCACTGAAAACACCCAGCCGGCGCTGCTGGCAGCCAGCGTGGCGGTATGGCGCGTGTGGCAGAAGCTTGGCGGTGCGCGGCCGACACGACTGTCTGGTCACAGCTTGGGCGAGTACAGCGCGCTGGTTTGCGCCGACGCCTTGTCGCTGCACGATGCCGCCAGGCTGGTGGCCGAGCGCGGCCGCCTGATGCAGGCGGCGGTACCGGTCGGGGTCGGCGCGATGGCGGCGATCCTTGGTGGCGACGATGAGCAGATCGCCAGCGTCTGCGCGGAGATGGCGCAAGGACAGGTCGTCGCTCCGGCCAATTTCAATGCGCCGGGCCAGCTGGTTATCGCCGGCAACGCCGAGGCGGTCGATCGGGTGTTGGCGAAACTGGCCACGATGGGTGTGAGGAAATCGATCAGACTGGCGGTTTCGGTACCTTCGCACTGCGCCCTGATGCGCGAGGCAGCCGATCAGTTGGGCGAGTGCATGGCGGCGATCGACTGGAGCCTGCCCTCGATCCCGGTGATCCAGAATGCCGACGCGCGCAGCCATGCCACGGCCGGGGAGATTCGCGGGGCGCTGCAGCGGCAGTTGTACCTGCCGGTGCGCTGGACGGAATGTGTGCAGGCGCTGGCTGCCGGCGGCGCCACCCGCATCGCCGAGTGCGGCCCCGGCAAGGTCCTGTCCGGCCTGATCAAACGCATTGACAAGAACATCGAGACACGCGCGATCGGCACGCCGGACGAACTTGACATCGCCCGCGCCGAGTGGGCGTGAGTTCGCCGTCAGGCTCGACCGCTTTCGCGTTGCCAACTGTTTCCCACTTCGTTTTCCAAGGTCCGGCTCATGAACAAACCGCTGCAAGGTGAAATCGCCCTGGTCACGGGCGCCAGTCGCGGCATTGGTGCGGCAATTGCCGACGAGCTGGCGTCGATGGGTGCGACCGTCATCGGCACCGCCACCAGCGCCGGCGGGGCCACGGCAATCGGTGAGCGGTTGGCTGCCCAGGGTGGGCATGGTCGCGAATTGAACGTCATCGACGGCGCGGCCGTCCAGACCCTGATCGATGGCATCGCGACGGAATTCGGCGCGGTCTCGATCCTGGTCAACAACGCCGGCATCACGCGCGACCAGTTGCTGCTGCGGATGAAAGACGAGGACTGGCAGGACGTCATCGATACCAATCTGTCCTCGGTCTACCGCACGTCCAAGGCGGTGCTGCGCGGCATGATGAAGGCGCGCAAGGGTCGCATCATTTCGATCGCCTCGGTGATCGGACTCACCGGCAACCCGGGGCAGGCCAATTACGCGGCGGCCAAGGCCGGCATCATCGCGTTCTCCAAGTCGCTGGCGCGCGAGATCGGTACGCGCGGCATCACGGTCAACGTGGTGGCGCCCGGTTTCATCGATACCGACATGACGCGCGCGCTGCCGGAGGAAGCCAGGCAGGCCTTGCTGGGCCAGATCGCGCTGGGACGGCTGGGTCAAGTCGCTGACATTGCGGGCGCGGTGGCGTTCCTGGCCTCGCCGGCCGCGGCCTACATCACCGGCGAGACGCTGCATGTCAACGGCGGGATGTACATGGCGTAAAAGCCGGGGGAATGACGCCATCGCGACGCGGGCTTCGCCGACCACGATCTCGATGCGATCACGATCGGCGGACAATTTTTTCACAAGCGCCGGGCTCGCTTGAGAAAAGTTGTCGCCAGCAGCGGCGTTTTAGGCGACAATTGCACTTTCGCGTCGGTGCAAAGGCATGGGCGTCGTGCCATCGCCGGCGAATCGTGGCGGCCTGCGGGTTTAGCCACTACAATGCCGCCGGTATTTTGCACGTCGCCGGGCCAGTTCCGGCAAATAATCACTCCTTGAGAGGTATGGGCAACATGAGCACCATCGAAGAGCGCGTCAAGAAGATCGTCGTCGAGCAGTTGGGCGTGAAGGAAGATGAAGTCACGGCGAACGCGTCGTTCGTGGATGATCTGGGCGCGGATTCGCTGGACACGGTGGAACTGGTGATGGCGCTCGAGGAAGAGTTCGAGACCGAGATTCCCGACGAAGACGCCGAGAAGATCACGACCGTGCAGCAGGCCGTCGACTACATCAAGGCCCACTCCAAGGATTGACCCGTTCCGGTGTCATGCCACCCGCTCATCTGGCGTGCCGCACGCACGCCGCACGGGCAGGCAGCAATATCGAGCGCTGCGCCTGATGGGCGCAGTTTTCGTTTCTGTATCCCGCAACGTCCGATACCGTATGGTCCGGACGATGCATCGTTGACCCGACCGGGCCACGCAGCCATTTCGCCGCAGTTGTGGGAAATCGGCTGACGTCGGGTTTCCGGGAATCACGCAAGGAACCAAGCATGAGCAAGCGCCGCGTAGTAGTGACCGGCATGGGCATCATCTCGCCAGTCGGAAACGACATTGCCAGCGCGTGGGATCGAGTGGTCAAGGGCATCAGCGGCATCGGCCCGGTCGTCCATTTCGATACCTCGGCGTACTCCACGCGCATCGCCGGCCAGGTCAGCGGCTTTGATCCCGCGCAGTGGATGCCGCTCAAGGACGTCAAGAAGATGGACCCGTTCATCCACTACGGGGTGGCGGCGGGGACCCAGGCCTTGCGCGATTCCGGACTGGAAATCACCGAGGCCAATGCGCCGCGCGTTGGCGTCGCCGTCGGTGCCGGCATCGGCGGCCTGTACACGATCGAGGCGACCACGCTGGAGCTGGCCGCCAAGGGGCCGCGTCGCGTGTCGCCGTTCTACGTTCCCAGCTCGATCATCAACATGGTCTCGGGCCAGTTGTCGATCATGTTCGGCCTGAAGGGACCGAACATCGCCTGCGTCACTGCATGCACCACCGGTGCCCACAACATCGGCCTGGCCGCGCGCATGATCCAGTACGGCGATGCCGATGCCATGATCGCCGGTGGCGCCGAGTTCGCCACCACCGGCACCGCGATGGCCGGCTTCTGCTCGGCCAAGGCGATGTCCACGCGCAACGACGAGCCCACCAAGGCCAGCCGGCCCTGGGACAAGGATCGCGACGGCTTTGTGCTGTCCGATGGCGCAGGCGTATTGATGCTTGAAGAGTACGAGCAGGCCAAGGCTCGCGGCGCGCACATCTACGCCGAGCTGGTCGGCTTCGGCATGAGCGGCGATGCCTTCCACATGACCGCGCCGAGCGAGGGCGGCGAAGGTGCCGCGCGCTGCATCCAGACCGCGCTCAACGACGCCGGCCTCAACCCCACCGAGGTGCAATACGTCAATGCGCATGGCACGTCCACCCCACTGGGCGATCTGGGCGAGGTGATGGCGGCGAAGAAAGTGTTTGGCGAGCATGCCTACAAGCTGGCGATGAGTTCGACCAAGTCGACCACCGGACATCTGCTCGGCGCGGCGGGCGGAGTCGAGGCGATCTTCAGCATCCTGGCGCTGCGCGACCAGATCCTGCCGCCGACGATCAACCTCGACGCGCCGGGCGAAGGTTGCGACCTTGACTTCGTGCCGCACACCGCGCGCGAGGCGAGAGTCGACGTGGTGCTCTCCAACTCGTTCGGCTTCGGCGGCACCAACGGCTCGCTGGTCTTCCGTCGCGTTTGAGCGACCGACCGGGCGTGCCTTGCCATCGCCGCCGGCTGACCGGCCGACGCGACCTGCTCGCGCCGGCCGCCACCTTTCCGGAGCGCTATCCCGCTTTGTTGCAGAGCGTGACGCACGGTACCGCACAGTCGCGCTACGACATCCTGTTTGCGTTTCCCGGCGAGCGGCTGGTGCTCGACGCCGACCGGGTGGTGCGTGATGGCGCCGGTGAAGTACAGCCCGGTCGCTTTCTCGACCTGCTCGACGAGGCTTGGCAGGCGGAATGCCAGCCCCCCGATGACGATGGATTGCCGTTCCACGGTGGCTGGGTTCTGTTGCTGAGCTACGAGTTGGCAGGCGAAATCGAGTCCAGCCTGGACCTGCCGTCGACGCCAGGACTGCCGCTGGCGCTGGCACTGCGTTGTCCCGCCGCGGTGATCATCGACCATCTGCACGAGTGCACGATCCTGCTGGCCGAGGCGGGGCGCGAACATCTGCTCGACTTGCTCGAAGCGGATCTCGCCGTTCCCGCAATGCGGTCGGTCCTTCCCGCGCTTGAGACATGCGACGAAGACGCGACGGAGGACTTCCTTGCTGGAGTCGGGCGCATTCATGAACATCTGTGCGCCGGCGACATCTTCCAGGTGAACCTGTCGCGGGGATGGACGGCTCGCTACGCCCTGCCGCCGCCGCCCGCGGCGCTCTACGAGGCGCTACGCATTGCCAATCCGGCGCCATTCGCCGGCCTGCTGCAGCAGCCGGGCTGGGCCATAGCGAGTTCGTCGCCGGAGCGGTTGATCGAGGTGCGCGGTGGCGTGGTGCAGACGCGGCCGATCGCCGGTACGCGGCCGCGACACCCTGGTGACGACGAACCCGCGCGCATCCGCGAACTGAGTTCGCATCCCAAGGAACGTGCCGAGCATGTGATGCTGGTTGATCTGGAGCGTAACGACCTTGGGCGTGTCTGCGTGCCCGGCACGGTCGAAGTCGATGAATTGATGGCGGTCGAGACTTACGCGCACGTTCACCACATCGTCTCGAATGTGCGCGGACGGCTGCGTCCCGGGGTGACGCCAGGTGAGGTCATTGCCGCCACCTTTCCCGGCGGCACGATCACCGGCTGTCCCAAGGTACGCGGTATGGAAATCATCGCCGACCTGGAGCGCACGCCGCGCGGCTTCTATACCGGGGCCTTGGGTTATCTCGACCGCAGTGGCGAGCTCGACTTGAATATCCTGATCCGCACGTTGACGCTGGCTGGTACGCGGGTGACGCTGCGTGCCGGTGCCGGGATTGTCGCCGACTCGGTGGCCGCGGCTGAACTGGAAGAAACCCGCGCGAAGGCGCGCGGGTTGCTGCGTGCGCTCGGGGTGGCGGACTGATGAATACACGGGTTCTGGTCGACGGCGTGGCGACCGATCAAGTCAGCGTGCTTGATCGTGGTCTCGGCTACGGCGATGGGCTGTTCGAGACCATCCGCCTGGTCGGCACCTGCGCGCCACTGTGGCCCCTTCACATGCAGCGCCTGGCCGAGGGTTGCACGCGCCTGCAGCTGCCGCCACCTGACTCGGCGCAACTGTGGCGCGAGGTGGGGCAGGTCGGCGTGGGCATGCCGCAGGCCGTGGTGAAGATCACCTTGACCCGCGGCGTCGGCGAGCGCGGATACCGCTTGCCGGCATCGACCCGGCCAACGCGGATCGTCGCCGCGTTTGCACCGCCGCCCGTGGCTGGCGACGCGTATCTTCATGGCGTGCACATGCGCCTGTGCCAACTGCGCCTGGCCGAACAGCCGCGGCTGGCCGGCATCAAGCATCTGAATAGGCTGGAGCAGGTGCTGGCGCGCGCCGAGTGGAGCGACCCGGCGATTGCCGAGGGCCTGCTCCGTGATCGTCACGACCGGGTGATTTCGGCGACGACGGCCAATCTGTTTGCCGTGGTCGGCGGTGACCTGCTGACGCCGGTGCTGGATCAGTGTGGCGTCGCCGGCGTCGCGCGGGCCGAGGTGTTGGCGAGGTACCCTCGGGCCCGCGTGGCCGAGCTGAATCTGGAGACGTTGTCTGCGGCCAGCGAAATGTTCTTGAGTTCGAGTGTGCGCGGCATTCTCCCGGTACAGTCACTGGATGGGCGGAAATTTGTGCCGGGCGTGGTGGCTCGCGAGTTGCAGCAGCATTGGCGCAATCTGGGTTTTGTGATGGAGCAAGGCGGATGAGTGACCGATCGATGGGCGGACGCAACTGGCCGCGCCTGTTGTTGCTGTTGTTGCTGGTGGCGGCCGTCGTCGCCTTGGCAGTCGGCTGGAACGATTACCGCCGCTTCAGCCTGGCACCACTGCAGGTGTCAGCACCGCACAGCAGCATCGACGTCAGCCGCGGGACCAGTTTCAAGGGCATCGTGGACGAGTTGCGGCGTCAGGGCTTCAGCACGGCGAGTCCCTGGTATTGGCGCTTGCTGGCCGAGCAGATGCACGTGGCCGGCAAGCTGCATGCTGGCGAATATGCGCTTGAGCGGGGCGTGACACCGCGCCAGCTGCTGGCGGATATGGCGGCCGGCAAGGTATTGCAGCGCAACTTCACGATCGTCGATGGCTGGACCTTTGCCGAACTGCGCCAGGCCCTGGCGCATGCCGAGAAGTTGAAGCACGCCACGGCAGGACTCGATGACGCCGCGATCATGCAGAAGATCGGTGCGGCCGGCGAAGCGCCGGAAGGCCGATTCCTCCCCGAGACCTATGCGTATGTGAAAGGCGACAGCGATCTGGATGTCCTCAGACGCGCCCACGTTGCGATGGAAAAGACACTTGCCGCGCTGTGGCCCGGTCGCGAGAACGGCCTGCCGCTGGCCACGCCGTACGACGCCTTGATCCTCGCCTCGATCGTGGAGAAGGAAACCGGCCGTGCCGACGAGCGTGCGAAGATCGCCGGAGTGTTCGTGCGGCGCCTGGAGAACCACATGCTGCTGCAGACCGATCCCAGCGTGATTTACGGCATGGGCGCCAGTTACGCCGGGGATATCCGCAAAAGCGACCTCACCACGGATACGCCGTACAACACCTACACTCGACCCGGTCTGCCGCCGACTCCGATTGCGTTGCCCGGCAAGCCGGCGATTGTGGCGGCGCTGCATCCGGCCGCTGGTGACGCGCTCTACTTCGTGGCTCGCGGCGACGGCAGCCACGTCTTCGCCAGTTCGCTGGCCGAGCACAACCGCAACGTCAACTGCTACCAACGGAAACAATGCCGATGACGGCAGCTCGCGGGAAGTTCATCAGCCTTGAAGGCGGCGAAGGCGCCGGCAAGAGCACCTTGCTGGCTGGCGTGCGCAGCGTCCTGGAAAACCGCGGCATCGAGGTGGTGCAAACCCGCGAACCCGGCGGCACGCCGGTGGGCGAGGCGGTGCGCGCGATCGTGCTGGATCCGGTGATGCGCGGGCTGGCGGCGGAGACTGAGTTGCTGCTGATGTTCGCTTCGCGTGCGCAACTGGTACGCGAGGTGATCGAACCTTCCCTGGCCGCCGGGCAATGGGTGTTGTGCGACCGTTACGCGGACGCCAGCCATGCCTATCAGGGCGGCGGGCGCGGCCAGCCGTCGTCGCGCATCGCCGATCTGGAGCAATGGGCATGTGCTGGCGTGAAGCCCGACCTGACCTTGCTGCTCGACCTTCCGGTGGCGACCGGACGCGCGCGCATTGCCGGTCGTGGCGAGGCCGACCGGATCGAATCCGAAGCCGACGCTTTTTTTGAGCGGGTTCGCGCCAACTATCGCGAGCGCGCCGCGCTCGAGCCGGGGCGTTTTCGCGTGATCGATGCCAGTCAGCCGCCGGCCGCCGTGTTGCTCGCTGCCACCCGGGCGTTGGCCGGCTGGCTCGTGGAATCCGCGGCATGAGCGCGCCGCCGTGGCACGCCGAACACTGGGCCCGGTTGCAGGGGCGCGGTCAGCGCGATGCACTGCCGCATGCGTTGTTGTTGTGCGGCGCAGCCGGACTTGGCAAACGTGCCTTCGCTCGCCGCTTTGTGCGCGGGCTGATGTGCACCGAGGCCGTGGCGGGAGATGCGTGCGGGCACTGTCGCGGCTGCCAGTTGGCTGAAGCGGGGACGCATCCGGATATCGTCGAGTTGACTTTCGGCTTGCGCAAGGACCACACGCCGCGCAGCGAAATCGTGGTCGACCAGATCCGCGAGCTGTCCGCGCGCCTGGCCATGCGTAGCCAGCTCGGCGGTTGGCAGGTGGCGACGATCGACCCTGCCGATGCGCTGAACGCGGCCGCGGCGAACGCCTTGCTGAAGACGCTGGAGGAACCCGCGGCCCGGACCCTGTTGATCCTGTTGGCCGATGCGCCATGGCGCTTGCCGCAGACGATCCGCAGCCGCTGCCAGCGTATCGAGTTCCAGTTGCCGGACCCGTCGGTTGCACTGGCGTGGCTGCAAGCCGGGGGTGTTTCCGATGCCGCTGGCGCGTTGACGGCGGCGGGCGGCAACCCCGGCCTGGCCCGAGCCTGGGCACAGCGGGGCGCGCTGGAGCAGCGCACCGAAGTACGCAAGGATCTGGCCGCGCTGGCCGCCGGGCGCGGCCGGCCGGACGAAGTGGTGAAACGGTGGCTGGATGACGATCCGGTGCAGCGATTGTGGTTTGCCGCGCAGGCCGCAGCGGACGAACTGCGGGCGCGTTCGCTGCAGCTTGCGTTCCCGCTCGGCAGCATGTTGGATGCCGAGGCCCTGAGCGACTGGTATGACGTGACGAACCGCACTCGCGAAAGTTTGCGTGGCCCGTTGCGGATGGACCTGCTGCTGCTGGAGTTGCTGGCCCGGTGGCGCTGATGAGGGTGGGCGCTCGCGACGGCTTGCCGGCATTTTCCGCGCATACGCGCCTGCTGGTGGTCGCGCCGCATCCGGACGATGAAACCATTGCGACCGGGGTGCTGATTCAGCAGGTGCGTGCGGCGGGTGGCGAAGTGCGGATCGTGCTGCTGACCGCAGGCGACAACAATCCATGGCCCCAACGCTGGCTGGAACGGCGCTGGCGCATTGGTGCCCCGGACCGGCAGCGTTGGGCGCGGCGCCGCGGCGAGGAACTGTTGCACGCACTCGCCGTGCTGGGGATTTCCCCGCCAGCGTTGCAGACACTGAGCTGGCCCGACATGGGCGTTACCGACCTGCTGCTGCACTCGCCCGACGACGCAGTGTCGACTGTCACCGAAGCCATTAACCGCTTCACGCCGGACCTGATCGTGCTGCCTTCGCTGCACGATCATCATCCCGATCACAGCGCCGCCCACGTGCTGGTGCGTCTGGCCCTCGCCGGCCATGCCGAACCGCCAGCGCTGTTCACCTACCTGGTGCACGGTGATGCGGGTAGCCGCCCTTTCGTCCGGATCGATCCGACGCCTGCGCAGATGACGAACAAATGCGCCGCGCTGCAGGAGCACCGCAGCCAGGTCGCACTGAGCGGCAAGCGCCTGCAGCGCCTGACGGTGCGTCCCGAATGCTACGTGGACGTGCGCGATGAGCCACGATCCACTGCCGCCATTCTGCCGTGGCAGCCCCCACGATGGCTGCAGCCCTGGTTGCGACTCGATGTGGTCAGCCTGGCCGGCGTGCACCGTTGGGCCTGGCCGGATGCACCGTTGCGGCACGCCGCCGACGGGGCATTCCACCTGTCGCTGCCGGTGAGCGAACAAGTCGATCCGCGTTTTGCCAAGTTGTCATTCAGTCTGACCTCACCCTGGATCTTCGATCACTGGGGCTGGTGCGAACTGCCAGCACTCGAGGAACCGCCCACCAGTGCGGTTGCATAGCCGGGGAGACCCAGCTAGGTTGCGATGGGGGGACGGATCAAGTCGCCACGATCGGCGTTGCCGCATGGCTGTTGACGCAGGCAGAGAGTCCGGATGGAACCGGTGGACGGGCAGAATGCAGCTCTCGCCCAGGTCGGATTGAAGGCACAGGCTCAGGGTTCGAATTTGATGCAAGTCAACACGGAGGCGGTCGTATCCAGCGAAAGCTGTTATGCAGCGCTGTCCGAAATTGCGCAATTGCTGGTACGCGCGGTCGAGCCGCCGGAATTGTACGAGGCGATCATCGAGGTGCTGGAACGGCGATTGGGTGCCTTGCTGGTCATGGTCGGCGAGGTGGATCACGCCGCGGGCTGTTTCCGCCGGGTCGCGCCGGTGGTTGTTCCTGCCGGCCTGCAGGACATCTATCCCGAGGAGACACCACTCGCCAGGGTGCAGCCGTCATTCTGGCGCGGCGTACCGCAGTTGGAACGCGACCTGCGCCACGCCGCCGGCCTGGAAAAGTTGCACGATGCGTATGTGCGTCACGACGTGACGTGCGCCATGGCCATCCCGGTGATGGTTTCCGGTGAAGTGCACTCGGGGCTGGTGATACGCGCCACGAATCCGGAGTTCTTCTCTGCCCGATTGACCGAGTTGCTGCAACAGGCGGCGGCGAGTATCGGTCTGGGGCTCGAAGCGCAATTCCGACGCCACCTGCTGTTGCAATCCGTGCAGGAGGAGGCGCGCCAGCGACGCGCGCTGCGCCTGCTCAGCGAAGTGACCAAGGTCGTCGCGCGCAGCGTCGATGAGGATGCCTTGCTGGCGGACAGCTGCGATGTCGCGCGCCGGGTGGGCGGTTACCGTTTCGCCTGGATCGGCCTCATCGAAAGTGACGATGCCACGACCCTGCGCTTGCGCGCCCACGCCGGCTTGAGCGGCGTCCCCGCCGCCGATGCCCATCTGACGCTGACCGATCCGGATCGTGCGGGCGACGCCGTGGTGGTCGCCTTGTCCAGTGGCGAACCCCGCCTCCGGCATCGGGTGTCGGGCATGCCCAGGGACTGGCCGCTGCAGGACGATGACCCCGATGTCAGAGCGATCCTGGCGCTCCCGTTGCGAGTGAAGGAAGCCGTCGTCGGCGTACTGGTGATCGGCGCCACCCAGGCGGATGCCTTCACACTGGGCGAGACACAAGTGTTCCTGGAGATGGCCGTCGAGCTTGGCCTGGGCATGCAGATGCAACGTACCCATGCCGCCAAGCTGCTCGCCGAACGGGATCTGCGCGCCAACCTGCAGCAGGTTCGCGCCATTCTCGCCAACCAGCACTCCGGCGTGTTGGTGTTCTCCGAAGACGGCTTGGTGAAGTTTGCCAATGACGCGTTCTGTCGCTTGTTTGGTCTGGTGGAGACACCTGCGCAACTGGAAGGTTGGTCTTCCGATTTCCTGCATGCCCGGATCGGTCATGTCTATCAGGATCCCGAGCGTGAGCTCGCGCGTATCACTGCCATCGCGGCGCGCAACGAGGCGCTGCAGGGAGAAGAAGTCCTGCTGGCCGGCGGGCGCACCCTGCTGCGCGACTTCATGCCGATCCGGACCGACGGCGCCGCAAACGGCCGGATCTGGCAGCAGCACGAGATTACCGAACGCAGGTTGCACGAGGCCAGGATCGAGCGCCTGGCGTTCTATGACGTGGTTACCGGCGTGCCCAATCGCCGCCTGCTGTTCAAGCTGCTGGAGGAGGCGCGAACCCGCGCGCAGGAAGAGAATTCCTTGCTGGCGGTCGGCATCCTGGACCTGGATCGCTTCAAGAGCGTCAACGACAGCGCCGGGCATGGCGGCGGCGACCGCGTGCTGGCCGAGGCGTCTTCGCGCATCCGCAGCATGCTGCGTGAAGCGGATGTGCTGGCCCGGTTCGGCGGTGACGAGTTCGCCCTGCTGATTCCCGGACTGGACAGCCGCGAGCAGCTGGATGCGATAAGCCGCTGCATCCTGCAGGCGTTGCGAGCGCCGTTCAATCTCGCGGAAGGGCAGCTCGATTTGTCCGCCAGCATCGGCTGGACCCTGTTTCCACTCGATGGATCCAGTGCCGAGGGCCTGGTCCGGCATGCGGACATGGCCATGTACGCGGCCAAGAGCGAGGGCAAGGATCGCGGTTCGCTGTATGAGCCGGCGATGGAGCTGGAGCAGGTGCGCTTGCAGGCGATGCGCGAGCGGATTGCGCAGGCATTGCGGGAATCACGGTTGCAACTGTTGTTCCAGCCGATCGTCTACATCGATGGTTTGCCCGGGATCAACGGCGTGGCAGGGATGGAGGCCTTGCTGCGGCTGAATGATCGCGACGAGGACCTGATCGGCCCGGCCAACTTCATGCATGTGCTCGACGATCCGCAACTGGCCCGGCCGATCGGCCGCTACGTGCTGGGGGAGGCGCTGCGATGTTGCCAGACGTGGTTGCGTGCCGGCGTGCCGATTCCTGTGTCGATCAATATCAGCACGCGGCACCTGTTGCATCCGGAATTCTTCGCCGATATCGATGCGGTCCTGGACGCCTGTCCGGACGTGATGGACGTGGGCTTCGGCATCGAGATCACCGAAACCGGCCCCAGCATGGATCACGCGCGGGCCAAGGTTGTCATCGAGGAGTGCCGCCGTCGCGGCATCCGGGTCGGCCTGGATGATTTCGGCACGGGATCGGCGTCGCTGAGCCATATCCAGCAGCTCGATATCGAGCACATCAAGCTGGACCAGAGTTTCGTGCAGGATATTCTCCACGACGATCGCAACATGGCGATCGCGGCGGGCGTGATCACCACGGCACGCATGCTGGCCAAGACGGTGATCGCCGAAGGCGTCGAAACGGCGGCACAAGGCGACCTGCTGGCTTCGCTGGGCTGCCATCAGTTGCAGGGGTTCTGGATATCGCGGCCGATGGCAGCATCCGCCGTGCCGGCTTGGGTGGCTGGCTGGGCGCCCCCCTCGTCATGGGGCAATCTGGTCACCGAACGTCAGTCGTTGCTCTCCGGTCAGACCGATGGCCGCGGGTGAATCCGGCTGCCGCCGGGTGCGGTCGCAGTGGTGCGCTCGCCGCGCACCCTCTAAGATCACCATTGTTGACCGGGTCCCGTATACGCCCGGGTAGGAGTTCGGCATGAAACCGATGGCTGGCCGTCAAGGCATCATCTCGCTGAAAATAAAGGATGCGGCATCGCTGTACAACGCGTACATGCCGTTTCTCAAGCATGGTGGCCTGTTTGCTCCCACCGCCCAGCCGTATGCACTGGGTGACGAAGTCGTGTTGCTGGTGACCCTGGCGGACGAAACCGAACGCCTGTCGGTCGTGGGCAAGGTCGTCTGGATCAGTCCGGTCGGTGCGCAGGGCAATCGCACCGCGGGCATCGGCATTCATTTCAATGAATCCAGCGATGCCGAGGCTGCCCGCAGCCGCATCGAGAACATTCTTGCCGGCACGCTCAACTCGGAACGCCCGACCCAGACCATGTGAGGCGACCCCGGGGCGGTCGGTGTCTGCCACGCGTTAGTTCGCCGCGCGGCGTCCGTCAAGGCTTGTTGTACCCAAGCGCGCTGATACAATGCGCGGATTCGCGAAACGGATTCGCGGAACATCGGGTGCTTGCGGACTGGATTCGCCAGCGTCGCCGAGCGACACACTGCCGCGCCGGCCAGCCGAATCGACGTAAGACCGTGAGGTTCTTGGTTCAAGTTCCCAGCGGTCACTGATGCGCCCTTGTGGCGCGGAGGTATGTTTCATCGTGCTTGCCGAATACTGGCCTGTCCTTTTGTTCATCGGCGTTGCCACCGGTCTGGCCCTGGTGTTGCTGGTGATCGGCATGCTTGCCGGTCCGCGCCGTCCCGAAGCGGAGAAGCTCGCGCCCTACGAATGCGGCTTCGAGGCGTTCGAGGACGCCCGCATGCGCTTCGACGTGCGTTATTACCTGCTCGCCATCTTGTTCATCATCTTCGACCTGGAAATTGCCTTCCTGTTTCCGTGGGCGGTGGTATTCAAGCAGATCGGTCTGATTGCGCTGATCGAGATGGGCTTGTTCCTGCTGTTGCTGGTGATCGGTTTTGCCTACGTCTGGAAGAAGGGAGCACTGGAATGGGATTGACCGATTCCATCAGCCGGGTGATGCACAATCCCGAGCCCTTGAACCTGGTCGACGACATCCTTCGCCCGGCGGGGGACAACCCGGTCGTGCAGCGCGGCTTTGCCACGGCGCGCATGGACGAGTTGATGAATTGGGCGCGCACCGGCTCCATGTGGCCCATGACCTTCGGTCTGGCCTGCTGCGCCGTGGAGATGATGCACGCCGGTGCGGCGCGACTGGACCTGGACCGCTACGGCGTGATCTTCCGGCCCAGCCCGCGCCAATCCGACGTGATGATCGTGGCCGGCACCCTGGTCAACAAGATGGCCCCGGCGCTGCGCAAGGTCTACGACCAGATGCCCGAGCCCAAGTGGGTGATCTCGATGGGCAGTTGCGCCAACGGTGGCGGTTATTACCACTATTCCTACTCCGTGGTACGCGGCTGTGACCGCATCGTGCCGGTGGATATCTATGTACCAGGTTGCCCGCCCACGGCCGAGGCGTTGATCCACGGCATCCTGCAATTGCAGAAGAAGATCCGTCGTACCAGCACGATCGCGCGTCCGTGAGGCCTGACATGTCCGATATCTCCGCCAAGCCGCTGGCCGAACAACTCGCGGCGCGATTTGGCGATACGTTGCGCATCAGCAGCGAGCGCAACGAGATCACCGCCGAAGTGGCCGGTGCGGACCTGCTTGCCGTGGCCACGGCGTTGCGCGATGAGCCTGCGTTTCGATTCGGCGAGTTGATCGACCTCTGCGGCATCGACTACCTCGGCTACGGACAGGTCGAGTGGGACACCACCACGGTGACCGGCACGGGGTTCTCGCGCGGCGTCGAGGGCCAGGCCCTGGGGCGCTTCGACTGGGCCGGGCGGCCGACGGGTCAGCATCAACCGCGCCGTTTCGCGGCGGTGATCCAGCTGCTTTCCGTCGAACGAAACCGGCGCCTGCGGCTGCATGTGTTCTGTGAGGACGACAGCTTGCCGAGGGTGCCGTCGCTGACCTTGATCTGGCCGGGGGTGAACTGGTTCGAGCGTGAGGCCTTCGATCTGTACGGGATCATTTTCGATGGCCATCCGGATCTGCGCCGCATTCTCACCGATTACGGTTTCGTGGGTCATCCGTTCCGCAAGGATTTCCCGCTGATCGGCAACGTCGAGGTGCGTTACGACCCCGAGCAGAAACGCGTGATCTACGAACCCGTGTCCATCGAACCACGCGTGCTGGTGCCGCGCACGATCCGCGCCGACGCCGACTTGATGCAATCGAAGGCGGAAGCCGCCGACAAGTGGCGGGAGAACTGAAGTGGCGCAGGAAATCCGCAATTACACGATGAATTTCGGCCCGCAGCATCCGGCCGCGCATGGTGTGCTGCGCCTCATCATGGAGATGGACGGCGAAACCATCGTGCGCGTCGATCCGCACGTGGGCCTGCTGCACCGGGGCACCGAGAAGCTGGCCGAGTCCAAACCGTTCAACCAGTCGATCGGTTACATGGATCGCCTCGACTACGTCTCGATGATGTGCAACGAGCACGCCTACGTGCGCGCGATTGAAACCCTGCTCGGCGTCGAGGCGCCGGAACGCGCGCAGTACATCCGCACCATGTTCGACGAGATTACCCGCATTCTGAATCACCTGATGTGGCTGGGCTCGAACGGGCTGGATCTGGGGGCGATGGCGGTTTTCCTGTACGCCTTCCGCGAGCGCGAGGAGCTGATGGACGTGTATGAGGCGGTATCGGGCGCGCGCCTGCATGCCACGTACTACCGTCCTGGCGGCGTTTATCGCGACTTGCCGGCGCAGATGTCGCAGTACCGCGAGTCGCCGTGGCACAAGGGCAAGGACCTCAAGCGTATCAACAGCTGGCGCGAGGGTTCGATGCTGGATTACCTCGACGCGTTCACCGCCGACTTCCCGACCAAGGTGGACGAGTACGAGGAACTGCTCACCACCAACCGCATCTGGAAACAGCGGACCGTCGGCATCGGCGTGATCTCGCCCGAGCTCGCCCAGGCGTGGAGCATGACCGGCGTGATGCTGCGCGGCTCCGGCGTGGAATGGGATCTGCGCAAGAAGCAGCCCTACGCCAGATACGCCGAGATGGATTTCGATATTCCGGTCGGGGTCAACGGCGACTGCTACGACCGCTATCTGTGCCGCGTGGAGGAGATGCGCCAGTCCAATCGCATCATTCGCCAGTGTGTGGAATGGCTGCGCGCCAATCCCGGCCCGGTGATGGTGAAGAACTTCAAGGTGGCGCCGCCGTCGCGCGTCGAGATGAAGGAGAGCATGGAAGCGCTCATCCACCACTTCAAACTGTTCACCGAAGGCTACTGCGTGCCGGCCGGCGAAACGTATTGCGCGGTCGAGGCGCCCAAGGGCGAGTTCGGCTGCTACCTGGTCTCCGATGGCGCCAACAAACCGTTCCGCGTGCACCTGCGCGCGCCCGGATTCGCCCATCTGTCGTCCATGGACACGATCGTGCGCGGGCACCTGCTCGCCGACGTGGTGGCCATGATCGGCACCTATGACCTCGTGTTCGGCGAGGTGGATCGATGATCGGGCTGGGGAACAGGGAACAGGGAACGGGAAACGTCGGCATTCCTGATACCCGTGTTGCCTCCGCGTGCCGAGTTCTCACGGGGCATACCGTTCACCTGCATGTTCCCCGTTCCCCGTTCCCCGTTCCCGCTTCTGCCTTGGGGCATACAGCATGAAAGCCACCGGACATTTCGAGCAGGTCAGGAACGTCGATCCGCTCGTCGTGCTTGCCGACAGCACGCGTCGGCATATTGATGCCTGGGTGGCCAAGTTCCCGCCGGACCGCAAGCGCTCGGCGCTGATCCAGTCGCTGTTCGGCGCGCAGGAACAGAACCGCGGCTTCCTCACCGACGAGTTGATCGCCGCCGTGGCGAAATATCTCGACGTGCCCACGATCTGGGCGTACGAGGTGGCCAGTTTCTATTCGATGCTCGAGACCCGGCCCGTGGGGCGCAACAACGTGGCGATCTGCACCAACATCTCGTGCTGGCTCAACGGTGCCGAGGAGCTGGTACGCCATTGCGAGGAAAAGCTTGGCATCAAGGTGGGCGAAAGCACCCCGGACGGTCGCGTGTACCTGAAGGAGGAGGAGGAGTGCATCGCCGCCTGCGTCTATGCTCCGGCCGCGACCATCAATGGCCATTACCACGAACACCTCACGGTCGAAAAACTTGATGCGATCCTGGACGGCCTGACTCTCGAGGGTCCCGCTGAACATGGCGCGGAAGGGAACCACTAATGTCTGTCGGACCCGCACCCCAGGAACACCAGGTCGTCTACACCACCTTGCACCTCGACACGCCGTGGTCGATGGAAAGCTACGAGAAGATGGACGGCTACAAGGCGTGGCGGAAGATCCTCGCCGACAAACCCGATCCGGCGTCGCTGGTCGAGGAGATCAAGAACAGCAGCCTGCGTGGTCGCGGCGGCGCCGGGTTTCCGACGGGGCTGAAGTGGTCGTTCATGCCCAAGGGCGACATGCAGAAATATATCCTGTGCAATTCGGACGAGTCCGAGCCAGGCACGGCAAAGGATCGCGACATCCTGCGCTACAACCCGCATGCCGTGATCGAGGGCATGGCCATTGCGTGCTATTGCACCGGCTCGACCGTGGCCTACAACTACCTGCGTGGTGAATTCCACCACGAGCCGTTCGAGCATTTCGAAGCCGCGCTCAGGGAAGCCTACGATGCGGGTCTGCTCGGCAAGAACGTGCAGGGCACCGGTTTGAACGTGGACATTTACGCGGCGCTCGGTGCGGGCGCCTACATCTGTGGCGAAGAGACCGCGATGATGGAGTCGCTGGAAGGCAAGAAGGGCATGCCGCGCTTCAAGCCGCCGTTCCCGGCCAATTTCGGCCTGTATGGCAAGCCGACAACGATCAACAATACGGAAACCTACGCCTCGGTGCCGGCGATCATCCGCAACGGTGCGGACTGGTTCCTCAATCTCGGCAAGCCGAACAATGGCGGACCGAAGATTTTTTCGGTCTCCGGCCATGTCAACCATCCCGGAAACTTCGAGATACGGCTGGGCACCTCGTTCAAGGATCTGCTGGCGCTGGCCGGCGGCGTGCGCAACGGGCACAAGCTGAAGGCGGTGATTCCGGGCGGCTCGTCGATGAAGGTGCTGCCGGCCGACGTGATGCTGGAATGCACGATGGACTACGACAGTCTGAAGAACGCCGGTTCCGGACTGGGTTCCGGCGCGGTCGTCGTGATGGACGAGACCACGTGCATGGTCAAGGTCTGCTGGCGCATAGCGCGCTTCTACCGCGCGGAATCCTGCGGCCAGTGCACGCCGTGCCGCGAGGGCACCGGCTGGATGTACCGGGTATTGACGCGGATCGTCGACGGCCACGGTACCGAGGAGGACCTGCACCGGTTGAAGGCGATTGCCGGCCAGATCGAGGGCCACACCATCTGCGCGTTCGGCGAGGCTGCGGCGTGGCCGGTGCAGGGTTTCCTGGCGCGCTTCTGGGACGAGTTCGAATTCTATGTGCGTCACGGTCATTCGATCGTCGACTCACGCGAGGAAGTGACGGCATGAGTGCGCAGCCAACCAGCAACGCGACTGACACGGTCAGCATCGAGATTGACGGAAAGCCCGTCCAGATCCGCAAGAACGCGATGATCATCGAGGCGGCGGACAGCGTCGGCATCACGATTCCGCGCTTCTGCTACCACCGCAAGCTGCCGATTGCGGCGAACTGCCGCATGTGCATGGTCGAGGTGGAGATGGGCGGCCGCCCGGTGCCCAAGGGGTTGCCGGCCTGCGCCACGCCGGTCACCGACGGGATGAAGGTGCAGACACACTCGAAGCTGGCGCTGCAGTACCAGCGCGACGTCATGGAATTCCTGCTGATCAACCACCCGCTGGATTGCCCGATCTGCGACCAGGGTGGCGAGTGCGAGTTGCAGGACCTGGCGCTCGGCTTCGGTCGCAGCGTGTCACGCTTCACCGAGCGCAAGCGCACCGTGGCCGACGAGAACATCGGGCCGCTGGTGGCCACCGAGATGACGCGTTGCATCCATTGCACCCGCTGCGTGCGTTTCACCAGCGAGATTGCCGGGACCTACGAACTCGGTGGCATGGGTCGCACCGAGGACATGGTGATCGGCACCTACATCGGCAAGACGGTGGAGACGGAGCTGTCCGGCAACATCATCGACGTCTGCCCGGTGGGTGCGCTGACCGACAAGGTATTCCAGTTCAAGGCCCGCGCCTGGGAACTCATCGCCAAGCCGTCGATCGGCTATCACGACGCGCTGGGCTCCAACCTGTGGCTGCACACGCGCCGTGGCGAGGTGTTGCGCGTCGTGCCGCGCGACAACGATGCCATCAACGAGTGCTGGCTGGCCGATCGCGACCGCTACAGCCACCAGGGCATGTATGCCGACGACCGGCTGCATGCCCCGGAAGTGAAGCGTGACGGACAGTGGCAAATCACGACCTGGGACGATGCCCTTGCGTTCGCGGGTGCGCTGCTGAAAAAGGCGCCGGGCAGCGCGCTGGGCGTGCTGGTGCATCCGGCCACGTCGAACGAGGAAGGCGACCTGCTGGTGCGATTGGCGCGTGGCCTGGGCAGCCCCCATGTCGATCATCGCCTGCGCCAACTCGATGACGCCGACCACGCCGTGGCCACGACCTTTGGCATGCCGGTGGCCGCGACCGATCAGGTGAGTGCCGCCTTGCTGGTGGGCTCGGACCTGCGCCACGAATTGCCGCTGCTCAATCACCGACTGCACCAGGCGGTGAAGAAGGGCGCCCGCGTCTATACCGTCAATCCGGCGCATTTCGATTTCAATTACAAGCTGGCCGGCGAAGCGGTGGTTTCGCCGCAGGCGCTGGTGGACGCCATGCTGGCGCTGGCCAAGGCAGCGACGGAGGCGGGCGCTACTGCCCCGCTGGCGTTGGACGAGGCGATCGGCAGCGCCCGCAGCGATCAGGGCGACCGTGATGCGATTGCCTCGCTGAAGTCGGGCTCATCGGTGGTGATCCTTGGCGAGGCTGCCGTCACCCACCCACAGGCCTCCTGGTTGCGCGCGATTGCGCGTTTCATCAGCGAGAGCACCGGCGCCGGTTACAACGAATTGCCGGTGGGTGCCAACGCCATCGGTCTGGGCCGACTCGGTGTGGTGCCGGGCAATGGCGGGCTGGATGCGCAGGCGATGCTGGCGCAGCCGCGCAAGAGTTATTTGCTGTACGGCGTCGAGCCGCCGCACGATTTCGCCGACGGAGCGATGGCGCTCAAGGCATTGCGTGAGGCTGACCAGGTCGTGGCATTCAGCGCCTACGCCGGTCCGGCACTGCGTGAGGTGGCTGACGTTCTTCTGCCGATCGCCTTGCTGCCGGAAATCGACGCGACGCTGGTCAACGTGGACGGCTTGGCGCAAGGTGTTGTCGCAGGTGCCAAGGCACCGGGAGAGGCGCGACCGGGCTGGAAGGTGCTGCGCGCCCTGGGCGGCTCGATGCAGCTTTCGGGATTTGATTTTGCGGACCTCGCCGGCCTGCGCGAGGGTATTGCCGCGCGCGGCGCGACGCCCCAGCCGGGCCTGGCCCCGCGCCCGGCGACTGCCGGCCTGACCCGACTCGCCACCTGGCCGATCTATCGCAGCGATGCCGTGCTGCGCCGGGCGGCCGCGCTCAACGCGCACCCGCTCAATCGCGCGCCTGCCGCCCGCCTGAATGCCGACGAAGCCGGGCGCCAGGGTCTGGTGGCCGGTGCCGAGACGTGCATCGGCGCTGTACGCCTGCCGGTACTGATCGATCCGGCCGTGCCCGATGGTGCCGTCTGGATCGAAGCGGCGCAGGATCTCACCGCCACGCTGCCGCCCTATGGCGCGGCCATCACCCTGGGCAAGGCATAGGCATCATGGCTGATCAACTCATCAACCAGGTCTTGTGGCCGCTGATCTACATCCTGTGCATCGTGTTGCCGCTGGTGATAGCGGTGGCGATGTTCGTGTACTGGGAGCGCAAGGTCATCGGCTGGATGCACGTGCGACTGGGCCCGAACAAGATTGGCCCGGCCGGCGTGCTGCAGGCATTCGCCGACGTGGTGAAATTGCTGATCAAGGAAGTGATCCTGCCGACCAAGGCCAATCGCTTCCTGTATTACCTGGCCCCGATGCTCGCCCTGATTCCCGCGCTGGCGGCGTGGGCGGTGATTCCGTTCAGCGGCAAGATGGTGCTGTCCAATGCCAACGCCGGCATTCTCTATCTGCTGGCGATGACCTCGCTGGGCGTGTACGGCATCATCATCGCCGGCTGGGCCTCCAACTCACGTTATGCGCTGCTTGGGGCGATGCGCTCGGCGGCACAGGTGATCTCCTACGAGCTGGCCATGGGCCTGTGCCTGGTCTGCGTCATGGTGTTGGCCGGCAGCCTGAATCTCAGCGACATCGTCAACGCCCAGGCCGGTGGCAAGGGCTTCTTCGACTGGTTCTGGTTGCCGCTGCTGCCGGTCTTCGTGATCTATTTCATCTCGGGCGTGGCCGAGACCAATCGCCTGCCGTTCGACATGGCCGAGGGCGAGTCGGAAATCGTCGCCGGTTTCCACGTGGAATATTCCGGTTCGGCGTTCGCCATCTTCTTCCTGGCCGAATACGCCAACATGATCCTGGTCAGCTTCCTGTCGGCCATCTTCTTCCTCGGTGGCTGGTACAGCCCGTTGCAGGGATGGGTCCACGCCGACGCACCAGGCTGGATCAACTGGATCTGGACCGGCGGGTTCATCTGGCTGTTCGTCAAGGCCTTCCTGATGTCGTTCCTGTTTCTGTGGTTCCGCGCGACCTTTCCGCGTTACCGCTATGACCAGATCATGCGACTGGGCTGGAAGGTGTTCATTCCCATCGCGATCGCCTGGGTATTTGTCGCTGGCCTGTTGAAGTTCTACGGCCTGGTCAGCATCGGTGTGGGAGCGTAAGCGATGAACGTGATAAGCCGCTATTTCAGGAGCCTGATGCTGGCAGAACTGTTTGCCGGCATGGGTGTGACGATGCGCTACATGTTCAAGCCCAAGTACACGATGCGTTACCCGATGGAACATATTCCCAAATCGAACCGGTTCCGCGGCCTGCATGCGCTGCGCCGCTACGCCAATGGCGAGGAGCGTTGCATAGCGTGCAAGCTGTGCGAGGCGGTGTGCCCGGCGCTGGCGATCACGATCGACTCGGCACCGCGCGAATCGGACGGCCAGCGTCGTACCACGCGCTACGACATCGATTTGTTCAAGTGCATCTACTGTGGTTTTTGTGAGGAGAGCTGCCCGGTCGATTCGATCGTCGAGACTTCGATCCACGAATATCATTTCGAGCAGCGCGGAGAAAATGTGGTCACCAAGGAGCAGCTGCTCGCCATTGGCGACCGTTTTGAGCAGCAGATTGCCGCCGACCGCGCACAAGACGCGGCGTACCGCTGAGGTTTCCACGATGAATCCCCAAACGCTGCAGCTCATCTGCTTTTATGTCTTCGGCATTGTCACCGTGGTCGCGGCGCTGTCGGTGATCACGCTGAAGAACACCGTGCACGCCGTGCTCGCCCTGGTGCTCACGTTTTTCAGCGCCGCCTGCCTGTGGTTGCTGCTCGATGCCGAATTCCTGGCCTTGGTGCTGGTGGTGGTCTATGTCGGCGCGGTGATGGTGCTGTTCCTGTTCGTGGTGATGATGCTCGACATCGACCAGGAGAAGATGCACGAAGGTTTCGTGAAGTTTCTGCCGGTGGGCGTGATCGTGGCCGTGGTGATGCTGGTCGAGATGCTTGGCTTGATCGGCGTGCGCGCGATGCACGTACAGGATCTGGGCCTCAATCCCGCGACTGCCGCGGGTGTGTCCAACACGGCGTGGCTGGGTCAGGCGCTCTACACCAGGTTCCTGCTGCCCTTCGAGGTGGCCGCCCTGATTCTTACGGTCGGCCTGGTGGCGGCTGTCGCGCTGACCTTGCGCGAGCGCCACGACACGCGCTACGAGTCTGCCAGCCGCCAGGTCAGGGTCAACCCGCGCGATCGCGTGCGCCTGGTGAAGATGGCCGCCGTACGTCCCGAGCCACCGGCGGGCACTGACGAAAAGCCGGCAGGAGAACCCCAATCATGATCTCGCTCGCCCATTACATCGTGCTCGGCGCGGTGCTGTTCTGCATCGCCGTCGCCGGGTTGTTCATCAACCGCAAGAACGTGATCGTGCTGCTGATGTCGATCGAGCTGATGTTGCTCGCCGTGAACATGAATTTCGTGGCGTTCTCGCGCTTTCTCGGCGACGTGTCGGGGCAGGTATTCGTGTTCTTCATCCTTACCGTGGCTGCGGCGGAAGCTGCCGTCGGCCTGGCGATCCTGGTCCTGCTGTTCCGCACGCGCAGCACGATCAATATCGCCGACATCGACAGCATGAAAGGCTGAATCCATGCACCTCTCCACAAGCGTCCTGTTGATCATCGCGCTGGCGCCGCTGCTCGGTTCGCTGGTGGCCGGTTTCGTCTGCCCGTTCCTCGGCCGCATGGGCCGGGCGGTCGCCCACAGCGTGACCATCGCGTGCATGATCGTGTCCGTCGTGCTGGCATTCCAGGTGCTGTACCAGCTGACGCTCGGCGGAGCCGACAACTACAACCAGAACCTCTACACCTGGTTCCAGATCGGGCAGATCAACGCCAGCATCGGTTTCATGGTGGACCGGCTCACCGCGATGATGCTGGTGGTGGTGGGCTTCGTCTCGCTGGTGGTGCATCTGTACACCATCGGCTACATGCGCGATGACCCTGGCTACACGCGCTTCTTCAGCTATATCTCGCTGTTCACCTTCTCGATGTTCATGCTGGTGATGAGCAACAACTTCATGCAGCTGTTCTTCGGCTGGGAAGCGGTGGGCCTGGTGTCGTACCTGCTGATCGGCTTCTGGTACAAGCGGCCGACCGCGATCTTCGCCAACCTGAAGGCGTTCATGGTCAATCGCGTGGGCGATTTCGGTTTCCTGCTGGGCATTGCAGCGGTGCTGACCTTCCTGCATACGCTGGATTACGCCAGCGCATTCAGTGCGGCGCCAACCCTGATCGGCCAGCACGTCCAGATCACGGCGAACACGCAGTGGGATGCGGCGACGGTGATCTGCATCCTGTTGTTCATCGGTGCGATGGGCAAGTCGGCGCAGGTGCCGTTGCATGTGTGGCTTCCCGATTCGATGGAAGGTCCAACCCCGATCTCGGCGTTGATTCACGCCGCGACCATGGTCACGGCCGGCATCTTCATGGTGGCGCGCATGTCGCCGCTGTTCGAGCTGTCCTCGACCGCGCTGAGTTTCGTCCTGGTGATCGGCGCCACCACGGCGTTGTTCACCGGCCTGATCGGTATCGTGCAGAACGACATCAAGCGCGTGATTGCGTACTCGACGCTGTCGCAGTTGGGTTACATGACGGTAGCGTTGGGCGTGTCGATGTATTCGGGCGCGGTGTTCCACCTGATGACCCACGCGTTTTTCAAGGCGCTGCTGTTCCTGGGCGCAGGTTCGGTGATCATCGCGATGCACCATGAGCAGGACATGCGCTACATGGGCGGCCTGCGCAAATACATGCCGATCACCTGGATCACCATGTGGATCGGTTCGCTGGCGCTGGTGGCGGTGCCGTTTACTTCGGGCTTCTACTCCAAGGATGCGATCATCGAGGCCGTGGGCCTGTCCCACCGTTGGGGCGCGAACTACGCGTACTTCTGCGTGATGGCCGGTGCGCTGGTCACGGGCTTGTACACGTTCCGCCAGATGTACCTGACTTTCCACGGCAAGGAGCGCTTCACCGTCGCCGCGGCACATCGTGGTGATCATGAGCCGGCCTCCAGCGACGTCGTCTACGACGTGCATGTCTCGGCCGACTCGCACGAGGACGAACACCACAGCGGCGGGCAGCCCGGCGTGCTGCATCACCCGCCCAAGGAATCGCCATGGGTGGTCACGGTGCCGCTCATCCTGCTCGCGATTCCGTCGTTGCTGATCGGTTACGTCACGGTGGCGCCAATGCTGTTCGGCAACTGGTTCGGCAGCGCGATCCACGTCGACGAGGCCAACAATGTACTGGCCGAGCTCGGCCACGAGTTCCATGGCGCGGCGGTGATGGCACTGCACGGTTTCACCCAATTGCCGTTCCTGCTGGTGGTGGTGGCATTCGTGATCTGCACCTATATCTACATCTTCAATCCGAAGCTGGCCGATCGAATCAAGAGCGCGCTCAAGCCGCTGTGGACCGTGCTCGACCGCAAGTACTGGGCCGACGAGGTGGAGTACGCCCTGTTCGCCAGCGGCGGCGTCAGGATGGGTCGCCTGTTCTGGAAATACAGTGATGCCGGGGCGATCGATGGCGTGGCGGTAAATGGTTCGGTGCACATGATCCATCGCGGTGCGGCGTTGCTGCGGCGGCTGCAGACCGGTTACCTCTACCACTATGCCTTCGCGATGATCATCGGCGTGATCGTGCTGTTTGGTGGCTATCGACTGTTCGGGAATTAGGGGAAGCCGGCTCCATGTTCAATCATCTTCTAAGCCTGCTGATCTGGTTGCCCATCGTCGGCGCCATACCGGTGCTGCTGGCCGGCTCGGCCCGCCCGATGCTCGCGCGGTCACTGGCATTGTTGATCACCGTGGTGACGTTTGTGGTCAGCCTGTGGCTGCTGCGCTACGACCCGAGCGGGCCGGTGATGCAACTGGCCGAGACCCACGTGTGGATCGCCACCTGGGGCGTGCATTTCACCCTCGCGGTGGACGGCATATCGGTTGCGCTGATCCTGATGACGACCTTCGTCGGCATTCTCGTCATTGGCGGTGCGTGGAAGGTTATCCAGAACCGTCCGCACCAGTACATGGCGTGCATGCTGGTGCTGGAAGGCTTGCTGATCGGTGTTTTCTGCGCGACCGATGCCCTGGTGTTCTACGCCTTCTTCGAGGCCGTGCTGATCCCGATGTACATCCTGATCGGGATGTGGGGCGGCCCGCGGCGCGTGTACGCGACGTTGAAGCTCTTCATCTACACGTTCACCGGCTCGGTCTTCATGCTGATCGCGCTGCTGTACCTGTATCAGAAGGCGCACACGTTCGACCTGGCGACCCTGGCGGCGTTGCCGCTGACCATGAAGGAGCAGACCTGGCTGTTCTTCGGTTTCCTGATTGCGTTCGCGATCAAGGTGCCGATGGTGCCGGTGCACACCTGGCTGCCCGATGCCCATGTCGAGGCGCCGACCGGTGGTTCGGTGTGGCTGGCGGCGGTGATGTTGAAGATTGGCACCTACGGGATGGTCCGCTTCATTCTGCCGATCACCCCTGATGCGGGCGCGCACTTCGCATGGATCATCATCGTGCTCAGCCTCGTTGCCATCGTCTACATCGGCTATGTCGCGCTGGTCCAGGAAGACATGAAGAAGCTGGTGGCGTACTCGTCCGTGGCGCACATGGGCTTCGTCACGCTGGGCATTTTCATGGCCTTCATGCTGGTACGCGAGTCGGGCAACATCGAGATGGCGAGCCTCGGCATGCAAGGCGCGATGGTGCAGATGATCTCGCACGGGTTCGTCTCCGGCGCGATGTTCACTTGTATCGGCGTGATGTACGACCGCACCCATACGCGGCAGATCAAGGACTATGGCGGCGTCATCAACATGATGCCGTGGTTCGGTTTTTTCTACGTGTTGTTCGCCATGGCCAACAGCGGTTTGCCGGGCACCAGCGGGTTCGTCGGCGAATTCATGGTGATTTTGGCGAGTTTCAGCGCCAGCCCGTGGATCGCGCTCTTCTGCGCGTTCACGCTGATCATCGGTGCTGGCTACACCTTGTGGCTGGTCAAGCGCGTGTTGTGGGGACCGGTAACCACCGAACACGTCAAGCACATGACTCCACTCAATGCGCGCGAGACCTGGGTACTGATCGGCTTCGCCGTCGCGGTGCTGGCCATCGGCGTGTGGCCGCAGCCACTGATCCACCTGATGGATGGCTCGGTGTCACATCTGGTGCAGCAACTCGCCGTCCACAAGATTTAAGCAGAAGCGAACATGCCCACTCTCAATGACATCCTGATCCTGTTGCCGGAGATCTACCTGGTGGCAGCGGTGTGCCTGATCCTGCTGCTGGACGCGTTCATGAAGCCGGAGCAGCGCCCGCAACTGCACTGGATCGCGATCGTCGTGCTGCTGGTGGCAATCTATCTGGTGGTTGCCGGTCAACCCGAGCAGACAATGACCGCGTTCAACGGCATGTTCGTGCGCGACCGTCTGGCGGAAATTCTCAAGGTCTTCGCGCTGGGCATCACGGCGACGGTTTTCGTGTATGCGCGGCCTTACCTGATTGATCGCAAGCTGCTCGGCGGCGAGTTCTACACGCTGATGCTCTTCGCGGTGCTCGGGGTGATGGTGCTGGTTTCGGCCGGCAACCTGATCACCGTGTACCTGGGTCTGGCATTGTTGTCACTGCCGTCGTATGCCTTGGTGGCCCTGAATCGCGACGCCAGGCTGCCACCGGAGGCGGCGATCAAGTACTTCGTGCTGAGTGCGCTGGCGTCGGGCATGCTGCTGTATGGCATGTCGATGATTTACGGCGCTTCGGGCATGGGCGGTACGCCCACGCTTGACCTGGCGCAGTTGCACAACGTGATGGCTTACACGACCGCCCCGAAGCTGCTGTTGCTTGGCTTGATCTTCATGCTGGTCGGCATCGGATTCGAGCTTGGCGTCGCGCCGTTCCACATGTGGCTGCCCGACGTCTATCACGGTGCGCCGACACCCGTCACCACCTTCATCGCCGCCGTGTCGAAGCTGGCGGCATTCGGCCTGGCCTGGCGCCTGCTCGAGTCCGGCATGGGCGACCTTTCCCGGTATTGGCAGCCGATGCTGGCGGCGCTGGCAACCGCTTCTTTGGTGATCGGCAACCTGGTTGCCATCGTACAGACCAACTTCAAGCGAATGATGGCGTACTCGACCATTTCGCACATGGGTTACGTGTTGCTGGGGCTATCCGCCGCGACGCCGGAAGGCTACGCCGCCGCCTTGTTTTACGTGATCTGCTACGCCTTGATGGGCGCTGCGGCGTTTGGCGTCATGCTGGTGCTGTCGCGCGCCGGATTCGAGTGCGAGGAAATCAGCGACTTCAAAGGCCTGAACCAGAAGGCTCCGTGGATTGCATTCCTGATGCTGCTGGCAATGTTCTCGCTGGCGGGCGTACCGCCCTTGTTCGGCTTTTGGGCGAAGGTGCTCGTGCTCGAGGCGGCCATTCACGCCAACATGCTGTGGCTGGCGATCGTCGGTATCGTGGCTGCCTTCATCGGGTTGTACTACTACCTGTACGTGATCAAGGTGATGTACTTCGACGACGCGGACGAAGGTGCGGTGGTCGAAGTGAAGCCGGACGTGTCGCTGCGCGTGGTGCTGTCGATCAATGCCCTGGCATTGCTGGCGCTTGGCTTGTACTGGGGACCGCTGCTGGGATGGTGCCAGCGCGCGTTCGGCGTCTGATCGACGCGCCGGGTTTCGGTGCGCGGGTTGCCGCCGCGCTGGCCCACGCGCAGGCATGTGGACTTCCTCAATGCTTGCAAGAAATCAGCCACCCCGGTAGACTTCGTGGACTCTGATGCGGGGTGGAGCAGTCTGGCAGCTCGTCGGGCTCATAACCCGAAGGTCGCAGGTTCGAATCCTGCCCCCGCTACCAGATCTTTCTTGATGCAAGAAAGCCTCCTCGTGAGGCTTTTTTGTTGGCCGCAAGGATGCGTGACGCGGCGCGCTGCACGATGGGCGCGACACGGAAAGGGCGGCACGAGGACGATCATCGGCGAGATAAGGAAATGGGCCGCTGGAGCCCTTTTTTTGTTTCTGCACCCGATTCAGGCGAGTTGATGGATACCAAGGCTCTGACACAACGCTTCAGCGAGGTACTGGCCGATCTGGGCCTGGAATGCCTTGGCGTGGAGTTCAGTCCCTCGCAGGGCCAGAGTACCTTGCGCGTCTACGTGGATTTGCTCGATGCAGCTGGCGGTGCGCAGACCGAGCGCCGCGAGGTCGGCATCGAGGACTGTGAGAAGGCTAGCCGCGAGTTGTCGGCGTTGCTCGACGTCGAAGATCCTATCCCCGGCCACTATGTGCTGGAAGTTTCCTCCCCGGGTATCGATCGGCCGCTGTTCAGCGCCGCACAGTTTCGGGCAGTGGCCGGACAGGAAGTGAAGGTGTTGCTGAGGGCGCCACTGGAAGGGCGCCGCCGCCTGCGCGGCAAGCTGGTCAGCGTGGAAGGTGAGCGCATCGTGCTGGATGCGGAAGGCATGAGTGTCGAGTTCGAGCACGCACTGGTCGAAAGCGCCCGCATCGTGCCGGACTGGGTCGCGCTTGGCTACGCGCCGCAACCCAAGCCCGGCGGCAAGCTGCCCAACAAGAAGTAATTGGTGCGGCCCTCCTTGGCCGCGTTTCAGGTTCTGAGTTCCGGGATGGACGTAACAATTTAATCAGCGGTATCCGGACGGGATACCTACGGAGTTGCAGCAATGAGCAGAGAACTTTTGCTGGTCGTCGATGCGGTCGCCAATGAAAAGGGCGTGCCGGAGGATGTGATTTTCGATGCGATGGAGGCCGCCCTGGCCTCGGCCGCGAAAAAGCGCTATCCGGACGAAGAGCCGGACATCCGCGTGTCGATCAATCACGATACGGGCGAGTACGAGACCTTCCGGCGCTGGGAAATCATCGCCGACGACGGCGAGATGGAATCACCCTCGTACCAGCTGCGCCTGATGGACGCGCTGGACGAGCGTGAAGGCGCCCAGGTCGGCGAGTACATCGAGGAGCGGGTCGAGAATGCCGAATTCGGCCGCATTGCCGCGCAGGCCGCCAAGCAGGTGATCGTGCAGCGCGTGCGCGAGGCCGAGCGCCAGCAGGTGGTGGACGCCTTTGCCGATCGCGTCGGCGAACTGGTGACCGGCATCGTCAAGCGGGTGGAGCGCGGCAACATCTATCTCGACCTGGGCAGCAATGCCGAGGCGTTCATCCCGCGGGACAAGACGATACCGCGCGAGTCTGCCCGGGTGGGCGATCGCGTGCGCGGTTATTTGTACGAAGTGAAGTCCGAAGTGCGCGGACCGCAGTTATTCGTGTCGCGCGCGGCCCCGGAATTCATGATGGAATTGTTCAAGTTGGAAGTGCCGGAAGTTGGCCAGGGCCTGGTCGAGATCAAGGGTTGCGCCCGGGATCCCGGCGACCGCGCGAAGATCGCGGTGCTGGCGCATGACAGCCGTACCGATCCGATCGGTGCCTGCATCGGCATGCGCGGATCGCGTGTGCAGGCGGTGTCCAACGACCTCAACGGTGAACGTGTCGACATCATCCTGTGGCACGAGAATCCGGCCCAGTTCGTGATCAACGCGATGGCGCCGGCCGAGGTGCAGTCGATCATCATGGACGAGGAAAAGCACTCGATGGACATCGCGGTGGCCGAGGACAAGCTGTCCCAGGCGATCGGCCGCGGCGGCCAGAACGTGCGCCTCGCCAGCAAGCTGACCGGCTGGCAGCTCAACGTGATGACGCAGGATCAAGTCACCGCCAAGAGCGACGCCGAGCAGGAAGCGGCGCGCGTGTTGTTCATGGAAAAGCTCGAAGTCGACCAGGAAATCGCCGTCATCCTGGTACAGGAGGGATTCTCCAGCATCGAGGAAATCGCCTACGTGCCCAGCGCCGAGTTGCTTGCAGTGGAAGGCTTCGATGAGGACATCGTCGAGGAACTTCGCGCGCGGGCCCGCGATGCGTTGCTGATGGCGGCGCTGGCGGTGGAAGAGGGCGTCGCCGAGCACCAGCCTTCCGACGAACTGCTGGCACTGGAAGGCATGGATGAGGCCACGGCGTATGCGCTGGCGGCGCGCGAGGTAAGCACGGTGGATGACCTGGCCGATCTGGCGGTGGACGATCTCATCGACATCGAGGGCATGGATGAAGAGCGCGCCGCGGCGCTGATCATGGCGGCGCGTGCGCCGATGATTGCGCGGCTGGAGCAGGGCGGCTAGGCACCGAGACGGCGGCACCCGGACGGGTGCGCCGGAAGGACCCCAAGGTCCTTCACCACGGACGGACATGGCGGCATTCGTGCCGCACGGAATGACAAGCGCGGGAACGGCGGAGCAGAGAACAGAATGTCAGACGTGACGATCAAACAACTCGCCCAGGTACTGGGTACACCGGTCGACAAGCTGCTGGCGCAGCTTGGTGAGGCGGGCATGAAATTCTCCGACCAGGAGCAGGCCATCAGCAGCGCTGAAAAAATGAAGCTGCTGGGATTTCTGCGTCGTACGCACGGCAAGGATGAAGCTGCCGCCGCGGCCAGTGACGCGGTGCCGCGCCAGATCACGTTGCGGCGACGTACGGTGGGCGAACTGAAGGTCGCCGGGTCCGGCGGCCGCGGTTCCACCGGTACGGCCAAGACCGTCAACGTGGAAGTGCGCGCCAAGCGCACCTACGTCAAGCGCAGCGTGATCGCCGAAGAAGCCAGCGCCGAGCCCGAGCGCGAGGACGCCGTGCGCAAGCTGCAGGAATCAAAACAGCAGCGCGAACGCGAAGAACACGATCGACACGAGGCTGCGGGCCGCCGGGAACAGGAGGCCAGGCAGCGTGATCTCGACGAACAGCAGCACCAGGCGGATCTGCAACAGGCCGAAGCCGCGGCTGCCATCCAGGGCAAGAGCGCGGCGGAGGCCGTCGTGCCGACCGCCGAGGCCCATGGCGTGGATGATGCCGTTGCCGCGGATGCTGGCGACGACGAAGCCGGCGGCGTGCGGCGTATCGATCAAAGCGAGCTGGGCATGATCCTGCCGCGCGTGCAGGAGCCACGCAAGCGTGAAAAGCTGGTCAAGCCGGTTGCCACACCAGCGGCGCCGACGACAGCGCCGGCGCCAGTCAGCGACGACACCTCACGCGGCAAGGCGCGGCACGCTCGCGACCGCAATGAAGACGCCGGCAGCAAGCACGAGCGTGACGGCAGCAAACGCTTCGCCGGTGGCCAGATGCACCTCAGCGAGGCCGACCGCGCGCGTCGTTCCTCCAGCAGCAAGCGCAGCAAGGGCAAGCGCGGCGCACGCGAGGTGGTGGCCCGCGGCAGCGGCGTGTCCGGCGCAACCCACGGGTTCTCGCGGCCCACGGCGCCGGTGGTGCGCGAGGTCGTGGTGGGCGAGACCAACGTGGTCGCCGATCTTGCGCAGAAGATGGCGGTCAAGGGTTCGGAGGTGGTCAAGTCGTTGTTCAAGATGGGCGTAATGGCAACCATCAACCAGACCATCGACCACGACACGGCGGTGCTGGTGATCGAGGAACTCGGCCACACGCCGGTGGCCGACACCCAGAACAATGCCGAGGAAACGCTGGCGGCACGCACCCAGAGCGCCGAGCTGGAGGGCGAGAAGGTGGCCCGTCCCCCAGTCGTGACGATCATGGGCCATGTCGACCACGGCAAGACCTCGCTGCTGGATTACATCCGGCGCACCAAGGTGGCCTCCGGCGAAGCCGGTGGCATTACCCAGCATATCGGTGCCTATCACGTGAAAACGTCCCGGGGCCAGATCACGTTCCTGGATACTCCCGGACACGCGGCCTTCACATCGATGCGTGCCCGTGGCGCGCAGTCGACCGATATCGTGATCCTGGTGGTGGCGGCGGACGACGGCGTGAAGCCGCAGACGATCGAAGCGGTCAAGCATGCCCGCGCGGCCAACGTGCCGATGATCGTGGCCATCAACAAGATGGACAAGGACGGCGCCAATCCCGACAACGTGAAACAGGGCCTGGTGGCGCACGAAGTGGTGCCGGAAGACTGGGGCGGCGACGTGCAGTTCGTGCCGGTATCGGCCAAGACCGGCATGGGCGTTGAGGATCTCCTCGATGCCGTCTCGATTCAGGCCGAAGTGATGGAGCTGAAGGCCGTGGCCGATGGCCGTGCCTCCGGCGTGGTGATCGAGTCGAGCCTGGATCGCGGTCGCGGCCCGGTGGCGACCGTGCTGGTACAGCAAGGCACGCTGAAAAAGGGCGATTTCGTCGTTTGCGGCATCGAATACGGACGCATGCGGGCGTTGATCGACCAGTCCGGCCAGCAGGTGGATGAGGCCGGCCCGTCGATTCCGGTGCAGGTGCTGGGCTTGTCCGGTGTACCGGAAACCGGTGACGACTTTGTCTGCGTCGAGGACGAGCGGCTCGCCCGCGAAGTGGCGCAGGAGCGCGAACTCAAGCGCCGCGAGACGCGGATGGTCAGCAAGAGCAACCGGCTCGAGGACATCATCGCGAAGATGGGCCAGGGCGAGGAACAGCAGACGCTCAACATCCTGATCAAGGGCGACGTGCAGGGCTCGGTCGAAGCACTGAGTGAATCGTTGACCCAGATCGGCAACGAGCGGGTACGGGTCAACGTGGTGTCTTCGGGCGTGGGCGGCATCAATGAGTCCGATGCCACCCTGGCCGCGGCTTCCAAAGCCTTGGTCATCGGCTTCAACGTGCGCGCCGACGCGTCGGCACGCAAGGTGATCGAGACGAATGGCCTGGACGTGCGTTACTTCTCGATCATCTATGACGTGATCGATCAGGTGACCCAGGCGGCAACCGGGCTGCTGGGCATGGAAGTACGCGAAGAGATCATCGGCATTGCCGAGGTGCGCGACGTGTTCCGCAGCTCCAAGTTCGGTGCCGTGGCTGGCTGCATGGTCACCGAAGGCCAGGTCAAGCGCAGCAAACCGATTCGCGTGTTGCGCGACAACGTGGTGGTCTTCGAGGGCGAACTGGAATCGCTGCGTCGCTTCAAGGAACTCGTCGACGAAGTGCGCAGCGGCATGGAATGCGGTATCGCCGTCAAGCAGTACAACGACGTCAAGGTCGGCGACCAGATCGAATGCTTCGAACGCACCGAGGTGGCTCGGACGCTGTAAGGAAAAAAAGCGGGAACGGGGAACGGGGAGCGGGGAACGAGAGCATCATGGCTTCCCTTGTTCCCCGGTTCACGTTCCTCGATTCCTGATTCGCTCCTCATTTCCCGTTCCCCATTCCCCGTTCTCCACTGGCTCCGACCCCATGCCCTCCCGCGACTTCAAACGAACCGACCGCATCGGCGCCGAACTCCGTCGTGAGCTCGGCCTGCTGGTGCATGCGGCGGTACGCGACCATGGGCTTCCCTCGGTCAGCGTGTCGGATGTCGAAATCACCCGCGACCTGGACTGGGCGACGGTGTGGGTGACCGCGCTGGTAGCCGGGCAGGGGCTGCCGGCGGTGAAGGCATTGAACCAGATCAGCCACGAAATCCGTCATTCCCTCGCGCACAGTGGCATGCGCATGCGGCGGGTGCCCGAACTGAAGTTCAAGTACGACGACTCGGTCGACAAGGGCGAGCGCATCGAATCGCTGTTGCGCGAGCAGGCGCGCGACCTGAAGCCGACCGATGGCGAAGGGCAGGGCTGAACCGGGCGTGTTTGTTGCTGAACGGATGAAGAGATCACCGCGTCGCCACTATCGCGACCTGCACGGCATCGTCCTGCTGGACAAGCCGCTGGGCCTGAGCTCGAACCAGGCGTTGCAAGCCGTGCGTCGCCTGCTGCGCGCGGCCAAGGGCGGCCACGCCGGTGCGCTCGATCCGCTCGCTACCGGCTTGCTCCCTTTGTGTTTCGGTGAGGCCACCAAGCTGGCCGGAACCCTGCTGGGCTCGCGCAAGGCCTATCTTGCTGATTGCCGCCTGGGAGTCACCACGGACAGCGGTGATTGCGAGGGCGAGGTCGTCTTGCAGCAAGTCGTCCCGGAGCTCGGTGCCGCCCAGATCGAGGCGGCGCTGGCGTTGCTGCGAGGATCGATCCGGCAAGTGCCGCCCATGTATTCGGCCCTGAAGCAGGACGGTGAAAGGCTGTATGTGAAGGCGCGCCGGGGTGAATCCGTCGAGCGACCGGCACGCGATGTGGAGGTGCACCGGCTGGACCTGCTCGGGCGCGATGGCGACACCCTGCGACTTCTGGTCGAGTGCGGCTCCGGTACTTATGTCCGTTCATTGGCCGTGGACCTGGGCGAAACGCTGGGCTGCGGCGCGCATCTGAGTGCGCTGCGCCGTACCTGGGTCGAGCCGTTTCGCGAACCACGAATGGTGACGCTTGCCGAACTCGAGCAGGCGGCCGAACAAGGCGACGAGGCCTTGCTGGCACATCTGCTGCCGGTGTCGGCCGGCTTGTCCGACGTGCCGTGGGTGACGCTGGACGAGGCGCAAGCCATGGCGATTTCACGTGGCCAGCCAATCCAGCTCGCCCTGTCCGCCGCCACAGGCCGCTGCGCCGCATTCTCCAGTGATGGCGTGTTGCTGGCCCTGCTCGAACTGAACGACGAGCGTCGCGCGCGCGTCCTGCGCGGCTTCAACCTTCCGCCGACTGCATGATTTGCCTGAAAGAAGCCTCCTGCACTTGTTGTCACACCACTCGCATCAGTAGAATAGACAAGTTATTTCAACGCTTTCACCCCACTAGGCGAAGCTTGTGCTTGCGCCATCGCGATGATGCAAGCACAAGCTTCGCATCGCCTTCCAAGGAAACGTATAAACATGTCCCTTACCGCAGAACAGACCGGCAAGATCATTGCTGATTTCGGCCGCGTGCCGAACGACACCGGTTCGACCGAAGTCCAGGTGGCGCTGCTGTCCGCCCGTATCGACCACCTCACCGGCCATTTCAAGGACCACAAGCAGGATCACCATTCCCGCCGTGGCTTGCTGAAGCTGGTCAACCAGCGCAAGCGCCTGCTCAGCTACCTGAAGGATCGCGATCTCGCGCGCTACCAGACCCTGATCGAGCGTCTCGGCCTGCGTCGCTGATCGATTCTCGCGTGGATGAACCATGCGTTCATCCATGAACGCATGAATCAAGAAGCAGTCACTCCTGGCTGCACTCTCAATCGGTCCTGGCGTTCATCCGTGAACGCTCCAAATGCGGGGATACGCACGTGGCAAAAGTAACCAAGTCATTCCAGTACGGTAATCACGAAGTCACGCTGGAGACGGGCGAAATTGCCCGCCAGGCATCCGGTGCGGTCATGGCCAGCATGGGCGGCACGGTGGTGCTGGTCACCGCGGTGGCCGCGACCCGGCAGAAGGAAGGCCAGGATTTCTTCCCGCTCACCGTCGACTATGTGGAGAAGTTCTATTCCGCCGGCCGCATCCCCGGCGGCTTCTTCAAGCGCGAAGGCCGTCCGACCGAGAAGGAGACGCTGACTTCGCGCCTGATCGATCGCCCGGTGCGTCCGCTGTTCCCGGACGACTTCAAGAACGAAGTGCAGGTCATCGCCCAAGTCGTCTCGCTGAACCCGGAAGTGGATGGCGACATCGTGGCCCTGCTCGGCGCCTCGGCCGCGCTGAGCCTGGCCGGCATCCCGTTCAAGGGTCCGATCGGCGCTGCGCGCGTGGGTTACGCGAATGGGCAGTACCTGCTGAACCCGACCGCCACGGAATTGAAGACCTCCGACCTGGACCTGGTCGTCGCCGGCACCGCCGGCGCGGTGCTGATGGTGGAATCCGAAGCGAAGTTGCTGTCCGAGGACGTGATGCTCGGCGCGGTGATGTTCGGTCACCAGCAGATGCAGGTCGCGATCCGCGCGATCGCCGAACTCGCCGCCGAAGCCGGCAAGCCCTCGTGGGATTGGAAGGCGCCGGCTCGTGATGAATCGCTGGTCGCCGCGGTCAAGGGCGCGGTGGGCAATCAGCTGGCCGAGGCGTTCCAGGTGCGTGACAAGCTGGAGCGCCGCGATGCGATCGCCGCGATCAAGGCCGACGTGCTCGGCAGTCTCAAGCCGCAGGCCGAGACGAAGGGCTGGGCCGCCGCCGCGATGGCCAAGGAGTTCGAGGAACTCGAATACCACACCGTGCGCGACAGCGTGCTGAAGACGAAGGTGCGCATCGATGGTCGTCAGCTCGATGACGTGCGTGCGATCACCGCCCGCGTCGGTGTGCTGCCACGCACCCATGGTTCGGCCTTGTTCACCCGCGGCGAGACGCAGGCGCTGGTCGTGATCACCCTGGGCACCACGCGGGATGCGCAGATCATCGACGCGCCGGGCGGCGAATCGAAGGATCCGTTCCTGTTCCATTACAACTTTCCCCCGTTCTCGGTGGGTGAGGCCGGTCGTTTCGGTGCGCCGAAGCGTCGCGAGATCGGTCACGGTCGTCTGGCCAAGCGCGGCGTGCAGGCGGTCAAGCCGAGCATCGAGGAATTCCCGTATGTGGTGCGCGTGGTCTCGGAAATCACCGAGTCCAACGGTTCCTCGTCGATGGCCTCGGTGTGCGGTTCCTCGCTGGCCATGATGGATGCGGGCATCCCGCTGAAGGCACCAGTGGCCGGTATCGCGATGGGCCTGGTCAAGGAAGGCAACGACTTCGTCGTGCTCTCCGACATCCTGGGCGACGAGGATCACCTCGGCGACATGGATTTCAAGGTCGCCGGCAGTTCCGAAGGCATTTCCGCGCTGCAGATGGACATCAAGATCGACGGTATCACCGAGGAGATCATGAAGGTGGCGCTGGCCCAGGCCAAGCGTGGTCGCCTGCATATTCTCGGCGAGATGGGCAAGGCGCTCACCGAAGCGCGCACCGAGATGAGCGAGTTCGCCCCGCGTCTGATCACCATCAAGATCCATCCGGACAAGATCCGCGAAGTGATCGGCAAGGGTGGCGCCACGATCCGTTCGATCACCGAAGAAACCGGCACCACGATCGACATCAACGATGACGGCACCATCATCATCGGCTCGGTCAATCGCGAGGCGGGTGAAGCGGCGAAGAAGCGCATCGAGCAGATCACTTCCGACGTCGAGCCGGGTCGCATCTACGAGGGACGGGTCGCCAAGTTGATGGACTTTGGTGCGTTCGTCACGATCATGCCGGGCAAGGATGGTCTGGTGCATGTGTCGCAGATTTCCGACGAGCGCGTCGAGAAGGTTTCCGACAAGCTCAAGGAAGGCGACATCGTCAAGGTCAAGGTGCTGGAGGTCGACAAGCAGGGTCGCATTCGCCTGTCGATGAAGGCGGTCACCGCGGAAGAGCGCGCTGGCACGACTGCCAGCTGAGCGTAATCGGCATGGTGACAACGAACGCCGGGCCATTGGCCCGGCGTTTTCGTGTCGAGCGTCTGCACGCTTTCAGTGTTTGGCGATCTTTTCCGACCGGGAATCCAGGTCGCCGGTTTGCCGCATTGCGAAACCGGCCATGTCCGCGGTCTGCACGAGCCGCTGGTCCATCATCAATGATCCGAAACCGTGGCCCGCGGCATGGTCCACGTGCAGCAGCACCGGGTTGCCGCTGCTGTGCGCCGCCTGCAGGCGTGCCGAAGCAGGTCGGGGCGAACCAGCGCGGCCGGAGGCGTGGATGCCGGTGTCGCCTTGGCCGTGGCGCTGCCGAACGGGGCGATCGGGATCAAGTGACGCTTCCTCCCGAACATTCCTGACGGAACGCTTTTGCTACGATGTCGGCAACGACAGATGAGGAAGCGCGCATGGCTGATCCGATGAGCGATTTTCTGCAACCGGATTTCATGAAGACCGATTTCATGAGGAACTACCAGGCGCTCGGCCAGCAATCTTGGGATGCCTGGGTGCGCCAGCTGCAACCACAGGCGGCGGCGAATCCGTTTTTCACGCCGCCGGCGGCGCCCGCTTCCGGCAGTGACACGCTTGAGCGCACGCTGGCGGGCCTGAAGGGCTATTTCGACTGGATGCAGGGCATTGCTGCCGACGGCGCGGCGGCGCAACCGGGAGATTGGCGCCAGCAGGTGCAGCAGTTGTTTGGCGGCGCCAGCCAGCCGTTCGCGCAGGCCTTTGGCGGCATCGACAGCGCGGCTGCACAAGGCTTCGCGCAGCAGTGGCAGGCGTGGATGCAGGCGGCACAACACGGCGGCTTCGGTGATCTGCTCAAGACGCACGGACCGACGCCCGCGTTCGGCATGAATCGTGAACAGCAGATGCAGCAGCAGGCCATGGCGGAAGCCGTGCTCGCATCGTTGCAGGCGTCCGCGCGGTATCAGGCGCTGATCCAGCGTGCCAACGCGCAGGGGATGGAGCGCTTGCAGAACAAGTTGTCCGAGCATGCCGAGCCGGGTCGCCAGATCGAATCGCTGAAGGCTTTGTACGATTTGTGGGTCGACTCCGCCGAAGAGGCCTATGCCGAAATCGCGTTGTCGGACGAGTTCCGCCAGGTGTACGGCGAGATGGTCAACACGCAGATGCGTGCGCGGCAAATGCAGCAGCAGCAGACCGAGCAGATGTGCCGGCAGCTGGGTGTGCCGACCCGCAGCGAAGTATCGAGTCTGGGCGAACGACTGCAGGCCCTGCGCCGCGAGCTGGCAGCGCTCAAGCGCGAGATGGCCAGCGACCCGGCGCCACGGGTCGCGGCGAAGAAGACAACATCCGCCAGGGCGAAGGCCAGGCCACGCGTTGCGGCGACGAAGAAAGCTGTAGTCAAGCCACCCTCCAGGCCGGCGCGGAAGACTGCTTCCGGCAAGACCACGCCCGCATCCCGTGCCAAATCGGCCGCGCGCACCAGTCCGCGCAAGCGCAAGTAAGGAGACGTCATGTACACACCATTGCGCATCGACCCGACCCGCATCCTTGGCGACATGGCCACGTTCCAGCGCAAGCTGGCCGCCGGCATGGACCATCTGCGCGGCATGCGCGAGCCCGAGTATGCGAACACGCCGCGCGAACTGGTCTACAGCGAGGACAAACTCAAGGTCTGGCACTTCACCGGCACGGCCAAGATCGCCTCGAAGACGCCCTTGCTGATCGTCTACGCGCTGGTCAACACGGTGTGGATGACCGATCTGCAGGCGGACCGCTCGATGGTGCGCAACCTGCTGGAACAGGGTGAGGATGTCTACCTGATCGACTGGGGTTATCCCGATGGCGCCGATCGCTGGTTGACCCTTGACGATTACATCAACGGCTACCTTGATCGCTGCGTCGACGCGGTGCGTGCGCGCCACGATCTGGAGGCAATCAACCTGCTCGGCATCTGCCAGGGCGGCGCGTTTTCGCTGTGCTATACCGCGTTGCACCCGGACAAGGTCAGGAACCTGATCACCATGGTCACGCCGGTGGATTTCCACACGCCGGACAACATGTTGTCGAACTGGTGTCGCAACATGGACGTGGATTTGTTCGTCGACACGATGGGCAACATCCCGGCCGGGTTGATGAATTACGTCTACCTGACGCTCAAGCCGATCCGGCTGAACCAGCAGAAATACATCGGCATGGTCGACATCCTCGACAACCCCACCGAGCTGGAGAACTTCCTGCGCATGGAGCGCTGGATTTTCGACTCGCCGGACCAGGCCGGCGAGGCGTTCCGCCAGTTCATCAAGGACTTCTACCAGGGCAACAAGCTGATCAAGGGCACCCTGGAGATCGGTGGCCGGGAGGTCGATCTGGGGATGATCACCCAGCCGGTGCTGAACATCTTCGCCGAGCAGGATCACCTGGTGCCGCCGAACGCCTCGCGCGCGCTGGGCCGGCACGTCGGCACCACCGACTACACCGAGCTTGCCTTCAAGGGTGGCCATATCGGCATCTACGTCTCCGGCCGCGCGCAACGCGAAGTGCCACCGGCGATTCACCAGTGGTTGCGGCAACGTCGTTGAGTGGGGGAGGGGCGCACGGAGGAAGCCGTTCCTCGGCAAACAGGTTCACTCCGTCAAGCTCCGCGATGAGAGCGGCGAAATAGCGTCGGTGATGCATCCAATCCTCCAGCTCTCCTGCCTCTCGTCCCTCGTCTCTCCTCCCTCGCCCCAAAACAGCGCCGCTCCCCTAAAATGGGCGGATGACTCGCACAACACCATCTCCAGACCACGATTCCATTCGCGCCGTGCAATGGCAGGGCGATCATTTGCGCCTGCTCGACCAGCGGCTGCTGCCAGGTGAGGAATGCTGGATCGAATGCCGGGATGCAGCGCAGGTGACAAGCGCGATCCGCGACCTGGTCGTACGCGGCGCACCGGCGATCGGCATCGCTGCCGCCTGGGGCGTGGCGATGGCAGCGCGCCAGGGCGCAGCGCTGGAACCGGTGCTTGCGAGCTTGCGCGGTGCGCGCCCCACGGCGGTGAACCTGATGTGGGCGCTGGACCGGATGAAAAAGCGCATCGCTGCCGGTGCCAACGCCGAGGCGCTCGTGCGCGAAGCGCAGGCGATCCAGGATGAGGATCTGGCGGCCAACCGGCGCATGGGTGAACTCGGTGCGTCCCTGATCGGCGCCGGCTCAGGCGTGCTGACCCATTGCAACACCGGGTCACTGGCCACGGCCGGCTACGGCACCGCGCTCGGGGTGATCCGCGCGGGCGTCGCGGCAGGGCGGATCGTCCGGGTTTACGCCGGCGAAACCCGACCCTGGCAGCAAGGTGCGCGGCTGACCATGTGGGAGTTGATGCGTGACGGCATCCCGGCCGAGCTGATCGCCGACTCGGCCGCCGCGCACCTGATGAAATCCGGCGCGGTGCAGTGGGTCATCGTGGGCGCAGACCGGATTGCGGCGAACGGCGATACCGCGAACAAGATCGGCACCTATCAACTGGCGATCGTGGCGAAATACCACGGCGTGAAGTTCATGGTGGTGGCGCCCTCGTCCACGGTCGACATGGCGACCGCCAACGGCGAGGAAATCGAGATCGAACTGCGCGACCCGGCCGAGCTGCTGTCCACGGCGGGCCGGCGCACGGTCGTCGAAGGTGCACGGGCGTGGAATCCCGTGTTCGACGTCGCGCCCGCCGAACTGGTCGACGCGATTGTCACCGAACGTGGTGTGATCGAGCGTCCCGGCAGCGCGGCGATGCAGGCCATGTTCGGGCGCTGATGCTACCCGCGAATCAAACTGGTCGCCATCGCTGGTTCGGGGCACGGTCATGGACGCCGGTATCGCACCGAGGCTGGTCAGTTTCCCACGCCGGGGTTCGGCTTTTACCGCAGCCAGCGGTGGTCGGCACCGGCCGCAGCTGCGGGCTGAAGGTGGCGCGGACGGCCCGCTTTTCGACCGCGCGCGGGTGGCTTTCCACGCATGTCGAAGTGACGTCGCAAGTGATTGATTGTTAAAGACTAAATCCTGTCTTTTTGCAGCCATTCGTGATATGATTCGGCGGTTGTGTCCGGTCGCTCGCGTGTGCGCTTGAGACGCGGCGCCAGCGTCCTCTTTTTTGTCCACAGGGAAGCCGTTACATGGCAGAAAACGCCAACGAAATCATTCGCGTCAACATCGAAGACGAGATGCGCCAGAGTTACCTCGATTACGCCATGAGCGTGATCATCGGTCGCGCTCTGCCGGATGTTCGTGATGGCCTGAAACCCGTGCATCGCCGTGTGCTCTTTGCGATGAATGAACTGGGCAACGTGTGGAACAAGCCGTACAAGAAATCCGCCCGCGTGGTCGGTGACGTCATCGGTAAATATCACCCGCACGGGGATCAATCCGTGTACGACGCGATCGTGCGCATGGCACAACCGTTCTCGCTGCGCTACATGCTGGTCGACGGCCAGGGCAACTTCGGTTCGGTGGATGGCGACAACGCCGCCGCGATGCGTTACACCGAAGTGCGCATGTCCAAGCTCACCCACGAGCTGCTCGCCGACATCGACAAGGACACCGTCGACTTCGGCTTCAACTACGACGAGAGCGAGCGCGAACCGCTGGTGTTGCCATCGCGCATGCCAACCTTCTGATCAATGGTTCGGCCGGCATTGCGGTGGGCATGGCCACCAATATTCCGCCGCACAACCTCAACGAGGTGGTCGCGGCGACCATCGCGTTGATCGACGAGCCAGCGCTCTCGATCGACGAGTTGATGCATTACATCCCCGGTCCGGATTTCCCGACCCACGGCATCATCAACGGCTCGTCCGGCATCATCGAGGCGTACCGCACCGGACGCGGGCGCATTCTGGTACGCGCGAAGGCCGAGGTCGAGACCGAATCGAACGGCCGCGAAACCATCATCGTCCACGAGCTGCCCTACCAGGTGAACAAGGCGCGGCTGATCGAGAAGATCGCCGAGCTGGTCAAGGAAAAGAAGCTCGAAGGCATCAGCGAACTGCGCGACGAGTCGGACAAGGACGGCATGCGCGTCGTCATCGAGATCCGCCGGGATGCAATGGGCGACGTGGTGCTGAACAACCTGTTCCAGCAGACCCAGCTGCAGGTGACGTTCGGCATCAACATGGTGGCCTTGCTGGATGGCCAGCCGAAACTGCTGAACCTCAAGGACATCCTCGAGGCGTTCATCCGGCATCGGCGCGAGGTCGTCACCCGCCGCACCATCTTCGAGCTGCGCAAGGCACGTGCCCGCGCGCATATCCTCGAAGGCCTCACCGTGGCGCTGGCCAATATCGACGAGATGATCGAGCTGATCAAGACCTCGGCATCGCCTGCTGAAGCGCGCGAGCGCATGGTCTCGCGGCGTTGGGATGCGGGCCTGGTGCGTGCGCTGCTTGTCTGCCACCGGTGCGGACGCGTCGCGGCCGGAAGACATGGATCCGCGTGATGGTCTGAAGGACGACGGCTACCAGCTGTCGGAAACGCAGGCGCTGGAAATCCTGGCGATGCGCCTGAACCGCCTGACCGGACTGGAGCAGGAAAAGCTTTCCGACGAGTACCGCCAGATCCTCGAGGCGATCCGTGGCCTGATCGAGATCCTGGAAAATCCCGACCGTCTGCTGGAGGTCATCCGCGAGGAACTCGAAGCGATCAAGGCCGAGTTCGGCGACGCCCGCCGCACCGACATCCAGCATTCACAGGAAGACCTCAACGTACTCGACCTGATCGCGCCGGAAGACATGGTGGTCACGCTGTCGCACACCGGTTACATCAAGCGCCAGCCGGCGAGCACCTATCGTTCGCAGCGTCGTGGCGGCAAGGGCCGCTCGGCCTCCGCGCTGAAAGACGAGGATGTGGTCGAGCAGCTGTGGGTAGTCAACACCCATGACACCCTGCTCACCTTCACCAGCACCGGTCGCGTCTACTGGCTCAAGGTCTACCAGATTCCGGAAGCCGGTCCCGGCGCGCGTGGCAAGCCGATCATCAACCTGCTGCCGCTGGGCGCCGACGAGCAGGTGCAGGCGGTATTGCCGATCCGCGAGTACGCCGAGGATCGTTACGTGTTCTTCGCCACGCGGCACGGCACGGTCAAGAAAACGCCGTTGACCGAGTTTGCGTTCCAGCTGCAGCGGGGCAAGCAGGCGATCAAGCTGCATGACGGCGATGCGCTGGTCAACGTGGAGCTCACCGACGGCAACAGCGACATCCTGCTGTTTGCGTCCAACGGCAAGGTCAACCGTTTCGACGAGAACACCGTGCGCTCGATGGGCCGGACTGCCGCCGGCGTGCGCGGCATGACGTTGCTGAAGGGCGCCGAGGTGGTTTCGCTGATCGTGGCGAACGAGGGCGCGGCTGCTGGCGGGGATATCCTCACCGCCACCGCACGCGGCTACGGCAAGCGCACCGAGCTGGCCGAGTTCACCAAGAAGGGACGCGGTACCCAGGGCGTGATCGGCATCCAGTGTTCCGAGCGCAACGGCGCGCTGGTCGGTGCGGTGCAGGTCACCGAGGCGCACGAGCTGATGCTGATCTCCAACCAGGGCACGCTGGTGCGCACCCGCGTCGCGGAAGTCTCGCAGCTGGGTCGCAATACCCAGGGCGTCACGCTGATCAAGCTGCCGGCCGACGAGGTCCTGGTCAGCGTGATGCGGCTGGAGGCCGAAGAAGACAACGGCGAGGAAGCCGAAGCGCCCGCTGGCCAGGCGCCGAATGGCGAGCCGGGCCCGGATGCGGCGGAGTCTCCCGCGGCGGAAGACTCGACGTCCTGACACGAACCACCCGGACAACGCCGGGTGGTTCATGTTCCTGTCAGGCCGTTCAACCGGAATGGGTGTCAGCGATGGTCCAGGGTGGCGCCGGTCAGCAGGCCGCGCGCCAGCATGCTGCATTGGCGCCGGTATATCAGCAGCTGCCACTGGCGCCCGCCGATCTGCCGCCACAACACCGCCGCGCGTACCGCGGCCAGCAGGCTCGCGCGCACTTTTTCCACGATCGCCGGCTGTTGCAGTTGCTGCGGGTTGCCGCTGACCATCACCCGCGGGCGCAGGGTGGAAAGGGTGGATGCGTACAATTCGGCGAGCCGGCCATACACCTGGGACGATTCCGGGCCGAAGTGCTCAACCTGGCGCTGCGCCGCAAGAATGCCCTGCTGCAGCTTCTCGAGCAGCTCCGACCGGCCGGAAAGGCTGCGTTCCAGTCGCATCACCGTCACCACCATGCGGGTGACCGACATGTCACGTTCACTTTCGTCCAGTTGGGCGACCAGGCTGCGCAAGCCCAGCCGAAGACTCGACACGTTTCCAAACACGGCCACCACCGACGGCGCGTCGATGCGGAACACGCTGGCCACGCTGGGCTGCATGGCGGCGTCGTCGCAGCGTCCATCGTTGGCCAGTTGCTGGGCCAGCGCACAGGCCTGGAACAGCCCCGCCAGGGCGAGCACTCGCTCCTCGTTCATGCCTAAGGTTTCAAACACGGATTTGCGGTTTCCTGAGTTGGGGTGGGGCATCGGCGATAAAAGTCGGCAGCAGGCCGCCGAAGGCTGCATCGGTGGCCATGATCACGGCGCCGCCCAGGCATACCTCGCCAGCGTAGAGAACCACCGATTGGCCCGGCGTGACGGCGCGCTGCGGTACATCAAAACGCAACGCCAGGCCGTCGGCCTCGACGCTGACGGTGCAGGCCTGATCGGCCTGCCGGTAGCGGGTGCGCGCCGTACAGCGGAACTCGTCTGCCGGCGCGGCTCCCGCGATCCAGTGCGGAGCCTCGCTGCGCAGCCGCCGTGAATGGAGCCAATGGTTCTCGCCACCCTGGGCGACATACAGCACTCGGTTCGCCACGTCCTTGCCCACCACAAACCAAGGCTTGCCATCGGCGCCATGCCTGCCGCCGATGCCCAGTCCGTTGCGCTGGCCCAAGGTGTAATACATGACGCCTTGGTGCTCGCCAATCAAGGCCCCCTCGGGCGTGCGCATCTCGCCGGGGCAGGCGGGGATGTATTGCGACAGGAAGCTGCGAAAATCGCGCTCGCCGATGAAGCAGATGCCGGTCGAGTCCTTCTTGGCATGGTTCGGCAAGGCCGCACGGCGGGCAAGCTCGCGTACGCGGGGTTTGTCGAGATCGCCAAGGGGAAACAAGGTGGCCCCGAGCGCCTGTTGTCCCAATGCGTGCAGGAAGTAGCTCTGGTCCTTGGCCGCGTCCGCCGCCCGCAGCAAGCGATAGCGTCCGTCGAGCTGGTCGATACGCGCGTAGTGACCGGTGGCGATCTTGTCGGCGCCCAGGGTCCGCGCCTCGTCGAGAAAGGTCCTGAATTTGATCTCGCGGTTGCACAGCACATCCGGATTGGGTGTACGCCCCGCGCGGTATTCGGCGAGGAAATGCTCGAACACGCCCTCCCAGTATTCGGCGGCAAAATTGCGCGCGTGAAAGCGGATGCCCAGTCGACCGCATACCGCGACCGCGTCCTTGCGGTCGGCGTCGCTGCTGCACGGACCGTCGCGGTCATCCTCCTCCCAATTCTGCATGAACAGCCCTTCGACCTCGCACCCGGACTGTTGCAAAAGCAGAGCGGCGACCGCCGAGTCGACTCCACCGGAAATGCCGACCACGACCTTCACGTGTGGGTACCTCGCGGCAGATAATTCAGGCTGGATAGCGGCAGGCGCTGCCCGGCCAGCCACGCATCGATGCTGGGCAATACCAGCGGGCTGCGCAGGCGCGGGCCCAGCGCGGCGATTTCACCGCGACTCAGCCACAGCGCGCGCCGGATGCCGGTATCCAGCGGCCGCTCCGGATCGTAAGCCAATGCCTGGGCGGCGAAACTGAAGCGGAGCACCGCCTCGCCGTGCTCGGTGCTGCGCCATTGCTGGGCGTTGATCAGATGCTGCAAGGCCACCGTCCAGCCGGTCTCCTCCAGTGTCTCGCGCACCGCCGCCGCCGCGAGACTCTCGCCGTCCTCGAGGTGTCCCGCCGGCTGGTTGTAAACGAGCCGGCCGGCCACTTCTTCCTCCACCATCAGGTAGCGCCCGCGATCCGGCACCACGCAGGCAACGGTCACGTGCGGACGCCAGACTTCAGGGTGCGTGGTGGAAGCGATCATGCGCGGAGCAGGGCTGGAAAAGTGCCCATTGTGCCATCACCTGTAGCGGTGGACGTCGTGCCGGGTGGCATTTGCCGCGGCGTATACTTCAACCGAAGAGAACATGCACCCCGAAACCATGGCCCACCAAAACGAAGACGAGCAGGACACTGGCCGCGGCCTGGCGGTTGAAACGGCCAAGCCCGAGGTGGCGCGGCCTCCACTGTTCCAGGTATTGCTGCTGAACGACGACTTCACACCAATGGATTTCGTGGTCGAGGTATTGCGCAGTTTCTTCACGCTGGACCAGGAGCAGGCAGTACAGATCATGCTGCACGTCCACACCCGCGGGCGCGGCGTGTGCGGCGTGTTCACGCGGGAAGTGGCAGAAACAAAGGTGACCCACGTCAACGAATATTCACGCTCGCATCAACACCCGTTGTTGTGCACTATGGAAAAGCTCTGAGCGCCCCCATTTTGTGCTCATCGCGGCGTTGAAGACCGTCCAACAAGATCAAGCGGAGACGATCCGAATGTTCAGCAAGGATCTCGAAGTCACCATCGGCCATTGCTACAAGCAGGCCCGTGAACAACGCCATGAATTCATGACGGTTGAACACCTGTTGCTGGCGTTGACCGAAAACCAGTCCGCGCTCGGCGCGTTGCGCGCGTGCGGCGCCGATCTGCCGCGCCTGTCGGGCGAACTGACCCGCATCATCAACGAGACGGTGCCGGTGCTCCCCGCGGGCGACGAGCGCGACACCCAGCCCACGCTGGGGTTCCAGCGTGTATTGCAGCGCGCGGTCTATCACGTGCAGTCTTCGGGTCGCAAGGAAGTCACCGGCGCCAACGTGCTGGTGGCGATCTTCGGCGAGAAGGATTCGCACGCGGTGTTTTTCATGCACCAGCAGGAAGTCACCCGACTCGACGTGGTCAACTACATTTCTCACGGCATCGCCAAGATCGGCGATGAGCCGGCCGCGGGCGTGTCCGGTACCGAGCACGAAGGCGAAGAGGGCGGCGAGCCCAAGGGCAACCCGCTGCATGAGTTCGCCAGCAATCTCAACGAGCTGGCGCTGGAAGGCAAGATCGATCCGCTGATCGGTCGCGCGGACGAGATCGAGCGCACGATCCAGGTCCTGTGCCGCCGGCGCAAGAACAACCCGCTGTACGTCGGCGAGGCTGGCGTAGGCAAGACAGCGCTGGCCGAGGGCCTGGCCAAGCGCATCGTCGATGGCGAGGTGCCCGAGGTTCTGGAGAGCGCCACGATCTGGTCGCTGGACCTGGGTGCGCTGGTGGCGGGCACCAAGTACCGGGGCGATTTTGAAAAGCGCCTGAAGAGCGTGATCGCGCAGCTGAAGAAACAACCCGGCGCGATCCTGTTCATCGACGAGATCCACACCATCATCGGGGCCGGGTCGGCCTCCGGTGGCACCATGGATGCGTCCAACCTGATCAAGCCGATGCTGGCATCGGGCGAGCTGCGCTGCATCGGCTCGACCACATTCCAGGAATACCGCGGCGTGTTCGAAAAGGATCGCGCGCTGGCTCGCCGCTTCCAGAAGATCGACGTGGTCGAGCCGACGGTGGCTGACAGCATCGAGATCCTCAAGGGCCTGCGCTCGCGTTTCGAGGAACATCACCACGTCGCCTACACCAACGACGCGCTGAAGGCCGCGGTGGACCTGTCGGTGAAGCACATTCCCGACCGTCTGCTGCCGGACAAGGCCATCGACGTGATCGACGAAGCGGGCGCGCGCCAGCGGCTGCTGCCGGAGGATCAACGCACCGGCACGGTGGATGTCGGCGAGGTGGAATACATCGTGGCGAAGATGGCGCGGATTCCCGAAAAGCAGGTTTCCGCCTCCGATCGCGACGTGCTGCGCAATCTCGAACGCAATCTGAAGATGGTGGTGTTCGGCCAGGATCCTGCGATCGAGGCCTTGGCCGCGTCGATCAAGATGGCCCGTTCGGGCCTGGCCGATCCGTCCAAGCCGATCGGCTGCTTCCTGCTGGCCGGACCGACCGGTGTCGGCAAGACCGAGGTCACCAAACAGCTGGCGATGCAGCTCGGCATCGAGATGATCCGCTTCGACATGTCCGAGTACATGGAGGGTCATTCCGTGTCGCGCCTGGTCGGTGCGCCTCCGGGATATGTCGGCTTCGACCAAGGGGGGCTGCTGACCGAGGCGGTGGTCAAGCATCCGCATGCTGTCCTGTTGCTGGACGAGATCGAGAAGGCGCACCCGGATGTGTTCAACATCCTGTTGCAGGTCATGGACCGTGGCGTGCTTACCGACACCAATGGCCGCGAGGCGAACTTCAAGAACGTGATCGTCGTGATGACCACCAACGCGGGTGCCGCGATGGCGTCGCGTCGCACGATGGGCTTCATCGAGCAGAAGCACGAGTCGGATGCGATGGAGGTGATCCGGCGCATGTTCAGCCCGGAGTTCCGCAACCGGCTGGACGCGATCATCCAGTTCGGCGCCCTGGATTTCGAACACGTCCTGCGCGTGGTGGACAAGTTCCTGATCGAACTGGAAAGCCAGCTGACCGAAAAGAAGGTGAGCCTGGACGTGGATGCCGATGCCCGCCGCTGGTTGGCCGAGCATGGTTTCGACGCCAAGATGGGTGCGCGGCCGATGGCACGGGTCATTCAGGAGAAAGTGAAGCGCGCGCTGGCCGACGAGCTGCTGTTCGGCAAGTTGCTCCATGGCGGCGTGGTGCGCCTGAGCGTCGTCGAGGGCGAGTTGAAGGTCGAATGCAAGGCCGCCGCCAAGCTGCCGGCCATCGTTGAATAGTCAGTACGACGACCGCCAGGGTCCGGGCAAAGCAAAAGCGGCGCACTGCGCCGCTTTTCTTTTGCCCGACTCGTCATCGCGCAGGGGTGCCGCCAACCACCTTACTTCATGCGGTAGGTGATGCGTCCCTTGCTCAGGTCGTACGGCGTCATTTCGATCTTGACCTTGTCGCCCGTGAGAATGCGGATGTAGTGCTTGCGCATGCGTCCGGAAATATGGGCGATAACCACGTGTCCGTTTTCCAGCTGCACGCGAAACATGGTGTTGGGCAGGGTCTCCTGGACCGTGCCTTCCATTTCGATGACGTCGTCTTTGGCCATAAATTCCGGGCTTCACGCGCAGCCGAAATGGCTGCGTAAGCCCGCGATTATGCCAGAAACAGGTGGCTGGTTAAAGAATCATCAAGACTGGCTGCCGGGCGGCTCAGACGAAGTGGTCATCGAGCTTGCGCCGGATCTCCTGCTCGATCATGCCCTTCAACGGCGCCAGCATCATGCCCAATCGCGCCTGCACCTGGATCGCGTTGTTCTCGACCGCGATCGAACCGCTGACGCCCGGGCGGGAAAATTCCAGGGTATCCCCCCGCCATTGGCCAGTCGTCCCGAATTTCTCGTGCATGCGGGCTGCCACCTGGTCGACCACCGCGCGGGCGTCGGCAATGGACAACTGGTGCGGGCGACGGATATCGATATTGGGCATGAAGGTGTCCGGGTCAAAGCCCTATCTTAATGCGATGCACGCGCATGGTAGAGTTTCGCGATTCACCGATCCGGTCATCCATGCGCATCGAATTTCTCAATGCGGCCCGTGAGGATTTTCATTGGGCGCAAGCACAACTGCGCATTGGCAGCGCCTCCGACAACGACCTGGTGCTGGCCGCCAGCCAGACGGCGCCACGACATCTGCGCATCGACCAGGATCGCCGTGGCTGGGTGCTCCAGGTGTTGCCCTCGGCCGATCGGGTTTATGTCAACGCGCGACCGGTGCGTGAACGCGCACTGTTGCGTGCCGGCGACGTGGTGAGCATCGGCGAATGTCGCATGTTATTGCGTGATGACGACGATCCGGCCTTGCGCCAGCCGTGCCCGATGCCCGAACAGGAACGCTGCACCGTGGCCCTGCGCAGCGTCGGCGGTCCGCTTTCCGGTCGCCTGTTGCCGGTGTCGGACGGCCTGAAGCTTGGCCCGGACGGGCGTTACCCGCTTGGCTTGGCGCAGGGCGAACAAGTGGGTCTGCGCGTCGACTGGGAAGAGGGCCGACTGCTGCTGGAGTCCACTTGCCCGTCAGATCGCTATCCCTTGCGCGTGAATGGCGTCAGCGTGCAGCAGCGGGTGGCGCTGCGCGGCGGCGACCAGATTGGCCTGGCCATGCATCGCTTCGTGCTGGAGGCTCCCGGCAAGGACCCGGAGCCGGAGAGTATCGAGAGCGGCCCCACGCCAGGCGATTTGCCGGAAGCGGCCGCCGGGCCGTCGGGCGAAGTGTGGTGGCTGATCGTGACGGCGGCGGTGCTGGCCTTGGCCATCGCGCTGGTGTTGCTGATCCGTTTCTGAGCGCCGTTGTCCGCAGTTGACGAATGCATGCTGCGCCGCGGCATAATGCGGGCGTCATTCCTGGCGGGAAGCAGAGTCACGTGAGCAGAGTCTGGAACTTCAGTGCCGGTCCGGCGGCGTTGCCGCTGGCCGTCCTCGAACGGGCCCGGGACGAACTGCTGGATTGGCAGGGCAGCGGCGCTTCGGTGATGGAACAGTCCCATCGTGGCCAGCGTTTCATCGCGATGGCAGCGGAGGCCGAAGCCAACCTGCGCGCGCTGCTGGCGATCCCGGACGACTATGCCGTGTTGTTTCTGCAAGGCGGGGCTACCCAGCACTTCGCCCAGATCCCGATGAACCTGGCCTCGGAAGGTGATGTCGCGGACTACATCGACAGCGGCCACTGGAGCAGCAAGGCGATCAACGAGGCGTCGCCGTATGTAAAGGTCAACGTGGCCGCCAGCGCCAGGGCGGACGATTACCGGCGACTGCCATCGCGCGCGAGCTGGCAACTGGACCCGCGTGCCGCCTACGTGCACTACACCCCCAACGAGACGATCCATGGTGTGGAGTTCCACGACGTCCCCGACACGGGTGCCGTGCCACTGGTCGCGGACATGTCCTCGAACATCCTGTCCCAGCCGCTGGACATCAGCCGTTTCGGGTTGATCTACGCTGGTGCGCAGAAGAATATCGGCCCCGCCGGCCTGGTGGTGATGATCATTCGCCGCGACTTGTTGCAACGCCCGGGTCGGCCGATGGCGCGGATCTTCCGCTATGCCGAACACGCGGCAGCCCATTCGATGTTGAACACGCCCAATACCTGGGGCTGGTACCTGGCCGGCCTGACCTTTCAATGGTTGCTGGCGCAAGGGGGACTGGCCGCGATGGCCGCTGCCAATCGCGCCAAGGCCGAGTTGCTGTATCGAGGCATCGACGGTTCCGGCGGCTATTACCGCAATCCGGTGGAGTCCGCCGCGCGCTCGCGCATGAATGTGCCGTTCACCTTGCACGACAGCGCGCTCGACGCGGCTTTCCTGCGTGAATCCGAAGACGCCGGCCTGCTGGCATTGAAAGGCCACAAGGCAGTGGGCGGCATGCGTGCGTCGCTTTACAACGCTGTGCCGCTGGCGGCGGTCGAGGCGCTGACCGGGTTCATGCGCGACTTTGCGCAGCGCCATGGCTGAGAGGTTGTGACTATCACCTCCAGGCCTGGTCGGATTCGCCGTGCTTCTCGGGCAAGATGCCAAATCGTGGAACGGACTCCCTCCATCCGGACGGCCAAGCCATGAATGAACCGAACAACCCGTTGAGCGAGATGCGCGAGCGCATCGACAGCATCGACCGGCAGATCCAGCAGCTGATTTCCGAACGTGCGCAGCACGCACGGACCGTGGCCGAGGTAAAGGGGAGCGGGCTTTCCGCCATCGACTACTACCGCCCGGAACGCGAGGCGCACGTGTTGCGCATGGTGGTGGACCGCAACCAGGGGCCGTTGTCGGATACCGAGATGGTGCGCCTGTTCCGCGAGATCATGTCGTCCTGCCTTGCGCAGGAGGATCCGCTCAAGATCGGCTTCCTGGGGCCGGAAGGCACGTTCAGCGAGCAGGCCGTGCGCAAGCACTTCGGCCACGCCGCCTATGGCTTGCCGCTGGGCAGCATCGAGGAGGTGTTCCAGGAAGTTGCCGCCGGGCACGCCGATTTTGGCGTGGTGCCGGTGGAGAACTCGGGGCAGGGCATGCTCCAGGTCACCCTGGACATGTTCCTTACCGCCGACGCCACTATCTGCGGCGAGGTCGAACTGCGCGTGCACCAGTGCCTGCATTCGGTGACCGGCAAGCCGGAAGACGTGCGTCGCGTCTACGCCCACGCGCAATCGCTGCAACAGTGCAAGACCTGGCTGCGTATCAACCTGCCCGACGTAGAGTGCATTGCAGTCGGCAGCAATGCCGAGGCGGCACGGCTGGTTCGCCACGCGGACGATGCGGCGGCGATCGCCGGTGAGACGGCGGGCAAGATTTATGGCCTCAAGACCGTGGCCGCGGGTATCGAGGATCGCGCCGACAACACTACCCGTTTCCTGGTGATCGGTCGCTCGCTGTTTCCGCCCTCCGGCAACGACCGTACTTCGCTGCTGATCACCGTCAACGACAAGCCGGGCGCGTTGTACGACGTGCTCAGCCCGTTCGCCCGGCATGGCATCAGCCTGAACCGGATCGAGTCGCGTCCGGCGCATACCGGCAAGTGGCAGTACGCGTTCTTCATCGATGTCTCCGGACATATCGATGGCGACGCCCTGCAGGCCGCCGTACACGACATCGGTGAATCGGCCGCGACGATCCGCGTGCTGGGATCCTATCCGGTGGCGTTGCCTTGAATACACGGTGGGACTGGAGCAGCCATGCCGCCGGGCCATTGCATGGCAACGTGCGCGTTCCGGGGGACAAGTCGATTTCGCATCGGGCCCTGATGCTGGCCGCCATTGCCGAGGGACGTTCGCGGATCCGGGGCTTTCTCGAAGGAGAGGACACGCGCGCCACGGCAGCGGTGCTGGCCCAGCTTGGCGTGCGGATCGAGGCGCCGTCCGATGGCGAGCGCATCGTGCACGGCGCCGGACTGCATGGCCTGCGCGGGGCGACGCAGCCGATGGATTGCGGCAATGCCGGCACCGGCATGCGGCTGCTTGCCGGTTTGCTCGCCGGGCAGGCATTCGACAGCACGCTGGTGGGCGATTCCTCGTTGTCCAGGCGCCCGATGCGCCGCGTGACCGATCCGCTGGAACTGATGGGTGCGCGTATCGACACACGCGAGGGCATGCCGCCGCTGCGACTGCACGGCGGCGCTGCGCTGCGCGGCATCCGCTACGAGTCGCCGATCGCGAGCGCGCAGGTGAAATCCGCCATCCTGCTGGCGGGTCTGTACGCCAGCGGCGAGCACCGAAGTGATCGAGCCGCATCCGACCCGCGATTACACCGAACGCATGCTGGCTGCTTTCGGCTGGCCGATCCGGTTCGAACCGGGTCGCGCGCAACTGGATGGCGGCCAGCGCCTGCGTGCGACGGATATCGAGGTGCCAGCGGATTTTTCCTCGGCGGCGTTCTTCCTGGTCGCCGCGAGCATCGTGCCGGGCTCGGAGTTGCATTTGCCGGCGGTAGGCCTTAATCCACGCCGCACCGGATTGCTGCAGGCCCTGCGCCTGATGGGTGCGGACATCGTGGTGGAACGCCAGCGTGATGCGGGCGGCGAGCCGGTGGGCGACCTGCGGGTGCGCCACGCGCCGTTGCATGGCATCGAGCTGCCGATGGCGCTGGTGCCAGACATGATCGACGAGTTCCCGGTGCTGTTCGTCGCCGCAGCCGCGGCGACCGGACGCACGGTCATTCGCGGTGCCGCCGAGTTGCGCGTGAAGGAGTCCGACCGTCTCGCCGCGATGGCGACCGGTTTGCGGACGTTGGGCGTGACCGTCGAGGAAACCCCGGATGGCGCGATCATCGACGGCGGAACGCTTCGGGGCGGCAGCGTGGAAAGCTCACCGATCATCGCATCGCCATGAGCTTCGCGGTGGCCGGGCTGCTCGCCGGCGGGCCGGTGCGGATCGACGACTGTCGCCACGTGGCCACCTCATTTCCCGGTTTCCTCGGCCTCGCCAATGGCTGCGGTTTTGCGTTGCAGCGGTGTCGGCTGATTCGCTTCGTCGCCGTCGTTGTATCGTGGCATCCCGCTTCCGTGACCCACTCGAGGAATGACCATGTCGCCAGCCGTACCTGCCGTTCATCGTCGCCATTCCCGCGCGCTACGGCTCCACCCGCTTGCCGGGCAAGCCGCTGCGCGAGATCGGTGGCGTGCCGATGGTCGTGCGGGTGGCGCGGCGTGCGCTGCAGGCCGGTGCCAGCCAGGTCGTGGTGGCAGTGGACGACCCGCGCGTCGCCGCGGCACTGGCCGGGGAGCCCGGAGTCGACATCTGCATGACGCGCAGCGACCATGCCTCGGGCAGCGACCGCCTGGCCGAGTGTGCGTTGCATTACGGCTGGAGCCGACGACAGCATCGTGGTGAATCTGCAGGGCGACGAACCGTTTGCACCGGCCGCCGGCATCCGTGCCGTGGCGCAGGCGCTGGCTGGTGACGATGCGCCGATGGCCACCCTGGCCACGCCGATCGTCCATGCCGACGAGTTGTTTGATCCGAACGTGGTGAAGCTGGTGCGCGCAGCCAACGGCCGCGCGCTGTACTTCAGTCGTGCGCCGCTGCCGTGGGCGCGCGATGCGTTTGCCGCCGATCGCGATACGTTGCCCTCGGGCACGCCGTTCCTGCGCCATATCGGCATCTATGCCTATCGCGCCGGTTTCCTGCATCGCTACACCGCAGCTGCCGCGCACACCGCTGGAGCAGGCCGAATCGCTGGAACAGTTGCGGGTACTCGAACACGGCCATGCCATCGCGGTGCGGCTGACGCCCGAGCCGTTTCCGCCGGGCATCGACACCGAGGCCGATCTGGAGCGCGCGGAACGTTGGTTGCGCTCGCACTCTGAGCCACCATATCGGACGGGTCGCCATCCACACCCGCTAGAATGCCGTGCATGCAGTCCGCTCAATCGTCGCCGTTCGACGGCAAGGCTTTCGTCCGCACGCTCACTTCCTCGCCGGGCGTCTATCGCCATTTCGATGCCGCCGGCGAACTGCTGTACGTGGGCAAGGCCGGCAATCTCAAGAAGCGCGTCGGCAGCTATTTCCTGAAGCCGCGGATGGAACCGCGCATTGCCGCCATGGTCGCGCAGATCGCCCGGGTCGAGATCACGGTGACGCGCACCGAGGGCGAGGCGCTGCTGCTGGAGTCGCAGCTGATCAAGTCGCTCAAGCCGCGCTACAACATCCTGCTGCGCGACGACAAAAGCTATCCCTACATCTATCTGTCCAGTGGCGAGGATTACCCGCGACTGGCCTTCCATCGCGGCGCGCGCAACAAGCCCGGCCGTTATTTCGGGCCGTATCCGAGCACCTACGCGGTGCGCGAAAGCCTCAACCTGATGCAGAAGCTGTTCAAGGTGCGCCAGTGCGAGGACAGCTATTTCCGCAACCGCACGCGACCGTGCCTGCTGTATCAGATCGGCCGCTGCAGCGCGCCCTGCGTGGGCCTGATCAATGTGCAGGAGTATCGCGAAGACGTGCGCCATGCCGAAATGTTTCTGGAAGGGCGCAGCAACGCGGTAATCGATGAGCTGGCCGAGGCGATGGAGCAAGCGAGCAAGGCACTGCAATTCGAACGGGCGGCGAGACTGCGTGATCAGGTGGCCGCCTTGCGCCAGCTGCAAGCCCAGCATCACGTGCATGGGGCCAGCGCCGACATGGATGTGATCGCCTGTCGGATCGAGGCGGGTCTTGCCTGCGTCAGCGTGCTGTTTTTCCGCAACGGGATCAGCCTGGGTACCCGTGATTTCTTTCCGCGCCTGCCGCTGGATGCCGCGCCGGCCGACGTGCTGGCCCAGTTCATTGCCCAGTACTATCTGGATCGACCGGTACCGCGCGAGTTGATCCTGGGCGAGGCGTTGGCCGATCAGCAGATTCTCGCCGAGATGCTCAGCCAGCATGCCGGCCACGCGGTGGAACTGAAGTCCAGCGTGCGCGCGGATCGCGCCCAATTCCTGCAGATGGCCGAGCGCAACGCGCAGGCTTCGTTGACCGCCCGACTGGCCAGCCGGCAGACGCTGGGTACCCGTTTCGACGACCTGCAGAAGCTGCTGGGCCTGGCCGACCATGCCACGCCGTATCGAGTGCTTCGACATCAGCCACACCATGGGCGAGCTGACCGTGGCCTCCTGCGTGGTGTTTGGGCCCGAGGGGCCGGAGAAATCCCACTATCGCCGTTTCAACATCGCCGGCATTACCCCCGGCGATGACTACGCCGCGATGCACCAGGCACTGACCCGGCGTTTTCGCAGGCTCGCCGAGGGCGAGGGCGCTCGTCCGGACATACTGCTGATCGACGGCGGCGACGGGCAGGTGGCGCAAGCCCTGGACGTGCTGCGCGAACTCGGCGTCGATGGCATCGAAGTTGTCGGCGTGGCGAAGGGACCGGGCCGACGCGCGGGAGAGGAGACCCTGGTATTGGCCCGGCTTGCAGCGGGAAGCGCTGGCCGCGACCTGCATCCCGGCTCGTCGTCGCCCGCGCTGCACCTGGTTGCCGCGGTGCGCGACGAGGCGCATCGCTTCGCGATCAGCGGGCATCGCAAGCGGCGCGAGAAGGCGCGCGAGCGCAGCGTGCTGGAGGATGTGTCCGGCATCGGCGCCCGTCGTCGGTCGGCCCTGCTCAAGGCCTTTGGCGGCATGCAGGGCGTGGAAACGGCCGGCGTCGAAGAACTGATGCAGGTGAAGGGCATTGACCGCGGGCTCGCTGAACGAATTTATGCCAGCCTGCACGGCTGAAGACAAAGCCGCAGGTGTCCGTGGAATCGATGGGCTGGCGTGCGACACTGCAGCAAACGTGGCAACAAGCACTGCAACAAATCCTCGGGACGAATCATGCGCATCAACTTGCCGACTTGGCTGACTCTTTTCCGCGTTGCCTTGTTGCCGGTGATGGTGGTGGTGTTTTACCTGCCGTTCCATGGTCACAACATCGCCGCCGCGATCGTGTTCATCCTGGCGGCGATCACCGACTGGCTGGACGGTTTCCTGGCCCGGCGAATGAACCTGACCTCGGCATTCGGGGCCTTCCTCGATCCGGTTGCCGACAAGCTGATGGTGGCGGTGACGCTGTTCCTGCTGGTGCAGTCGCATCCCAGCAGCGGCTGGCCCGGCATCCTGATGGCAGTGACGGCGGCGATCATCGTCGGGCGCGAGATCAGTGTTTCGGCCTTGCGCGAATGGATGGCCGAAATCGGCATGAGCGCAACCGTCAAGGTAGCAATGATCGGCAAGCTCAAGACGGTGATGCAGATGGTGGCGCTGGTGGTGCTGATCGTGCAGCACGAGAAGGAAGCCGCGGCGCTGCGCCTTTATCACATCGGTGAAGGCTTGCTGGTGATTGCAGGGATTCTGACGATCTGGTCCGGCCTGTATTACCTGCGGGCGGCATGGCCGATGCTGCGTGGCGACGCGCCTGGCAAACCCGCGTCAGGCGACTCGCCCTGAGCGGCGTGGGCTGATCGCCGCGTGTGCCCCGGGGCGACTTGACGACACCGATTCACGTACTAGAATGCGCGCTCCGTTGCGGGAATAGCTCAGTTGGTAGAGCACGACCTTGCCAAGGTCGGGGTCGCGAGTTCGAGTCTCGTTTCCCGCTCCAGATTGCACACAAGGCCCTGAGCAGATCGGGGCCTTGTCATTTCCGACGGGTGCCGAGACAACATTTGCGGCGGTCGAGATGGCGATGCCGGGGCTGATCAGGCTATTCATCCCCGGATCGCTTCTGCTATCATTGGCGGCTCCAATGCGGGAATAGCTCAGTTGGTAGAGCACGACCTTGCCAAGGTCGGGGTCGCGAGTTCGAGTCTCGTTTCCCGCTCCAGAATTCGGTACAGAGCCTCGGTCCACCGGGGTTTTGTTTTATGGGAAACCTGCGATCATGTGGGTCGCGATGCTTCAAGCAATGGCCTGGTGGCAGAGTGGTCATGCAGCGGACTGCAAATCCGCGTACGCCGGTTCGATTCCGACCTAGGCCTCCATTGCACTGCAGTTGCGAAGCAGACCAATCAAGAGCCCGCCAATAATGGCGGGTTTTTTTGCGGGTGCGATTCGGGAATGGTGCCTGGGGCGGGGGTCGAACCCGCATGGCCTTGCGGCCGAGGGATTTTAAGTCCCTTGCGTATACCAGTTTCGCCACCCAGGCTCGGGTTGGTGCGCGCGGCGGGCGCGGCCCGCAGCGGCGCGAATCCTAGCACGCGGTTCAGATCAGGCTCTTGAGGATCTGGATGCCGGCGCTGTATTCGCCAATCAGGGTGCCCACGCTGACCAGGATGAAATTGAGCAGGGTCCGCGCGACGCGATTTTTCCACCAGCCGGTCCAATGCACGATGTCATCGCGCAGGCTGTCGAAGTCAACCACGCGCGGGCGCCGGACCCAGGCCTCGACCATGGCGCTGATGCCACCGGCAGGGATGCCCGGACGGAACGGCTTGATCGGCGCGGCGATGAAGGCCGCGACAATGCTCAGCGGGTGGCCACCCGCAGCGAGCGCACCGAGTGCGGCAAAGCCGCCGGTGAACAGCACCCAGGCCATCAAGGCTTGCGTGCCGAGGGCCGCGTTGCGGTGGAATGCCCAGGCGATCGCGGCAAAGACCAGCAACACCAGACCGGCGGCCAGCCATTTTGGCCAGCGTGCCTTCGGCGGTACCTGCGCCAGTTCGGCGACTTTCAGCGCCGGCTCGCCTTGCTGCTCACGCAGCAGCGTGCTCAGACCCTTGAGATGTCCCGCGCCAATCACCACCAGTACGCGTCGCGGCTCGCCGCTACTGCCGCTGGCGCCGAGTGCCGCTTCCTCGCGCAGGCGCGCTGCCATGAAGGCGTCGCGCTCGCCGATCAGGCTTTCGTACAGCGGTTTCGAACCGCTGGCGAACTCGCTGAACGCGGTTTCCAGCAAATCGCTCTGCTTGAGCTTTTCGACGTCTTCCTGCGCGATGCTTTCGCGTTCGAACATGCTGGCCAGCAGGCCGCCGAGCAGTCCGAAGCGTTGCCACAAGCCCACGCTGCGCCATGCGCGCTTCAGCGTGGTGCCGACCTCCCGGTCGATCAGCCAGACCGGCAGTCCGCGTGCGTCGGCACCATCCATCGCCGCCTTCATCTCGGCTCCCGGCAGGATGCCGGACTGGTCGGCCAGGCGTTTCTGGAAGGTCGACAGCACCAGGCTGGCGGCGACCATGCCGGCCTTGCCCTGGCGGATGACCTGGAACAGGTCCATCTGCTTGAACGCCTCGGGGTCGCGCAAGCCCTGCGCGCGGCCCGTGCACAGCTCCACCGCGACCGCGTCGAAATGCTCGTGCGCGAGCAGTGCCTCGACCGCTTCCATGCTGCTGCGCGAGACGTGCGCGGTGCCCAGCAACACGTAATCCACGCCGTCGCGCTGGACGTGTTCGACCGGCTGCCCGACCAGCGCCGGCAACGGGGTGACTTCGGTTTCGGGAACACTCATGCGGTCGCTGCGCCGATCATTGGGGAGAATCCATGGATGGGGACGGCGAGCGCATGGAACAAGCGAACGCGAGGGTCAATCGCGGAAGCGCTTGAGCAAATCGGCGTAAGCATCGATGCGCCGGTCGCGCAGGAATGGCCAGATTCGCCGCACGTGTTCACTGCGCGCCAGGTCGATGTCGGCCAGCAGCAGTTCCCGGCCATCGGTACCGGCCTGGGCCAGGAATTCGCCTTGCGGGCCGGTGACGAAGCTCGATCCCCAGAACTGGATGCCAGCGCCCACGCCTGACGGGTCGGCCTCGAAGCCCGTGCGGTTGCACGCGAGCAGGGGCAGGCCATTGGCCACGGCATGGCCGCGCTGCACCGTGATCCAGGCCTCGCGTTGGCGATCTTTCTCCGTCTGCTCATCAGTCGGATCCCAGCCGATCGCGGTCGGGTAGAACAGCAGCTCGGCCCCGGCAAGCGCCATCAACCGGGCCGCTTCCGGGTACCACTGATCCCAGCACACCAGCACGCCGAGGCGGCCGACCGAGGTGTCGATTGGCTCGAAGCCCAGGTCACCGGGCGTGAAGTAGAACTTTTCGTAGAACGCCGGATCGTCGGGGATGTGCATCTTGCGGTAGACGCCCGCGATTTCCGCCGAGCGATCGAACACCACCGCCGTGTTGTGGTACAGCCCGGCCGCACGGCGCTCGAACAGCGACGCCACCACGACCAGCTTCAGTTCCGCCGCCAGCTTGCCGATCCGCGCCGTGCCCGGGCCGGGAATGCTTTCGGCCTGATCGAACACATCCACCGACTCGTGTTGGCAGAAGTACGGACCGTTGTGCAGTTCCTGCAGCAGCACCAGTTCCGCGCCGGCCGCGGCAGCCTCGCGCAGGCCGGCCTCGATCGCGTCCAGGTTGGCGTCGCGGCTGCCGCGGTCAGTCTCCTGCAACAGGGCAACCTTGAGGGTCTTGCGGGTCATCATCGAATCCTGCCGCCAGTGGCGTCGAGCGCTAGTGTAGCGAACCGTCCGCATCCCGGCGGTGGCTCGGCCGGCGCGGCTACGGCCTGAATGGCTCGCCAACCCGCAAAATCCGTGGATTTTTGAAGTCGCCGCAGGCCATCCGGGCACGCGGTGCAGGTGCGCAGAAATGACCTGATAACCGTCCTCCATTCCGCTAACCTGATTGGCGCAGGGGATCCGTCGCCTCGTCATGGCATCGGTTTTCGGGGTCGAACACCAGAGAGAACAGTGCGCATGAGCCGGTTCGGACACTTTCTGCAGCGCACCTATAACCGCTGGAAACAGGACACCCTCAGCCAAAGCGATTTCCGGCCCAGCGTCAGCATCCTCAAGCTGTCCCTGATGGCGGTGTTCATCGGCATCGCCGCGGCGTTCGTGGCGCTGCTGCTGTACAAGATGATCGCGCTGGTGACCAATCTGGCTTTCCGCCAGCAGTTCTCGCTGGCGTTCGTGGCACCGGGGTGGCATGCGTCGACCTGGGCGATCGTGTTGGCACCGCTGGTGGGCGGCCTGATCGTGGGGCTGATGGCGCGCTACGGCAGCGAACGCATCCGCGGCCACGGCATCCCCGAGGCGCTGGAAGCGATCCTGTTCCGCAAGAGCAAGATGATGCTGAAGGTCGCCATCCTGAAACCGCTGTCGGCGGCTATCGCGATCGGTACTGGCGGGCCGTTTGGTGCCGAGGGGCCGATCATCGTGACTGGCGGCGCGGTCGGCTCGCTGTTCGGCCAGATGTTCTATCTGACTTCGATGGAACGGCGCACCTTGCTGGTCGCCGGCGCCTGTGCCGGCATGGCCGCCACCTTCGGCACGCCGATCGCGGCGACCCTGCTGGCGGTGGAATTGCTGCTGTTCGAACTGCGCCCGCGCAGCACGATACCGGTGGCCATCGCCTGCTTCGTGGCCGATGCCCTGCGTGCGTCGTTGATGGGGCCGGGCGCGCTGTTTCCGGTCGACGTGCAGTTCGCGCTCACCCCGTCGGTGTTTGGCATGGCGGTGGTGTGCGGTTTCCTGGCTGGCTTGCTGGCGACCTTGCTGACCGCGCTGGTGTATCGCGTCGAGGATGGCTTTCACAAGCTGCCGTTGCACTGGATGTGGTGGCCGTTGCTCGGCGCGGTGGCAGTCAGCATCGGTGGCTGCATCGATCCGCAGACCCTCGGCGTGGGCTACGACGTGATCGACAAATTGCTCACCGGGCAGATGGTCGGCATGGCCGTGCTGATGTTCATGCTGGTCAAGTCGGCGATGTGGATCATCTATCTGGGCTCGGGTACCTCCGGCGGCGTGCTGGCACCGTTGCTTGCGCTGGGGGCAGGCCTGGGCGCGCTGGAAGGGCTGGTGTTTCCCGGTCACGGCTCGCTGCTGTGGCCGTTACTCGGCATGGGCGCGATTCTGGCAGGGGTCATGCGCTTGCCGTTCACCTCGATCCTGTTCACGCTGGAACTCACCCATAACGCCAGCGCGTTGCCGGCCCTGCTGATCACCTGCACAACGGCTTACGGCGTCAGCGTATTCCTGATGAAGCGCTCGATCCTGACCGAGAAGGTCGCCCGCCGTGGCTTCGATGTCTTTCGCGAGTATTCGGTGGACCGGCTCGAACACATCCCGGTCAAGGACGTGATGACGACCGACATGCTGACCGTGTCAGGTGATCTCAGCGTGCGCGAACTGGCCGATCGCTACTTCGGAGCAGATCAGAAATATCGCGCGTTTCCGGTGGTCGATGCCGACGGCGGCCTGCTCAACGTGGTCGACCGCCAGGACGTGGCGCAGTGGCTGCGGGACGATCCCACCGGCAGCCGCCGGCTGGCCGAGTTGGTGGGCAAGGAGCCGGTGGTCGCCTTGTCCGGCGAAAGCTGCCAGAGCGTGGCGGTGCGGGCGGCCGTGGAAAAGCTTGATCGCGTCCCGGTGGTCGCGGCGGATGGCCGCACCCTGATCGGCATGGTCACTCGTTACGACCTGCTGAAACCGTACACGCATTATCACAACGAGGAGAAAGTGCGCGAGCGCTCCTTCCGCAACAAGCCCCTGCCGTGATCCGTGAATAGTGGACCGCCGTGCTGTTCCGTCGGCACAGGTGTTCGGCGGTGGGCGATTTTTTCACAGCCCTCAGGCGATGCCTGCGGGCAACTGCATGGTGAGGCAGTGCAGGCTGCCGTTCTGCCAGATCAGCGGGCGGCAAGGAATGGGAACCAACTCACGTCCTGGATGGGCCTGGCCGATGATGCGCGCGGCCTCTACGTCCGCCGGATCGTCATAGGCGGGCACCAGCACGGCCCCGTTGATGACCAGATAGTTCGCGTACGAGGCGGCAAGGCGGCGGCCTTGGTCGAGGATGGGCTGCGGCCACGGCAGCGGGCGGAGCTGGTAAGGCCGTCCATCCGTGGTGCGCAGCGCAGCCAGTTCGGTGGCCATGCGCTGCAGTTCATCGTGGTGCGGATCACTGGGGTCAGCGCAGGCTTGGAACACGATGCCATCGTCCGGGGCGAACCGCGCCAGCGTGTCGATGTGCGCGTCGGTGTCGTCGCCTTCGAGATAGCCGTAGTCCAGCCACAGGATGCGCGAGGCGTGCAGGCTTTCGCGCAGGATCGCACTCATGTCCTCTCGCGATTGTTCAGGATGCCGCTGCGCCAGGCAGCGCCAGGTCGTGAGTACGGTGCCGGCGCCATCGCTTTCGATCGCGCCGCCCTCCAGCGCCCAGTCGATGCGCTTGCGGGTGGCTTGGCCGAAGACGCCGGCATCGGCCAGCCCGGCCACCAGCGCGTCGTCCTGCCGGGCACCGAACTTGCCACCCCAGCCGGTGAAACGAAAGTCGGTGAGTTGGAACGTTCCGTCACTGGCCTTGAGCGTGACCGGGCCGGAGTCGCGCAACCAGGTGTCGTCGTAGGGCAGGCGTACGAAGCGAACGCGTGCAAGATCGACGCGAGCCGGTTTCAGCAGGTCACTGACATGCCGCTGCAACTCGTCATTGGCCACCACCACGACCATCGGCTGGAAGCGGGTCACGGCGGCAACCAGCGCCACGTAGGTGGTTTCCACGGTCGCCAGCCGCTCGGCCCAGTCGGTATCCGCGTGCGGCCAGGCGATCAGTACCGCGGCTTGCGGTTCCCATTCCGCCGGCAGGCGCCAGGAGGGGTCGGTCATGAGGGGTTCTCGTGCGCGGTGGCGCCTGCACTGGCGCCGGGCCGCTCATTTTAAGCGATAGCCCCACGAACGGACATAACTGCCATTTTGCACGCCTGTGGGGCGTTCGCAAGGGTTGGCATGCAGGAATGCAAAAACGCGGCCCGCGTTGCCACGGGCCGCGTCGATGAAGGGCAGGAATCAGTGGACGGCGGAAGGATCGGTGTTGTTGCCCGCCGGCGTATTCAGCACGGAATGGATCACGTGGTTGTGTTCGAAGTACACGATGAAGTGGGCATAGTCCCAGCGATTGATCACCGGGTGTTTCGCCGTATCGCCGCCCCGCGGTGCCAGCTTGCGCTGCGGCGCCCCCCAGGTCTTTTCGACCTGGCTCATGCTCAACCCACGGCGGGGCAGGTTCATGCCCTGTTCCTGCTGCACGCGGTGGATCAGCAGGCTGTCGCCATGCGTGGACTGGACGGCGTGGGCCGTTGGCGATACGGCAAAAGCGGTCGCGATCATCATGGCGACGATCGGCAAACTGTTCGTGAACTTGACCATGGCTCCCCTCTCCAGACAAGGCTGCGTGCGGCGTCGTTTTTATCAGACCTTGTCATGTTACGCCATGCCGGGCTGCGTCGATTGCGATGGGTTGGGCATTCACCGCGTACGCGATCCCGATCCCCGACCGCTCGAAAGTAACCGCATCCCCGTTATCATGGGCGGCTGCGGGCAGGCGTTTGCCCGGCCCGGATGTGTTCTCTGCATGATTTCGTTTCGACATTTCGCCTTGCGCCGCGGCAGCCGCCTGCTGCTTTCCGACATCGACCTGGTGATCCAGAGCGGTTGGCGGCTGGGCGTGATCGGGCGCAACGGCTGTGGCAAATCCAGCCTGTTCGCCGCATTGCAAGGCACGCTGGAAAGCGATGCGGGCGAGCTGGAAATGTCCGCCAGGTTGCGGCTGGCCTCGGTGGCACAGGAAACCCCAGCCCTGCCGGATGCGGCCATCGATTACGTGCTTGGTGGCGACGAGGAACTGGCCGCGGCGATCAACGACGAGGTTCGCGCCGGCGAGCGCGGCGACATGGAAGCGATGGCGAAGGCGCACCAGCGCATCGAGGAGCTCAACGGCTACGACGGGCGCGCCCGCGCTGGTCGCCTGATGCATGGACTGGGCTTCGCCCCGGACACGCACGAGCGCGCGGTGCAGGAGTTCTCCGGCGGCTGGCGCGGGCGGCTGAACCTGGCGCGCGCGCTGATGTGCCCGTCCGACTTGCTGCTGCTGGACGAGCCGACCAACCATCTGGACCTGGACGCCGTGCTGTGGCTGGAGGAATGGCTGCGCCGCTACCAGGGCACCTTGCTGATCATCTCGCACGATCGCGAGTTCCTCGACGGGGTGATCAGCCATACCCTGCATCTCGACGACGGCAAGGCCAGGCTGTACACCGGCAACTACAGTGCGTTCGAGCGCCTGCGCGCCGAACAGTTGCGCCAGCAACAGATCTCGCACGAGCGCGAGCAGGCGGAGCGGGCCCACCTGCAGTCGTTCATCGACCGCTTCAAGGCCAAGGCGACCAAGGCGAAACAGGCGCAATCGCGCATGAAGCGGCTGGAGAAGCTGGCCGGTACCGAGGCGGTGCGCGCCGAGCGTCCTTTCAGTTTCCATTTCGGCAAACCGGAACGGTTGCCGGACTCGATGGCGCAACTGGAGGATGTGACGGCCGGTTATCTGACCGACCCCTCGATGCGCGATGAAGGCGGCGAAGTGGCCAATATCGTGCTCGCCGACGTACGTTTCTCCATCGAGGCGGGCGAGCGCATTGGCTTGCTGGGCCCGAATGGAGCCGGCAAATCCACCCTCGTCAAGACCCTGGTCGGCGAACTGGAGCCGCTCGGCGGCGAGCGCAAAGTGCACAAGGATCTGAAGATCGGTTATTTCGCGCAGCACACGGTGGAAGCCTTGCGCGACGGAACCAGCCCGCTCGATCACCTCATGGAGGTGGCGCCGGGAGCCACCACCCAGGCCATGCGCGACTTCCTGGGTACCTGGAACTTCGCCGGTGACCGCGCATTCGAGTCGGTGGACGGGTTCTCCGGCGGCGAGCGCGCCCGCCTGGCACTGGCCCTGATCGCCTGGGGCAAGCCGAACCTGCTGTTGCTGGACGAACCGACCAACCATCTCGACCTGGACATGCGCGAGGCGCTGGCCGATGCGCTGGCCGATTTCGACGGTGCCTTGGTGCTGGTCTCGCATGATCGCCATTTGCTCGGCATGGTTTGCGACAGCTTCTGGCGCATCGCCGATGGGGTGGTGGAGAGCTTTGACGGCGATCTGGACGACTATGCGCGCTGGCTCAAGAACCGCGGCAGCGCCAGCAGGAAGGCGGCGAAGGCGGGGGTAGCCGCGCCGGTCAAGATCGTGTCCACGCTATCGCCGGATGAGGAGCGGCGCCGTGGCGCGGCGCGCCGCGAGCAGGACAAGACCTCGCGCCAGCGGGTAAAGCGCATCGAGAACCGCACCGCCGCGATCGAGACCGAACTGGCCGAGCTCGAGGCGAAGCTGGCCGACCCCGCCACCTACAATGGTCCCACCAGCGAAATGATGCGGCTGGGCCAGCGTCAAGCCGAATTGCGGCGTGAACAGGAAGCCCTGGAAGCCGAATGGCTGGAACTGTCCGAACAGCTGGAGCGGCAGGCGGCCTCATGAGTACCGGGTCGGCGTCAGCGCTGCGCTTGTGGCTACCGGCACGGCAATCGTTCGATCCCGCGCATCCGCTGCTTGAATACGTGCGGCGCGCCGACCGCCTCGATGACGGCGCGGCCGGTTATCTGGGCGGGCTGGGCGAATGCTTTGCCGGCGTCGACGCAAGTGTGCCGGCAGCGGCGATCACCCGCGAATTCCTGCTGGGCGACGCGGCCGATAGCTGCTGGCTCTCGGCCGATCCAGCCTGGGTGCAGCCAGACCTGACCGGCGCCCGTCTGCTCGCCTGCGGCCAGCTGCAGTTGGACATGGATGAAGCTCACACACTGGCCGAGCCGCTATTGCCGGTGTTCGAGGAAGCCGGCATGCAATTGCTGGTATCCGCTCCAGATCACTGGCACGTGCGACTGCCGCCAGGTCTGGACGTGCCGGAGTTCGACGCCCCGGAACAGGCGATGGGCGAGGACCTGGCGCAACACCTGCCCAGCGGCGAGCAGGGGCGCGCGTGGCGCATCCTGCTCAATGACGTCCAGATCCTGCTGCACCAGCACCCGTTGAATGCCCAACGCCGCCAGCGCGGGCTGGCCCCGGTGAACAGCCTGTGGCTGTGGGGCGGCGGACGCCTGCCGCAGCCGATGCCCAGCGTCGTGGATGGCGTGATCAGTGGCGACCTCTTGCTGCGCGCGCTGGCGGCACGCGCCGGCGCCTTGCACCTCGCGCGCACCCCGGATACGGTGGCCGGCGCGGCTCCAGGCTGGATGATCGACCTGCAGGATCTGCCAGCGGCGGACATTGCTTCCGCCTGGTGGCCATCACTCCAATCGCAGTTCGAGCGTCATCCGTTGCAGTTGCAGTTCAGCAGCGGCGAACGCTGGCTGCATCGTCCATGGCACCGCTGGCGCTTCTGGCGCGGAGCGGGGCATTGAGCGTGCTGCAACTGCGCCGTCGCCAAGCGCAGGGAATGCCCCATGGTTGGCCGGACTCGGTGCATCCGGTATTGCGCCAGATCTACGCCGCGCGCGGCGTGCTGGCACCGGCCGGCGTGGAACACCGGCTGGCGCGCTTGCTGCCACCGCAGACCCTGGGTGGCATCGACGTCGCGGTGACACTGCTGCAGGAAGCCATCCGCGCGGACTGGAGCATCGTGATTGCCGGCGACTACGACTGCGATGGCGCCACCGGCACCACGGTGGCCGTGCGCGGCCTGCGCCTGCTCGGCGCACGCAAGGTGGGCTACGCGATACCGAATCGGTTTGTGCACGGCTATGGCCTGAGTCCGGCGCTGGTCGAATCGTTGCAACCCACGCCGCAGTTGATCATCACCGTGGACAACGGCGTGGCCAGTGTGGCCGGCGTGGCGGCGGCGAAGGCGCGCGGCATCCGGGTCATCGTCACCGATCACCATTTGCCCGGCGCGCAGTTGCCGGACTGCGACGCGATGGTCAACCCGAATCTGGCCGGCGATCCGTTCCCCAGCAAGATGCTGGCCGGCGTGGGCGTGATGTTCTACCTGCTGTTGGCCCTGCGTGCGCGGATGTATCCCAGCGATCCTCCTGATCGCGAGAATCAAAAAGCGGCCATCCATGGCCGCACTTTTCATAAGAGCGGGCGTCCTGACCTTTCTTGCCTGCTTGATCTGGTGGCGCTGGGCACGGTGGCGGATCTGGTGCCGCTCGATTTCAACAACCGGGTGCTGGTCGAGGCCGGCCTGCAGCGCATCCGCAGCGGTCGCGCCTGCGCGGGGATCACGGCCTTGGTCGAAGCAGGCAAGCGCAGCCTCGCCACGCTGTGCGCCAGCGATCTGGGCTTTGCCGTGGGCCCGCGGCTGAATGCGGCGGGGCGGTTGGAGGACATGCGCCTGGGCGTGGAGTGTCTGCTCACCGACGATGTCGCGCAGGCTCGGCACCATGCCGAACGGCTCGATGCGATCAATCGCGAACGGCGCGAACTGCAGGCCACGATGGTGGCCGAGGCCGAGGCGATGGTCGCGGGATTGAGCCATATCGAGGCGGTGGGCGTCGTGTTGTACGAGCCCTCGTGGCATGCCGGCGTGATCGGTCTGGTGGCGTCCAGGCTCAAGGATCGCCTGCATCGCCCGGTGATCGCCTTCGCGCCGGGCAGCGAGGACGATCCGGAAAATCTCCGTGGTTCTGCGCGCTCGATCGCCGGTTTCCACATTCGCGACGCGCTGGCAGCGATCGATGCCCGACAGCCCGGCTTGATCCAGCGCTTCGGCGGTCACGCCATGGCAGCGGGACTTGAACTGCGGGCAGAGGACTTTTCGCGGTTTGCGGCGGCCTTCGACGCCATTGCCGCCGAACTGATCGCGCCCGAGCATCTGCACGCGCTGCTGTACACCGATGGCGAGCTGCCACCGGGCGCCGCTTCGCTGGAGCTGGCCCGCCAGCTGCGGCATGCCGGGCCGTGGGGTCAGGCCTTTCCCGAGCCGCTGTTCGACAACCTGTTCGAGTGCGCCAGCTGGAAGGTGATGGGTGCCAGTCACTTGCGGCTGCAATTGCGTGATCCGCGTGATGGCTCGTTGCATGATGCCGTGATGTTCAACGCGTACCACGGCCAACCGCCGCCACCGCGACTGCGCGCGGCTTACGAGCTGACCGTCAATGACTGGCAGGGACGCGAAAGCCCGCGTCTGTTGCTGCGGCATATCGAGCCGGCCTGACTTCAGCTTGCATGTTTTTCACGCTGGCTGTTCCAAGCTGGCGGCATCGCCATGCATGGAGAAGACCGTGATCGCACAGATCGAAGGATTACCCGCCGGCACGCTGGGCTTTCGCGCCCACGGCCAGGTGACGGCCGCCGATTACGAGAGCATCGTCGTGCCGGATGTGGAGGCGGCGTTCGCGCTGAACCGCAAGCTGCGCCTGCTGTACGTCACCGCCGACGACTTCACCGGTTTTGATCCGGGTGCGATGTGGAATGACGCCAAGATGGGTGCGCGCCACTTCAGCGGTTGGGATCGCGTGGCGCTGGTCACCGACGTGCCCTGGCTGCGCGGTACGGCCACGGCTTTCAGCTTCGCCGTCCCCGCGGAGTTCAGCTTGTTCGCAAGCGCGGATCTGGACCAGGCCATCGACTGGATCAAGGCGCCCTGAGCGTCCGCACGGTACCGTCGCCAGCTGCCAGCTTGGCAGGGGTTCAAAGCCACTTGCCATGAACGCGGTAATCTGCTCAAGTGACGGCATGCATCCAGTTGCCGCCAAAACCATGAACCTTGACGCGCGTTCCGCGCGTGGTCATGTGCTGGCCGCCTGCAACACCAATCGCGTGAACCATAACGCCAACCGTTGGCGGGCCCTCGCGTAGCTGCAAGTCGAAATCAGACGCGAAGAAGGCCCGCCCAGTGCGGGCCTTCTTCGTTTTTTTGTGCGCGAATCCGTTCGCGCACGGCAAAACCGGCCATCCCTGCCGGACGCGTAATTTGTGCGCGAATCCGTTCGCGCAAAGCAAGCCGGCCATCCCTGGCCGGACTCTTCATGAAAGCTGTTACCAACCAGGCCAACCAACCATGTGTTCGATTTTCGGAATGTTCGATCTGCAGCCCGGCGATGACCTGGTCGCCCTGCGCCGCCAGGCACTGGAGCGGTCGCAGCGCCAGCGCCATCGGGGGCCGGACTGGAGCGGGGTGTTTGTCGACGCCGGGGTGATTCTGGTGCACGAGCGCCTCGCCATCGTCGACCCGGCCAGCGGCGCACAGCCGCTGCGTTCGCGCGACGGTGCGCTGGCGCTCGCGGTGAACGGCGAGATCTACAACCACCGCGAGCTCGCGTCCGATCTGGATTACGACTTCACCACCGGCTCGGACTGCGAGGTGATCAATGCGCTGTATCGGGAACACGGCATCGACTTCGCGGCGCAGCTCAACGGCATCTTTGCGTTCGCGTTGTGGGATGGCGTGGAAGGGCGCTACCTGATTGCCCGCGATCCGATCGGCGTGTGCCCGCTGTACTGGGGTCACGACGAACAGGGGCGCCTGTGCGTGGCCTCGGAGATGAAGGCGCTGGTGGGTCTGTGCGCCGACATCGCCGCGTTTCCACCCGGTCACGTCTACGACAGCGCCAGCGGACAATTGCGCAGCTACTACACGAGGTCCTGGCGCGACTACGCGGCAACGCGGGGCCACAACGTGACCGCGCCTGCGCTGCGCGAAGCCTTCGAGCAGGCCGTGCACCGCCAGTTGATGACCGACGTACCGTATGGCGTGCTGCTCTCCGGCGGGCTCGATTCCTCGCTGGTCGCCGCCTGTGCCGCGCGGTTTGCCCGCGAGCGGGTGGAGGATGAGGATCGCACCGAGGCGTGGTGGCCGCGGCTGCACTCTTTCGCCATCGGCCTCGCGGGCTCGCCGGACCTGGCCGCCGCGCAGGTCGCCGCCGAGGCGCTGGGCACCGTCCATCACGGCTTTGTCTACACCTTCTGGGAAGGGCTCGATGCGCTGCCCGAGGTGATCCGGCATATCGAGACCTATGACGTCACCACGATCCGCGCGGCCACGCCGATGTACCTGCTCGCGCGGCGGATCAAGGCGATGGGGATCAAGATGGTGCTCTCCGGCGAAGGCTCGGACGAGCTGTTCGGTGGCTATCTGTACTTCCACAAGGCGCCGTCGGCCGAGGCCTTCCACGAAGAGACCGTGCGCAAGCTCGATGCGCTGCACAGCTACGACTGCCTGCGCGCCAACAAGGCGATGATGGCCTGGGGCGTGGAGGCGCGGGTGCCGTTTCTGGACCTGGAATTCATCGATGTGGCGATGGGCCTGGACGCCAGTCACAAGATGGCCGGGCAAGGGAGGATCGAAAAGGCCGTGCTGCGCGAAGCTTTCGCGGGCACCTTGCCGGACGCGATCCTGTGGCGGCAAAAGGAGCAGTTCAGCGACGGCGTCGGCTACGGCTGGATCGACGGGCTCAAGGCGCACGCCGAACAGCAGGTGAGCGACCGCGAGTTAGCGGCGGCGGCCGCCCGTTACCCGTTGAACACCCCGGCAACCAGGGAAGCCTATTTCTACCGGCGTATCTTCGAGCTGAATTTCCCGGGCGAGGCTTGCGCGGCGACCGTGCCCGGTGGCAAGTCCATCGCCTGCTCCTCGCCTGCGGCGCTGGCCTGGGATCCGGCGTTTGCCGACGCGGCCGATCCGTCCGGCCGTGCGGTCCGCGGCGTACACAACGCCACACCGGCTTGACTGGTTTGCTATTCTTGAACACTTTCCCGGGCGTTTTGCTGCGCCTGTCATCTCACCGGCACAGCACATGATCGAAACCAATCCGATCCTCGCGCAGATCACGGACCTCCGGGACCGGGTCGAGTCGCTTAGGGGGTATCTTTGACTACCCCACCAAGCGCGAGCGCCTGGAAGAAGTAACCCGCGAACTGGAGAACCCCAAGGTATGGGATGACCCCACGCGCGCGCAGGAACTGGGCCGCGAGCGTGCGCGCCTCGACGATGTGGTGCACGGCATCGACCGCATGACCGCCAGTCTTGCCGACGCCGGCGAGCTGCTCGAAATGGCCATTGCCGACAATGACGACGACACGGCGAAGTCGGTGATCGATGATCTCGTCACAGTGGAATCCGCGGTCGGCAAGCTGGAGTTCCAGCGAATGTTCTCCGGCAAGATGGACGCGACCAATGCGTTCGTCGACATCCAGGCTGGCGCTGGCGGCACCGAGGCGCAGGACTGGGCCGAGATGTTGCTGCGCATGTATCTGCACTGGTGCGAGTCACGCGGCTGGAAGACCGAGTTGATGGAAGTCAGCGGCGGCGAGGTCGCCGGCATCAAATCGGCCACGTTCCGCGTCGAGGGCGACTACGCCTATGGCTGGCTGAAGACCGAGATCGGCGTGCACCGGCTGGTGCGCAAGTCGCCGTTCGATTCCGACAACCGCCGCCACACCAGCTTCACCTCGGTGTTTGTGTCGCCGGAAGTGGATGACGACATTGACATCGAGATCAACCCGGCGGATCTGCGGGTGGATGTCTATCGTTCATCGGGTGCCGGTGGCCAGCACGTCAACAAGACCGAATCGGCGGTGCGCATCACCCACATCCCGACGAATACGGTCGCCGCCTGCCAGATCGGTCGCAGCCAGCACCAGAACCGGGAGACCGCGATGAAGATGCTGGCGGCCAAGCTGTACGAGCTGGAACTGCAAAAGCGCAATGCCGAACGGGACGCGCTGGAAGCCACCAAATCCGACATCGGCTGGGGCAGCCAGATCCGCAACTACGTGCTGGACCAGAGCCGCATCAAGGATTTGCGCACCGGTGTGGAGCGCACCGACACGCAGAACGTGCTCGACGGCGACCTCGACGAGTTCATCGAGGCCAGCTTGAAGTCAGGCCTGGAAGCTGGCGCCAAACGTATCGACGCGTGAGGATGGATACCTTGAATTCCTGCGGTCACCGCCTGGAACAAACCCCATGAACAACCGGAAAACCTGCGGCATGTTGATTGCCTGCGCGATTTTCGCAGGACTCACGGTTACCGCCTATGCAGGGCAGGACAGTGCCGGTCAGGACATCAGGCACGATGCGAAGGCTGCGGGTCATGGCATTGCCAACGGTGCCCGTGACGTCGGGCACGCCACCAGGCATGTGGCCAGGAAAATTGGTCACGGTGCGAAGGACGCGGGCGTGGGGATCGGCCACGGCGCGAAGAAAGCGGGCCTGGGGATCGGTCATGGCGCGCGCGAGGGTTGGGATGCGTCCAGACACGCGGTCAAGCAGGTGTTCGACAAGGATCATTGACGAGCGATGCTTTATCTTGGGCTGAAGCCGTCACGCGTTATCGGGTAACCATGCAATAAACAATCAGGCGTCCGCCGATCAAAGTGGGCGCCCGGAGCAGCGAAAGTCCCATGAGTGAATCGACCGAAACCTTGATCATCGACGAGAACAGGCTGATTGCCGAGCGTCGCGAGAAGCTGAAAGCGTTGCGCGAGCACGGCGTCGCGTTCCCGAACGACTTCAAGGTCGACAGCTTCGCCGGCGATTTGCAGGCCGAGTTCGCCGACAAGGAAACTCATACGCCCGAGGCCCTCGAGGCCGCCGCGCGTCGGGTGAGCATCGCCGGCCGCATGATGCTCAAGCGCGGGCAGGGCAAGGTCAGCTTCGTGCAGATCCAGGACCAGACCGGCCGCATCCAGCTGTTCATCCACCAGGGCACGCTGGGCGAGACCTACGAGGCCTTCAAGGGTTGGGACGTAGGCGATATCGTGGGCGCCGAAGGCTTGTTGATGCGCACGAAGACCGGCGAACTGTCGGTCCGCGTGGACCAGTTGCGCCTGCTGACCAAGAGCCTGCGACCCTTGCCGGACAAGTTCCACGGCCTGGCCGATGTGGAACAGCGCTACCGCCAGCGCTATGTCGATCTGATTGTCACCGAGGAGGCGCGCCGCACCTTCGTGCTGCGCTCGCGCATCATCGGCTACATGCGCCAATGGCTGGAGGCGCCCACGCGCCGCTTCATGGAAGTGGAGACGCCGATGATGCATCTCATTCCCGGTGGTGCCGCCGCCAAGCCGTTCGTGACCCATCACAACGCCCTGGATCTCGACCTCTACCTGCGGGTGGCGCCGGAGTTGTACCTGAAGCGGCTGGTGGTGGGTGGCTTCGATCGCGTCTACGAGATCAATCGCAACTTCCGCAACGAGGGCGTATCGACCCGGCACAACCCCGAATTCACCATGCTCGAGCTGTACCAGGCCTACGCCACGTATCAGGAGATCATGGATCTCACCGAGAGCGTGATTCGCGATACGGCTCGGCACGTGCTCGGCACCACCGAACTGGCCTCGGAGGGCACGGTCATCGATGTCGGCCCGGCGTTCCGCCGCTGGCGCATGGAGGATGCCGTGCTCGAGCTCAACCCCGAAATCCGGCGTGAGGAATTGCGTGACCGCGAGGCCATGGCCGCCCATGCGCAGCGGCTTGGGGTCCAGGTCAAGCCGGGTTACGGCTGGGGCAAGTTGTTGCTCGAAATCTTCGAACGCACCGTCGAGCACATCCTGGTCCAGCCCACTTTTGTCACCGATCATCCGATGGAGGTGTCGCCGCTGGCGCGCGCCAGTGACAGCGATCCCGGCATGACCGACCGCTTCGAGTTGTTCATCGACGGCAAGGAAATCGCCAATGGTTTCTCCGAACTGAACGATCCCGAGGATCAGGCCGCCCGCTTCCGCGCCCAGGTCGATGCGCTGGACGCCGGCGATGATGAGGCCATGCATTACGACGCCGACTACATCCGGGCACTGGAAGTAGGCCTGCCGCCCACGGGCGGCCTGGGCATCGGCATCGATCGCCTGGTGATGCTGCTGACCGGTTCGACCTCGATCCGCGACGTGCTGCTGTTTCCCTACATGCGGCCGGAGAGCTGACCGTGGGCACCCTCGCGCTGCAGGATCTGGCGGCGCCGGATGGGGTCTGCTTCGGCTGCGGCAGCGCCCACCCACATGGCCTGCACATCAAGAGCCATTGGCACGAGGACGGCGTCCACGTCGTTTGCTCGCACACACCCGCCGCCGACTTCCATGGGTGGCCCGGCCTGGTCTATGGCGGCCTGATCGCAATGCTGGTGGACTGCCATTCCAACTGGACCGCGATGGCGTATCACTACCGTGCCGAGGGTCGGGCGCCGGACAGCAAGCCGCGCATCGACTGCGTCACCGGCAGCCTCGGCGTCAAATATCTCAAGCCCACGCCAATGAATGTGCCGCTGCTGTTGAAGGCGCGCGTCGACGGCGAGGTGGCGCGCAAGACTCGCGTGCTGTGCGAGGTGTACGCCGGCGAGGTCCTGACCGCGCTGGGCGATTCGATTTTCGTGCGCGTGGATACGGCCCGGTTGGCCGAGGTCGCTCATCACGCGTGAGCGACGGCGTGGGTTAAACTTGCGGTTTCGTCCAAAGCCCGGGAGCCCACCTATGTGGTTTGCCATCATTGCCACTGACGTTGCCGATTCGCTGGAAAAGCGCAAGGGCGCGCGGCCGGCGCATATCGCACGCCTGCAGGCCTTGCTCGAAGCCGGCAGGCTGTTCGTGGCCGGCGCATTTCCGGCCATCGAGTCGGATGACCCGGGTCCGGCAGGCTTCAGCGGCAGCATGATCCTGGCGGAGTTTCCCTCGCAGGCCGACGCTCAAACCTGGGCCGACGCCGACCCGTACGTGGCCGCCGGTGTCTATGCACAAGTACAAATCAAGCCTTTTCGCAAAGCGCTGCCAGCGTGAGTGAGGCGATGATCGGGCAGATTCGCCAGCGCCTGGCGGATGCCCTGGCGCCCACGGAACTGAAGGTCACGGATGAAGGCCACCTCCATGTCGGACATGCCGGCGAGGGCAAGGGCCACTTCCGCGTGCACATCGTCAGCACGGCCTTTGCCGGGCAGTTGCCGCTCCAGAGACACCGGTTGGTCTACGCGGCACTCGACGACTTGATGGGCGACGGCATTCACGCCCTGTCGATCGATGCCAAAGATAAATAATGTTATAAATTAAATATTTATATTGTATTTTTCAACCAAATTCTCGTCCGAAAGTCCATTGCGGCGCCAGCGCGCGTTGGGCACCATGCCTTTGCCTTTGTCGCCCCGGCCCCACTGCTGATTCATTGAAGACCGCATGCATCTGAGCACCATCAAACTCGCCGGATTCAAGTCCTTCGTGGATCCGACCACCCTGCAACTGTCGAGCAACATGATCGGCGTGGTCGGCCCCAACGGTTGCGGCAAGTCCAACATCATCGACGCGATCCGTTGGGTGATGGGCGAGAGCGCCGCCAGCCGTCTGCGCGGCGATTCGTTGACCGATGTGATCTTCTCCGGCTCCAACACGCGCAAGCCGGTGGGGCAGGCCACGGTCGAACTGATCTTTGACAACGCCGATGGCACGATCCAGGGCGAATATGGCCAGTACGCCGAAATTTCGGTGAAACGCCAGGTCACGCGCGACGGCCAGTCGTTCTATTACCTCAACGGGACGCGTTGCCGCCGTCGTGACATCACCGACCTGTTCCTCGGCACCGGCCTGGGGCCACGCAGCTACTCGATCATCGAACAGGGCATGATCAGCCAGATCATCGAGGCGCACCCCGAGGAGTTGCGCACGCATCTGGAAGAAGCGGCGGGCATCTCGAAATACAAGGAGCGGCGCAAGGAAACCGAAAGCCGGATCAAGGCCACCCGCGAGAACCTGGACCGCGTGCGCGATGTGCGCGATGAGGTCGACAAGCAACTCGAACACCTCCATCGCCAGGCGCGTGCCGCCGAACGCTGGAAGGCGCTGAAGGAAGAGCAGACCCGCAAGGAAGCCGAACTGCGTGCGCTCGAGTACCGCGGCCTGCGCGCGCAGCGCGACGGCGAAGGCGCCGAGTTGTCCGCCGCCGAGGTCGAGATCGAAAAGCAGCTGGCCGGTCAGCGGGAAATCGAGGCGCAACTGGAAAGCGTGCGCGAGCAGCATGTCGAGGCCAACGAGCACGTGAATGCCGTGCAGGCCGACGTGTACAAGGTTGGCGCGGAGATCGCCCGCGTCGAGCAGCAGGTGCGCTACAACCGGGAAAGTACCGAGCGCCTGCAACGCGCCCACACCGACAGCGAACACCAGCACGCCGAACTGTCGACACAGATTGCCGCCGACCGCGAGCAGACCGAATCGTTGCGACAGGCATTGGCCGAAGGCGAACCCCGGCTCGAGGCGCTGCAACAGCTGAACGACGACACGGCGCAGGCCCAGCGCGACACCGAGGCGAAGCTGACCGACTGGCAACAGCGTTGGGACAGCCACACGCGCAACGCAGGCGAATCCAACCGCGCAGCCGAGGTGGAGCGCACCAAGCTCAACTATCTGGATCGCCAGGCGATCGACCTGGCCCGCCGGCGGGATCTGCTGGAGGTCGAGCAAAAGGCCACCGATCTGTCCTCGCTGGAGGCGGCAGGCGAGCAGCTGCGCAACGAACACGAAACCCATGGGGAGCGCGTCGAGTCGCTCGGCAGCCTGCTCGACCAGCACAAGATCAGCCACGACAAGGTGCAGGAACAAGAGCGCCTGCTGCAATCGGCGCTGAACGAAGCCCGTTCACAACTGCAAACGGCCCGTGGCCGGCATGCCTCGCTGGAGGCGTTGCAGCACGCGGCACTGGGGCAGGATGACGGTGGTGCCAGCGAGTGGCTGGCGCGCCTCGGGCTCGATCGTGCGCGCCGTCTGGGTGCATCCCTGCAGGTCGAAGCGGGCTGGGAAACTGCGGTGGAGACCGCGCTGGGCGGTTTCCTGGACAGCGTGCTGGTGGAAGGACCGCACGCACTGGCGGCAGAATTCGCAGCCGTCGAGAACGCCGATGTCGCCTTGCTGGATGCCGCCGACGGCGGCGCGAGCACGGCCGGAACGCTGGCTGCCCACGCTCGCGGACCCGCCGCCGCCATCGCGATTCTTGGCCATGTGCTCACCGCCGACTCGCTGGACGATGCACACCGGCGGGTGGCGTCGCTGTCCGCGCTGGCGCCGTACCAGTCGGTGATCACGCCAGCCGGTGAGTGGCTTGGACCAGGCTGGGCACGGATTCGCCGCGCGCAGGGCAGCCAGATCGGCGTGCTCGCGCGCGAACGGGAGTTGCGAGCGCTCGGCGAGCAGATCGCCACGCTGGAAGCGCAACTGGAAGAGTCCGCCGAACAGCTGGAAGCACTGCGTGCCAGCAAGTTCGAGACCGAGCGTGCCCGCGATGATGCCCAGCGCGAGCTGTACAACGCACATCGGCGCCAGTCCGAGCTGGCCGGCCAGTTGCAGAGTCACCGTGGCAAGCTGGAGACCAGCCGGGCGCGCGCGGAAAAAGTCAGCGGCGAGCTGGCCGACCTCGCCGGACAGCTCGATGAATTGCAGGGTCAGACCCGCGAGGCGCGCGCGCGCCTGGACGAATCCGTCGGCCTGATGGGCGACCAGGAAGACCAGCGCCGCGAACTCGAAAACGAGCGGCGCGCGTTGCTCGAGGCGCGCGAGGAAGCGCGCATGAATGCGCGTGAGGCCGCCGACCAGTCGCATTCGCTGGCCCTCTCGCTGGAATCGAAACGCTCCTCGCTGGCCTCGCTGGAGCAGGCGCTGGGCCGCATGGATACCCAGTTGCGCCAGATCGAAGCGCGCCGCAATGAAATCGGCGAGCAGCTGGCGGCCGGCACCGCTCCCATCGCCGAACTGGAAGCCGAGCGTCAGGCCTGTCTTGACCAGCGCCTGCTGGTCGACAGGCAACTGGTCGAGGCGCGACGTGCACTGGAGGATCGCGACCTGCAGTTCCGCAAGCTCGAACAACAGCGCCATCTGGCCGAACAGGCCTTGTCGGCCTTGCGCGAAAGCCTGTCCGAAAAACGCCTTGCCGCGCAGGCGTTGCACCTGCGTGCCGAGCAACTGGCCGACGCGATCAAGGGTTCCGGCCTGGAACTGGAGACACTGCTGGCCGAACTGGCCGACGACATCAACGCCGAGCAGTGGCGAGCCCAACTGGGTGAGCTGGGCCAGAAGATCGTCCGCCTGGAGCCGGTCAACCTCGCGGCGATCCAGGAGCACGCCGAGCAGAGTGAGCGCAAGACCTACCTCGACAACCAGCTGGCTGACCTGGTCAGCGCGCTGGAGACGCTGGAAGGCGCGATCAAGAAAATCGATCGCGAAACTCGCCAGCGTTTCAAGGAAACGTTCGACAAGGTCAACGCCGGCGTGCAGGAACTGTTTCCGCGCCTGTTTGGCGGCGGCCACGCCTACCTGGAGCTGACTGGCGATGACCTGCTCAACACCGGGGTCACGATCATCGCGCGCCCGCCGGGCAAGCGTCCGTCCAATATCTCGCTGCTGTCCGGCGGCGAGAAGGCCTTGACCGCGGTGGCGCTGGTATTCGCCATCTTCGGCCTGAACCCGGCGCCGTTCTGCCTGCTCGACGAAGTCGACGCGCCGCTGGACGAGGCCAACGTAGGGCGTTTCTCCAGCCTGGTCAGCGAGATGAGCGAACAGGTGCAATTCATTTTCATCAGCCACAACAAGGCCACCATGGAAGCGGCCACGCAGCTGTGCGGCGTGACCATGCGCGAGCCCGGCGTATCGCGGCTGGTGCAGGTGGACCTGGCCGAAGCGGCTAAACTGGCAGGCGCTGCCTGAGGATCCGATGATGACTGTGCAACCTTTGCTTGCCCTCGCCTGGAACGCCGCCGTCGGCATTCCGATGCTGATCGTGGGTTTGATCGTGCTGGCCCTGATCTGGCTGTTCGGTCAGCCCAGGAAAGAGCAGGGCAAGCGGCGTGCGGCCGGGGAGGGACACGGTCACGAGCGGCGTGAACCCACCGTGGGCGGCGCCAGCCTGGCAGATGATCCCGCCTTCAGCCTGGATGATCGCGCCGTCGGTGCGGCCGATCGTGCGGTCATTCCGGAGCAGGGCGAGCTTGAAGTGGGCCTGCGCGAAGAACTGGAACGCCTCGGCGCCACGCTTTCCGGCGAACAAGCCGCGGCCAGGCCCCGGTCCCGGCTGCTGGGCTCCGCTGCCTCGATCGTCGATGCGCTGCGTGCACCGTCGGGTCAAGGCCCGTCGCCGGCAACCCCGCCCATCGCCAAGCCTCCGGTGCCCGCCTCGGCCGCGGCCAGGGAGGTGCCGCGTTCGGACCTGGGACGCCGTCCGGCGGATCTGCCGGTGGAGCGGATCGTCACCTTGTTCGTGGTGGCGCGCGAAGGAGAGCGCTTCAACGGGCCGGATCTGGTCGTGGCCACCGAGAAGGCCGGCCTCGAATTCGGCGACATGAACATCTACCACCGGCTGGTTGACGGCAAGCGCGAACTGGGGCCGATTTTCAGCGTGGCCAACATGCTCAAGCCCGGCAATTTCGATCTCGCTCGACTGGACACCTTGCATACGCCCGGAGTCAGCTTCTTCATGACCTTGCCGGCGCCGATACCCGCGCTGGATGCGTGGGACGCGATGCTGCCCACCGCCCAGCGGATGGCCGAACTGCTGAATGGCCAGGTGCTGGATGAGGAACGCAACGCGCTCGGTCGCCAGGGCATCGCACACATCCGCGACCAGTTGCGCGGATGGGATCGCGATCACGAGGGCGACGAAATCATTTTCGGCCGCTGATTCTCGTTGGTCGCCCTCAGGGGATGTCGTCACGCCGGGTTGAAACCCCGACGCCACGCCGGTCGACGTTGCCGGTTGAATCCTGCAAGATCTTCACCGTGCGGCCGGGGAGCAACGAGCAATGACGATACCGTTGTCGTGGAAAGTGGCCGGGGTGGCGGTGGGTCTGCTTGCGGCAGCGCTTGCCTGGAATGGGGTGGCGCAATATCGCGCCGCACGTCACGCTGATGAAATCATCCAGGAATCCGCGCGCGCTGCCGCGATCGAGGCGCAGCAGGCGCAGGCGCGCGCCCGGCAGCGCCACGACGAAGTTGCGGCCAACCTGCAGCAGCAGCGTGCCGAGCTGGCCAGCAACTATCGGCAGGTAGCCGTCCAGGGCCGGGACTATCAGGTCAGGCGAGCCGTGCAGCTGGGCCAGGAGTTGCAAGAGGCGCATCGCATTGAGGTCAGCTATTTGCTGGACAAGAATCAGCAATGCGTCGATGGGATTGTCATCGACCGCCGTGGCTCGAGCTTCAGTCAGGCCCGTGGCAAGGATGGACAACCGATCCGATGCCAGCGGGACAAGGCGGCCGAGCCGCTGCGCTGACCGTGGTGTCCACGATCGTTTGCGGCGCGCGTTGGGCGTTGCGAAGCCAGCCGTGGTGCCACCGCGGCCTGCCGTCCACCATCGGTATCGGTGCTAGAGTGATTTCAATGCGCAACGATGGTGTGCTGATGAGCGCTGAAGTAACCGTATGCATCCCCGAAGCCCTGCGCCAGTTCGCTGGCGGCAGCCGCGAGTTGCGCATCGCGGCTTCCTCCGTCGAGGAGCTGATGACGGGTACGGCGGCAGCCGGTTACGGCGCCCTGGTCAACCATATCTGCGCGCGCGACGGTCAACTGCGGCCGTTCGTCAACGTGTACGTGGGCGACGCCAGCATACGTGCGCTGGATGGCCTGCGCACGAATCTCAAGGCGGGCGATGTGGTGACGATCCTGCCGTCGATAGCCGGAGGCTGAGCGCGCCATGTCGGGCCGGGAACAGCGTCTGGCGGAACTGAGGGAACGCGTTGCGACGGTTGCACCGGAAGAGGCGTATCGCCTGGCCCAGGGCAGTGCGACCTTGCTGGATGTGCGTGATCCCGAAGAATGGGCGGAGGGCTCGCCATCCGGTGCAGTACGGCTGGGTCGCAGCTTTCTCGAGCTCAAGGTGGAAGACGCCATCCCCGGAATGCACGATCCGGTTCTGGTGCTGTGCGCCAGCGGCGTGCGCTCCCTGTTTGCGGCGGAAAGCCTGCTACGCCTGGGATATCAGGATGTCCGCTCGGTTGCGGGCGGCTATGAGGCGTGGAAACGTGCAGGCTTGCCCAGCGAGCAACCGCGGGTGCTGAGCGCACAGGAGCGCAGCCGCTACGCGCGGCAGATGCGCATTCCCGAGATCGGAGAGCAAGGCCAGGAGAAATTGCTGGCGAGCCGGGTGCTGCTGGTGGGAGCTGGCGCGCTGGGGTCGCCGGCCGCGCTGTATCTCGCGGCGGCAGGGGTGGGAACGCTGGGGATCGTGGACGCAGACACGGTCGAACTGAGCAATTTGCAGCGCCAGATCCTGCACACAACCGAACGGGTAGGGACGCCCAAGACCGAGTCGGCCTGGCAGACGCTGCATGCGCTGAATCCTTCAATACAGATCAATACGCATCCGCTGCGACTTGACAGTACGAACGCCGAAGAAGTGGTGCGCGGTTACGACCTGGTCATCGACGGGACGGACAATTTCCCGGCGCGCTATTTGTTGAATGACGTATGCCTCAAGCTGAAACTGCCATACGTGTACGGCTCGATTTATCGGTTCGAAGGACAAGTCAGCGTGTTCTGGCCCGCTGCGGCACCAGCGGGTGCGCCGACACCTTGTTACCGCTGCCTGTATCCGGCGCCTGCGCCACCCGAACTGGCGCCGTCCTGTGCGGAGGCTGGCGTACTGGGTGTCCTGCCCGGTGTCATCGGCACCCTGCAGGCCGTCGAAGCGCTCAAGCTTCTTTTGTCGCTGGGCGAAACCTTGATCGGACGCCTGCTGTGTTACGACGCGACGATGGCAACGTTTCGCGAATTCAAGACCACGGCCGACCCGCAATGCCCGTACTGCAGCAAGCCCGATGCGTTTCCTGGCTATATTGATTACGACGCCTTCTGCCGCGATGCGCAGGTGGCCTGACGAGGTGGTGTTTCCGTGTTTATGAAGAGATCGGAGTTTCGTGTTTTCAACGCCAGTCGACGAGTCAGGGAATGGCGGGGATGGTGATCGCCATGTCCGACGATGCGCCGCGGGCACATGACCATATTTCCGGACTCATCCTTGCCGGCGGCCGCGGCACGCGTATGGGCGGCAAGGACAAGGGCCTGGTGGAGTTCAACGGCAAGCCCATGATCGAGCACGTGTTGGCGGCGTTGCGGCCGCAGGTTGCCGAAGTCCTCATCAGCGCCAATCGCAACGAAGAGACCTACCGCAAGACCGGCTGCACCGTGGTGTCGGATGCGCTGACCGGGTTTGCCGGACCGCTGGCCGGCATCTCCGCGGGCATGCGCGCCGCGACCCGCACGCATGTGCTGGTCCTTCCCTGCGACGGACCGTTTGTCCCGGCCTGGCTGGCGCAGCGGTTGTGGGCGGCCAGTGAGGGCAAGGACGACATGATCGTCGCCGCGCATGACGGCGAGCGGCTGCATCCAACCTTTGCGCTGCTTCCCGTGAGTGTGCTGGACGATCTGGACGCCTATCTGGCAGCCGACGGGCACAAGATCGACACGTTCTATTACCGCCACGCCTTTGCGCCCGTCGACTTCTCCGATTACCCGCAGGCGTTCCTGAATATCAATACGCCAGAGGACGTGGAGCAATTCGCGCATCTTGCCAGCGAGTGAGATGTACCTGAACCAGGAGTACGGGCACGGTGGCAAAATTCACGAGTAGCGGGTGCGGCGGGCATCACGCCAGCGCAATGACGCTGGAATCCGCGCTGGATGCGGTGTTGAAATCCGTCAAGGTCGTGGCCGAGTCCGAATCGGTCAGACTGCTGGACGCGCCTGGCCGCATCCTGGCGCAGGACGTGATTTCCGCCGTCGACGTTCCCGGGCACACCAACTCGGCCATGGATGGGTATGCGCTGCGCTGGGAAGATACCCGCTCTCCGGAGGGTACGTCGTTGCGTGTGGTGGGCGAATCCTTCGCCGGCCATCCGTATGCCGGAGGCAGCCTGCGGGCCGGTGAATGCATACGCATCATGACCGGCGCGGTGGTGCCGGAGTCCGCGGACACGATCGTCATCCAGGAAGATACGCAGCGCGACGGCGACACGATCAAATTCCAGATCGAGTGCCGCCGGGGCGAGCATGTCCGCCTTGCCGGCGAGGACATCAAGCGCGGCAGCGTGGCGCTCTCGGCCGGGCGAAAATTGCGCGCGGCGGACCTCGGCTTGTTGGCCTCGCTCGGGGTGCCGGATGTCCACGTAAAGCGCAAGGTCAAGGTCGCCTATTTCTCCACGGGCGACGAGTTGCGCGCGGTCGGTGAAACGCTGGAGAACGGACAGATCCACGACAGCAATCGCTACACGCTGCACGCGATGCTGGGCGAGGCCGGAGTCGAGGCCATCGATCTTGGCGTCGTGCGCGACGATCCTGCCGCCCTGCGCCAGGCGTTTGCCCTGGCCGCCGAGCGCGCCGACGTCGTCGTGACCAGCGGCGGTGCATCGGTCGGTGAAGCGGATTACGTAACCGAGATCCTGGCCGAGCAGGGGCAAGTCTCGTTCTGGAACGTGGCCATGAAGCCGGGGCGCCCACTGGTTTTCGGCAAGTTGCATGGCGCCGAATTTTTCGGGCTTCCGGGCAATCCGGTATCCGTCATGGTGACCTTTCTCCAGGTCGTGCGGCCCGCACTTGCCGTCATGTCCGGGGCACCCTACACGCCGCCACTCCGGTTCAGGGCACGCGCCGCATCCAGGTTGCACAAGAAGCCCGGGCGGATGGAATTCCAGCGCGGCATCCTGACTTGCCACGAGGGCGCCGATCCGAGCGTGGACATCACGGGCCGCCAGGGCTCGGGCATCCTGCGCTCGGTCAGCCAGGCCAACTGCTTCATCGTGCTCGGGCTCGACAGCGGTTCGGTCGAGCAAGGGGAATGGGTCACGGTCGAGCCGTTTCCTTCTTGACGACTGGCAGGTTCGCTCACGAGTTTGCCCGGCGGCGAGGTGGAGATTCCCCGGACATCGAGGCGCGGTTGGTGCGCACAGCAAGTTCGTGTTGGGCCAGCCTGGACCGCGTCGCCGACCCGTCAGATCTCGGGATGCTTGTTTACCCGCTGGCTGATCCTGTGCATGACCCAGTACACGCCACCGATGACCGGCAGCGCGGCCAGGCCGGTCACCACCTCCGGATTCACGGACAATCCGAGATCCACTGCCGCCCTGGCCAGATGCATGACGATGCCGAGGCTGTAGTAGCTGATGGCCACCAGCGACAGGCCTTCGACGGTTTGCTGCAGGCGCAGTTGTTGCGCGGAGCGGCGGTTCATCGAACGCAGCAGATGGCTGCTCTTGCGTTGCAGGCCGAGGTCGACCCTGGTGCGGATCAGGGACGCCGCCCGATCGATGTGGTCAGACAGTGCCTCCAGCCGACCGCGCACGGCCTCCATGGTCTGCATGGCCGGACCCAGGCGGCGCTCGAGGAAGTATGCCAGCCGTTGGTGGCCCTGGATGCGCTCTTCGCGCAGTTCGCGCAATCGTTTGTTGACCAGTGCGAAATAGGCACGTGAAGCATCGAAGCGAAACGTGTGATCGGTCGAGTGCTGCTGCACCTGCACGGCCAGGCCGAGGAGCTGGTGGAGAACCTTCTCGCCTTTGCCCTGGTCGCTGTCGCCATGGCTGTCGGCGACCTGCGTCATCAGGTTCTGCAACTGCAATTCCATGCCCTGCAACGACGTCATGATCGACCGGGCCGGCACGAAGCCGAGCATCGCCAGCATGCGATAGTCCTCGATTTCCAGCAGCCGTTGCACCAGTCGCGCGCGGCGATCAGCCGCCATGCCATTGTCCACCACCAGGATCCGGGTGTACCCATCGTCGCGGATCCGGCAGTCAGCCCAGATGCGGGCCTGGCCATCGGCCACCATGCTGGAGGAGGTCTGCGCGGACAATGCAGCCACGGCGCGCGCCACGCCTTGTTCGTCATCCTGCGGCAGGATATGCAGTTTGCTGGCCGCGATCCGCAAACCGGGCAGGGCATCCATCCAGTCGGTGGAAACAATGCCTGCATCCTGTGCGAACGGCGTTTCCCCGCTGGCTGCGGCCACCTGCGTGTAGTCGGTGAATTCCGTATGGCGCTCGTGTTTCACCTGTACCGCATCGTCGATGCGCACGATCCGGTAGTCGCGATCGCCGCTGTCTTCATAGTGGTCGTGGCTGCGCAACGTATTGCGCAGGTATTCGGCGGCATCCCGCATTTGTGCCGCATCCTGCAACACGGCGCCATGGGTCACGAGTGCACGCGTGGCAACCGGAACCGGCGCACGCCGGAACAACTCGCCATTGAGTGTCTGCCGATTCCAGGGCGGCGATGCAGGATCCTGGATCGGTTGCGTCATCGATTTTCCCTGTGTGCCCTGCAGATGATGGCTATTTCGCCGCTGTTTCATCGCCGCGGTCAATGGCTGAGAGGTTGTGAGTTTTTCAACCTCTCAGCTCGGCCGTAGGTCCCTCGATGCTGGCAAAGTGACCCGGTGGACGCTTGCGCCGATCGTCTGAATGCGTTTCATTGGACACGCATACGATCAAGGCCACGCTGATGTTGGTGGCTATCGTGCCGGAGGACCTGATCGTCAATCATCATGGACCTGGCACCTGCGGCCGACCGACGTATGGTAACCACGGGGGGTTCAGCGCCACCAAGGTTGGTTTGGCTTGCCATTTGTTCGCTCAGCGAGTGCCGCATCTGATTAGACTCGGTGGACAGATGACTTTTGCAGCGAAGCGGAGGACGCGATGTTTGAGATCAAGGGCATGCTCTCGCTTTATGCCGGTAAAAAGGCCCTGGGCGGGGCGGATCGTATCGAACTGCTGGAGCTCATCGCGCAGACTGGCAGCATCACGGCAGCCGCCAAGGCAGCGGGAATGAGTTACAAGGGTGCGTGGGATGCGATCCAGGCGATGAATAATTTGTCTGATGAGCCGCTGGTACTGCGCACGACCGGCGGCACTGGCGGTGGTGGCAGTGCGCTCTCGCCGCGCGCATTGCGACTGATCGATGTTTTCCGCGTGCTGGACCGGGAACACCACCGGTTTGTCCGCCAGCTGGACAAACTTGGCAATGCGTCCATGGACGATATCCAGCTGCTGAGGCGATTCATGATCAAGACCAGCGCGCGCAACCAGATCTCCTGCAAAGTGGTGAAGGTGCACAAGGGTGCAGTCAACGACAGCATCGAACTGCAGGTGCAGGGAGGGCAGAGGCTGTTCGCCACCGTCACCTGCGAAAGCACCCGTCATCTGGAACTGAAGCCGGGCAAGGAGGTGATGGCCTTGGTCAAGGCGTCCTTGGTGGTCGTGGCGTTGCCGGATCCGAATATGCGGCTTTCCGCGTGCAATCTGCTTGCCGGCAGAGTGGGGCGCCTGACGCCTGGTGCCGTGAATGCCGAGGTGACCATCGACCTGGACGGGGGTGGCACGATGACGGCAATCATCACGCTCGCCAGTGCCCGCAGTCTGCGGCTGAAAAAAGGCGTGGAGGTGCTCGCCGTCGTCAACGCGTCCATGATCATTCTTGGCACGATGGACTGATGATTCCCGTTGTATGCCTCCGGGTCTCACCGACACCGATGTGTCGGGTGTCATGGTGAAGCCAAACATCACCAACGGGAAGGATGATATCGCCGACTTCGTCGTTCCTGTCCGGCAGTGTCCTTCGATCTCCAGCTCAAGCGCAGCGGTGGCCTCGAAGCAAAAGCAGGAAACAGCAGGCGTCTGGACCGAATTGTTCGCAGGTCACCGTTGCAAGGCCGACCTCTCTATCAGATACCTGGCTGCGGCATGTTCACCGAGATCAGGAGGCACCTGTATCTGGCTGCAGGTGGACGTCGCGATTTGCGCGATAACCACGCGCGTGGTTGAGCGGCTGGCCCTGACCTGAACGGGCCGGTGGCTACGATCCCGTCTGGGTAGCCTGGTCACAACGAACGCGCGACTTGGGCGCGTACTGCCACCTGTTTGAACTCCCGCCGTAACATCACTCGTTCGAGGATTTCCACTCGTTCGACGAATAGTAGCGTTATGTAATAAGGTACATAACGCATTCTATAAGGAACACTTGTGGGCGGCCTCATGAAACGACGGTCTTCTCTGTTGAGTTTTTTGTGGGGCGGGGAACAGCCCGGTGCGTGCTCGGGAGACCGATCACCCAGCCAATGGCCGGAGATCGTAGCCAACGCTCGCAAACCTTCCTGGCAGGTGCCTGCATTCGACGTGGTGCCGCTCGGGATCCCTTTCTCGGCTCGACGTACCCCATCAGTCCATTTGACCAGAAGTGGCTTGGCAGGCAACCGGCAAATGGCGAGAGTCCGTGCCGCTTTTGGCTGGTTGGCCTCCGCACAGCGCGGGAATATTCGACCGGAGAGTTGCAGCATGCAGGCCCAAGGGTGTGCGAAGCATACGCGTCGGTGGACTCGATATCGCAGCTATCACGGGCTATCCGATCGAAGAGTTTCTGCAGATGCAGGTGCTCGACGGGCTGTGCGGTGTGCGGCAAGGGCCAGCCGGCCCGACGGGCACGGCTGACTATGTTTTTCATCCCGCGGGGATCGCGTCTGATGGCGATTTTTGCTGGTGGGTAGGTCATTCCCTCGAACCGGAGAGCGCGAGGTTCGAGATCAAGGGTTGCCGTAATTCATCTTGAGCGAGGAGCATTCGATGTTGACGAGGTCCTGGTTGTCATTTTGTATAGCCGGCGCACTGGTGGGGGTGTCGTTGGGAGCGTATGGGGCGGCGCAAAACGACAGTGGTGACTCTCAGGCGGGCTCGTCCCAAGTGACGAAGCCCGAGGTAAACAAGCAGAAGGTGACGACGCTGGGTACGGTACACGTGCACGGCGCAGCCGTTGGTTACGCGGCTGGGGCGCAATACAACACCAAGAACGCGAGCGTGGGCCCGTTGGGTACGCGTGCGATCAAGGACACGCCGTTGTCGGTGACCATCGTGCCGGAGGACCTGATCGTCAACCAGCAGGCGAAGACCGTCAACGACGTGCTGCGCAGCCTGCCTTCGGTGCAGATCCGTGACCAGCAGGGCCTCGAAGTGTCGCGTCCGCAGTCGCGCGGCTTCCAGGGCACGGTCGTGCAGAACACACGGCTCGATGGCTTCAACGTCATCGGCACCACGGCGATACCGGCCGAGAATCTCGCCGGCATCCAGGTGCTGAACGGCATGGCCGGCTCGCTGTACGGGCCGGAGACGCCGGCCGGCGTATTCAATTACCTGTTGAAGCGGCCGACGGCGGAGCCGCTGCTGCGCCTGATCGAGAGTTTCGATTCGCATTCCATCTTCACCACCCAGGTGGATGCCGGCGGCATGCTGGGCGGCAACCGGGCGTTCGGCTACCGCGTCAATCTGGTGCACGGCCAGGGCGAAAGCTACGTCGACGGCAGCAACAGCAACCGCAACCTGATCAGTGGCGCGTTCGATTATCACTTCAGCCCGGCTACGGTGCTCGAGCTCGATGTCAGCCACTACAGCACCCGGATCTACGGCCTGCCCGGCAGCATCGTTTATGACAGCGGCGCCAGCACGATCCTGCCCAGGGCGATCGACCCGACGAGGCGCGGCGTGCTGGGTCAACCGGGTGCCGGCACCGACCTGATGACCAATACCGGCCTGGTCAAGATCAAGCACGATTTCGGCAATGGCTGGGACTTTCAGATCGGAGGCCTGTACCAGAACGCGATCCGCAACCTGTTCGGGATCACCAACACGTTCACCGACAACGACGGCAACTACAAGGTCACCAAGAACTTCACCGCGATACCGCACTACACCATCGCCAGCAATCTCGCGCAGTTGAGCGGCCACTTCGATACGTTTGGCATGAGCAACGATTTCTCGGTGGGCACGAACGGCTTCAACAACGCGCAATACACGTACCACAACTCGATTGCGACGCCGCTGGGCAAGGCCAGTCTCCCGCAACCGGTGATTTTCCAGGCGCCGCCGATACCCGACAATGGCGGGCAATACCGCGCGGGCAAGCTGGTCGAACAGTCGATCATCGTCGGCGATACGCTCCATCTGAATGATCAATGGGCGGTGCAGGGCGTGCTCAACACGTCCTGGCTCAAGTCGCACAGCTATACCGCGACTGGCGCAACCAAGAGTGCGGATTCGCATAACGGGATAGTCAGCCCGACCATCAGCCTGATCTATGCACCGAGCCCGCTGTTGACTGCCTATGCCACCTGGTCGAAAAGCGTGGAGCAGGGCGAGGCGGGCCCTGCCGGCACCGCCAATGCCAACGAGTTCCTCGCGCCTTACCACGACAAGCAATACGAGGTCGGCGCGAAGTACGCGGTTTCCGACGGCCTGCTGGTCACCTTGGACGCGTTCCGGATGACGCGACCGCTGGCCATCACGAACGCCGTGACCAATGTCTTCGGCGTGGTGGGCACGCAGCGCAACATGGGCGCCGAGCTGTTCGCGCAAGGCGCCATCACGTCCGAGCTGAGCATCCTTGGCGGTATCACCTATGTCGATGCGAAGCTGGTCGGCACCGGTGTCGCCGCCACCAATGACAAGCAGGTAGTCGGTGTGCCGCGGGTAAAAACCGATGTCTCGATCGACTACCATCCGGATTTCGCCCGCGGCTTCGCACTGACCGGCACACTGCATGGCGAAAGCAGCCGCGCGGCGACCAACACCAACACCAGTTTCGCGCCGTCGTATGCGACGCTGGACATCGGCGCGCGCTATTCGACCGCGATCAGTTCGCATTTCCTGACACTGCGCCTGCAGGTGATCAACGCCACCGACAAGTACTACTACTCGTCGGTGGCCGACGGCAACATTGTCGGTAGTCCAGGTGCCAACACGGCTTATTTCGGGGCGCCGCGGACCTATCTGGCCAGTCTGGAACTGGACATGTAGACCATGTGTCCCGCATGGTCGTGCCGAGTACATGGTGCCGCGCCGTAGAATCCGGTCCATGAGCATCGAGGATCGCCGGCGCTTGGACACGCGTCATGCCAAGCCCGAGTTGGAGCCGGCGAGTGAGCCGGTCGTTCCATCCATCTTTGCAGACTGTGCGCATCTGTTGCCCGACGCCGGCCACGCGCTGGAAATCGCTTGCGGGCGCGGACAGGCGGCGCTGTGGCTGGCAGCTCGGGGCATGCTGGTCCATGCCGTGGACATATCGCCCGTGGCGATCGGCCAGGCGCGCGTGTTGCTGGCGCGAAGTGGTTACGCCGCAAGCGTGCGGTTCGAGGTTTTCGACCTCGACCAGGGCTTGCCTGCGGGTCCACCCTGCGCACTGCTGTTGTGCCACAACTTCCGCGATGCGCGGCTGTATCGCCCGATGCTGCAGCGCCTGGCACCGGGCGGCATCCTGGCCATCGCGGCATTGAGCGAAGTCGGAGCGACGCGCTGCCCTGGCCCTTTTCACGCACAGGCGGGAGAGCTGCGCCAGGCGTTTGCGGCGCTGGAGCCACTTGCCGAAGGCGAGCGCGATGGGAGAGCGTGGCTCGTAGGCCGCCGGCGTTGAGGAAGCAGTACTCACCGGAGCCACAAGCGCCCACGGTGTGGATCGGAAGGCAGGGCGCGCGAGTTGCTGCCAGACCTGCTCAGGTCGGTTCGACGATTGTATCCGTGACTGCGGAAGCGTTACCGGCCGACAGGGCCGTCCGACGCAGCGGAAGCCTGGCCGAGATCAATGCCTGTCACCGGCACGAAGCCGTAGCGCGGCAAGCGCGCCTGGGCATCCGGGGTCAGCAGGAAGTTGGCGAAGCGATAGGCTTCGATCTGGCGCGTCGGTTCGTTCGGACGCAGCAACACGCTCATCGCGTAGTTGACCGGGATCGTCAGGTTCGCAGGGATGGCGATTTTCACCAGCCCGGGCGCCGGGCGGGCATCGGGTTGCCGCGAGCTGCAGTAACTGACGAACGCATCCACCCGACCCTGTTGCAGGAACCAGGTCACGGCATTGGTGTGCGCCGGAACCTTCGGTGCCACCGTTCCGCCGACGAGCTGCTGCGCCTTGTCCCGCAAGATCTTCCCGGCACCGGGATGGGCAGCGTCCAGGCTGGCGAACCATGCCCACGCGTAGTCACCGCCCGGGTCGTTTCCAGGAGTCGACGTGCCGATCCTTGTCGACGGTTTGCTCAAGGTCTCGAGCAGGTTGTCGGCCGTCAACTGCAACTGCGACCTGGCGATGATGCACAGGCTGTTGCGCGCGATGATGACGGCAGGCGAACCCAGATGGTCGTGTGCGAGGGACTGCGCATTGGCAAGGTTGGCCGATACGTACACATCCGCGTCGGCGCCTTTTTCAATGCGCTGGCGCAGAAGGCCGGCAGCTCCGCTGGTGATCGCGACCGCCTGTCCGGTTTCCTGCGTGTAGCGCGCGGCGATTTCCGCCAATGCGCCAGCCATGCTGCCGGAGGTATAGACGTGGAGTACGGCGGGCGCTGCGACCGCGCTTGCCATGCTCATCCAGACGCAGGTACACCATGCGATTCCCAGGGTGGCGCGGCCGGGTGAGTTTTTCATGGCATTCCTGTTGCGAAACGTTACGGGGAGGATCGAGTGTGCAACACCTGACACATGCATTTCAAAATGCAGGACGCGTCCCGCACGCAACCGCCACTTCGTTACCGGCTGATCCAACACCATCCGCATCCGCCATACGGGGCGCTATGTTTCGCCGGCTCGTGCAGCGGGCGCGGACATTCGGCCATACCCGCGGCACCTTCGGGCGCCCACAAATACGGAAGTTGCACAACCGGCCATGTCATCCGCAATGAGCGCGGTCGGTTGATGTGGATTACAGTTGCATAACAATTGCTTTGATACACCGTTTGGCGGGCCGACCTCTTCGGCATCGGCCACATCGGAACTTCCAATGAGGGGTAGCTGGCATGAGTGCTGCGAGTGATGCGGTAGATGTTGATGTCGGACGACGCCGCAAGCGCAAGCGCGCACAGCCCAAGGGGCGGCAGGTGGATCCTGCTTCGCTGGCGGCGGTACAGGAGGTTCTCGGCGACATGCCGCGCCGGCACGACATGCTGCTCGAAGGCTTGCACCGCATCAACGACCGCCATGGTTGCCTGCGCGTCGAGCATCTGACTGCGTTGGCCGACGAGTTGCGGCTGTCGCTGACCGAGGTGTACGAGGTCGCCTCGTTTTACCACCACTTCGACATCGTCCGTGATCCTGCCACCCAGCCGCCCGCACTCACGGTACGCATTTGCGATTCCGTGACGTGCTCGATGTGCGGCGCAGACGAACTCATCGATTCGCTGCAAGGCAAGCTCGGATCGAATGTGCGTATCCAGCGCGTGCCTTGCGTCGGACGCTGTGCCGCTGCGCCGGTCGCGATTTGCGGCCAGAAGCCGGTCCCGGCAGCCACCGTCGAGCGCGTCACCGCGGCGGTGGCGGCGCACGATGTGGTTCCCGAAACCCTGGCACCGGTGACCTACACCGAATATCGCCGTGGTGGTGGCTACCGCACGTGGGTCGAGTGCGTGACCGGCAAGCGCGATCGCGAGTCGGTGCTCAAGGCGATGGAGGATTCCAGCCTGCGCGGGCTCGGCGGTGCCGGATTCCCGACCGGGCGCAAGTGGCGGCTGGTGGGCAAGGAGCCGGGCCTGCGTCTGGTCGCGATCAATATCGACGAGGGCGAGCCGGGCACGTTCAAGGACCGCTACTTCCTGGAACGTGATCCGCATCGTTTTCTCGAGGGCACCTTGATCGCTGCGTGGGCGATCGGGAGCCATGAGGTCTATTTGTATGTGCGCGACGAATACCCCGCGTGCCGACTGATGCTGGAACGCGAGATTGCCGCGTTGCAGGCGGACCCTCCCGCGCCCTTGCCGGCCATCTACCTGCGCCGTGGTGCGGGTGCCTATATTGCCGGCGAAGAGTCGGCGATGATCGAGTCCATCGAGGGCAAACGCGCGATGCCGCGCTTGCGCCCGCCGTACGTGGCGCAAAACGGGCTGTTCGGGCTGGCGACGCTCGAACACAACATGGAAACCATGCATTGGGTGCGTGACATCCTTGAAAAAGGCGGTGAGTGGTTTTCGTCGCAGGGGCGTCATGGCCGCAAGGGGCTGCGCACGTTTTCGGTCAGCGGGCGGGTCAGCAAGCCTGGCGTCTACATGGCGCCGGCTGGCATCACGCTGCGCGAATTGGTCGACGAATACTGTGGCGGGATGCAGGACGGCCACGAGTTGTACGGTTATTTCCCGGGCGGTGCCTCGGGCGGAATGCTGCCGGCCTCGAAGGCGGACGTGCCGCTGGACTTCGACACGCTGCAGCCGTACGGATGCTTCATCGGGTCGGCCGCGATCATCGTGTTTTCGCAACACGACAAGGCGCGCGACCTGGCGCGCAACGCCATGCGCTTCTTCTCGCACGAGTCCTGTGGCCAATGCACCCCCTGCCGCGTCGGCACGGTCAAGGCGACCGAGCTGATGGGCGCCGAGCACTGGGACCAGCCGCTGATGGAGGATTTGTCGCGGGTAATGGTGGATGCGTCGATCTGTGGCCTGGGTCAGGCGGCACCGAACGCGATGAACTGTGTGGTCAAGTACTTTCCGGACGAGGTGGCGTGATGGCGGCCCAGCTACAAGACGTGCAGAGAACCGAGTCGGTGCGCTTCACACTCGATGGCCAGCCGATCGGTGCGTACGACGATGAAACCATTTGGGAGGCGGCGCGCCGGCACGGCGTCGTGATTCCGCACCTGTGTTACAAGCCCGATCAGGTGGGGCTGCGCCCGGACGGCAACTGCCGCGTGTGCATGTGTGAGGTCGAAGGCGAACGCCAGCTGCAACCGTCGTGCTGGCGCAAGCCGACCGAAGGCATGAAAGTGAGCACCCGCAACGAACGCGCCGTCCACGCGCAGAAAATGGTGCTGGAGCTGCTGGAAGCGGACATGCCGGATGCGTCCCATGTGGCGGATTCGCGCCTGGACTACTGGGCGCGGCGGTTCGAGGTAGGCACGCCACGCTTCAGCCGGCGCGTGGAGCCGCCGCCGGATCTTTCGCACGCGGCGATCGCGGTGAATCTTGCGGCGTGCATCCAGTGCACCTTGTGCGTACGGGCTTGCCGCGAAGTGCAGGGCAACGACGTGATCGGCTATGCGCTGCGTGGTGGTGACTCTCACATCATGTTCGACATGGACGACCCGATGGGCGAAAGCACCTGTGTCGGTTGTGGCGAATGCGTGTCCGCGTGCCCGACCGGAGCACTGTCGATCGCGGGGGTCGATCCGCAGCGGCAGTGGGCCTGGCAGGGACAGGAATCGGAGGTGGAGGAATGAAACAGGTAACCACGGTTTGCCCGTACTGCGGTGTCGGTTGCCGGGTCAGGCTGAATGTGCGGGACAACGACATCGTTGCGGTCAACGGCGCCCATGGACCGACCAATGAAGGTCGGCTGTGCGTCAAGGGGCGCTACGGCTTCGACTACTACCGACATCCGCATCGGCTCACCCGGCCGCTGATCCGCCGCAAGGACGTACCCAAATCGGCCGACTTGGTGCTGGACCCGGCCAATCCGCTGGCAGCTTTCCGCGAGGCGAGCTGGGATGAGGCACTGGACTTCGCCGGGGGCGGCCTGAAGCGCATCCGCGACCAACATGGCCCGAAATCACTCGTCGCCCTTGGCTGCGCCAAAGGCAGCAACGAGGAAGCGTATCTGGTGCAGAAGCTGGTGCGCACGGGCTTCGGCAGCAACAACATCGATCACTGCACGCGCTTGTGCCACGCGGGATCGGTGGTGGCGCTGATGCAATGCCTGGGTTCGGGCGCCGTGTCCCTGCCGGTGCGCGATGTCATGAAGGCGGAAACGGTTTTGCTCATTGGCGCCAATCCGGCCATCAATCATCCGGTCGCCGCGACCTGGATAAAAAATGCGATCGATCAGAATGGCACCAAGCTGATCATCGTCGATCCGCGTCTGCAGGCCCTTTCGCGGCGCGCCTTCATGCACCTGCAGTTCGCGCCCGACGCCGATGTGTCGCTGCTGAACGCAATGATCTACACCATCATCGACGAGGGTCTGACCAACGACGCGTTCATTCGGGATCGCACCGAAGGCTTCGACGAATTGAAGCGGCATATCCAGGCTTACAGCCCGGAGGCGATGGCCCCGATCTGTGGCATACCGGCGGAGGATCTGAAGAAGGCGGCACGCACCTACGCCAAGTCCAGGGCGTCGATGATCATCTGGGGCATGGGTTCGTCGCAGAGCCAGCACGGCTCGGACAACGTGCGTTGCATCATTGCGCTCGCCCTGCTGACGGGCCAGGTCGGGCATCCGGGCGCGGGCCTGCATCCGATTCGCGGGCAGAACAATGTCCAGGGTGCCTCCGACATGGGATTGATGCCCAGCCGTTTTCCGGATTACAAGAGCGTGGAGGATCCCGAGCAGCGGGCCCGGTTTGAAAAGCTGTGGGGCTGCAAGCTGGACCCGCAGAAAGGGCTGACCTCGATGGAGATGATGGACGAGATCCTTGCCGACCATGTCAAGGGCATGTACATCATGGGTGAAAACCCGGCCATGTCGGATGCCAATGCTTATCACGCACGGAAGGGGATTGCCCACCTGGAACACCTGGTGGTGCAGGACATATTCCTGACCGAGACGGCTTACAACGCCGACGTCGTGTTGCCATCGAGCATTTATTACGAGAAGACTGGCACGTTCACCAACACGGACCGCTGGGTGCAGCTTGGGCGCCAGGCTATCGATCCGCCGGGGGATGCGCGGCAGGATCTGTGGATCATCCAGGAACTGGCCCATCGCATGGGGCTGGACTGGCATTACGCCGGACCCGCCGATGTGTTTGCGGAGATCCGCCAGGCGTCGGCCAACATGGCGGGCATCACCTGGGAACGCCTGGAGCGCGAGAATTCCGTCGTCTGGCCCTGCCTGCACGAGGGCGATCCCGGCGAACCGGTAACGTTCATCAAGGATTTTCCGCGCGGCAAGGGATTGTTCGTACCGTGCGAGATCGTCGAGCCGGACGAACGACCCGATGCCGAGTATCCGTTCGTGCTCTTGACCGGTCGGCAGCTGGAGCACTGGCACACCGGCAGCATGACCCGGCGCTCCAGGGTGCTCGATGCGATCGAGCCGGACCCCGTGTGCTACCTGTGTCCACAGGATTTGCAGGACATGGGCGTCGCAGCCGGTGATCCAGTCACGCTGGAAACCCGCCGCAACACGATCGTGGCCTATGCGCGCGCCGACTCGAAGATCGCCAGAGGCCAGGTTTTCATTCCGTTCTGCTATTACGAGGCAGCGGCCAATCTCCTGACCAATCCGACGCTGGACCCGGAGGCCAAGATTCCGAGCCTCAAGTACTGCGGCGCGCGCGTCAAGGCCGGCGGCGTCCCGGTGTCGAAGACCGGATTCGACCGGCATGCGATGCAGCATGAAGCGGTGGCGCAGACGGCGCGCTGAATCCGCCGGCGATGGCAAGAGGCGGTGCCGGCGAACACCGGGACGGTGCCCACGGCACAAGTCGCATCGCCATGGGCCTGTTGCAAGCTGACGCACCGGGTCAAGCGCGCCTCGCCGGAACACGGCAGCGCCCCCATGGCGGAGCCGGCAACTCGCGTTGACCCGAACTACAATCCCGTTGGCGACCTGCGTTGGCTTGCGTGCAGGCGTGCCACCCGGTTGCGCGCGCATGAAACCCGCGAACGCGCATTCTGCAGTTGTGAATGTTGATCCAGTCCGGCTCTGCGTGGAAGTCCACAAGATGAACTCATGATCGTGCTGATTGCCGCCAGGATCGTCCATTGCCTATCAAGCTGACCGCAGCATGAGCGATTTCGGTGCTGCGTTCCTGACCGCCGTGCACATGCTCGCCGCGCTCGACCCGGCGTTGGTGCAAATCATCGTGCTGTCGCTGGAGATCAGCCTCAGCGCGACGCTCCTGGCGACGCTGGTTGGCCTGCCGCTGGGCGCGGCGGTGGCGATCTACCGGTTTCCCGGGCGCACTCTGGTTACCGCGCTGCTGAATGCGTTCATGGGGTTGCCGCCGGTGGTGGTGGGTTTGTCGGTCTATCTGTTGCTTTCGCGCGCCGGGCCGCTCGGCGACCTCGGATTGCTGTTCACGCCCACGGCCATGGTGATCGCCCAGACCATTCTGGTTACGCCGATCATCGCGGCCCTGACGCGGCAAACGGTGGCCGATCTGCACCGCGAGTACCACGACGAGCTTGACTCGCTGGGTGCCAGCGGCTTGGGCACTGTCGGCGTGCTGCTATGGGATGGGCGGTTTTCGCTGTTGACCGCCGTGCTCGCCGGTCTCGGGCGCGCGATCGCGGAGGTTGGCGCGGTGATCATCGTGGGTGGCAATATCAATCACGTCACCCGGGTGATGACCACCGCCATCACGCTGGAGACCAGCAAGGGCAACCTGTCGCTGGCCATGGCGCTGGGCATCATCCTCGTGAGCCTGACGCTGGCCATCAATCTGGCGGCACTGGGCGTTCAGCGCCTGGCGGAGGTGCGCTATGGCTAACACGGGCTTGCGCTTCGCATCATCCGACGCGGTGCTCGAACAGCACCTGCTGCCGTTGCGCGTGAACGACCTGAACCTCTGCCTGGGGGGGCGACACGTGCTGAATGGCCTGGACTTCGAGTTGACTGGCGAAGGCGTGACCGTGGTGCTCGGGCCCAACGGCGCCGGCAAGACGCTGCTGCTGCGGGTGCTGCACGGACTGTTGCGGCCGGATGCCGGCGAGGTGAGCTGGAACGGCCTGCACCCACGCGCCGCGCGCCCACGTCAGGGCATGGTGTTCCAGCGACCGATCATGCTGCGCCGTTCGGTGGCCGCCAATATTCGTTTTGCCCTGCGTGCCCGTGGCGTGGCGCGCCGCGCTTCGATCGGAGCGCGTGGCCACGGCGCTCGAACTCGCCGATCTGCAGGATCTGGCCCGAACCCCGGCGCGACGCCTGTCGGGAGGCGAGCAGCAGCGTCTGGCCATTGCCCGCGCCTGGGTGGCGCGTCCGGCTGTATTGTTCCTGGACGAGCCCACGGCCAGCCTGGATCCACGCGGCGTACGCACCATCGAGACACTGATCGCGCGCGTGCGCGCCGCCGGCACCCGCGTGATCCTGACCACCCACGATCTCGGCCAGGCGCGGCGGTTGGCCGACGACGTGCTGTTTCTTGCGGGCGGGCGGTTGCTGGAACACGGCACCAGCGCTTCGTTCTTTGCCGCGCAAGGACCGGCCACGGCCCAGGCTGCCGCGTTCCTGCGCGGCGATCTCATCGACTGATCCATGATCGAAAGAGGGATTCCCCATGCGATTTTTGTTCAATTCGACTTCACGCGCGCGCCCGGGATTGTTGATTGCGTGCACCTTGGCCTTGCTGCTGCCTGCAACGGCGGGAGTCGCGGCAACTACCCATGACCACATCATCGTGGCGTCGACCACCTCGACCCAGAATTCCGGCCTGCTCGACGTCATCCTGCCCGAGTTCAGGAAAGCTACCGGCGTCGAGGCGCGGGTGGTGGCAGTGGGCACCGGCGCGGCGCTGGACATGGGTCGGCGCTGCGATGCGGACGTCGAACTCGTGCACGCCCCGGCGGCGGAGAAAAAGTTCGTGGCCCAGGGCTATGGACTCAAGCGCCACCCGGTGATGTACAACGATTTTGTCATTGTCGGGCCGGCGTCCGATCCGGCTGGTATCAGGGGCATGGACAGCGCGGCCAGGGCGCTGGCCGCGATCGCCAGGTCCAGGTCGGCCTTCACCTCCAGAGGCGACGACAGTGGTACCAACAAGAAAGAACTGTCGCTATGGGTAAAGGCCGGCGTGGACCCGAGCAGCGCCAGCGGCCAGTGGTATCGGGAGACCGGCTCCGGCATGGGCGCGACCCTCAACACCACCCGTGCGATGAATGCCTACACGCTGACAGATCGCGGTACCTGGATCAGCTTCAACAACCGCGGCGACCTGGAGATCCTGGTGCAGGGCGACAAGGCGCTGTTCAATCCCTACAGCGTCATGCGCATCAATCCGGAAAAATGTCCGAAGCATCAACGTCGCGGGCGGCAAGGCCTTCGTCGCCTGGCTCACTGGCAAGGCCGGCCAGAAGGCCGTCGCCGACTACCGACTCAAGGGCCAGCAGTTGTTCCATCCCAGCGCGACGGGAGATTGAATCCTCTGTGGCAACTGCGGCAAGCGCCTCCTGCAGTAGCAGCGATTTGCAAATCGCCAGGCAGCGAACACACAGGGGAAGGGCACACCGCACACGCCTGTTCATCGCCGGCAAGATCGACGACACATGGCGGGTCGAGAACGAGTTCGACTTCGGCCGTGGCAACGTCGTGCCCAGGATGCCATACCCGAAGTTGCCGTCCCCGTGGGCAACAGCCTGGGCGGCTTCAACGACCGGAGCGTACACTCTTGGCTTCAGCGGCACGGCACAAGCAGGAGTCCGAGGCATACAAGATGGGCAGGATGGAGCGCATGCAAGTGTCACAATCGTCAGAGGGCCGGCAGGCAGCCGTTACCGACAACTACGGAAGAGCGTTGCACGATCTCAGGATCTCGGTCACGGATCGCTGCAATCTGCGTTGCCGCTATTGCATGCCGAAAGAATTGTTCGGCGCGTCGTACAAATTCATGCCGTCGACGCAATTGCTGACATTCGACGAGATCACGCGGGTCACCCGCTGTCTCATCGAACTCGGGGTCGAGAAGGTTCGGCTTACGGGTGGCGAGCCTCTGGTCCGGCACAACCTCGAAGACCTGGTGGCACGGATTTCTGCCCTGGGCGCAGTCGATATCGCGGTCACCACGAACGGCATGTTGCTCACGGAGGAAAAAGCACGCGCGCTCAAGGCGGCCGGGTTGCGACGCATCACGGTGAGCCTGGATGCGCTGGAGCCCGATGTTTTCCAGTACATGAGCGGCAGCAAGGTCAAGCCGGAAAAGATCCTGGGCGCCATCGATGCGGCTGCGGCCGCCGGGCTGGATCCGATCAAGATCAACATGGTGGTGCAACGCGGAGTCAACGAAAAATCGATTCTGCCCATGGCGGAGCATTTCCGTGGCACGCCGCATATCCTGCGCTTCATCGAATTCATGGACGTGGGTACGACCAACGGCTGGCTGTTGAAAGACGTCGTTGCCGCGGACGAGATCCGGCAACTGATCGATAGCCAGTGGCCGTTGGAACCGCTGCCGAAGCGTTATCCCGGTGAAGTGGCCCAGCGCTATCGCTATCGCGATGGAGGAGGCGACATCGGCATCATTGCATCGGTCACCAAGCCGTTCTGTGGTGCATGCACGCGCTTGCGCCTGACCGCGGATGGCAAGTTCTACACCTGTCTTTTCGCGCCCATTGGCCATGATTTGCGCGCCGCGTTGCGTACTGGCATCAGCGACACCGAGATCAAGGATCGCGTCGCGAAACTCTGGAGCGCAAGATCGGATCGCTACTCGGAGGCCCGCGCGAAGTCGGGCAATACGCTGTCCGGGCGAGCGGAAATGTGGCAGATCGGTGGCTGACCCATGTGCCGGGTACCCGGTGCTCACGCACGTAATTCAGAACGGCAAGCAGGATCGTCCGGAGAAATATCATGGAGCAAACGCCGCGTCGGGCGTTGAAAGTGAAAATCGAGTATTACGGCATCTTGAGGGAAGTTTGCGCTCGACATGCCGAAGAGATCGAGCTCGACGGGCGTGGCGAGGCGACGGTCGCTGAAGTGTTATCGCGTCTCGTCGCGCGGCACCCCGGGCTGGGCCCGCATCGCCGGTACATCGCCTGCGCGCTCGACGCGGAGCTTGTTGCTGACGATTCGGCGTTGCATGACGGCGCCACCCTCGCATTGCTGCCTCCCGTAAGCGGGGGCTAGACCGCGATGCGACTTGTCACTGAGGAAATTTCGATTGATCGGGCGTTGCGCGTGGCTGCCGACCCGCGTGCGGGCGCGGTGCTCACGTTCAGTGGAAACGTGCGAGATCACAATGAAGGGCGCGCGGTGAAAAGCATCGCCTATTCCGCATACGCTCCGCTCGCTGAAAAGGTGCTCGGCGAAATCGAGCGCGAGGTATACGCGAAATTCGATATCATCAAGTGCATCATCGTGCATCGGGTGGGACAGCTCGAGATCGGCGACACCAGCGTCCTGATCGTGGTCAGTTCCGTACATCGCCCGGAGGCCTTTGCAGGTGGCCGCTACGCGATCGAGCAAGTGAAGCACCGCGTGCCGGTCTGGAAACTCGAGGAGTACACCGATGGCACTCACAGTTACGTCAAGGGATGCAGTTTGAATGAAGGACATCACGTCGAAACCGGAGACCTTGCGTAGCGCGACGGCCCAGGCCGTCCTCGAGTCCGCGCCGGAATACATCGATCTGCTCGCAAGGCGCCTGACCGATAAGGGCGATGCGCTCGAAGCGGCGCGGTTTGCCGGCACGATGGCGGCGAAACGTACCTGGGAACTGATCCCCCTGTGTCACCAGATCGCGATGTCGGTGGTGACCATCGACTACGAGTTCGCGGAAACCAGGGTGACGGTCATCGCGCATGTGCAGGCCATTGCCGCCACGGGCGCCGAGATGGAAGCGATCACCGCGGCCAGCGTGGCCGCCATCACGTTGTACGACATGCTCAAGCCGCATGCGGGCACCGACATCGTGATCGGCGACGTGAAACTCATCGAGAAGACCGGTGGCAAATCGCAATATCTCCGCCATCTGACCCGGCCGCGCAAGGCGACCGTGATACTCCTGTCGGATTCGGTGTCCGCCGGGACCCAGCATGACGTGTCCGGTGCGCGTGCCTGCGAACGTCTGCTTGGCGCGGGCTTCGAGGTCATCGGGCCCATCGTGTTGCCGGATGAGCCGGTGCGCCTGCAGCAGGTCATGCGGGAGCAGTGCAAGGACGCCGATCTGGTCCTGACCGTCGGCGGCACCGGGATCTCGCCGCGCGACACGACGGTGGATGCCATTGCAGGCATGCTGGACCGGCAGCTGCCAGGCATGGCGGAAACCGCACGCGCCTTCGGCCAGCGACGGACACCATTTGCGATGTTGTCACGGGCGATCGCCGGAACGATTGCGGACACGCTGGTCATCACCGTGCCGGGCAGCGTCCATGGCGTGGAGGAGTATCTGGATGCGCTGCTGCCTGGAATCATCCATGCGCTCGGCATCATGCACGGCGAGAAACACAAGCACGGCTATCGGGAAGTTGATGAATGAGTGAACCGCCTGGCATTCCGCCAGGCGTGGCAATCTGGAGATGGGCAATGGACGAAGAGACTTTCAATCGCAGCATACGCAAGTTCCTGAAGATCGTCGGGGTGACCTCCCAGCAGGAAATCGAGAAGCGCGTCCGTGAGGCGATGGCTTCGGGGGCGTTGAAAGACGTCGACAAGCTTGCGGTCCACGCGACGGTGGAGCTGGAAACGTTCGGCACCATAAACGAAACCCGGGGTGAGATAAGTTTCGTCGCCGACCCGTCGCAAGATGAAGCACGCTAGGCGGGACCTGGCGACCGGAGCGAAGCCTTCGGCATTCCCGGCGACGGCAAGCGTCGAGGTGCCAGCATGCCGCGTAACCTGAAGTTGCTGATCGGCACGCGCAAGGGATTGTTTCTTGCAACGGCGGATTCGGCACGCACGCAGTTCCAGTGGTCGGGCCCGTTCATGGCCGGCTACGAAATCCAGAGTGCCGTGCTTGATCCGCGAGAGCCCCAGTTCGGTTATGCCCTGGCCCAGCACAAGGTCTGGGGCAGCCATGTCTATCGGACCACCGATGGCGGGCTGCACTGGAGCCCGCTGGACGAAGTCCCCCGACATCACCGTGATGAAGGCCCGGCGAGTCTGAAGACGCTGTGGTGCCTGGCGATGGGCCACGCGGCCCAACCCGGCACCGTGTACGTCGGCATCGAACCGCCGGGCTTGTTCGTGAGCCGGCAGCGGGGCGTCGATTGGCAACGGTTGGACGGATTTCACACCCAGCCTGAGGCAAAATTCTGGGCACCGGCCAAAGGCGGTCTGGCCCTGCATTCGATAGCCAGTGACCCGGAGCAGCCGCAAACCTTGTATGCGGCGTTGGCGGCGGGCGGCAGCTACCGCTCCGATGATCTGGGGCAACACTGGCAACCGATCAATCGCGGCATCAGGGCGCCGTACCTGAACGCGGCAGCGCCGCCGGCCGGTCAATGCATCCATCGACTTTACGTGCATCCCGCCGGTCGCGGACGGCTTTATCAGCAGAGCCATAGCGGCACCTACGTGAGTCGTGACCGTGGCGATACCTGGCGGGAGATCAGCGCGGGCTTGCCCAGCGATTTCGGTTACGCCCTGGTGGGGGACCCCCACGATGCCGACACGCTGTACGTCGTACCGGAACAAAGCAGCCAGCTCAGGGCCGTGGCGGATGCCCGGCTACGCGTTTATTGCAGCCACGATGCGGGCGAGAACTGGACAGCGTGCGAACGTGGGCTTCCCCAGGACAACGTCTATGTGACGATCCTGCGCGAGGGACTGGAAGCCGACGGGCTCGACCCGTTGGGCCTTTATCTGGGCACCACCAGTGGCCACCTTTTTGCCAGTCGTGATGGCGGGGCGTCGTGGACATTGTTGGCCGGCTATCTCCCCGGCATCCTCTCAGTCCGCGCGACGCTGGTTTGAAGAGCTGATGCAAGTCGACGGCTCATGGGAACGTCTGCTGGGTGGCGACCGGCTGGTCGCGGTCGCGGGGGCAGGCGGGAAGAAAAGCACAATGTACGCGCTGGCGTCGCGCTGCGCCGGACGCGCAGGGCTGACGACGACGGTCAATTGTCCATTCCCGCCGTCCGAGCTGCGGGCCCACCTCGTCATCGAAGAAGAATCGATGCTGCTGGAGGCCGTTCGCGCCACGCCGCGCGAGTATCGCAAGGTTTTTTTTGCGCACCCCGGGAAGCACGCGGACTGGGCTGCGGGTATTCACGCGGAGTTGGTCGCGCAGATTCACGCAGCGCATGTTTTTGACCTGTTGCTGGTCAAGGCCGATGGCGCGCGCCACCGATTGATCAAGGCGCCAACCGAGCGGCGAACCGATCTATCCACCGGGCACCGAGCTGGTCTTGTACCTGGTGTCTGCGCACGTGTTCGGGCGCCAGCTGAATTCCGGCGTGGCCCACCGGCTGGAAGAATTCACTGCGCTGACCGGCGCCGCGGAGGGAACCATCATCGACTCTGGGCACATCGTGAAACTGTTGACCTCCGCCGCGGGTGCGCTGAAGGGAATAGCGCCGGGGATGCGTGTCGTGCCGGTCATCAACCGCGTGGACACTCCCGTCAGACGTCGGCAGGCGCGTGACATCGCCGAGCAAGTACTTTGTCCGCTTCGCCCCGGTTGGGCGGCGTGGTGCTCGGATGCATGGGCGAGACGATTCCGCAGATGGAATATATCGAACGCCACTGAGCGAAGCCCACGCACTGGTACGTTCCGATTCACTCTCCATGCGAAAGATACCCGTCACCAGCAGGCCGAGCCTTGGCTTTGCAGCATCGACGTCGATCCCGGAGCATAATCAATTGAATCTTCGCCAACGTCGCTGGCGCAGCGGCAGACGGCACGGCACCGCGTCGCGCGACACGCCGCGATGACGGCAACGTCGCGATCCGGCGACCGTCGACCGGGATCGATATTCGTGAGCAACCGGCCCGGACTCAAGATACGCAATGGAGGCAGCAGGATGAGCAAGATCGAAACGTTGTCGGAGCAGCGCTGCTACGGCGGGGTACAAGGATTTTACCGGTTCGCTTCGGACGCCTGCGGTGGCCCGATGACCTTCGGGGTATACGCACCGCCGCAGGCCGCGCATGGCAAGGTGCCGGTGTTGTATTACCTTGCCGGATTGACCTGCACCGCGGAGACCTTCCTGATCAAGGCGGGCGCGCAGCGCATCGCGGCCGAGCTGGGATTGCTGCTGGTCGCACCTGACACCAGCCCGCGCGATACTGGGTCTCGAGGGCGCGACCGGCGATTGGGAATTCGGCGAGGGTGCGGGTTTCTATCTGGATGCCACGCAGGCGCCCTGGTCCGCGCGCTTCAACATGGAAACGCATGTCGTCCAGGAACTGCCCGCGTTGATCGATGCCCACTTCGCGGCGGACCCCGCACGCGTGGGAATCATGGGCCATTCGATGGGCGGTCACGGTGCGCTGACGCTGGCGCTGCGGCACCCGGACAGGTACCGCGCGGTGTCCGCACTGGCACCGATGGTCGCGCCGACCAAGGTGCCATGGGGACGCAAGGCCTTGCCGCGCTATCTCGGCGACGATCCGGCGGCATGGGACGCACATGATGCCTGCGAACTGGTTCGTGCCGGCAAGCATGCGCTGGCACGATCCTGATCGATCAGGGCGAGGCCGACAATTTTCTTCGGGAACAGCTGCGCCCGGAACTCTTTGCGCAGGCCTGTAGTGAGGCGGGGCAGTCGCTGACCTTGCGCATGCAACCCGGCTACGACCACAGCTACTGGTTCATCCAGACGTTCATCGAAGACCACCTGCGGCATCACGCGGCGGCACTGGGGTGATCGCCGAGGCTGCGGCCGGACAGATGCGCCGAAGGGCGGGCGGCAGCGGAAGCCCCTTGGGCTGTCGTGTCGTCAGGTGAAATGGCTGGCGCGTGTCTGGGATGCCGAGGGTGCTCGGGAATTGGCCCCAGGCGGCGTGAATGGCCAACGGCGCTTCACAAGCGTCGTTCCTCACCCTCGCAAGTGGGTGCCTTCGAGCGACGAACGAGGGCGTTTTGCGGATCCGCATTCAAACCGGGGCATTACTCTCGAGTGCCATGTGAGCGGTACAAAGATGTACCGGATTCGTGACACCCATGGTGACAACCACGGATTTCGTGTCTCCAAAGCATTGAATCTACGTGCTGTTTCAATACTTGAATCTGGCATGCGATCTGCAGTTACCCACTTGACTACGTAGCGGCTGCGTACGCGTGGTCGGGGTACGGCCGCGATCGGAAAACAGGCCATCCGGTTACGCTCTCTCGGCACCGCTCTGCGTAATCGCTGGAGTCGGGAGGCTCGATCAGCGTGTTGGGCGCAGCATGGCAAGTGTGTAGACCACCACGGACCCGTCTACACGAAACAGGAGCTTGGCCGCGTTGAGACGCTTCCCTCGCATAACAGCGTTGGTAGCGGTGCAGTCGGGGCGCTACAGCAACCAAAAGACGTAATGTGACCATCCTGGATGAATGTCCAGAACGTTGTTCAGTGACTATGCAGAGGAGAGGAAATCACCATGAGTTCTCAAAACATTAGCCGCACACGCCGGTTCAGGTTTTGCTTCATAGCGCTGGCCGGTCTGGGGTTGGTTGTCGGTGCAACGGCGGTAGCCCAGACCAGCGGAACGAGCGCGTCCGCAGCGGTCGCAAAGAGCGCAGAAAACCCGAACTTGTGGCCCGCGCCGGGCCGCGACAACGACCTGACGCGTTTCAGCCCGCTGAAGCAGATCAACACCAGCAACGCGGGCGACCTGCAATTCATGTGGAGTCAGTCGCTCAGTTCATTGCGTGGACAAGAAGGCCAGCCGCTCGTCGTGGAGGTTGGCGGCAAGCCGATGATGTTTTTGGTCAGCGGCTGGCCGAACGTCGTGCAGGGGCTTGATCTGTCCAATCCGGACAACCCGGTGGCTGTCTGGAATTACGTCAAGAAAGATGGCCGTGACGATAGCGCGGTCAGTGTCGCGTGCTGCGACACCGTCAACCGCGGCCTCAATTATGCCGACGGCAAGGTAATCTTCCATACCCTGGACGGTTACCTGATCGCGCTGGATGCCTTGACGGGCAAGGTGGCCTGGAGCGACAAGCTCGCGTCCCCGGAGAAGGGCCAGACGATGACTGGCGCGGGCGTGATCGCCGGCAACAACATCATCATCGGCTACGGCGGTGCCGAGCTTGCGGCGCGTGGCAGCATCGCGGCTTACTCGATCGCTACCGGGAAAAAGGTCTGGAGCTTCTGGAACAACGGCAGCGCCGAGGACGTCGGCATGACTGCGGACACCAACAAGGCGGTTCCGAAGCACGGCACCCTGAAGACCTATCGTGGCGTCAATGAGTACCCGAACGACGAGTACAAACGCGGCGGCGCGACCGTCTGGGGCTGGCTGAGCTATGACTCGAAACTGAACCTGGTCTACTACGGTACCAGCAACCCTGGCACCTGGAGCCCCACCTATCGCTGCAAGTACGACACGTGGGAGAAGTGCAACGACGGCACCCAGGACAACAAGTGGTCGCTGGCGATTATCGCGCGCAACGCGTCGACGGGTAAAATGGTGTGGGCATACCAGATGACCCCGTTCGACGAGTGGGACTACGACGGTGTCAACGAAAGTGTCCTCGTCAACATGGATATCGATGGTCAGAAGAATCGCCCCGTGCTGGTGCATTTCGACCGCAACGGCTTTGCGTATGTGCTGGACCGCAGAACCGGCCAGCTGCTGCGCGCGCACAACTATGTTCCCGTGAACTGGGCCGAAAAGATCGACGTCGGCGGGACCGATCAACCGATCAAGGTCAAGGCGCACTCGCCGTTCAGCATCGACAAAGCCGTGCAGGCCTGCCCGGCGGCCATGGGTGGCAAGGATCAGCAGCCGGTGGCGGTGGATCCGAGCAATCCGCAGATGTTCTTTGTGCCGACCAACCAATGGTGCATGGAAGATACGCCCCTGAAGCGCACCAGTACCCAACAGGGCTCGGGCTACGCGTTCGCCAATGTGTACATGTACGAGAGCACCCCCGGCCTTGCGGGCCAGTTCCAGGCATTCAATGTCGACACCGGCAAGATCGAGTGGAAGATCCCCAACAAGTACCAGACCTGGGGTGGCGCGCTGGCCACAGCTGGCGGCGTGGTCTTCTATGGCGACATGGTGGGTGATTTCCGGGCCGTGGACGCCAAGACGGGCAAGGTCCTGTGGCAGCGCAAGCTGGGTTCCGGAATTATCGGCAACCCGATCAGCTACAACATCAACGGCCAGCAGTTCGTGTCGGTATTTGCCGGAATTGGTGGCTGGAGCGGCCTGCCGGTTGCCGCGGGTCTGAACTTCAGCGACAAGTTCGGTGCGATTGGCGCGACGGCGATGGCCAAAGTCACCAACCTGAACCTCGTTCCGCAGGGTGGCACCCTGTATACGTTCCGGCTGGGCGGGCCGGCACAGCAGAAGAACGTCGCGGACGCCAATGCCGCGAAGTGACAGTCGCTTGTAGAGCTGTAGAAGCGGATGTTGCATGATGAAGTCTGCCGGGGTTGCCTGGTGCAACCCCGGCATCGATGCTGAAACGTCGCGTGCCAGCAGCGAACGTGCGAGTTCCTTTCAAAGTGCACTGCATGACATGAAATTCGGTATCGCAATATCCGTGGGATGTCTCGCACTGATGGTGGCCGGGTTGGCGTCGGCGCAGGAAAAGACCTATTACAACCTCGGCTTGAAATTCAGCGAGATGACGGCGGCAGAACGGAATGCCGCAAAAGAGGCCGCGCTACATGAGCAGATACGGCCGCTGACCGTCTGTGCGGATCCCGGGAACATGCCGTTTTCGGACCGCAATGGTGACGGCATCGACAACCAGATCGTCAAGGTGCTGGCCGCTGCCATGCATACGACGGTCGGGTTCTACTGGATGTCGTACGTAGACTACGGCTTCATGAAACGGGCATTCGGCACCGCAGCCGAGCCGTTGGGGAACTGCGATCTCGTGGTCGACATCCCGGCAAGTGTTTCCGGTGTGCTGATGACTGAGCCGATCTACCGATCGACATACGTTTTCGCGTATCGCAAGGACAGCGGAATCGATATCAAGAGTCTCACCGACCCTGCTCTCAGGAAACTTCGCATCGGCGTGTACCAAACCTCCGCCATGCGCCAGGTGCTCGCCGAGAACGGGCTCAAGAACCATCTCCACGTCCTTACGGTCAGCTACGACACCACAGGCGACGGCGGTGCCCGACAGCAGTGGCGACAGATAGAGCAAGTAGTGGGCGGGCAACTCGACGTGGTGGGGACGTGGGGTCCATTTGCCGGTTACGCCAAAACCAGGAAGCACGCGCCGATCGTGTTGCAACCGGTCAACCTGATGTCCAACGACGTGCAGCTGGAATACGCCATGGCCATCGGCGTGCGCGAAGAAGACGTCGTTCTGAAATATGCGTTGGACAACGCCCTGGATGCGTCGGCTGCCAAGATCAAGAGCATTCTCGAGGATTTCGGCGTTCCGTTGGTGCAATGCAGCGAATGCGTCGTCCAAGGCAAACTGCCTTCGCACGGCCCCTATTCCATGGGAGCCAGCGCCTACGCGCGCTACCAGCAGCCGCTGGATCCGGACCTGACCCACATCGACAAGTCTCTAGCGGCGCCAGGCCAGATCGTGACCGTAAAGGAGGTGAAGAAGTCGCTTGCGGGGGGTGCCAATGCGAATGCCGAGCTCGACCAGGCAGTGATGGCATCCGCTGCGTCGCGGATCCGCTTTCTGGCCGCGCACGGCGCCAATCTGAACGCACGCAACTCCATGGGTGCGACACCACTGATCAGCGCGGCCAGCGTCCGCGATTCCGAAACCGTCAAACTGCTGCTTGAGTTGGGCGCAAATGCCAACGTACGCAACGGGGCTGGTTTGACGCCGCTGATGGAGGCGGCGTACCGCGATCACGTGCCGTCGGTGGAAGCGCTGTTGCAACATGGCGCCAGCCTGACCATGAAGGATCCCAGGGGGTTGACCCCACTCTGCATCGCGCTGGACAACCGCAGCTTCCTGGCCGCCACGGCGCTGCTCAAGGCCGGGGCCTCGCCCAACGTGCCATGTGGGGCCAATCACCTGTCGCCATTGATGATCTTGGGGACGCATCTCGAGGCCGAGCAGAGCGGCAATGTTCCGGTCGACGGCGGCCTGTACCTGAGCGACGGGATTGCCCCGCAAGAGGTTGGCAAGTTGCTGGTCAGCAAGGGTGCTGACGCGAACGCCCGGAGCAAGAGCGGACTTACGGCACTGATGGTCGCGGCGGGGCACGACAATGCACCGCTGATCGGATTGCTGATCCAGGCTGGGGCGAAGGTCGACGCTCGTGACGATGAGGGCAAGACTGCACTCGATATAGCCAAGGAAAATGGCAGCGATGCGGCGATACAGACACTCGACGTGATGATCCGCTTCGCGCCCGCGCATAGTACAGGCGGTGCTGCGGCGGAGCCGCCACGTTGAAGCGGGGTATCGCCAGCATTGTCGCGGCCACGCTTGCATTGACGCTGGCTGCGGCAACTTCAGCGATGCCGGTCGGTGCGCAAGGCGCCAGCGCCAGCACGGCGAAGAGCAGCGAAGTCGTCACGCATTACGCGTACCTGGGCAAGGAATACCGCGAGCCCGCGCCATTGTCGCTGTTGAAACCCGCCGTCATTCCCGACGAAGGGTTGGCGGGCGTGCGACTCGGAACCAACTACAACAACCTGGCGGGAAAATTCCTGGGACTGAAGTTTGTCCTGGATGAGACGATGGTGCCCGAAGATGGCGACGTGGTCGCGGCGGCAAAGAAATTGCTGGCATCCGGTCAGCACCTCATCATTGCTGACTTGAAAGCCCCGGATTTGCTCGCGGTAGCCGATTTGCCGCAAGCGAAAGACGCCATCATCCTGAATATTCGCGCGCAGGATGACGTGCTGCGCCAAACCCAGTGTCGCGTCGGTGTTTTCCACCTGATTCCCAGCGACGCGATGCTGACCGACGCACTGGCGCAGTATCTGGTGTGGAAGAAGTGGACGCGGTGGTTTCTCGTGCGCGGCAAGCACCCGGCCGACATCGAGTATGCCAACGACATCAAGCGTTCAGCCAAGCTCTATGGTGCCAAGATCGTGACCGAACGTGCGTACGAGCTTGAAACCGGCGCGCGCCGCGTGGATACCGGTTACCAGGAGATCCAGACGCAAATGCCGATGCTCACGCGCGGTGTGCCGGATTATGACGTCGCCTTCGTGGCCGACGAGACCAATTCATTCGGCCTCTACCTGCAATATCGGACCACTGATCCGCGGCCCGTCGTGGGCACGGATGGCCTGGTGGCGACGGCGTGGGGCGCGGCGTACGAATCCTACGCTGCGCAAACGCTGCATGACGATTTCCTGAAACTTGCGCATCGCGAGATCACGGTGCGGGATTACGAAGGCTGGCTTGCGGCCCATCTGTTGGAGATGGCCGTGAAGCACGGCGCGGCCCGCAATGTCGACGCCATCCGGAAGTACATCGCCTCGGACAGCCTCAAGCTCGCCGGATACAAGGGCGTTGGCATGAACTTCCGCGCATGGAACCACCAGTTGCGTCAGCCAATCCTGCTGATGGATCAGCTATCCCTGGTTTCGATCTCGCCACAGCCGGGCTTTCTGCACCCCACTTACAACACCGACACCTTGGGAATCGACCAACCCCAAACCCTGTGCAAGTTCTCGAAATGAAGACAGTCAACCACCATCGGGGGCGCACGCGGATTGCCGCGATATGTTTGCTGCTCCTGATGCTCGCGCCACCACCCGCGTGGTCCGCGATGCTGTTCGTCAGCAACGAGCGCGGCAATACCGTGACGGTGCTGGACAGCACCACGCTGAAGACGATCAAGACCATACCTACGGGCCAGCGCCCGCGCGGCATCGTGGCCGGGCCACATGGCAAATGGGTCTACGTCGCCGTGGGTGACAGCAACCGAATCGATGTCATCGATGTCGCCAAGCTCGAAGTGACGCGTCATCTGCCATCGGGAGCGGACCCGGAATTGATGGCTCTGGGCAACAACGGCAACCGCATCTACATCGCCAACGAGAACAATGCTGAGGTCACCGTGCTGAATGCGGAGACCGGCAAACTGCTGGCGCAGATTCCGGTTGGCGCGGAACCCGAGGGCATGCGCGTCAGTCCCGACAACCAGATCACGGTCGCGACCGCCGAAGGTAGCAGTCTTGTGCATTTCATCGACAACAAGACGCTGAAATTGGTCGCCAGCGTACTGGTGGGTACGCGTCCGCGCGTGGTCACTTTCACGCCCGACGGCCGCTACGTCTGGGCGTCCTCGGAGGTCGGTGGCACCGTATCGGTAATCGATGTGAGCACCCACCAGGTCGTGCATACGATCGACTTCGCGATCTCCGGGATGCGTGCCGAATTCATCCAGCCGGTTGGTATCACGATGTCGAAGGATGGATCGCAAGCGTTCGTCGCGCTCGGGCCCGCGAACCACGTTGCCGTCGTCAACACCAAGACATACAAAGTGAGCGACTACATCGTCGTGGGACAACGCCCTTGGCACATGGCGCTATCCCCCGATGGCTCGAAGCTTTACACCGTGAACGGCTTCACCAACGATGTAACGGTTGTCGATGTCAAATCGCTCAAACCCGAGGTTTCGGTACACGTCGGTCGCTTGCCGTGGGGCATCGCGGTCGTGCCCTGAGCGGTTGCCTTGTCATGTGGCGCGACGGTAACGTGGAAGCATCACCGCAAGATGGTTGACTCTTAATCGGCATTCGAAGGAGGTTCACATGTCCCGCAAGACCGTGTACGGTTTTACCGCTGCTGTCACCGTTGCCGTTGCCATGGCCGGCATCGGATTGGCATTCGCCAATGAAAGCCCGGCGGGTCCGGCCGCTACTCCAGCCAAGGCCGCAAGCGTCCATGTGCCGGCGACGTATGAGTCGATGGATACGAGCCATACCGGAATGGTGACGGAAAAAGAGGCCCTGGCCGCCATGCCTAACCTGAACTTCAAGGCGGCCGATACCAACGGTGACGGTCAGCTGGATCGGGTCGAATATCTGGATTTGCAGGAAAAAGTCGCGGACGGGACGTGGACCAACGCGGTTGCCAAAACGGAAGTCGTAAAGCAGATAGAAGGATACGATGAAAATCCGGTGGACGTGGTCAAGAAGGCCGCGAAGGGTACGTTGAAGGATCCGTACGATCCGGCAAATGCCACCGTAGCCGCCGAGGGTCACCAGCAATTTCTCAATCACGGTTGCAATGCCTGTCACGGCGGCAATGGCGGCGGAGGCATGTGTCCGCCACTCAACAATGGCGTATGGATTTACGGCCCGAGCGACGACACCCTGTTCCGGCTCGTGACGCTGGGAAGCAAGAATCTTCAGGCAGCAGGGTACTCGAGAGTCAACCAGGAGACTCCCGCCCTGATGCCGCAGCAGGGTGGCACGACCATCATGAAGGCGGGTGATCTCTGGAAAATCATCACCTGGATCAAATCGATCAACGCGAAGCCCACCAACTAGCCAGGATGGGAGGTGCGGCGACCCGGTTCCGTGTTCCCGGCCGCCCGGCGTGAGCGGCAACAACGTCGAAACGGAATGGACCGACAGCGCCGGCTCGGCAGTACGAGTCGACAGCGGTCACTCATGGTGCAGGCGCCTGGCAGCAACCCCGAGAGTCGGTGTCCACGCCGGCAGTTTGTGGGTGTCACGGTTACGGCGGGCGCCGCAGCGAATCCGCAGCGGGTGGACGCGCGTTGGGCATGGTCGCGATCATCGGTCATCTTTGCGGCGTCAGGTTGGCCGCGTTCGACATTGTCGCGCTTGCCGTTCGCAGAGTGACGCCCCCGGTACAGATGCGGATCTCCTCGACGTACGGTGGCGGCGCGTGGTGATCCATCATCATCCGCGTCACCCGGCGTGGCCGCTCGGGGGCCCACGTTGATTTGATTCGGGCTTTCGCCTGCTCGATAGCCACCGATGCAGCCTGCAGGGAGTGTCTGCTCCGGAACCTGTGCGAAACGGGTCTCTCGCCGCGGCCCGCACGGTCAGTTACGCTGCGGGAAGATCAGATCTACCCGGACCGAGAGCGCCCAGGACGATTCGTCGGGATGGGTAGGGAGGTGGTTACATGAGGGGCTGGCAGGCGGGAGCGAAAATGGCGTCGACTGGTTTCATCATCCGCGTTTTTGCGCTGACGTGTGCCGCGTTGCTCACGATGATGCCAAGTACCGCCGCGTACGCCGAGGTTGCGCACGATGTCCCCGAACTGCGGGTCGGGGTGCTCGCGTTCGGCACGGTGGATTGGGAAATCGATACGGTCCAGAGGCTGGATCTCGCACGCAAACACGGCATCCGGCTGGAGGTGGTGCCGCTAGCGTCCGAAAACGCCATGAAGGTGGCGCTGCTTAGCGGCAAGGTCGACCTGATCGTCTCGGACTGGTTCTGGGTCGCGACGCTGCGATCCCACGGCCAGGACTACCAGTTTGTCCCGTATTCGAAGACAGTCGGCGCCGTCATCGCCAATCCGACGGCCGGGATCAAGTCGCTCGCCGACCTCAAGGGCAAACGAGTCGGCGTCGCCGGCGGACCGGTGGACAAGAGCTGGTTGATCGCGCGTGCGTACGCGCGCAAGGAGTATGGGATCGAGCTGATGTCGGCCGCGCAACCACAATTTGCGGCAGCGCCGTTGATCAATCACATGATGTTGGCCGGCGAGCTGCCGGCCGCAATCAACTTCTGGCAATACAGTGCCCGCCTGCTGGCCCGCGGGATGCAGCCAGTGATCACGGTGGAGCAGATGTTGAACGGTTTGGGTGTGAGGACCGTGCCGCCGCTGCTGGGTTGGGTATTTTCGCAGCGTTGGGCGGAAACTCACGGCGACGCCCTGCGGGCCTTCGTCGCCGCCACGTATGACGCCAAGCAGGTGCTGGCCCATTCGGATGCGGCTTGGCTGCCGCTGCGGAGCAAGGTCAAGCCGGAAAGCGAGGCCGTGTTCGCCCAGATCCGACAGGGTTACCGGGACGGCGTCGTCGATCAGTTCGGCGCGCCGCAGATCCGCGCCGCCGAACAATTGTTCCATCTGGTTGCCAAGGAAAGCCACGGCCAGCTCACCGGTGGGATGAGTGAGTTGCCGGCGGATGTGTTCTGGAGCGGGTTTCGTCGGCCATGAGTTTTATCCGTAGGCGCCTTGGCCTGGGCAACGTGCCCCGAACCATGGACAGGAGGGAGCCAAGCGCCGTGGCGCGGATATCGTGGTTTGGGTTTCGATTACCGTTGGGACCCGGCTGGCTGTGGCGGAGCGCGTCGCTGATTGGCCTGGTGGCAGGTTGGGAAATTGCGGCACGACTTGCGGGCAGCAACATGTTGCCAACGCCGGTCGCGGTGCTGGCCGCGGTGTATCGCTACACACTCAGCGGCCAGCTTCCGCTGGAACTGGGGATCACGCTGGCGCGGGTGGCCGCTGCGTTCGTTGTGGCCATGACCGTAGGTACGGTGATCGGCTTCATGATGGGCCGTTCACGCAAAGTCAACCTGTTACTGGATGGCCCGCTGGTGCTTGCGCTCAATATCCCGGCGCTGGTCATCATCATCTTGTGCTACCTGTGGCTCGGTCTCACGGAAGTCGCCGTGATCGTGGCCGTGGCCCTCAACAAGATCCCGGTCGTCGTCGTGACAACGCGCGAAGGCACGCGGGCGGTCGACTCGCGCTTGCTGGCGGTGGCGCAGGTGTATCACGTCCCGCGTACAGTGACGTTGTATCGGGTGATCCTGCCGCAGCTCTATCCGTACCTCATCGCCTCTGCCCGCAACGGCCTGGCGCTGATCTGGAAGATCGTGCTGGTTGCCGAACTGCTTGGACAAAGCAATGGAGTCGGTTTTGAACTGTCGGTATTTTTCCAGTTTTTCGACATCACCAGCATTCTGGCGTACACGTTGGCATTTGCTGCTGTCGTCATGGCCATCGAAGCCGGTGTGATGCGGCCTCTCGAAAAGCGCGTACTGCGGTGGCGCGGATGAAAGGATTGAACATCCACGTCATCGAAAAGCGCTTCGACGGCGTGGTGGTGCTGGCCGATATCGACGTCACCATTACCGCGGGTGAATTTGTCGCCATCGTCGGACCATCCGGCGTGGGCAAGACCACACTGCTGAGCATGGTTGCCGGACTGGACGCCGACTATACGGGTGCGATCCTCTACGACGGAGTGCCCCTGGCCGAGCCCGGCCAGTCGGCGCCGGGCCTGGGCATGGTATTCCAGGAGCCACGGCTGATGCCGTGGCTCACGGTTCGCGACAACGTGCGGCTGGCGGAGGCGGCGCGTCTGGCGCGCGATCGCAGCCATGTTTCGCGCGCGGACAGCTTGCTCGACGAGGTGGGACTGGGTACCTCCGGAGATGCCTGGCCGGGCCAGCTTTCTGGCGGCATGCAGCGTCGCACTGCGCTGGCGCGGGCGTTCGTGGTCGAACCCTGGTTGCTGCTGATGGATGAGCCATTCGTGTCGCTCGACCTGCCGGCAGCCAACCAGCTGCGCGGGTTGCTGCGGCGGCTGTGCGCGCGGATGCGGCCACTGGTATTGTTTGTCACTCATGATGTACATGAGGCACTGGTGCTCGCCGATCGCATATTGTTTCTGGGTGATACGCCGGCACGCGTCGTACTGGACTATCGTGTCGAGCAAACTGGCAGTCACGATCTGAACAGTCCCGAGGTTGCTGCACTCAGCCGCCGTCTCCTGGCACACCATCCACGGTTGCTTTCCGGCGCGCCCGAAGCAGGCGCGGAAGAGACCTCGTACGACCAGGAGGGTTCGTGAAGACCCAAGCCTTTCTGGCGCTATTGGTTGTGTTGCGATGAACGCATCCAGTCAGACAAACATGTCCGCTCTCGAGCACCCGGTGCAGGGAGATTCCGCGCTTGCGCTCGCCCTCGCGGTTCACGGGGCAAGCAAATCCTATGGCTCGATCAAGGCGCTGGACGGATTGTCCCTCAGCGTCGCGCGCGGCGAATTCGTGGCCCTGCTCGGACCGAACGGCGCCGGGAAAAGTACCCTGTTCCAGTTGCTCACCGGGTTGTTCGTGCCCGATGCCGGGGATATCGAGGTTGCCGGTTTTGACATGCGCCACCATGCCCGACAGGCCCTTGCGCGTCTCGGCGTGGTGTTCCAGCAGGCGACGCTCGATCTGGATCTGAGCGTGGTCGCCAACCTGCGTTTCCATGCCCGGCTGCACGGCATGGGGCATGCAACGCGCACTCGCATCGCAGCGGAACTGGACCGCATCGGTCTGACGGCGCGGGCGAAGGACCGGGCGCGGACGCTTTCTGGCGGCAATCGCCGCCGGGTCGAATTGGCCCGCGCACTACTGCACGACCCGGTGGTGCTGCTGATGGATGAACCTACGGTGGGGCTCGATCCCGCCTCGCGCGCGCAACTCGTGGAGTATGTCCACTCGCTGTGCACGCATCGCGACGTCGGCGTGCTGTGGTCGACGCACCTGGTGGACGAGGCCGAATCCGCCGACCGGGTCATCATCCTGCACAAGGGGCACTGGATCGCTTCAGGCACTGCCGCGGAATTGCGTGAGCGCACCGGCCAGCGTTCGCTGCGTGACGCCTTCCTCGACTTGACCGGGGAAGCTCCGGTAGAGAAGGAGGAGGCGGTCTGATGCACACGAAGCCTGGATCGGCACGAGATACGCCTGATGGCGATCCGCCGCAGGAACGCGACCTGAAGGCTCCGGTTCGGCCCAGGCCCCCAGCCGGGTTCACTTCGGGCAAACCAGCAACGAGTTCTGCAATGTCGACCGTGAGCCACGTCCTGCAGGCGCTGGCGGCGCTTTCCTCGCGCGAAACGCTCAAGTTCATGCACCAACGCGGGCGATTGCTTTCTGCGGTGGTACGGCCGAGCCTGTGGCTGCTCATATTTGCGGCAGGTTTCCGCGACGTCTTCGGTGTCTCCGTGATTCCGCCGTACGCAACCTATATCGAGTACCCGGTCTACGTCGTGCCAGGGCTGGTGGGCATGGTCCTGCTGTTCAATGGCATGCAGTCTTCGCTGGCGATGGTCTACGACCGTGAGATGGGATTGATGCGGCTGCTGCTGACGGCACCGTTGCCACGCTCGGTGTTGCTGACGTGCAAGCTGCTCGCCGGTACTTTCCTGTCGATCCTGCAGGCGTATGCGTTTTTCGCGGTCTGCGCGATGTTCCAGCTCGACCTGCCGTGGTGGCCCGGCCTGCTGCTGGCGTTGCCGGCCATGTTTCTGACCGGCCTGATGGTGGGTGCGATGGGCCTGCTGGTATCCGTTTACATCAAGCAGATCGAGAACTTCGCCGGGGCCATGAACTTCGTGATTTTCCCGATGTTTTTCCTGTCGCCGGCGCTATACCCGTTGTGGAAATTGCAGGAATCCGGAGCTGAAATCGTCTACCAGCTGGCCCGCATCAATCCGTTTACCTACGGTATCGATCTGATCCGCTACGCGATGTACGGACAGATGAACTGGCTTGCGTGTGGCGTGGTTGTCGCCGCGATCATCGTCTTTCTGGGCCTGGCGATATGGGGGTACGACCCGCAGCGCGGCGTGGTGCGCCACAAGCGCCAAGGCAGTTGAGCAGCTCCTGAAAGGCTGGCGTCAGCGACAGCACCCCGCAACCGCGTCGGTGGCCGGGCGTACCCGTGGCTGAAAAAAGGGCGCCTGTGGCGAGGCGTCCAGGTTCCGCAGTTCGAGCTTACCGGAATGCTGTTTCTCGGTTGCTCCCACCCGGCAGGGACAGAGACAGAGATTTACATGAAGCCTGTCCTGAAAGTCGTGCCGCGACTTCAATTGTGGCGGCTGTACCGCCGGCGGCACACTCATCTGTCACGAATCCGATACATCACGCGTGACAGGCAGCCTCGTGGCAGCTGCAAGGTACTGAACCACGGCTTGCAGACTTCTTCGGAAACTGGCATCTGATGTGCATGGTACCTCCCGGGCAGCCCGCTTCTGCGCAGGGTTGACGGATATGAGGAACGATTGATCATGAAAACACGCGCAGCGGTTGCGTGGGGGGCAGGGCAGCCGCTCCACATCGAAGAAGTGGATCTGGAAGGACCCAAAGCGGGTGAAGTCTTGCTGCGCATCGTGGCGACCGGCGTCTGCCACACGGACGCGTATACGTTGTCTGGCGCTGATCCCGAGGGCTTGTTCCCGGTGATCCTCGGCCATGAAGGTGGTGCAATCGTCGAGGAGGTCGGCCCGGGCGTGACCTCGGTGAAACCTGGCGATCATGTGATTCCTCTCTACACGCCCGAATGCGGTGAGTGCGAGTACTGCCTGTCTGGCCGCACCAATCTCTGCCAGAAGATCCGCGTGACGCAGGGAAAGGGCGTGATGCCGGACGGCACGTCGCGGTTCTCGTTCAAGGGCAAGATGCTGCATCACTACATGGGTACCAGCACTTTCTCCGAATACACGGTCCTGCCTGAAATCTCGATCGCGAAGATCGACCCCAGGGCACCGCTTGAAAAGGTCTGCCTGCTCGGCTGCGGTATCACCACCGGTGTCGGCGCGGTGTTGAACGTCGCCAAGGTCCGCCCCGGTTCGACGGTGGCAGTGTTTGGCCTGGGCGCCATTGGCCTTGCGGTGGTGCAGGGCGCGGTGATGGCGAAAGCGGCACGCATCATCGGCATCGATGTCAACGCGGACAAGTGGACGATGGCCGAGGCCATGGGCGCCACTGACTTCATCAATCCCAAGGAATACGACCTGCCGATCCAGCAGGTGATCGTCGACAAGACCAACGGCGGCGTCGACTATTCGTTCGAGTGCATTGGCAATGTCAATGTGATGCGTTCGGCGCTCGAGTGTTGCCACAAGGGCTGGGGCGAGTCGACGATCATCGGTGTTGCGGCGGCAGGTCAGGAAATCAGCACGCGACCATTCCAGCTTGTCACCGGACGGGTCTGGCGCGGCGCCGCCTTCGGCGGCGTCAAGGGGCGTTCCCAATTGCCCGGGTACGTCGATTCGTACATGCAGGGCAAGCTCAAGGTGGACGAGTTCATCTCCAGGGTTCTGCCGCTGGAGAAAATCAACGACGCCTTCGAGTTGATGCACGAAGGCAAGGTCATCCGTACGGTGATCCATTACAACGACGCCGTGGCGTAACACCGGCAATCCGCTTTTCAATTGGAGAGACTACATGGCCAGCACGAAGATCCACCCCGCCGTCGATGATGGCGTCAAGCCCGGAAAGCCGGGGTTTTCCGGCAGCACCCTGGTATGCAATTGCGCCACCGATCAGGTCGAGGTGACGGTGGACAGCGAGTTCCTGTTCAACCACCTGTGCGGCTGCACCAAGTGCTGGAAACCGGAAGGTGCGGACTTCTCGATGCTTGCGGCGGTGCCCAGCGACAAGGTCAAGGTCACCAAGCACGAAGAAAAGCTGAAAGTGGTGAACAAGAACGCGGTGTTGCACCGTCATGCCTGCACGGTTTGCGGCGCGCACATGTACGACACCGTTCCGGACCCGACGCACGTGTTCCACGGCTTTGTATTCATCCATCCGGAACTATCTCGGCAACCCGGTTATGCGCCGCCTACATTCGCGGCCTTCGTGTCCTCGATCATCGAGGGCGGTGTACCGCCGGCGCAGATGGGTGCAGTGCGGTCGCGTCTACGTGAACTCGGCATCGAACCATACGATTGCTACTCGCCGGAATTGATGGACATTGTCGCGACTCACGCGGCAAAAGCGGCGGGCGTGCTGCAAGCCTGACCCCTGCAGGCGCTGTCGGGGTTGGTGCGGACGATGTCGCGGTCGCGCGTGGCCGGGTAATTCCGGCCGCCGCGCACGCGACCAACGGGCCATGGGAGGAAAGACACATGCAACGCAAATCAGCAAAAAGAGACCCGACGTGTTGCCGGACCGTCCACACTGCAGCGCGCTGCTCTCGCACTTGCCCTGGTGGCCGGGTGTCCACTGGCGGCGGACGCAACCTCGTTCAGCGGTAACGGCTGGACGGTGGACCTGAGCGGATACGTCAATGCTTTCTATACCACCACGGGTTGTTCGGGCGGTCCGGTCGGCGGTACCGCGCTTGCGGGAGAGGCGCTGGGCTGCGGCGGCCAGAAGGATCGCACGACGATCGGCAACGGTCTGTTGCCGAATGCCCTCATCACCAAGTTCACCACCAACCAGGAAGGCTTTGATATCAATGCGCAGGTTGGCATCATGGTGCATACCGCCACTTCGGATGCACTCTCCGCAAACAGCGGCGTGGATGTGCGGCAGGCCTTTTTCACCGTGGGCACGCCGGATTTTGGCACCGTCAAGCTGGGCCGTGATTACGGCGTATTCGGCTCCAACGCAATTCTCACCGACATGACCTTGCTTGGCGTCGGCATGCCGGTACAGGCGACGCAGCGCGGTCGTGTGGCCTTGGGGCATATCGGTGCGGGCTATACGTATCTGGGCAGTTACGGCCAGATCACGTATACGTCTCCCGACATGTCCGGTTTCAGCTTTACCGGCGGCGTTTTCAGCCCGGTGAACAACACCGGCATATACGACTCACGCACCGATCCGCAGATCCATTTGCAGTTGTCGTACGTGAGCGGCAACTTCAAGGGCTGGGTGGGCGCCAAGACCCAGAGGTTCTATGCGCCAGCCGGTTCGGAAATCGACCCGGCCAGCTTCACCATGTCCGCCGGCGAAGTCGGCGCCAGCTTCAAGCTTGGCCAGTTCGGCGTGCTCGCGAACGTACAGGCCGGCCGCGGCATCGGCATCCTGACCGATGGCGATCAAGGTGATGCGAAGGGAGTCAACTATCTGTTGCAGGGCACTTGGCAGGCTACGGAAAAACTCAAGCTCGGCTTGAGTGGAGGACTCAGCCGCAATCGTGATGATCTGCCGAGCGCCGGCGACTTCAAATCGAACAGCAACATCACTGCCGGAAGCTACTACGCGCTGACCAAGAGTGTGACGCTCGACCTTGAGCTGAGCCAGACCCGTTCCAAGGATTATCTCGGTGGCAACGCACGCATGAACGGCATATCCATCGGTGGAATCATCTTCTTTTGATGGTTCGACCACCATCGGTGCGTAGGCTCGCTCACGTGAGAGAATCGCAAGAACGCGAAAGCGCCTCGCCTGAGCGATATTGTGCAAAGCGATACTGACCTCAGTAGTTACCGCAATCAGCACAAGCTCCGTCCGTTTCCTGATTGCGCCGAAGGTGAAAATGTGTTGCTGAACAGGGTGCGGTTGGACCGTACGCCCGATCAGGCTGGGCTGGTGCGCCGGACGTTGTGCACCATGGTCCTCACTGCGGTATCGGCGGCGGCGTTTGCCGCGCCGCCGGTGCAGCAGCTCGGCGAAGTCGTGGTGATAGGAATCACGCCGCTGCCTGGATTGAACATATCTCCGCAACAGGTGCCGCTGAATGTTCAAACCGCGCAGGCCGACGACGTTGAGCAGATCCATGGTCAATCTCTGACGGACTTGCTGCAGCGCAACTTCCAGGGAGTGAACGTCACCCAGTCGCAGGGCAACCCCTGGCAAGGCAACCTGTTCTTTCACGGCTTCACGCTGTCGCCACTGCTCGGTTCGCCCTCGGGCATGTCTGTTTACGTGGACGGCGTGCGCCAGAATGAATCCTTCGCCGGGACCATCAACTGGGAGGCGATTCCCGATTTTGCCGTCCACAACATTGGACTGATTCCCGGTTCCAGCCCGCTGTTCGGCCTCAACACGCTGGGCGGCGCGCTGCTGCTGACCACGAAGAATGGCTTTACCGATCCCGGCGGTGCGGTCGATGTTTCAGGGGGGGCATGGGGCCGCATCCAGACTGACGCGGACTTCGGCGTTCACGGCAAGACTTTCGGGCTCTACGCCGGCGTCGGCACCAGCTACGAGACGGGCTGGCGCGATTACTCGTCAAGCCGTGTGCAGCAGGTTTTTCTGCGCGGGGACTGGCGACCCGACGACGCCACCAGCATTGCGCTGAGCTATACCGGCGCGCACGCCAAGCTGCATGGCACCCAGGCGCTTCCGATCGAGTGGGCGAGCCGGCCGGAAACGGCCTTCACCTGGCCGGACTTCTTCGTCAACAATCTCAGTCAGTTCAGTCTGCGGGGTTCGCGCCAGCTCAACCAGGCGTGGGCGCTGCAGGCCAATGCCTACCTGCGCATTTCCCAGAGCCGCAGTTTCAACAGCAATACCAACGATTACGACGACTACGACCCTAGAGGATGGCCCACTGGGCTACGCCGCGGACGGCCCGTTCGATCCGGATTCGCTGGGCCGGTATTACTACTCCGGGCTGACGCCGGCCTACGACCCGGCGAATCCGGCGGCGACGATCAACAATGTGCCGGCCTCGAACGTGCTGGGCAACGTGCATACGCGCGGTTTCGGCGCGTCCTTCCAGGCAGTCGGCGACGGCAGCCTGGCGGGCCATCTGAACCAGTTCACCGTCGGTGTGAGCCTGGACGTGGGTGACAGCATTTTCAATCAGTCTGGCCAGCCCGCTTTCTTTCCCTACGAGATCGCCTTGCGCGGGGATACGCTTGGCCTTCAGCCGTTTGCCCTGGACCTGATGACCGCAGCGGGCTCCAGCACTCGCAGCTACGGCGTGTATTTCATGGATGTGGTGAGCTTGGCTGACGCCGTGCACCTGAGCGCTGGCGGGCGCTACAACCACAGCCGCCTTAGCGTCAGCGACCTGTCAGGCAGCGCACCGGACATCAATGGCCGACAAAGTTTCAGTCGATTCAACCCCAGCCTGGGCTTCACCTGGGCGATCAGCAAGGCCTTTGGCGCCTACCTCAACTACGACGAAGGCATGCGCACGCCGACGCCAATCGAGGTCGAATGCGCCAACCCCGATGCCCCCTGCGCGCTGCCCAACGACTTTACCGGCGATCCACCGCTGAAGCCGGTGGTCGTACACACCCTGAGCGGCGGCCTGCGCGGCACATTTGCCGGTGGCCGGCTGCACTGGAACGTTTCGCCCTACGCAAGCCGCGTCGACAACGACATCCTCACGATCTACACCGGCGGCAGCTCGCAGGGTTACTTCGCCAACGTGCCGAAAACCTTGCGCAGAGGCGTGGACCTGGGCCTTGGCGGACAGCTCGGCCGCCTCGAATGGCAGGCCAATTACAGCTACGTCGACGCAACCTACGGGGTCGCGTTCGAGGAACTGGCTGCAGACAATTCCAGCGCCGATGACGATGGTGCGATCCAGGTGCGCAGGGGCGACCGCCTTCCCGGCGTACCACGCAACGTGTTCACGTTTGCCAGCGAATACCACCTCTCCGACGCGTGGTCATTCGGCGGCAACATGCGCGCCTATTCAAACCAGTACGCGGTCGGAGACGAGAATAATCAGGACCGTCACGGCGCGGTACCCGGCTATGTCACCCTCGACCTGGACCTGCACTACCGGCCGACCCGGGCTCTGTCCTTCTTTGCCGAAATCAACAATGTGTTCGATCGCCGCTATTTCATCAGCGGCACATTGGGCAACAACGTATTCAACACGCCGAACCGCCTGATCAATATCGACGGGCCCGGTGCTTCCACGTTGTTCGTCGCCCCGGGCGCACCGCGTGGTTACTTCGTCGGCCTTCGCTACCGCTTCGGCGGCGCTGCGGACGGCGATGGGGACGGGTGACTGCACGATGTGTGTCCGTTCCAGCCGGCGCGATCGATCTCACGATCAGTTCGCGCACTGCGTCGTGCCAATGGGCCAGTCAACGTGTCTTTCTTGACATGGATCTGCATGGCGGACCAACCCAGGTGATAGGTTATGCAGGGTAACGCGTTGGATAACGCCGATACAGCTGACAGCCGACGGCAGGGCTCCGCCACTGCAACGTCAGGCGTCACCAGTGCCAGGGGTGGTATGCGTCGACTTTGTGCTTTAACTGCGGCCCTATGGAGGAGTGATGCAGATGACCGGGCATTTTGAGAATCGGTGCACTGGGCCTGCGCACGGCACGAGCAGGAATCGCATGGCACGAGTGCACGTGTGGCGCAAGCTCCCGGCAGCGTTGGCGCTTGCTTTGCTGGGCATGCCTGCCGCCCACGCGCAACAGAATGTACTGACGGATACCGCACAGACCGACCTGTCCACGACAACGCTGCCCGTGATCGTGGTGACCGCGACCCGCATCCCGCAGCCCAGTTTCGATGTGCCGGCGGCCGTCGGCGTGGTCACGCAAGATGACATCGTTGATGGCTCGCCGGCATTCAGCCTGACGCAGTCGCTCGCGCGAATACCCGGTGTCGTTGCGCTGGATCGCCAGAGCTATGCGCAGGACTCGCAAATTTCCATTCGCGGCTTCGGTTCACGCGCGTCCTTCGGCGTACGCGGCATCCGCCTGCTGGTGGATGGCATCCCGGTGTCCGGACCGGACGGGCAGGGCGAGACCGACGCATTCGATCTTGCCACCGCTGAGCGCATCGAGGTGTTGCGTGGCCCGTTTTCAGCCTTGTATGGCAATGCCGCAGGAGGCGTGATCCAGATCTTCACCAAGGATGGGCCGCCACAGCCGACGTTCGGAGCTTCCACGCTATTCGGAAGCTATGGCACCCGCATCCAGCGGCTGGACGCCGGGGGAACTGCGGACAATCTCAACTACGTTGTCGACGCAACGCATTTCCACACCGACGGCTACCGCGAGCACAGCGAAGCCGAACGCAACAATCTGCGCGCGAAATTCCGCTATGACATCAACACGGATGCCTCGCTGACCTTGCTCTTCAACGGCGAGAACCAGCCGTTCGCCGAGGATCCCTCGAGCCTGACCAAGCAACAGGCAAAGGAAACTCCGCGATTTGCGGTGCCAGGTGTATTCAAGTTCGGCTCGGGCGAAGGCCATCGTGACCGCCAGGTGGGCGCCGTGTACGAGCAGCAGGTCGACCAGGATGATCATCTGCATGTTACGGCCTACGGTGGCACCCGGCGCGTGGTCCAGTTCCTGCCGTTTTCCGGCGTTTCCCCGAATGGCGGCGGCGCTGTTGTCGACCTGAAAGACAGGTCGAAGGGAGGTGGCGCGCGCTGGACCCACAACTTTTTGCTCGCCTCGGCACCGCTCGATCTGATTGCGGGTGTCGAGTACGACCACCTGCATGAGCTGCGCAAGGGTTGGGTCAATGCCGGAGGCGTTGAGGGGGATCTGCGTCGCAACGAGAACGACATGTCGAGCCAGGCCGGGGAATATATCCAGGCCGAATGGAAGCCCGGGCGCTGGGGCATCGTCGTCGGCCTGCGTCATTCACAGGTCAAGTTCGGTAGCGACGATCATTACGTGACGGCCGACGATCCCGACGACAGCGGCAAGCGGAATTTCGCGAGCACCAACCCGGTCGCCGGCGTGCTCTACAAGATCAATCCGCATCTGAATGTTTACGCGAATTACGGCCAGGGTTTCGAAACCCCAACGCTGTCCGAGTTCGCCTATCGGCCCGACGGCAGGGCAGGCTTCAACGAAGAGTTGCAGCCAAGCAAGAGTCGCGACTACGAGGCGGGGCTCAAGGGAAACTGGACCTCGACGAAATTCGAGGTGGCTGTTTTCAACATCGAGACTACGAACGATATTATCGTTGGCGCATCCAACGACGGTCGCGACAGCTTCACCAACGCTGGAAGCACGAAGCGCCACGGTCTGGAAGTGAATGTGCAGCAGGCCTTTTCCGGAGGCTTCGGCGCCTACCTGGCCTATAGTTACCTGCAGGCGCATTTCGACAGCGGGGTGCTCGACGGCGAGCGCATGCCGGGCGTGCCACGACAAATGCTGTATGGCGAACTCAACTGGCAGTATCGTCCGCTCGGGTTTTCCACCTCGCTCAGCGCACGGTGGAGCGATCGCCTCTACGTCGATAACCAAAACACGGACTACGCCGATAGCTACGCCGTGGTCAACTATCACCTGGAATTCAAGCAAACTACCGGTGGCTGGCGCTTCAGCGAGTTTGCAGGCATCAACAATCTTTTCAATCGCAACTACGTCGGCGCCGTTGTCGTCAATTCCACCAACGGCCGCTACTTCGAGCCCGAACCACGTCGAAATTTCATGCTCGGCCTGAGCGCAAGTTACGCATTATGAATCTACCGCGCCGACGCAATGCCTCAGCGTTCTTGCTGAACCGGTATGCCGTGTTTGTGGATCTTCCGGTACAAGGTGTTGCGACTGACGCCGAGAGCCTGGGCGGTACGCGTGATGTTGCCGCCTTGTTGTGCAAGCGCGTGCAGCAGCGCCGTACGTTCGGCGGCCTGCAGTCCGGCTTCGGGCGTTTCCTCGGGAGCGGTAGCGGCGAAGTCGGCGACCGGTGGCGCCGAAGTGGCGGGCTCTTCCGGATCCACTATTTCCTGTGGCAGATTGGAAAGGCGAATGACCTTGTCGCCACAAAGCGCCGCCGCAGTGCGCAACACGTTGCGTAGTTGACGGATGTTGCCAGGCCAGCGATAAGCCACCAGACGCTCGAAGGCGTCTTCGGCAATATCGACCAACTCACCTTCCGCGCACTCCTCGCGCAAGATCGCGTGGATCAACTGACGCTTGTCCTGTCGATCGTGCAGCGACGGCAACTCCAGCGTGATCCCGGCAATGCGATAGTAGAGATCTTCACGAAACTCGCGGCGGGCCACCATCTGGCGCAGATCATGGTGGCTGGCGCTGATCACGTGCAGGTCGACCGCGACGGGTTCGTCGCTGCCTACCGGCAGGATCTCGCGTGCCTCGAGCGCGCGCAGCAGCCGTGCCTGCAGCAATAGCGGCATGTCACCGATTTCATCGAGAAACAGGGTGCCCCCGCTCGACTGCAGAATCCTGCCAACCCGGCCTTCGCGTGTGGCTCCGGTAAATGCCCCGGGGCGATAGCCAAACAGCTCGCTTTCGATCAGGTTCTCCGGAATCGCGGCACAGTTGACAGCAACGAACGCGCGGTCGGACCAAAGACTTTCGGCGTGCAGCGCATGCGCAAACACATCCTTGCCGGTACCAGTCGCGCCACACAACAAGATCGGCACCTGCTTGGCGAACAACTGGTGGCCGCTGGCCAGGTTGCGGCACATTCGCGGATCGGTACCGCTCCTGGTTTCGGATGCTGCGACGTCGCGGACGTCAGTGCGCCCAGCGGATGCCATCGCGGGCGTGGCTGGCTGCACGGTGCGCGGAGGCTGCACCACCGCAAAGTAGCGCCGTCCGCGTGTCGCGTCGCGGATCGGCCAGATCGTCGCGGAGTCGCGCACGCCGCGCTGGCGCAGTGTGTCCGCCGTGAAGCGGAAAACTTCTTCAATGGAGTGCCCGACCAGCCGTGCACGGGCGTTCAAACCCAATTGACACAGCACGTTTTCGTTCACCGCCAGCACTCGTCCGTCGCCGTCGACAGCGACCAGGGCCTCGTGCAGCAGGCCGACGAATTCCGGACGGCTGTGGAAGCGCAGGATCCATGCGTCCGGAAACTCGGCGAGAAACTGGTAGCGCGAGATCAGGCTGGCCGACATGCTGACCAGCGCCATGGTATGGCGCTGGATCTCGCGGGTATCGGAGCTGTTCATCGAGGAGGCATCCAGCACCCCGAGCAACGCGCCATACGCATCCACGATAGGTGCGCTGGAGCAGGAAAGAGGGACGTTGTAATCGCGAAAATGCTCTCCGCGATGAACTGTGGTCGGACTGCGTTCCGCGAGACAGGTACCGACGCCGTTGGTTCCCTCATGGCGCTCGTCCCACAGTGCCCCGATCCAGAATCCGGACTGTCGAAACTCCCGTTTCAAGGTCGGATCGGCAATGGCGTCGAGGATCGCCCCGTTGGCATCGGACAAGACCACTGCATAGCCGGTGCCCGCGATGAGCTCGTAGAGATTTTCCATCTCGCAATGCGCGACCGGGAACACGGCGCCGAGTCGTTGCTGGCTTTCGCGCAACTGGCTGGCCGACAACACGGCGATATCATGCCTGCCTTGTGGGCGGATGCCGAATTCCTTCACGCACCGGTTCCACGACCGACCGATTTCGGGGGCGACGCCAGCGGCATCAGGTCCGGATCGGACCACGCGCATGACTCGCGATGCATGCGAAACTTCGAACGAGGTTTCCGACATGACGGCCTCCCGAATCCGCCGGCTGGCGCAATACGCCTGCCGAGCCATGAGAGTGCGCCTGTTCATGCCTCGATGCAAATGTGCGGTCCGCGCTCTCCGTCATGTCGTGCGCACACATCCGGTAACCAGATGACTTGTACGCACCTCCGCGTGCAGAAGGCCATTGCGTCGGGGCCTGCACCGGCACGATCGGTAGTCACATTCGGGGCAAGGAGCGCTGCCGCGTTTCGTTCGAGTCTGCCCACGGTGGACGACGCGTGCCTTGTTGCTGTCGGCGCCGATGATGGTTCCGGCGACAGCAATTTGTCGCGCTTCAGACGCGTCTCGCAAGCGTGCGTCGACGATACACACCCGCATCACACGCCGAATGGAACGATCGCTTTGGCTGCCTTCCCCCCGAGAGTGATCCACGGATTCCATATGTTCAAGGACGCCAGAAGCGGTTTTCCAGGGACGAGCTCGACGAATCGGTTCAGCGTCTTGAACAGCGCAAGAACGCGCTGGTCAGGCAACTCCGCAGCAGCTCCCGTGCCGCTTCCTGAATTCGGCGACGCGCTGCTTTTTTGATAACGATCGGCGGCGCCGCACCGCCATCCGGAGGTCACGATGCGCGCATTGACCTATCACGGCGCCCACGACGTGCGCGTGGAGAACGTACCCGATCCCACCATCCAGCAGCCGGACGACATCATCCTGCGCGTGACGGCGACGGCCATCTGTGGCTCCGACTTGCACCTTTACCGCGGCAAGATTCCGGGCATGGAGGATGGCGACATCCTCGGCCACGAGTTCATGGGCCTGGTGGAGGAAGCCGGGTCCGAGGTCACTGCCGTCAAGCGCGGCGACCGCGTCGTGATTCCATTCGTGATCGCCTGCGGCCAGTGTTTTTTCTGCGCCCAGCAAGAGTACGCCGCCTGCGAAACCACCAACACTGTGCCCGGTGCAACGCTGCTGGAACGCAAAAACATCAGCCCGCCGGCGGCGTTGTTCGGCTACACCAAATTGTATGGCGGCGTCGATGGCGGCCAGAGTGAATTTGTGCGCGTGCCGAAGGCCAACGTGGGGCCGTTCAAGGTGCCCGGCAGTCTGCCGGACGAGCGCGTGCTGTTTCTCTCGGACATCCTTCCCACCGGCTATCAGGCAGTAAAAAACGCGAAAATCAAGAAGGGCTCCACCGTGGCGATTTTCGGCGCCGGTCCGGTCGGGCTGATGGCCGCGGCCTGCGCGCGCCTGCTCGGCGCCGAGACGATCTACATGATCGACCGGCGTGGACTACCGCCTGAAGTTCGCCGCGCAGACCTACAACGTCATCCCGATCAACTTTGATCACGACGATGATTTCCCCAGCACCATCCTGCAGGCCACCGGCGGCCATGGCGTGGACGCCAGCATCGACGCGATCGGCTTCGAAGCCAAGGGCAGCGTGCTGGAAACCGCACTGACCACGATCAAGGCCGAGGGCAGCAGCGGCCAGGCGCTGCGCTGGTGCATCGCGGTCACCCGGCGCGGCGGCGTGGTCAGCATTGCCGGCGTGTACGCCGGCTTCATCCACGCCTTCATGATCGGCGATGCGTTCGACAAGGGGCTCACCTTCGCCATGGGACAGACCCATGTGCAGAAATACCTGCCGCGCCTGTTGCAGTACGTGGAAGATGGCGCATTGCAGCCGGACATCATCATCAGCCACCGCATGAAACTAGCCGACGCCGCCCGTGGCTATGAGATGTTCGAGGACAAGCAGGATGGCTGCCGCAAGATCGTGATGACGCCTTGACCGGCCCACGGTGCGGTAACTACCCGCGCGTCGTCGCGTCGGTGGCCCCGTAAGGTCAGCGACGCGTCGGGATGGGCGAGGTGTCAGCGCAGGCGCTTGTGAGGATGCGCCACCGGGGCGGGCGGGTCTTGCACATTGTCGTGTGCGGGCGACGCTGGCGGCTCCCAACCGAACACGCTGCGGCCGCCATAACCGTGCGACCGCCGGCGTTCGTCAGCGAGGTATTGCTGCACCGACGGCCAGCTGGCCTAACGTTCCAGCCGCCGCGACTGATCATCCAGCCGCTTCAGCGCCGCAAGTTCTTCTTCGTGGCCAAGGTGGGCGTTGCTCACTGCGGATTTGAGCACCTGGATGGTGTGGTCGTAGACACGCGTGGGTACCGGAAACGGATGGCGATCCTTGCCGCCATGGGCGAGCGAAAACCGCGCGGGGTCGCTGAAACGGCAAGGGGCGCCATGCAGCACCTCGGCGACCATGGCCAGCGCGCGCACGGTGCGCGCGCCGACGCCAGGCACCTGCAGCAGTTGCGTGAAATCGCGCGGGCCGTTTTCCGCCGCCGCGGCCAGGCTGCCGTGCAGCCGGCGCGCGATCACGTCGCTGCCGCGCACGTCGTGGTGCGCGGGCATGCTCAAGTGCGGCAGCAGTTCCATTTGCTGTGGTGCATGGTTCTCCATGCCCGTTGGCGAGACCGACGGCGTCACTGCGCCGGACCTGCGCGCGTGACCGGCTACCAGGCCAGCGTCGATACGGCTCAGTTCCCCCACCACGCCAGAGGGCCCCAGCTCCCGGAGCAGCGATACCTGCGCCGCGCGCGATGGCTGCGCGCGATGGTCGGCCAGGTTGACGATGCGCCCCTGTCCAGGCCCGTCCACTGCCGCGTGGGGATCGTCGACAAAACTGGTCAGTCCTTCGGACAACCAGTGATAGCGGCGCGCCTGCTTGCGCTCGCCATTCATGCCTTGCTGTACGACCACCCAATGCCCCTCGTCACTGACGATGAAGCCGTGCAGATACAGGTCGAAGCCATCCTGCACCGCGGCGCTGTCCACCTTGGCCACCAGCCGGCTGGTGCTGGCGAGCGCGGCGCCATCAAAGCCCACGCGCTCGCCAATCGTCAGCAACTCATTCGGCGTGGCGCGCGAGTGTCGGCCACGGCCACCACAGACATGGATGCCCAGTTCGCCGGACAACGGTTCGAGCCCGCGCTTGAGCGCGCCGATCACGCTGGTGGTGATGCCCGAGGAGTGCCAGTCCATGCCCATCACCGCGCCAAAAGACTGGAACCAGAACGGATGGGCCAGCCGCCGCAGCAACTCGTCGCGCCCGTATTCGTGCACGATCGCCTCGGCCATCAACGCGCCCAGTCTCGTCATCCGATCCGCCAGCCAGCGCGGCACGCGTCCGCCATGCAGCGGCAGGTCGGCGCTGCCAGAGCGGCGGCTCATGCGGAATCTTCCGAGTATCGTCATGAGCCGATTTTCCTCCAGCCGGACATGGTCGGGAGTTAAATTCCGGGGGGTAGCGTGGCACGCGCGTGGGGCGGGCAGTACGGCACATCGACTGCGAACGAGCGCGCCATTCCGCGTCCCGGGGAAGGGCGACGTGACGGTCCCAAGCCATTGCGCGGACTCACTGCCACCCCGGTAGCCGCAAGACCTGGGCTTTGGCCTCCTCGCCTCGCACCTGCCGGTTGTCGCCAGGCAACTCGATTTGCACCACACTCATTTCACCATTTCGTCTTCACGTTCCTCGTGCCAGAATCCCGCGCCCAAGGTCTGCCGCGCAGGCGCAAGGGACAGAAAAAGTTGGAGGTCGCAATGAGTACAGAACAGACGGGCATACCCGAAGGGATTGAACCCGCAGGGAACCCGGCCGATCTGCCGTCAGCTGCGCCAGCCAGTGAGTGGCTTGCCCATCAATTGCTGCAAGCCATGCCGGTGGCGGTCTACACCACCGATGCGAACGGGCGCATCACGTTCTTCAACGAGGCGGCGGCCACGCTGGCCGGGCAGCGGCCGCAACTGGGCGATTTGTGGTGCATCATCTGGCGCGAGCTGCGGCCTGATGGTGAGGCGCTGCCGAAAGATCAATGCCCGCTGGCGGAGGCGCTGCGCGAGGGCCGCCCGATGGCCGGCGTGCGAGGCATTGCCGAACGCCCCGATGGCACCCGGGTGGCCTTCGCTGCCTACGCCACGCCACTGTTCGACGAGCACGGTACGATGTGCGGCGCCGTCAACATGCTCGTGGATATCACCGAGCGCATGGACTTCGAGCAACGCTTGCAGCAGTGGAACGACACGCTGGAAAAGCGCGTCGCCGAGCGCACCCAGCAGGCCCAATCGGCCTACGCCGAATTGCATCGGAGCGAGCGCAACTTTGCGCTGTTGGTCGGCAGCGTGGTCGACTATGCGATTTACATGCTCGACGTGGACGGTCACATCGTCAGCTGGAACGCTGGCGCCGAACGCATCAAGGGCTTCCGCGCCGAAGACGTTCTTGGCCGGCACTTCTCGATGTTCTACACGCCGGAGGAGCGCGCCGCGAACGTGCCGGCCAAGGCGCTGGCGACCGCGGCCAGGGAAGGGCGATACGGGGCAGAGGGTTGGCGGGTGCGCAAGGACGGCACGCGTTTCTGGGCCAGCGTAGTGGTCGACCCGATCCTCGATGCCGGCAAGCTGATCGGCTTCGCCAAGGTCACGCGCGATGTCACGGTTCGACGCAACAACGAGCTCGCCTTGCGCGAAAGCGAGCAAATGGCGCGCGGCATCATCGATACGGCGCTGGACGGCTTCGTGCAGGTGGATGGCGAGGGCAGGGTGACAGAGTGGAATCCGCGCGCCCAGGCCAAGCTTGGCTGGACCCGCGAAGAAGTGCTTGGCCGCAAACTGCCGGAGCTGGTGCTGGCCAGCGAGGATCGCGATCGTTACGCCGCCGAATTGCCGCCGATCACCCGCGACATCTCGTCGCGCGCCGGCAACCCGTCCATCGAAGTCGTCACCCGCGATGGCCGCAAGCTGCCGGTGGAACTCAGCATCAGCCCGCTGCCGCTCAGTGGCAGCGTGCGTTACAACGTGTTCTTCCGCGATCTCAGCGACAAGCTGCTGGTCGAGACGCAACTGCGCCAGGCACAGAAAATGGAAGTGGTGGGCCAGCTAACCAGTGGCCTCGCCCACGATTTCAACAACCTGCTGCAAGGCATCATCGGCGCGCTGGAGCTGATCCAGTTGCGAGCCAACAGCGGCCATGCCGGCGACATCGACCGCTTCGTCAACGGCGCGCTGGGCTCGGCCAATCGCGCTGCCGCGCTGACGCACCGCCTGCTCGCGTTTTCCCGGCGCCAACCGTTGGACCCGCACCCGCTGGACGCGAATCCGTTGATCCAAGGCATGGGCGAGCTGCTGCAGCGTACGCTGGGTGAAAACATCCAGTTGCAATTCGAGTTGGCACCCGACCTCTGGACAACCCTGTGCGATCCCAACCAATTGGAAAACGCGTTGCTCAACCTGGCCATCAATGCCGCCGCCGCCATGCCTGAGGGCGGCTGCCTTGTCGTGCGTTCGCGCAACATCGATATCGACGAAGTGAAGGCTCAACGCTGGCAAGACGTATCGCCCGGCCAATACATCTGTATCGCGGTGTCCGACACGGGCTCCGGCATGTCGCCGGCCGTGCTCGAGCGCGCGTTCGATCCGTTCTTCACCACCAAGCAACCAGGGCAGGGCACCGGGCTGGGGTTGTCGATGGTGTACGGTTTTGCGCACCAGTCCAACGGCCATTGCGACATCCACAGCAAACTCGGTGCGGGCGCCACGGTACGCATCTATTTGCCACGCCACGAGGCAGTCGTGGTCGACGCGTCGCCGACGCACACTGGCGCGCCACCTGTACCTCTGCAGGGCCATGGCGAACGCGTACTGGTGGTGGAGGACGAACCGATTGTGCGCAATATCGTCGTCGAGGTGCTGCACCAACTCGGTTATCAGGCGCTGGAGGCCGCCGATGCGGAAGCCGCACTGACCATATTGCGCGGCACGACCGCGGTTGACATGCTGGTCTCGGACATGGGCTTGCCGGGCATGGACGGCAGGCGACTTGCCGACGCCGCGCGTATCCTGCATCCCCAACTGCGCGTACTGCTGATGTCCGGCTATGCGTCGGCCGCCGTGTCCGCCGACGGCTTCCTGGGACTGGACATGGCCCTGATCACCAAGCCGTTCACGGTGGACGCGCTGGCCACCCGGATCCGCCAGACGATGGCATCGACCCGATCGCAGGAAATTGGTCCTGGCGCAAATGCCGCGCCGTGACCTCCGTGTTGATGGAGCAGTCCTCGATGCCTGCGTGTCGCCGGCGGGTTACCGGGCGAACAGCTGCGGAGAGGCCCTCACAGCTTCCCGGCGAGATCAGTCAGTGCCGTCGTCGCGCTTTCTTCAATTGCGCATAATGTATATTATGTAAACTTACATTCGATCCGAAGTGGCTGGACGGCGCCAGGCTTCGGCCGCCACTTGGTTGATTCCCTATCCACGCGCTGCCAACGCGCTGCTTCAAGCTGGCTTGAGCTGGCGCAGCCAGTCGTAGCCGTCCTCAGCGCTCAAGCCGATGTTGGCCGTGATACTTCGCGGTGCCGCGTTCCGTCGATCGGCATCGGTGCTTTCGGACCGGCTGCGCAGATGTTGCAGCAGATTGCTGGCATGACGTTTCATTTGGTTACTTCCTGTCGATGTGGTGTTGGCGACCGGTCTGATCCACGCGCGTGCCGGTCCGGTGTGAAGCGAGAAAATCGGGGTTGCCTTGCGGCGGATCAACAGGTTCCAGGCGATCGCAGTGTTCGCCTGAAGAAACACCGCCAGAGTTCCGGGATTGTTCGCCCTTGGAAACACACCGGTCATCAATCAGGGATTTCACCGGGGGTGACTCACTCCCATGTAGCTGCCCGAATGCATCACGAGCCTCGGGTCATGCGCAAATCGCTACTTTCATTGCTGTTGTTGATGTTCGGCCTGCTGGCCTTCGTGCCGCCGAGTGCCCACGCCGCCACGTTGCATGACAGCGGCTACGCCAGCGTCGGTGTACCGAATCTGGCGCAGGCCGCGAGATTTTTCCAGGATGTGCTGGATTGCCGGGTGATTGGCCCGCAGTCCACGGCAGCCGCGGCCACGTCAGCTTCCCGCTTGCTGACCTGCGATGCGGGTTCGATCATCGAGTTGTTCGCCATCTCTCCTTCCGCCGCACCGAACGGGGCTGCCCAGCCACTGCAGCTCGTTTCGACCGATGTGAGGCACGCCGACAAATGGTTACGGCATCAAGGGGCCAGCGTCAGCGGAGCGCCACATTGGTTGACGTCAGGTCCGCTGGCTGGCCGCATGGCGCTGGATTTCGTGACGCCCTGGGGGTTGCGGCTGCAATTGGTCGACCGCCATGCAAGTCGCCCTGCCGGCGCAACCCTGGCCACGGCAAATGCCTCGTTCGACGGTAACTGACGCTCAACGACGGGCGCGAAAGAACTCCCGTAACAAATTCGCGGATTCGTCAGCCAGCAGGCCTCCGGCAACCTCAATGCGATGGTTGTGACGCGTGTCCACCAGCGTGTCAAATACGCTGCCGGCAGCGCCGGTCTTGGGGTCCGTCGCGCCAAAGACGACGCGGCCCAGCCGCGCATGGATCATCGCCATGGCGCACATCGCGCACGGTTCCAGGGTGACGTAGAGCGTGGCGCCCGAAAGGCGGTGATTGGCCAGCTTCACGCCAGCTGCGCGCATGGCCATGATTTCGGCGTGGGCGGTGGGATCGTGCAAGGCGACATTGCGATTCCAGCCCAGGCCAGCGATCTCGCCGTCCTTCACCAACACGGCACCCACGGGAACTTCATTCTCGGCATCGCGTGCATGGGCCGCCAGTTGCAATGCCCGGTGCATGTACTGCCCGTCGGCATCCGAGAATTTGGTTGAACTTGACTGAATTTCTTCCGTCATTTCAATAAATTGCAAAGACAACATGAGGAAGTGGACAAGCTATTGAATTCAAACCGATGCGCGCAAGTGGTTGATTCTATTACTCCCACTCGATCGTGGCCGGCGGCTTGCCACTGATGTCATAGACGACACGAGAAACGTTACGTATTTCATTGATAATCCTGTTGGAAACCTTGCCAAGGAACTCATAAGGCAGGTGCGCCCAGCGGGCCGTCATGAAGTCGATGGTTTCCACCGCGCGCAGCGCGATCACCCATTCGTAGGCCCGCGCATCGCCGACTACGCCGACCGATTTCACCGGCAGGAATACCGCGAACGCCTGGCTGGTGCGGTCGTACAGATCGGCCTTGCGCAGTTCGTCGATGAAGATCGCATCGGCCCGCGCCAGCAGCTCGGCGTATTCGCGTTTCACTTCGCCGAGGATGCGCACGCCAAGTCCCGGCCCGGGAAACGGATGGCGGTAGACCATGACGCGCGGCAAGCCGAGTTCCACGCCGATCCGGCGCACCTCGTCCTTGAACAGCTCGCGCAGCGGCTCAACCAGTTTCAGCTTCATGTGCGCGGGCAGGCCGCCGACATTGTGGTGGCTCTTGATGACGTGGGCCTTGCCGGTCTTGCTGCCGGCCGACTCGATCACGTCGGGATAGATCGTCCCCTGGGCCAGCCATTTCACCCTGCCCCCGGCGGCAATCAATTTTTCCGATTCCTCGTCGAAGATCTCCACGAACAGGCCGCCGATGATCTTGCGCTTGGCTTCCGGATCGGCCACGCCCTCGAGTGCGCTGAAATACCGGTCGGCCGCATCGACGCGAATCACCTTGACTCCCATGTGCTCGGCCATGGTGGCCATCACCTGATCGCCCTCCTGCCAGCGCAGCAGGCCGGTGTCGACGAAGACGCAGGTCAACTGGTCGCCGATCGCCTTGTGCAGCAAGGCGGCGACCACGGAAGAGTCGACGCCACCGGACAGGCCCAGCAGCACATGGTCATCGCCGACCTGCGCGCGAACGCGCGCGATCTGGTCATCAATGATGTTGGCGGCGGTCCACAGCGTGGCGCAGCCGCAGATGTCGGTAATGAAGCGATGGATGAGCGCCCCGCCCTGCTTCGTATGCGTCACTTCCGGATGGAACTGCACGCCGTACCAGTGCCGGTCCGGGTCTTCCATCACCGCGACGGGAATGCGTTCGGTCGTGCCGGTCACCACGAAGCCGGAAGGCGCAGCGGTCACATGATCGCCGTGACTCATCCAGACATCGAGTCGGTGCGCACCCGCGTGATCACTGAGCCCATCGAACAGGCGGCTGGGCGCAACGATGTCCACGCAGGCATGCCCGAACTCGCGCGCATCGGCGGCCTCGGTGGCGCCGCCGAGCTGTGCAGCCAGCGTCTGCATGCCATAGCAAATGCCCAGAATCGGCACGCCCGCATCGAACACTTGCTGCGGCGCTGCAGGCGCGTTTGCCAGCGTGGTGGATTCCGGTCCACCGGACAGGATGATGCCTTTCGCACCGAAGCCGGCGATCTCGGCCGGCTCGTGATCCCAGGCCCAGATCTCGCAATACACACCCAGCTCGCGCACGCGCCGCGCGATCAACTGCGTGTACTGCGCGCCGAAGTCGAGGATCAGGATTTTGTCGTTGTGGAGACTGGACATGGGGACTCAGAGCGGGGAACGGGGAACGGGGAACGCGTGATGCGAGGAATGAGTGGCGCATATCGTCAAGACAAAGCACGGATACCACGCTTGCGACGAACAATGCGTTCCCCGTTCCCTGCTCCCCGCTGCCCTCAGGAATTCAGCCGATAATTCGGCGCTTCCTTGGTGATCTGGATGTCGTGCGGGTGCGCTTCGGTGATACCGGCCGAGGTGACTTTCACGAACTGCGCCTTGTGGCGCACGTCCTCGATGTTCGCCGCGCCAAGGTAGCCCATGGACGCGCGCAGGCCGCCAATCAGCTGATGGATGATGTTGTGCACCGGACCGCGGTATGGCACGCGGCCTTCGATGCCTTCGGGCACCAGTTTGTCGGCGTCGGCTTCGTCCTGGAAATAGCGATCCTTCGAGCCGAGCTGCATCGCCCCGATCGAACCCATGCCGCGATAGCTCTTGTACGAACGGCCCTGGAAGAGTTCGACCTCGCCCGGCGACTCCTCAGTGCCAGCGAACATCGAGCCGAGCATGACCGTGGAGGCGCCGGCGGCCAGGGCCTTGGGTATGTCGCCGGAATAACGGGCGCCGCCATCGGCGATCAGCGGAATCTCATCCTTGAGCGCGGTGGCGACCAGGTCGATCGCGGTGATCTGCGGTACGCCGACCCCGGCGACCACGCGCGTGGTGCAGATGGAGCCGGGACCCACGCCGACCTTGACCGCGTCCACGCCGACGTCGAGCAGCGCACGCGCCGCTTCGCCGGTGACGATGTTGCCGGCCACCACCTGCACTTGCGAAAAGTGTTTCTTGACCCAGGCCACGCGATCGATCACGCCCTGCGAATGGCCATGCGCGGTGTCCACCACCAGCACGTCGACCCCGGCGTCGACCAGCGCGGCGATGCGTTGCTCGGTGTCCCCGCCCACGCCTACCGCCGCGCCGACCATCAGCGCTTCGTGGTGGTCTTTGGCCGCGTGCGGATTGTCGCGCGCCTTCTGGATGTCCTTGACGGTGATCAAACCACGCAACTGGAACTCGTCGTTGACGACCAGCACCTTCTCGATGCGGTGCTTGTGCAGCAACAGCATCACGTCGTCCTGGTTGGCGCCTTCCTTCACCGTCACCAGTTTTTCCTGGCGCGTCATGATGTTGCGCACCGGATCGTCGTGCTTGCGCTCGAAACGCAGGTCGCGGCTGGTGACGATGCCCACCAGGCGGTTGCCTTCCACCACCGGCACGCCGGAAATGTTGTGCGCATGGGTCAACCGCAGCACCTCGCTGATCGAGGTATCCGGCCCCACCGTGATCGGGCTGCGAATTACCCCAGCCTCGAACTTCTTGACCAGCCGTACTTCCGCCGCCTGCTGTTCGGCGGTCATGTTCTTGTGGATGATGCCGATGCCGCCGTTTTGCGCCATGGCGATGGCCAGGCGGGCTTCAGTCACCGTGTCCATGGCGGCGGACACCAGCGGGATGTTGAGGCGCAGGCCGCGGGTGAAGCGTGCCGACGTATCCACGTCACGGGGCAACACGATGGAGTGGCCCGGAACGAGATAGACGTCGTCGTAGGTCAGAGCCTCGGCAAGGATGCGCATGCGAAATATCCCGCTGCAAAGAGGGGATTATACGTTCCTGTCCCGGTACTCGCCAGCCATCGCGCTGGACAGCGCTGTCTCCGAAGGCCACGCTGGCCGGCTGATTGACGCACTTTCGAATACGGGCATGCCAACACAAGAGCGATGTGCCGCCGCGCTTTCCAGTTGCCCGGATGTGATGACATAGCATGGCGGTCGCCGTGTATAACGTGTCCATCCTGCAGGAGCGCCCGTGCACGACCATTCGTCCCACCGCCATGCCCACGACCACCATGCCCATGGCGTGGCGCGCGATGCCGACCGGCGCTATCTGACCATCGCGTTGCTGTTGCTGGTGGGTTTCATGGTGATCGAGGTCGTGGTCGGCATCATGGCCAGATCGCTGGCGCTGATTTCCGACGCCGGCCACATGCTGACCGACGTGGGTTCCATCAGCCTGGCGCTGGTGGCGATGCGGCTGGCCAGTCGGCCGGCCCGCGGCAGTTACACGTTCGGACTCAAGCGCGTCGAAATTCTCAGTGCCCAGGCCAATGGCCTCACCCTGGTACTGCTGTCGTTATGGTTCATCATCGAGGCGATCCGGCGATTGATCCATCCGCCGGTGGTCGTGGGATTGCTGGTGACCGTGGTGGCGGTGGCTGGCATCGGCGTGAACCTGCTGGCGGTGTGGGCGATGGGCAAGGCGAACCGCCAGAGCCTCAACGTCGAAGGCAGTTACCAGCACATCCTCACCGATCTTTATGCCTTCGTGGCCACCGCGGTTGCCGGCGGGCTGATCTGGTGGACGGGCTGGAATCGCTTCGACGCGATCGCGGCGCTGGTGGTCGCGGGGCTGATGCTCAAGGCAGGCGTCGGCCTGGTGCGCGACTCGGGGCGGATCTTTCTCGAGGCGTCACCGCGCGGGCTGGAGCCAGGAACGATTGCCGAGGCGATTCGTGCCACACCTGCGGTGACTTGCGTGGACGACCTGCATGTATGGGAAGTGACTTCGGGATTGCCGGCGCTGTCGGTGCACGTGTCTGTCGACTATCAGACCGACTGCCACGACGTGCGGCGCACGCTGGAAACCATGCTGCACGAGCGCTTCGCCATCGTGCACACGACGATACAGACCGACCACGCGGCGATTGGCCAGAACGCGTCTACACCGTGCTCGCTGGACGTCCATCACGCGGACCATTCGCGCTAGCGCCGTCGGCGCGCTCTTTCCACAATGCAGAGACAACCTGCGCGCGGCATCCGCGCTGTCGTGCTGCTTTCCTACGCGGCAGCCAGAGGCGTCGCGCGTTGGCTTGCTTGCGTCTCCGCGGCCTCCAGCGTGTTTTCCATCAGGGTCGCGACCGTCATCGGTCCTACCCCGCCGGGGACGGGGGTGATCCAGCTGGCGCGTTCGGCGGCGGGCGCGAACTCCACGTCGCCCACCAGCCGCCCGTCCTCCAGCCGATTGATGCCGACGTCGATCACGACCGCACCTGGCTTGATCCAATCGCCCTTGATCAACCCCGGTTTGCCGACCGCGACAATCACGATGTCGGCCTGGCGCACGAAGCCTTCGAGGCCGCGCGTAAAGCGATGACACGAGGTGGTCGTGCAGCCGGCAATCATCAGTTCCAGTACCAGTGGACGGCCGACATGGTTGGATACGCCCACGACCACCGCGTGCTGCCCGCGGACCGGGCGGTCGGTGTGTCCGAGCAGGGTCATCACGCCGCGCGGCGTACACGGTCGCAGGCCGAACCGGCGCAGGGCCAGTCGCCCCACGTTGATTGCCTGGAACCCGTCCACGTCCTTGCCCGGATCGATGCGGTCGACCAGCGCGTCTTCGTCGATGTGCTCCGGCAAGGGCGACTGCACCAGGATGCCGTGCACGTCCGGATCGGCATTCAGGCGATCGATCAGGGCGAACAACTCGTCCTGGGTAGTGCTCGCCGGCAGGTCGTGGTCGAACGAGCGGAAGCCCACCTGGTGGCAGGCCTTGCGTTTGTTGCGCACGTATACCGACGAAGCGGCGTCACTGCCGACCAGGACCACCGCCAGCCCCGGCCTGGGTAGCCCCTGACCCAGCCGCTCGGCAACGCGCAGCCCCACCCGTTCCAGCAGTTCCTGTGCAATGCGTTTGCCGTCGAGGATGCGTGCGCCCATGGGAATGCCCGGATGTAAAGTCCGTCATTATCCGGGCTGGGCCCGGTGCGCACAAACGGAATGCCAAATGAATGACCAGACGATCCCGGCCACCGTGGAATTGACCGACGGTCGCCTGCGCCTGCGTCCCTGGCAGGATCGCGATGCACCCGCGCTGCTCGATGCCGTGCGCGAGTCGATCGAAGGCGTCGGCCGTTGGCTGCCCTGGTGCCACGCCGGCTATGGGGCGGATGACGCGGTGGCCTGGGTCACGCATTGCCAGGCGCGCTGGCGTTCGGGGGATCATTTCGCCTTCGGGATTTTCGATGCCGCCTCGGGCGACCTGCTTGGCGGTGTCGGCCTGGGTCAGCGCAACCGGCTGCACCGCAGCGCCAACCTGGGCTATTGGGTGCGCCAGTCGCGCCACCGACAAGGGATTGCGGCCAGCGCAGCCGCCTTGGTCGTGCGTTTCGGTTTTGAGCGGCTGGAACTGATTCGCATCGAAATCATCGCGCTGCCCGACAACCGGGCCAGCCGGTGTACTGCGGAAAAACTCGGAGCGCGATTGGAAACGATCGCCCGCCACCGGCTGTGGGAACGCGGTCAGCCGCACGATGCGGCGGTATACGCCCTGGTGGCGCAGGATCTCGACTGACTTCCCTCGGGAAGCCTGGATGACCCCGGAAACCGAGCCGACTCAGCGGGTGCGCTTGATCAGGTCGCTGACCCGGCGTCGTGCCTTGTGCTGCTGCTCCTTGGTCAGCACCTTCTTGCGCCCCGCGTACGGGTTTTCGCCTTCGCGGAACGTGATCCGGATCGGCGTGCCTTCCAGCTTGTAGCGCTTGCGGAAAAAGTTTTCCAGATAACGCTGATAGGCCGGTGCGATGTGCTTGGTGCGGGTGCCGTGGATCACGATGGTCGGCGGATTGGTGCCGCCAGGATGCGCGAAACGCAGCTTCGGCGCGTGACCGTTGACCAGCGGCGGTTGGTAACCCTCGTAGGCCTTTTCCAGTGTCTTGGTGAGGTCGGAGGAAACCAGCACCTTGGTCGCGGAGGCGTGTGCACGCACGACGGCACGCATCAGCTCACGCAGGCCCGAACCGTGCAGCGCGGAGATTTGTACCTGCTTGGCCCAGCTGACGAAAACCAGTCGGCGATCCAGCGCGCTCAGGCATTGCTCGCGTTGATACGCATCCAGACCGTCCCACTTGTTGAGCGCAATCACCAGCGCCCTGCCCTCCTCGAGGGCGTAGCCGATGAGGCTGAGGTCCTGATCGGCCAGGTTCTCCCGGGCGTCGATCATCATCACCACGACCTGGGCGGCGGCGATCGACTGCAGCGTCTTGATCACGCTGAACTTCTCGACGGCCTCCTCCACCCGCGCCTTGCGCCGGATACCGGCGGTGTCGATCAGGGTGTAACGTTTGCCGTCGCGCTCCAGCGGCACCCGGATCGGATCGCGAGTGGTGCCGGCGACATCCGAAACGATCAGCCGTTCCTCGCCCAGCAGGCGATTGATCAGGGTTGACTTGCCTGCATTCGGCCGCCCGACGATGGCCACGCGAATGCTGCCATCTTCGTTCGCCGCCTCGTCCGCCGTATCTTCATCCGCTGGCAACAAGGGCAGCAACGCCTCGATCAGCTCATCGGTACCGCGTCCATGCGAGGCGGCAATCGGCAAGGTCGAGGCCATGCCGAACGCGGCAAACTCGGCCAGTGCCGCCTGTTCATCCAGCCCGTCGGTCTTGTTGACTGCCGCGATGATCGGCTTGCCGCTGCGACGCAGCTCGCTCAGGATCACATGATCCTGTGGCAACAGTCCGTCGCGGGCGTCGACCACGAAAACCAGCACCTGGGCCTCTGCGATCGCCAGGCGAACCTGCTTCGCCGTGAGCGCGTCCATGGTTTCCTCGACGCCGGACAGGCCGCCCGTGTCCACTGCGAGGAACGCGCGCTCGCCCAGGTGGCAGGCGCCGTAATGGCGGTCACGAGTGACCCCCGGCATGTCGGCCACGAGGGCATCGCGGCTGCGCGTGAGCACGTTGAACAGGGTCGATTTGCCGACATTCGGGCGACCGACCAGTGCGACGACGGGCAGCATGACGGCTTCGTTCCGGCGATCAGGGCGAGGACAGGCGATAGGCGCCGATATGGCCCTTCACGTCCTCGACGTAGACGGTGTCACCCACCACCAGCGGCTGTGCACGGATCGCCTTCTTCGACAACCGCTCGCGCGCGGCGAGTGCGCCGTCACCGGTCTGCAGCCAATGCACCCAGCCTTCCGCATCACCGACCACCACGTAGTTGCCCTGCACGGCCGGCCCGGTGAGCCAGCGGTACTCGAGCGATGCGTTCTTCCACACATCGGCACCGCCGGACTTGTCGAAAGCCCATACCTGCGACTGGTCATCGACCCCGAAGATGCTGTTGCCCTTGACCGCCAGCGAGGTAAACGTCGAGAACGGGTGCGACCACAGCGGACGCCCGCTGGGACCATCCACGGCAACGAGGTTGCCATGGTAGGCGGCCGCGTAGAGCGTGCTGCCATCGAGCAGGATCGCCCCATCGGCATCGCCCAGGCGATCGATCTCGGTACGGCCTTCGCCGCTGGACAGGCGCTGTTCCCACAGCTTGGTGCCGTTGTCCAGGCGCAGCGCCACCAGCAGTCCGTCATCGCTGCCGAAAAACACCACGCCATTGGCGGCCAGCAGCGGACCATTGCCGCGCACGCTGAGCAGCGGCACGTTGCCCTGGTCGTAGACCCAGCGGCGATCGCCGGTAGCTGCATCCAGCGCGTAGACGCGGCCGTTGCCGCCACGCACCACCACGTCGCTGCCGACAATGACTGGCGCAGTCAGCACCTGGGTATCCAGTTCGGCTTCCCAGCGCGGGCTTCCGTCCTTGGCATTGACGCCATAGACGTGACCATCCAGCGTGCCGACGGCGAGCAGGTCGCCGCTGACTACCGGACCGCCCGCATACGCGGCATCCTTGCGCTTCTTGTCGCCCCAGCCGAACCAGCCGTGGGTGCGCGAACTCTTCGACCACAGCGTCTTGCCGCTGCTGGCGTCGATCGCCGCCAGCTTGCCGTCCGTGCTGTCGGCATACAGCACGCCGTCGACCACGGTCGGACGCAGGCGCACGCCACTTATGCCGGTGCCGTCGCCGACCCGGGTGTGCCACAGGCGCGTCACCTGGACGGTCGCCTTGAAGTCCTTGGCCAGCGGCGTCGGCGGCTGGACGTTTTCCTTCTTGAACGAATGGCAACCGGTGAGGGCGACCAACGAAGCCAGCGTGATCAGCAAAAATCTTTTCATGCACCCTGCTTCCCGGCCACGGCCAGATCATCAAGTTTCATCTGCAAGGCCCCGCGTTGCGGCGCATCCTCGCTCAGTGCCGACATGGCCGCCTGGTACGCCTTGCGGGCATCGTCCATGCGTCCCACCTTGACCAGCGCATCGCCGCGGAGTTCCTGCGCCATGCCCTGAAAGCTGCCGGCCGGCACGCGATCCAACGTAGCCAATGCCTTTTTCGCCTGGTCGCGATCCAGCTGCAACCGGGCGATTCGCACCAGGGTCAATGCCTTCAGCGGTGGCTCCGTGGCATGGCTTTCCGCCCACTGCAGCGACGCCTCCGCCTTGTCCAGTTGCTTGTCCTGCACCTGCTGCCGGGCGAGGTCGCTGACGGCAAACAAGGCATACGGCGACTTGGCGTAATCCTTCTGCAGTTGTTGTGTCACCTGCAGGGCCACATCCGGTTTGCCGGTGAGCTGGGCGACCTTGGCCTGCTGATACAGCTGCGACGCCACGGCGTCGTTGCGCGCCTGATGGCTGCGCCACTGCTGCCAGCCGAAAATGCCGACCAGCCCGATGAGAACGCCCACGACGATCGACATGCCATTTTCGCGCAACCACTTTTGTACCAACTCGTCCTGTTCGTACTTGTCGTACTCTTCAAATGCCATGCAATCACCGTTCAGTGGGCCGCGCACGGAGTGGCGCAGTCCCGCGCGTTAAAGACAAAGTAGTGGATGAATCAAGCCGCCCGGTGGCAGGCTGGCCAGTGCGCAAGCATAACCGAATTGGACCGGGCGCAGCGGCGGCTGCGCCGATCAGAGGTTGGCGGCGGAGGCCTTGCCATCCTGCATTTGCATGCGGAAATGCGCCACGTTGGCGCGGCGGAAATCACCCAGCCCGACGGACTGGCCGTCGATTTGCACCTGGGCGCCGCTGGCGTTGCCAATCCTCACATCCAGCGGCTGGTCGCTGTTGTAGGTCTTGTGGCTGCCGGCCGGCAACAAGCCGTATTCCAGCCGTGTGCCGTCAGCCTGGGTCACCTCGATCCAGCTGGGCGCGCTGAGCGTCAGCTGCAGATGATGCGCACCGTGCCCCGTGTCGAGCGCAACCGGCAATTGCTTCGCAGGCGCCACGGCGTTGCTGTCGGCCGACATGCTCGGGAACGGGGCCATCGATGCCAGCAGCGGTTGCTCCGCGTCGGAATTGATCGGTGCGGTCAGCGCCGTCGCCGATGCCGGGACGGCCGGACTTTGGATAACCGCCGCACCGGGATTTGTTTTCGACATCTCGCGCTGGGCTACCGGGGTGGCATCCAGTGGCGCGAGATGGATGATGTCGCGATCAAGCGTGCTGCGCACGCCGAACCACAAGGTGGGCACCGCAATCACCAGGGTCAGCACGACATAAGTCGCCGCGGTCGCATAGCGGTCGAACAGGAAGCGCGAATGCGAGATTCCGCCAGTGGTCACCAGCGGCGCCTCGACCTGACGGATGCGATCCACTTCCACCTGGATGGACGCGTCGTTGATGCCCAGATAACGCCCGTAGGTGGCGATGTAACTGCCCAGGTAAACTTTCGAGTCCGTACCGTCGTATTGATCCAACTCCAGCTTTCGCAACACCCGCACTGGCAGTCTCAACGTGTTCGCACACGCCGCCAGATCGATGCCCCGAGCTTCACGTGCGGCACGCAGGCGACTGCCGAAGCTAGGCTGGGGCGCCTCGAGGCGCGCTCCTTCCCCGTTGCCGGACAGCTGGGTGATGAACCCGGCATCGCCAGACGTCGGTTCGGATGGTCGAAACTGGGTCGGTGTCATGGGCTGTCAGCGGATCCAAGGGCGTGCGCCTGCTCCGAGTCCGGGAACTGGCTGTGCAAGCGCCTGCTGTAGTTTCGGGCCCCCTCCGGGTCGCCCATGCTTGTTTCGATGTCGTGCCCCAGTTTGAGCGAAGCTGCAGTCGGCTTGCCCAGCGCGTCGAAACGCTGCAGGAAAGCCCTTGCATGAAACCCGTCTTTTTTCTGATACAGCAGGTTCGCCAGCTGGAAGAGTGCCTCGCCGGAGGTGGGATTTCGCGCGATCGCGTCACGAAAATCAGCTTCGGCCCGGGTGGTGTCGCCCGCGCGCAACTGGCAGACGCCGGCATTGGTCAGGGCGACGCCGGGGGTCGTGTAGAACGGATCGGTCACCGCCTTGCGGAAATAGGTCTCGCCTTCGGCGTACTTGCCGGTGGAGCACAGGAACTGACCGAGGTTGTTGGCCCAAGCGCCCTTGGCGGGATCCAGCGCCACTGCCTTGCGGTAGTGTTGTTCTGCCTCGGCGAGCTTGCCGATACGCTCGTAAATCACCGCGATGACCGTATGCGCCGGGGCATAGTTCGGGTCGAACTGCAACGCCATCTGCAGCTTGGCCAGCGCCGTCTCCAGGTCGCCGTGCGCAAGGTAATGCTGGCCCAGCTCGGTATGGACGCGCGCGGCATCCTTGGCCTGGTCAGCCTTGCTTTCCTGCGGCAACGGTTTGCCCAGTGAGCTGCTGTTGGTGTGTGTGGTGACGCAACCCGCCAGGGGCAACAACAGACACAGGATCATGACCCGGTCAAATCGCATGCATCGCCCCTTGATTCTGCCGTTTGCGGATATCGGCGCTGCGCCGGGTGCGGTCAGTGACCTGCCCGGCCAACTGGCCGCAGGCCGCGTCGATGTCGTCGCCACGAGTACGCCGCAGCATGGTCAGCACACCGGCGTTGAGCAACAGCGTCTGGAAATCGTGGATGGCGCTCGCGTCGGAACGTTCATAGCGGGTGCCGGGAAATGGATTGAACGGAATCAGGTTGACCTTGCAGGTCGGCAACTTGCGCATCAGCTTGATCAGCTGGCGCGCGTGCTCGGGCTGGTCGTTGATCCCCTTCATCAAGGTGTACTCGAAGGTGATCGAGGTCCTCGGCTTGCGCGCGACCCAGCGCTGGCAGGCCGCCAGCAGCTCGGCGATCGGGTAGCGCTTGTTGATCGGCATCAGCTCGGTGCGCAGCTCGTCGTTGGCCGCGTGCAGCGACACCGCCAGCGAGACGTCGATGGCATCCGACAACTGGTCGATCAGCGGCACCAGGCCGGCGGTGGACAGCGTCACGCGCTTCGCCGCCAGACCGAAGCCCAGGTCGTCGCGCATCAGCTTCATCGCCTTCAGCACGTTGTCGAAATTGGCCAGCGGCTCGCCCATGCCCATCATCACCACGTTGGTGATGCGACGGTTCTGGTGGGTGACATTGCCCAGGTATTTGGCCGCCACCCAGACCTGGCCAATGATCTCGGCGGTGGACAGGTTGCGGTTGAAACCCTGTGCGCCGGTCGAGCAGAAGCTGCAGTTCAGCGCGCAGCCGATCTGTGAAGACACGCACAAGGTGCCGCGGGTCGGCTCGGGGATGTACACCGTCTCGATCGCGTTGCCGCTGTCCATCCCGAGCAGCCACTTGTGCGTGCCGTCGGTAGCGACCTTGTCCAGCAGCGTCTTCGGCGCGCCGATGGTGCAAACCTCGGCGAGCTTGGCGCGCAGCGCCCTGCCAACGTCAGTCATGTTGTCGAAGTTGTCCTCCAGGTCATGGTAGATCCACTTCATCACCTGCTCGGCGCGATACGGCTTCTCGCCGATCTGCGTGAAGAAATCACGCAGACCCTGGCGATCGAAGTCGAGCAGGTTGACCTTGGTGTTACTGGCGACAACTTGATTCAAGGAATGGCTCTTATGAACAGTGCGGCCATGGATGGCCGCCTTTGATCTTCGCGTTCAGGGATGAACGCACATGACATCGGTCGCGGCGAAGAAGTACGCAATCTCCACCTTGGCGGTGTCCACCGCATCGGAGCCATGCACGGCATTGGCGTCGATGGAGTCGGCGAAGTCGGCCCGGATCGTGCCCGGCGCGGCTTCCTTCGGATTGGTCGCACCCATCAGGTCGCGATGGGCCAGCACGGCGTTCTCGCCCTCCAGCGCGGAGATCATCACCGGCCCGGAGATCATGAACTCGACCAGCGCCTTGAAGAAGGGGCGCTCGCGGTGCACCGCGTAAAAGCCCTCGGCTTCCTGCCGCGACAACTGCTTCATGCGTGCCGCCACGATTTTCAGGCCGGCTTTTTCGAAACGGGCATAGATTTCGCCGATGACGTTCTTGGCGACGGCATCGGGCTTGATGATGGAAAGGGTGCGCTCCAGCGCCATGGGATCTGCTCCGGCAAACGGATTTCGAGGGAGATGACAGGGTCGATTCGGACCCGCAACGCGGCTAAACCTGACAAGGATTGCGGATTTAGCGCGAGAAAGTCTGACAGATTCTAGCTCATGTGCAAGGTTCGTGCAGGGGACGTGAAACGACCGTTTGACGTGCGGGAAGCGCCTCACGTATGCTCAAACGATCGTTTGAATCCGCTGACCCACCTGAAGATGCCATCCCTGCCTTGAGCGCCGCTCCTTCCACCCGGGACCGAATTCTCGGCGCTGCCGAGACACTGTTCGCGCAGCGCGGTTTTGACGGCGCGTCGCTGCGCCGGCTGACCGCGGCGGCCGGCGTCAACCTCGCTGCCGTGCATTACCACTTCGGTTCCAAGGAAAAGTTGGTCGAGGAAGTCTTCCGCCGCCGCCTGGATGCCTTGAACGCCGACCGCCTGGCTGCGTTGGCGCAGCTTGGCGGCAACCATCCGGCCACGCTGGAGGAAGTTCTCGCTGCCTACATCCGTCCGGCCCTGGCATTTGCGCACGACGGCAACGGCGCGCTGTTCATGCGTGTGCTGGCTCGCGCGTTCGCCGAGCACGACGGCACCCTGCGCCAGTTCCTGTCCGACAACTACGGCCATGTGATGCGCCAGTTCACTGGCGAGTTCGCCCGCCTGCTGCCGCATTTGAGCAAGCCGGAGCTGTATTGGCGCATCGACCTGGTGACCGGCGCACTGACTCACGCCATGTCCGGCTTCGGCATGATTCAGCGCAAGGGCGACGTCAGCGAGCAGGCGCACCGTGAGCAGACCGTGCAGCACCTGATCCGCTTCGCTGCGGCGGGCCTCAGCCATCCCTAGATTTTTTGTAACTGGCCGGTAACGGCCAACTTGCCACGATTCATCGAGTGATCACCATTGCACCATCGGAGAAGCCAATGACTGCTGCATCCACCCCCACCTCCGGCCTGCGCATCCGCAAGGCCGCCGTGCTGGGCGCCGGTGTCATGGGCGCGCAGATCGCCGCGCACCTGACCAACGCCGGCGTCGAAACCGTCTTGTTTGATCTGCCCGCGAAAGAAGGCCCCAAGAGCGGCATCGCGCTGAAGGCGATCGCCAACCTGGCCAAGCTGTCGCCCGCCCCGCTGGCGGACAAGGCGTTGGCCGCCTCGATCATCCCGGCCAATTACGACGACGACCTCGATCATCTGAAAGATGTCGACCTGGTGATCGAGGCAATCGCCGAGCGGATGGACTGGAAGCTCGACCTGTACAAGAAGATCGCCGGCCACTTGTCAAAGACCGCGATCATCGCCTCCAACACCTCCGGCCTGTCGATCACCACCCTGGCCGAGGCGTTACCGGAAGAAATGCGCCATCGCTTCTGCGGCGTGCATTTCTTCAATCCGCCGCGCTACATGCACCTGGTCGAGCTGATCCCGACCAAACTCACCGACAAGAAGGTGATCAACGGCCTCGAAGCCTTCCTGGTCACCACCGTCGGCAAGGGCGTGGTGATCGCCAAGGACACGCCCAACTTCATCGGCAACCGCATCGGCGTGTTCTCGATGCTGGCGGCGATGTACCACACCGACCAGTTCAAGCTCGGCTTCGACACCGTCGACGCGCTGACCGGTCCGGCGCTGGGTCGCCCCAAGAGCGCCACCTACCGCACCGCCGATGTGGTCGGCCTGGACACCATGGCCCACGTCATCAAGACCATGGCCGACACCCTGCCCGACGATCCGTGGCGTCAGTACTTCAAGGCCCCGGTGTGGCTGCAGGGCCTGATCGACAAGGGTGCGCTGGGCCAGAAGACCGGCGGCGGCTTCTACAAAAAGGTCGGCAAGGACATTGTCGTACTGGATGTGGCGAAGCAGGATTTTCGCCCGTCCGAGCAGAAGCCCTCCGATGAAGTCGCCGCGATCCTGGCGATCAAGGACCCCGCCGAGAAGTTCGGCAAGCTGCGCGCGTCCAGCGATCCGCAGGCACAGTTCCTGTGGGCCAGCTTCCGCGACCTGTTCCACTACAGCGCCTATCACCTGGCCGACATCGCCGACACCGCGCGCGATGTCGATTTCGCGATCCGCTGGGGCTACGGCTGGAAGCTCGGCCCGTTCGAGACCTGGCAGGCCGCCGGCTGGCAGCAGATCGCCGAATGGATCAACGAAGACATCAAGGCCGGCAAGGCGATGAGCGACGCGCCCCTGCCCGCCTGGGTCACCGACGGCCGCAAGGGCGTGCACGGCAAGGACGGCTCGTACTCGGCCAGCGCCAACGTCGACAAGCCGCGTTCGCAGCATCCGGTCTACCAGCGCCAGCTGTTCCCCGATGCAATCCTCGGCGAGAAGTTCGACACCGGCACCACCGTGTGGGAGAACGACGGCGTGCGCCTGTGGACGCTGGGCGATGACGGCATCGGCATCCTCTCGTTCAAGACCAAGATGAACACCGTCAACGACCACGTGCTCGACGGCGTGCAGCACGCGATCAAGCTGGCCGAGGAAAAGCTGAAGGCCGTGGTGATCTGGCAGACCGGCGAGCCGTTCTCCGCCGGCGCGGATCTCAAGGGCGCGCTGGGCCTGCTGAAGGAAGGCAAGTTCGACGACTTCGACAAGATGGTCGCCAACTTCCAGCGCACCAGCATGGCGATCAAGCACTCACTGGTGCCGGTCGTGTCCGCCGTGCGCGGCATGGCCTTCGGTGGCGGCTGCGAATTCCAGATGCATTCCGCCCGCACCGTCGCCGCACTGGAAAGCTACATCGGCCTGGTCGAGGCCGGCGTCGGCCTGCTGCCCGCCGGTGGCGGCCTGCATGAACTGGCCGTGCGCGCGTCCAAAGCCAATCCGGCCGATCCGTTCGAGGAGCTGAAGAAGGTGTTCGAGACCGTGGCGATGGCCAAGGTTTCACCCAGCGCCATTCGAAGCGAAGAACATGGGCCTGCTGCGCGACAGCGACGTGGTCGTGTTCAACGCCTACGAACTGCTGTACGTCGCCAGGAAGGTGGCGCTGTCGCTGGCCGAAGCCGGCTACCGCCCGCCCCTGCCCGCCCATGTCACCGTCGCCGGCGACGTCGGCACCGCCACGTTCAAGGCCTCGCTGGCCAACCTGCAAGCCGGCTACTTCGCCTCCGAGCACGACGTCGACATCGCCTCGCGCATCGCCGACACCTTGTGCGGCGGCGCCATCGAACGCGGCTCGACCGTCGACGAGGAGTGGCTGCTGGCGCTGGAACGCAAGCATTTCGTGGAGCTGGCGAAGACGGAAAAGACGCAGGCTCGCATTGCTCACACGATGACCACCGGCAAGCCGCTCAGGAATTAAGCGGGGAGCAGGGAACGTGGAGGACGCAATAAACATGTCCATCCCGCCCTGCCCCGACCTGAACCCAGCCGCTTTTGATTGGAGGGTGCGAGAACGAAACGTCAGTACAGGCAGCAACAGGCAAAGCGCCATCTGCACGTTCCCCGTTCCCTGTTCCCCGTTCCCACCCCATTGAGATCCGAACCATGACCAAACAAGTGCAAGACGCCTACATCGTCGCCGCCACCCGCACCCCGGTCGGCAAGGCGCCGCGCGGCGTATTCCGCAACACCCGCCCGGACGACATGCTCGCCCACGTGCTCCGCACGGTGATGGCGCAGTATCCCGGCATCGATCCGCACCAGATCGGCGACGTCATCGTCGGCTGCGCCATGCCCGAGGCCGAGCAAGGCATGAACGTGGCGCGCATCGGCCTGCTGCTGGCCGGCCTGCCGCACACCGTGCCCGGCGTCACCGTCAACCGCTTCTGCTCGTCCGGCCTGCAGTCGGTGGCGATGGCCGCCGACCGCATCCGCCTGGGCCTGGACGACCTGATGCTCGCCGGCGGCACCGAGAGCATGAGCATGGTGCCGATGATGGGGCACAAGGTCGCCATGAACCCGGCGATCTTCCAGGATGAAAATATCGGCATCGCCTACGGCATGGGCATCACCGCCGAGAACGTGGCCAAGCAGTGGAAGATCAGCCGCGAGCAGCAGGACGCGTTCGCCGTCGAAAGCCACCGCCGTGCCCTCGCCGCTCAGGCCGCTGGCGAGTTCAAGGATGAAATCACCCCGTTCCAGCTGGACGACCACTACCCGGATCTTGCCAGCCGCGACATCAAGACCGACAACCGCGTCATCGACCAGGACGAAGGCCCTCGCGCCGGAACCACGCCCGAAGTGCTGGCGAAGCTGCGCACCGTGTTCCGCAACGGCCAGTTCGGCGGCACCGTCACCGCCGGCAACTCCAGCCAGATGTCCGACGGCGCCGGCGCCGTGCATGCTGGCCAGCGAAAAGGCCATCAAGCGAATACAACCTGCAGCCCCTCGCCCGCTTCGTCGGCTTCTCCGTCGCCGGCGTGCCGCCCGAAGTCATGGGCATCGGCCCGAAGGAAGCGATCCCCAAGGCGCTCGCGCAGACCGGCATCAACCCAGGATCAGCTCGACTGGATCGAACTCAACGAAGCCTTCGCCGCCCAGGCGCTGGCCGTGATGGGCGACCTCAAGCTCGACCCGAGCAAGGTGAACCCGCTCGGCGGCGCCATCGCGCTCGGCCACCCGCTGGGTGCCACCGGCGCGGTGCGCATCGCCACGCTGGTGCACGGCATGCGCCGCCGCAAGCAGAAGTACGGCATGGTGACGATGTGCATCGGCACCGGCATGGGCGCGGCGGGGATTTTCGAAGCGCTGTAATCAGTCCGTTCGTCATTCCAGCGAAGGCCGGAATCTAAAAGTGTAACGGCGCCGTAGCGATACGGCGCCGTTCGCATTTGAGTGGATCTGGTCCATTTGCAACACCTTATCGGCCAGGGGTGATGACGTATCCCATGGTTGACGATGCGTTACTCATAGGATACAGTCCGCACATGATCGAAGTTCGACGGACCGAGACTTTCACATCATGGCTGGATGCCCTGCGCGACGAGCGCGCCAAGGCTCGCATCGCGTCGCGCATTCGCATGATGGCGCTCGGGCACTTCGGCGATCACAAGGCAGCCGGCGGCCATGGTGTGCAGGAACTGCGCGTCGACTACGGTCCCGGCTATCGCGTCTACTACGTGCAGCACGGCAAGCTGCTGGTTATCCTGCTTTGCGGTGGCGACAAGGACACACAGCGCAAGGACATCAACGCAGCCCAGAAGCTCGCTGCCAGTCTGTGAGGTGAAACATGCGCACCAAAACCCACCCCTTTGACCCCGCCGAACACCTGGGCACACCCGAGGCCCAAGCCGAATACATCTCCACCGCTCTCGAAACCGGCGACCCCGCCTTCATCGCCGACAGCCTCGGCGTGGTTGCGCGCGCCCGCGGCATGTCCCAGCTCGCACGCGACACCGGCCTGCGTCGCGAGAGTCTGTACAAGGCGCTGTCTGCGGACGGCAACCCGGAATTCGCCACGATCATGAAGGTCGTGCAGGCGCTGGGGGTGAAGTTGAGTGCCGAGGCGGCGTAACGATGGTGACGCCGCGGGCGATCGATCGGGTTGACTCACTCCGTCCCGGATACCGTTAATTACTCCGTCCCCTTTGATTGTTTCGCAAAAATTCCATACGCGTCTCTGTCCAGCTACAACGACCATGAACCTTGCGGTCCCGATAGCAGACTCCCGCAAAGGCTGCGGATACTTCAACCGCGCGGTTATTCGATGATCTCGTCCAAACTCATGTCACATAAATTCTTATCGTAACTCCGTTTGAGATTGTCCGACCCGTTAAAGTTTGTCCCATAATAAGCTTTCTCTAGATAAGCTTTTGCAATGTCGTGCCGAGTAGCACGCCTGGACAATAAAGTCGCTATAAGTTGTTCCCGCATTTTTCGATGAAATGTTGGTTCATAATTTGCGAGTGTAACCCGGACAAATTGTTGCTCTATCGTACTTCCACCCTGCTTTTATCCCTAGCAAGTATCGCAACAGCAGCCCGTGCGACAGCGACAGGATCCACTCCAAAATGGATCGAATTCACGGTGATCCTCGCAGATCACAAGAATATTAACGAAAGTGTCGGGTATATATTCAGATTTGATGGTATGGCATTTAGGCAGTATTTCACTCCGCCTTTCAAGTCAAAGAAGCCAAACGCCATGATGATATTAGCGAGCCATAAGTACGGCCACCGAAAAATTCTGCAGGTAAGATTTGAAATTGCCGCCTGAACACACTCTTTATGAATTCCACGATACTTCAAAAGCGTACCTTTCAAGTCCTGAAAAACGTCATATCTGAGAGGCGGAATAGATTTCTCGACCAAGAAACGTGTCCGCTACTATCACTTCATGGCCCCAGAATGCTCCGTCCATTATTGTTTTGTCACGTCGGCTTAACGCGTGAGATGCAGTGGTCTCTCGGGCGGCACCAATCGCCTTATGTACAAGATGAAAGTCCACGACCCGACCGCATTTCGGACGCAAAGCATATCGAATAATTCCTTTTATATCTGCTCTTCGACGAAACTCATGCCTATGAATAAATCGGCGGGTGGCGCCGACTACTCTCGGACCGGCGTTCAGCACTACCAGTAATTTCTTTACCATTGCTTAATATGTTGGCTTGCCATTGAACGAGCATCCCGAGATAGTCCCCATGTGAAGCTTTCTCGAAGCGCAGCAAGAAGTACCAACGGCCACTAAGATTTGGTCGGGTCGCTGCGAATAGGAAACCGATGAGCTTTTCGAATAACTCAAGCATTTTAATCCAGGATAAAAGGAGAAGGAAAAAGAATCAAGGGACAGGTTCCTCTGCTGCAACACCCCCACTCCCAGCTAGCAATTCCGCGACAACGTATCCGCGCCTTCCGACGTGGTCGCCGTCACGTCCTGCAGGTTGACCACCACGCCCAGCGTGTCGCCCAGGGGTTCCAGGGCGAGGCAGATGCGGTCGATGGTGGCCATGCTGCGGTACTGGCCGCCGCCCACCATCACCAGCAGGTTGCTGCGGTCGATCCACACGACGGATTGCACGCCTTGCAGCGGGCGCACGGCGGTGCGGGCGGCTTCGTGGTCGATGGGGCGCGAGGGATCGGGCAGATGCATGGAGCGCATCATGTCCTTGTGCATCGCGTCGACGTGGCCCTGGATGGCGCGCTGGTCGCCGGTCAGGCCGGCGGCTTCGATGCCAGCGAGGTGGCCGGCGGTGGCGAGCGGACTCGTCGCGCCGGCCTGTTGCGGGCGGCGGGCATTTGACGGTGCTTCCGGCTCGGTCCTGCTGCAACCTGCAGCAGCCGTGCAGATGACGGCGGCAGCCATCAGTCCGTGTCTCATGCTCATGCATTTCCCCCCGGAATACTCGTCGAGCATAGCCCAGTAGCGCGGTGACGTTCATGCCTTGCCCGGACGCGCGCCTTGCCGCCTCCCTGAAGCTGTCCCGGTGTGGGCAGAACAAGGCAGGCGACGTCGCCATGCCGTTGAAACCGATGCAGCCCCACGCAACTCGATGAGTTGAAACATGTCCACCCGATTCCGCCCCACGTCGCTCGCTCTCGCGGCGACCGCAAGTTCACCGGGCACGCAATGGATCAGTCTTCGCGACGCGGCGGCGACACGGTGAGACCAATCAGGCGCGAGACAACCAGCGCGATGTACATGACCCCGACGAACATTTCCAGCGCAGCGACCGCGCGGGTATGGACCGTAATGGGAATGACGTCACCGATGCCGGTACTGGACAGCAGCGCAAAGCTCAGGAAAAGCAGCTCCGTCCAGGTCCGCGACGCGTGCGGGTTCACCGCGGCGGTAAAGCAGCCAGGCTGCAGCGTCTGGCACAACACATAAACGAAGGTGAATGCCCAGGCCAACAGGGTGAAGGTTGCGCCGGCCGCAAACAGTTCGTCCGTGGTGGCGCGACGATCCGCCAGCATGTAGCTGATCAGGCAGCCGGCGGCGTAAAAGTAGAACAAGGCCTCGAGTGCCGCCCACCAGGGGCGCAACTGGGGCACGTCCATGGTCATGTCGATCACGTTGAAGGCGACTGCCGGCACCGCGATGGAAAAGCTGATCCACGCACGCCCCGGTGTACGCCGCACCATCGAAATCGCCAGGCCCAGCACCAGGACGCCGAAGGCTCCCAGGAACGCGCGGGCCGGGCGCGTCTGCTCGATGAACGGATAGAGCAGCAACCCTGCCAGCTGCACGAACAGGAGGATGGCGGAGGGATGCTGGATGATCCGTACCAGCCAGCGCAGATAGCTGAAGCGGGTCATTTTCTCGGGCGACGCGGCAGTGTGGGCTTGGCTCATGCTGGATTGCGCACCGCGAGACCTGGATATCCGGGGAGTTTAGCCGGTGCATCGCACTCGGCAACGGGCGGCCCGATGCCCCGAATCGCGGGATCATTCTCAGTTTCGATGGATACGCAGGTCGAGCGCCAAGCTCGTCGCACCAGGCGTGACTGCCGCCTTGATTGGCGCCGCAACGAGACAATCCGTTTCCCTCGCGCCCGTTTCAGGTGGTCCCGAGTAGCCTTATGTTGTTGCCGTCGCCGTTCCGGCGCGACGGATTGAGGAGTACCGCCATGATTGAACGCAGACCCTTCGACAGCCTGGGCGGAGCCGACCACGGCTGGCTCAACGCCAAACACCATTTTTCGTTTGCCAGCTACCGCGATCCCCAGCGCATGGGCTGGGGCGCGTTGCGCGTGTGGAACGACGACACCATCGCCCCGCAGACAGGTTTCCCGCCGCACCCGCATGCGGACATGGAAATCATCACCTACGTGCGTGAAGGCGCGATCAGCCACAAGGACAGCCTGGGCAACGAAGGCCGCACCGAGGCCGGTGACGTGCAGGTGATGAGTGCCGGCAGCGGCATCACCCACGCCGAGTACAACGCGGAGTCGGTCACTACGCGCATCTTCCAGATCTGGATCATTCCCGACAGCCAAGGCAAGCCACCCTCCTGGGGCGCACGGCCCTTCCCCAAGGGCGAACGCTCCGGCCGCTTCGTGGTGCTGGCCAGCGGTTTCAAGGAAGACGCCGACGCTTTGCCCCTGCGCACCGAAGCGAGGGTGCTGGGCGCCACGCTCCGGGCCGGCGAAACCGCCGAATACACCCTGGGCGCCGGCCGCTACGCCTATCTGGTGCCGGCCACCGGCGCGGTCGAGCTCAATGGCGTGAAACTGGACGCGCGCGATGGTGCGGCGATTCGCGACGAATCCGTGCTGCGGGTGACCGCTGCGGAGGATGCCGAACTGGTGCTGGTTGACGTCGCGGCTTGAGATTGATTGGACGAAGGTCAACCACCGGCGCCTCCCCAATCCAGGATTGTCGCGTCTACAAGTCTGCATGACACTCCACGCCCTGCCCGCTGCGGCTCCGGAGACCGATGCCCTCCCAAGGGAAGATCTGCGAGCAAACGGCATCAATAGCGTGTAACGCCAGCACCTTTCACAGTCGCGCGGAATTCACAACCTCCTTTGCAAAGTACGACAATTGCCGCGGGGTTCGGCTCGGGCGCGCAGCGCGAAGGCAGGTGCACGTGCGACATCTCATCAGCATGGTCGGGGCGGTGTTGCTTTCCGTGGCACTGGCCGGGTGCGCGCCGCCCGCGCCCGTGGTCAAGCATGCGTCGAAGGCATTGCCACCCACGGTGGGCACGCCGGCGGCGCGTTACGTGCACGCCGAAACGGACCGGCACCAGGACAAATCGGGTTTCCGCCTGCTCACCCGAAGCACGAACGCGCTGATGAGCCGTGTGGCACTGGCCGATCATGCGCAACATTCGCTCGACCTGCAGTACTACATCTTCGACAACGACGCGACCGGGCGCTTGATGGCCCAGCGGTTGCTGGCGGCGGCGGACCGTGGCGTGCGGGTGCGCCTGCTGGTGGACGACATCAACGCCAGCAATGCGATCGACCTGTTCGACGCACTGGACACGCATCCGAACATCGAAGTGCGCCTGTTCAATCCGTTTGCCACGAAAAGTCCGACGCTGCTGTCCAAGGCCGCCCAGTTCGTGCTCGACGCGCACCGGCTCAACCGCCGCATGCACAACAAGTCCTTCATCGCCGATGGCAACGTGGCGATCATCGGCGGGCGCAATATCGGGGATGCATACTTCAATGCTGGCGACAACACCAATTTCAGCGATCTCGATCTGATCGCCATCGGGCCGGTCGTGGCACAGGCCTCGCACGCCTTCGACGAATATTGGAACTGCGACGCGGCCTACCCCGTAAAGGCGTTCCACGGCAAGCACGCCGACCACTACGATCTGGCGAAACTGCGGCTTGAACTGGCACACGATGCGCGCACGTTTGCCCAATCGGACTACGCACAGGCAACGCTGGACGAGTTGCCCAACGGGGCTTCCGCCGACCGCCCCGGAAACTGGTTCTGGGGGCCGGCCACGCTGGTGGCCGACCAACCGTCAAAGATCGAGGCCGGGCCCGACCAGGCGCAGTTGCGCATCGGCCCCGACATCAAGGCGATGACCGATGCCACGCGGCACGAGCTGCTGCTGATCTCGCCTTATTTCATTCCCGGCGATCGCGGGACGGCCTACCTCGACGGATTGGCCCGCCGGGGCGTGACGGTGAAGGTGTTGACCAACTCGCTCGCCTCCAACGACGAGCCAATCGTGTATTCCGCGTATTCGCGTTACCGCCGCCCCTTGCTGGAAAGCGGCGTGCAGCTGTACGAACTCCAGCCCGTCCCGGGAGCGCCACAACCGGCCAGCTCCGGCGGCACCTCGTCGGGTGTCAGCTTGCATGCCAAGGCCATCGTGGTGGATCGGGAAAAAGTGTTCATCGGTTCAATGAACATGGACGCGCGTTCGAAGCTGCTCAACACCGAGATGGGCATCCTCGTCGACTGCCCGCCGCTGGCGGCCGCGGTGACCGAGTTCTTCAATACTGCCACGCTGCCCGGCAACTCCTACCGATTGACGCTGAAAGCCGACGGCTCGGCACACGGCGGCGCCATCCAGTGGCAGGCGACCGAACATGGCAAACCCGTGGTCTACGACCACGACCCCGGTGCCACCACCGGTCGCCGCATCGAAGTGCAGGTGTTCAAGCTGCTGCCGCTGGAAAGCCTGCTTTAGGACACCGTCGGACCTTGCCTGGCTGGCCTGCGGATCGGTCTGTGCGGTCCATGTCTCCACCGCTCCTCGCTCCATGGGATCAACACGGATCGGCCAATCGCAATCGTGCCGATCTTCACGCGGGCTTCCGTCCGATCAGTGTCTTGTTACTGGAACCGGAGCGACCCGATGCCCATCGCGCCCAAGTCCAACCGTCCAATCCACACGCCTGCTGCGGGGCTGCTGGCGCTTGGCGGTGGCGCGGCAACCCCCGATGCACACGTGTGCGCGTCGTGGGAGCCCAGTCGATGAGCAAGCCCTGCGACACACCCGACAAGCACCCGCCTTCCGACAGCAAAACGGATGGCGAGGACGGTTTCTCGCTCTCGCGCAAGGAAAAGATCGAGGTGGAGCGCAAACGGCCACCGCGCGCCGCCGTGCTGCACGAAATCATCCGCAGTGACGGCGAGCAGGAGCTCAAGCGAAGCGTCTCGGCGCTCGGCTGGTCGTCGCTGGCCGCCGGACTGTCGATGGGCTTTTCGTTGCTGGCGCGGGGCGTGCTGCGTCGTTATGTGGGCGACATGCCCGGCGGCTTTCTGATCGAATCGCTCGGTTATCCGCTCGGCTTTCTGTTGGTGATCCTGTCGCGCCAGCAGCTGTTCACCGAAAACATCATGACGGCTGTGTTGCCGGTGATGACCGAACCCACACTGAAGAATTTCCGCTGCTTCCTGCGCCTGTGGTCCATCGTGCTGGTGGGCAACCTGGTCGGCGTCTCCCTGTTCGCGTTCGGGCTGTTGCACCTGCAACAGTTTGATGCGGCTACGGAAAAGGCGTTCATCGAGGTAGGTGAAGCGTTGATGGTCAACACGCCCTGGCAGATGTTCACCAAGGGGATCCTGGCGGGCTGGTTGATCTCGATGATGGTGTGGATGCTGGCTGCCGCGGAGCATTCGCGATTCACGGTGATCCTGATGAGCACCTACGTCATCGCCATCGGCGGGTTTACCCACATTGTCGTGGGCTCGGTCGAAACGATGTACTTGGTGTTCGCCGGACGGCTGGAGTTTCTCGATTGCGTCACGCATTTTGCGCTGCCCACGCTGGCCGGGAATATCGTCGGCGGCAGCCTGATTTTCGCCCTGATCAGCCATGCGCAAGTGCGCAGCGACGTCGAGTGAAGCTGGGACGCGATCGCGCGTTCCGGAAAAGGAAGCATGGCGAATCTGGCGCTATCGTGCGGGTAGCCGGTTTGGCGGTGGTCAGCGCACGCGGTTTTGATAACGTGATGGGCATGATCCGCAGACCTGACGTGGACATCGACGGCGCCAAGATGGCGCACTCGGAGCTTGTGAAGAGAACCACTTACTGTGGTTTTCTTCTATCGCAAGTCCGGCACATGTCCGGACTTGCTCACGCGAATCAGCCACTTGGGTGGCCAACTCGCGACCGGCCATCCCTGGCCGGCTTGAGAGGTTGAATAATTCATAACCTCTCAGCCCACACCCGTATCAGGATTTCCCATGCCCGACAAACCCGCTGAATATTCCGGCACATTCGCCATTGGTGGTGAGCTGACCGTGCACCGCCTCGGCTTTGGCTCCATGCGCGTCACCGGGCAGGGCATCTGGGGTGAGCCGGCCGATCGCGCCGAATGCCTGCGCACCCTGCGCCGGTTGCCGGAGCTGGGCGTCGATTTCATCGATACCGCCGATTCCTATGGCCCGGATGTTGCCGAGCCGCTGCTGCGCGAAGCGCTGCATCCGTACAAGGACATGGTGATTGCGACCAAGGGCGGCCTGACGCGGTCGGGTCCGAACCAGTGGATTCCGCTGGGCCGACCGGAATACCTGATCCAGCAAGCACACAAGAGTCTGCAGCAACTGGGTGTCGAACGGATCGACCTGTGGCAATTGCACCGGATCGACGACAAGGTGCCCCGCGACGAACAGTTTTCCGCGATCAAGTCGCTCCTGCACGACCGCGTCATCACGCATGCAGGTCTCAGCGAGGTGTCGGTGGAGGACATCATCGCGGCGTCCAATCACTTCAAGGTCGCCAGCGTGCAGAACCGTTACAACCTGGTCGACCGCAAGAGCGAGGATGTACTCGAATACTGCGAGCAGCACGACATCGCTTTCATCCCATGGTCACCTCTCGCGGCAGGCGACTTGGCCAAGTCCGGGTCGCTGTTGGAAAAGCTGGCCAGGGAACATGATGCATCACCCGGCCAGCTGGCCTTGGCGTGGATGCTCAAGCGCAGCCCGGTCATGTTGCCGATTCCCGGCACCTCGAAGGTCGCGCATCTGGAACAAAATGTCGCCGCGGCCAGGATCGATTTGACCGACGAACAATTCCGCGCGCTGGACGCCGCGGGCAAGGACGAAGCCACCATCTGACGGAGTCATCATGGCCACCATGCAAGCCATCGAAATCGTCCGACCCGGGCCGGCGGATGTACTGCAACTGATCGAATGCCCGATTCCACGCCCGGGCCAGGGTGAAGTACTGATCAAGGTGGCCGCGGCCGGCGTCAATCGTCCCGACGTGTTTCAGCGCCAGGGCAATTACGCACCGCCACCGGGGGCCTCCACGCTTCCGGGACTGGAAGTGGCCGGCGAACTGGTCGACGGCGATATCGGTGGCGACAATCCGTTCGGCCTCAAACGCGGCGATCCGGTCTGTGCGTTGCTCACGGGCGGTGGCTACGCCGAGTACGCCGTCGCGCCCTTGCTGCAGTGCCTTCCCGTACCCACGGGCCTCACCCTGGTCGAGGCCGCGGCCCTGCCGGAGAACTACTTCACGGTATGGAGCAATGTGTTCGAGCGGGGGCGACTCGGCACGACTATCGACGGCGTGCCGGAATCCTTGCTGGTGCAAGGCGGTTCCAGCGGGATCGGCGTCACTGCGATCCAGCTGGCCCGTGCATTTGGCCATCGCGTGTTCGCCACCGCGGGCAATGCGGAAAAATGCGCGGCTTGTGAAAAGCTGGGCGCCCATGCGATCAACTACCGCGAGCAGGATTTCGTGGAGCAAGTGAAGCAGCGTACCGACGGCCGCGGCGTGGACGTCATTCTGGACATGGTTGCCGGCGGCTACGTGCCGCGCGAACTGGAGCTGCTGGCCGAGGATGGCCGGCTGGTGATCATCGCCACCCTGGGTGGCAAGGATGCCGACATCGATGCTGCACTGATCATGCGGCGACGCCTGACTCTCACCGGCTCCACGTTACGGGGACGACCGGTGGCGTTCAAGGCAGCTCTGGCCCGGCAACTGCACGAGCGCGTCTGGCCGCTGCTGGAAGCGGGTCAGGCCAGGCCCGTGATCCATCGCATCTTCCCCGCACGCGATGCAGCAGAGGCGCATGCGCTGATGGAGAGCAGCCAGCACATCGGCAAGATCATGCTGCAGTGGTAAATGCCGGGAGCGAAACAGGATCATCTCCGTAGTAGCCATCGCACCTCGACTTCTCCTGTATCTGGCACTTCGGTCAAGGCGCTCCTGAACGCCAACCCGAGCGCAACACGATACCGTTGCGGCGATTTCCCCGGTTCTTCACGTGGCAGGGACGGCGAACATGGATGATCGACCTCGTTGGATTGCAACGGAGGCAATGGTGGCGCGCAGAGCGGCGCATCACCAATGACTTTACGATGCAGCCCGACTTGATTCCAACCTGAACCGTATCGCACCGAATAGTGTGGACGAGGGTTCTTGATGGCCAGCGGCTTAACGTTTTTATTATAATGCGCGTCGCTTGTCATAAAAATGCAACTAAAACGCAACGTTTGCCAAGGACTGCTTGAAGTCTCGTGACTTCGATTGAAGTTTCGCCACGACTTCCGATCAGGGTCCGACGGATGCGAAATCCTAATAATTGAGGAGACACCAATGAAACGTAAGGGCTTGTACTTTCTGATTGCGCTGGCCTTGGGCGGCGTGGGTGCCGTGCATGCGCAGGACACGGCTGCGGCTCCGGCCGATACCGCCGACAGCGCCATGACGGTGCCGTCGTACGACGGTCGCTGGTACATCGCGCCGACCGTTGGTGGGTACTTCAACGATTCCGATCGCAACACCAACAGCCGGCAGTTTTACTACGGCCTGGGGTTCGGTCGTTTCTTCTCGCCGAACATGTCGCTCGACGTGTTTGCCGACCGCACCAAACGCAAGATCGACAACGCGGTGGTGAACGGTGGCAGCGGCCACAGCGACCGCAAGTGGGCGAATAATACGGTGGGCGTCGCGGCACGGTTTTATGCCGGTGGCTGGAACGCCTGGCGTCCGTACGCCCTGGTGGGCGTCATGGGCAGCCATCACCAGTCCTTCATGGACAAGGGTTGGTCACCGGCCGCGGAAGTGGGCGGCGGTCTGTCCAAGACGGTGAGCGAGAGCTCCGATATCCGCATGGAAGCGGGTTACCGTTACGACTGGGACAACAAGACCCAGCCGGCGAAGGATGGTTACGGTGACTGGTTCCTGGGCTTCAGCGTGGTGTCGCGCTTTGGTGCGCCGCCGGCCGCGCCCGCCCCGGTCGAGGCGCCCGCTCCGGCCGCGCCGGACTGCTCGACCATGGACAGCGACAAGGACGGCGTGAACGACTGCGAAGACAAGTGCCCGAATACGGCCGCCGGCACGATCGTCGGTCCGGACGGTTGCCCGCAGAAGGTCGTGATCGACCTGCGTGGCGTGAACTTCAAGTTCGACCGCCCGAAGGCTGGCGAGACGGATATCTCCAAGTCGCTGGCCGAGCCGACCGCCGATTCGCTGTCGGTGCTGAGCCAGGCCGTCGATACCCTGCAGCGTTATCCGCAGGTGCATGTGACGGTGGCCGGTTACACCGACTCGAAGGGCACCGACGCGTACAACCAGAAGCTGTCCGAGCGTCGCGCGAAGATCGTGTACGACTACCTGACCAGCCACGGCATCGATGCCAGCCGTCTGGAAGGTCCGATCGGCCACGGTGAGAACGACCCGATCGGTGACAACGCGACCGACGCCGGTCGTGCGCAGAACCGCCGCACGGAGTTGCAGGTCCAGCAATAAGCGGACGGCAATGCCGTAGTGAGAAAAGCCCGGCTTCGGCCGGGTTTTTCTTTGGGACGCCACGACGCGCTTGGCTGCAAGACTGTGCCACGCGCCAGCCGGGACTTGACCGGTCCAAGCCGTGGACCGGAGCATGGCTGCGCCGACTCAGTCCGACTTCGTCGGTATTGGTGTCCACGGCGCGGCGCGCCAGCAGGCCTGGAAATAGTCGCTGAGCTGGTGGTGCACAAAGTGGGCAGGCATGCTGAAGCCGTCGCGAAACGCCTTGCTGCGCCCATCGACCCAGGCGCCCAACGTCCACGCCGACACCAGCCTGCCCAGATCGGCCGGCGGGTATGAGCGGCGGATCACCAGGGCATTGCCCTCCACCGCGGTACCGTCGATGGCGCTGCCAAGAATCTGGGTGTCGCCAAGCTGCAGGTAGGAACGCGCGCCGCGAGCAGCCACCTGGCGCGCACGCAGCGCGCCGACTTCGTCCATGGCCGTGACCGTGGTCCGGCCCGGTCGGCATTCGATGCTGAGGCGATGGGTACCCTTGCGCACCACTTGCTCAAGCTCGATGGTTGGCGTTGGTGTGTTCAGCCGGGCCGTGGCGATGAGGGGCAGCTTGCCGTTGTTGGCCAGGCCCAGGAAGTGCATCCGGTCTGCCGTCATCCACGCCATGCCGACGTGCGGCGGGGTGATTGCCGCGGCCAGCGTGGCGGCGTCGATATCCATGTCCGCCAGATAGCTCTTCACGCGCGATGCAGTATTCGGGTCTGTCGCAAGAGCCGTGCTGAATCCGATCCGGTCCCTGCCGCTGGGTGCCCAGCGATACAGGCCGCCGAGGTAGGCATAAACGCAGACGTCGACGCACACTGCTGTCTTCGCCGCCACGCTGGCATGTTTCGAACGTCTTGGCGTGCCCAGATGGGTAGCCATGCCATGTTTGCGAAACATTCGCCCGAGCGCGATGCCTGCATCCGGGTCACCACCCGGGCTATCCAGATAGATGTCCGAACCGGCCGGGATGCGGCCGGACGCCACCATGGCCTGGAAGCGTTGCGGTGCATCCGGGTCGATCGCGCCGTGCAGATAGACCTGCGGATAGCCGGTCATGGCGACGGTCATCCGGTCGCCGAACACCTCGATCTTCAGGCTCGCACCGGGCTGATCCCTGGCACCTGTCGCTGTCGCGGCGCTGACGCACACAAGCAGGGCCAGGAACACGGACCACGCAACCAGCCGCGCGCTGACGGCGCCATGGCTCACGCGACGATCAGCCCTGATGACATGCACAAACGCTCCGGTCGCAAAAAAGCGCAGTTTGTCGGTGAGTGGATGTCCGGCGGGTGAATGCGACTACCGGACCCTCTCCTGCCTGTCTTCGCCGCCGTCAAGGTTGGACCGTGTCTGGCCTGAATTCGCAGCGGGTCGCGTGATTTGCCACGCCTCATCTCATCCGGTGAGACAGCGCGCCGGCTTAATCCGGGGACCCCTTCCGCGGATGCCCGACGATGAACGCCCTGCCCGATCGCCACGCCACCGACGAGCTCATGTTGCGCGATCCCGGCGACGGCCGCACGCTGGCCCAGCGCCTCTCGAAACGTTATGCCGCGCGGATCACGGGGGCGTTCGTGGTGCCCGGCCGGGAGGGTGCCTTCGCGCCGTTGCCGGCCGACCTGCCGCCGTCATTGGCGCACGCCCTGCGCACGCGCGGGATCGAGCAGCTCTACAGCCACCAGGCCGAGGCGTGGGCAGGCGACGCAAGCCGGCGAGCACGTGGCCATCGTCACGCCGACCGCCTCGGGCAAGTCGCTGTGCTACACGCTGCCGGTGGTCAGCCGCGGCGATGACGCGACCAGGCCAAGGCGCTGTACCTGTTCCCGACCAAGGCGCTGGCGCAGGACCAGGTCGCCGAGCTGCTGGAACTGAACCAGCGCCGGCGAGCTGGGCGTGAAGGCCTTCACCTTCGACGGCGACACGCCGGGCGATGCGCGCCAGGCGATCCGCCTGCATGGCGACATCGTGGTCAGCAACCCGGACATGCTGCACCAGGCGATCCTGCCGCATCACACCAAGTGGGCGCAGTTCTTCGAGAACCTGCGCTACGTGGTGATCGACGAGGTGCACACCTATCGCGGCGTGTTCGGCTCGCACGTGGCCAACGTGCTGCGCCGGCTCAAGCGCATCTGCGCGTTCTACGGCGTCACGCCGCAATTCATCCTGTGCTCGGCCACCATCGGCAATCCGCAGGAGCATGCCGAGGCGCTGATCGAGGACGCGCGTGCACCGCGATCACCGAAAGCGGCGCGCCCACCGGCGACAAGCACGTGCTGCTGTGGAATCCGCCGGTGGTCAACGCCGACCTGGGCCTGCGCGCGTCGGCGCGCTCGCAGAGCAACCGCATCGCGCGGCATCGCGATCAAGTCGGGGCTGAAGACGCTGGTGTTCGCGCAGTCGCGCGCTGATGGTCGAGGTGCTGACCAAGTACCTGAAGGACGTGTTCGACCACGATCCGCGCAAGCCGCCGCGCATCCGCGCCTATCGCGGCGGCTACCTGCCGACCGAACGCCGCGACGCCGAACGCGCGATGCGCGCGGGCAGCATCGACGGCATCGTCACCACCTCGGCGCTGGAGCTGGGCGTGGACATCGGCAGCCTCGACGTGGTGGTGCTGAACGGCTATCCCGGCTCCGTCGCCGCGACCTGGCAGCGCTTCGGCCGCGCCGGGCGCCGCCAGCAGCCGTCGCTGGGCGTGCTGGTGGCCAGCTCGCGATCCGCTGGACCAGTACCTGGTGCGGCATCCGGAGTTCTTCGCAGAGCGCGCCGCCGGAACACGCGCGCATCGCAGCCGGACCAGCCGCTGATCCTGCTCGACCACATCCGCTGCGCCGCGTTCGAGCTGCCGTTCCTCGGCGGCGAGACGTTCGGCACCGAAGTCGATCCGACGCCGTGCCTGGAAGTGCTGGCCGAAGACGGCGTGCTGCACCGCGAAGGCGAGCGCTGGGAATGGATCGCCGACAGCTATCCGGCCAGCGCGGTGATCCTGCGTTCGGTCGCCGACGGCAACTTCGTGGTGGTCGACCGCACCGACGGGCGCCAGACGATCATCGCGCGAGGTCGATTACTCCGCCGCCGCGCTGACCCTGTACGAAGGCGCGATCCACATGATCCAGTCGCGTGCCGTACCAGGTGGAGCGGCTGGACTGGGAAGGCCGCAAGGCCTACGTCACGCGCACCCACGTCGACTACTACACCGACGCCATCGACTACACCAAGCTCAAGGTGCTGGAGCGCTTCGACGGCGCGCACGCCGGCTGCGGCGCAGGCGCACCACGGCGAAGTGCACGTGGTGCGGCGCGTGGCCGGCTACAAGAAGATCCGCTACTACACGCACGAGAACATCGGCTACGGCCCGGTCAACCTGCCCGACCAGGAACTGCACACCACCGCGGTGTGGTGGCAGCTGCCGCAGGCGGTGCTGCGAAGCCGCGTTCGCGACGACGCAGGAGGCGCTGGACGGTTTCCTCGGCGCGGCGTACGCGCTGCACATCGTGGCCACGGTGGCGGTGATGGCCGAAGCGCGCGACCTGCAGAAGTCCGTGGGCAATGGCGACGGCGCGTGGTTCGTCAGCGCCGACATCAGCGGCCGCGGCCAATTGCGCGGCAGCGACGGTCAGCCCGCCGTCGCTGGCGCCGGATGCGCCGTTCACGCCGACCGTCTATCTGTACGACAACTTCCCCGGCGGCGTCGGCCTGAGCGAGCCGCTGTTCCAGCGTCGCGAAGAACTGGTGGCGCAGGCGGTCGAGCTGGTCGAACGCTGCGATTGCCGCGCCGGCTGCCCCGCCTGCGTCGGTCCGGTGCTGGCGGCGGAAGAAAGACCATGACGATCCGCTCGCGACCACGCCGAAGGCGCTGGCGCTGCGCGTGCTGGCGCTGCTGGTGGCGCTGTGAGCGCGCTCGCGGCACGACTGCGACAATTGCGAGCGGAAGCGGGCCTTGCCCCCGACAAGGTGCCAACGGCTCGCCTCCGCCAGGCGCGATCACATCGTTGGTGTCGGCGCCGTTGCCGCAAGATCTGCGCCCCGTGGCAGACGCGACCGCGCCGACGCCAGTTCGCCGGATTTCCCCGAGCTGCGCCTTCTGCTGCAACGTCGCGCGCAGCACAAGCGTGAACCGACCACACTGTCGTCCCGCGACCGCGAGGTGCCCGGCATCGAGATCGCACCAGGCCTGCGCTACACGGAGGCATTCGCGGACTGGCTCACGCCCGCCGACCATCATCGACGCCACGTTCGCGCGCATGGAGAGCCGGTCGCACCACGGCCGCCTGCTGCACTTCGACACCGAAACCACCGGCCTGGCCGGCGGCACCGGCACCCGCGCCTTCATGATCGGCGCCGCCGACTGGCTCGGATGGCCGCTTGCGCATCCGCCAGCTCACCATCACCACGATGGCGGCGGAGACCGCCATGCTGCGCACGCTTCGCCGGATGGCTGAGCGCAGGACACCGTGCTCGTCAGCTACAACGGCAAGTGCTACGACGCGCCGCTGCTGGCCACCCGCTATCGCCTGGCGCGCCTGCCCAACCCGCTGGCCGGCCTGGGCCACCTGGACCTGCTGCATCCGGTGCGCCGACACTGGAAAGCGCCGAATGGGAAAACTGCCGGCTGGCCACCGCCGAACGCCAGCTGCTGGGCGTGGTGCGCGAGGACGATCTGCCCGGCTCGGAAGCGCCGGCCGCGTGGCTCACCTATCTGCGCGGCGGTTCGGCCCGCAACCTGCGGCGGGTGCGCAGCGCACAACGCGCAGGATCTGAAGAGCCTGGCAGGCGTGTTGCTACGGATGGCGAGCATGGAACCATCCGCTTCCCGGGAGCGAGCGGCTGCCGCCACGTGGGCCAGCCTCGACCGCCTCCGGCGGACGAAATGATTCACTTCTCATTGGCATCGGAACAACCAATCGGCCCACTCTGACAATTACCTCGGACCGCCGCTCAAACGGTGCGCATCTCGTACGCCGCGCCACACGGTGTCATCTTTGCAGCCGAATCCCCGACTTCGCGCGCCCCATTTACTCCGTCCTGGTTCGGCTGATCATGCCTGCACTCTCGGCAAGCAACGCCGCACTCTCTTCGGCCAGCTGCCGCACGCAGGTTTCCATCTGGGCACGTCGGGTACGGAAACTGAGCACGCACACGCGCCCGAGGAAGCGTTCGCCCGACGGTGGCGCCGGTCAGCATGATCTGCCCGCGACGGGTGACGCGTTCCATCAGCGCTCGGGTGGCCGCATTCTGCGCCGCGAGCGTGTCCAGCCCGGGACCTTCGAGATGGAACGCGAACAGCGACAGTTGCGGCATGGCGTCCATCACGATGCCCGGAATACGTGCCACCTGTTCAGCCGCCCAGACGGCCAGCTCGCGCTTCTCCGCCAGGGCGGCGCGATAACGGGCGGCGCCAAAGAACTTGAGGGTGAGCCAGATGCGCAATCCGGGAAACCCGCGCGACAGGTCCGGCCCGTATTGCGCCGGGTCGTAGAACTCGCCTTGGTTGTCCGGCAGGTAGCCGGCGGTCGAGGAGTGCAATGCGCGCAGTGCCTCGCCATCGCGCACCAGCAAGGCGCCGGTGCCGTAGGGCATGAACAGGCCCTTGTGCGGATCGAGCGTCAGCGAATCCGCGCGCGGCAAGCCGGCGAGCAGCGGGCGCAGCTCGGGCACCATGTGGAAGAAGCCGCCATAGGCGCCATCCACGTGGTGCCACAGGCGTTCGCGCGCGGCGAGATCGGCCACCGCCTCGATCGGATCGACCGCACCGGTATTGGTGCGTGCCCGCGTTGGAAAACACCATGAACGGCTTGAGTCCGGCCGCGCGGTCGGCGGCGATCGCGCGCTCAAGCTCGTCCACGCGCAGGCGGAAATCGGCGTCCACACCGATGACGCGCACGCGGTCGTGGGCGATGCCGGCAAGCTTCGCGGCCTTGGCAATGCAGTGATGCGACTGCGAGGAGACATACAGGACGCCGGCGCGGATGTCTTCGCCCAGCAGCTTTTCGCGCGCGCAGGCGATGGCGTTGAACATCGCCATCGAGCCACCGGTGGTGAACAGGCCGCGCGCGGTCGGCGGGAACTGCATCCAGTCGCGCAACCAGTCCAGCGCATTGGCTTCCAGCTGCACGAGGGCCGGTGCGGCCTGCCAGATGCCGGTGTAGCGGTTCGTCGTGTCGGCGATGAAGTCCGCCAAGCGCAGCGGTGTAGATGCCACCACCGGGGATATACGCCAGATAGCCCGGCGTCGGCGTGCCGAACGAGCGCGGAATCCATTCGTCGAACAACGGATCGAGCAGCGATTGCAACGCGGAACCCTGCTCGGGCGCGTTCTCGCGCATCGAGCGGCACAGCGCTTCGATGCCACTGTAGTCGCCGCAACTCGGCGACATCATGCAGCGCAGCCAGATGCGTCCACCGACGCGCGCCAGCACGGCCTCGCCCATCGACCGCATCTCGGCTCGCAGACAGTTCCAGGTTTGCCGGATCGCCGCTTGCGCCATCATTCATCACGAAGTGCCCCACGCTTGCAAGTTGAATTGCTTCGAACCACGGCTGCTGAACGCCTCACTTCCGCCGGCGACCTCGGGGAGTTTCCTTGCGGGTGAGAGGACCTGGCGAGAAAGTTCGGGCGAAGCGGCTTTCGGAGATGAAACCACTGCGTAATCCGCCGCGTCCTCCGCATCCGGCGCTGCGCGCCACATGCTCCCCCGCAAGGCGACTTCGCAGGTCCATGCCGAACAAATAACGCGCTTCCATCAAGGCTCGCTGGTGCGCACCGCGTTGTCCGACTCGGCCAGCAAGCGGCCCAGCGCCACGCCCAGCGCAAGGTCATCCAGCACCCCGAAATGCTGCTCACGCAATCGTCCCTGTGCGTCAATCAAGATCAGCGTCGGCGTGCCCTGCATGCCGTACGCGCGCATCGTGCGCGGCAGCGAATCACCCTCGGCATGCTCGTCGACACCTACCGGAAAGGTGTAGCGGTATTCATGCAGGAATGCCTCCAGCGCCGTCGGCCCCTGCGCATCATGGTGTTCAAACACGGTATGCAGTCCGACGACCGCCAGGCGCTCGGCGGGAAACATCTGCTGCACGCGCTGCATCTGCGGCAAGGCCTGCATGGCGCAAGCCGGACACAACATCTGGAACGCGTGCGCAAGCACGACACGCCCAACCAGGTCGGCCGGCGTCAGCGGCGCGCTGTTGAACCAGCGCGATACGTGCCATGCGGGTGCGTGGTGCTCTAAGGTCACGTCTGGTCTCCGCGGAATGACGTTTCAGTCTGTGCGTTATTCCGGCGAAGTACAAACCAGACGCGCTCAGCCAGACGCGATTACCACCGGCTCCGGTTCAAGTTGCACGCCGAACTTCGCTTGCACGCCATCCATGACTTTCCGGGCCAGGGCCCACAGCTGCGGGCCGCTGGCATGGCCGTGGTTCACCAGCACCAGCGCGTGGCGGTTCGAGATGCCCGCGTCGCCCTCGCGCAGGCCCTTGAAACCGGCCGTCTCGATCATCCACGCGGCGGAGATCTTGCTGCGGCCGTCGGGCTGCGGCCACGCAGGCAGTTCGGGGTGTTCGCGCTTCAGGGCAGCCGCATGCACGGCATCGACGATCGGATTCTTGAAGAAGCTGCCGGCGTTGCCGATCACCGCCGGATCGGGCAACTTGCGCGTGCGCAAGCGGACGACCGCTTCGGCAACGTGAAACGGCGCCGGCTTGTCCACCGCCATGCGCTGCAGCTCCTCTGCAATGCCGGCGTAGTCGATGCGCAGCGGCCGACTGCGCGGCAGAAGGAAACGCACCGCCGTGACGATGTAGCGATAGGGCTCGTGCTTGAACAAAGAGTTGCGATAGGCGAACGCGCAGGTGGCGTGATCCAGGGTCACCACACGGCGCTCGTGGATGTCCCAGGCCTCGACGCTTTCGACGAACTCGGCCACTTCGCATCCATAAGCGCCGATGTTCTGGATCGGCGCGGCGCCGACCGTACCCGGAATCAGGATCAGGTTTTCCAGTCCGGCGTAGCCCTGGCCCAACGTCCAGCGCACGAAGTCGTCCCAGCGCTCGCCGGCGGCCACCGCGATGCGGGCGCTCTCGCCATCGCTCTCCACCTGCACGCCGCGGGTCGACATCAACAGCACGGTGCCGTTGAAATCGCCGGTGAACAGCACGTTGCTGCCCTCCCCCAGTACCAGCAGGCGACCTTGGCGCACAGCGGGAAAGTCCAGCAGTTCGGGCAGCTTGGTGGCATCGCGGATATCGGCAAGCAGGGTCGCCCGGGCGGGCACACGCATGGTGTTGAGCGTGGACAGCGACGCCTGTTCCGTGAGCGTGTAGCCGCCCATGTCGATTCGCTCCGCTGGCATATCCGCGTGATCAACCGGCATGAGTCAACTCCTCCGCTGAGGCTTCGCGCTGGCGGCGAATCTCGTTGACGCATTCGGCAACCAGATGCGGACCGCGATAAATCAGGCCGGAATAGATTTGCACCAGCGACGCACCGGCGTCGAGTTTCTCGGCGGCATCGCTGCCCTCGAGGATGCCACCCACGCCGATCAACGGGATGCGTCCCTGCAGGCGCTGATGCATCCCGGCCAGCACCGCGGTGGAATGTTCGAACAACGGTTTGCCGGACAAGCCGCCGGCCTCTCCACCGTGCGGGTCGCCAGCGACCGCGGCATGGTCGATGGTGGTATTGCTGCAGATCACCCCGTCGATGCCGGTGCGCAGCAGCACCCCGGCCATCGCGTCGAGTTCCGCCGCGGACAGATCGGGCGCGATCTTCAGCAGCATCGGCCTGCGCGCGCCCTGCTGCGAGCCCAGCCGTTCCTGCGCCGCGCGCAGCAGGGAGACGAACCTGTACAGCGTGGCTTCCTGCTGCAGATCCCGCAGGCCCGCCGTATTTGGCGAGGAGATGTTCACCGTGATGTAGCTGGCGTGTGCGTGGACCTTGTGCAGGCAGGTGAGGTAATCGTTGACCGCCTTCTCGTTCGGCGTGTCCTTGTTCTTGCCGATGTTGATGCCCAGCACGCCGGTGAAACCCGACTTCTGCACGTTGCGGACCAGCGCATCGACGCCGGCATTGTTGAAGCCCATGCGGTTGATGATCGCTTCATGCGCGGGAAGCCGGAACAGGCGCGGCTTGTCATTGCCCGACTGCGGCAGCGGCGTCACCGTGCCGACTTCGATGAAGCCGAAGCCGAGCGTGCCGAGCGCATCGAGATGTTCGGCGTTCTTGTCGAGGCCGGCGGCGAGTCCGACCGGATTGGGAAAGGTGATGCCGAACACCGTGACCGGCAGATCCGCCGGCGGCTTGCGCGATCCAGTGCGCGAAGTTGCTGCGCTGGGCCACGCCAAGTCCGTACAGGGTCAGCCGGTGAGCCGTCTCGGGGTCAAGCTTGAAAAGGAGCGGACGCAGGAGGTCGTACATGGTTCAGGCCAGTTGGCCCACAAAGATGCGGGTGTCGTAATCGAAGCTTACCGTGCCGTCGACGACGCAGGCATCGAACAGTTCGCGCAGCGCACTCAGCATCGGTTCGTGCTGCGGATGCCCCGGCTGCGGCACATACGACGATGACATCAGGCGCCCGCGCAACGCTTCAAAATCCAGCCGTTGGCCGTATTCGAAACGTGCGCTTCCCCGAAAACCGGTGCCAAACCAGCCACGCATCCGCGCATCGTCGGCATAACGCTCGGCCACGCTGGTGTAGTCGGTGCCGTATTCAGCAGGAGCGCCTCGTATCCTTCGAGAAAACGCGTGCCGCGCAGCCGGCGCGAGTTCCACCAGATCGCCGCCAGGCCGCCCGGACGCAGGATGCGGGCAAATTCGCGCCGCGTCGCTTCCTCGTCGAACCAGTGGAACGCCTGCGCCACCGTGACCAGGTCGACGCTGGCATCGGGCAAGCCGGTGGCGTCGGCACGGCCATCGATGGCATCGAAATATTCGTATCCCTGCAGCCAGTGCTCGGCCGCCGCGCGCATCGGTCCATTCGGTTCCACCGCCGTCACGCGATACCCCGCATCGAGAAACATTTTCGAGGAGATGCCGGTACCGGCGCCGACGTCCGCCACCCGCCAGTTTTTGTTCACGCCGCACTCGCGCTGCAACCAGTCGAGCAGCGCGGCCGGATAGTCGGGCCGATACTGCACGTAGTCGGCGACCCGGTCGCTGAAGCGCGCGGTCGGAGCCAGTCGGTCGGGCGTCTCAGCCATTGAGCAACTGGCCGCCATCGACCACCAGCGTCTGCCCGGTGATCCAGCCCGCCCAGGGGGAAGCCAGGAACAGCGCGGCATGGGCAATTTCCTCCGGTGTTCCGTAACGGTCGAACGGAATCTTTGCCAGCACGCTGGCGTAGCGCGGCGGATCGTCCTTTCGGCACCGATCCCACACACCGCCGGGAAACTCGATCGAGCCCGGCGCGATCGCATTGACGCGAATGCGTTGGCGGGCCAGTGCCAATGCCTGCGAGGTGGTGTACTGGCTCAAGCGCCGCCTTCACCGCCGCGTACGCCGCACCGCCGCTCGTTGCCGGATGCAAGGCGGCGATCGAACTGATATGCAGAATGCACGCACGAGTCGATTGCTGCAGATGCGGCAGGGCGGCGCGGGAGGCACGCACCGCGGCCATCAGATCGACATGGATGCCGGCCAGCCAGGCCGCGTCATCCTCGCCGAAACCATAACCGCTGGCGTTGTTGACCAGCACGTCGATGCCGCCCAGCGCACCGGCCGCATCGCCTACCCAGCGCCTCGATGGCTCCCGGGTCAGCCAGATCGCAGCTCTGCGCGTGCGCCACGACATCGTGCGCGGCGATTTGCAGGCGCGTCTCCTCCAGCGCCGCGGCGCCGCGGGCGCAGATCGACACCGCCGCCCCGGCCTGGGCAAAACCCAGCGCGATGCTGCGGCCGATGCCGCGGCTGCCGCCGGCCACCAGTACGCGACAGCCGCTGAAATCAAAGGGAACCGAGCCTGCGCGACCAGCCATGCCGATCAATGCCAGCCGGCAATCGCGAAACCGAAGAACAGCACGGCGACCAGCAGGAACACGCCCAGCACGCACAAGGCCAGTTGCACGTAACCGAGCACCAGACCGGCAACGGCCATGCCGTCACCTTCCTGGCGCTGGTCCGGGTGACTGTTGCGGATTTCGCTGCGTGCCAGATGGCCGCAGATGATCGCCACGATCGCACCGATGAACGGCAACACGCACCAGGCCAGGATGCCGAACACCAGGCTCACCACGGCCAGCGTGCTGGTCGGGGCCGCGGGACGGTAGGAGGACACTTGCTCGCTCATGGACTTGCTCGCTGATCGCGCCATTGGCATCGTGCGCATCGTAGCGGGATCGCTGGCGCGCGCTGAACGGCGCGCCAGCGCGTCGTCGACTACAGATCGAACTTGATGCCCTGGGCCAGCGGCAGTGAATCGGAGTAGTTGATGGTGTTGGTCTGGCGGCGCATGTAGACCTTCCACGCATCCGAACCGGATTCGCGGCCGCCGCCGGTTTCCTTCTCGCCGCCGAACGCGCCGCCGATCTCGGCGCCCGAGGTGCCGATGTTGACGTTGGCGATGCCGCAATCCGAGCCGGCCGCCGACAGGAACTGTTCGGCCGACTTTCAGGTTCTGCGTGAAGATCGCCGAGGACAGGCCCTGCGGCACGTCGTTCTGCAGCGGCGATCGCCTCGTCGAGAGTCCTTGAACGTGCATCACGTAGAGGATCGGCGCGAAGGTTTCGGTCTGCACCACCTCATCGGCGTTCTTCAGCCCGGTGATGATGGTCGGCAGCACGAAGTTGCCCTTGCGGTCGGTCAGCGCTGCACCGCCGGTGGCCACCTTGCCGCCGGCAGCCTTGGCCTTCTCGATCGCGGCGAGGTAACCCTGCACCGCATCCTGGCTGTTCAGCGGGCCCATCAGCGTGGTGGCCAGCGTCGGATCGCCGATCTTGCCCTCGACCTGCTTGTACGCCTTGACCAGCGTGTCGAGCACGTTGTCGTAGATGGATTCGTGCACGAACAGGCGGCGCGTGGTGGTGCAGCGCTGGCCGGCCGTGCCGACCGCGCCGAACACGATGCCCGGAATGGCCAGTTTCAGGTCGGCCGATTCGTCCAGGATGATCGCGTTGTTGCCGCCCAGTTCCAGCAGCGAGCGGCCCATGCGCTGCGCCACGCGCTCGCCGACCATGCGGCCGACCTTGGTCGAGCCGGTGAAGCTGATCAGCGGGATGCGCTGGTCGTCGACGAAGGCCTGCGCCAGGTCGGTGCCGGCGTCGTTGAACAGGAAGAACAGATCCGGGAAGCCGCCGTCCTTCAGCGCCTCGTTGCAGATCTTCATCGTGGCGATCGCCGACAGCGGCGTCTTCGGCGAGGGCTTCCAGATGCAGATGTCGCCGCAGACGGCAGCGAGCATCGCGTTCCACGCCCACACCGCGACCGGGAAGTTGAACGCGCTGATGATGCCGACGATGCCCAGCGGATGCTACTGCTCGTACATGCGGTGGCCGGGGCGCTCCGAGTGCATGGTGTAGCCGTACAGCATGCGGCTCTGGCCGACCGCGAAGTCGGCGATGTCGATCATCTCCTGCACTTCGCCGTCGCCCTCGGGCTTGATCTTGCCCATCTCCAGCGCGACCAGCGAACCCAGCGCGTCCTTGTGCTTGCGCAGCGCTTCGCCGCACAGGCGCACCGCTTCGCCGCGCTGCGGCGCCGGCGTGGTGCGCCACACCTTGAACGCTTCCTGGGCGCGCTTGACGATGAGCTCGTAGTCGGCGGTGCTGGAGGCATGTACCGTGGCTATCACCTCGCCGGTGGCCGGATTCACCGGCTGCAACGCGCCGGCATCGGTGGTCTTGGACCATTCGCCCTGGCCGAGATAGGTACCCGACTGTTCGGCACCGAGGCCGAGCGCATTTGAGGATGGCTTGGGACATGCGTGACTCCTGGACGTGCGGTGCCTGGGGCACCGTGAGTGAAAATACCATTGGCCAGTTTAGCAGCCTCGACACACGACTCCTTCCCCGGCCCGCTGCGGCGGTCCTTTCCGGGCCCGGGATTCAGGATTCGTGAACACCAAGATGGGGTGTTCCGGCTTGCGAAACGCCCATTGATGCGACATCCATGCGTGCTGCTGGGGGTGTTTGACAAGCGACCACCCTGTCATCAAGAGTCGACAGGTCGCACTCACCATCGGCTCGACATGCGTTGCGGCACTGTTCGCCTCAGGGCGAGAGCCGGCTTGCGTGGCGCCAGTGACAAAGATCACGCTCGCCGCACTGGGAAAATCGTCGGTGCAGGATGGCTTGTGATAGCCCTCGCGTGGGCTGGATTGCCCCACACAGGAAAATCGACATGAGGAATCACTGATGCGCTTGCCTGTATTTGCCCCTTCCTTCGTCGTGGCGCTCGCGATCCTGCCCGCAAGAGCCGCCCCTGCCGATGCCGCCGCGATCGCAAGGCAGGGCAATAGCCAAGGCGTTCCGGCCTGCATGACCTGCCACGGCGCCAATGGCGCGGGGCAGCCCGCGGCGGGCTTTCCGCGCCTGGCGGGACTGAGTGCAGCCTACCTGCAGCAGCAGCTGGACGATTTCGCCAGCGGCAGGCGCGACAACGCGGTCATGAAGCCGGTGGCGACCGCGCTGAGCGAGGCCGACCGCAAGGCGCTGGGCGAGTATTACAGCAGGCTGCCGATCCCCCCGGCACTGGCCACGCCGACGACGCCCATGCCTGCCAACGACAGTGTCGGCGCACTGCTGGCCACGCGCGGACGGTGGGCGCAACAAGTGCCGGGATGCGATCAGTGCCATGCGCCGGGCGGTGTCGGCGTGGGCACGAACTTTCCGCCACTGGCGGGACAGTCGGCCACGTACATTGAAAACCAGCTCAGAGCATGGAGGCAGGGCTCACGGCGCAACGATCCCCTGGAGCTGATGCAGCACGTCAGCAAGGCCTTGAGTGACACGGACATCACCGCCGTCGCCACCTGGTATGCCGCCCAACCGCTGGACCGCAAGGGAACACCTGATTAGCGTCGAAGTTCAGCTGACGTATCCTTCTCCCGTCGGGAGAAGGTGGCGCGAAGCGACGGATGAGGGTTCGGCCGTAGCGAGTTTTCAGCAACTGTCGATGTGCTACTTGCCGCTTCGTCCGAACCCTCACCCCAACCCCTCTCCCGGAGGGAGAGGGTCTTCACGCGGCTGAACTTCGACGCTAATCAGGAGGGAACAACGCCATGAACTGCCGTCACCTCGCTGCCGGCCTGCTGGTCCTGACGCTGGCTGGCTGTTCCGGAAAATCTCCATCCGACGCGCCAGCACCGTCCACCGCCGCCGGTCCGTCTTCCGCGCCACCAGCGGCGGCCACGGCTCATGGCGCGTCGACCCCTGCGCCGAGTGCAACGACGGCCTCCGCCAGCCAGAGCAAGACGTTTTCCCCACCCCTGGAATCGGCCATCCCGAACGATCCGTTCGGCGATCTGGTGCGCCAGGGCCGCGAGATCTTCGTGCACACCAGCGAAAACGCGAAACCCTATGTCGGCAACGGCCTCAGCTGCAGCAACTGTCATCTGGATGCCGGGCGCCGGGCCGACTCCGCCCCGCTGTGGGGCGCGTACGTGGCGTATCCGCAGTACCGCAGCAAAAACAAGCACGTGAACAGTTTCGGCGAGCGCCTGCAGGGCTGCTTCAGGTTCAGCATGAACGGCAAGGCGCCGCCGCTGGACAGCAAGGTCATGCTGGCGCTGGAAACCTACGCCTACTGGATGGCCACCGGCGCACCGGTGGGCGCGAAGATGGCAGGTGCCGGTTATCCGAAAAAGGGCTTCAAGCCGCCGCAAGCGGCGGACTACGCGCGTGGCAAGACGGTGTACGAACGCAGTTGCGCGCTATGCCACGGTGCCGACGGACAAGGCCAGCAAGTCGCCGGCAGGAATGTATTTCCGCCGCTGTGGGGGCCAGAGTCGTTCAATTGGGGCGCGGGCATGCACCAACTGGATAACGCAGCAGCCTTCATCAAGGCGAACATGCCGTACAGCCGCGGCGGCACGTTGAGCGACCAGGATGCGTGGGACGTGGCGATGTACATGGACGCCCACGAGCGACCACAGGACCCACGCTACAAGGGCAACCTCGCCGAAACGCGCAAGCAGTATCACGACACACCCATGTCGCTGTACGGCACGACGGTGGAGGGTCGGCTGCTTGGCGCTCATCCCGCGACGAGATGAGGATCCATGTCTTCCCGGTCTTCGCACCGCGCTGACGACGCTCGGCTCGTGTGTGCTTGAGTGCAGCAGGAGAGGCGAGCGCACCAGACTGAATCGGCGCGAGCCGCACCGTGCAGCGCGCCGCTCGGTTCCACTTCCGGCATCGCCCCGGTATCCTTCGGCCCTGCTGCCCTCGTAGCTCAGTTGGATAGAGCGGTCCCCTCCTAAGGGACAGGTCGTACGTTCGAATCGTATCGGGGGCACCAATCGCGACGAGCGCAAGGGTCGGCCATGCCGGCCCTTGTGCTTTTCCGGAGCTCACGCGTGCTCAGGAACTGCACGAGAGCATCGAACAGCCGGCCTTGTGCCGCGCCCAGTCTGGCCGCCTTTGCGCGAACGCCTCGCGGCCTGGCTGGTCATCGTACGGGCGGCGCAACACCTCCAGCAGCTCATGGATCCCGGAAGGATCTCCCGCGGTGGCCCGATCGATGGCCTGTTGCGCCAGGTAGTTGCGCAGCACGTAGCGCGGGTTGACCGCCTGCATGCGTGCCCGGTGCTCACCGGCGGACAGCGTATCGTCAAGCACGCGGGCGGCATAGCGCGCCAGCCAGTCGGTGAGCGCCGGCTCGGCCTCGCGCTGTTTTCCTTCGTCGTAGAACGCCGCGAGCATCGGTTCCAGGCTTGGCGCCTGCGGATCGAGGTCGGCCAGCGCGCGAAACCACAGGGTCATGTCCACTTCCGCCCTGGTCATCAACTCGCGCAACTGCTGCATCAACGCGACATCCGCGTCCCGGCATTCGGCCAGCCCGAGCTTGGCCGCGACATGGGCGCGATCGGCCGCGGCGTACGCCTCGGCGTAACGATCCAGCCCGTCCTGCAAGGGCGCCACGTCGCCAAACAGCGGTGCCAGCGCGCCGGCCAGCCGGCTCAGGTTCCACCAGGCCACGTTCGGCTGCTGGCCGAAGCGGTAGCGACGGCGCTGTGCGTCGGTGGTGTTCGGCGTCCAGTCCGGGTCGAAATTGTCGATCCAGCCGTACGGGCCGTAGTCGATGGTGAGGCCGAGGATCGACATGTTGTCGGTATTCATCACGCCGTGCACGAAACCTACCCGCATCCAGTGCGCAATCATCGTGGCGGTGCGCTCGCAGACTTGCGCGAACCACTTGGCATAAAGTGCTTCGCCCTGCCCCGGGAGTTCAGGGAAGTCGCGACGGATGGTGAAGTCGGCGAGTTGTTGCAGCAAGGCGGTGTCACCGCGCGAAGCGGGCAACTCGAAGTTGCCGAAGCGGATGAAGGACGGCGCCGCGCGGCAGACGATGGCGCCCGGCTCGGGCGCCGCGTTGCCGTCGTAGAACATGTCGCGCAGCACCGGCTCGCCGGTGTCAACCAGGCTCAAGGCCCGCGTCGTCGGCACGCCGAGGTGGTGCATCGCCTCGCTGCAGAGGAATTCGCGTACCGACGAACGCAGCACCGCGCGGCCATCGGCGCCGCGCGAGTAAGGCGTCCGTCCCGCACCCTTCAGCTGCAGTTCCCAGCGTTCGCCCGCCGCGTTGATCACTTCGCCCAGCGAGATCGCGCGCCCATCGCCCAGCTGCCCGGCCCAGTTGCCGAACTGGTGTCCGCCATAGTTTGTGGCATATGGCTGCATGCCCTCGGCCAGCGCATTGCCGCCGAACAGCTGGGCGAATTCCGGCGTGCTGATGTCTGCTTCGCTGAAACCCAGCGCCGCGGCCATCTCGGCGGAATGCGCCAGCACCCGCGGAGCGGCCACCGGCGTGGGGTCGACATGCGAATGCAGCGCGCCCTCGACCTGGCGCAGCCGCGCGCCCTGTTCCGGATCGCCAGGCAGGTCGCGCACGAACGCATTGTCGAAGTGGAGGTTGAACATGGGAATGCCCCGCGAGACTTCAGCCTATATCCGGCCATTCCCCGTCATATGCAAGCACGCCGCCCGTAGGAGCGCACCCTGTGCGCGACGCTCTCTTGCGCGACCCAGCCGAAGAGCATCCCTTCACCTCATATCCGGCCTCTCCCCCATATGCAGCAAGCCCCCCTGTAGGAGCGCACCCTGTGCGCGATACCTCTTCGTCACGCTGGACAAGAGCATCGCGCACAGGGTGCGCTCCTACAGATGTCGTGCGACGGCTATAGTCGGCGCGCCCAAGCCCGCGAGAACCGCATGAACGAAACACCCGCCAACCTCAACGCCGATGCGTTGCCCGAGGATGCGCCCTACCTCGCCGCCACCACGCGCTGGCTGGAACGCGCGGTGATCGGTCTCAACCTGTGCCCGTTTGCCCGCGCCCCGCACGTGCAAGGCAAGTTGCGTCTGCGGGTGAGCCAGGCGCGCGACACCGACGCCCTGCTCGACGACCTGTGCGGCGAACTGCAATCCCTGCACGCACTGACCCCGGACGAATGCGAGACCGGGCTGCTGATCCATCCGTTCGTGTTGACGGACTTCCTCGACTACAACGACTTCCTCGACGTGGCCGACGCGGCCGTGCAAACGCTGGGGCTGGAAGGCGAATGGCAGGTCGCCAGCTTCCATCCCCACTACCAGTTTGCCGACAGTGCCCCCGATGCAATCGAGAACTTCAGCAACCGCTCGCCCTTCCCCACCCTGCACCTGCTGCGCGAAGCCAGCGTCGAGCGGGCGATGGACCAGATGAGCGACACCGACGCGATCTACCGGCGCAATATCGAGACATTGCAACGGCTCGGCCACGCGGGCTGGCAGGCGCTGTGGCGCGACGAGGCCGACTGAACCGGCATCCCAACAAGGTGTTCAGGACGCGCTTGTCATGCTGGCGCGTGATCATTTCTCCCGCCCCCCGTGAATCTCCCGACCGTTACGAAGAAGCGGTCGACCCCCGCGTGCAGTGCTCGACCTGCGAGGCGGTGTGCTGCCGCCTTACCGTGGTCCTGATGCCCGAAGACCACGTGCCGGCCTGGCTCGTCGATCACGACGAACACGGCCTGAAAATCCTCGCCAAGGGTGAAGACGGCTGGTGTGCGGCGGTGGACCCGAACACGTTCGCGTGCACCATCTACGCAGATCGCCCCGGCATTTGTCGCAAATACGCGATGGGCAGCCCCAGCTGTCGCGAGGAGCGCCACAAGTGGTTCGGCGCCACGATTCCTACGGCGGTGCACGTGCTGTAAAAACCTGTAGGAGCGCACCCTGTGCGCGATGCTCTTCGCGATGCTCTCCGATGTCGGCAAGAACGAAAGCCTCGCGCACAAGGTGCGCTCCTACAGGTCGCGCGCGGTGGCGAATAGGTCGCTCGGGCTCGCGAAAATTAGCGCCACGTCGGCCGCGTCCAGCGCGCGCCATTCGCCCGGCGGCAGCCCACCCAAGCTCAGCGCCCCCACTGAAATGCGCTGCAGGGTTTCCACGTGATTGCCGGTGGCCGCAAACATGCGGCGCACCTGGTGGTAACGGCCCTCGGTGACGCTGAGGCGGACGTGGCGCGGGCCCAGCACGTCGAGCGCGGCCGGCGCCAGCGGCTCCTTTTCCGACTCCAGCAGCAGCGTGCCGCTGGCGAACAGCGCGCCCTCGTCGCCGCGCAGGTCCTGCGCCAGGGTCGCTTCGTACACCTTGGCCACCTGGGCCTTCGGCGAAATGATCCGGTGCAGCAGCGCGCCGTCATCGGTGAACAGCAGCAGGCCCGAGGTATCACGATCGAGCCGGCCGACCGTGGATAGTGCCGGCGAGCGCACGCCGTAGCGCGGCGGCAGCAGATCGTAGACGATGCGACCGGGATCCTTGCGCGAGCAGGTGACGCCCACCGGCTTGTTCAACATCAGCACCAAGCCGGGCGGCGGATCCAGCGGCTCGTCGTCGACGCGGATCGTTTCGTATGGCACCACGTCGTCGGCGTACAGCACCTCGCCGTCCGCATCGGTGATGCGGCCACTGCGGAACAACTGGGTCACGTCCTTGCGGCTGCCGTAGCCGAGATTGGCAATCAGCTTCACCAGTTTCACGCACGTACTCCCGTTGCCTCGATCACCTTGAATCCCTCGTGCGTCACCAGGGCGCGCACCGCGCGAAAACGCTGCCCCAGCACCGCCTCGTACGGCAAGTGCCGGTTCGCCACCAGCAGCAGACGGCCATCCGCCACCAGCGCGTCGGCGGCGCTGGCGATGAAGGCCCGCCCGAGCTCGGGGAAATCGGCACGACCCTGGTGGAATGGCGGATTGCTCACGATCGCGTCGTAACGCTGCGGCAAGCCGCGGGTCACATCGTGCCAGAACACGTCCACTGCCAACTCGCGGCCACATTCACGTTGCGCCCGCGCCAGGTTGATCCGCGCCGGCTCCATCGCCCGCGCCTCGGCCTCGTACAGGTCGATCGCGCTGACCCGCGGACAACGTGCCATGACCTGGCAAGCGAGATAGCCGTATCCGGCGCCCAGGTCCGCGACCCGGCCATGCAAGTCCGGCGGCAGATGCTCGGCCAACAACGCCGAGGCGCCGATCGACCCGATCCCATGCGAACAGGCCCGGCCGGCTGACGTAGCCATCGACAATCTCGCGCGGCGCATCCAGCGCCAGCCATTCTGCCAGCAGCGCTTGATCGACATCGCCCGGGTTTGCCCAGAACACCCGGCACTTGTGCTTGGACAGATGCTTCACGCTGCCAGCCAGCTTCGCCAGGTCGGCCTCGCCCGACTTCGCGCCCTCCGCATTCGGCATGCTGGCCAGCACCGTGCCACCTGGCTCCACCAGGTTCAGTGCCCGGGCAAACAAGGCACGTGCCTCATCGCGCTGGCGCGGCGGCAACAGCAACACCAACGGAAAACGCTCGCCCGCGGCCGGCTCCCCCACGCGCTGGCCATTGCGCGCCAGCTCGTCGGCAAACGGCAGGAAACTCTGCTCGCACAGCCAACCCGGCTGCGCCACAGCACGCAGGCGCGTGCCCGCCCGCGCACGCAGGAACAGCACGCGCCCATCCGCCGGCAAGCTCAGCTCCGAGGTCTCGAATGGCACAAATAACGCAGCCAGCGCCGAGTCCGGCGCCGCTGCAAAAAGTCCGGCAGCGTTCACATCAAATCTCGTTGGCGAAACAAGGACGACAGTGTAGTGGCGTGGCGCAACAGGCAGGCATGGAAGTCATCGGCCGCAGCAGAAATCGCACGACGCGGGATTTTTTCGATCCGTTACACCCTCACATCAGCGGGTGTAACTCATACACCCTCAAATGTGCCGCATAACGCAGCCGACCAGGCGCCTGCCAGTCGCAGGCCCGAGCTGCAGAATCATGATCCCGCAGGGAAAACCGAGTGTTGCGGGATCAGCGTTGCAGTCGGCATACTCGGTGCAACACCCCGGTTTCGGGGTCTACTTGGCGTTAGGGGGCATAGGTTGTGCTCAGCGGCATACGGATAAAGGGACTTTTCCAAGTTGCGTGGGCGTCAGCTCTCTTTGCTGTCTTCGTTGCTATTGGGTTTTGGCTCAATTCCATCGGGTTGCACCACGTGCCCTGGGAGTTCGCCATACCCGCTGGGTTCGCGCTCGCCGGTCTCCTTCAGGCAATCACCGGTGTTCCTTTCGTTCGCCTTGCTTCTCAATGGGACGCTCTGCGCCCTTGGCAGCGCGGCGTTTTTGGCGTCGGGATTGTGCTCGGGTCATTTGCGCTGCTATTCGCAGCCGGAATAGCCTATGTTCTCTATCAAGGGGCCGGCTAGTTGCCCCCTAACCCGTCATCCAAGCGGACGGCTCCGCCGCCGCTTAATTCCAGCGTTAGGCCTCACAGGAGAAACTTGTGGGAACCAAGCAAAAAGCCGCCATTTCGGCCGCAATACTCGCGGCTCTAGTGTCCGCACTGGCAGCCGCCACTATCGTAGGTCGCGAAGTACGAGCCGTTGAGTTGCTTGCGCTTTTTGCCGGCGGTTTCGGTTCGGGGGCGGCGGTAGCAACTGCAGTCGTCGCCTCACGGTCAGCTCGCAGAAAGTCATCGGCATCCAGCTCAGTGGTCAGCGCTATAAACGGGGAGTCCGATGATGCCTAACAGTTCCGTAAGAGACTTCCTGTCAATACCGCGCGCTTGATGCTCTTGCTTTGAGCTTTCAGGCTTTCGCTGGTCATGATGTTGTCCTGGGTGTTGCGTCGTGCGTGTCAGTGCTTGGGGCGTTGAACGTTGCCAGACTGCATTTCCGTAAACGGTCTTGTTGCGTCGATAGCGCCGACGCGGACCTGGGTATAAACCGCGCCGGAGAGCTCATTCGTTCATCGGTGTCGTCGGTGTCTGGCGATCAACCAGCACACGTTTGGACGTCCAGAAGGTTAGTCAGGTTCTCTCCGGGTGGGTCTGACCCGTTGCTGCCTCTTCGCGCTGACGGGGAACCGGTTGAAGGTGTCGCTTGCGCTCACTCATGCTTACATCACGGCGGTCACCGTGATGGCGTGCTTGCCGGCCGGGCGCTGCCCATCGGGTTGCCCTGCAGCAACGCGCGCTCGGCCTGATGAAGCAGGCGGCGAAGACGAATGCCATACCGGTCTATCTTCCGGTTTTTTCCCTCACGGTTCGTCGCAATGTGCCGATGGGCAAGCCCTATGCCGAGGTTTATGACGTCAGGCAGACGAAGCAGGAAAAAACGGACGGCACGACGTCGACCCCTGCCGATCCGAAGCTTTGCTTCTCTTCGAAAAACGAGATCTTTGCCAAGCAATGGCTGCGTGACCATCTGCCATCCGACATCACAGGCAAAGGAAGTAACCAGGCCAGGAACGGAACCGGTCCCTGATTCAGCGGAGACCACGAAGGCCTTGCAGGACAAATCCCGCGCAGCGGATTCCGCCGCAAAAGTCTGTCAGATGCGCATTTCTCGGGATTACATTCAGCGGTTCCGGCCTACTTCGAACGGCACAGACAGGGCCGTCAGCGTCGCGTCCGGCGCGGCCGCGAAAAATCCGGCAGCAGTCACGTCATGTCTTCAACTATGAATCAGGGAAGCATCGTACGTGGCTGCCGCCTGGATGCCGGCTGATCGCGGATCTCTGCGAACTCAGCTTCCACCATGGGCGTTGACCGCATCCAGCACCCGCGCCGAATACACCATCGCGGCGCCGGCATTCATCGCCACCGCCACGCCGAGTGCCTCGGCAATTTCCTCGCGGGTGGCGCCGTGCTTGAGTGCCTCGCCGGTATGCACGGTGATGCAGCCATCGCAGCGGGTGGTGACGGCCACCGCCAGCGAGATCAGTTCGCGCGTCTTGGCATCCAGGTGCCCGGTCTTCTCGCCGGCACCGGACAGCGTCTGATAACCCTTCAGCGTATCCGGGCTCAACTTGCCGATCTCGCCGATACGCCCGATCAATTCCTTGCGGTAACCCAGCCAATCCAACATGGAAATCACCTCGCTGATGTGCCAGCCAGACACCACGTCCGACCGTGGCGTTCGATTGTGCGCCGACGGCCGAAAAATGCGCGACTGCGATTCAATCCCTGCCGCCGACCGGCGTGACAGCCACCGGCAATTCCTCCAGCATCTGCTGCGCCAGCCGCTGGTAGCCTTCGTCGAAGTGGTGGCCGCCCTTTTCGGCGTGCACCGTGACCCATGCGGGCAGCGCGGCCAGGTCGCAGAGGCTGTCGTCGGCGTCGTCCAGGCCGTAGTAGCAGACCACCGGTGGCTGGCCTTGCAGGGCCCGCAGCGGCGGCAACGCATCGTGGTGCGGGATTGGATTGATGCGTTGCAGGGCGTTCTTGAGGTGCTCCTGCAGCCAGCCCTGCTTGATCATGTAACCCTCGAGCTCGATCTCGAAGGTGACGTCGCGGCTGGGCGAGAGCAGCACCAGCTGGGTGATGCGGGCGCGATTGGCGGCGCTGAGGTGGTCGACGATGGTGGGCAGCACGTCGGCGCCAAACGAAAAGCCGACCAGCCAGATGCGCCGCTTGCCCCACACGCCGAGGTACTTCGTCATCAGCGCGTCGAGTTCCTGCGCGGTCTGCACGGGATCGCGCGCGCGCCAGTAATACTTGAACGAGTTGATGCCGAGCACGGGGATGCCGCGGTCGATGAAGGCGATGCCCAGGCGCCGGTCCAGGTCGGCCCAGCCGCCGTCGCCGGAGACGATGATGGCCATCACGTCATCCTTGCCGGGCGGCGGCGCGATGCTCTGGCGGGCCACGGGCAGGACGACGGTGACCTGCGCCAGGCTGGCCCGCGACCAGGGGCTCCACACCAGCAGCAGCGCAAGCACGCCGAGGATCACTGCCGCCAGCAGCACGGTTTTCCACCGCCTCATCGGCGCACCACGCCGCCGAGGCCGCCGGCGATCAGGCTGGCCACGTTGGTCAGGATCACCGGCAAGGCGATGCCGCGCGGGACCGCCATGTAGCGCGGCTCCCATTGCGGGTCGAATTTGCCCTTGTAGCGCTGCAGTCCGCGGAAGTTGTAGAAGCGCTCGCCGCGACCAAACACCATCGCCCCGAAACGGTTCCACAACGGCGCGTGGCGCCGGCTCTGCAGGCCAGCCAGCGGCGCCATGCCGAGGTTGAACCAGCGATAGCCTTCCGCCCGCGCCCACAGCATCAGCTCCACGAACAGGTAATCCATGATCCCCGCCGGGCTGTCCGGCAGATGCCGCATCAGATCCACCGATGCCTCCTCATGGTTTTCGGTCAGCAACAGGTTGGCGAACGCGATCACCTGCTCGCCCTGCCACACGACGGCCATGGGCGTACGCATCAGATAGCGCGGGTCGAACGCACCCAGTGAAAACCGCTTCTCGCGAACATGCTTGTCGTGCAGCCACGCGTCCGACACCGGCTTGAGCCTCGGCAGCAGATCCGGCACCGCCGTCGATCGGCACGATTTCCAGGCGCAGCCCTTCGCGATGCAGCTTGTTGACCGTGTTGCGCAATACCTTTTTCGACTTGCCGTCGAGGTTGAAGCCGTCCAGCCTCACCCGCGCCTCCTCGCCGATCTTCAGCAGGTTCAGCCCCACTTCCAGGTACAGGTCGAGGTTGGCCGGGCTGACCTGGTAGAACACCGGCCAGCCACCGGCACGCTCGCACTGTTCCAGAAACGTCCATACCAGTTCGCGCCGCGCGTCCTCGTCGGTGCCGACCGGATCGCCCATGGCCACCCAACTGCGCCCGACCGTGTCGAACATCACGAACGCCTTGTGCGCCGGCATCGAACAGCAAGGCCTTGTCGCCCATCAGGGCCAGGTGCGCCTGGGCCGAGGTGAACTGCTTGATCAACGGCAGCGCCTGCGCCAACTCGGCGTCGCCGGGCGGCTTGCGGCGCAGCTGCTGCGGTCGGATCAGGCTGGCTGCCGCGAACAGCATGCCGGCGACGGCCGCCGCCACCAGCGCCCGCAAGGCGCGCGGCGCACCGCCGTGGTTCAGGCTGAACTGCCACCACAGGTCGCCGCTGTATTCGACGTGCTTGTAGCTGAACACCACCAGCCAGGTGGCGCAGGCGAGGGTCGCCACGATGGCCACGATCCAGCCGATGCTGAAGGTGGTACTGAACAGCGAGGCGCGCCGATAGAACAGGCCATGCGCCGGCGCCAGCGCCATCGCCAGCAGGATCAGCAAGGTGGCCTCCTCGTAGTCGATGCCCTTGAGCAGGGAGAACACCGCACCGGCCAGCAGCAGCACCAGGGTCAACCAGTACGCCGCGTCGAGCCGCCGCTGCAGGCCACGCGCCAGGATCAGCAGCAGCATGCCGATCACGCTGGCCAGCAAGTGCGAGACCTCCAGCACCGACAACGGCAGGACTTCGCGCAGGATCGCCATGCGCAACGGCAACGCCCGCGTGGCGCCGGAAAACAGCAGGACCGCGCCGGAAACCAGGGTCAGCCCGGCGAAGAACGACGGCAACAGGCCGGTGAACCACGGCGCCAGCAACGACTTGCGGCGCAACCCGCGCGCCTCGCGCTGGAGTACCAGCACGGTCGCCGTGCACAGCGGCAGCAGGTAATAGATCACCCGGAACGCCGCCAGCGCGCCCAGGATCGGCGCGGTCAGTTCGGCGTTGCCGGTCGCGCCGAAGCCGGCCAGCATCACCGCCTCGAACACGCCCAGACCGCCCGGCACGTGGCTGATCAGGCCCACGATCTGCGCGATCACGAAGATCGCCAGGAAATGCCCGAAGCCATTGTTCAGCGCGTCCGGCATCAGTACGTACAACACCGCCGCCGCCAGGCCCCAGTCGAGCGCGCCGACGAGAATCTGCTTCAGCGCGGTGAAGGTCGACGGCAATTGCACCCGCCAGCGCCAGATCCGCAGCGGGCGGCGCACCAGACTGCCGAGCAGCCAGGCCAGCGGCAGGACCATCAGTGCGGCTCCCAGCGGCTGGCTGAGCGCCGCAAAGGGAAGCTCCGGCGGCAGCGGCACCCACAGCAAGGTCGTGCCGGTAAGCGCCAGCAGGCCCAGCCAGAAGCTGGTCGTGCAAAACAGCACGACCCGCGCTATCTCACCCGCGCCCAGCCCGTTCTGGACATAAAAGCGATAGCGGATCGAACCCGATACCAGCAGCGACATGCCCACCGCATTGCTGAAGGCGTAGCTGATGAACGAGATCAGGGTGATCCGCTGCCACGGCAGCTTGCGCCGAATCCAGCTCAGCGCGAAGCGGTCATACAGCGTCATCACCGCGTAGCCGAGCAAGGTGAACAACACCGCCAGCAGCAGCCGCAGGTGCGACAGCCCCTGCACGTACTTGCGCACGTCGTGATAGTTCACTTCCCGCGCCAGCAGGTGCAACGCCCACAACGCCAGGCACAGCATGCCGATCGACAGCAACGGTCCGGCCAGCCGGCGCAACACCATCGCACGCTGGCTCGGTGCGGCCAGCAAGGTCTCCGCGCCGGCTGGCGCTTGATCGCTCTCTACCTGCATCACGCGACGCCCGACTCCTGCGGTGGATCACTCAACTGGCGCCGTGCGCGAATGCCACGACCGATGGCGGCGTGATTCATGACGGCATGATTCAAGACGACGCAACGCATGACGGCATGATTCATGAACGCACGGCTCACGCGTCGACCGCGGTGCGTCCCATCCGCATGATCCAGCGGTACAGCACGGCGACGGTCACCGCGAACACCACGCCGCCGATCCAGATCGCCGGAATGTGGAAGCCCTTGCCGACCAGCGCGATCGGCGCATCCTCGCCGCTGAACGCCACCACGCCGGCGAAGATCACCGCCAGCAAGCTTTCTCCGACGATCAGGCCGGAAGCCAGCAACACGCCGAGTTGCCGGGTCGCGTCCGCCTGCTCGGCCGGACGACGGCATGCACGGCGATCGAACCAGGCGCCGACCAGGGCACCGACGACCACCATCAGCGTGGTCGAAGTCGGCAGATAGATGCCGAGCCCGACCGCCAGCGGCGGCAGGCGCGGCCCCTTCTTCGTCAGGCCGAGCACCTCGTCGAGGATGATGATGGCCACGCCGATGCCGGCGCCCAGCCCGATCATGTCCCACGGCACATCGCCGGTGATCACGCCCTGCGCCAATGCCGAGATCAGGCCCGCCTGTGGCGCCGGCAACGCGCGCGACGGATCGGCGCCGGGAGCACCGAGGAAACCGTAGGTGTGCTGCAGCAAATCCATCACCGGCGGAATCACCATCGCGCCGACCAGCACGCCGATCACCAGCGCCCACTGCTGCAGCGATGGCGTGGCATCGACCAGCTGGCCGGTCTTCAGATCCTGCAGGTTGTTGTTCGCGATCGACGCCACGGCAAACACGATCGAGGTGATGAACAAGGCAAAGCCCACCAGCGCCTTGTCCGCGCCGGCGGGCAGGAACGGCTTGACCCCGACTACCAGCAGCAGGGCCACGATCACCACCACCAGGATGCCGATACCCGACAAGGGACTGTTGGACGAACCGATCAGGCCGGCCATGTAGCCGGTCACCGCCGAGACCACGAAACTCAGCACCACCACGAACGCCACGCCGCCGATCACCAGCGTCCAGGTCGCACCGCCGAGCCCGTTGTTGACCGCGAAATGCCACAACAGATAACCGATCGGGATCAGGCACAGCAGCGAAATCAGGCCGACCAGGCCGATCGACATGTCGTGTTCGGTGCGCGGCAGTTCGTTCAGCGTGCCGGATTTGCGCGCCCGCGAAGCGCTCATCGCGCCCGCCAGGCCGCTGACCAGCGGCTTCATCAGCTTGGCCAGCGTCCAGATCGCGGCCACGCCAATGGCACCGGCGCCGATGAAGCGCACGTAGCTGCTCCAGCCCGCCTGCGCCACCGTGGCCGCGTCGCCGGCCACCCAGTGCAGATGGGTGAAATACGGCACCGCCCAGGCCCAGCCGATGACCGCACCCAGCAGCATGGCGATGCCCACCCACAGGCCGACCAGGTGCCCGATCGCGAACAAGGCAAAGGAAAGGCCGAAATCGAAACCGGTCGCGCCAGCCCGGTCGCTGCCGACCCGGAAGTAATCGGTGACGCTGCTGGCGAACACGCGGGTCTGCACGATCACGTAGAAGACCGCCGACACGATCGAGCCCCACAGCACGGCCTTGAGCCCGGCGCCGCCGGTTTCGACGGCCGCCGCACCTTCGGTGGCGGGCGCCTCGCCAGCCCCCACTTTCAGCACCTCGGCGCAGGCCACGCCTTCCGGGTAGGGCAGATCGGAGTCGGTGACCAGCGCGCGCCGCAGCGGGATCGTGTACATCACGCCGAGGATGCCGCCGGTGGCGCAGATCGCGGCCGAGATCCAGAACGGAAAACCGGTCCAGTAGCCCACGATCACCAGGCCCGGCAAGACGAAGATGATTGCCGACAGCGTGCCGGCGGCCGAGGCCACCGTCTGCACGATGTTGTTTTCCTGGATGGTGGCGTTGCGCATCGCCTTCAGGATCGCCATCGAGATCACGGCCGCGGGAATCGATGTCGAAAACGTGAGGCCGGCTTTCAATCCGAAATACACGTTGGCGGCCGTGAACACGATGGTGATCAGGATACCGATGATCACGCCGCGAACGGTGAGTTCTCGACGCGGCGAACTGGACAAGGCTGGCTGGGTCACTGGACGTTCTCCCCCGATGAAAGCTGCTGCGCACGATAGCGCGGAACGGCGCTGCGATGATATTCCACGACAGCGCGGAGGCCTTGCGTCACGCCATCACGTGGGGTGGTACGCGCGTTCCAGTGCGGCAACATGCCGGTTCAGTCGCGGCCCCAGGTAGCCGTGCGACCCACACGGCAACAATCCGACACGGCCGAACTCGTGCAGATACCAGGACGGGGCCCGCGACACGAAGCCCTGGTGGTCGCCCGCCACGTCATCGGCGCTGGTGAACACTTCCAGGAAAGCCATCCCCTCCAGCATCTCGCCGATACCGCGCAGGCCCGCGCGGATCTCGGCCGGCTTCAGGTAATGCAACACGTCGGTGCACACGATGAGATCGAAGCGGGTGGCGAAGCGCAGGTGTTCCAGCTCGCCGAAACGGGCCAGGCCCACGCGACGGCTGCGCCCGTAGCGCGCCACCACGTAGGCACTGGCATCCAGGCCGCGGTAGTCGATGCCAGGGCGCAGTTTGCGCAACGGCGCGCGCCAGTTGGCCTCGCCGCAACCGACGTCCAGCACGTTGCGCACCGGTCGACCGAGGTAATACTCGGCCTGCGCCACCGCCAGCGCCACCTTGCGTCGCAACTCGGCCGGCGAACCCACCGCATGGCGCGGATTGCGGTACCACTTGTCGAAATAGTCGCGGTCGTAGGTCTTGGGCATCGATGTTCATGTTCGATTTAGGCAGCTGTCATGTTATCGCGCCAACCGGGCCCGTCGGCGCGACAGCATCACCTTCCGGATGCGTCGCCCTTGCCAGCATCGGCAGACCTTTCTCTGATCAGGACGCCTGACATGACCATGATCCGTTTCCGTGTGATCGGCAGCCGCGAAGACGCCGACACTGTCATCACCGGACTGCACGGCATGAACGGCATCGAACGCGTCGAGGAGATCGACGACCTGATGCCCGAGCTGCGCGACGACTCCAGTTCCAGGCAACCGGCAGGTCCCAACCCGCCGCACACTTATTGCATCGAGGTCGAAGTCGCCACCGACAGCCGTGCCGACGACGTACGAGGGAGCGCCGAAGTGCTTGCCCGCGCCTGCGATGCGGGCATCGAATTCCTCGACGAATTCTGAGAGGTTGTGTTTTTTCAACCTCTCAGTCCGGCCAAGGCGAGGGCATGGCGAGGGCATGGCGAGGGCATGGATGCCCGAGTTGAGGCAACGCAGGAGCGGTTGCCCGATGCCCGAGTTGAGGCAACGCAGGAGCGGTTGCCCGATGGCCGGACATGAATCAGTCACACAAGTGACTGGTTCATGTGAACGCGTCCGGGCAAGTACCGGACGCGCGATAGAAGAAAACCACGCGACGTGGTTTTCTTCACAGAGTCTGAACACGCGCCGCCACCCAGTCGGCCCGTGTCATCCGCGAAGCCCTTGCTGCGTTGAACCTGTCCACGGCGCTGCCGTGAACCGCACCCCAGCCAACAAGGCCATCGCGCATGCGCGTACCCGTCGTCCGACGACACGGCTTTTCGATCATCGTATGCGGCAGTCTGTTACTGGCGGCGATGCCTGCGCTGCCGCCACCGGCCGAGGCGGCATCCACCGCCACCGCGTTGAGCCAGGCCGATGCCCGCTGGCTGCGACGTGCCAGCTTCGGGCTCGATTCCGCCACGCTGGACAGCTACCAGGAGTTGGGGCGCCAGCGCTGGCTTGACCGGCAACTCGCCGATCGCAACGACACCCTGCCTCCGGCCATCGCGGCGTTGATCGCCAGCTACCCCGCCATCAGCACGCCTCCGGCCGAACTGCTTGCGGACGCGGCGCAAACCCGCCGCGAACTGAAGGCGATGCCTGATGGCGACGCCCGGGTGGCAGCGAAAAAGAACGCGCAAAAGCACCTGCGCGAGCTGGGCCAGCAGGCACAGCAGGCCGAGTTGCTGCACGCCATCTATGGCAGCAACCCGCTCAAGGAACAGATGGTCTGGTTCTGGCTGAACCATTTCAGCGTGTATGCCGCAAAAGGTCGCGTGCGGCTGCTGGCGGCGTCCTACGAGGAGCACGTGATCCGGCCGCGCGCGCTGGGCCGATTCCGCGACCTGCTGCTGGCCACGCTGAAGAGCCCGGCCATGCTGGAGTTCCTCGACAACGCGAAGAACGTCAAGGGCAAGACCAACGAAAACTACGCGCGCGAACTGATGGAACTGCATACGCTGGGCGTCGGTGCCGGGTACACGCAACAGGACGTGCAGCAGTTGATGTTGATACTGACCGGTGCCGGGATCGCGCCGGTGATCGCCGCGCCGCATTCGGCTCGCGCCGGCTGCCCGCCAACCAGGCATCGTGCGCGACGGCCTGTTCGTTTTCAATCCGCGCAAGCACGACTTTCGCGACAAGGTCTTCCTCGGCCACACGATCAAGGGCAGCGGCTACGGCGAGATCGAGCAGGCAGTGGACCTGATCAGCCGCCAGCCGGCCTGCGCGCACTTCATCGCACGGGAGCTGGCCGAGTACTTCGTCGCCGACCATCCGCCGCCGGCCCTGGTCGAGGCGATGGCGCAGACGTTCCAGCGCACCGACGGCGACATCGCGGCGGTGCTGCGCACGATGTTCGACGCACCGGCGCTGTCCGCCGGCAACGCGGAGAAGTTCAAGGATCCCGTGCAGTTCCTGGTGTCCGCGATGAAGCTGGCCTATGACGGTCGGCCGCTCAGCAATGCAAGGCCACTGCTCAACTGGCTGAACCAGATGGGTGAACCGGTATTCGGCCGGATCACTCCTGACGGCTGGCCGCTGGACGACGCCAGCTGGTCAGGCTCGGGCCAGATGGCGGCGCGCTTCGCGGTCGCCCGCGCCATCGGCAGCGGCAGGAACCGCCTGTTCGTGGACGACGACCGCAGCACGGGAAACCTCGGTCGCCCCGCGGCACCCGCCATGGATTCGCCGCTCTATCGCCGCGCGATTGCACCGTATCTGTCCGCTGCCACCCGGGCCGCGCTCGGCAAGGCCGCGTCGGCGCAGGAGTGGAACACCTACCTGCTGTCATCGCCCGACTTCAACTACCGCTGACCGGCGGCAAGATTCTGCCAACGAGGTACATCATGGACCGCCGAAGATTTCTGCTTGCCGCCGCGAGTGTCGCCGCCGCACTACCGACGCTGTCCCTCTCTGGTCGCCTGTTTGCAGCACCGGCGAACTCGCCGCGATTTCTGCTGGTGTTCCTGCGCGGTGGCTACGACTGCAACAACTTGCTGGTGCCGTACGCCAGCGATTTCTACTACGAGTCGCGCCCCACCCTGGCCATCGCCCGCCCCGATCCGGCCAGGCCGGACAGCGCGATCGCGCTGGACGCTGCCTGGGGCCTCAACCCGGTGCTGCGCGACTCGATCCATCCGCTGTGGCAGAAAAAGCAGATCGCGTTCGTGCCGTTCGCCGGTACCGACGATCTGTCGCGCAGCCACTTCGAGACGCAGAACAACATCGAATCCGGCGAACCGACCGCGCACCGGGCCAGCTTCCGTTCCGGCTTCCTGGCGCGTTTGTCCGGGCAGCTCACCGGCGTGCCCGCAATCGCGTTCACCCGCAACCTGCCCTTGAGTTTCCAGGGCGCGGGCAAGGACATCCCCAACGTATCGCTGAAAGCTGATCCGAAAGTACGCTTCAATGCACGCCAGTCGGCGATCCTCAGCGGCATGTACAAGGGCACGCCGCTGGCCGCCGCCACCGCGGATGGGCTGGCGCTGCCGGCCACGATCTCCGACGACCTGCGCAACGAGATGATCAAGGCCAGCGGCGGCGCACCCAGCGCGCGCAGTTTTGCGACCGAGACCCGGCGCATTGCCGCGCTGATGCGCGAGCAGTACCGGCTTGGTTTCGTCGACGTCGGTGGCTGGGATACCCACGTCAATCAAGGTAGTACCAGCGGCGGTCTGGCCAATAATCTGCGCAATCTGGGTGAAGGCCTGGTCGCCTATGCCGACGCACTGGGCGACGAATGGAACGACACCACCGTGGTGGTGCTGTCCGAGTTCGGCCGCACCTTCCACGAGAACGGCGACAAGGGCACCGATCACGGCCATGGCACCGTGCACTGGGTGCTGGGTGGCCAGGTCCGCGGCGGCCGTATCGCGGGCGAGCAGGTGGTCGTAAATCCGTCCAGCCTGCTGCAACACCGCGACTACCCGGTACTGACCAACTACCGCGACCTTCTCGGCGGACTGTTCGGGCGCCTCTGGGGCTTGTCGGAAAGTCGCCTGCAAGCAGTGTTTCCGCAGGCACACGGGCGGGATCTGCAGTTAGTCTGAGCGAGAAGCCCGCGGCCCCAGGATGTGCCTGGCGATCGATCGGTGCCGGCGGGTCCGCGATGCGGCGTCGCGGTCGGCCGCCCGGTGTCGATCACTCGCATCCAGGTCGCGTCGCGGCGACCCCGGTTCATGCACGCCATCGCGGGTCGTTCCCGATGCGGGCGCGGGTTCCGACTCCATGATGTGGACGTTTCCGGGAAGATCGGTTCGCCGTCCCCGGCGTTGCCCGGGCATGACGCGAGTGGCATGCTGGCACATGCATATCCTGCGTTGGTTGGCGGGTGCAAATTTTTGACTGGCCATTGTTGCCTTCCGGGACACCAAACCAAAGAGACTCAGGGCCCGGGTGGTGTTGCGTCTTGCTTTACGGAGTGGCCCATGACGGTGCAGAGCATCATGTCGACACGACTGGTAACGGTCGAGCTGGACGACAAGCTGAAAACCGTCAAGGAGATCTTCGACAGATTGAAATTCCATCACCTGCTGGTGGTGGAAGAGGGGCGGCTCGTCGGCGTGGTCTCGGATCGCGATCTGCTGCGCGCGCTGAGCCCGTTCATTGGCAGCATGATGGAAACTGATCGTGACGTGGCGACACTCAACCGGCGCGTGCACCAGATCATGACGCGCAAGCTGATCACGCTGGGGCCGCAGGCTGAGGTGGCCGATGCGGCCGCCTTGTTTCTGGCGCACGACATCTCGTGTATTCCCGTCGTCGACACGGCATCCAGGCCGGTAGGTATCCTCAGCTGGCGGGATGTGCTGAGATCGACGGCGCCGCCGCCATCAGCCGACTTCGGCCCGGTTGCCAGCCCGCCCGTTCAATCGTCTTGAGGGGATTGCCATGCTTCCACATCGTCGGATCGCCGGCGCGGTACTGTCCGCGACCTTGCTTGCTTCGCCGGTGTTTGCCACCGACGATGCAGCCCCCACGCCGACTACCGCGCAATTACTGGCCCAGTCCAGCGCCAGCGAATGGCGCACGCCGGATCCGCACAACCTGCTGGTGATGCAATTGCCGGGCGGCCGCGTGCTGATCGAGCTGGCACCTGACTTCACTCCGCTGCACGCCGCCAATATCCGCACCCTGGTGCATGGGCACTACTTCGACGGGCTGTCGATCAACCGCGTGCAGGACAACTTCGTCGCCCAGTGGGACGACCCGGCCAGCGACGCGGACAAACCTGATCCGCGCAAGCTGAAGTCGCTGGGTACCGCCAAGTCGACGCTGCCACCCGAGTACACCCGCTCGATCGATCCGAAGTTGCCATGGACCAAGCTGCCCGATGGCGACGTTTATGCCCCAGAAGTGGGATTCTCCGAAGGCTTCCCGGTAGCGCGAGACCCAGTCAGCAACCGTGAATGGCTGACGCATTGCTACGCCATGGTCGGTGTGGCGCGCGACAACGCACCGGACAGCGGCAACGGCAGTTCCTTGTATGTGGTGATCGGCCAGGCCCCGCGCCGGCTCGATCGCAATCTGGCGATCGCCGGGCGCGTACTGGAAGGCATGCCCTTGTTGTCCGCGTTGAAACGCGGCGACGGGCCGATGGGTTTCTACAGCAAGCCTTCCGACCGCACACCCATCGAGTCCGTGCGGCTGGCTTCCGACTTGCCGCCGGCGCAGCGTCCCGCGGTGCAGGTGCTGCGCACCGACAGCGCCACCTTTGCCGCGCTGCTGGATGCCCAGCGCCATCGGCACGACGCGTTCTATCAGGTGTCGTCAGGAAAGGTAGGCGTGTGCAGCGTCGGCGTGCCGGTGCGTGACCCGAAGGCGGCGGCGCTATAGACGAAATTTCACTGCAGCTGTGGCGAGTACTGTTGTTGGTGCACCCACGGCCTGCAAAATCGCCATCAGCAGACGAGCCCCTGCCTCGCCATCTTGAGCCCCGGGGGAACGCCGTATACTGCGAAGCCCTCCCACGCGGTGGCCGACGCGCTTGAGCGAACTGCTTGTATTCATTGCCGTCGGTGCCCTCGCTCAGCTGGTTGACGGCGCCTTGGGGATGGCCTTCGGGGTGACTTCGTCCGGCTTGCTGCTGGCCCTTGGCATGCCTCCGGTGGCAGCCAGCGCCAGCGTGCATTACGCGGAAACCTTTACCTGCGGTGCCTCCGGCATCAGCCACCTGCTGGCCGGCAACGTGCGGCGTGCGCTGTTCGTGGCACTGGTCATTCCCGGCGTGCTCGGCGCCCTGATGGGTGTATGGATCGCCATCCACGTGCCGTCGAGCTGGCTGCGCGCGTTGATGGCGCCTTATCTGCTCGGCATGGGCGCGTTCCTGCTGTTTCGCAGCACACGACCCGCGGGCCAGCGCCAGGACGTGCCCCGTGGCACCCGTCCTACCGGGTTCGTGGCCGGATTGATCGACACCATCGGCGGTGGCGGCTGGAGTGCGATCACGGTCACCATGTTGCTGGCGCGCGGCCTGCCGCCCCGTGCGGTGATCGGCAGCGTGCACCTGGCCAAATGCGTGGTGAGTGTGGCCGCCAGCGTGAGTTTCCTGCTCACGATCGGCGTCAGCCATGCCCTGGCTGTGGTTGGCCTGATCATCGGCGGTGCGGTGGCCGCGCCATTCGGCGCCGTGTTCGTGCGCTGGGTACCGGCCCGGGTCGCCACCGCGCTGGCGGGCGTCGCCGTACTCGTGCTGGGGCTCACCAACACGATCCGCCTGTTTGCTTGAGTTGAGAGCCTGCGACCAACGCGCTGCCGGCGGTGACGGCAAGATGGAAATCGGGATCATCCGGTTCAGCAGTGGCCCGTGTGGGCGCCCCACGCGGCCTGACGCGAACGCCTGGGACGCCCGCCATCGCGTTCGGGTTTTTCACAGCTCTGATGGGGTTGACTACAATGGGTGCATGAACGCCATTCAGCCTTTCCCGATCGAAGTGCGCGGCAGCGCCAGACAGCCACTGGGCATGAGTCCGGCCCGCTTTCTGCGCGACTATTGGCAGAAGCGCCCGCTGCTGATCCGCAACGCGTTTGCCAACTTCCAGCCACCGCTGCAACCGGAAGACCTGGCCGGCCTGGCCTGCGAGCCGACCGTGCTGGCGCGGCTGATCGTGCATGACGAGGCGCGCGAGCATTGGCAAGTCAACCCGGGCCCGCTGAGCGAGGCGGATTTCAGTCGCACACCCGAGGGCAACTGGACCTTGCTGGTGCAGGATGTCGACAAATGGGATGCCGACGTCGCCGCCCTGTTGCAACCCTTCAGCTTCGTGCCCAGCTGGCGCCTGGACGACGTGATGGTCTCCTACGCCGAGCCCGGCGGCGGTGTCGGCGCCCATGTCGACCAATACGACGTATTCCTGCTGCAAGGACTGGGCCAGCGCGACTGGGCCATCAGCGACGATCCGCTGGCGCCGAAGGCCTTCCGTCCCGACCTCGACCTGAAGCAGCTGGTGCATTTCGAGCCGACCCATGAATGGCTGCTGGACCCGGGGGACATGCTGTACCTGCCGCCGGGCGTGCCGCACGACGGCGTGGCCGTGGGTGGTCCGTGCATGACGTTCTCGATCGGCATGCGCGCGCCCTCGCAGGCAGAGCTGACCGGCGACCTGGCCGATTACATCGCCGAGCAGTTGCCGGATGATCTGCGCTACGCCGATCCCGACCTGAAACCGGCCCGGGCCACTGGAGAGATCGACCGCGCCGCGCTGGAGCGCGTGCAGCAGGCGCTGCCGTTCGCGGCGGCGCTGCGCGACGACGCGCTGCGCGACTGGTTCGGTCGCTTCATCACCCGCTATCGCAACGTGCAGACGCCGGCGCCGCTGGAAAAGCCGCTGGACGCCGACAAGTTCGCCACAAAACTGGCCGCGGGAGCGCGGCTGTTGCGTCATCCGTGGTCGCGGCTGGCATGGTCACGCGGCAAGACCGGCGGCACGCTGTACGTCTGCGGCCAGGCCTACGCCGCCACACCAGCGCGCGCGCAGCAACTTTGCGAGCAACGCGAACTGATCATCGAGCACGCCCCTGGCGCCGTCGACCAGGCATTGCTGCTGGCGCTGGTCAACGACGGCCATCTTTTGTTGCGCAAGACGCGCCGCCGGTGAAACTGCAGAACTTCCATGTCGAGATCGCCGACTGGTCGCGCGACGACCAGCGCGAGGCACTGCTCGATTTGCGCGACACGGTGTTCATCAAGGAACAGGGTGTGCCCGAGCAGCGCGAACGCGATGGCCTGGATGTGGATTGCCGGCATGTGCTGGCGCGCGACGAATCCGGCCTGCCGATCGGTTGCGGCCGGCTCACGCCGGCGCACAAGATCGGCCGCATGGCGGTGCTGGCGGACTGGCGCGGCCACGGCGTGGGCGCGGCCTTGCTGCGGGAACTGGTGGGCCTTGCCCGCACGCAGGGCTGGCCCGCGGTGGCACTGGATGCGCAAGTCAGCGCGATCGGCTTCTATGAGCGCGCTGGTTTCGTGGCGCATGGTGAGGAATTCGAGGACGCGGGGCTGGCACATCGGGCGATGGAGCTGGTGTTTCCCGCCACCGGCGAGAAGGCGCAACCGCTGCAAAGTGATTCAGGCGTATTGCCCGCACGCAGCGGCAGCGAAGTGGCAACGGCGCGGCTGCAGTTGCTGCGCGACGCGCGTCATCAACTGGCGATCCGGTTGCCCGTGCTGGGCAACGACATCTACGCCAGCACCGAGGAACTGGATGAACTGCGACGCGTGGCCACGTCCGGCCGCAGCGCGCTGATCCGGATCCTGCTGCACGATCCCGAGGCCGCACTGCGCAACGATCACCGCCTGATCTCGCTGGCACAACGCCTCTCCAGCGCCTTCCAGATCCGCGTACCGGTGGATGAGATCGACCTCGCGTGGGGCTCTGCCTGCCTGCTCAACGATGCGGGCGGCTACCTGTTCCTGCCCTTGGCGGAGCGCCCGCAGGGACGCGCTGCCCGCGAGGACCGCGCCGGCGCCGCGCCGCTGCGGCAGCATTTCGACGAAGTGTGGGATCGCTCGGAAAGCGCCAGCGTGCTGCTGGCCCTGAATATCTGAGCGCCAGAAGGAGCGGCAGCAAGTATCGGTGGAAGAAAATCCCTTCCTCCCCGCTTCAGCAACCACGCCAACATGAACCCGCACCCTGCGTGGCGGCCGGCCACGGCTTGCCGCACTGCGGCAAGCCAAGGGTATAATTCAGCGGATTACCCGCAGTCATCTGCACGAGCAGCCGATCGGACTTGAAAAGCGGCTGAAAAGTCGCGACGTTCTTGCTCACACGGATGGCTGCAAGCCTCTCTTCCCTGCTGGTGGTGACGTGAGTACAAACCTGATCCGCGAGTTCTTTGAATCATCCCAACTCGCTGGCGGCAACGCCGATTACGTGGAATCGTTGTACGACGCGTGGCTGACCGATCCGTCGGTGGTTCCCGCCGAATGGGCGCGTTATTTCGAGACCTTCAAGGGACGCGAATCGGGCGATGTCCCGCATGGCGCCGCCATTGCGCGCATCGAGGCGGCGCAGAAGCGGCGCCACGACGGGGTCGCCGCGGTTCCGATGAGCGACGAATACGCGCGCAAGCAGGCTGGCGTGCTGCGCCTGCTGACCGCCTACCGCTCTCGCGGCCACCTTGCGGCCAACCTCGACCCGCTCGGGCTTGCCGAGCAGATGCCGGCGCCGGATCTGGGATTGGCGTTCCACGGTCTCGACGAGGCCGATCTCGACACCGAGTTCGACACCGGCAATTACGCGGGCGGCGGCAAACGGCTGACGCTGCGCGTCTTGCTGGAGCAGTTGCGGAAGACCTACGCCAGCACGATCGGCGCGGAATTCATGCACATCAGCAACCACGAACAGCGCAACTGGATCTACAGCCGGCTCGAGCAGCAAGCCGGTCAGGCGGGGCTGGACAAGGCCGGCAAGCAACGCGTGCTGGACGGCCTCACCGCCGCCGAAGGCCTGGAGCGCTACCTGCACACGAAGTATGTCGGCCAGAAGCGATTCTCGCTGGAAGGCGGCGACAGCCTGATCCCGATGATCGACGACGTGGTGCGTGCCGCGGGCGACAACGGCATCAAGGAGCTGGTGATCGGCATGGCCCATCGCGGCCGCCTCAACATGCTGGTCAACATCCTGGGCAAGCCGCCAAAGACCCTGTTCGACGAATTCGAGGGCAAGTTCGACCATCCCGACGACCCGGCGCACTCCGGCGACGTGAAGTATCACCTGGGCTTCTCGGCCGACGTCAAGACGCCCAAGGGTGGCGTGCACGTGGCGCTGGCGTTCAACCCGTCGCACCTGGAAGTCGTGAATCCGGTCGTCACCGGATCGGTGCACGCGCGCCAGACGCGCCGGCGCGACACCTTGCACGCGCAATCGATGGCCGTGCTGATCCACGGCGATGCCGCGTTTGCCGGCCAGGGCGTGAACATGGAGTTGTTCAACATGTCGCAGGCCCGCGGCTTCAAGATCGGCGGCAGCCTGCATGTGGTGATCAACAACCAGGTGGGCTTCACCATCTCCAACCCGCAGGACGCGCGCTCGACCATGTACTGCACCGACCTGGCCAAGATGGTCAACGCGCCGGTATTGCATGTGAATGGCGACGATCCCGAGGCGGTCATCCTGGTGACCCGGCTCGCCTACGATTTCCGCAAGCAGTTCCGCCGCGACGTGGTGATCGACCTGGTCTGCTATCGCCGCCACGGCCACAACGAAGCCGATGAGCCCGCGGCCACCCAGCCGATGATGTACCAGATCATCCGCAAGCGCCCGACCACGCGCGACCTGTACCAGCAGGAGCTGGTCAGGCAGGGCGTGCTGGCCGAAGGCGACGCGAAGAAGCAATTCGAGGCCTATCGTGAGCGGCTGGAAGCGGGCGCGCCGATGACCGACCTCGACCCGTCACCGTCCCGCGACGGCCACGTGGACTGGGCCCGTTTTCTCGGCGGCAAGCTGTCGACGGCCACCGATACCACGGTGCCGAAGAAGAAACTGAACGAGCTGGCCAACAAGATCCTCACCATGCCCGCCGACATCACGCTGCAGGCGCGGGTTGCCAAGATCTACGAGGATCGACGCAAGATGGCCGCCGGCGAACAACCGGCCGACTGGGGCTTTGCCGAAAACCTGGCCTACGCCACCGTCATCGACGCGGGCTACGACATGCGTCTGGTCGGCCAGGACACCGGCCGCGGCACGTTCTTTCACCGCCACGCCGTGCTGCACGACCAGAACGATGGCCATACCTACATGCCACTGGCCACGGTGCGCGACACCGCCGACGTGGAAGTGATCGACTCGCTGCTCAGCGAGCTGGCGGTGATGGCGTTCGAGTACGGCCACTCCACCACCGACCCGGACACGCTCAACATCTGGGAAGCCCAGTTCGGCGACTTCGCCAACGGTGCCCAGGTGGTGATCGACCAGTTCATCAGTTCCGGCGAGTCCAAGTGGAACCGGCTGTGCGGCCTGGTGCTGTTGTTGCCACATGGCTACGAAGGCCAGGGCCCGGAGCACTCCTCCGCGCGGCTCGAGCGTTATCTGCAACTGTGCGCGATGGACAACATGCAGGTATGCGTGCCCACCACGCCGGCGCAGGATTTCCACATGATCCGGCGCCAGATGCTGCGCAACGCGCGCAAGCCGCTGATCGTGATGACACCGAAGTCGCTGCTGCGACACAAGCTGGCGGTATCGTCGCTGGATGAACTGGCCAACGGCAGTTTCCAGTTGGTGATCGGCGAGCATCGCAAGCTGGCGGCGAAGAAAGTCAAACGTGTGGTGCTGTGCTCGGGCAAGGTCTATTACGACTTGCTGGAGGACGCCGAGAAGCGCGAACTCAAGGACGTGGCGCTGGTGCGCGTCGAGCAGCTGTATCCGTTCCCGCGCCCCGAAGTCAGCGCCGAACTGGACAAGTATCCTGCGGCGCAAGGAAGTGATCTGGTGCCAGGAAGAGCCCATGAACCAGGGCGCCTGGTTCCAGATCCGCCACCATCTGCAGGCGTGCACGGGCACGAAGCACACGCTCTCCTACGCAGGTCGTGCGCGCTCGCCGGCGCCGGCGGCAGGTCACCACAACACCCATGTCGCCGAACAGGCCGAACTCGTCGAACAGGCGCTGGTGGGGCCGGTCGGCACCGATCACTCCGCCGAGTAAGCTCATTCCACTTGTGCGGCCAGGATGGCCGCTTCTTGATCGACGCGTGCATGGATGAACGCACAAACCCAAGGATCACCGATGTCCATCGAACTCAAAGTCCCCGTCCTGCCGGAGTCCGTCTCCGACGCCACCATCGCCAGCTGGCACAAGAAAGCCGGTGATGCGGTCGCGCGCGACGAGAACCTGGTCGACCTCGAAACCGACAAGGTCGTGCTTGAAGTGCCCTCGCCCGTCGACGGCGTGCTGAAGGAAATCAAGCATCAGGTCGGCGACACGGTGAACGGTGAACAGGTCATCGCGATCATCGAGGAAGGTGCTGCAGCTGCCGCGCCAGCACCGGCGCCGCCGCGCCGGCGCCGCGCGGCCGCGGCACCCGGACCCGCGACGGGATCGGAAGGCCGCCGACCGAGCTTTCGCCCGCCGCCCAGCGCGTCGCCACCGAGAACAAGGTCGACACATCCAACATCGCCGGCACCGGCCGCGACGGCCGCATCATCAAGGAAGACGTGGTCAACGCCGGCGCACAGAAGGCCGGGGCTGCCGCGCCAGTCCCGAGCCGCCGGCCCCGAGTCCGCGAAGCCGACCCCGGGTGCGCGTCCGGAAGAGCGCGTGCCGATGACCCGCATGCGCGCCCGCATCGCCGAGCGCCTGATGCAGTCGAAGAACTCGATCGCCATGCTCACCTCGTTCAACGAAGTGAACCTCGCCGAAGTGGTGAAGATGCGCAAGGCACTCGGCGAGGCGTTCCAGAAAGAACACGGCATCAAGCTCGGTTTCATGAGCTTCTTCGTCAAGGCCGCCGCCGAAGCCCTCAAGCGCTACCCGTTCGTCAACGCCTCGGTCGATGGCAACGACGTGATCTACCACGGCTACCAGGACATCTCGATCGCGGTGTCCACCGAGAGGGGCCTGGTCACGCCGGTGTTGCGCGACGTGCAGGACATGAGCTTCGCCGACGTCGAAAAGGCCATTGCCGATTACGCCACCAAAGCGCGCACGAACAAGCTCACGCTGGATGACCTGCAGGGCGGCACCTTCACCATCACCAACGGCGGCACCTTCGGCTCGCTGTTGTCCACCCCGATCGTGAATCCGCCGCAGAGCGCGATCCTGGGCATGCACACGATCAAGGAGCGCGCGATCGTCGAAAACGGCCAGGTCATCGCCGCGCCGATGATGTACATCGCGATCAGCTACGACCACCGCATCATCGACGGCAAGGACGCGGTGTTGTTCCTGGTCGACATCAAGAACCAGCTGGAGAATCCGCAACGGATGTTGCTGGGGCTCTAATGGCGAGCCCCCGCCATCGGGAAAGGGGTAACGGGGCTCTGAGGCTGGCAAGCGCCGCAAGCGCCTCGCTACCGCCCGTCTCTCCATCGCCGGGTTCGTCATCTGTCTCCCGACGGGCCTAGTCAGCGCGCACAGCAAGGAATCTGTCATGAGCGAAAAATACGACGTCATCGTCATCGGCGCCGGTCCGGCCGGCTATGTGGCTGCGATCCGCGCCGCGCAGTTGGGCCTGAAGACCGCGTGCGTGGACGCGTTCGCCGGCAAGGACGGCAAGCAGGCGCTGGGCGGCACCTGCCTCAACGTCGGTTGCATCCCGTCCAAGGCGTTGCTCGATTCCTCGCGCCAGTTCCACAACCTCACCAGCAACTTCGACGTGCATGGGATCAGCGCGGACAACCCGCGCATCGACGTGCCGACCTTCATCGGGCGCAAGGACAAGATCGTCAAGCAGTTCACCGGCGGCGTGGCGCAGCTGTTCAAGGCGAACAAGGTCACCCCGTACTTCGGTACCGGCAAGCTCCTCGGCCCCAATAGGGAGCCGGGCAACCAGGTCGAGATCACCGGTGCTGACGGCAAGAAGCAGACCCTCAGCGCCACCAACGTGATCCTCGCCTCAGGCTCGGTACCGATCGAACTGCCGTTTGCCAAATTCGACGGCAAGGCGATCGTCGACAACGCCGGCGCGCTGGACTTCACCGAGGTGCCCAAGCGCCTGGGCGTGATCGGCGCCGGCGTGATCGGGCTGGAACTGGGCAGCGTGTGGAAGCGCCTCGGTTCGGAAGTCACCATCATCGAGGCCCTGCCTGACTTCCTCGGCGCCGCCGACGCGGACATCGCGAAAGTCGCGCAGCGCGAATTCAAGAAGCAGGGCCTGGACATCAAGCTCGACGCCAAGCTCAACAAGGCCGAGGCGAAAAAGGATGGCGTGCACCTGACCTACACCGACAAGACCGGCGAGCAGAAGCTCGTCGTCGACAAGTTGCTGGTGGCCGTGGGTCGCCGCGCGTATACCGCGGGCCTGCTGGCCGACGACACCGGCGTGAAGCTGGATGAGCGCGGCCGCATCGTGGTCGACGAGCACAACCACACCGGCGTCGATGGCGTGTGGGCGGTCGGAGATGCCGTGCGCGGCCCGATGCTCGCCCACAAGGGTTCGGAGGAAGGCGTTGCGGTGGCCGAGTGGATTGCCGGCAAGGCTGGCCACGTCAACTACGACACCATTCCCTGGGTGATCTATACCGAGCCGGAGATCGCCTGGGCCGGCAAGACCGAGCAGCAGCTCAAGGACGAAGGCGTGCCATACAAGGTCGGCAGTTTCCCGTTTGCCGCGAACGGCCGCGCCGTGGCAATGAACGAGGGCATCGGCCAGGTGAAGATGCTCGCGCACGCCGAAACCGATCGCATCCTCGGCGTGCACATGGTCGGCCCGGGCGTGTCCGAGCTGATCGCCGAATGCGTGGTGGCGATGGAATTCAAGGGCTCCTCCGAAGATCTTGCACGCATCGTCCACGCCCATCCGACCCTGTCCGAAGTCGTGCACGAAGCCGCGCTGTCGGTCGACAAGCGAGCAATCCACAAGGGCAATTGAGCGCCTGGGGCACCATACCTGTAGGAGCGCACCCTGTGCGCGAATGCTTTTCGGCGGCGTGACGAAAGAGCTCGCGCACAGGGTGCGCTCCTGCACATCATTCAGACAACGCCCGAGGGTTCCATGCCCCAACCCACCGCCATCTGCGTCTACTGCGGCTCCAGCACCGGCCGGCATCCCGAATACGCCGAACAGGCCCGAGCCTTCGGTACCGAGATGGCCCGGCGCGGCATCACGCTGGTGTTCGGAGGCGGCAAGGTGGGCCTGATGGGGGTCGTGGCCGACGCGGTGCTGGCGGGCGGCGGCAAGGTGATCGGCGTGATTCCGCGCCAGCTGGTGGAACTGGAAGTCGCCCACCCGCACCTGAGCGAGCTGGTGGTGGTCGAAACCATGCACCAGCGCAAGACGCGCATGTACGAGCTCTCCGAGGCGTTCGTCGCCCTGCCCGGCGGTTTCGGCACCATGGACGAGATGTTCGAGATGCTGACCTGGGCACAGCTCGGCCTGCACCGCTACCCGTGTGCCTTCCTGGACGTGCGTGGCTACTACCGCGACCTGCGTTCGATGATCGAGCACATGGTCGCCGAAGAGTTCGTCAAGCCGGGCCAGCGCGACAGCGTGTGGTTCGGCGACTCGATGGATGCCTTGTTCGACTGGATGGCCAGCTACGATGGTGGCAATGCTTCGAAGGTGATCGGCCCGGCCAGCATCAAGGCCTGACCGCTTACCGCCCACTGGAGAGATCGTGATGACGGCATGCCGTGCGTTTCGCATCCACAACGACGATGCGGGTTACCGCGCCGGCATCGGAACGATCGACGTCGATACGTTGTCGCCCGGCGAGGTGCTGATCAAGGTCGCGTACTCCTCTGTCAACTACAAGGATGCGTTGGCCGGCACCGGCAAGGGCCGCATCCTGCGCCGCTATCCGCTCAACGGCGGGATCGATGTAGCCGGTCGTGTGGTCGCCTCCACCGATCCCGCGTTCAGGGAAGGCGATGCCGTGCTGTGCACGGGCAGCGGCCTGTCCGAAACACGCGACGGCGGGTTTGCGGAATTTGCCCGTCTGGATGCGCGCTGGACGGTTCCGTTGCCACCGGGCCTCAGCCTGCGCGAAAGCATGATCCTGGGCACCGCCGGCTTCACCGCGGCCCTGGCCCTGCTGCGCATGCAGGACAATCGACAGACGCCCGAACTCGGACCAATCGCGATCACCGGCGCCAGCGGCGGCGTCGGCCAGCTCGCGATCGACATCTTCAGCCGTGCCGGCTACGCGGTGCACGCAATCAGCGGCAAGGTCGACCATTTCGATCTCCTGCGCGAGCTGGGCGCCAGCGAATGCATCGATCGCCACCAGTTCGCGTTCAGCGGCAAGCCGATGGACTCGGCACGCTTCGGTGGCGCGCTGGACAATGTTGGCGGCGGCATGCTTGCCGGTCTGCTGCCCCTGGTCAGCGAGCGCGGCAACGTGGCCCTCTGCGGCAACGCCGGCGGTGTCGCCTTCGACAGCACGGTGTTGCCGTTCATCATCCGCGGCGTGAGCCTGCTCGGGGTGGCTTCGGCCGGCACGCCGCGGGACATTCGTGACGACATCTGGCGGCATCTCGCGGGTGCCTGGAAACCGCGATACCTGGATCGTATCGCCACGCACGAGATCGGCCTGGACGAACTGCCGGACGTGTTCGAGCGCATGCTGGCGGGCCAATCATTAGGGCGCACCCTGGTGCAGGTCGACTCCGCGCTTTGACGCCGGCGCGGTTGGAAGTACCATCACCACGCTCTAGAATCACCGCAACTTGCAGGGAACTTTCAACTTATGGCACGCATCCTGATCGTCGACGACTCGCCCTCGCAGCTGTTGGGCATCAAGCGGATCGTCGAGAAACTGGGGCATGAAGCGCTCACCGCCGAGGACGGCGCGGCGGGCGTGGAGGTAGCCAAGGCGGAAAAGCCCGACCTGATCCTGATGGACGTGGTGATGCCAAATCTCAACGGCTTCCAGGCGACCCGTACCATCAGCAAGAACGCCGATACCGCGCATATCCCGATCATCCTGGTCACCACCAAGGACCAGGAAACCGACAAGGTCTGGGGCATGCGCCAGGGCGCCAAGGCCTACGTCACCAAGCCGATCAAGGAAGAGGATCTGGTCAAGGCGCTGGAAGAATTCCTGCCGCACTGAGGCGGCCGCTCCGAATCGACAAAACGGCGCCCATTGGGCGCCGTTTCCTTTTTCTGCTTCGTGCCGAGTGCATCTATCCCGCGCGGTAATCCTGGTACGACTTTTCCTCCACCAGTTGCGACCCGAGCTTGAGGTTGATCGCGCGCTTGAACGCCGCACGCTCGTCGTTGCGAAAATACACCGCGCGCGCCAGTTCGATGAACTCATGGCCAAAATCCTGCGCGCGCTCCTTCAGCCGGATCTCGTCCTCGATGTCCCACAACAGCTCGTTGACCGCGAGCAAGCTGGCGCGTTCCGCGTCGATGTCGGTGCGGGACGCCGCATCGTTGGCCCAGGTCGCATTGAGCAGGTCCAGCTCGTTGCGCACATTGGCCAGCTTGGCTTCGTCGCGCATCCGCCGCGACTTGATTTCGAGGATGGTGATCTTGTCGATCAACTCGCCGTAGGAAACGGGGGTCTGGATCAGGCTCATGGTCGGCTCCTTTGCATTGCTTCAAACGACGCTGCGAAATGCACCTTGCTGCACCAACGCACAGGCTGCGGCCACATCGGCGTTCAGCGCGCGGTCGCGATGCATGAAATCGATCTGGCCGCGCAGGATCGCATGCGCCTTGCGCACGCTGGCGCCAGCATGAAAATCGCCCGCGCCGGCCAGTGCCGCTGCAAGCTGTTTCACTTCCTCGACGAACTGCTCGTAGTGCGGTTGGTCCTGGCGCGGCGCATTGGTGACCTTCGCCGCCAATGCCTGCCACCCACCGCGGCTGGCCAGCCGTCGCGCGGCGTTGAGCATCTCCTGGCGATAGTCCAGCGCCTGTGCCGCGGTGAACAGCTCCAGCGCCAGCACGTGGCCCAGGTCGTCCATCATCTCCAGCACGTGGCGCGCCTCGTTGGCGCCCATCGAAACGTGATCCTCGGCGTTCGCGCTGGTGGGGATCGAATAAACGCTGGCCGGATGCGCGCGGGTGGCCAGGTCGTTGACCAATGCCGCAGCGGTGTACTGCACGATCATGAAACCGGAATCGGTGCCGTCCTCGTTGCCGGTGAGGAAGGCAGGAAGACCGTCATTCGTGGCCGCGTCGACCAGCTTGTTGAGACGCCGCTCGGAAATCGACGCCAGCACCGGCAGCGCCGCCTTCACGTAGCTCATCGCCAGCGCCAGTGGCATGCCGTGGAAGTGGCCGGCGGAGATCACCTGCTCTTCGATGAATTGGGCCTCTTCGTTATCGGGAAAGATCAACGGGTTGTCGGTGACCGAGTTCAGCTCGATGTCGAACACGCGGCACGCCTGGCGCCACGCATCGCGCACTGCGCCATGCACCTGCGGCATGCAGCGCAAGCTGTAGGCGTCCTGCGGCTGGTGCTTTTTGCCACCCTTGAACGGCAGGAAACGGCTGTAGAACGCCTGGCGACCATGGCGCTGGTTGGCCGGCACCCAGTCCCAGCTGATGTCGAAACTCAGCGACTGATCGTCCGGCTCGCTCCACGCCTCCGCGCTCCATGGCTTGAAGCGCGGTACCAGATGGTAGGGAATATCCAGCAGGGTCGAGCCCATCCAGCAGCTGGCGCACGTGGGCGGCCGCGTGAACCTGTCCCGGGTGCGGACGCAAGGCATGCACTTCGGCGCGCAAGGCGCCACTGCGGCCGGCGAACGCATCCAGGGTCATCGCCGCGGCCAGGTCGGCGGTGTCCAGCAACTGTTCCAGCGCGTCCAGCGCCAACACCCCGGTCGCCAGCATCTGCGCGGTGCCGTTGTTGAGCGCCAGGCCTTCCTTGAACGAAAGCCGGATCGGTGTCAGCCCGGCACGCTGCAACGCTTCGGCGCCAGCCATGCGCTCGCCCTGGAAAAACGCCTCGCCACCGCCCAGCAGCACGATCGCCAGATGCGACAGCGGCGCCAGGTCGCCACTGGCGCCTACCGAACCCTTCTCCGGCACCACCGGCACCACGCCGGCGTTGAGCATCGCGGTCAACGCCTCCAGCGTGCTCACGCGAATGCCCGAGTGACCGCGCATCAAGGTATTGATGCGAATCACCAGCATCGCCCGCACCACCTCCGCGGCGAATGGTTTGCCCACGCAAACCGCGTGGGTGATGATCAGGTTGTGCTGCAACTCCTCCAGCAACTGCCTTCGGGTTGGTGCGGATTTCCACCGGGCAATTCGTCGCGCAGCCGATGCGCCCCGAGCAGCTTGTCAGCGTTGCTGCCAAAACCGGTCGTGACGCCGTAGATCGGCTCGCCACAACTGACCTTGTCGGCCAGGAAATCAGCAGCCCGCTGCACGCGCTCGAGCCCGACCGCATCCAGTGCAACCTTGCCGCCACCGCGCGCCACGGCCACCAGCTGTGCGCGGGTCAGGCCGCTGCCGTCGAGAACTATGGTTTCGCTCACTGGGTTCCTCTCACTGCAAGCTGCTCCGCTTCGCTGTCGTTAGTCCCGCATGCGCGGGCGCCGTTTCTGCCGTCAATCACATGCAACAACGATGGCAGCACTGGGAAATCCGGGAGTTTTCCGCCTTTCTGCCGTCATTCCCGCGCAGGCGGGAAGCGCTTCACAACAGCGTAGCTGGTCGTCCATTTGTGGTCGATCAAGGTCAAGATGGATTCCCGCTTGCGCGGGAATGACGGCATCCAAAGCAACAACGCCTTATCCCATCGCCGCAGCCTGTTCCAGCTCCACCCGCAGGGTCTTGACCAATTCGCCGCGCGCGACTTCGAACTGATCCGCACGACGCAAATCCTTGACGGTCACCACGCCCTTGGCGATTTCATCCTCACCGAGCACGATCACGAAGCGGATGCCGGCGCGGTCGGCGTACTTGAACTGCTTGCCCAGCTTGCCGGCTTCGAGCACCACCTCGGTGGCGATGCCGGCGCCACGCAATTCGCTGCCCAGTGCGAGGTAGGTCGACAGTTGCGCCTCATCCAGCTGAGTCACCAGCACGTCGACCGTGCTGCCGGCGCTGTTGATCAAACCGGCCTCGCGCAACTGCCAGTACAACCGCGTCAGTCCGATCGAGATGCCCACGCCAGGCAAATGGGACTTGGTGTACTGGCCAGCCAGATTCTCGTAGCGCCCGCCCGAGCAGATCGAGCCGATCTGCGGATGTTCGTCGAGCGTGGTCTCGTAAACCGTGCCGGTGTAGTAGTCCAGCCCGCGCGCAATCGACAGGTTCAGCGCGTAGTGCGTGTCCGGCACGCCGAACGCATGGATCAGTCCCAGTACCTCCTTCAGCTCCGCACGTCCTTGCTCCATGGCCGCGGGGCCAGGGCCCAGCGCATCGAGCTTGTCCAGGGCGTCCTGCAACGAGGTCGAGCGCACCTGCACGAAGGCGAGGATCTTCGCCGCCACCTCCGCGCTCAAACCGAACGTTTCGCCGGTCAGCGTGTTGCGCACGTAGTCGGCGCCACGCTTGTCCAGCTTGTCGACCTCGCGCAGCACCAGCATCTGCTGCTCGCCGTCGACAATTCCCAGGCTCTCGAAATAGCCGCGCATCAGCTTGCGGTTGTTCAGCTGGATCGTGAACGGGCCAATCGCCAGTTCGCGGAACACGCTGTAGATCACCGCCGGAATCTCGGCGTCGTAGCGCACCGACAGGGAATCCTTGCCGATCACGTCGATGTCGCACTGGTAGAACTCGCGGAAGCGCCCACGCTGGGCGCGCTCGCCCCGGTAGACCCTCTGCATCTGGTAACGGCGGAACGGGAAGCTCAGTTCGCGTTCGTGCTCGGCCACGTAGCGCGCCAGCGGCACGGTGAGGTCGAAGCGCAGGGCGAGCTCCGGGGTGCCCTCCTCCGCCTTGCCGAGCGCCCCGGTGGACTGCACGAAGTACACCTGCCGCTCGGTCTCGCCGCCGGTCTTGGTCAGCAGCACATCGGCGTATTCGATCGCCGGTGTCTCCACCGCGAGGAAGCCGAAGCGCTCGTAATTGCGGCGAATCACGTCGAGCATGCGCTGGAACGCGATCTGGTCCAGCGGCAACAGCTCGAGCACGCCGGGCATGGTACGGGCCGGGGTAAGCGCCATGGAATCCTCTGCTGACGATGGGACGTTCCGCCGGGCGATCAACCGCGCGACGACAGCCGTCAAGATTAGCAGAATGGCGCCTGCCAGCCGCTGTCGCACGCTCGCCCGGCGCGCGATCCACCTGTCCGCCTGCTGGCGGAAACACTTGGCGAATCGCCCTGCACGCTGCTAACATCCGCGGCTCGCGTGGGGCGGTAGCTCAGCTGGGAGAGCGCTACGTTCGCATCGTAGAGGTCGTGGGTTCGATCCCCATCCGCTCCACCACTCGAAAGCAATGCAACTCATGAAGGCCGGCGTACCTGCTGCGGCAGGGGCCGGCCTTTTTGTGTGCGCGGCCGGCCATCGACGGCGTAACATGTGGCCGGCAGCGCCCGCATCGCTCGCGATGTAATCCGATATGCCCATGGCCGGACAATGCTCCTCCGAAGGCTCGACGGATATGCTTTTCGTCACGGTCTACGCGCGTCTCAAGGCAATGGCGGCACGGCAGCTGGCGAGCCGCCGGAGCGCCACCCTGGACACCACCGAGCTGGTGCATGAGCTGTATTTGCGGATAGGCCAGCGGGAAGCCCTGCATTTTGAACATCCGGCGCAGTTCTTCAGCTACGCCGCCCGGGCCATGCGCCATCTGCTGACCAACCGTGCACGTGATCGCCTGCGCCTGCGCGCCGGTGGGCAGTGGATGAAAGTCACGCTCGATGAGGACGACCTGAGGCTCGCGCTCGACACCGCCAGCCAGGCGCTGGCGCTGGATGCCGCGCTGGATGCGCTCGAACAGGCCGATGCCCGCGCTGCCCAGGTGGTGGAACTGCATTACTTCGCCGGGCTGAGCCTGCAGCAAATCGGCGACACCTTGGGCCTGGCCCGCCGCACGATCGATCGAGACTGGCGCTTCGCCCGCGCCTTTCTCAAGACGCACATGGACTGAACGGACGACGTCGCAATCGGACGGCGATCGGGGTTTATCGCAGACAGGTCACCTCTGACGGGCGCCACATCGTGGATACCACACCGACACTGCGCGAGTTGTTCGAGACAGCACTGCTGCTGGCGAGTACAGCGCGCGAGGACTGGCTCGCCACGCATTGCCCCGATCCGCAGCGGCGCCGCGAAATCGAACGCATGCTGGCGGCCGACACGATCGGCGCCGAATGGCTGGCACCTGGCGACGCCGCCAACGCCGCGCGCGTGATCGGCGACGCCAGCATCGCCGCCGCGATGCCACCGGGCAGCCGGATCAACGCGTTCGAGCTGATCGAGGTATTGGGCGAAGGCGGCTCCTCCACAGTCTTTCGCGCCTCCCGCCAGCAGGCCGGCGTACGCCAGGAGGTTGCGCTCAAGTTGCTGGCCCGGGGCCTTTACACCCAGGCCGCGCAAGACCAGTTCCGGCGCGAACGCGAGGCATTGACGCGCCTGCGCCACCCGGGTATCGCACGCCTGATCGAAGGCGGCATCTCCGAGCATGGCCTCGCCTATATCGTGCTGGAGCTGGTCGACGGCGTGCCGATCACGGACTACGCGCGCGACCGCAGCTTGCACTTGCGTCAGCGCTTGCTGTTGTTCCTCAAGGTCTGTCGCGCGGTCGAGGCCGCCCACCGCGCCTTGATCGTGCATCGCGACCTGAAACCTTCCAACGTGCTGGTCAACGCCGAAGGCGAGGTCAAGCTGCTCGATTTCGGCATCGCCACCCTGCTCGACGACGGCATCGATGACGTCATTCGCACCCGGCACCAGGCGCTTACTCCCGCCTATGCCGCGCCGGAACAGTTCACCGGCGAGCCGATCACCACCGCCACCGACGTCTACGCACTGGGCGTCCTGCTCGACGAACTGCTCACCGGACAACGGCGGGCCAACGGCCATGGCAGCTCGCCATCGTCGCGGATCAGGCCCACTTCTCCCGCCAGCACCTCTCCCGCGGGACCGGCAGCCGCCACGCTGCCCGTGCTGCGGCACCAGCTGCGCGGCGACCTCGACAACATCGTGCTGAAGGCCACCGCCGCCAGCCCCGAGCAGCGTTACGCGTCGGCCGGTGCGCTCGCCGAGGACATCGAACGGCACCTGGATCAACAGCCGGTACGGGCGCATCCGCCATCGCGCCTGTACCGGGCAGGCAAGTTCATCGGCCGCCATCGCGGCGGCGTTGCCATCACCGCCGTATTCATGCTGGCCGTGCTGGTCTCCCTCTCGATCGCGCTGTGGCAGACGCACGTGGCTCGACAGCAGGCCGCACGCGCGAACATGGCGCGGGATTTCGTCGAAAGCCTGTTTGCGCCAGTTCGCTACGGCATCGCCACCTCCAGGCAGCCCAGCCTGCGCGAATTGCTGGACCGCGGCGTCGCGAACCTCGACAACTCGCCGCAGATGGATGCCGGCGGCCGCGTGGACCTGCTGGCGATGTTTTCGCGCCTGTACGAGAACCTTGGCGACCTGGCGCAATCGCGCAGATTGGCGAACCAGGCGGTCGCACTGTCCGAACGCACGCTGGCGCCGACCGACCTCGACGCGATCCGCGCGCTCACCGCACGCGGCTATGCGGCGGTGCGCATGGAAGACTACGCAGCCGGCGGCGCCGATCTGCGCCTGGCTCACCGGCGCATGCTGGCCCAGGGCATCCGTGGTGAAGCCTTGATCGATCTGCTCGGCCCGCTCGGCGCGGTCGAAAACAGTGAAGGGCATGGCGAGGTCGCGCTGCAGCTCGCCCGCGCAGCGCTGGCCGAGGAAATCGCCACCTGGGGAGCGGACGATCCGCGGGTCGGCGTTGGCTACAACGATGTTGCCTCTGCACTGGAAGGGCTGGAACGCTACGAGGAGGCGAGCCGGATGTGGCGCAAGACCTGGCAGTTCGAGCTCGCGCATTTCGGCGAGTCCAGCAATGAAACGACCCTGGCGCTGTCCGGCCTGGCCTCGTCCGAATACCGCGCCGGCCATTGGACACAGGCACACGGGCTGTTCGCCCAGACGCTGGCGACGTACGCGCGCAACGGCTTGCAGCCGCAACTCACCCAGGTGTATGCCGCACAAAAAGCCTGCGCCCTGGAAGGCCTGCGCGCGGATGTCGCCAGTGCAAAAGCGCGTTGCCAGCTGGCCCGGTCGTGGTCCGCCGGCGGCTTTGGCGCAGACACCCCGTTGCACGGCGATTCCCTGGAAGCGACTGCCATCGGTGCGATCGAGGCAGGCGATCTGGTCAGCGCGAAAAGCCTGCTCGAAGCCGCGCGCAAGCAGTACGGCAGCGCCACGGCGAACCGCATGCGGATCGGCCGCGTGGACAGCGAACTGGCGGGCATCGCCTTGCTGCAAGGCAACCCCGTGCTGGCACGCGAGCGGCTTCCCGACGCGATCACCGGCCTGCGCACGCGCCACTACAAAGTGCCGCCTCTGATCGCCGAGGCACGCCTGCTGCTGGCCTGCTCCGAATCTCCCGGTCCGCAATGCCCGGACCATCTCCAGGCGACGGTAGATCACGATCTCGCCGCGGTCGCATCTCGCGCCGACCCGCAACTGTTGTGGGTACGCACCTTGCTGGCACAAGTCGAGCTGGAGCACGGCGACGCGGGCCATGCCAGGACCCGACTGGCAGCTGCGATCCGGAGCGCCAGTGGCGAATTGCCAACGAGCCACCCGCGCCGACTCGCCGCGCAGTTGTGGCTCGCCGTCGCCGCAGCACGCAGTGGCGATTGCACCGAGGCCTCGGCACAGGTGCGGGCCGCGCGCGCGACCATCAATGCAAACGACCTTGGCAGGCACCCTGAACTGGCCAGCGCGCAGGCCGCGTTGCGCCGCCCCATGGCGCCGTGCGGCGCCCTGTTGAACTGACTGGGTCTCCTCTCCCCGTCCACGGCGCAAGACTCGCCAGCGCGCCCGCGCCGGCTGGCCTGCAGGGCGCGTCGACCGCATGTCGCAATTCCGGCGCCCACGGTGTTTTGCGTAGTAGCCACCCGTAGCGAGTGCGGGTGCGCAACGTCAAACCTGGGGAGACAAGCCGCCATGTTCCATCAACGCTTCATCCGCTCCACCGTGTGCCGGCGACTGATCGCCACGGCCGCGATCCTCCTGCTCGCAAGCGCAAGCGCTGCAAGCGCGCAGGACAGCCATGATCGGGCGCAACGCGCCGACCAACTGATCACCGCCGATCCCTCCGGTTCGCTGCAGACCAACACGCCGACCGGCAGCATCGACAGCAGCAATCCATTCTTCCAGAGCCTCGGCAGCAATGGTCGCTCCTGCAACTCCTGCCACCGCCAAGCCGAGGGCTGGACGATCTCCGCCGCGGAGATACGCCAGCGCTTCAACCAGACCAGCGGCAACGATCCGATCTTCGCCCCGGTCGACGGCGCGGTCTCGCCGCTGGCGGACGTGTCCAGCGTCTACGCGCGACGTAGCGCCTACGCCATGCTGATAGCCCGCGGCGTGCTGCGTATCGGCCTGCCGATGCCCGCGCACGCGGAATTCGCGCTGACCAGGGTTGACGATCCCTATGGCTACGCCAGTGCGCGCGAGTTGTCGTTGTTTCGTCGCCCGCTGCCGGCCACCAATCTGATCTGGGCCACCGCGATGATGTGGGACGGTCGGGAAACCTTCGCCCCGTTCAAGCCGCCGATGGATGCCGGCATCAATATCGCCGACATCAAGGCCAGCCTGACCTCGCAGGCCCGCAACGCGACTCTCGGTCATGCGCAGGCCGTTACCGCCCCCGGCGACGCCGTCCTCAAGCAGATCGTCGACTTCGAATTGCACCTTGTCACCGCACAGCTGATCGACAACCAGGCCGGACGCCTCAACCGCGACGACGGCATGGGCGGCGCCGACATCCTTGCGCAACAGCGCTTCTGGGTGGGCATCAACGATGTGCTCGGTGGCGATCCCGCCGAAGCGCCGTTCGACGCCTCGGCGATGCGTCTGTTCGACGACTGGAACGACCCGGATGCGAACCGGAGCCACGATCCACGCGACCGTGCACGCGCCGCCATCGCTCGGGGCGAGCAACTCTTCAACAGCATGCCCATCAGCATCAGCGGCGTGGCCGGGCTGAACGACGTCACCGGCGCAGCGGTCATCCCCGGCAGCTGCACGAGCTGCCACGACACGCCGAACATCGGCAACCACTCGGTGGCGCTGCCCGTCAACATCGGCATTGCCGACGCGAACCGGCGTACGCCGGACCTGCCGCTGTACACGTTGACCCGCTACAGCACCGGTGAAGTCGTGCAGACCACCGATCCCGGACTGGCCATGATCAGCGGCAAGTGGGCCGACATCGGCAAGTTCAAGGGTCCGATCCTGCGCGGGCTGGCGGCGCGCGCGCCCTACTTCCACAACGGTTCGGCAGCAACGCTCACGGACGTGCTCAATTTCTACGACACCCGTTTCAACATCGGCATGAGCGCGCAACAAAAGAGCGATCTGGCGGCCTTCCTGTCGGCACTGTGACGATCGATGCAGCGGGGTCGACGCCGGTGCCAGCCCGGTGGGCTCGACCCATCGGTGTCGAATGAATCGGAACCCGGCTAGATTCTTGCGAAACGGGGCACCAGCATCAGCGCCACACCGATGACGACGATCCAGGTGGTGCCGCTGACGACATAGGGAAACAACATCAACGCGATGCCGCACACCAGCGGCACGATCGCGCGTTGTTTCCTGCCATAGACGAAATAGCCCAGTCCGATCGAGCCGAACAGCAGTCCCCACCACAGTGTCGATGCGTCCAAGGCAGCCTCCCCGTGTCCTGATGGCGCACGCCAGCCGTGCGATTGTCCCGGTTCGTCGCGCCATCGGCGTAAAGTAGCCGGGTTTCGCCGTGCCTGCGACGCGATGCGCGCTGTCGCGCCCACCATCAATCAGTCGGGGACCTCATGAAATCAATCGGCTTTGCGGCGTTCGCATTCTGTTGCCTGCTGCTCGTCCCCGTCCCTTCGCCCGCCGCCGGCACGGCCCCGGCGTTTCAGTTGAGCGACCTGCAGAAGATCGTGCGCCTCAGCGAGCCGCAGATCTCGCCCGATGGCAAGCACATCGCAGTGATCGTCTCCACGCCTGATTTCAAGACCGACAAGAGCCAGCAGGAGATCGACCTGGTGGAGGTCGCCAGCGGCGCCCGGCGAGCGCTGACGTGGAAGCGCGAGGAACTCGGCGCGCCACGCTGGTCGCCCGACGGCAGCCGGCTGGCCTTCATCGCCAAGGATGGCAAGAGCAAACAGGGCCAGCTCTACGTGATGCCGATGAGTGGCGGCGATGCCATGCGTATCACCGAAGCCAAACATGGCGTGGAGTCCTACAGCTGGAGCCCGGATGGGCAACAAATCGCCTACATCACCGCGGACGAAGCCCCGAACGCCAAGGCGATCAAGGCGCACGACGATGCGTTCCAGGTCACCGACAACCACTTCCTCACCCGCGCGGCACTGACGCCCTCGCACCTGTGGCTGGTCCCCAGTGCCGGCGGCACTGCCAAACGGCTGACCGAGGGCAGTTTCAGCCTGCAGACTGACCAGCAGGACAGTGCGCCGGAACCAACGTGGAGTCGCGACGGCCGCAGCATTGCATTCACGCGCTTTCCCGGTCCGTACTGGGGACCATCCTTTCACTCGGTGATCGACACGGTGGACGTCGGCGGCGGCGCACCACACACGCTGGTGACAGATCAGACCGCAATGGATCCGCGCTACGCGCCGAGCGGCAACGTTCTCGCCTTCGTGCGGCCGCGTGGTGGCGATCAGAACAACGGCAATGCCGTCTACGTATCGGTCGACGGACGCATTCGCGATGCGACCCAGGCGCTGGCGCGCAATTTCAACAACTACGCGTGGCTGCCGAACGGCAAGGCGCTGCTGCTGGCCGGCGGAGAGGGCACCCACGCCGTGCTGTGGCGGCAACCACTGTCGGGCAACGCCAGCAAACTTGACCTGGGCGAGGTGGAGCCCGGCGACGACGTCAGCGTGGCAAAGACCGGCGCACTGGCCTTCCTCGGCAGTACCGCCAGCCATCCGGGCGAGCTGTATGTGATGACCTCGACCAGCTCCAAGCCGCGGCGACTGACGAACCTCAACGCCTTCGTCGACCATCTCACGCTGGGCCGCACCGAATCGATCGACTGGCAGGGTCCCGATGGTTTCCACGAGGACGGCGTGCTGACCTACCCGGTCGGCTTTCAGCGCGGGCAGCAATATCCGCTGGTGCTGGTGATCCACGGCGGTCCCGAAGCCGCTTCCACCGTGCAGTTCTCGCCGCTGCCGCAATTGCTGGCGGCTGCCGGATTCATCGTGTTCCAGCCGAACTACCGCGGCAGCACCAACCTGGGCGACGCCTACCAGCACGCCATCTACCGCGACACTGGCGACGGCCCCGGCAAGGACGTGATGGCGGGCCTGGCGGCCGTGGAGAAGCTGGGCATGGTCGACCCCAGCCGCATCGGCGTCAGCGGCTGGTCATACGGCGGCTACATGAGCGCCTGGCTGAGCGGGCATTACCCGTCCGCGTGGAAGGCCGCCGTGACCGGCGCGGCGCTGACCGACTGGGTGATGGACTACACCGTCTCGTACTACCAGACCGGTGACCTGTATTTCTTCGGCGGCTCGCCTTGGAAGGCGAAGGACCACGACATCTGGCGCCAACAATCACCGATCGCCGCGGCTCACAACGTGACCGCGCCCACCTTGATCATGGGCGACGTAGGCGACCCCAACGTGCCGCTGGTGAACAGCTACGAGTGGTACCACGCGCTGCGCGACAACGGCGTGCCGGTGGAGTTCTATGCCTATCCGGTGGACACGCATTTCCCGAAGGACATCGTGCGCACCACCGACGTCTATCGCCGCTGGGTCGGCTGGATGAGCCAGCATTTGAAATAGGCCGAGGGCACGGATCTTTACCGGGATTCGTCGAGCGGGGAGGCGAAACGTCGAGCCGCCACCCCGAATTTCGCCCTGCTCCTTGCCTTTGTTGCAACCTGCTGCATCAAAGCTTCATTCAAGCAGCTTGCTGCTTGAGCAGATGGCTGACGCGGCAATTATCCCGCAAGCGCCCTGCGCTCCCCTGCCCCGGCCAACTCGTGCATCCAGTCCACCGTGCCGTCGAGCACCTTGGCGGCCCTTCACCCCGCGCGCCATGAAAATTTCCGCCAGCGCCTGGTAGTAGCCGAGCGTGCCCTCGCGGCCGCCGGTGAAGCGGTCGAACACGCGGGTGCCAATTTCGGGGTTTTCCAGGTCCTGCACGATGGCGCGGGCGTTGTGCAGTTTGTCGCAGGCAGAGACCAGCAGGGTCGCCTCCGGCACGGCTTTCAGGTGCATGAGGTAGGCGAGCTTGCGTTCGGTCCAGTCGCGGCGCTTCGCTTCCGGGTCGGTATGGCTGGCCTTGCCTTCGGCGGAGCCGTCGGTGCAATCCGCCACGATCCCGACGACATCCGCACCGAACTGCGCGCGAATCATCGGTTCATGCGCGGCGCCGCAATCCTCGATGGTGTCGTGCAACAGGCCGGCGATGGCCTGGTCCTCGTTGCCGCCAAATTCGATCACCAGGCTGGCCACGCCAAGCAGGTGGTAAAGGTACGAGATGTCGGAGCCCTTGCGCACCTGGGCGGCGTGGGCGATGCGGGCATAGTCGACAGCGCGACTGAAACGGTCGGTGAGTACGGTCATGGTCTTGCTCCTGGTTTGCCTTCCCCGACGCCGATGCTGGCAGCTGCCCGTCGCACCAGAAGAGACACTGCCGGGACGTTGCCGGAAGTTGCGCGCTTTCGTGATGAGCTCTCGGATCGGCAGAGAACGTGTCCGTACACCTTTCCGACATCCGTTCAGGTCGACTGCACCCTTCCAGCTTGCTCAGCCGCCATCGATGATGATGGTGTGCGTGCTCGGAACCGAAAATCCATGCCGGCGCCATGTGCGTCGACCGCCACGAGATCCAGCATCCTCGGCTCACATTTCTGGACAGGCGCCGATGCAGGGGCCATGATTTCCGCGCAGGGGTGAATACGTGGACGGTGCAGCCCATGGCGACCTCCCGCGCGGTCTGGATCGACTTTTGCCGGATGCCGCATGCGCATGGCCTCTTTGTGGACGCGCAAGCCGACTGCGATATCGTGCGCATAACCATGACCGAAGCGATCGCCTCGGCTGTTCGCGGGCACCGACCGCATTTCATCTGCATCGAATACGACTATCCCGACCAGGTACGACTCCGGGCCGTGCCGCTGACGAGGCGCCAATTCCCCGCGCTGCCGCTGTTGATGCTCACGGAGTTTCACTCCGAGGCCTTGGCGGTGTGGGCGTTTCGCTCGCGCGTCTGGGATTACCGGGTCAAGCCGATTGACGAAAGGACGCTCGCCCAGCTCATCGATGCGGCACATGCGCCAGCAGGACGGCAGCGGACGATGGCTGGGTGGTCCGGCCTTTTCCGTCCGATCTGATCGCACCTACGGGGCACCTGCGCAGACCGCTGATCGCCGCACCGCATACGGCGCCCGCCGTCGCCTACATCAGCGAGCACTACGCGGAAGCGTGTCGGATCGAAACCATCGCGCGGCTTTGCCATCTGTCCGAGTCGGCGTTCAGCCGCCTGTTTCACCGCGAACAGGGCATCTCGTTCCGGCGCTTCCTGCTGCAGTACCGGATCGCCAAGGCGAGAGATTTCCTCGCCGAACCGCAAGCGTCAGTTTCGCAGGTGGCGTACGCCGTCGGCTTCAACGACCTTTCCCATTTCGGACGGGTGTTCAGGCGCATCGTCGGCATGCCTGCCACTCACTACCAGCGCAACCTTCAGCTGCCTGCGCAAACTGCACGGACATGAAGACTTGCCGGCCTCGAGCAAAATCGTTCTAGTCGCGCGCATCTAGGTTCTAACTGTCCCGCGCGACTACGAGCCATGCTCGCCCTCCCCATCTGGAACGATCGCGCCCTGCGGTGGCGTGGGAGGCGGCCATGATCGGAATCACCGGCGAACTCGATCTGAGTCAGATAGCGGACGAACAGCTCGATTCCGATCTGGATTTGCGCGTTGCCGTCGTACGCGACGGCAGCGTTCTCGCTTCAACCGTTCTCAAGGCCGGGAGCGCACGGCAGAAGCGGTTGCCGTTCGAGATCGAATTGGAGCCACCGGTCTTGCCAGGCGCGGGCCTGCCCTGTCCGGTCACGTTGCTGGTCGGCCCCAACGTGGTCGATCACGAATTGCTGGCGATCGATACTGTCAGACAGGTAATCGAATTCGCGTCCGTCAAGGAACGTTCGGCGGCGAAAGCCGCGGTATCCAGACCCGCCGAGGCACGTTCCGCGACGAAAGCCACGGCATCGAGAACCGCCGAGTTGAAGCTCGGACGTATCGCAGTCGACCCTGCCATCTACCAATGCTGGCTGGTCTGCTGCCGCACCTACACGATCAACGGGCGCATCGTCTGCCGCCACTGGCATTTCGATCCCAGCCAGCGCCGCTGGACGTTCTGTGACGAACCGGTGCCGGGCGCGGTGGTCGAAGCCTCTGACGTGGACCGCTTCTGGTGGTGGTACTGGCGCGATGTGATCACCAGTGCAACCACGGACATCAACGGCAACTTCCACATGACCTTCCGCTGGTGCTGCCTGCGCTGGCTGCCATGGCTGCGGGCGAATCCGGCGATCGACCCCGACATCGCGGCGCGCATCCAGCAATTGCTGGCCACCGCGCAACCCCCCATCCCGCCAATCTCGCCGGGTCCTGACCCGGATCCAACGATTTTCCAGCGCATGCTGGGCGGCGCCGCCAGCCTGCCGGGCGCCGTGCTGGCCGCCGCCACGCAAGGCGCGCTGTCGCTGTCCGCCCTGCAGCAACCTTCCACCGGCATGTCGGCGGACGCCCTGCGCGCGGTGCTGCCGCCTTCAGCAGAACTGGCGGCGCTGCGCATCTGGCCGTGGTGGAACTGGAGCGACTGCGCGCCGGACGTGGTGTTCCGCGCCACCCAGCGCTGCGGCGACCGCGTCAGCGTGATCTACGCGGAAACCAACGCGCAGACGCGCTGGGACATCCCGACCACGCTCAACGTCACGTTGATCGCCAACGAACTGGCCTGCTGCATTCCAACCTGTCGCGATCCGGAATGTCCGGAATGCCTGAAACTCACCTGGGTCGGCTGCACGCCCGTCGACCAGATCAGTGCCGACGGCGGCCCGCCCGACCTGCGCGGTTTCGCCCGCACCACCGCGGCAGCGAGCGATCCATGGAAGGACAACCCGTTCTACGGATCGTTGCAAATCCAGGGCGGCGTCGGCTGGGACGTGGATTATTTCAAGGTGCAATATTCCCGGGACGGCGGCCCGTGGGCCGATCTGCCGAGTCCGGCGTTCGGCGGATTCACGCGCAGCTACTGGGATGGCACGACGTTCGTGCCCGTCGCGTTCAATCCGACGCTCAAGAACGGGCAGATGGTGATCATCAGCCGCCATCACTACGAAGACCTCAACCCGGGGATCCCGCGTTTCGGCGGGCAGGTGATCTGGAACGATTACGCCACGCTGTTCTATTTCGACACGACCCAGCCGGGACTCACGCCCGATGCGCTGTACCAGTTGCAGTGCGACGGGTTTGCCGCGGACGCCGCCGACAACCTGATCGCCGCAAGCGAGCGCATCCTTCCGACCTGCGGCGAAGAGTCGGCCGAGCGCGTGTACCTGCGCATCGACAACCAGGCGCAGACGCATCCGGGACCGACACCACTGCTGCCGTGCAAGATCCCGCATGCCTGTGGCGGCATCATCCATGCGTGCACGGTCGAGCCCGACTGCTACATCCGCGAGATCTGGAAGAACGAAGGTCTGCCCGGCCAGGAGTGCGTTTCGGCCTGCGACATCGCGCGGCTGGAACCGACCGACACGCTCACCATCCACTTCAGCGTGACCTGCCCCGCCACCGTTCAGGACGGACATTTGGGCGGTTACTGGATGCGTGCCGAGTACGGCGCCAATCAGGCGTTCTACATCACCGCACCGCTGTACGTGGATGCCGCCGGCGGCGTCGGCACGCTGCAACCCGATCCGACGATTGAAACGGGCCCGAGTTACAGCCAGGCGCTGGCGCAGGGTGCACCGAGGGCGTTGTGGTACGGCGGTGACTTCAAGGTCAGCCTGCGCGGTTCGGACTTCCCCGAATGCTGTGCCTACCTGCTGCGTCTATGGGCATGGAAGCGCACCACCAACGGCTGTTCCGATCCGAGCGTGACGCACGCCAACCAGTTCGAACTCTCATTCACGGTGCTGCGTCCCGACCTGTGTCCCGGCATTTGCTCGGACCGGAAAGCGGAAATCGCATGACCGGGTACGGAGCGGCAACGCGAAAAAGCAAGCGAAAGGGGACACGGACATGAAGCGGTGCGAGTACGAGAATCATGGACGCATGGAGTCCGATCTTGAGTTTCACCCTGGCGATCCTCGCGACCTGGCGCGTCACGCACCTGCTGGCGGAAGAGGACGGTCCATTCGACTCGATACTGAAACTGCGCGCCGAGTTGGGTACGAGTACGGCAGGCAAGTTGATGGATTGTTTTCAGTGCCTGTCGCTGTGGATCGCCGCGCCATTCACCTTCGTGGTGACCCACTCGATTGGAACGTGGATCCTGGTGTGGCTCGCTCTTTCCGGCGCGGCATGTCTGCTCGAGCGTCTCGGCCGGGAACCCGCGGAACTGCAGTTGCGTGCCCCGAATTTTCCGGAGTGCAACGATCATGACGTGTTGCGGCCAAGGCCGGGCGAACCTGAGGGCTAGTCAGGCGGCGACACCGAAACTGCCTGGCGTACGGCCGCCTACCGTGGTCGGCTTTGGGCGCGCCATCGTTGCCGCGGCGCAGAAGCCCGTCGCCATGGTGCGTTATATCGGCGCGGCGCCCATCGTGGTGCGCGGCGCCGGCAGCGGTCGCACTTACCAGTTCGCCGCCGCGCGTTCCGTCCAGCCCGTGGACGCCCGCGACGTCGCCGGCTTGCTCAAGAAAGGGATCTTCCGCCGCCACGCATGAGCCACGTACGGAGTCATTCCACCGTTAACAGGAGATTCGCCATGGCCACCCAGACCGAAACCCGCAAGCAGACCGTGCCGTGCTGTCCGCCACTCGCGCCGGACGATGTCTGTGACGAACTCGATTTTTTCTACCGCCTGACCTACCCGACCGCGGTCGGCACGCAGACACCCGCCGGCGTGCCCGCACAGAGCATTCCGGTCGAGGTCAAGCTGCATTTCCACCTGCAGCGCTGCCGGGGGCCACTCGCCCTCGGCGACGTGCTCTACACCACCACGTTGCTGCCGGGCGAGAAGGTGCGGTTGTTCACCTCGGACCGCCGTTCCAAGTTCACCTTCGATACCGATAGCAAGTTCGGTTATCGCAATTCGCAGTCTTCGGAAGAATCGTTCTTCATGCAGCAGATGAGCGATTCGCTGTTCGACGTGAACTCGCGCGACGAGGCACATTCCAGCAACCAGTCGCATTCCCACGTGGACGGCAAGGCGGACGCCGGCGTGAACATCTTCGGACTGGGTGGTTCGGCCAGCATGAGCGGCAATTTCGATTCGAATTCCGTCGCGGACTTCCTCGGCGAGCACAGCCAGCACGCACAGGCGTCATCGCACGCAACGGAAATGGGCGTGCGCAAGGCATCCAGCGTCTCGATCGGCGAGTCGGAGAGCCGCACCCACACCGCGAGCGAATCGCAGGACCACTACGAATCCGCCTCGCGCGAGTTCCAGAACAACAACGATTGTCACGCGGTGACGTTCTTCTTCTACCAGATCAACAAGACCCAGACGATCAGCTACACGCTCGAATCCGTCGACCTGCGCGTGATGATGGATACCGACCCGGCCAACGACTTCACCCGCGTCGCGGCCAATCCGCTTTCGCCGAGCACGGGCGTGGGCGTGCTCTCGAACGGCGTACTGTCCACCGACCCCACACGTCAGGCGAGCTATCTGGAAGCCGCAACCCACGTTCCCGGCGGCAACGACCGGCTCGCCGTCGCCACGGCATTCCGGCTGCAAATCCCCGTGCTGGCTGCCGCCGTGCGCACGCAAGCGCTCAAGCAGGTGCAACAGGAACTGCTGAAGGAAGGGTTGCTCGACAAGAACGGCAACGTGTCCACCGAAGCGCAGAAGCGCTATTCGTTCGTGCGGCAGTCGTCGCTGCCGACGCCGGGCATCCTGGTCAAGGGCTGTCTCGACGATTGCAACGTGTGCGAAGCCACCCGGCTGAAATCCATCGAACTCGATGTCGAAAGGAAAAAGCTGGAAAACGATCTGCTGCAGAAACAGATCACCCTGCTCGAGAAATCACAGGAATACCGCTGCTGCCCGCCGGCGTCGGTAGAGGAATCCTGAAGCCGGCCAACCACTTTGCGCAGGGCGAATGCGGCTGGATTGAAGGAAGCGTTCCAGTCCCCGTTTTTCCCGCGCGCCACGAACAGGACAAGAAACCATGGCAACCAAACGCACCCGCAAACCACAGAAATCTGGATCGGTGAAAGGGCCCCGTGGCCAGCAGATGGCGCCGGTGCCATCGACGCTGACGTCGAAGGGTTTCCGGGTGAAGGGCTTCGGAGCGCTGCCCGAAGGCTTCAATCCGCTGACCGCAACGGCGCGCCAATTGGCCGCGAATCGCCTCCCGCGGCGGCCGGACGCCAGGACCGAACCGGGTCTGGCGCAGCTCTGGGAACGCGTGGTGGGCCGCACCCGGCTGTGGATTGCGCCCGAGTTCGAACATCACGAGAACATCACTCACGGACCGATGCGCCAGGGTGGTGCCGGCCGCGCCAAGCGCGCGAAGGCGGCCCAGCGCCTGGTATCAAACGCGACGTCCTCGAACTGGTCGGGCGCCGCCGTCTTCGCGCCGGCGAACAAGCCGTACCGCTTCGTCGGCGGGCAGTGGACCGTCCCAAGTCCGAATGCGCCGAGCGACGGCACCTTCTTTGCGTCCGAATGGGTGGGCATCGACGGCTGGAATTCCTCCGACGTGCTGCAAGCCGGAACCGAAACCCAGATCACCAGAATCCTGTTCATCACCGCGAAGCAGGTCTACGCCTGGTGGGAGTGGTTTCCGGCGGGCGAGGTCAAGATTTCGAACCTGCCGGTTTCGCCCGGCGACGTCATGTACTGCCTGATCTGCGCCGACTCCACCACGCACGCGACGGTGAGCTTCAGCAACCAGTCGACGGGCGTGGGAACGCGCTTCGACATCACGGCGCCAAGCCGCACCGCGCTGACCGGGAACGTCGCCGAGTGGATCGTGGAGCGCCCCACCGTGAATGGTTCGGTGGCCAATCTGACCGACTATGCCGCGTGCTACTTCGACGAGTGCATCACCGGCGGCAGCCTGAACATCGACAACCTCGCCGCCGCATCGCTCATCACGATGACCGGAGCGGGCAACGCGAATCTTTCCGAACCGGTCAAGGAAAACGACAGTGTGCTGAAGGTCAACTGGCGCAAGGCGAACTGACCGGCAGCCTTTCCTGGCATCGCTCAACAGGAACGGTTCGGGCAGGCAAAACCTGCAACCGGCGCTGCTGGTACCAGTAGAACTCCATGGGCGTTCCAGGAGTTCCAGTGGAATCGGGCAGGCCAAATCAGTCGCCGCAGAAGTCATCGCACAAAAAAGGCCGGAACCTTTGCTGTTGCTAGGGTTACCGGCCTTCGTTGGACTGCGTTGGAGCTTGAAATGGTGGAGGTGGCGGGAGTCGAACCCGCGTCCGAAGGTGTTCAATGCCCGGATCTACATGCTTAGCCCGCCGTTCGATCTCGTTCCGCGACAAGTACGGTGGGCAAAACGCACCGCGGAACCAGCCTGATTGATTTGACCTAGAACCGCCAGGCGGCAGCGTTCGGCGATCTCATGATAATGACCCTACACCGACGAGCATGAGCACAAGTGGGTTCGGGGCTTACGCCTTAAGCGGCGAGAGCGTAGTTGTCGTCGTTGGCAACTATGAGTTTGCTGCTGGATTTACGAGGAAAGCTGCCCCCTCGGCATGCACCAAGTCATCTCACTACCCCCGTCGAAGCCAGGACACCCCCGGGGAAAACGATTTGACTCACACAAGTATATGGGGCCGATGAGCAGGACCGCAATCGCGATGACGGCAATCCCGTCCGGGCGTTCATGTGCGGCCTTCGGGCGTTGGCGAAGCGCGCGCCAAAGAGACGTGAGAATGATCCTTCGGGCGGCGTGAGCGGCGGCGAATCCGTCGCCACCTGCGCACCAAGTGTTGTTCAGGTGTGAACGCAACGTCTATACTTGTCCGGGTTGCATCACCTAAGTCGCGGCGTATTAGTGGGAATGATCTCGATGACTCGATTGCACATGCTTGGCCTGGTTGCAGCCACGGCACTCCTCGCTGTCACCAGCGTTCACGCCCAAGGGGACAAGGCCGCCGGACGCATGCTGGTCTACACCTGCGCGGGCTGTCACGGTGTACCCGGTTACACCAACGCGTACCCGCAATACCCGGTGCCGAAGATCGCCGGCCAGAACGAGCAGTACATCGTCAATGCGCTGCACGGCTACAAGAGTGGCGACCGCAAGCATCCGACGATGGATGCGCAGGCGGAAAGCTTGTCCGACACGGACATCCAGAACATCGCCGCCTACCTCTCCAGCCTCGCCGCCAAGTAGTTGCCAAGGAACCCCGCATGAAAAATGCGCTTATCGTGATTTCGTTCGGCGCCGTGCTGGCGTTTGCATCCGCCCCTTCGCTGGCCGATGGCAACGCTGCTGCCGGCAAGACCAAGGCCGCGACCTGCTTTGCCTGTCACGGCACCGACGGCAATGCGGTGGATCCGCAGTACCCGCGCCTGGCCGGTCAATACAACCTCTACCTGCAACACGTGTTGCACGAATACAAGGATGGCCAGCGCGACAACCCGATCATGAAGGGCATGGTGGCTACCCTGTCCGACCAGGACATCGAGGATGTTTCGACGTATTTCTCCAGCCTGCCGAGCAAGCTCGATACGCTGAAAGGTCACATCAGCGGCGACTGACCAGCCTGTCCGCGCAGCAGAAGAAGGCCCGCGTCGCGGGCCTTTTTTCTGCCCGCGATCCACGCGGCACGATCAGGCCATCGCCGATTTCCCCTCGGCCTTCTTGTAATAAGGTTTCTCGCCACCCGTGTGATCGGTGGCATCCCGCACCGCGGTGATTTCCGGCACGCGTTCGCGCAAGGTCTTTTCGACGCCCTGCTTCAGGGTCACATCGACCATGCCGCAGCCATGGCAGCCGCCACCGAACTGCAATACCACGGCGCAATCGGCATCGACCTCCAGCAGTGTCGCGCGACCGCCGTGCGCGGCCAGCTTGGGATTGATCTCCGATTCCAGCACGAACCGCACGCGCTCGATCACCCCCGCGTCCACACCAGGTACAACGCCCTTGATTTTCGGCGCGCGGATATTGAGCTGGCCGCCGGTGGCATTCGGCTCGAAGTCGATGCTGGCCTGGTCCAGCCAAATGGCGCTGTCCCCGTCGATATGAAACTCGAAGCCGGTGCACTCGATCGTCCACTCGCCACCGGCGAGATCGCCCGGCTCGCAGAACTCAAGCTCGCAATTGGCTGCCGGCGTACCCGGCGCCGTCACCCGCAGTCGGATGCCGAGACCATCGATGTCCTGTTGGTCGAGCAGGCGCAGGAAGTGTTGCTGCGCGCGTTCGGAAATATCGATCATGCTTGGCTCCGCGTTCATCCGTCGGGGCCGGCTGGTCGCGCCGGCTAATCAGCACCATTTTAGTCCTGTTTCACTACAAATGCGCGGACGCCGCGGGCACTTTGACTTTTGCCCGCGCAACTTCGACCCTCTTCACTCTCGCCCCGGGCCTGCAAGGAGTACCGCATGAACGCAAACGATTTGTCGACCGAGCACTGCCAACCGCGCAAGGGCAAGGAACATGCGCTGGGCGCCGACGAAGTGGCAAAAATGTTGCAAGGCCTGCCGGGTTGGGAGTTGCGCGACCATGGCAAGGCCATCGCCAAGGACTTCAAGTTCAAGGATTTCCACCACACGCTGGGCTTCATCAATGCGGTGGGTTTCATGGCCAATCAAGAAGACCACCACCCCGATCTGGAGGCGGGCTATGGTCATTGCCTCGTGCAATGGTCGACCCATGACGTGGGCGGCCTGTCGCGGAACGACTTCATTTGCGCGGCGCGGGTCGAAGCCATGCTGGCGCACTGATCAAAAGTCGGTGCGCGACTTCTCCCGCGTATAAACCAGCCGCTTGCCCTTGACGGCCAGCGTATCGAGAAAATCCTTCAGGTCTCCCGGCAACGGGGCGGAAAAGCTGTAGGCGCGTTCGCCCAGGTCAAAACTCATGTGCGAGGCGTGCAGGAACATGCGATGCAGGCCCATTTCGCGATAGCGCTTGTTCATTTCGCGATCGCCGTACTTCGGATCGCCGGCCAGTGGATGGCCGATATGCGCCGCATGCACGCGAATCTGGTGGGTGCGACCAGTGCCCAGGGCGGCTTGCATGAGGCGGGCGCTGGGGTATTGCTCCATCTCGCGAAAGAAGGTCAGCGAAGGCTTGCCACTGTCGGCGACCCGCACCATCCGTTCGCCGCCCTGCATGACCGATTTCAGCAGCGGTGCGTTGACGTCGAACTTGGCCTTGGACGGGTGGCCCAGCACCAGGCAGAGGTACTGTTTGGTGACCTCGCCGGCACGGATGGCCGCTTGCAGGCCGATCAGCCCGACGCGGCTTTTGGCCAGCACCAGGACACCACTGGTATCGCGATCCAGCCGATGCACCAATTCCAGGTGCTCCTGCGGTCTGGCCGCACGCAGCAGTTCGATCACCCCGTGGCTGACCCCGCTGCCCCCGTGACTCGCCACGCCGGCCGGTTTGTCGATGACCAGGAAATGCTTGTCCTCGAAAATGACCGCTTCGGTCACTTCGGCCATCTGACCTGCGGGCGGTCCAACGCCCTCGGGTCGCTCAGCCGTCCGCACGGGCGGAATGCGCAGCGTATCACCGTCGGCGAGACGGGTATCCGGTTTGGCCCGCTTGCCGTTCACGCGCACCTGGCCGGTACGCAACAGCCGGTAAATCATGCTCTTGGGGACGCCCTTGAGCAGGGTCATCAAGGCGTTGTCGATCCGCTGGCCGTCGCGCTCCGGGCCGATCGCGACTTGACGTACACCGTGCGGTGCGTCCCGGGAAGTTGCCGTCTGCATTGAAAAAAACCTGCTTAGATAGGATACTCGCCAAGCGCTGGTTTCCGCCCATCTGATGTCTGGATCGGGCGGAGTGCCCGCCCGTGACGTCGGCGAGGATTGCGCCGGTTGCCTCTGGCGACCGATCGCGGCTCCCTTTCATCGTAACGGTTTGGGCTGGTGTTTGTCCGATGCCACCCGGTATCGAGGCAGCAGGCGCAGCTGACCGAATCATCCCCCGACACCGGCAACGGTGCCGTTTTTTTGCCGCTTAACTGCAGCGGCGCGTTCCACGGCAGGCCGCCACCCACGGCGCCACCGGGGCTCGCGACGCGCAGCCAAGCCGAGGATAACCACCATGAAACGTATGTTGATCAACGCGACTCAGCGTGAAGAGTTGCGTGTGGCCATTGTCGATGGCCAGAACCTGTACGACCTGGACATCGATATCCCCTCGCGGGAACAGAAAAAGTCCAATATTTACAAGGGTCGAATCACTCGGGTTGAAGCTTCACTCGAAGCTTGTTTCGTCGAGTACGGCGCCGACCGCCACGGCTTCCTGCCGTTGAAGGAAATCTCCCGTGAGTACTTCACGCCGGGCCTGGACCACCACAAGTCGGGCATCCGCGAACTGGTCAAGGAAGGCCAGGAAGTGGTCGTCCAGGTGGAGAAAGAGGAACGCGGTAACAAGGGCGCCGCCCTGACCACGTTCATCAGCCTGGCCGGGCGCTACATGGTTTTGATGCCGAACAACCCGAAGGCCGGCGGCGTCTCGCGCCGGATCGAGGGCGAGGATCGGCAGGCGCTGAAGGAGGCGCTGGACCACGTCACCGTACCCGACGACGTCGGCCTGATCGTGCGCACCGCCGGGCTCGGCCGCGACGCCGAAGAACTGCAGTGGGACCTGGATTACCTGCTGACCCTGTGGAAGGCGATCTCCGAGGCCGCCGGCAAGCAGAAGGCGCCGTTCCTGATCTACCAGGAATCGAAACTGTTCATCCGCGCCCTGCGCGACTACCTGCGCAGCGACATCGGCGAAATCCTGATCGACGACGAGCCGCTGTACAACGACGCGCGCGAGTTCATGCAGCAGGTGATGCCCAACGCATTGCGCAAGCTGAAGCTGTACCAGGACGACACCCCGCTGTTCACCCGCTACCAGATCGAGACGCAGATCGAGAGCGCGTTCGACCGCCAGGTGCGCCTGCCTTCCGGCGGCTCGATCGTGATCGACCAGACCGAGGCGCTGACCGCGATCGACGTCAACTCGTCGAAGGCGACCAAGGGCAGCGACATCGAGGAGACCGCGTTCAACACCAACTGCGAGGCCGCGGTGGAAGTCGCGCGCCAGGCGCGTATCCGCGATGCCGGCGGCCTGATCGTGATCGACTTCATCGACATGGACAGTCCGCGCCACCAGCGCGAAGTGGAAGACCGCCTGAAGGACGCACTGAAGCTCGACCGCGCCCGCGTGCAGGTCGGTCGCATTTCGCGCTTCGGACTGCTGGAGATGTCGCGCCAGCGATTGCGCCCGAGCCTGGGCGAAGCGACGCAGATCATCTGCCCGCGCTGCGACGGCCACGGCCAGATCCGCAGCGTGGAATCGCTGTCGCTGTCCACCCTGCGCCTGATCGAAGAGCACGCGATGAAGGACAACACCGGCCAGGTGCTGGTGCAGGCGCCGGCGACCGTGGCCAACTTCCTGCTCAACGAGAAGCGCGCCAGCGTGGTGGAGATCGAACTGCGCCACAAGGTGCACGTGATGATCGTCGCCGACGAGAAGTTGCAGACGCCACACATCGAGATCCAGCGTATCCGCGAAGCGGACATGGGCGAGCACAGCAAGCCCAGCTATGAAATGCTGACCACGGTGGAAACGGCCGAATTGCCGAAGATGGGCCAGATGCTGGGCAGCAGCGAGCAGCCTGCGGTAAGCGGCATCGTGCCCGGCAATCCCGCGCCCGTGCGTGAGGAAGCAGCCGAGCCCGTAGCCACGGCAAAGCCGTCGCGGCAGACCCAGGCTCCCATTTCGCGAGCCGAGGCCACGGCTGCTCCGACGGGCGGCCTGCTTGGCCGCCTGCTGGGCTGGTTCCGCAGTGCCGAAGCCGGCGCGCCCGCCCCCGCAAAAGCGCCCACGAGCAGCAAGAGCGCCAGCAATCGTCCCGCTCGTGACGAGCGGGGAACGCGTGGTGGAAATCGCGGGTCCAGCGGTTCCCAGGGATCCTCGCCACGCCAGCCACGCCGGGAATCAGCCACATCGCAGGGGCAGAAAACCGGTAGTGCGCAGCCGGCGCGAGGCAACCGTCAGCGCAATGGCGAAGGTTCATCGCGCCAGCCAGGTCAGCCTCAGACACAGACCGCGCGCGCCGAACGCCAGCCCAGGACGACGCCGGCCAACGAGCATGCTGCGCCGCGGCCCGAGCGTAAATCGCCGCCAGCCAAGGCGGAGCAGCCGCCTCGCGCTGAGCCTGCCGAGCGTCGGACCGCCGAGCCGTTGGACGATGCAGCCAAGGCAGCCGCCTTGCTGACCATCCCCGCAGCCGAATCGGCTCAGGTAGCCGCCGGCGAAGGTCCCGCCGAACAAAATGGCGACGCTGATGGCGGCGCGTCGCGCCGCCGTCGTGGACGCCGCGGCGGGCGTCGTCGTCGTCGTCACGAGGATGACGCGACCGGAACGGACACGGCCGAGGTCGCATCCGCCCAGGCACTGGATGACGAGGATCGCGACAACGTTGAGAAGCCTGCGACCAACGCCAAGCCCTCGTCATCGGTTGCTGTCGGCTCCGCCGCATCCGCGTCCGGTACGCGCGCTGGCGACTCCGCAACCGACTCGAACGAGAAAGCGGCACGCGCGGCGACACACGGAACAATGCGTGCACCAAATGAGGCGGTGACCGAAAAGCCCGTTTCGGCCGCCGTATCGACCGCTGCCGATTCTTCCACGAGCAAGTCAGCCGTCTCGATCACGACCAGCACGAATGCAACTGCGTTCAACCTGCCTGCCCTGCCGCCCATTCCGCAGCAGGCTGCGTCACCCGTTACTGCAACCAGTGTCGATCCGGCAGCGCCGAAGATGGCTACGCCGACCGCAGCAGGCACCGGTCCATCAGAACGCACCACGGCCGAGATCCCGGGCAACGTCAAGGTTGCCGCAGCGGAGCCGGTTCACACCGACAAGCCTGCCGCGACAACCGTCCCTGCGGTGACGTCGGCATCCGTCCACCCGGCGCCTGGCGCGTCTGCTCAGGAAACCTCGAAGCCATCATTGGCCACCGCGCGGTCGGTGGAGGGAGCTGCCGTTTCGTCAGCGGCGCCGGCGCAACCGACGAACCCGGCTGTCGCCGAGGCACCGAGACCCGCGCCCGCCAGCCCTCCTTCGCCCCAGCGATCAGCGGACATGGAAAAGTCGATGGCAACGGAGACGGTGCCAGCCGCGGCACCGGCTTCCGCGCGGGTGTCCCCACCCATGCCCAAGCAAGGCGACTTGCTGAGCCAGCCGGATGCTGCGGCACCACGCGCACCTGCCAATGAGGCTGACGCGCACCCGGCGGCGGAGACGCCCCGGAAGGAAGGCATGCCTAGCGGCGATTCACGCGGCTGACCTGCCAACTGTCGAGGTGCTGAAAAAGGAAAGCCGGACGTCAGTCCGGCTTTTTTTCGAGCTGGCGCGAAAGCGCTCCACTCGCGTAGCAATCAGTCCAGCGTCGAATCAACTGCCGACGCGATGGCTCGGCGCATCGATCAGCCCATGCACCGTCATCAGGTGCGCGAGATTGAGCACATGATTCACTTGCAACTTCTCCATCAAACGCTGCTTGTAAGTGGAAACGGTTTTCGGGCTAAGGCTCAGTTGCTCCCCAATCAAGGTCAACGGCTTGCCGCGCACCAGCATCATGGCCACTTCCAGTTCACGACTGGAGAGCACGTCGAACGGCGAGACGTTGCCGTCCAAGGTGGCGAGGGCAAGCTGTTGGGCCACTGCCGGTGCCAGATAACGCCTGCCGCTGGCCACTTGGCGCACTGCTGCGACCAGTTCCTCCGCACCGCAGCCCTTCGTCAGATAACCGAGCGCGCCGGCATCGAGCAGGCGCTTGGGGAAACGGGCGTCATCAACCACCGTCACGATGACGATGTGCGTGGACAATTTGGACCGGCATACCCGTTCGGTGAGCTCGATACCGCTCATGCCCGCCATATGCACATCGACCAGGGCGATCTCCGGCGAAAGACTGCGAATCAGCCGCAGGCCCTCCTCCGCGCTGCCCGCCTCGCCGCTGATATGGATGTCCGGCTGTTGCTGCAGGATCATCCGGAAGCCGGTGCGAACCAGCTCATGATCGTCCACCAGGACCACATTGATCACGTGACGTCTCCTTGGTTTGGCCGCTTGAAACCAGGCGGCACGCCGCCCCATTGCAAGCCGCGAGATACGCACTTCACATCGACATGGCCCGAGCTGCGCACCGGTCAAGGCTGACGTCGGCGTGAACCTCGGATGCCGGGTCAGATCATCCAGCACGAGCGCGCGGATCGCAGTCGCTCCCCTTCACCCGCAGAACTTCAGTCGCCTGCACAAAATCGTCAAAAACAGGTCTGTCCCACTCGCACGCTCATGACGACGATACCGGGAAAAGGTCCCCACCATCCCGTGTCCCGGCGGAAATTCAGGATGTCACGCGTTACACAGTCACGATGTCAGTACAAACCTACACTTGGCGTGCGAGAAGCCGCCAGCGGGTCGCCCGCAACGTAGCGAGCGTCCAACCGTGTCTTGGGCGGCGATTTGACCGCCTGGGACGACTCTCTCGACACGAGCAAGCAAACCACAACAAAAAAACCGCCTTTCGGCGGCCTTTTCGTTGCTTCGGTTTCAGCAATGACCCGCCGAAACCATGCGTTTGGTGCCCAAGAGGGGACTCGAACCCCTACGACTTGCGTCGCTACCACCTCAAGGTAGTGCGTCTACCAGTTCCGCCACCTGGGCAGGTGTCTTGCTTCAGTGCTTCTTCGGCGGCGTCGGTGCCGGCACGTCGCCTTGGTTCGGCGCCGGAACGCTGTTGCCGGTTGCCGGCGGTGTCGCCGCCGGGGCAACCTTGCCCGCGCTGGCCGGCGTGGCCGCGGGTACTTCCGAGCCGCCTGCGGCGGCCGGAGCCGCCTTGGCGGGTGTTGCCTGTTCAGTCGCCCCGGCCATCACGCCGAGGCCCGCGCCGGCGGCTTGCGGCGCGCCGTTTGCGTGCAGGTAGATGCCCATGCCGAGGCTGAGCAGGAAGAACAACGCACCCAGCACGCCGGTGGCGCGGGTCAGGAAGGTCGAGGAGCCGCGCGCACCGAATACCGTGGCCGAGGCGCCGCCACCAAAACCGGAGCCGGCATCGGCGCCCGCTCCGTTCTGCAGCAGGATCAGCACGATCATCGCCGCAGCGATCAGGATGTAAAACACGCTGAAAATGACGAACATAAGTTTCTTGTGGAGCCTGTTTGCTAGCCGGCCTGGGGCGCCTGGTGTGCCGCGGCGCAGATGGCAAGGAAATCGTCTGCAGCCAGTGAAGCGCCACCGATCAATCCACCGTCCACGTCCGCCTGCGCGAACAACTCGGCGGCATTCGCCGCCTTGACGCTACCGCCGTAAAGCAGTCGAGTCAGACGGGAAAGTGTAGCATCTTCGGTTTCCAGTTGGCTACGAATGAAGCCATGTACCTGCTGGGCCTGCTCCGGCGTCGCGGTGCGGCCGGTGCCAATGGCCCAGATCGGTTCATAGGCAATCACCGCCGTATCGAAACTGGCGATTCCGGAAGCATGCAGGACCGCCCCCAGCTGGCGCGCGATGACCGCTTCGGTCTCGCCGTTTTCGCGCTGCTGCAGGGTCTCGCCCACGCACAGGATGGGGGTGAGTCCGGCCGCCTGTGCGGCGGCGAACTTGCGCGCCACCAACTCGTCGTCCTCATGGTGGTACTGCCGACGCTCGGAATGGCCGACCAGCACCCAGCGCACGCCGACATCCGCCAGCATCGCCCCGGACACCTCGCCGGTATAGGCACCCTGCCCCTCATGGGTGCTGAGGTCCTGTGCGCCTATACCCAGGCCACTGTCTCCATGTTGCGTGGCCAATTCGGCCAGGTAGGGGAATGGCGGGAACACGGCGACGTCGATCGAAGCGGGCGTGGCCGCGGCGATCTCGGTGGCCAGGGCGGTGGCCATCGAACGGCTGCCGTACATTTTCCAGTTGCCGGCGACGAATTTCTTGCGCATGGTGTGCTTCCGCAGCGAACAAGCGGCCAGCTTAGCGAGCGCCTCTGGGCGCGGCAAACGACAGGATGTCGCGCCTTGCTGGCGTCGATGAACTCCACGGGTCAAGAATAGGGTTCGACTCAAGGAAATCCTCATGACCCATGCCCGCCCGCTCAGCCTGATTACCGGCGCCTCCTCCGGCATCGGCGCCGAATTCGCCCGCCAGCTCGCCGCGCTGGGACACGATCTGGTCATTACCGCGCGTCGCACCGACCGGCTGGAGAACCTGGCCACCGAACTGCGGGCGCAACACAATGGCCGAATCACGGTGCTCACCCACGATCTGGCCGAGCCCGATGCGGTATCGGAGCTGTGCCATACGCTGGAGCAGCGCGGCCTGCAGGTGGACTGTCTGATCAACAACGCCGGCTACGGGTTGCCCGGTACGTTCGATGCCCACGACTGGACGATCCACGCCCGATTTCTGCAGGTGCTGCTGACCGCGCCGACCGAACTGGCCTGGCGCCTGCTGCCTGGCATGCGCCAGCGCGGCTACGGTCGCATCATCAATGTCGCCTCGCTGGCCGGACACGTCCCGGCCCCGGCCGGGCACACCTTGTACGGGGCAAGCAAGGCGTATCTGATCAAATTCTCGCAGGCGCTGGCGTTGGAAAACCAGTCACGCGGCATCCACGTGTGCGCGTTGTGCCCCGGCTTCACCTGGTCGGAATTCCACGACGTCACCCGTACCCGGGAAAAGATGGACAAGCTTCCCGCCTACCTGTGGCTGAGTGCCGCGGAGGTGGTGCGCCAGGGCATCGCCGCGGTGGAGCGTGGTGATGTCGTCTACATCCCGGGCCGGGTCAATCGCTTCATCAAGAGCGTGCTGCAACTGATGCCCGATCGGCTGGCGCTGCGGTTGTCCGCCCGGCAAGGCACGCGCTACCGCGATACCCAGGTCTAGTGACACCGAAAATCGAAAACCGAACACCGCTTTCGACCTAGATCAACTTGATCTCACGCAGCCGCTGCAACAAATATTCGTGTGAGCTGATCGAGGTGTCGTAGCGGCGCGGATTGTCCCGCGTGATGCATGAATCGAGCGGATCGAGCATCACGTCCGGGTTCGGGTGCAGGAAAAACGGCACCGAGTAACGCGGTTTGCGCGCATTCTCGTTTGGCGGATTGACCACCCGGTGCGAGGTGGACGGGTATACATGATTGCTGAGCCGCTGCAGCATGTCGCCGATATTGACCACGATGGCATCGCCCTCGGTGGTGATCGGCAGCCACTCGCCATGACTGAGCACTTCCAGCCCTTCGGCGCTGGCGCCGACCAGCAAGGTGATGAAGTTGATGTCCTCGTGCGCGCCGGCACGTACGTTGGGAACGTTCCCGTCGGTGATCGGCGGGTAATGCAGCGGCCGCAGGATCGAATTGCCGACGTTGGTCTTGTCCTCGAAGTAGTCTTCGGCTTGATCAATGTGCAGCGCCAGCGCGCGCAGCACCCTCGTGCCAAGCTGGTCCAGCGCCTCGTACAAGCCGTAGCCGTAGCGCTTGAAATCCGGCACTTCGGCCGGCCAGATGTTCGGCGGCATCACCTCGGCGAACTTCGAGTCGCGCGGAATCTCGCGACCGATATGCCAGAACTCCTTGAGGTCGGCGTACTGGCTGTCCTTGGCGGTTTCCACCTTGAACGGCGTATAGCCACGCGCGCCGCCGGTGCCGGGCACGTGATACTGCATCTTGGTAGCGGTCGGCAGCGCGAAGAACCGCCGGAACACATCGTAGGAGCCGTCGATCAGGTCGCGCGCAATGCCGTGGCCGCTGATGCAGCAGAAGCCGAATTCACGGTAAGCCGCGCCGATCTCGGCGACGAACGCGTCGCGCTCGGTGTCGTAACGTCGAATATCCAGGGTGGGAACGTGCTTCATGGTTTCAGGTCCTGTAGGCATGCGGTCGATTCACCCGCCACCGCTTGAGTCGGGGACGTCGGGCCAATCCATGGCGACCTTGCTACAGGTTCACGAGCGTTCGGCTGCCGATTTTACAGTCCCGGCGAGCTTCTCTGCCAACTGCCGTACTTCAGCCGCGTCGGCACCCTCGACCGTGACGCGCACCAGCGGCTCGGTGCCAGACGCACGCAAAACCACCCGACCGCGGCCGCGAAGCGTCTGCTCGACCTCGCCCAGGGCCTGATTCACCGCGTCGCTGTGCAGCGCCTCGCGCGCGCCGCAAGCGCGCACGTTGAGCATGATCTGGGGCAGCTTCTGCAAACCCCGGCGCGCTTCAACCAGATCTTCGCCGGCTTGCGCGAGCGCCTCCAGTACAGCCATCGCGGCAATGATGCCGTCGCCCGTGCTGGCGCGATCCAGGCACAGGATGTGGCCGGAAGTCTCACCACCCAGGACGCCCTCGTGCTGGCGCAGCTGCTGCATCACATAGCGGTCGCCCACGTTGGCCCGGATCAGCGGCACGTCGAGTCTGGCCAGCGCCTGCTGCAGTCCGTAGTTGCTCATCAGGGTGCCGACCACCGGGCCGGTCAGCAAACCATGCCTGCGCAGGTGACGCGCCAGGATGTAGAGGATGTCGTCGCCATCGGCCAGATCGCCGTGACGGTCAACCAGGATTACACGGTCTCCATCGCCGTCGAAGGCAATGCCGAGATCGGCCGCGTGGGTTCGTACCGCCTGCTGCAGCGCTTCGGGATGCGTCGATCCCACGCCTTGATTGATGTTGAAACCGTCCGGCTTGTCCCCGAGCGTGATCACCTCGGCGCCCAGTTCGGCGAACACTTTGGGGGCCACCTGATAAGTGGCGCCATGCGCGCAGTCGAGCACCAACTTGCGTCCGCGCAGGCTGAAATCCTCGGCCACGGTGGCCTTGCAGAATTCCGCGTAGCGCGCGACCGCATCGTCGACCCGTATGGCCTTGCCGAGCTGCTCGGAAGGCACCGTGGCGAAGTCGGCATCGAGTTCGCGTTCGATCGCCAGTTCCAGCTCGTCGGACAATTTCTCGCCCACGTCGGAAAAGAACTTGATGCCATTGTCGTGATGCGGATTGTGCGAGGCGCTGATCACGATGCCGGCCTGCGCCCGCATCGAACGGGTCAGGAACGCGACCGCTGGCGTCGGCATCGGGCCGAGCAGGCCGACATCGGCGCCCGCGGCGACCAGTCCTGCCTCCAGCGCGGCTTCGAACATGTAGCCGGAAACGCGGGTGTCCTTGCCGATCAGCACGTTGGGCCGCACCCCGCCCTGGCGTCGCAACACCGCGCCGACGGCACGTCCCAGCCGCAGCATGAAGTCCGCACTGATCGGCCATTCGCCGACCAGCCCGCGAATGCCATCGGTACCGAAATATTTGCGCTCAGTCATCTTGTCTTCCTGAAGTGGGTTTCCCTGCGTGGCGACCTGGCAGCGCCTCAATCGTCGTCCGGCCAACGCGGCACGGCGGGTCGATCGTCCCGGCTTGGCACCGCGTCGGCCGCGTGCACGGCCCGCCATACGGCCAGCGCGTCCACCGTGGGCAACACATCATGCACGCGCACCATCCGCGCACCGCGCTGCACCGCCACCAGCGCGGCCGCGGCGGAACCCGCCGCGCGATCGGCCGGCGTGACCCGGCCAGTCAGCGTGCCAATCATGCGCTTGCGCGACAGGCCGACATACACCCCGCCGCCGAGATCGGCAAAGCGCTCCAGCGCGCATAGCAGGGCGAGGTTGTGCTCCAGCGTCTTGCCGAAGCCGAACCCGGGATCGACCAGCACCTTGCGTCGATCGATCCCGGCCAGTTCGCAGGCGAACAGGCGATCCACCAGAAAGCGGTGCACCTCGCCGACGACGTCGTCGTACCGTGGGTCGTCCTGCATGCTGCGCGGTTCGCCCAGCATATGCATCAGGCACACCGGCACGCCGAGTTCGACCGCCGCCTCCATCGCACCCGCGCGTCGCAGCGCGTACACGTCGTTGATCATGCCGGCACCAGCGGCCACCGCGGCGCGCATCACTTCCGGCTTCGACGTGTCGATCGAGATCGGCAAGGTGGTGCGGGCCACCAACTGCTCGATGACCGGCAGCACGCGACGCAACTCTTCCTCCACCGACACCTCGTCCGCGCCGGGTCGGGTCGACTCGCCGCCCACGTCGAGCATGTCGGCGCCTTCCTCGACCATGCGCAACCCGTGCGCCACGGCCTCATCCACGCTGCCATGGCTGCCGCCGTCGGAAAACGAATCGGGGGTGAGGTTGAGGACGCCGACCACGCGCGGGCGATCCAGGCGCAGCGGGCGCCCGCCACAATCGAGCACCGGCGCAAACAGGTCGTTCGGCATGCTCATGCCCTCGCCAGCTTGCGCATCACGCGTCGCATCAGGCTGCCACCGTCCCGCCGAGCTCGCCCATGTGGCCTCGGTAGTAACGCAGCTCGGCGATGGAGTCGCGAATATCGGACAGCGCTGTGTGCGCCGATTCCTTGCCCACGCCCTTGGCGATCTCCGGCGCCCAGCGTCGCGCCAGTTCCTTGAGCGTGGACACGTCGAGGTTGCGGTAGTGGAAGTAGTGTTCCAGCCGCGGCATCTGTCGGTGCATGAAACGGCGATCCTGGCAGATCGAGTTGCCGCACATCGGCGACTTGCCCGGCGGCACCCAGGCGCGCAGGAATTCCACCGTGGCGTGCTCGGCCATGGCGTGGTCGGTTTCCGAGATGAGCACCTGGCGCCACAAGCCGGACTTGTGGTGCTGGTTGGTGTTCCAGCTGTCCATCGACTCCAGGCGGTCCACCTCGTGGCGTATCGCGAACACCGGTCCGTCGGCCAGGACGTTGAGGTTCTTGTCGGTGACAACCGTGGCGATCTCCAGGATCGAATCGTTGTCGGTGTCGAGGCCGGTCATCTCCAGATCGATCCAGATCAGGTTGTCTTCGTTCGCTTGGCTCATGGAATCTCCTTGATACCGGCAAGTTTATCAGCGTTGCCCACGTGCGATGCGCCCATGCGATCATCCGGGCATGCAGACCTTCTTCTGGCACGATTACGAAACCTCGGGCGCCGATTCACGACGCGACCGGCCGCTGCAGTTCGCCGGCCTCCGCACCAGCCTGGAGCTGGAAGTGATCGGCGAGCCGGTGATGTTCTACGGCAAACCCTCGCGCGAGATGCCACCGCATCCGGACGCCTGCCTGATCACCGGGATCACGCCGCAGCAGGCCGAACGCGAGGGGGTCATCGAGGCCGAGTTCGCTGCCCGTGTCCACGAACAGCTGGCGACGCCCGGCACCTGCGGCGTCGGCTACAACTCGCTGCGCTTCGACGACGAATTCACCAGGCAGATGCTGTACCGCAATTTCTACGAGCCCTACGGGCGCGAGTGGGAGAACGGCAACTCGCGCTGGGACCTGATCGACCTGGTGCGGATGTGCCAGGCCTTGCGTCCGGAAGGCATCGTGTGGCCGGCCCGCGAGGACGGTTCACCCAGTTTCAGGCTGGAACACCTGGCCCGCGCCAATCACCTCAACCAGGAACGCGCCCACGATGCGCTGTCCGACGTTTATGCGCTGATCGACCTGGCGCGACTGATCCGCGTGCGCCAGCCGCGCCTGTGGGACTGGCACTACGCGCTGCGGCGCAAGCAGAAGGTGTTCGACCTGCTGGACGTGGTGAACATGACGCCACTGGTGCATGTTTCCTCGCGCTACCCGGCCAGCCGCCATTGCCTGGCGCTGATCGTTCCGCTGGCAGCGCATCCCGCTCGCAGCGGCGAAGTGATCGTGTACGACCTGGCCGCCGATCCCGCGTCCTGGCTGGCGCTGGACGAGGACGAGATCGCCGACCGCATCTTCACCGCACGCGCCGACCTGCCCGAGGGCATCGAGCGTATTCCGCTGCGCACCGTGCGCGCCAACCATGCTCCAGCGCTCGCCCCGCTGTCGGTGCTGCGCGGCGTGGATCTGGAGCGCCTGCAACTGGATCTGGCGCGCTGCCAGGCGCACCGGGACACGCTGCATGCCGTCGACGGCCTGGCCGAAAAATTGCGTCGGGTCTTCCAGCAAGCGGCCGGGTTTCCCCCACCGGAAGATCCCGAGCTGGCGCTTTATGGCGGCGGCTTCCTGCCCGACAGCGACAAGCGTCTGCTTGGCCAAGTACGCGCCACGCCGCCCCCGGAGTTGGGTACGCGAGTGTTTCCGTTTCACGACACGCGCTACCCCGAGCTGCTGTTCCGCTATCGCGCGCGCAACTGGCCCGAGACGCTGACGGAAGAAGAACGCGTGCGCTGGGATGCCTTCCGCCACGCCCGGCTGACCCGCCACACCGCCCTCACGGCGCTCACCCTGGACGACTATTCAGCGCGCCTGGACGAGTTGCGCCATGACCCGGCCGCGCAAGACAAGCAACCGCTGCTCGATCAATTGCAGGCGTGGGGCGAAGAGCTTGCCGCCAGCCTCCCGGCCTGATCGCCTCCTCCTAACCTTGAACGCCATGCCCACAAGCTACTTCACACCCGCCACGTTCCGTTTTCTTCGCGCACTCCGCCGCAACAACCAGCGCGAATGGTTCCACGCCCACAAGGACGACTACGAGCGCCACGTGCGCGAACCGTTCCTGCAGCTGATCACCGACCTGCAGGCGCCGCTGGCGAAGATCAGCCCGCACTACCGCGCCGATCCGCGCAAGGTCGGTGGGTCCCTGTACCGCATCTACCGCGATACGCGCTATTCCAGCAGCAAGCTTCCGTACAAGTCATGGCAGGGGTCGCGCTTCACCCATGAGCGTCGTCGCGAAATCCAGGCACCCGGTTTCCACCTGCACATCGAACCCGGTGAATGCTTCGCCGGTGGCGGCATGTGGCACCCGGAGCCCGATGCGCTGAAACACATCCGCGAATTCCTGGTCGACAACCCGGCCGCATGGAAACGCGCCACCCGAAGCAAGGCGTTCCAGCAACACTTGCAACTGGGCGGCGAATCGCTGGTGCGCCCGCCGCGTGGTTACGACCCCACGCACGAGTTGATCGACGACCTCAAGCGCAAGGATTTCATCGCCAGCGCTCCGTTCGATGAAGCGCTGGCCTGCTCGAGCGAACTGCTGCCGCGCACGGTGGACACGTTCAAACGCGTGGCGCCGCTGGTCGACTATCTTTGCGCGGCGCAGGAACTGGAATTTTAGCCAACACGCAGGGTCAACCGACGGCGCTGCGCGGCCATCACGGACAAGGCGACACCGACGCCAAGGCAGGCGGTCAACGCCACGTAATGCGCCGGCGCGAGCACGCCCATGTGGCGAACCAGCAGGCCGATCAGCGGCGGAGTCAGTCCACCGAACAATGCGTACGCCACGTTGTAGGAAAACGAGAGTCCGGAGAACCGTACTGCGGGTGGAAACGCGACCACCATCAACGCCGGTACCACCCCGGTCACACCGGCGCTGAAACCAGCCAGTGCGTACAACAGCACAAAATGCGCAGCCCCTGCCTGCAGGTCGAGATACAAGGCATAGGTCGCCACCAGCAGGACCAGCGCGCCGATCAACAGCGCCTGGGCGTACCCCAGCCGGTCGGCCAGCCAACCGTAAAACAGGCAACCGATGGCCAGCGCGAAGGCGGCCACGCTGTTGCCCAGGAACGCGCGGACGGGCAGCACGTGAAACACCGACTGCACCAGTGATGGCGTCATCAGGATCACCACCACGATCGCCGCCGTCAGCATCCAGGTCAGCAGCATCGACAACCACACGCTGGACCGGTGGCATGCAAACACCTCCTTCAGAGGCAGGCCGCGGGCGAGCTCCTTACGCGCCTGCATCGCCTCGAATACCGGCGTCTCGGTGAGCCAGCGGCGCAACCACACCGCGCAGAAACCGAACACGCCGCCGATCAGGAACGGCAGCCGCCAGCCGTAATCCAGCAGTTGTGCCGGCGACAGGCCGCGGTTGATTGCAGCAGCCACCAGTGAGCCGATCAGGATGCCTGCGGTGAGCCCCGCGGTGAGGCTGGCGCAGGCAAAACCGACCCGCTGCGGCGGCACATGTTCGGCCACGAACACCCACGCTCCGGGGACTTCGCCACCGACCGCGATGCCCTGCATCACCCGCAGCAGCAACAGCAGCAGCGGCGCCAGCATGCCGATCTGCGCATACACCGGCAGCAGGCCGATGCACAGGGTCGGCAGTGCCATCAGGAACACGCTGAGCAGGAACATCTTCTTGCGCCCCAGCGTATCGCCGTAGTGCGCCATCACGATGCCGCCCAGTGGCCGCGCCAGGTAACCCGCTGCAAAAATGCCGAATACCTGCAACTGGGCCAACCATGGTGCCGTAGCCGGCGGAAAGAACAGCTGGCTCAGTGGAATCGCGAAGAACACGAAGACCACGAAATCGTAGAACTCAAGCGCGCCACCCAGCGCCGACAGCAGCAGCGTGCGAGCGTCACGCCGAGTGAGCTTGCGCACCAGCTCGGACCTGCGCGGCGGCGATGAATCCCGAACTTCGCTCATGGGCAACTCGACGGCGTGGGCAGGGAAGGCGGCCAGGCACGATAGTCCAAAACCCGCCGTGCTGTGCTATCTCGCGCCGGTTGCGCTCATCCCTTATGCTCGCCGTGTCCGGCCGGAAGCCGGGCCGGCGCCGGCAACGGCGAATGCCATGCATTGCGCGTTGTCCACCGCCGTTTCCACGGGATGCAAACGTCGTTCAGTCTCAGCTGTACGGGACCCGCACACGGGCACGCGTTCAATCCAATCGAAAGGATCCCATCGATGAACATGAGCAAACGTCTGGCCGCCGAGTTCTTCGGCACATTCTGGCTGGTTCTGGGCGGCTGCGGCAGCGCCGTTTTGGCAGCCGGCTTTCCGCAACTGGGCATCGGTTTCGCTGGCGTGGCGTTGGCGTTCGGCCTGACCTTGCTGACGATGTGCTACGCCATCGGCCATATTTCCGGCTGCCACATCAACCCGGCGGTGACTTGCGGCCTGGCGGCCGGGGGTCGGTTTCCCGTCAAGGAAGTGATCCCGTACATCGTCGCCCAGGTACTTGGTGGCATCCTTGCCGGACTGGTGCTGTACACGATCGCCTCGGGCAAGCCCGGCTTCGACGCCGCCGCCAGCGGCTTCGCGTCCAACGGCTTCGGTGCACATTCGCCGGGCGGTTACTCGATGGGCGCCGCCGCACTATGCGAACTGGTGATGACCGGCTTCTTCATCTTCATCATCATGGGCGCCACGCACCGGAGCGCACCGGTGGGTTTTGCCGGCATCGCGATCGGGCTGGCGCTGACCCTGATCCACCTGGTCAGCATCCCGGTCACCAACACATCGGTGAACCCGGCCCGCTCCACTGCCGTGGCACTCTTCCAGGGCGGCTGGGCATTGCACCAGCTGTGGTTCTTCTGGGTAATGCCGATCATCGGCGGCATCGTGGGCGGCCTGATTTACCGTTATCTATGGAGCGATCGCGCTGCCCTGCCGGACATCAAGGGCGATACGGTCTGATTGGTACTCGGAGACATGGCGCGCAGGCCGCTGTGCCGCGCGTCATGGCTCAGGCATCACCGAACGGGAACGCCAGCACATCGGCGATCGCATCGGTGCCGGCCAGGCACATCAACAGGCGTTCCACACCGAGCGCAACGCCGGCACAATCGGGCAGCGCATCGAGCACGGCCAGCAGGCGCTCGTCGATGACCATCTCCTGCAGGCCGCGCTCACGGCGCACCACGTTGTCGCGCGCAAAGCGCGCGCGCTGTTCGTGGGCGTTGTTCAGTTCGTGATAGCCGTTGGCCAGCTCGTACGGCCCCAGGTACAGTTCGAAACGTTCGGCCACGGGTGGTTCCCCCGGGCGGATCCTGGCCAACGCGCACTGGCTGGCCGGATAGTCGTGGATCACGGTGATGCGATCGAGGGGAAACGCCGGCTGCAGCCGGTGGGTGATCAGCAGATCAAGCCAATCGTCACGGCGCAGACCTGCCGGGTCGATACCGAACTCCTGCAGCGGTGCCTGCAGCCGGGCGATCGGATCACCCAGCGGATCGATGCCCAGCGCGTCGATAAAAAGCTGCCGATAGCTCTGGACCACGACCTCTGCCCGGCGGCCGACCATCGCCAGCGCAAGATTGACCAACTCGATGGTTTCCTGCATTAACCGCCGGTGGTCCCAGCCGACCCGATACCACTCCAGCATGGTGAATTCGGGGTTGTGGCGAGCACCCGCCTCGCCGTTGCGAAACACCCGCCCCAGCTCGTAGCAATCGCCGACGCCCGCCGCGAGCAGGCGCTTGAGGGGATACTCCGGCGAGGTGCGCAACCAGCGCTCGCGCGCACCGGCATCGACATGGCCGCTGAAACGCGTGGTGAAGCTTTCGATGTTCGGCTCGGTGTTGCCGGCGGCCGAGAGGATCGGCGTTTCCACCTCCAGCACCTTGCGTTCGGCGAAGAACGCGCGGACTCGCGCATATAACCGGGCGCGCAATTCCAGCGATGCCCTCACCGACGGCCTGCTCACGCACCGGCCCCGTGTTTTTGCAGCAGGGCTAGCAGCTGCGCTTCGTCCCACACCTCGACCCCCAGCTCCCTGGCCTTGTCGAGCTTGGAACCCGCCTCGGCGCCGGCCACCACGAAGCTGGTCTTCTTCGATACCGAACCGGAAACCTTGGCGCCCAAGCCTTCCAGCAGTTCCTTGGCCGCGTCACGGCTCAGCGACTCCATGCTGCCGGTGAGAACGATGGTCTGCCCTTCCAGCGCAAGCTCGTTCGTGGCGGCCGCGGCGGGAATTGCGTCGAGCAGCCGCCGCGCCGCAGCCGCACCACGTTCCAGTTCGGCTGCGGCGGCCGGGTCCGCCAGAAATTCCTGCAGATTTGTGGCGGCAGCCGACGACAAGCCAGCGCCGATCCAGCCGTCTGCACCAGCCCCACGCAATTGCTGCAGCGTTGCAAAGTGTTCGCCCAACACTCGCGTGCGCTTGGGGCCGAGCTGGGCGATCGACGCCATGTCGAGCAAGGCCGCCAGGCCCAGCTTTTCGCGCAGCTTGGGCGACGGACTCGTTTCGTCGCTGAAACGCACGCCTGCATCAAGCAGGTCGCCGACGACTTGCTGGTTGCCCGGTTGCGCGAAAAAAGCCTCGATCGAATGCGCCACTTCGCTGCCGATGTCGGGCAGCAGGCGCAACACTGGCGCGGGTGTAGTGCGCACCAGGTCAAGGCGTCCCAGCCATGAGGCCAGCGTCTTGGCCGTACTTTCGCCGATATGCATGATTCCCAGCGCGAACAGGAAGCGGGCAAGCGTGGTGTGCTTGCTCGCCGCAATGCCCTCAACCAGGTTTTCCGCCCATTTGGTCGCGATCTTGCCTGCCTTCACCGTTTCCGGCGTGGTGCCATCGCGCTCGTCGGCACGTTGTTTCATGCCGATGAAATCGTCGACCGCGAGTCGGTACAAGTCCGCCGGCGTCTTCACCATGTCGAACTCGACCAGGGCTTCGGCAAAGCGCTCGCCCAGGCCCTCGATATCCATCGCGCGGCGCGAAGCGAAGTGGATCAATGCCTCCTTGCGCTGCGCTGCGCAGATCAGCCCGCCGGAGCAACGCCAGGCCGCAGCGCCGTCCTCGCGCAGGAGCGCCGAACCGCAGACCGGACAATGTGTCGGCATCTGCCAGGGCACGGTGCCGGGGGGTCGCAGTTCCTCGACCACCCGCACCACTTCGGGAATCACGTCGCCGGCGCGGCGCACAATCACGGTGTCGCCGACACGCGCGTCGAGGCGTGCCACCTGGTCGGCGTTGTGCAAGGTGGCATACGTCACGGTGACGCCGGCGACCTGCACCGGCTCCATCCGCGCACGCGGCGTGGCGGCGCCGGTTCGACCGATCTGAATCTCGATATCCAGCAGTCTGGTGGCCTGCTCCTGCGCGGGGAATTTGTGTGCGATCGCCCAGCGCGGCGCGCGCGATACGAAGCCCATCTCGCGCTGTCCGGCATAATCGTCAAGCTTGTAGACCACCCCGTCGATGTCGTATGGAAGACCATCGCGTTTCGCGCCAATGCGATGGAAGTACGCGATCAAGCCATCGAAGCCGCGCGCGACGGCAACCTCCGGCGATACCGGAAAACCCCACTCGCGCAACTGTTGCAAGGTGGCGGAATGCGTGGTCGGCAGCTCACCGCCTTCGACCACGCCGATCGCGTAGGCAAAGAAGCTCAGCCGCCGCTTCGCCGTGATCGCCGGATCAAGCTGGCGCAGCGAGCCGGCGGCGCCGTTGCGTGGATTGGCCAGCGGTTTCTCGCCGTGCGTGCGGGCGCGTTCGTTGAACGCCTCGAAGTCACGATGCAGCATGATCACTTCGCCACGTACTTCCAGCACTTCCGGCCAGCCCGTGCCACGCAGCTTCAGCGGAATGGCGCGCACCGTACGCAGGTTGGCGGTCACGTCCTCGCCGGTTTCGCCGTCGCCGCGGGTGGCGCCCTGCACAAACACGCCATGTTCGTAACGCAGGCTGATCGCCAAGCCGTCGAGCTTGGGCTCGACCGAGAACACCAGCTCGCCGCGTTTGAGCGTCTGCTCGATGCGCCGCACGAATTCGGCCACCTCGCGGAAGCGCTCGCGCTTGGTCTCGCCGGCCTGCTCGAACGCATTGCCCAGCGACAACATGGGGATCGCGTGACGCACTTCGGTGAATCCGCCGTGCGCCCGCGCGCCGACCTTGCGAGTCGGCGAATCGTCCGTGGAAAGGACAGGCCAGGCCGCCTCCAGCGCCTCCAGTTCGCGCATCAGACGGTCGTAATCGGCGTCGGTGAGTTCCGGGTCGTCGAGTACGTGGTAGCGGTAATTGGCCTGCTCGATCTGCGTCCGCAGGGCAGCGGCGCGAGCCAGCGTTTCGGCAGGAACCATGGGTGCGGTCATGCGGGTCTCCTTGTCCCGCAGTTTAGCGACGCCGCCGTGGTGATGCCGCGAAAGCGCGGGTCACTTGTGAAGAAAACCACTTCCTGTGGTTTTCTTCTATCGCGCGTCCGGTACTGATGCATGCCATCCCTGGCATGCACCTGCGGGCCAGCCTGCGGCTGTTCAAATCCGCTCCTGGCGGATTGTCGGACGTGCTCACGCGAATCAGTCACTTGCGTGACCGATCCGCGACCGGCCATCGGGCAACCGCTCCTGCGTTGCCTCAACTCGGGCATCGGGCAACTGCTCCTGCGTTGCCTCAACTCGGGCATCGGGCAACCGCTCCTGCGTTGCCTCAACTCGGGCATCCATGCCCTCGCCATGCCCTCGCCGTGGCCGGGCTTCGCGGTTGAAAAACTCACAACCTCTCAGCGATGCAGATCGCCGGCCGATTCCGGCTGGTAGGTGATCTCCAGCACTTTCAGGCGACGCTTGCGCCCGTCCGGCATGGGCCAGTCGATCATCTGACCCTGGGCGAGGCCCAGCAGTGCGCTGCCCACCGGAGCCAGTATCGAAACGGTGCCGGGTTTCCCGGCCGCGTTCGGGTAGGCCAGGGTCAGGGTCATTTGCGACCCGTTGCTTTCGTCTTCGAAGGTCACCGTGGAATTCATCGTCACGATGTTCGCCGGCATCGCCGCCGGCTCGACCACGTCGGCCCGATCGAGTTCGGCACGCAACGGCTGGAGCCTGGCAGCTTCGGCAGGCGGCAGGCGATCCAGCAGGGCTTCGATGCGATCGATATCGATGCGCGAGACGGTGATGGCGGACTTGCTCATGACTATTCCTGATTCACGCGGCTCCTGCCGCACAAAAGCACGCGCCAGAACGAAAGCGTCCCGGCGCGTGCGGTCGATTATTGGCTGCCACGCCGGGTAAATCATCGGCGGCAGACGAAACAAACATGACTTTGCAAAAACCGGGCGCGAATTGCAAGCTCCCCGGACTGGCATTGTACCGGATCATGGCAGCGCCAGTCCGCAGCGGCCTCCAGCCCGCTCGCTCATCCTCCCGCAACGGCAATTTTCGCCTCACCCGAGGCTCCGCGCGCAAACCCATTCGGCGCGATTCTGCACACTGTGTCGGGCTGTTACTCTAACGATGCGCGTCGTTCGGCGCGCCCGATCCATTCTCCAGGGAGTGTCCATGCGAAGGCTGCTTGCCGTGGCTGCCATGGTCGCCAGCGTCCCGGCGCGAGCGACCGAAGCCGGTGCCGACGTCAATTTCCACCTGACCGGGAATCCGGTCGGCTGGCTCGCGGTGGTCCTGTTCGTGCTGGCCTACGTGGCGGTGGTGCTGGAGGACCGCATCCATGTGGCCAAGTCCAAGCCGGTGGTGCTGGGGGCGGCACTGATCTGGGGCCTGATCGCCTGGGAGACCGGCGGCGCAGGCGGCACCCAGGATGCCCGCCGCGCGTTCGAGGCGATGTTCCTGGAATACGCGGAGATCTTCTTCTTCCTGGTCGTGGCGATGACCTACGTCACCGCGGTGGGCGAGCGCGGCGTGTTCGACGCGCTGCGCGATGCGCTCACCCGACGTCGTTTCAGCTATCGCTCGCTGTTCTGGATCACCGGCGCGCTGGCGTTTGTGCTGTCGCCGATGGTGGACAACCTCACCACGGCGCTGATCATGTCGGCGGTGATCCTCGCGGTAGGCGCCGGCAACGCGCGCTTCACCACGCTTTCGATGATCAACCTGGTGGTCGCGGCCAATGCGGGTGGTGCCTGGAGCGCGTTCGGCGATATCACGACGCTGATGGTATGGCAGGCGAACAAGGTGCAGTTCTTCGAGTTTTTCCGCATTTTCCTGCCGGCGCTGGTGAACTGGCTGATACCCGCGGTGATCATGTTTTTTGCCCTGCCCAAGGGCCGCCCGGAACCAGCCGAAGGCAGCCATCCGATCAAGCCTGGCGGCATCGGCATCTGCCTCACCTTCGCGCTGACCATCGCGATCACGGTGGCAGGTCGCCAGTGGCTGGGCATGCCGGCGGCCTACGGCATGCTCACCGGACTGGCCCTGCTCAACCTGCTGGCCACCCGGATCGACTATCGCCAACGTCGCTACGCGCTGGCCCAGGGCATGGAGCCGCAGACCTATTCGATCTTCCGCATCATCGCCAACGCCGAATGGGACACCTTGCTGTTCTTCTACGGAGTATTCGCCTGCGTCGGCGGCCTGGCGGCGCTGGGCTACCTGGAACTGGCCTCGACGCACCTGTATGGCAACCTGGGCTACACCATCGCGAACACGATCATGGGCCTGCTCTCGGCGATCGTGGACAACATCCCGATCATGTTCGCCGTACTGAAGATGAACCCGCCGATGGACCACGGCCAGTGGTTGCTGATCACGCTCACCGCCGGGGTCGGCGGCAGCCTGCTGTCGATCGGATCGGCCGCCGGCGTGGCGCTGATGGGCGCGTCGCGCGGGCAATACACGTTCCTGGGCCATCTGCGCTGGAGTTGGGCCATCGGTCTGGGCTACATCGCCAGCATCGCCCTGCACCTGTGGATGAATGCGCACCTGTTCGGTGGCCGCTGAGCGCACCGGCCTGCCCTGCCCGATCGACCATCCCATCGTGGCGATGTTGCGGCGCACGCGAAGTGATATCGCCGTTGAGCATGGCTCCCAGGCGATTGGCCCCTGTTTGACCCGTTGAACCGCAAGCTTTTCCGGGCCCGCCGGCGGTATGCTGGGGGAGTCGGACGGGAGCGGGGGACGCATCGCGGACGCAGCACATGAAGACCGTACTCATTGTCGATGACGATGCACTGGTGCTGGAGGCCATCGACCTGCTGGTGTCCCAGGTCGGCGGATTCCGCAGCATCCGTTCGCTGGGCGTCGACAGTGCGCGCAGCGACCTGGAGCAGGCCCGGATCGACGTGCTCGTCGCCGATGTCATCCTCGCCGGGAGCACCACCGGCATCGAACTCTGCGAACGCGCCATCGAGCGCCACCCCGGCATCGCCATCGTCGTGATCACCGCCGACAGCGAAGTCCAGCGTTGCGACATACCACGACGCGGGATCTTTCTGCGCAAGCCATTCGGCAAACAGCAACTGTTCGAAGCCATCGATGCCGCGCTGAAAAAGGTACGCGAAGAACTGCGCTGACTGACGCGTGCCGTCAACTCACGCCCGCACGTTCTTCGGAAGTTCAGTGGCCCCTTGTCTGGCCGGTCTCGGGCATTCGAGACGCCTATCGTGACGATTGGAAAAATCGAATGGCCGGCGCGCTGCGTTGCAGGCAGACTCGACCGCAGCAACCGGCGATTCCCCGCCAACCACCCCACGAGGAAACCAGCCATGTCCGACGCCACGAAGAAGCCCATCGGCGGTTCGACCACCGGTAGCGGTGCGCCCGCCATCAGCGACCGCAACTCGCTGACGATCGGCGCCGACGGCCCGATCCTGCTGCACGACGTGCACTTCCTCGAGCAGATGGCGCACTTCAACCGCGAGAAGGTGCCCGAGCGCCAGCCGCACGCCAAGGGCGCGGGCGCGTTCGGCGTGCTCGAGACCACCGAGGACGTCTCGCGCCTACACCAAGGCGGCGCTGTTCCAGAAGGGCGCGTCGACCGAAATGCTGGCGCGCTTCTCCACCGTCGCCGGCGAGATCGGGCAGCCCCGACACCTGGCGCGACGTGCGCGGCTTCTCGCTGAAGTTCTACACCGACGAAGGCAACTACGACCTGGTCGGCAACAACACGCCGGTCTTCTTCGTGCGCGACCCGATGAAGTTCCCGCACTTCATCCGCAGCCAGAAGCGGCTGCCCGACTCGGGCCTGCGCGACAACCACATGCAGTGGGACTTCTGGACCAACAACCCCGAGACCGCGCACCAGGTCACCTACCTGATGGGCGAGCGCGGCCTGCCGCGCACCTGGCGCCACATGAACGGCTACGGCTCGCACACCTACATGTGGGTCAACGCCGCCGGCGAGAAGTTCTGGGTGAAGTACCACTTCCACACCCAGCCAGGGCATGGCGTTCTTCAGCAACGCCGAAGCCGCCGCGATGGCCGGGCAGCGACGCCGACTTCCACCGCCGCGACCTGTTCGAGGCGATCGCGCGCGGCGAGCATCCGAGCTGGACGCTGTCGGTGCAGGTCATGCCCTATGCCGACGCGAAGACCTATCGCTTCAACCCGTTCGACCTGACCAAGACCTGGTCGCACAAGGACTATCCGCTGATCCAGGTCGGCACGATGACGCTTGAACCGCAACCCGGAGAACTTCTTCGCCCAGATCGAGCAGGCGGCGTTCTCGCCGGGCAACACGGTGCCGGGCATCGGCCTGTCGCCGGACAAGATGCTGCTCGGCCGCGCCTTCGCCTACAACGACGCGCAGCGCAACCGCATCGGCACCAACTTCCACCAGCTGCCGGTCAACCAGCCCAAGGTGCCGGTGAACACCTACATGTTCGACGGCCAGATGGCCTACGAGCACAGCGGCAACGCGCCGGTCTACGCGCCCAACAGCGGCGGCCGCGCCTGGGCCGACGACACCGGGCCGGTCGCCGACGGCTGGGAGGCCGACGGCGAGATGGTGCGCAGCGCCTACACGCTGCATGCCGAGGACGACGACTTCGGCCAGCCCGGCATGCTGGTGCGCGAGGTGTTCAACGACGCGCAGCGCGCCGAGCTGGTCGACCAGGTCGCCGGCAGCCTGCTCGGCGGCGTGCGCAGCCCGGTGCTCGAGCGCGCCTTCGACTACTGGAAGAGCATCGACGCCGACGTCGGCCAGCGGATCGAGGAGAAGGTGCGCGCCGGCAGCGCGCCGAAGCCCGCCGAGGGCATGGGCGAAGGCTGAGAGGTCGTGAATCCTTCAAGCTCTCAGGGCGGCCATGGACGAAGTCGTCCGTATGACCTCCCCCTCCGGTGATTCTCTGGCTCAGCCTCCTGGCTCCTCCGCGCGTCGCCAACAACAGAATGGGCCGGCTCACGCCGGCCCACTTCATTTTGCCACTGGCCGCAAACCCGGCTCCCTTGCCAAGGCTGGTTTGTCACCCGCCCGGCGTTACTTGACGAAGAGATGCTCCACGCCTGCACGCTCCTCGCGCAGTTCCTTGTCGCTGGCATCCATGCGGCCGCGCGAAAACTCGTTGATCGCCAGGCCCTGCACGATCTCGTACTTGCCGTTCTTCACCGTCACCGGATGGCCGTAGATCACGCCCGGCGCGATGCCGTAGGAGCCATCGGACGGAATGCCCATCGAGACCCAGTCGCCCTCGGCCGTGCCCTGCGCCCAGTAGCGCATGTGATCGATCGCCGCCGACGCCGCCGAAGCCGCCGACGACGCGCCGCGCGCCTTGATGATCGCCGCGCCGCGCTGCTGCACGGTCGGGATGAAGTCGTTCTCGTACCAGGCCTGGTCGACCAGCGACATCGCCGCCTTGCCGTTGACGGTGGCGTGGTGGATGTCCGGATACTGGGTCGAGCTGTGGTTGCCCCAGATCGTCATCTTCCGGATGTCGGTGGTGTGCGCTGCCGGTCTTCTCGGCCAGCTGCGCTCAGCGCGCGGTTGTGGTCGAGCCGGACCATCGCGGTGAAGCACTTCGGATCGAGGTCCGGCGCGTTCTGCTGGGCGATCAGCGCATTGGTGTTGGCCGGGTTGCCGACCACCAGCACCTTCACGTCACGCTTGGCGTGCGCGTTCAGCGCCTTGCCCTGCGGGCGCGAAGATCGCGCCGTTGGCTTCCAGCAGGTCCTTGCGCTCCATGCCCGGGCCGCGCGGACGCGCACCGACCAGCAGGGCGTAATCCACATCCTTGAAGGCGACGTTGGCGTCGTCGGTGGCGACCACGCCGGCCAGCGTCGGGAACGCGCAGTCGTTCAGCTCCATCACCACGCCCTGCAGCGCCGGCAGCGCCGGGGTGATTTCCAGCAGGTGCAGGATCACCGGCTGATCCGGACCCAGCATGTCGCCGGCGGCAATGCGGAACAGCAAGGCATAGCCGATCTGGCCGGCGGCGCCGGTGACGGCAACTCGAACGGGGGCTTTCATGGACGATGACTCCTTCTTGGGGTGTTCATTTTTATGTAGGAGCGCACTCTGTGCGCGATGCTCGTTGATCGACGAAAGGCGTCGCGCACAGGATGCGCTCCTACGGCATCGGTTCAGGTCAGTTCGGCGAAGAACTCGGCGATGCGCTGCAGGCCCGGCTCCAACTGGCCGTGCGGGCAGGTATAGGAAATGCGCAGCGCGCGCGGCTCGCCAAACGCCGAACCCGGCACGCAGGCGACGCCCTTGGCTTCCAGCAGCGCGGCACAGAACTCGACATCGTTGTCTGATCGTGCGGCCGTGGTGGCTCTTGCCGAACGCCACCGAAATATCCGGGAAACGCGTAGAACGCGCCCTGCGGTCGCGGGCAGATCACGCCGGGAATCGCGCTGAGCGCGGCGAACACCGTGTCGCGCTTGCCGGCAAACTCGGCGCACTTGTGCTGCGGCACATCCTGCGGGCCGGACAAGCGCCGCCACCGCCGCCGCCGTGATCACTTCCGGCAGGCTGGTGATGTGGTTGGAGTTGAGCGTGGTGATCGCCTTGGCCACCGACTTCCGGCCCGGCCAGCAGGCCGACGCGCCAGCCCGGCATGCCGTAGGTCTTGGAGACCGAATCGACGAAGATCACCCGCTCGCGCAATTCGGGCCTGGCGAACACGAAGTTGTGGTAGCCGATGCCGTCGAACACCATCGAGTTGTAGATGTCGTCGGTGATCACCCAGGTATCCGGATGCTTCACCAGCACCTCGGCCAGCGCGGCGATTTCCTCGCCCGTGTAGACCATGCCGGTCGGGTTGGACGGGTTGTTGAACAGGAACACCTTCGGCTTGCGCGCCAGCGCCGCATCGAGCTGGGCCGGGGTGAGCTTGTAGTTCTGCTCCGGCCCGCAGGGCATCACGTTGATCTTGGCGCCGACGATGTCGGCGATGTCGCGATAGCGTCGTCCAGTACGGCGCGGCGAAGCAGATCTCGTCGCCTTCGTTCAGCAGCGCCTCGGCCAGGTTGTACAAGCACCTGCTTGGCGCCGATGCCGATCGACACGTTCGCTCGCGCGTAGCCGTTGAAGCCCAGCGCCTCGATATGCTTCAGGAACGCATCCTGCAGCGCGTCGGCGCCGCGATTGCTGCCGTACTGCCCGGTGTCGTGCGACAGCGACTCGCGCGCGGCGGCATACACATGCTCGCCGGGCAGGAAGTTCGGTACGCCGATCGAGAAACTGATGATGTCGCGGCCGGCAGCCTTGAGCTGCTTGGCCTTTTCGGCGATCACCATGATCGCGCTGGGTTTGGCGCGACCGACACGCTGGGCGAGCTGGGGCATGGGTTTCTCACGCAGGGGAGGAAGCAAAGGCGCGATTTTATCACGCAGGCGCCGGCATGGGCCGCGCCGATCACCGCAAGGACGCGACTGCCGAAGGCACGACAGGCGCGCATGATGGCGGCGTGCGTTCCGCGCGACGGCCGCGACCTCACCTGCACAGGAGATCCTCATGCATTGGCTTTGGGTATTCGTGATTGGATTGATCGTCGGCCTGGTGGCAAAGCTGTTGATGCCGGGCAAGGACCCGGGCGGCTTCATCATCACCGCCATCTCGGCATCGCCGGCTCGCTGCTGGCGACCTGGGTCGGCCAGAACGTGTTCGGCTGGTATCAGGAAGGACAATCCGCCGGCTTCATCACGTCGGTGGTCGGCGCGATCGTGCTGCTGCTGATCTATCACCTGCTGTTCAGGCCGCAAGTCGCGCGCTGAATCGCCGAGCCCGCGGCGTGAGCTTAGTCTCCGCCGGCGGCCTAAGTCCTGGCTCAGCCGAGCAGCTTGCCGGCCAGACCTTCCGAGCATGCCCAGGTTGAAGCCGCCACCCTGCGCCGGCCTGCCGGCACTTGCCGTCCGGCGTCAGGTGATCGACCGCATGCGGCAACACCTGCGAAAGCTTGCCCAGCAGATCATTCTGGATCGATGCCCAGCTTGCCGGCCGCCTCCTGCAGCAGCGAACCCAGGCCACCGCTTTGCAACGCCTGGCCCAGCTGGTCGCCCGACACCGGCTGATTCGCGCCGGTACCGACCCACGACTGCACCGCTCCACCCAGCCCATGCTGCTGCAGCATGCTGATCAGGCCCTGCACGCCGCCGGCCTTCTCGCACCAGCTGGCCGACCACGCCAATCATCGATCCGGTACCAGCCTGTTGGCCCTGACCCCGAGCAAATTCATTGAGGAATGACATGGTCGTTCTCCTTGATGAGTGGATGAGGTTGAAGCTTGCCGAGCATAGGCCTCGCAGCAGTGTCGCCACCATGACATGAAACGTCGGCGCACAAGCACAAGCCGCCGGTTGACGGCATACCGATGCGGCTGCACGCGAGCGTCTGGCAGGCCGATCGGTGCAACCTCAGCCGCGCTGGTCGAGCACCGCGTTCCACTCCTTGACGCGGTCGGACTTGCGCGGCCAGCAGCGCATCGACGTCGCCTTCCACGCGTCACCTTCTCGATCGTGTCGCCCTGCTGGATCGCATTGACCACGTCCATGTCGGCGGCATCGACCACTTCGCCGAACACGCTGTGCTTGCCGTCCAGCCACGGCGTGGCGCCATGGGTGATGAAGAACTGGCTGCCGTTGGTGCGCGGACCGGCGTTGGCCATCGACAGCACGCCGGGCTTGTCGTGACGCAGCGACGCGATTGAATTCGTCCTCGAACTTGTAGCCCGGGCCGCCGCGACCGCTGCCTTCGGGGCAGCCGCCCTGGACCATGAAATCGGCGATCACGCGATGGAACGACAGCCCGTCGTAGTAGCCGCGCTTCGCCAGATTGACGAAGTTGGCGACCGTGACCGGCGCCTTGTCTTCATGCAGGCGCAGATGGATCGGGCCGCGGTTGGTGGTGAAGGTGACATTGATGGTCATCGCAAATCCTTGGGGTTCGAAAGCTGCACCGCGCCACGATTGCAGGCAGCGCGGGCTGTCAAGAATAACCCAGCGTGCGCGATCGAAGGCACACGCTGACGTTAGCCGCGCTACGGCCAGCCCCAGTGCGCTGACGCGTCAAGCGCACCGCCGCGCCACGCGGTTGCGCTGCCGGCGTCGGCAGCTCGCGCGGCCACGCCGCGCCTTCATACAGATGCGCCCACAACCGATCCAGCGCCGCATAGCCATAGGGCAACAGCGGCACATGCCGCTCGCCAAAGCCCGGCAGCGCCAGGAACGCGTCGAAATGCTGCGCGTGCGGCACCTTCCAGTACATCGGATGCGCGCCCCTGCTCGCGCAGCCACGCCACATACGGCTCGGAGCTGAACGCGGTCGGCAACAAGCCATCGCTGGCGCCATGCACCACCCACAGCGGCAAGTCGGCGCGCGGCAGCGCGCCGCGGTGGCGGCAACCGAGGCGCGCAAGGCCTGTGCACTCGTGGTCGTCGCCGGTCCACAACGCGCGCAGGCAGTCCTGACCGCTCAGGGTCGGATCGGTCGAGACGTTGATGCCGCCGAACAGGCCCACGCCATTGCCCGGCGGAATGCCCGAGCGCATCCGCCCACCAGGCCGCCCGCGCGGCCGGATCGGTCATGCCCGGCAGCGCCCCGATGCCCATCGCCGCGTAGTGGAAGCCGCACGGCATGTCGCCGGCGCCGCGGCGCAGGTAGGCCGAGGCGTAACCGGCGGCGATCACCCGCCACAGGTCGAACGCGGTGGTGCTGGCCGCCGTGCCATCGCCTCGTCGGTCCAGCCACGCGCATGCAGATATTGATACGCCTGCGCCGCCTGCTCGGCCAGGGTGTTGCCGCCGCAGCTTGCCTTGCGCGTGCAGGCTGGCGCAGCGCAATCGGCCACGCCGGCGGCGGCTGGCCATTCGGCACCGCGTGCGAACGGCACGCCGGCGAAACGCTCGTCGACCAGCGCGCACGGCAACCAGATCGCCGCCTCGGTCGCGTAGTCGTACATCGCGCGGCCGTGCATCGCGTCACGTGCACATTCGGCTCCAGCGCCACCACGCCGGCGAAAAAGCGCTCGTGATCCAGCCCGGCCGCCTGCAGCACCGCGCCGCCGCCGTTGGAAAGGCCGGTGGCGATGATCTTGGTGTTCTGCGGCGTGAACGGCGCCTCGGCCGGATAGGCGCGATCGAGCATGGCCAGCCCGAACTGCGCCGCCTGGATCACATGCCGGCCCCAGTCCGCCTCCGGGTTGTCGCCCGAATGCATGTGCTTGACCGCGATGCCCGCCGTCGGCGGCCGCCGGCGGCGGCTCGAATTCCAGCTCCGCCTCGCCGCGTTTCGCGCGACGGCCATCCAGCGCCACGCCGCTGTCGTCGGCGTAGTCGAAGTAACCCGCGCCGGTGCCCTTGTCGGTATATGCCACCGCGCAACCGCGCGGCAGGCCCCACGCGCCGGCCAGCGCGATCGCACCGTAGATGCCGCGCGAACCGGACGATGCAGTCACCACCAGACAGCGCTTCTGCTGATCGAAGTGGTCCGGCAACTGCAGCAACACGCGATGCGGCGCGCGCGCGCCGGGAATGCGCGCAAACGCCTGATACTCGCGCCCCGGCACGTCCGGCACGCCGCCATAGACGCGTGCCGTAACCACCCAGCGGGCCCAGGTCGGCGATGCCTTTCCAACTGGTCTGGATCGCCCGTCGGCGCAATTCCGCGCGCGTCGGATCCAGCGGATCGGCGAACGGCAACGGTGCAGCCGGCCAGCCCGGCCAGCCCCAGGCCCGCGCTCAGCAGATCATCATGCCCGCGATGCTCGGTCACCCGTACCTCGCCGAAATCGACCTCACGCATGGTCGATTCCCTCGTCGCCGGGCCGCCGGCACAAGCCGACAGCATGACGCGATAGCAGCACCGGCAAGCACAGCAGGCTCGACCAGCGGGCGGATTTCTTCATGCCGCCACCATAGCAAGCACGTCGCCGCCGCCATCGTACGAAAGTCCAGCCGCGACAGCCGCGATCGCAAGCATCTGCGCACGCTCGACGCCGCGCGCCGGCCCGCTAACTTCAAGCGCCATGACGAGCCTGCTGATCGCCGACGACCACCCGCTGTTCCGCGCCGCGCTGCGCCTGGCCGCCAGCGACAGCCTGCCCGGCTGCCGCGTGCAGCGAAGCGGCCGATCTGGCCGGCGTGCTGGCCGCGCTGGGCGCCGAACCGGACATCGACCTGGTGCTGCTCGACCTGCACATGCCCGGCAGCCAGGGCCTGTCCGGCCTGGCCGCGTTGCGCGGCCAGCATCCCGGCGTCGCCGTGCTGGTGGTCTCCGCCCACGACGAACCGCGCATCGTGCGCCGCGTGCTCGATCACGGCGCCGCCGGCTTCATCCCCAAGAGCGCCAGCCCCGCGGAGATCGGCGACGCGATCCGCAGCGTGCTCGACTGCGGCAGCTGGCTGCCGCCTGCACTCGCCGACGCCGTCGCCGCGCTGCCCGCCGACCCGGCCGACACCGATCTGGCCGCCGCCTGGCCCGCCTCACCGAACAGCAGTCCCGCGTGCTCGCCCTGCTCGCCGAAGGCCTGTTGAACAAGCAGATCGCCGACCGCCTGACGATCCAGGAGCGCACGGTGAAGGCGCACGTCACGGCGATCTTCGAGAAGCTCGGGTGCGCAATCGGACCCAGGCCGGCATGGTGTTGCAGTCGCTGGAGCTGGGCCCAGGCGGCCAGATCGCCTGACCTCGTTCGCCTGATTTCGTCTGGCGCGCGATCGCGGCCGGCGGGGGCAGCATCGCGACCGCATGGCACACGCCGGATGCTTCAGGCGAAATGCTTCGCGTCAACCTCGGTGTTGGCAGGCAGCATGAAATACTCGTGCAGGTACTTCTCGCCTTCGTCGCAGAACACCGTGACCACCGTTTTCAACTCCGGGAAACTCTCGCGGATACGCGGGCGGCCAGCATGTGCGCTCCGGAACTGGGTCCGCAGAGCAGGCCATGCCGCCGCGCCAGCCGCTTCATCTCGGCCACCGCATCGACGCTGGACACCGACAGCACCTCGTTCACCAGGGCGGCATGACGCTGGAAAATACCCGGCACGAAGCCATCGGAAATGCCCTCGATGGTGTGCGACGCGATCTCGCCACAGAGGATCGTGCAGGACTCCGACGGCTCCATCGCGAACAGCCGCACGTTCGGATTGACCTCGCGGAATGCCTGCCCCACGCCGATCAGGGTGCCCCCGGTACCCACCCCGAGCACCAGCGCATCGGGCAGCGCGGCCATCCGGCAACTGGGCGAGGATTTCCGGGCCCCAGGACTTGCCGGTTCTCCTCCACGTTCCACTCCGACTCGAACTGGCTGGGGCAAAAATAGCCGGGCTGCTGGCCCAGTTCCCTGCGCCCGGGCCAGCGCTTCGTTGACGTGGAAATTGCCGCAGAACAGCACTTCGGCACCGAATGCGCGCGATATCGCCACGCGCTCGCTGGACAGGCCCTCGGGCATGACCACCAGCATGCGATAGCCCTTCACCGCGGCCACCATGGACAACGCGTTGCCGGTGTTGCCACTGGTGGCCTCGACGATCGTGTCGCCCGGCTTGAGCAGGCCTTCCTGCTCGGCCCGTTCGATCATGTATTTGGCGATGCGCGCCTTGATCGAACCGGAAGGATTGAGGAACTCGATCTTGGCGAAGATGCCTTCGATCTCCAGCAACGGCGTGTCGCCGATCGCATCCAGGATGCTGCCGGATACCGCATTGAAACGCGTCGCCATGTCAGCCGCCTCATGCGAGTGTTGCTGCATCACATCCAGCGCCAGCGCGGAATGCGCGTAGGCGCCGCCGGCGCGCATTTCCGCAGCGACCCAGATCGCCTCCATGATCTGCTGCTCGCTGGCACCGTGCTTGAGCGCCTCGGCGGTGTGGCCCTTGATGCAATAGGGACACTGCGTGATATGCGCCACCGCCACCGCGATCAACTGTTTGGTGACATTGGGCAGCGCACCGTCGGCGAACACCGCAGCACTGAACGCCTTGAAGGCCTTCAGCGGTTCCGGCGCCAGTTCGCGGCGCTTGCGCGCCAATTCCACCGTGGCTTGCGGGTACATTGACGCGTCCATGTTTTTCTCCTTGATGAACAGTGGGCAACCCGCGCGACTATGCCGCAGGCGATCGGCAGGATGGGGCGGGCTGGAATGGTTCCCTCCGACACCACCGTGCGTGGTGTTTCATTGTGGTACCGGCGCCGTACCCTGGACCCAGCTCGGCGGATCGCTGGCCGGAAAGCTGTGTGCCAGTTCTTCATCGATGCGTTGTTCGCGCCGCAGGCGCCATTCGCGACGATGTTCCGACCGCGCATCCCGCGGCATGGCCGCGCCGGCGCTGGCGGCGCGATCAGGCTCGTTGACGGGGGCTTGCAAGCGACGACGCAGGGCAGATGACGACATGACCATACCTCCGGTTTTCGTGCGCAAATGCGCTCGCGTGTGAAACAGGCCGAGGTGGCAGCGCTCCGGTACGCGTGCAAGGCGCCGCAAGGGCAAGCCAACGACCGGTCTCACTCTACCCACCCTGATGTAAGCGCGGTGTTTGGCGACATGCAACACGTCTCGTGGCCTGATTATCGCGATGGCGGCGACTCGCCCGCTGCCTCATGCATGTAGGTGGGGGTATTCGCGTAGGACGCCGGCACGTCCCACATGCGCGCGGCATAGAACACGGCCCACGCCACCACGAACAGGCTCAACACCCACACCCACATCGGAATCGAGCGAACGTGCCTCGGCGCGGCGCGGGTCAAACGGGTCGTCCGTACTGAATGCATCCACCCGCAAGTTCAACTCGCCACGCCGGGTTGAACCGGGCCGCAAGCCCGAGACCAGGATGCCGGGCCCGTTCTGGACCTGAAAGGGAATCTCCTCGACGCCCTCGGCGCCGCTCTGGCCTTCGGCGCGCACGATCAGGCGATGCGGGCCATCGGTCAGCTTGCGCGTGTCCAGGGTGAGTTCGGTCGGCAGTTCACGATCGATCACCGGCTGGGGATCGTCGTCGATATAGACACGTACGTGTGGCTTGGCCATGCTCAACAGGTCCTCATCAGCGATCCGGCCGCAGGATATCGTTCTTGCAATGATGCGGGTCCTTCTCGCCGGGCCGGAAAATCATCCGGAACATGGCGACGAAGCAACCGATCGTGATCGTGCCCGCCACCGCGATGATCGCGATGTTGCCCCAGAGTGGTCCGACAATATGGTGCATGTCATCTCATCCCTTCGCGCGCACGGCGGCAACTTCGGCCGGCATCACCGACTTGGCATGGTTGCCCCATGAACTGCGCTCATAGTTGATGATGTTGGCGATGTCCGCATCGTTCAGCTGGCCGGCGAAAGGCGGCATCACGCTGGTGTACTTCACCCCGCCGATGGTGACGCCGTGCGCACCATGCAGCACGGTGTGGATGTGCAGCGTCGGATCGGCATTGTCCACCGCGGCATTGCCCTTGAGCGGGGGAAATGCGCCGGGAATGCCCTCGCCGTTGGCCTGGTGGCAGGCGGAGCAATTCGCGCCGAACAGCGCTGCGCCCTTGGCCGCGTCGTAGCTGTAACCGCCCGCGGCGGCCGGTGCCGGGGCCGGCAACGACGCCGAAGCGTCAGCAGGCGCCGCGCTGGTGGCGCCGCCCATGCCGCCATTCATCTTGTAGCCGGGGATGGACGTCTGTTTCAACGACAGCAGATAGGCGACCAGCGCTTTGGCCTGCTGCGTGGGGATCACCTTGCCGTCCCGCGGCGCATAGGCCGGCGGCACCGGCACCGCGGTCTCGCCGGGAGGCACCTCGGTCACCACCCGGAACAGGAACTTGAAGTTCGGCATGATCGACTCCGGCACCACCGCGCGCGGGTCGAACAGATGGATGTACTGCCACACATCGCTCGGCTTGGTCGTGCCGACATTGGTCAGGTCCGGACCGGTCCGCTCCGAACCCAGCAGTTCGGGTGTCTGGTAGGCAAAATCGCCCGGCGCGGATGGACGTCCGAACACCTTGTCCTGCGCCAGCGGCCGCACCTGCTGGGTGTGGCAATAGCTGCAACCGTTGGCCACGAAGACATCCCGGCCCTCGGCCTGCAACGCCGTCAACGGCTCGACGCCAGGGCCCGGCGGCGTCGCGGACAGATCGATGGCGGGCAGCACCGCAATCAGCATCACGATCACGATGTAGATGCCGAGCGCGACCGCCGGCAATCATCAGCAACTTCTTCATGCCGTGACCTCCTCGGCGGCGCCGGGGCCGAGCACCGGCGAGGCGGCGTTGCCCGGCTCGCCCGAGGTCATGCGCCAGACGTTCCAGGCGAACACGATGTGCGAAAGGAACATCAACATGCCGCCCACGCCGCGCCACACGTAATACGACTGCATGTCCACCACCGACTGGATGAACGGATGGCCATGCACCCAGTCCAGCCCCTGGACCGTGCCGCCGATCGACAGCGCGATCACGTAGATGAAGCTGCCGACCAGGGCCATCCAGAAATGCGCCGCCAGTCCGATCCGCCCCGCGGTCTTGCCGGTGGCAAGCGGAAGCAGTGCGTAGATGGCGCCCCACAGCGCGAACGTGACGAACCCGTACATGGTCAGGTGCGAGTGACCGACCGTGAAGTTGGTGAAATGCCAGATCGCCTGCATCGAACGGAACGCCTCGACCGTGCCCTGGGTCGAACCGAACAGGTAGCCGATCACGGCCACGAAAATGAACATCAGCGGGTACGAGTGGATCATGTCGCGGTAGCGACCGCGCATGGTCAGCAGGTAATTCGCGCTGCCGCCCCACACCGGTACCAGCATGGCCACGCTGAACACGATGGCGGTGGTTTGCAGCCACCATGGCAGCGGGCTGAACAGGAAGTGGTGTCCGCCCAGCAACGGATAGAACAGCAGGTTGGTCCAGAACGCGAACACGCCCAGCGCATAAGAGTAGATCGGGCGGCTCAGAATCTTGGGAATCGCGTAATAGAACGCGCCCAGCGCCAGTGGCGTGAACCACATCCCCACCGCGTTGTGCATGTAGAAACCGGAGATGGCGACCTGGCCCAGACCATGCTGGTACCACGGCAGCACGCCGACAATTGCGATCACGCACGTCCACAGCACACCCGCGATGGTGTACCAGTTGGAAAGATAGATATCCTCGCTGCTGCGTCGCAGGACGGTACCGATCAGGTTCCACGCCGTCACCAGCAACGCGGCAAGGAAAATGAGCCGGATCGGCCATGGCCACTCGCGGTATTCCAGATCGCCATCGTTGTAGCCCAGATCCAGCGCCACGGTGCCGGCAATCGCCGCAATGTTGAACAGGGCCAGTCCGATCCACGCCAGCCGCGTGCTGTACAGACGGGTGCCGCAGCTGCGCGCCGCGATGTAGTACGCCACCCCGACCAGGCCGATGCTGGCCCAGCCGTAGAACGTCGCGTTGGTGTGGATCGGGCGCAAGCGGCCGAAGGTCAGATATTTGGCCGCCCAGAAATCCGGCGCACCAAACTTGAACGCCAGCAACAGCCCGATGGCGGTGGCAAACACCAGCCAGACCGTGGCCGTGGCGGTGTAGGCAGCAAATACCGAAGTCAATCCGCGGTCGTTTTCCACGCTCGCCGTTGAATGATCTGCCGCAACGCCAGCTTGCATCGTGCCACCCCGTTACTCATGGCGCTCGTAGCGGGCGTCGACTTCGAAACTCTAAGTCAGTCCGCGCGGCGCGACATTGACCCAGGTCAGGCATCTGGCGAGCGCCACCGTGCCCTTGGCGTACCCGATCGCAAAGATATCGGCGCCGAGTGCGCCCGCCGGTGCCCTGGTTGAGCATCCCTCACCATCAACCCGGCCGCTCCCAGCACCGGTCAGGCTGGTTCGATCCCGCGCTCGAGTCGCGCGCCGATTCGTTGCAGTGTCTGCCTGAGCGCCAGCGGCTTCAGCGGTTTGTACAGCACGCTCACCCCTGCATCGAGCAGCTGCCGCCGCAAGTCACTGTCGCGATCGGCAGTGAGCATCACCGTGGGCACGTCGGCATGCACCTCGTGCCAATGCCCGCCACACGTCCAGCCCGCTCTGGCCGTCGTCAAGATGGAAGTCCAGCACGTTGAGATCCGGCCGCCACGGCACGGCAAGCGCCTGCGCCGCATTGCATGCCGCGTGCACCTGCCAGCCCCAACTCAGCAGCAGCGTGGTCAACGCGACCAGCGCGGCCGAATCGTTGTCCAGCACCAGTGCGCGGCCGGTTGGCAGCGGCTGCATCGCGCCTGGCGCGACGGCATGGCTGGTCGAGGCGCTGGCCAGCGGCACCTCCACATGGAACACACTGCCAAGGCCCGGCCAGGAGCGCAGTCCCAGCGGATGCCCCAGCATGTCGGCCATGCGTCGGGCGATCGACAGGCCCAGCCCGAGCCCCTGCCCGCCCGCCGCACTGCCACGCCGGAATTCCTGGAAGATCAGCTGCTGCTCTGCGGGCGCGATGCCGGCGCCGGTATCCCACACTTCCAGGCGCAAATGCCGGCCACGCCGGCGCACGCCCAGCAACACGCGACCGTGCTCGGCATAGCGCAGGGCATTGGACAGGAAGTTCTGCAGCACCCGCCGCAACAATTGCGGATCGGAATGCACCCAGGCCCGCGTACCGACCACGCTCAAGTCGAATATCGCGATCGATGGCCATGGCGCGGAACTCGGCCCCAAGCGGATCGATCACCTCGGCCAGCGGAAACTCCCGCGGCTGCGGATGCAGGCGACCGCCCTCGAGTCGCGCCACGTCGAGCAGGCCGATCAAGCAGGCCCTCGGTCGCTGCGAGCGCGCCCGTTGAGATGCTGCGCCGTCTGCGCGTCGCCGCCGCGCTCGGTGCAGCGAGTGGGCAAACAACTGGGCGGCATGCAAGCGGCTGCATCAGGTCGTGCGTGACGGCGGCCAGGAAGCGGCTCTTGGCGTCGTTGGCAGCCTGCGCCTCGGCCGACACCCGCGCGAGCTCGTGCGGTGCGTTCGGCCACGCGCAGTTCCAGCGTCTCGTTGACACGTTTGAGTGCGGTCTCGGCCTGGCGGAACGCGGTGACGTCGGTGAAGGTGGCGACGAAGCCGCCGCCGGGCATCGGGTTGCCGCGGATCTCGACGATCGTGCCGTTCGGGAAACTCCGCTCGGACAGGTGGCGGCGTGCCGGCGCGCATGTACGCCAGCCGGCGCTGCACGCGCGGCCTCGACTTCGCCGCGGGCTCGAGCATGCCGTCGTCGATGTTGTAGCGGGTGCAGCTCGGCGACCGGGCGGCCCACCTGCAGCATCCCGGCCGGATAATCGAACAACTGCGCATACGGCGTGTTCCACGCCACCAGGTGCAGGTCGCATCGACCACGCAGATGCCCTGGCTCATGTTCTCCAGCGCCGCCTCCAGCACGCGCTGGTTGAAGCGCAGGTCCTGCGCCGCCTCGCCGACGATCGCCACGACCGTATCCAGATCGTCGCGCCCTTGCCGATGCACCACTTCCAGCAGCAGGCGCGCCGATGCCGGCACCGATCACCGCCGCCAGCTCGTGCTCCACCTGGGCGACCCGCATCGTCCCGGACGAACCGCTGGCCGGCGCGCCATCGAACAGATGCTCGACCCGCTCCGGCGCGCAGGAAGCGACGCCGCCAGCGCACGCAGTTCGGCAACGCCGACATGACCCACGCTGACCGCGCGCGTGCGGTGGCCGAAACGCGAGCCGGCCAGCCGCCAGCATCACCGCCACGTTCGCCGCCAGGCTGACCACCACGGCGCGGCCCAGCCGGTTCCAGTCGCCCAGCCCGAGCAGGTCATCCGGCGCCAGCCAGTGCAATCCGAACGGTCCCGCGTGCAGCCACGGCAGGGACGCTGGCAGCAGCGCCGGCAACACCGCGTAGATCCACACCAGCGGTGCCAGTCGCCAGCCCGGCCATCACCGCGCGCGGCCCCAACTGCGGCCGCTACATCGCGCGCCAGCACGCCGGCGCCAGCCTGGCCAGCGCCGAAAACGAAATCGCGCCGATGTCGGCCAGCGCTTCGTTGCGCGCCGAGCAGGCGGCTGTACGCCCACGCCAGCATGATCACCACCAGGATCGCCACGCGCCGATGGTTGAGCAGTTCGCCGCGCAGGTCGCTGTGCTCGTCGCGGCCCCAGCCGGCGCGCACACGCAGCGGCGCGAAGAAGTGGTTGACCATCATCAGGCTCAAGGTCAGCGTGGCGATCACCACCATGCTGGTGGCGGCGCTCAGCCCGCCGAGGAACGCGACCAGCGCCAGCGCCGTGTTCGCCACGCGCCAGCGGCAACGCCAGCACGTACATGTCCGAAGACACGCCGCTGGGTCCCAGCAGCGCATCGCCCAGCCGCGCCAGCGGCAGGATCGGCAGCGAGATCAGCAACAGGTACAGCGGGAACAGCCAGCGCGCGGTGCGCAGGTTGCCATCGTTGCGGCATTCCACGATGCCGGCATGGAACTGGTGCGGCATGGTGAACATCGCCAGCGCGCCGAGCAGGATCAGCGCAGGGAAACCGCCGCTGTCCGGCGGCGACCGGCAGATGCGCCGGCAAGTTCGCCGGCAGCGCAGTGAACAGACAGGCTGCCCAGCGCCAGCATCGCACCGAGCTTGAACAGCGACTCGAACGCCATCGCCAGCACCAGTCCGCGGTTGTGCGCCATGGTCGAGGCGCGGCGCGTGCCGAACAGCATCGCGAACAGCGCCATCGGCAGCGCCACATACAGCGCGCTGTCCTGCCACGGCTCGCGACTCGGCCAGCTGGCCGTGACTGAGAATGCCGTAGCTCATCGCCACCGCCTTCAGCTGCAGCGCGATGTACGGCATGATGCCGATCACCACCACCGCGGTCACCAGCGCCGCCAGCCCCGAATGCCGGCCCAGCCGCGCCGCGATCAGGTCGGCCAGCGAGCCGGCGTTGTACTCGCGCACCAGCTGCACCAGCCGGCGCAGGAACTTCAGCGCGAACAGGTACAACAGGATCGCGCCGACAAACGTCGGCGGCAGCCACCAGCCGGAGCGGCTGGCCTGGGTGACCGTGCCGTAGAACGTCCACGAGGTGCAGTGCATCGCCAGCGACAGCGCATACACGATCGCCCAGCGCTTCTCGAAAATGTGCGGGCGCCGCTCGCCCAGCAGCGCCACGCCGAACAGCAGGCCGAGCCAGCACAACGCCGCGAGGGCGATGACGCTGGCGCTCAGCATGCGCGTGCGCGCTCGTGGCAGCGACTTCCGTCGCGATGCATTTGTCGATTTGTTGGCGGCTCAGAGCGAAAGGCTTTCGATCCTCCTTCGGAGGGCGAGTCACTTTCTCTTTGCGTGGCCAAGAGAAAAGTAACCAAAGAGAAAGGCCACCCCGCTTGGCGCTTGCCGGGCATCCTGCCCGGCAAGTCCGTGAGCCGGGGCCGGGCTTTTCGACAGCACATCCTGTGCCGTGCGAAAAGGAGTCGGCATCCCTGCCGACTCCCGCTGCGCGGCCTGTCGTCCCCGCTCACCGCCGCACAGGGGCCCCGGGTAGAGCAGCGGGCCATCCTGGCCCGCACTCGGTGATGAAGCTGGCAAGCAAAAGCAAAGCAGAGCAGAAGCGAAGCGTCAGCGCCGCTGCTCTCGGCTGCTGCTGCTTGCTCGCTTGACCTGGCTCTTCTGAAGAGTGCGGGCCAGGATGGCCCGCTGCTCTACCCGGGGCCCCTCTGCAGCGGCGGGCGGGCGAAGGAAAGCCCGCAGGGTGACCGGCATGGATGCCGAGCCAGTTTGGCGTCAGCACAGGATGTGCTGTCGACAAACCCCGTAACCCGGCCGCGGACCTTGCGGGCAGGATGCCCGCAAGGCGCGTAAGCGGGGTGGCCTTTCTCTTTGGTTACTTTCTCTTTGGCCACGCAAAGAGAAAGTGACTCGGTCGCCGAAGGCGATCGAAAGCTCTTGCTCTGAACTTCGATCCGAATCGAAGGCCAGGAGCATCGCGCACAGGGTGCGCTCCTACAGAAGCGAGCGAGCGGGCGATGGCACGCCGCCATCAATGCCCCGCTGGCAAGCCCAACGCGCGCACCGCGTTCACCAGCCAGCGCAACTGCACGCCCTGGCGTGTGTCGTAATCGGCTCCCGAATATCCCCACCAGTCCCAGCATGCTTGCGGATTCAAAGGCGCAAAACTTGCGCGAGTCTGAGGATATAGCACCGCCACGTCGTAGACGTCGGCCCAGCGGTTGAAACCGGCATCCTCGACGAACGCCTCGCCCACCGCGTCGGCGTTCTGCTTGCAACCGTGGAACACGACCATCACGCCGCAGCGCTTTCCGGCAGCACAAGCCGCAGGCACATAGACGTAGCCGGTGCCGGCCATGAACGCATCGGCGCCATCGCGGGCCGCAACGCATCCTGATCGAACGTCGCAGTGTCACCGCGCGCTCGGTCGCCACCGCTTGCACCGGTTTGCCGAACATCTGCGCGAAAATTTCGCCCGCCGCATCGAAACCGCAGTGGCCCAGATAGGGCGCCTGCCGAGGTGCCGCAATCGTCGCCGCTGGCGGCCACCGGCAGATTGTGTGCGAAGGCGCGCTGGCTGTCGTCATGCACCTGCATGCCGTTCAGACCCGGCATGCCGTTCGCGCAGCTGCTCGTAGAAATGCGCGCCGCCTCGCGCCACTGCAGGGGCGACCACGCGTCCTCCGTGCCGTGCAGCAGGTACACGCGAGCATGCGCCAGATCCTTCAACACGCCGTTCTCACCGGCGGCCGACCGAGCCGTTGCGCGGGCCAAAAGGGCAGACACGTCCGGCGCCGGCATGCCCTTCATGCAGCTGCCCAAGGCGCGTGCAGGTTGACCGTCCGCGCAGCCATACGGGCCGCCGGCCACTAGCGCCGCGTTGGGGAACAACTCCGGATAGGCCAACTGGGCCTGACTGGCCATGTACGCGCCGGAGGAGAGACCGGCCACCGCCGTACGGGCCGGGTCGAGTTTCAACTCAGGCAGGCTCGGCCCGGTATCCCTGGCGCAGGCACTGCCCCACTCAGCACGGCCAGCCACAGCAGCCGGTTCAGCCATCGACGGTTCATCGGTCTGCTCCTGTCCAACCAGAGTTCATCGACGGCGTGAAACCGGGCAGGCATCGGTGCCTGCCCGGTTACCGCGTGCGTCAGAAGTTGTAGCGAGCGCTCACGTACCAGTTGCGCGGCGCGCCGTAATACGCGGTCTGGATGTTGCCGACGCTGGAGAATTCCTGGCCATCGGTCTTGTAGACCTTGTCGCCCAGGTTGCGCACGCCGGCGCGCACCTGCCAGTGCCCGTTGCGGCGTCCTAGACGCCGAACAGCCCGGACACCACGTACGCCTTCTGCCTCAGGCCGTCGCGGTTGTCGACGCTGAGCCAGGTGCTGCTGCGATAGGAGGCATCGGCACCGACGGTGAGCGCGCTGCCATCGGCCAGGCTGAAGGTCTGGGCCAGCGCCACGCGCGCGGTGAACTTCGGCGAGAACGGCACGTGGTCGTGCAGGTTGGCCAGGGTCGGATCGAGTTGCGTGCGTCGGATCGACGAACTTGTCGTAGCTCGCATCCATCCACGCCAACTGAGTGGACGAGCTTCGTGCCCTGCCCGAGCAGCGCGGCGCCCTCGAATTCCAGTCCGTCGATCGTCAGCTTGGCGGCGTTGAGCACCGGGAAGCTGAACGTCGGCGAAGGTGAGCCGGGATTCTGCACTTCGGAAACGCGCGCCTGGAAATCCGTGTAGTTGGAGTGGTACGCGGCGAAGTTGCCCTGCAGGCGGTTGTCGGCCGAGCGCATCTTCAGGCCCAGTTCGTAGGTCCACACGTACTCGGGATCGAAGGTCGGGCTCGGCGGCTTCGACGGCGGATCGTTGGCGCGGCCATTGAAGCCGCCGGACTTGAAGCCGCGGTTGGCCGACACATAGCCCATCACTTGCGGCGTGAACTGCTTCTCCAGGCTCAGCGACGGGGTCACCGCGCTCCACGACTTGCTGGCGCTGCGGGATGACTGCCTGCGGATCCTGGCTGAAGCCTGCAGCGGCGCGCCAAGAACGCGCTGGTGGTGCGCCAGTAGTCCTTGGTTTCATGGGTGTAGCGCACGCCGGCCGCAAGCGTCCAGCTCGGCACGAATTCCCAGTTGACGTGGGCGAAGCCGGCCCAGCTCTTGTTGTCCAGCTTGTCATCGATGGTGCGCAGGAAAGTCGATCGGCAGCGCCGGCGAAGCGGAGAAGTCGTCGGCATAGGCTTCCTGGTGCGACGGCACTTTTTCGTCCATGTAGTACAGGCCGTACACCGCCTGCAGGTTGCTGCCGTTGTCGTACTGCAGCTGCAATTCCTGGCTCAACTGCTTCTGATGGAAGTCGACCAGCACATCGCCCAGCTGCAGCGTCGTGGCGTCGATGTCGATGTACGAATCGCTGTCCAGCTTGCGGTAGGCGGTGATGCTCTTGAAGTCCCACTGGTCGGCCAGGTGCCAGTCCATGTGCAGCGACGTGCCCTTGCTGATCAACTTCTGGCCCTTGCCGGGACCGAACGACGTCTCGCCCTGGAAGTCGTACTTTTCCGGAGGTCGGGCGTGTACAGCAGCACCGTGCCCAGCACCAGATCGCTGCGCATACAGCGGTGCCGTGGCCTGGCCCAGGGTCAGCGCCGTGTCCAGTTTGGTGTAGTCGGCGGCCAGCGTCGCGCTGAACGCGTCGCTGGGCTGCCACTTCAGCTTGCCGCGTACCGCCTTGGTGTTCTCGTTGTTGTATTTCGCGTGCGTTGCGGGGTCGGTGACGTAGCCGTCGGTGCGCGCAACGACGCCGGCGAGGTTGCCCGACACGGTGGCGCCGAGCGGGCCGGTGACATAGAAGCGGCCTTCGCGGCGGCCGTAATCGCCCAGCGTGCCCTCGACCGAACCTTCAGCCACGTCGACCGGGTTGCTTGGTGATGATCTTGATCGCGCCGCCGGTGGAGTTCTTGCCGTACAGCGTGCCCTGCGGGCCGCGCAGCACTTCGACCTGCTCGACATCGAACAGGCTGAACAAGGCGCCCTGGATGCGCGAATAGTAGACGTCGTCGACATACATGCCGACGCCGGGGTCGAACGTCTGCAGCGCATCGGGCTGGCCGATGCCGCGGATGAACACGTTGACCGACGATAGACGAACCGCGCGCCCTGCACGATGTTCAGGTCCGGCACCGCGCCTTGCAGGCCGTCGATGTTGTTGGCCTGCAGATCCTTCAGATCCTCGCTGCTGAACGCGCTGACCGCCACCGGCACGTTCTCCAGCGATTCGTCACGACGGCGCGCGGTGACCGTCACTTCCTGCAGCTGCGGTGGCCTCGGCCTGTCTTGCCGCCGTCGGCGTGGTCGAGCTGGCATCGCCGGGCGCCTGCTGCGCCTGCAGCGGCGCCATCATCGCCAGACCCAATACCAGACCGATCGCCGAACTCAGATGCTTGCGCTTCATGACGTCCCCTTCGCAGTGAATGCATCGCTCGCGCGAATGCTGATGAAGGGAGCTTAGGCAGCCACGCGCAGGACAGAGCACTTGTACCTTCGTACAGTGCCGCCGCCGCGATGCCTCCGGGATACTCGACGCCGGTCGCCATTGACAAGGTTGGGGAGGAATCACGGATGGCATTTCTGATCGTGCTGGCCGCGCTGTGCTTCCTGATGCTCGCGGCCTACCGCGGCTACAGCGTGATCCTGTTCGCGCCGATCGCCGCGCTGGGCGCGGTGCTGCTGACCGACCCGTCGCTGGTCGCGCCGATGTTCACCGGCCTGTTCATGGACAAGATGGTCGGCTTCCTCAAGCTGTACTTCCCGGTGTTCCTGCTCGGCGCGGTGTTCGGCAAGCTGATCGAGCTGTCCGGCTTTTCCAAGTCGATCGTCGCCGCCGACGATCAGCCTGGTCGGCGCGCAGCGCGCGATGCTGTCGATCGTGCTGGTCTGCGCGCTGCTCACCTACGGCGGCGTGTCGCTGTTCGTGGTGGTGTTCGCGGTGTATCCGTTCGCCGCGGAGATGTTCCGCCAGAGCGACATCCCCAAGCGCCTGATCCCCGGCACCATCGCGCTCGGCGCGTTCACCTTCACCATGGACGCGCTGCCCGGCACGCCGCAGATCCAGAACATCATCCCGACCACGTTCTTCAGCACCAACACCTGGGCGGCGCCGTGGCTGGGCACGATCGGCGGCGTGTTCATCCTGATCGTCGGCCTGCTGCTACCTCGAATGGCGCCGGCGCAGCGCGCGCCGCGGCGGGCGAAGGCTACGGCACCGACGCTGCGTCAACGAGCCGGAGCCGTTCGACGACGGCAAGCTGGCCCATCCGCTGATCGCGCTGCTGCCGCTGGTGCTGGTCGGCGTCGTGCAACAAGCTGTTCACCGACGTGATCCCGCAGTGTCTACGGCGAGACGCACAGCCTTCATGCCCGCGGTCGTCGGCAAGGCCGCGCCGGTGGTGCAGGAGGTCGTCCAAGGTCGCCGCGATCTGGGCGGTCGAGGGCGCGCTGCTGGTCGGCATCGTCTGCGTGCTGGTGTTCGCCTGGCGGCCGGTGCGCGACACGCTTCGCCGAAGGCAGCAAGCCGGCGGTCGGCGGCGCGCTGCTGGCGTCGATGAACACCGCTTCGGAATACGGCTTCGGCGCGCGTGATCGCCGCGCTGCCCGGCTTCCTGGTGGTCGCCGATGCGCTGCAGAGCGATTCCCAACCCGCTGGTCAACGAAGCGGTCACCGTCACCGCGCTGGCCGGCATCACCGGCTCGGCCTCGGGCGGCATGAGCATCGCGCTGGCGGCGATGGCCGACACCTTCATCGCCAACGCGCAACGCCGCCGGCATCCCGCTGGAAGTGCTGCACCGCGTCGCCGCGATGGCCAGCGGCGGCATGGACACCCTGCCGCACAACGGCGCGGTGATCACGCTGCTGGCGGTGACCGGCCTGACCCACCGGCAGGCCTACAAGGACATCTTCGCGATCACGCTGATCAAGACCGCTGGCGGTGTTCGTGGTGATCGCGGTGTATTACCTGACTGGCGTGGTCTAGGCGCCGGTCGAGCCGTGCCAATCGAGGCGGGATTCGGCGACGCCGTACGGATCGCCGACGATGCGCCGGTCCACGCTGCCGTGGACCAGGAATCGGCGAATCCTGGATACCCGCGCGCATTCGCCGGCCGCCACGCACAGCACGAAATGCCATGGCTGTTTCACTGCCGGCGACACTGCGCTCGTTCGCGCCAACTTGCTGACGGCACCACGCCGGACCCGATCGGCGGCCCGGCCGCACGCGCCTGAACCGGCTTTTGTGCGGGCCAGCACGCGGCCGCACAAACCCGTATAATTCTCCGGTTAACCCTCAGATAACCCACGTGGTGGCTCCATGCGCCACCCGAGTGCTTCCCCATGTCCATCGAAAACCTGCGCAATATCGCCATCGTCGCCCACGTCGACCACGGAAAAACCACGCTCGTCGACTGCCTGCTCAAGCAATCGGGCACGCTCAATGAGCGCACCGTGCTGGCCGAGCGCGTGATGGACTCCAACGACCAGGAAAAGGAACGCGGCATCACGATCCTGGCCAAGAACACCGCGATCACCTGGCGCGGCAACCGCATCAACATCGTCGACACGCCCGGGACACGCGGACTTCGGCGGCGAAGTGGAGCGCGTGCTGTCGATGGTCGACTCGGTGCTGATCCTGGTCGACGCGATGGACGGCCCGATGCCGCAGACGCGTTTCGTGACCCAGAAGGCCTTCGCGATGGGCTTCAAGCCGATCGTGGTGATCAACAAGGTCGACCGCCCCGGTGCGCGCCCCGAATGGGTGCGTCGAGCAGGTGTGGGACCTGTTCGACCGCCTGGGTGCCACCGACGAACAGATGGACTTCCCGGTCGTCTACGCCTCGGCGCTGAATGGCTACGCCGGCCTCGACGAGAACGTGCGCGAAGGCGACATGACCCCGCTGTACGAAGCGATCATGCAGCACGTCAGCAAGCCGGACGTCGATCCGGACGGCCCGTTCCAGATGCGCATCAGCCAGCTCGACTACAACAGCTTCGTCGGCGTGATCGGCATCGGCCGCATCCAGCGCGGCACGCTGAAGAAAGAACATGCCGGTGTCGGTCATCGATCGCGCACGGCAAGAAGCGCCAGGGCAAGGTGCTGCAGGTGCTGGGCTTCATCGGCCTGGAGCGGATCGAGGAGGACAGCGCCGAGGCCGGCGACATCGTGGCCATCTCCGGCATCGCCGACCTGACCATTTCCGACACCATCTGCGCGCTGGATACGCCCGAGGCGCTGCCGGCGCTGACCGTGGACGAGCCGACGATCTCGATGACCTTCCAGGTCAACAACTCGCCGTTCGCCGGCAACAAGGATCTCTCCGGCGGCAAGTTCCTCACCAGCCGCCAGCTGCGCGAACGGCTCGAACGCGAGCAGATGCACAACGTCGCGCTGAAGGTCGAGGAAGGCTCCGACGCCGGACAAGTTCCTGGTCTCCGGCCGTGGCGAACTGCATCTGTCGGTGCTGATCGAGAACATGCGTCGCGAAGGCTACGAACTGGCCGTGTCGCGCCCGGAAGTGATCATCAAGGAAATCGACGGCCAGAAGATGGAGCCGATCGAACAGCTGGTGGTCGACGTGGAGGAAGTCCACCAGGGCGGCGTGATGGAGCAACTCGGCATGCGCAAGGCGCAGCTGAAGAACATGGAGTCGGACGGCAAGGGTCGCGTGCGCCTGGATTACGAGATCCCGGCGCGCGGCCTGATCGGCTTCCAGAACCGAGTTCAAGACCCTGACCCAGGGCACCGGCCTGCTGTTCCACGTGTTCGACCATTACGGCCCGCGGGAAGAAGGCCAGATCGCCAAGCGCCAGAACGGCGTGATGATCGCCAATGCCGGCGGCACCACCCCGGCGTATTCGCTGGGACCGTTGCAGGAGCGCGGCAAGCTGTTCGCTGCCGAAGGCGACCAGGTGTACGAAGGCCAGCTGGTCGGCATCCACGCCAAGGACAACGATCTCACCGTCAACGTGATCAAGCCCAAGCCGCTGACCAACATGCGCGCCTCGGGCAAGGACGATGCGATCCAGCTGACCCCGGCGATCAAGTTCTCGCTGGAGCAGGCGCTGGACTTCATCGACGACGACGAGCTGGTCGAGATCACGCCGAAGGAAATCCGCCTGCGCAAGAAGCACCTCACCGAGAACGACCGCAAGCGCGCTTCGCGCGGCTGAGCGGTCGCTTGCAGGAGCGCACCCGGTGCGCGATGCTTTTCGTCACGTGACGGAAAGCATCGCGCACAGGGTGCGCTCTACAAAAAGCCTGGAATTCTCAGCCTCGCGGATCGTAATTCGCGAAACTCTTGCGCAATGCCTCATACGCCGCACGTTGCGCGTCGCTGTCGGCAGCCGGCGTGCGGATCGAGAGCTCGACCAGTTGATCGCCCGGATTGCTGCCGGGCATGCCGCGGCCTTTCAGCCGCAACTTGCGCCCCGACTGCGACCCGGCCGGAATGCGCAGATCGACCGCGCCAGCCAGCGTCGGCACCGCCACCGTCGCGCCGAGCGCCGCCTCCCACGGGGCGATCGGCAACACATGCACGACGTTGCGGCCATCGAGGCGAAACCGCGCATCGTCGCGGATACCCACTTCCAGCAGCAGGTCGCCCTTGGGTCCGCCGGCCATGCCAGGCTGTCCCTGGCCGGACAGGCGGATCACCTGGCCGGGCTGGATACCGGCAGGAATCTTCACTTCGAGCACGCGCTCGCCGCCGGCCGGATCGCGCATCACCAGCCGCGTGCGGCCACCGTCGAATGCGGTCTGCAAGTCGATCTGCACCGAGGCCTGTACATCCTGCCCGCGCCGCGGCCGCGCCTGGCCACGATGACCGGCGGCGGCGCCACGACCAAACAGGCTTTCGAAAAAATCGCTGAAATCGGCGTTGTCGTCCGCACCACCGGATTGACCCTGCCAGCCCGGCGGCGGCCGGAACTGCTCGCCCTGGCGATAACCGCCGGCACGCAGCTGGTCATAGGAACGCCGCTTCTCGGCGTCCTTCAGGACTTCGTTGGCTTCGTTGACCGCCTTGAACTTCTCCTCGGCACCGCCTTCCTTGTTCTTGTCCGGGTGATATTTGCGCGCCAGCTTGCGATACGCCGCCTTGATCTCGGCTGCGCTCGCGTCCGGCTTCACGCCAAGGATTTCGTAATAGTCTTTGAATTCCACACGCGCTCCCGATGATCGATGCCGCACGACGAAAAGCCGCGCCCCGCCGCGGAGCATTATCCACGGCGGGGCGGGCTTTCACAGCGCCTTGCGTCCGCAACGCGTCTTTCAGCTGGCCGCGTTGATGGTGATGCGGCGCGGCGTGGTTTCCGGTTTCTTCGGGATCGAGATCTCCAGCACGCCGAACTTGCCATGCGCACTGATGCTGTCGGCATCGGCACTCTCCGGCAGCGCGAAGCGGCGATGGAACGTGCCGTACACACGTTCCTGACGCGTCAACTTGCCGCTGTTTTCCTCGCTGTCGACCTTGCGCTCGCCCTTGATGGTGAGGATGCTCTTGTCCATGCTCACCTCGATCTCGGCCGGGTCCACGCCTGGCACGTCGGCCAGGATCATGAAGCGCTTGTCTTCCTCGCGGATATCCACCCGCGGCGCCCACTGGCTGGTTTCCACGGTGGACTGGTCGCTGTCGCCAGCCCCGAGAAAGCGGCTCATCGCCTGGCGAAATTCATCCGCCGGCACGAAATCACGGTTCCACATCGATTGGTGTCTCTGGCTCATGTCACGGTCTCCTGATCAGTCTTGCGGCACGATCGCCGCCTGCTCAAGAAATAGGTACGTGCGGGGGCGATTCAAGGCAGCGCCGGGCGGAACGCATTAGCATGGTCGACGGCTCCCCTGCACCGAGTTCCCATGACGATCCAGCCCGGCGACACGCTGCCCGACCTATCCATCGAGGTGGTCGGCCGCGACATCCAGCCCGCCCGGACCGGCGCCCTGTTCGCCGGGCGCAAGGTCGTGCTGTTCGGCGTACCCGGCGCCTTCACGCCGACTTGCTCGAACCTTCACCTGCCCGGTTACGTCGCCCGCTTCGCCGAGTTCCAGGCGCGCGGGCTCGACGTGATGTGCCTGGCCGTCAACGACGCCTATGTCATGCAGGCCTGGGCCGCGGCACAGCACGTGCCCGCCGGCTTGCTGATGCTCGCCGACGGCAACGCCAGCTTCACCCGCGCCTTGGGACTGGAACTCGACGGCAGCGACTACGGCATGGGTCTGCGCACGCGCCGATTCGCCCTGTACGCAGAGGATGGCGTGGTACGCCAGCTGCACCTGGAGGCTCCGGGCGAGCTGCGCGTTTCCACGGCGGAGGCAATGCTCGGGGCGATCACTTCGTGAGGGCTCATTGACCCGGCTTGCGCCCGCGACGCCAAGACGAGCCGTGCGGCGACCGTGGGCGCACTGCAGTCGGACCATCGCCAGCGGCTGATATGCTGCGCCGATGGATATCGTGAGCAACAGCAACGCCGCGTACATGGCCGAGCGATTTCGTGGTTTTTTGCCGGTCGTCGTCGATGTGGAAACCGGCGGCTTCGATGCCGTGCACGACGCGCTGCTGGAGATCGCCGCGATACCGCTGCAGATGGATGAAGCCGGCTTTCTGAATCGGCAGCCGGTGGTATCCACGCATGTGGAACCATTTCCTGGCGCCAACCTGGATCCGCGTTCGCTGGAAATAACCGGCATCGACCCGACCAATCCGTTGCGCGGTGCCGTGCCGGAACACCAGGCACTGGATTTCATTTTCCAGGTCGTTCGCGAAGCGGTCCGCGCGGCCGGTTGCCAGCGGGCCATCCTGGTGGGTCACAACGCTGCGTTCGACCTCGGTTTCCTCAACCAGGCGGTGCGCCGCTGCGGGCACAAACGCAACCCGTTCCACCCGTTCAGCTGTTTCGACACCGTCAGTTTCGGCGGGCTGGCCTACGGTCAGACGGTGTTGAGCAAAGCTGTATTGGCGGCGGGTCTGGCATTCAACAGCAGCGAAGCCCATTCGGCCGTCTACGACGCCGACCGCACCGCCGAACTGTTCTGCAGCGTCGTCAACCGCTGGCGACAACTGGAGCTGCTGGAGCAGGCGCACAGCGGGCTTGCCTCCTTGTGAAGTCCACGGAGCACATCTTCCTGGCGCTGTTATTGATGTGATCGCTGCACCTGGCAGCTTTTGACCTCGGCGATCACCGCACGGAAGCGCCCGCTTCCATGCGCTTGCAGGCGTCGCGAACAAGCAGCGCCTGTTTCATGGCAACTGTGCGAACGAGGCAAGGTCGCGCAACAAAATCCACCGGCGCGATTGCCCCGATCACCTCGGCACTGGGGTCACGAGTCCGGCGAACCGGGCTCGCCGGGGAACGTCGACGGCGCGCGACGACGTTGCCAGCTGTTCACTACGCCATAAATGCCGATGACGACCCAGGCCACTTCCAGCGTGAAGGCCGACATGTTGAACTGGCCGAACAGCAGCGACAGCATCACGCCCAGGGCCCCGAGTATGTTCATCGCCTGGTAGGTCAGGTGGTTGCCATGCAATCGCTGCGCCTGCAGCAGCAGGAACGCCAGCAGGATCAGTACCACGCCGATATAGCCAGCCCAGTCGTACCAGAAGAAATTCATCGCCTCATGCTCCGCTGTCGCAACACCTCGAACAAGGCGACCCCGGTGGCGACGGAAACGTTCAGGCTTTCCATCGTGCCCGGCATCGGGATTTTTGCCACGAAATCGCACAGTTCGCGGGTCAGCCGCCGGATGCCTTCGCCTTCGCTGCCCATGACCACCGCCACCGGACCCCTGAAATCGACGTCATGAACGGAAGTATCGGTATCGCCGGCCAGACCGGTGATCCACACGCCGGCATCCTTCAGCTCGCGCAGCGTCCGCGCCAGGTTGGTTACCGTGATCAGCGGCACGCGCTCGGCCCCGCCCGCCGCGGCCCGCCGCACCACCGGGGTCAGGCCCACCGCGCGGTCCTTGGGCACGATCACCGCAGTGACCTTCGCCGCCGCGGCGCTGCGCAGGCAGGCGCCGAGATTGTGCGGGTCGGTGACGCCGTCGAGCACCAGCACCAGGGTATCGCCGCCGTCGCGCTCCAGCAGGTCGGCGAGATCGTCCTCGTGTGCCGCAGGGGCCGCCTCGCAACGCGCCACGACGCCTTGATGACGTGCCTCGCCCGCGTGCTTGTCCAGTTCCTCGCGCGGGCAGTGGCGCACCGGGATGCTCAACTTCTTCGCACGCTCGGCCAGTGCCAGCACCCGCGCGTTGCGCTGGCCGGTCTCCACCAGCAGCTCGCGCACGCGCTCGGCGTCATTGCTCAATGCACCCTCGACCGGGTTGATTCCGACGATCCAGCTCTCGCTCATGACTCGCCTTTCGGTTTTGGCCGACGTCGCCTCGAGTGTTTTTTCGGCGCGGAGGCTGCCGCGGGTGCAGCGCCACGTTGTCTGGATTCTTCCTTGCGCGGATTATTCGAGGACGACGATTCCTTCGCCTTGCGGGCCGTACCCCGTTTTCCTTCTGGCTGTTTTCCCGTCGGATGCTTGCCAACGGACTGCTTGCCAGCCGCCGGGCGCGACGGCGAATGATTGCTTGTGGTCGCCTTGCGTGGCACTGGTACCGGCGCCGATGCTGGTGGTGATGCGACAGGCTCGGCCTGCTTGCGGCCGAACGCGCGACCAATCGCCTTGGTCGCGCGACCGAACAAACCCGCCGGCTTGGCGGCGGCGGGCGCCTTTTTCGGCAGCGAATAACGCTCGCCGCTGGCGGCATAGTCGTACGCCTTGCCGCCAGCCGTCGGCGACGTTGCCGGCGTGCGTGGCGACACCAGCCGGAAATCGATCTTGCGATCCTCCAGGCTGGCCCGCAGCACCTGGATACGCACATGGTCGCCGAGACGAAATTGCGCCCCAGTGCGCTCGCCCTTCAGCAATTTGCGGGTAGCGTCGAAATGGTAGTAGTCGTTGGCCAACTGGCTGATGTGCACCAGGCCGGACACCTTCGACTCGTCCAGTTCCACGAACAGGCCGAACGAAGTGACGCCGGTGACGACGCCATCGAACTCGCTGCCGATGTGCTTCTCCATCCAGGCACACTTGAAGCGCTCGTCCACGTCGCGCTCGGCTTCCTCGGCACGGCGCTCGCGCTGCGAGCAATGCACGGCCATCGCGGCCATTTCCGCCGGGCTGTAGGTGTAGTCGGCCGGCTTGCGGCCAGTCAGCGCATAGCGGATCGCGCGATGCACCAGCAGGTCAGGATAGCGCCGGATCGGCGAGGTGAAATGCGCGTAGGCCGAAAGCGCCAGGCCGAAGTGGCCGCGGTTCTCTGGCTGGTACACCGCCATGCTCTGCGAGCGCAGCAGCACGCTCTGGATCAGCTCACGCTCGGGGCGATCGCGCACCAGCGCCAGGATCTCGGAGAAATCCGCTGGCGTCACCTCCTCCACCGGCGGCATGCGCAGCTTGAACTCGCGCAGGAACTGCTGCAGGTCCTCGTACTTTTCCGCCGGCGGCGGCTCGTGCGCGCGAAACAGCGCCGGTATTTTTTTCTTCTCCAGGAACAGCGCCGCCTGCACGTTGGCGGCGATCATGCATTCCTCGATCAGCTTGTGCGCGTCGTTGCGCTCGGTGGCGCCCATCGACTCGACGCTGCCGGTCTGGTCGAGGCGGAACTTCACTTCCGGCGTTTCGAAATCGATCGCGCCGCGGCGCTTGCGCTGCGGCCGCCATCGCCTTGTACAGCGCGTGCAGGTTCTCCAGTTGCGGCAACACGTCGGCTACCTCGTGCGCGCGCGTCCTTCTCGCGCAGACCCACCGCCTGCCACACCTTGTCGTAGGTGAGGCGCGCATGCGAGCGCATCACCGCGTCGTAGAACTTCGAGCGGGTCACATCGCCTTCGGCATCGACCTGCATGTCGCAGACCATGCACATCCGCTCGACCTTGGGATTCAGCGAACAGATGCCGTTGGACAGCGTCTCCGGCAGCATCGGCACCACGAAACCGGGAAAATAGGTCGAGGTGCTGCGCTCGTAGGCCTCGCCGTCCAGCGCCGTGCCGACCTGCACATAGTGCGACACGTCGGCAATCGCCACGAGCAGGCGCCAACCACCGCCGCGCTTCGGCTCGGCATACACCGCGTCATCGAAGTCGCGCGCATCGGCGCCGTCGATGGTGACCAGCGGCAGCTTGCGGATATCGGCACGCCCTTCCCGTTCGGACGCGCTGACTTCGGGTTCGACCTCGAGCCGCATCGCGCAGCACGTCCGCCGGCCATTCGTGCGGCAGGTCGTGGCTGGCGATCGCCATTTCCACCACCAGCGACGGCTGCAGGCGTTCACCCAGCACGGCGCGGATCTCGCCCATCGGACCACGCTGGGCCGTCGGCGGCGCGGTGATCTCGACCACCACGATCTGGCCCGATTTCGCGCCTTGCTCCTTGCCCGGCTTGATCATCACGTCGTGATTGAGGCGGCGGTCGTCCGGCGTCACCAGGGTCACGCCGTCGTCGATCACCACCCGGCCGACCAGTCGCGGCGAACGCCGCTCCAGCACTTCGGCAATCGCGCCCTGCTTGCGACCGCGGCGATCGATACCGACCACGCTGGCCAGCACACGGTCGCCATGCATCACCGCACGCATCTGCTGTGGCGACAGGTACAGGTCGTCGCCGCCCTCATCCGGGCGCAGGAAACCGTAGCCTTCGGCATTGGCCAGCACGCGGCCGGCAATCAGGTCGAGCTTGCGCGTCGGCGCATAGCCACCACGCCGACCCAGCAGCAACTGGGCATCGCGCACCATGGCGGCGAGCCGTTTGCGCAGTGCCTCGAGATCGGATTCGTCGTGAATCTCCAGGGCGGCGGCGATGCGCGCCTCGGTCAGCAGCTCGCCACGTTCCTCCAGCAGCGCAAGGATCGCTTCGCGGCTGGGAATAGGTCGCGCATAGCGCTGGGCCTCGCGCTCGGCCTGGGGATCACGCACGGCGCCCTTGGCGGCCTTGTTGCGTGGCTTCGGGGCAGCAACGCCCGGGCGCTGCTTCGAATCAGCGGGTTTGCCCGCTCCGCTGGAGGAATGAGGCTGGCCGTGGCCGCCCTTGGAGGGAGTTTTTCTGGTCACTGAATATCCTGTTGGTGCCGGCGCCGCGCAGAATGACACGACGCCATGCATGGGTGTGAAAAGAGTTGACAAGCCGGGAGCCGATGCCTACATTACGCGGCTCACGCAACTCGCTGAGCGGCGTGACACCTGCCCAGGTGGCGGAATTGGTAGACGCACTAGCTTCAGGTGCTAGCGGGGGCAACTCCGTGGAGGTTCGAGTCCTCTTCTGGGCACCACTATAAACGAAGGCCGCCGCGAGGCGGCTTTTGTCTTTGCGTCGTTCAGGTTTTCCTTTGAGGATTGCGGTCACGCGGCCGGAGGTGCCTGCGTCAGTTGTCGTGCCATCGCCCTGGTCTGCTCCGCCGATGGCAGCAAACCGTTTGCCATATCGGTCACGAACGCCCAGTCCCGCCTTCGTCAGTCAGGCCACCGCCGGCCCCTTCAGCTCGATCATGTTGCCCTGCGGGTCATACAGGTAGATGGATGGACCCTCGCCCTGCGCACCGTAGCGCAACCCCGACTCGCCGATGCGTACGCCATGCGCCTTGAGATGTTCCAGGATCGCCGCCTCGTCATAGTCCTCCACCCGCAGGCACAGGTGATCCATATTGTGTCCTTCCCTGCCGGGCGCGGCGCCACCGTGACGACCAAGCGTCCCATCGACCGCAACCAGATCGATCAGCGACGTCCCCGCGCGCAGTTGCACCAGGCCGATCCGGTCCTGCCGCCGCTCTTCGCGGCAGCCCAGCACCTCACAATAGAAGCGCTGCATCGCCTCCATGTCGATGGCGCGCAGCACGACGTGGTCAATTTCGCCGATGTGAATCATGGAATCATTCTCCGGAGAGGGCGTCGGTGGCAGGGCGTGGCGCCAGCCGCTGCCAGATCGCGTCGCGCGAGGCTCCGCGGCGACAGCACGCGCCGCTGCAACGATAGTTGAGCGGACGCCTTCTCGCGCACGGGTGCGGCAGCGATCAGACGCCCGCCGCCGCGGCCGGGCGTTGACGCATGGTCTCGACCCAACGGGTCACGTGGAGCAGGCTCGCGGCCGGACGGAACTTGATCAGCCGCGCGAAATCGACGCCGGTGAAGGCCACGATGTCGGCGATGGTCAGGCGCTCGCTGGCGATGAAGCGACTTTCGCCGAGTCGTCGGTCGAACATGGCAAGCGCCTGTTCGGCCGCGGCGCGATGGTACGCCGCCAACTCCGGCACTTGCCGCTCCAGCGCGGCCAGCGCCGGATGACTGTGGCGCACCGCCTGCATCAGCGGGGTGGCGAGCAGCATCTCCGCACGTCGCGTCCACATTTCGATGACCGCGGTTTCCTGCGCATCGCGACCGAACAGGTTGGGTTCGGGGTAGCGACTCTCCAGGTAACGGCAGATCGCCACGGACTCGGTGATCGTGCTGCCGTCGTCCAGCTCCAGCGCAGGAACGTGGGCGAAGACGGCGCGCTCGAGGTAATCAGGGCGCTGGTGTTCACCCTTGAAGATATCGACGGGCACGATCTCGATATCCGCAATACCCTTTTCGGCCATGCACCAGCGCACACGGCGGGGATGGGGGGCACGCTGGCTGTCGAACAGTCTCATCGGGATGCTCCGCTCATTTCGGCAGCCTGCGAACTGCACTCTTCCCGCGTGCCGCCTGGAGCGTCCTGGCGGCACGGTGCCCGCAGGATGGCCGCATGAGCTGTCGGCGAAATGACGAGAACGCAGGGGTGGAAAGGGATCGTACCAGCTTGGGCAACGTCGGATTTCAGCGACCTGCCCCATTCCCGACCGGGTTGAGTACGCCCGTGTCGCGCGTTTCACACGGACTCCGATCCGGCCTGAAAGCGACTCTGGGCGTGGGCCAACGACGGTCTGCGCGACGTCGCAGGTCCTTCAAGCGGCCCACACCGGTTCGGTCGATCCTCGTCGCCGGCTGAACGGCGACGTTCAGGCGCCACCGGTCCCCTGAACCTCCCGGCTTCGACGCGTTGCCGCACACCTGTATAATCCCGGGGGCAAGCGCATGGTGGGAGAAGCAGACGGTCCGGTACGTGGTCGTCCGCTGCCGAAGACGCAACGCCCGTAATCGCTCAGGCCCCCATACCACCGTACGTGAACACTCTGGAGAGAGCGGCCGCCTTCACTGGCACTTCGCCGCCGCCGAAGGGGCACGAGACGCTCGCGCGTTTCCAAACTCTCAGGCAGAAGGACAGAGGGGCGCCCACGTGCGGCATGCACGCCCGGCCTTCGTCGGCCATTACCGGACGCCCGTCATGAGTCAGACCCCAGCACCTTCCCTGCGCGAGCTAGAAAACCACGGCGCCTTCATCGAGCGCCATATCGGTCCCAACGACACGGAGATCGCGCAGATGCTGCGCGTCATCGGCCACGATTCGCTGGATTCGATGACCGACGCCATCGTGCCGGCCGGGATCAAGTCGACGGCACCGCTGGCGTTGCCACGGGCGATCACCGAAGTCGACGCGCTGGCCCGGATCCGCGCCATCGCAAAGAAGAACCAGGTGTTCCGCAGCTTCATCGGCCAGGGCTATTACGGCACCCACACGCCGAACGTCATCCTGCGCAACATCCTGGAGAACCCGGCCTGGTACACCGCGTACACGCCGTATCAGGCCGAAATCTCGCAGGGCCGGATGGAGGCGCTGATCAACTTCCAGACCATGTGCGCCGACCTCACCGGAATGGAGATCGCCAACGCCTCGCTGCTGGATGAAGCCACCGCAGCGGCCGAGGCGATGACGCTGGCCAAGCGCACGGCCAAGGCCAAGGGCAACACCATCGTGGTATTTGGCGATGCGCATCCGCAAACCATCGAGGTGATGCGCACGCGTGCCGAGCCGTTGGGCCTGGCGATCAAGCTGGCCAACTCTGCCGCCGAGTGGGACGCGGCGATTGCCGGCGACGACTACTTCGCGGCGCTGATCCAGTACCCGGCCAGCAGTGGCTGGCTGAGGGACTGGAGCGACGAGGTTGAAAAGATCCACGCCAAGAGCGCGCTGGTCATCTTCGCCAGCGACCTGCTGGCGCTGACCCTGCTCAAGTCGCCGGGCGAGATGGGTGCGGACATCGTCATCGGGAACTCGCAGCGTTTCGGTGTTCCGTTCGGCAATGGTGGCCCGCATGCCGGCTTCATGGCCTGCCGCGACGCGTACAAGCGCTCGATGCCGGGCCGCCTGATCGGCGTGTCGGTCGACAGCGAAGGCAAGGCGGCCTATCGCCTTACCCTGCAGACACGCGAGCAGCACATCCGCCGCGAGAAGGCCACCAGCAACATCTGCACGGCACAGGTGCTGCTGGCGGTGATGGCGTCGATGTACGCCGTGTACCACGGCCCGGAAGGCCTCGCGCGCATCGCCTCGCGCGTGGCGCGCCTCGCTGCGATCCTCAAGGCCGGGTTGCAGCAGCTCGGTTTCACTTCGTTCCACCACGACAGCGCGTTCGACACGCTGAGCCTGAAGACCGGCGATCGCACCGATGCCATCGCGGCGCGCGCGGTGGCGATGGGCGCCAACCTGCGCACGGCGTGGGGCGAATACCTGTGCATCTCGCTGGACGAAACCACCACGCGCGCCGACATCGAACTGCTGTGGCGCATCTTCGGGGGTGACGACGCCAGCCTGCCAAGCATCGACACGCTGGACGCCAGCACGCCGTCGCTCATCCCGCAGGCGCTGCAGCGCACGTCGAAGTTCCTCACCCACCCGGTATTCAACACGTATCACAGCGAGCACGAACTGCTGCGCTACATGCGCGCACTGGCGGACAAGGACCTGGCGATGGATCGCACCATGATCCCGCTGGGCTCGTGCACCATGAAGCTCAACGCCACCGCCGAGATGATCCCGATCACCTGGCCGGAATTCGCCAACATCCACCCGTTGGCACCGGCCGCGCAGATGCTCGGCTACAAGGAATTGATCGACGGCCTCGAGGCGATGCTGGTCGAATGCACGGGTTATGACGCCGTCAGCCTGCAGCCGAACTCGGGAGCCCAGGGCGAATACGCCGGTCTGCTGGCGATCCGCGCCTACCATCGCTCGCGCAACGAGGCTCACCGCGATATCTGCCTGATTCCCGAATCCGCCCACGGCACCAACCCGGCCTCGGCCCACCTGTGCGGCATGACCGTGGTGGTGACCAAGTGCGACGCGAACGGCAATGTCGATGTGGAGGACATCCGCCGAGCCGCGGAGAAACATTCCGACCGCCTCGCCGCGCTGATGATCACCTACCCCTCCACGCACGGCGTGTTCGAGGAAGACATCGTGGCGATCTGCGACATCGTGCACGCGCACGGGGGTCAGGTGTACACCGACGGCGCGAACATGAACGCGCTGCTCGGCCTGGCCAAGCCCGGCAAGTGGGGCTCGGACGTGTCACACCTTAATTTGCACAAGACCTTCTGTATTCCACACGGCGGCGGCGGCCCCGGCGTGGGCCCGTGCGCAGTGAAGTCGCACCTCGCGCCATTTTTGCCGTCCCTCTGCCGACATGCCCGTCGAGGGCGGATCAGGATGGCCCTGGCAACGGTCGGCATGGTCAGCGCTGCAAGTTTCGGCAGCGCCAGCATCCTGCCGATCAGCTGGATGTACATCACCCTGATGGGGTCCCAGGGCCTGCTCAAGGCGAGCCAGATCGCCCTGCTCAATGCGAACTACATCGCCAAGCGACTGGCGCCGCATTACCCTACCCTGTACACCGGCCGCAACGGTCTGGTCGCGCACGAATGCATCCTCGACCTGCGCCCGCTGAAGGACGCCACCGGCATCGGTGCGGAGGACGTCGCCAAGCGCCTGATCGACTTTGGCTTCCACGCGCCCACGCTGAGCTTCCCGGTCGCCGGCACGCTCATGGTCGAACCGACCGAGAGCGAATCCCGGCACGAGCTGGATCGCTTCATTGACGCGATGATCCAGATCCGCGACGAGATCCGCGCGATCGAGGAAGGCAAGCTCGACCGCGAGGACAATCCGCTGAAGAACGCCCCGCACACCGCCACCATGGTCAGCGGCAGCGAATGGACGCATGCCTATCCGCGCGAACTGGCGGCGTTCCCGCTGGCCAGCCTCAAGCTGCAGAAGTACTGGCCGCCCGTGGCGCGCGTCGACAATGCCTATGGCGACAAGAACATCATGTGCGCCTGCATCCCGGTGGATGCCTACAAGGACGACGAGGTAGATGCCTGAGCCAGGCTCTGATGATTCCTGACATGCACAACACCTTGACGATGAAGCCCGCCACGCGCCCTGATCCAGACGAGGTCGATGTCGATGTCGACACCGGCTTGCTGGCGCGCTTGCGCGCCGCCGCGCAATTGCTGGAGGACGTGGCCGACGATCGGGAGCTGCTGGACAAGCTGCCGGCCGTGGACCGCCAGCGCCTGCACCAGGCGGTGGCGCGGGTGTATCACCCCGATCCCGGAACGCGTCGAATCCGCCTGAAGGCCGCGGAAAAGGCGCGCCATGCGGCCAAGGTCCAGGCCGAGGACGGCGTGCTCAACCAGACCGGCATCCGTACCCTGCGCCGGCGGCCGGTATTCACGACGCCGAACGTGTTTGCGCCGGAGGGATTCCTGGCGCATGACATCGCCCCGGATGGCGACGCCGCCCAGCCGCGCGAATCTGTCGAACCGCAGACACTGCTACGTGTGCAAGCGCAAGTACGCGACGATCCATTATTTCTACGACCAGCTGTGCCCGGCATGCGCGGAGTTCAATTTCGCCAAGCGCACCGAACTGGCCGACCTGCGCGGCCGCGTCGCGCTGCTCACCGGCGGCCGCGTGAAGATCGGTTATCAGGCCGGCCTGAAGTTGCTGCGCGCTGGCGCGGAACTGATCGTGACCACCCGCTTCCCGCGCGACTCCGCCGCGCGTTACGCCGCGGAGCCGGACTTCGCCGAATGGGGCCACCGGCTGCAGATCTACGGGCTGGACCTGCGCCACACGCCCAGCGTCGAGGCGTTCTGCCACGAGCTGGTCGCCACCCGCACGCGACTGGACTTCATCATCAACAACGCCTGCCAGACCGTGCGCCGGCCGCCGGATTTCTACGCGCACATGATGGAAGGCGAGACCGCTGCCCTGGCACGACCTGCCCGAACGAGCGTGCGCGCCCTGGTCGGCCACTACGAAGGCCTGCGCGGCGCCAGCATCCTGCCTGAAGCCGCCGCGCTGGCGGATCGCGCCGCGGACGCTGCCCGGCCTGACTCGCGCCGCCGAGCTGTCGCAAGTGCCCCTGCTCGCGGATGAGTTGCTGGCGCAACAGCCATCTGTTCCCCGAAGGCCGGCTCGATCAGGATCTGCAGCAGGTCGATCTGCGCGAACGCAATTCCTGGCGCCTGCTGATGGCCGAGGTGCCGTCGGTGGAACTGCTCGAAGTGCAACTGGTCAACGCGATCGCGCCCGTTCATCATCAATGCGCGACTGAAGCCGCTGATGCTGCGCACGCGGCGAACGCGACAAGCACATCGTCAACGTGTCGGCGATGGAGGGCCAGTTCTACCGCAACTTCAAGACCACGCGTCATCCGCACACCAACATGGCCAAGGCGGCGCTGAACATGATGACGCGCACCGCGGCCACCGACTACCACAACGACGGCATCCACATGAACAGCGTGGACACCGGCTGGGTCACCGACGAAGACCCGGTGGCGCTGGCCGCGAAGAAGGTGCGTGAGCAACGCTTCCATCCGCCGCTCGACATCGTCGATGGCGCGGCGCGCATCGTCGATCCGATCATCCACGGCATCAACAGCGGCACGCATGTGTGGGGCCAGTTCCTGAAGGACTACCGGCCGACGGATTGGTAACCTGCCTGCCAGACGCACGCCATGCATGACGCAGATCTGTTCGGCGACGCTTCTGATTCGGTGCGTCGGGACGAACCGCTGGGTGACGGCGCAGTGCTCCTGCGCGGCTTTGCGCTGGCCGAGGAAACTTCGCTGCTGGCTGCGCTCGATGCCATCCTCGCGCAGGCGCCGTGGCGCCACATGACCACGCCCGGTGGCCGGCGCCTGTCGGTGGCGATGACCAATGCCGGAGCGCTGGGCTGGCTCAGTGATCGCCGCGGTTATCGCTACGAACCGAACGACCCACTGAGCGGTCAGCCCTGGCCAGCGATGCCGCCTGCGTTCCAGCAGCTCGCCGCGGCCGCGGCCGCGCAGGCCGGGTTCTCCGGCTTCGAACCCGATGCCTGTCTGATAAACCGCTACACAGCGGGCACGCGGCTCGGTTTGCACCAGGATCGGGACGAGCGCGATTTCAGCCAGCCCATCGTCTCGGTTTCGCTCGGTATTCCCGCGGTTTTCCTGTTCGGTGGCGAACAACGCGCGGATCGCCCGCTGCGCGTGCCGCTGGTACACGGCGATATCGTCGTCTGGGGCGGCCAGGCGCGGCTGCGCCATCACGGCATACTGCCGGTGAAACCGGACCAGCATTCCGCGCTGGGCGATTGCCGCATCAATCTCACCCTGCGTCGCGCCGGTTGAGCCACGCGCCGGAACGACCACGACCTGGTTGTCGCCAAAATGACCGGCAACATCCGCCGACGGGCTGCCAACTTGCTACCCTCGCTGGATCATCGAGCCTGCGAGGCAGCCATGACAGTTTCCCAGGGCATCCACGTCATCGACACAGGTTTCGTGCGCCCACTATTCGATGCGGCGTATCTGATCGTCGAGAATGGCCACGCCGCCTTCATCGATTGCGGCACCAATCATTCCGTGCGGCGCATGCTGGATGCACTGCACGGCGCCGGCCTGACGGCAGCGAACGTCGACTGGCTGATCCTCACCCATGTGCATCTGGACCATGCCGGCGGGGCCGGCGAGCTGATGGCGCGGTTGCCGCATGCGCGCCTACTGGTGCATCCGCGCGGCGCGCGCCACATGATCGATCCGTCGAAGTTATGGGCCGGCGCCAGCGCGGTGTATGGCGAAGCCGTGATGGAGCGCGAATACGGCCGGCTGCGACCGGTTCCGGCCGAACGCGTGGTCGAGGCGGACGATGGCTACGAGGTCGATCTGGACGGCCGGACGCTGCGCTGCCCTCGACACGCCCGGTCACGCCAAACACCACAACGCGATCCACGACGAACGCGCGAACGTCTGTTTCACCGGCGACGTATTCGGCCTGTCCTATCGCGAATTCGATACTGCGAACGGCCCGTTCATCCTGCCGACCACCTCGCCGGTCCAGTTCGATCCGGACGAACTGCATGCCTCGATCGAACGGCTGGTCGCGTTGAAGCCGGCCGCGATGTACCTCACCCATTTCAGCCGGGTGGAGGATGTGGCCCGGCTGGCCACCGACCTGCACGAACAAATCGATGCGATGGTGACGCTGGCGCTCGACGCACGCTGGCGGCAGCCGATCGGCACGCGACGATGGTCGAAGCCCTGACCCGACTGTACGCGGAACGTGCGCGCAGCCCATGGCTGGAGCGGAGGTCGTGAAGCGCTGGACCAATTGCTGCACATGGATATCGAACTCAATGCGCAAGGGCTGGGGGTCTGGCTGGATCGCCAGGACAAGGCGCAACCCTGACCTCTGCCCGATGCTTCAGGCCATGCGCGTGCCGTTCGGCACGGGCCGCTCCACCGCGGTGAGCACCACGCCTGCGTCGGTCGGAAAGCCGGTCAGCAGGAACTGCGAGCGGAATGGTCCGATCTGCTTTTCCGGGAAGTTGATCACGCCCACGATCTGCCGGCCGAGCAGATCTCCGGCCTGGTAAAGCGCGGCGATCTGCGCGCTGGTTTTCTTCATGCCATACGGGCCGAAATCCACCCACACTTTCCACGCCGGCTTGCGCGCTTCGGGAAATGGCTCTACCCGGGTCGACCGTGCCGGCCACGACCAGCACCTTCTCGAAATCGTGCCAGCTGATTTCAGCGCTGCCCTCGCTCATCCTTCCGTCCTCGCTTTCAGACAATCGCGGCCTTGTTGCCACCAGTAGCTCGCTTGCGCCGCAAGATACCCGAACGGCCGATCGGCACTGCCCAGCCCATAGGCGCTGAACTGCTTCCAGCCATCGTCGCCTTCGGCGAGTGCCGCCGCCAGCAGTTCTCCGGCGGCACAGGTCGGCGCCAGTCCATGCCCACCGAAGCCCTGCGCCCACCACAGGCCGCTGCCGTCGCCGCCGATCTGCGGCATCTGGTGGCGCGCATAGCTCATCAGGCCCGACCAGGCATGCTCGATCTGCACGCCGGCCAGTTGCGGAAACACCCGCAACAGATCTCTTGTCAACAACCGTTGCACCGCCGTGTGGCGAACGGTTGAGCATCGAGATACGCCCGCCCCACAGCAACCGGCTATCCGGTAGCGCACGGTAATAGTCGAAGGCGAAGCGACTGTCGTAGATCGCGGCGCGGGTACTCAGGCACTCGTCCAGGCGCGCGCCCAATGGCTCGGTCACCATCACGTAGGTGGCGATCGGCAGGATCGCCCGATCGATCGACCGGCGCAGGCCCGCCAGATAGCCGCCGCAGGCCAGCACCACCTGGTCGGCCAGCACCTCACCGTGCGCGGTACGCACGCGCCAACAGCCGTTTTCCCGCACCAAGCCGAGCGCGGCGCTGTTTTCATGGATGCGCACACCCTGCCCGACCGCCGCCGCAGCCAGGCCGAGCGCATAGTTGAGCGGATGCAGATGCAGTGCATCTCGCTCATACAGCCCGCCGTGATAGCGCCCAGTGTGGATCTGCGCGCGCAACTCGGCCTCCGACAGCCATTGCCAGTACACCCCGTAGTGCTCGGCCAGCAACGCCTGGCGTTCGCGCAATACGGCGGGGTCACGGAACCAGTTGGCCCAGATCACGCCCTCGTCCACCAGATCACAGGCGATCGCATAATCGGCAATGCGCTGGCGAATCCGCCCCACCGCTTCGGTGGTGAGCTTGAACAGCGCACGCGCCCGGGATTCACCCCGTTGGTCGAGCAGCGATTGTTCGCCCAGCGAATAGCCGGCAAACACGAAGCCGCCGTTGCGGCCCGACGCGCCAAAGCCGATCTGCTCGCGCTCCAGCAACACCACGTCGCGCACGCCACGCTCGGCCAGCCCCAGCGCCGTGTTCAGGCCGGCGAAACCGCCGCCGATGATCGCCACCTGCGCCCGTGCGCTGCCGTCCAGCGGCTCCCACGCCCGGGCCGGCGTGGCAGTTGCCCGATAGTAGGAAGACGGATTCATGCGGCAGCCAACACTCGCGCGGTCGCTTTCAATCCGCCCAGCATATAACGCGCGACGATGTCGCGGAGATGGCGCAGGAAGGCTGTCGATGCGTGAGTGTCAGAGCGTGCCGAGAAAATCCCGCACGACGGGCGCCAGGGTCGGGTCCTGCATGGCCATGTGCAGCGTCGCCTTGACCAGGCCAGCTTGTTGCCGCAGTCGAAGCGCGTGCCTTCGAAGCGATAGGCGAGCACGCTGGCCTGCTCTTTCAGCAAGCTTCGATCGCGTCGGTGAGCTGGATTTCGCCGCCGGCGCCCGGCGTGGTTTTTTCCAGCAGTCTGAAGATGCGGCCCGGCAGGACATAGCGGCCGACCATGGCCAGATTCGACGGCGCGTCGGCCGGCTTCGGTTTCTCGACCATGAGCGGATCCGGGCGCGCGGTCGTCGACCGGCGTCGGCATCGACGATGCCGTACTTGTCGGTCTGCTCGCGCGGCACTTCCTCGACCGCGATGACGCCGGCGTGCTGCGCCTCGGCCAGCTCGGCCATCTGGCGCAGCGCGCCCTTGCCCGCTACCGGTCCAGATCAGATCGTCGGGCAGGATCACGCCGAACGGCTCGTCGCCGACCACAGGTTTCGCGCACAGCACCGCATGGCCGAGGCCAAGCGCTTCGGGCTGGGTGACGAACACGCAGCGCACGTTCCGCGGCAACGTGCCCTGCACCAGCGCGAGCAGCTCGTCCTTGCCCTTCTCCTGCAGCTTCGCCTCCAGCTCGTAAGCCTTGTCGAAGTAATCGGCGATCGCATGCTTGTAGCGGTTGGTCACGAAGACGAGCGTATCGGCGCCGGCATCGACGGCCTCGTCGACCGCGTACTGGATCAGCGGACGGTCGAGCACCGGCAGCATTTCCTTGGCGACGACCTTGGTCGCCGGAAGGAAACGCGTGCCGAGGCCGGCGACGGGAAAGACCACTTTGCGCAGGGGCTTGCTCACTCATTGATCCTTCAGGTTGACACGACGGATCGACACGACGTTGTCCGGCTGCGCCGATTCGCTCCAGCGAAACTCGGGCAGCAGCTGGACACGCAGCGGCGAAGTTCTTCCTCGTCGAACGCGCACGGCCGCAACCGCCTTGTTCAGCAGCGCCTGCAGCAGATCCCACGACAGCTCGCGTGCTGCGCCAGGAAGATCTTCGCGTGCGTCGTGGCGCTGTAGTTCTCCAGCGGATGGAACAGCTCCTCGAACAGTTTTTCGCCCGGGCGCAGGCCGGTGTAGACGATCGGGATTTCGCTTCCGGGATTCTTGCCGGCAAGGCGGATCATCTGCTCGGCGAGATCGCGGATCTTCACCGGCTCGCCCATGTCGAGCGCGAAGATCTCGCCGCCCTTGCCGAGCTCGCCGCCTGCAGGATCAGCTGGCAGGCCTCGGGGATCGTCATGAAATAGCGCGTGATCTCCGGATGCGTCACGGTCACCGGACCGCCCTGGCGGATCTGCTCGCCGGAACAGCGGCACGACCGAACCGGCCGAATCGAGCACGTTGCCGAACCGCACCGTGATGAAGCGCGTGGCGGCCTGGGCTCGAGAGTTCTGGCAGAAGATCTCGGCGACGCGCTTGCACGCGCCCATGACGCTGGTCGGATTGACCGCCTTGTCGGTCGAGATCAGCACGAAACAGGTCGACGCCCGTGGCGATCGGCGGCATCGGCCACCGTGCGCGTGCCGAGCACGTTGTTGCGGAACGCCTCGCGCAACTGCGCCTGCAGCAGCGGCACGTGCTTGTAGGCGGCCGCATGGAACACGACCTGCGGCTGCGCGTCGGCGAACACCTTGCGCATCGCCGCCTGGTCGCCGCAATTCGCCGAGCACGCCGTTGAGGATCAGCTCCGGGAAATCGCGCGCGCAGTTCCTGCTCGATCCGATAGAGGTTGTATTCGCACAACTCGACCACGGTCAGCGATTGCGCGCCGAGCCGCGCGACCTGGCGGCACAGCTCCGAGCCGATCGAGCCGCCGCCGCCGGTGACCAGCACGCGGCGGCCAGTCAAGCGTCTCGCGGATCGCGGTCCAGTCGAGCTGCACCGGATCGCGGCCGAGCAGGTCCTCGATCGCGACTTCCTTCATCTCGTTGAACTGCGCGCGGCCGGCGACGACGTCTTCCAGCCGCGGCACCGTGCGGAACGGCAGGTCGGTGCTCTCGCACAGAGCGACCGCGCGGCGCATCTGCGCCTTGGTGGCGCCGGGCATCGCGATGAGGAGCATCTCCGCCGCCGTCTCGCGCGCCAGCTGCGGCAATTGGTCGAAGCGGCCGAGCACCGGACGCCCTTGATGCTGGCGCCGCGCAGGCTCGGCTTGTCGTCGAGAAAGCCGACCGGGGAGTAGCGGTTGTCGCGGCGCAGGTCGCGCACGAGCGCTTCGCCGGCCCGGTCCGCGCCCACGATCACGCACTCGCTTCGGCGCGCGCGCCTTGAACAGATCCGAACGGCTGTCCTTCCAGTAGCGGTAAGCCAGCCGCGGCGCGCCCAGCAGCACGGCGAGCACGAGCGGATACACCACCAGCACCGTACGCGGCACGGTTTCCAGGCGGTTGTAGAGGAACAGCGCCGCATGATCGCGAGCGCGCCGAGCACCGCGGCCCGCACGATGTTCCACAGATCCGGCAGGCTGGCGAAGCGCCAGAGGCCCTTGTACAGCCCGGTCCAGCAGAAGATCACGCCCTGCGCCAGCAGCACCAGCGGAAATTCAAGCAGGTGGAAGCTGACGATCTCGTCGGGCAGCAGGGCGTAGCGCAGCCATTTGGCAAGCCACCAGGCAAGCGCCGTCATGACCAGGTCGTGCAGCACGACCGCGAGGCGCGGGTGGATGAAGCCGACAAGCTTACGCAGTGGCATGGGAGGCCTTGCTCGGAGGGCGTCGCAGCAGGCGACGTTTCAGGGACAGCCACACGACCGACGCGCCCAAGTAAACGGCTATGGTAACCGCGAATGCGCTGTGCGGATGACTCCAGGCCAACCAGGTCAGCGGTGCCGCCACCAGCACGTTCCAGCCCAGATAGACCGCAACGACGCTGCGCATGCGCCCCGCCGCGGCGCGCCAGCCACTGGTACAGGTGTTCGCGATGCGCAGTATACCAGCGCCGTCCCAGCCACATGCGCGTCAGCAAGGTCAAGCTGGCATCGATCACGAACGCGGACGACAGGATCAGCGCCGGCCACAGCAACACGTGATCGACCTGCCACAACATGGCGCTGAACGCGAAAACCAGCAGACCCACGCGCCGCTGCCGACATCGCCCATGAAGATGCGCGCGGGCGGACGGTTGAAGCACCAGAACCCGAGCGCCGACACCGCCAGGCAAGCCGCCGCACAGGGCCAGCACTGGCTGTCCTGCGGCTGCGGCCAGCGCGGCAGGCCAACGCCAACGAAGATCGCCTGCTGCGCCAGCATGCCATCGATGCCGTCCATGAAATTGTGCAGGTTGATGGTCCAGGCGCCGGCCACCAGCAGCAATGGCAACCACCACCAGCTCAACTCGCCACCAAGCAGAATCACGGAAAACCCGACGACCGCCAGCAACTGGGCGGCCAGCCGCGGCAACGCGGGCAGCGAACGATGGTCGTCCCACCAGCCGGCCAGCGCCACCAGGAGCGAGCGCCGCGCACAGGGCTCCCGACAACCCCGGCGCAGGTCCGGCCGGGTACAGGCTCCAGGCAACCCCGGGCAGACAGACCAGCATGGCCACGACGATGCCGTGCCGCCGCCGCGCGGCGTCGGCACGTGGTGCGAGCGGCGCTGACCCGGCAGATCCAGCATGCCGCGCCGGCGCGCATAACCGATCGCGCCGCGGACCACGCAGCAGGGAGATCGAGAAACTCGCCAGCAACCAGCCGATGGTCATCAGCATCGCGGGGTCACTCGCCGGCGACGCCATGGATCGGCCGGACCGTGCTCCAGTTCTTGCAGCTCGGGCATTGCCAGTGATGCGCCTTCGCGCCGAAACCGCAGCGGTTGCAGCGGTACATCGCCTGCCCTTCGACCAACTTGCGCGTCAGGTCGCGCAGGATCAGGAAATTCTCGCGCGCCTCGCCCTCGATCTTGTGCATGGTCGCATCGATCAGCGCCATCAGCCCCGCACCGACGGGCGCTGGCGCAACGCGCGGTCAGGAACTCGACGGCAGCGCGCTCGCCGTCGCGTTGCCGCACAGACGGCCAGCGCGAGCACCGGCGACACGCCCTGATAGCGCTCCAGGATGTCGAGCAGGAAAGCTTCGGCGCGCTCCATCTGCTGCGAACGCGCGTAGCAGTCCAGCAGCGGCGGCAGGATCTCCGGCGTGAACGAGTTGTCCGCCTGATCGCTGCTCGAACGCATCGATCGCCTCGACATGCTGGCCATCCTCGGCTTGCATGCGCCCGTGATCATGCACGCGCGCACGCACTCGGGCTGGCATGCGAATGCCTGGCGAGGTGCTCGCGCGCTTCCGCGCGCGCGCCGTGCTGGCGCGCCTGCTCGGCCAGCTCGCAATAGAACTGCGCGATCACGGCCGCCTCGTCCTCGCCGGTCATCGCTTCCAGCCGGCGCGCATGGTCGATCGCCTTGTCCCAATCGCGCTCGTGCTGGTAGATCGCGATCAGGTGGCGCAGCGCCGACGGCGCCTGCGCATTCATCGCCACGAGGTCGGTGAACAACGTCTCGGCGCGATCGAGCAGGCCGGCGCGCATGTAGTCCTCGCCGAGCTCGAGCAGCGCGACGGTCTTCATCGCTTCGGACAAGCTGGCCGCGAGATCAGGTGCTGATGCACGCGGATCGCGCGATCGACTTCGCCGCGGCGGCGGAACAGGTTGCCGAGCGCGAGATGCGTCTCGACCGTGTCGCGGTTGATCTCGGCGAGCTTGAGGAACACCTCGATCGCCTTGTCCTGCTGCTCGTTGAGCAGGTAGTTCAGGCCGCGGAAGTAATTCGTCGACAGCTCGCTGACGCGCGCGCCGGAAGCGTGCGCTCAGCTGGCGCGAGGCCCACCAGCCCAGCGCGAAAGCAACGGGCAACAGCGCAGTCAGCACATACATCGGGATTCATGGCTTGACCGGCGGCTTCGCGGTCCGCGCGAGATGGCTGGCGCGACCGCGAGGGCCGCGATCCCAGCCATGCGATCAGCCCGCCGAGCAGCCAGCCGACCACCAGCGCCCCCAGCAAGCGCGGCACCCTTGGGCAACTGCATCTGCGCAAATCGAAGTCGTAATCGACCATGCCGGCGTTCAGCGCGCCGAACACGATGCCGGCAACGACGAAGATGACCAGGATGATGATGGCAAGCAAGCGCATGAGCGAACTTTACCTGATTGATCCTGATGGCACAGGCGAAGCAACGTCGCTTGCCGGAGCAGCCGGCGGCGTTACCCCTGCGACGCATCCGACAGCGAAAAAGAAGGCAGGACCGACTCGCGCCGCCTGCCTCGGTGTCGATCATCGGGAATCGCTCGCTCGCGCTTTTTTCCAGATCAAGATTGACGCGTTCGCGCAATTCCTTGCCGGGCTTGAAATGCGGCACGTGCTTGCCGGGCAGCGCGACCGCGTCGCCGGTCTTGGGGTTGCGGCCCATGCGCGGCGGCCGGTAATGCAGCGAGAAGCTGCCGAAGCCGCGGATCTCGATGCGTTCGCCCAGCGACAGCGCCTGGCTCATCTGTTCGAGCAGGCTCTTGACGGCGAGCTCGACGTCGGCAAAGCCAGATGCTTCTGGCGCTTGCCAGGGCTTCGATCAGCTCCGACTTGGTCATGGGCCCCAATGTCCGTGACGTGGAACAGCGGGGCGCGTCGCAGTTGCCGCCACCGGCGTCGTGCCTGCAACTGGTGATCATCGTGTTGAGCTGTTCCTTCAGCAGCGCGCCGAGCTTGGTCGTGCCGCTGGCGGCAGAGGAATAGTCCAGCGCTGCTGCCTCGGCGCATCGTCCTCGTCCTTCGCGCGGATCGAGAGCTGCAGCTGCGGCCCTTGCGATCCATGCCGGTGAACTTGGCTTCGACCTTGTCGCCGACCTTCAGATGCTGGGTGGCGTCGTCGACGCGCTCCTTGGCGATGTCGTTGGCGCGCAGATAACCCTCCACGCCTTCGCCGAGATCGATCGTCGCACCCTTGGCATCGACTTCCCGGACGGTGCCGTTGAGGATGCTGCCGCGCGGATGCGCCGCCATGAACTGGCCGAACGGATCCTGCTCGAGCTGCTTGATGCCGAGCGAGATGCGCTCGCGCTCCGGATCGACCGCCAGAACCACGGCCTCGATCTCGTCGCCCTTCTTGAAGTTGCGCACGAGGTCTTCGCCGGTCGTCTGCCAGGAGATGTCGGACAGATGCACCAGGCCATCGATGCCGCCGTCCAGGCCGACGAAGACGCCGAAGTCGGTGATCGACTTGATCGTGCCGGAGACCTTGTCGCCCTTCTTGTGGATCGCGGCGAACGCTTCCCACGGATTGGCGCGGGTCTGCTTGATGCCGAGCGAGATGCGGCGACGCTCTTCGTCGACGTCCAGAACCATGACTTCGACTTCGTCGCCGACCTGCACGACCTTGGCCGGGTTGACGTTCTTGTTGGTCCAGTCCATTTCGGAAACGTGCACCAGGCCTTCGACGCCCGGCTCGAGCTCGACGAAGCAGCCGTAATCGGTGACGTTGGAGACCTTGCCGAAGAGGCGCGTGCCGGTCGGGTAACGACGCGCGATGCGACCCACGGATCTTCGCCGAGCTGCTTCAGGCCCAGCGAAACGCGGTTGCGCTCGCGGTCGAACTTCAGCACGCGCACATCGAGCTCGTCGCCGACGTTGACCACTTCGGACGGATGACGCACGCGCTTCCACGCCATGTCGGTGATGTGCAGCAGGCCATCGATGCCGCCGAGGTCGACGAACGCGCCGTAATCGGTGAGGTTCTTGACGACGCCCTTGACGACCGCGCCTTCCTGCAGGCGCTCCAGCAGCTTTTCGCGCTCCTCGGAGAACTCGCTCTCGACGACGGCGCGGCGGGAGACCACCACGTTGTTGCGCTTGCGGTCGAGCTTGATGATCTTGAACTCGAGTTCCTTGCCTTCGAGGTAGGACGGATCGCGCACCGGGCGCACGTCGACCAGCGAACCCGGCAGGAACGCGCGGACGTCCTTGATGTCGACGGTGAAGCCGCCCTTGACCTTGCCGGAGATCCGGCCGGTGATGGCTTCCTTGGCGGACGCCTGCTCCAGGTCGTCCCACACCAGCGAGCGCTTGGCCTTCTCGCGCGACAGCTTGGTTTCGCCGAAGCCGTTTTCGATGGCGTCGAGGGCGACCTTCACCTCGTCGCCGACCTGGATTTCGAGCTCGCCTCCTCGTTCCTGAACTGCTCGATCGGGACGATGCCTTCGGACTTCAGGCCGGCGTTGACGACGACGACGTCGTTGCGGATTTCGACGACGATGCCGGAGACGATGGCGCCGGGCTGCAGCTTGGCGATGGCATCTGGCTCTGTTCGAACAGTTCAGCAAAACTTTCAGTCATGTTGATTCCATAGTGGAAAAGACCGTGGGTCCGTTGCGCTCGGGTTGGTGTTGCGCAGGAACTGTCCGGTCCACCGGTTGGGGGTGCCGCTGGCGACTCGCGCGGAGCCGACCGTTGTCACCGTGAGTCAAAATCCCCTGCCGTGGCAGGGGCACAAGAACCGCCGCACGAGCCCATCAGGGCCGCACGACGGCGAATACTTTCGCAACCACCTCGTCGATGGGCATTCCGGTGGTATCGACCATCACGGCACCGTCGGCGGCTTGAGCGGCGCGACGGCTCGCGATGCATCGCGGCTGTCACGCGCCTCGATCTCGCGCTAAAGGCCGGCGAGTGTAACGCTCAGACCCTTTTCCTTCAACTGCTTATAGCGTCTTTTCGCCCGTTCGTCGGCGCTGGCGGTGAGGAAAACCTTGTACGGCGCATCGGGGAAAATGACCGTGCCCATGTCGCGCCCGTCCGCGACCAGTCCCGGCGCCTTGCGGAAGCCCAGCTGCTTGTCCAACAGGGCCTCGCGCACGGTCGGGATCGCGGCGATCGCCGAGGCCGCCGCGCCGGCGGTCTCGGTGCGCAGCTCGTCGGTGGCGTCGTGACCGTTGACGATGACCCGCGTCTCACCGCCGTCCGTTGCCGCTCGAAAGTGAATTTTGGTCTCCTGCGCGCAGCGGGTCACCGCCTCCGCGTCCGACAGATCCAGCCCACCCATGCCCGCCGCATAGCCCACCGCCCGGTACAAGCGCGCCCGAATCGAGCAGGCGCCAGCCCAGCGCTCGGCCACCAGCGCGCTGATCGTGCCCTTGCCCGATCCCGAGGGTCCATCGATGGTGAGCACGGGAACCGGCACAGCGTGGCTCATGGAGTTTCCTGAGGACTACGGCAAAGCGCGCAGTTTAACGCGTTGACCACGCTGGCAACGCGTGCTATCTAGCCGGTCTTCCCAACTTCCAAGTGACGTCCGGCCACCTGATGAATGATCTGCAGTGCGAGTTCGACCAAGCCGCCCGGGATGTCCAGCGGCTGGCCAAACGACCGGACAACGACACCTTGCTGAAGTTGTATGCCCTCTACAAACAGGCACGTGAGGGCGATCTGCGCCGCGCACAGCCCGGCTTCTTCGATTTCGTCGGCACCGCCAAGCATGCCGCCTGGGCCCAGCTGAATGGCGTTCCCGCGGAGGAAGCCATGCATCGCTACATCGCCCTGGTACAACAGCTGCTGGCCTGAAAACAAGCCACCACAGCCGGCACCGCTTGCTTTCCGGCGCCGAACCCCGGCACATTCATGCGCTCGCCTGGGCCGCTCGCGCATCGCATGAATTATCCGAACCTGTTTGCCCCGCTCGACCTTGGCCATGTCATCCTGCCCAACCGCATCCTGATGGGCTCGATGCATACCGGCCTGGAGGACAAGGCCCGCGACTACGACAAGCTGGCGGCGTATTTCGCCGAGCGCGCACGCGGCGGCGTCGGGCTGATGGTCACCGGCGGAATCTCGCCCAGCATCGAGGGTTGGCTGAAACCCTTCGGCGGCAGGCTCACGATGCCCTGGCACAAGCCGCGCCATCGCAAACTCACCGATGCGGTGCACGTCGAGGGCGGGCGCATCTGCCTGCAGATCCTGCACGCCGGCCGCTACGGCTATCACCCGCTGTCGGTCGCCCCGTCGAAACTCAAGTCACCCATCACCCCGTTCACCCCACGCGCGCTTTCCGCCCGCGGCATCGAGCGCAGCATCCGCGATTTCGTGCATTGCGCGGCGCTGGCACGGGACGCCGGCTACGACGGCGTCGAAATCATGGGTTCGGAAGGCTATCTGATCAACGAATTCATCGCCGCGCGTACCAACCAGCGCAGCGATGCCTGGGGCGGTGATGCAGCGCGGCGCATGCGCTTCCCGGTCGAAATCATGCGCCGCACGCGCGCGGCCGTCGGGCCCGACTTCATCATCATCTATCGGCTCTCGATGCTTGATCTGGTCGAGGGCGGCCAGGACTGGAGCGAAGTCGTGGCGCTGGCCAGGGCCATCGAAGCCGCAGGCGCCAGCATCATCAATACCGGCATCGGCTGGCACGAGGCACGCATCCCCACGATCGTCACCAGCGTCCCTCGCGCCGGTTTTGCCTGGGTTACGCAGAAGCTCAAGGGCGAAGTGGCGATCCCGCTGGTCGCCACCAACCGCATCAACATGCCGGCAGTCGCCGAGCAGATCCTGGCCGATGGCGAGGCCGACATGGTGTCGATGGCGCGCCCGCTGCTGGCCGACCCGGCCTGGGCGAACAAGGCGAAAGCGGGCCGCAGCGAGCGGATCAATACCTGCATAGCCTGCAACCAGGCCTGCCTGGATCATGTATTCCAGAACAAGCGCGCCAGCTGCCTGGTCAATCCCCGCGCCTGCCACGAAACCGAGCTGAAGGTCGAACCGGCTCGCACACGCAAGCGCATCGCCGTGGTCGGCGCGGGCCCCGCTGGCATGGCTTGCGCCAGCACGTTGGGCGAACGTGGGCATCAGGTGACCCTGATCGACCGGGCCGACGAGATCGGCGGCCAGTTCAACTACGCCAAACAGATCCCGGGCAAGGAAGAATTTCACGAGACGCTGCGTTATTTCCGGCATCAACTGGCCGACATGGGCGTCGACATTCAATTGGGGCGAGCGGCAGACGCGGCGTCGCTGCGTGCAGGCAATTTTGATGAAATCGTCATCGCCACCGGCATCACGCCGCGCCGGGTGGACTTCCCCGGCAGCGATGATCCCCGCGTGCTGGGCTACCTCGATGTGCTGGCGCGGCATCATCCGGTGGGTGCGAAGGTGGCCATCATTGGCGCCGGTGGCGTCGGCTTCGACGTCGCCGAATACCTGGTGGAACTGGCCCCCTCCCCCACCACCGAGATCGCCCGCTGGACCCGCGAATGGGGTGTGGACATGAAGCTGGAGCAGCGCAGCGGATTGCAGCCTGCACGCCCCGAGCCGCCACAACGACAGGTCTGGCTGCTCCAGCGCAGCGAAGGGCGCCTCGGCGCGCGGCTGAACAAGACCACCGGCTGGGTGCATCGGGCCACGCTGAAAGCCAAGCGGGTCAGCATGCTCGCCAAGGTACGCTATGAACGCTTCGACGATCGGGGCCTGCATGTCACCGTCGGGAAAGAGGCCCGGATTCTGCCGGTCGACAACGTGGTCGTTTGTGCGGGTCAGGAACCCAACCGCCAGCTCGCCGACGAGTTGATCGCTGCGGGCCTGATCGTGCACGTCATTGGTGGCGCCGACGTGGCCGCGGAGCTGGATGCCAAGCGCGCCATCGATCAGGGCACTCGCGTGGCCTGCTCTATATGAATCACCGCAAGGCTCGGGAAGCCGGGAGAATCTCGCTCGCCTGACGCGTCATCCCCCGGGCAGACGCATCAACTCGGGTTCAAAGGGCGTCGCAGCGGATGTCGTATTCGCCGTCGCTGCGGAGCGGGGCACCATGGTGACGGAAACCTCGGGGTTGCACCGGGCTTGTGACCCGGCACCACAGTCGCTATACTTGCGAGCTTGAATTTTTCTTTATAGTGTCTGGAGCCGGCCGTGAAGGTGCTTAACTCTCTGAAGTCCGCCAAGGCGCGGCATCGCGACTGCAAGATTGTGCGCCGTCGCGGCAAGGTGTTCGTGATCTGCAAGAGCAATCCGCGTTTCAAGGCTCGCCAGCGCTGAAATCCGGCGCAAGGCGATGACAGCAAGAAGGCCGCTCACGCGGCCTTTTTTGTGGTTGCGTGACAGCTGCCACGAAAGTTTCACTGGCACCTGCGTCTACAGGTAGCGGACATCGATGATTTCGTAGTGCTTGACGCCGTTGGGGGCGGTGAATTCGAGGCTGTCGCCGGCGCTCCTGCCGATCAGGGCGCGGGCAATGGGAGAGGACACCGCAATCAGGGACTGCTTGATGTCGGCCTCGAGGTCGCCCACGATCTGATAGGTCACCGCTGCACCGCTGTCCTCGTCCTCGAGGTCGACGGTCGCGCCAAACACGATCTTCTTGCCCGCGTTGAGCCGGGCGACATCGATCACTTCGGCGTTCGACAGCAGACCTTCCAATTGGGCAATACGCCCCTCCGTGAACCCCTGCAGCTCGCGTGCCGCGTGATATTCGGCGTTCTCCTTGAGGTCGCCATGCGCCCTCGCCTCGGCAATCGCCGCGATGATGCGCGGGCGGTCGGTCGATTTCAGTTTTCCGAGTTCCGCCCGCAGGCGGTCGGCGCCGGTTTTGGTAATGGGGGGGCGACTCATGTGCCGAGCTCCTGGTGCAGTTCCTGCAGACTGTGTACCTCGCCGCTGCCACGGAAATCCAGCGAATGCTCCAGCGCGCGCGCCCCTGCCACCGTGGTGGAGTAGGTGACGCGATGCTGCAGCGCTTCGCGCCGGATCGAGAACGAATCGGCGATTGCCTGCTTGCCCTCGGTGGTGTTGACGATGTAGACGATTTCGCCGTTCTTGATTGCATCGACAATGTGCGGACGACCCTCGAGCACCTTGTTGATACGTTCGCAGACCACACCATGCGCGCGCAGGTAGCTGGCGGTGCCCGCGGTCGCCACCAGACTGAAGCCGCGCGCGATGAAATCATTGGCCACCGGCAACAGCAGCTCCTTGTCCGCATCGCGTACCGACATAAACACCTTGCCCAGGGTGGGTGGATGGATCCCCGCCGCTTCGTGACAGCGCGCAAAGGCCGCGCCGAAGCTGCGTCCGACACCCATCACCTCGCCGGTCGAGCGCATCTCCGGCCCGAGAATCGGATCGACGTTCTGAAATTTCAGGAACGGGAAAACTGCCTCTTTCACCGAGTAATACGCCGGAATCACCTCTCGCGTCATCCCGAGATCGACCAGGCTGTGCCCGGCCATCACCCGAGCGGCGATCTTGGCCAGCGGCACGCCGGTGGCCTTCGACACGAAGGGCACCGTACGCGACGCGCGCGGGTTCACTTCCAGGATAAAGACGGTCGTGCCCTGGATCGCAAACTGCGTATTCATCAGGCCGACGACTTTCAGTTCCTTCGCCATCGCGGTGACTTCGCGGCGCAGTTCGTCCTGCACCGACGCGCTCAGCGAATACGGCGGCAGCGAACAGGACGAATCGCCGGAATGCACGCCGGCCTCTTCGATGTGTTCCATGATGCCGCCGATCAACACGTTGCCTTCAGCGTCGGCGATCACGTCCACGTCCACCTCGACCGCGTGGTCGAGGAAGCGATCGAGCAACACCGGTGAATCGTTCGATACCTTCACCGCATCACGGATGTAGCGCGACAGGTCGGCGTCGTCGTGCACCACCTCCATCGCCCTGCCGCCAAGCACGTAACTCGGCCGCACCACCAGCGGATAACCGATTTCCCGCGCCAGCGCCAGCGCCTCGTCGGCGTTGCGCGCGGTACGGTTTGGCGGTTGCCGCAGCCCGATCTTCTGGATCATGTGCTGGAAGCGTTCGCGGTCCTCGGCCAGGTCGATCGAATCCGGACTGGTTCCGATGATCGGCACGCCGGCAGCCTCCAGCGCGCGCGCCAGCTTCAGCGGGGTCTGTCCGCCGTATTGCACGATCACGCCTTTCGGTTTTTCCAGATGCACGATCTCCAGCACGTCCTCCAGCGTAACCGGCTCGAAGTACAGGCGGTCGGACGTGTCGTAATCGGTCGACACGGTTTCCGGATTGCAATTGATCATGATGGTTTCGTAACCATCCTCGCGCAGCGCCATCGAGGCATGCACGCAGCAGTAATCGAATTCGATACCCTGCCCGATGCGGTTCGGACCGCCGCCGAGGACGATGATCTTGTCGCGATCAGTCGGCGCCGCCTCGCATTCTTCCTCGTAGGTCGAATACATGTAGGCGGTGCTGGTGGCGAACTCGGCCGCGCAGGAATCCACCCGTTTGTATACCGGGCGCACGCCCAGCGTATGGCGCAGGTGGCGCACCGAAGCTTCGTCGGTGCCCAGCAACTCGGCAATGCGTGCGTCGGCGAAACCGAGCCGCTTGAGTTCGCGCAGACGTGAGGCGTCGAGCGCCGTGATGCCCTGCCGGATGATCTCCGCCTCGGCCAGCACGATGTCCTCGAATGCGGCGAGAAACCATGGGTCGACCCGGCTGAGGTTGAACACTTCATCCAGTGACAACCCGGCGCGGAATGCATCGGCCAGATGGAACACGCGATCGGGGCGCGGTTCGCGCAATTCCCGCTTGAGTACGGCCAGCCCGTCATCGGTACCGATATCCAGGCCGGTGGGATTGAGGCCGGTCTTGCCGATTTCCAGTCCGCGCAGCGCCTTCTGCAGCGACTCGTGGAAGCTGCGCCCGATCGCCATCACTTCGCCGACCGATTTCATCTGCGTGGTCAGGCGCGCATCGGCTGCCGGGAATTTCTCGAACGCGAAACGCGGGATCTTGGTGACCACGTAGTCGATCGAAGGCTCGAACGATGCCGGGGTCAGGCCACCGGTGATGTCGTTCTTCAGCTCGTCCAGCGTGTAACCCACCGCCAGCTTGGCGGCGACCTTGGCGATCGGGAAACCGGTCGCCTTCGATGCCAGCGCGGACGAACGCGACACCCGCGGGTTCATCTCGATCACCACCACGCGGCCATCGTCGGGGTTGATGCCGAACTGCACGTTGGAGCCGCCGGTGTCCACGCCGATCTTGCGCAGCACCGCGATGGAGGCATCGCGCAGGCGCTGGTATTCCTTGTCGGTGAGGGTCTGCGCCGGCGCCACGGTGATCGAATCGCCGGTATGCACGCCCATCGGATCGAGATTCTCGATGGCACAGATGATGATGCAGTTGTCCGCGGTGTCGCGGACCACCTCCATCTCGAATTCCTTCCAGCCCAGCACGGATTCGTCGATCAGCACCTCGTGGGTGGGCGACATGTCGAGGCCGCGCCTGACGATGATCTCGAACTCTTCCTTGTTGTAGGCGATGCCACCACCGGTGCCACCCAGCGTGAAGCTGGGCCGGATGATCGCGGGGAAGCCGAGCCGGGCCTGGATTTCCACCGCATGTTCAAAGCTCCTGGCGACGTCCGACTTGGGGCTTTCCAGCCCGATTTCGGTCATCGCCTGCTTGAACAGTTCGCGATCCTCGGCCATGCGGATCGCCTCGCGGCGGGCGCCAATCAGCTCGACGTCGTACTTCTCCAACACGCCATGATCAGCCAGATCCAGCGCGCAATTGAGGGCGGTCTGGCCACCCATCGTGGGCAGCACCGCGTCGGGACGCTCCTTGGCGATGATGCGCTCGACCGTCTGCCAGTTGATCGGCTCGATGTAGACCGCGTCGGCGGTCTCCGGGTCGGTCATGATCGTGGCGGGGTTGGAGTTCACCAGGATCACCCGGAAGCCCTCCTCCTTCAGCGCCTTGCATGCCTGCGCGCCGGAATAATCGAACTCGCAGGCCTGGCCGATCACGATCGGGCCGGCGCCGATGATGAGGATGCTCTTGATATCGGTACGCTTGGGCATGATCAGTTCCGGGACTCGGGACTCGGGACTCGGGACTCGGTCTCGATCCGGCGCCTGGGCGCCTGGTGTAAACGAAGCAACATTTGCCCCACTCTGTCGCAAAGATCCAGGACATCGCCGCGCATCGATGCGTCGCCCAGCCCGAGCTCATTGGATATCAGCAACTGCGTCTGCAGTTCAGCGGATGAACCCAACGCGATGGAGACAAAGCGGGCGTAATCCCTGGTGGAACTGCGCGCATTACCCTCGGCGATATTTGACGGTATCGAAACCGCCGCGCGCTGAAGCTGGGAGGCCAAGCCATATCGCTCATCGCGCGGAAATTCTGCCGTCAGTTCGTAAACGCATTTCGCCAGGGACATAGCCAGCTGCCACACCTCCAGCTCGCGAAAATGCGACACGCTCATGCGCTTTTCCCCGAGTCCCGAGTCCCGCGTCCCGAGTCCCGCATCAATTGCGCAAACCGCCCAAACAGATAACCGACGTCCTGCGGACCGGGGCTGGCCTCGGGGTGGCCCTGGAAACAGAAAGCGGGCCGGTCGGTCAGCGCAAAGCCTTGCAGCGAACCGTCGAACAGCGAGACATGCGTCACCCGCACATTTGCGGGCAAGCTCGCCGGATCGACGGCGAAACCATGGTTCTGCGAGGTGATCAGCACCCGACCGTCATCCAGATCCTTGACCGGATGGTTGGCGCCGTGGTGGCCGAACTTCATCTTCAGCGTCTTGCCACCCAGCGCCAGCGCCATCAGTTGATGGCCCAGGCAGATGCCGAACAACGGAATCTTCGCGTCGAGCAGCTCGCGGGTGGCGGCAATGGCGTAATCGCAGGCAGCCGGATCGCCGGGGCCATTGGATAGCACCACGCCATCGGGTTGCATCGCCAGCACTTCGGCCGCGGGCGTTTGCGGCGGAACCACGGTGATGTCGCAACCCTGTTCCGCCAACAGGCGCAGGATGTTCAGCTTGGTGCCGAAGTCGTAGGCCACCACCTTGAAGCGCAGTGTTGGCTGGTTGAAGACGGCACGGTCGAGATCGTAAACGCCCTGGGTCCACGCGTACGGTGTGGAGGTACCCACGACTTTCGCCAAATCCATGCCATTCAAGCCGGGGAACGCGCGGGCGCTGGCGAGCGCCGCATCAGCGTCCACCTGTTCGCCCGCCACGATGCTGCCGGCGAGTGCGCCCTTGTCGCGCAGGATGCGGGTCAGCCTGCGCGTGTCGATGCCCGCGATCGCCACGGTGCCGTGGCGGGCAAGATATTCCGGCAGGCTTTCCTTGCAGCGCCAGCTGCTGGCGCGGCGCGGGACGTCGCGCACGATCAGTCCGGCGGCATGCACGAGGGTCGACTCGACGTCTTCGTCGTTGGCGCCGGTGTTGCCCACATGCGGGTAAGTCAGGGTAACGATCTGGCGCGCGTACGACGGATCGGTGAGGATTTCCTGATAGCCGGTCATCGCCGTGTTGAAGACGACCTCGCCGACGGTTTCGCCAGTGGCACCTACGGCGTGGCCGCGGAACACGCTGCCGTCTTCGAGCGCCAGCAGAGCAGGTAAGGGCATACGGTAACCGCCTTTCGAGATACAAGAATATCCGCAAGCCGTTGCATGCTGGCTTGTGGCGCTTTGGGGGAGGGTAGCGATCCGGGCGGGTTTAAATGATAGGCTGCGACCGCGTTTCTGTCCACCGCACGGCGCCTGAATCCCAGCCTCATCGTTGCTTCTGCAGGGTCAAGCAAGCGTTACACTGCCGTCTTCATCAACCAAGCTGAATGTCCATGGGTGCCGCCGTTTTGCTCGATCCTGCGCGTCTGGACCGCCCGGATACCACGGTGCAGCATCAACCATTTCCGTTGATGGTCGCGCACGGCCAATTGCCGGACGAAGTGCGCGGCGACCTTGCTCGCGACTTTCCGCACTATGAAAGCGCGGGTTTCTTTCCTTATGAGCCAGGCGACTGCGGGCCGAGCATCAACGCGCTGGTCGAAGACCTGACCTCACCGGCGTTTGCCAGCGCGATTGGGCAGCGTCTGGATATCGACAATCTCGGTCAGTACCCGGTCTTGGTGACCTTGTGTCGCTTGCTCAACAAACGCCATGGCACCATCCATACCGACAGCAAGTCGAAAATTGCCACGGCCCTGCTCTACCTGAACGCGCAGTGGCCGGATACCAGTGCCGGCTGCCTGCGTTTCCTGCATCGGGTCGATGACATCGACAGCATGGCGTTGCCGGAACTGATCCCGCTGTACGGCGAGCTGGCCGTATTCAAGCGTTGCGAAAACTCCTTCCATGGTCACCTGCCCTACGAAGGCGAGCGCCGGGTCATCCAGGTCGCGTGGTTGACCAGCGCTGAGGAGAAGGAACGCAAAACCAGGCGCGGCAAATTCTCACGTGCGTTCAAGAAAGTGTTCGGCCGGCTCGATACCCGCCTGGGCGCCGGACGCGACCGCAACGCCTCGCACCGCGACTGACGTAACCGCCTCAACGAGGCGTGGCAAGCACGTCGTCCAATTGCCAGCGACCGGGACCGCGGCCGGCCAGCCAGTGGGCCGCGTGCAGCGCGCCACGGGCGAAGATCGAGCGATCCGTCGCGCGGTGGGTCAGTTCCAACCGCTCGCCGTGTCCGATCAACATGGCCGCATGTTCGCCGACGATATCGCCGCCGCGGATCGAGGCAAAACCGATACTCCCTTCAGCCCGTTGACCGGACCGGTCCGCCCGGCTGTAAATCGCGGCCGTATCCAGCGAAGTCCGGCGTGCCTGCGCCGCCGCACGGCCCAGCGCGAGGGCGGTGCCCGAGGGCGCGTCCAGTTTTCGGCCATGATGGGCCTCCACGATCTCCAGGTCCCAATCCGGCAGCACCGCCGCCGCCTCGCGCAACAAGCGAGTCAGCACGGCCACGCCCAGACTGAAATTGGCCGCATGCACGATCGCCAATTTTTTGCTGGCATCGTCCAGCCGCTGTTGCAGCCGCGCATCGAGGCCGGTGGTGCCACTGACCAACGCCACGTCCCGCGCCACGCAGTGCTCAAGGGCAGCGGCGAGCGCGGGTGGATTGCTGAAATCGACCACCACATCGAGCGGCGGCGCACCTTCCCATCCATGCGTGTAGTGCAACGAACCGTCCTGCGCGGAATAAACCGCAGCGCCCTCCAGATCCGAGCCCGCCGCCACCACGGCATGGCACAGTTCGAAGCGATCGTCGCCCTGCAGCAACCCAAGCAGGGCGCCACCCATGCGGCCGGAAGCTCCGTTGATCGCCAGCCGCAAAGGTCCGCTCATCCGCCAGCTCCGTTCATGACATTCCCATGCATGCTAACGCCTGGCGCGCCAGCGTCGGAGTTTGTGAATCCGCGACCGCCGCAGCGAGCGCTGCAAGACTCGCAGCGGAACGCCGATCCGGACCGAAGACTCAGGCAGTCACCTTCGACCAGAACTTCTTGACGCCATCGACCCAGCCGTTGGCACGCGGCGTGTGCTTGCTGGCCTCGTTGCCGTCGAAGGTGGCCTCCAGCGATTCCAGCAATTCGCGCTGCTGCTTGGTCAGACGCACCGGCGTCTCGACCACGACTCGGCAGATCAGGTCGCCGTGACGGCTGCTGCGCACCGATTTCACGCCGCGTCCGCGCAGGCGGAACTGGGTGCCGGTCTGGGTTTCCGGCGGGATGTTGACGGGCACTTCGCCCTCGAGCGTCGGCACCGGCAGCGCGGCACCCAACGCCGCCTGCGAAAAACGGATCGGTAGTTCGCAATACAGGTCGCTGCCTTCTCGCCGGAAAATCGCATGCTCACGCACGTGCACCTCGACGTAGAGGTCTCCAGCCGGTGTGCCGGACGGACCGGCCTCGCCCTGTCCGCTCAGGCGGATGCGGTCACCGTTATCGACGCCTTCCGGAATCTGCACCGACAGCGCGCGGTTTTCCTCGACGCGCCCTTCGCCATGACATTTTCGACATGGGTTCTCGATCGTCTCGCCCGTACCGCCGCAGTGCGGACACGCCTGCTGGATCGAGAAAATGCCGTTCTGCATGCGGACCTGGCCATGGCCGTGGCAGGTCGCGCACTTGCTGACCTTGCCGTCGGCCGAGCCGCTACCGTCGCAATGATGGCAGTTGACCTGGGTGGGTATCTCGATCTGCTTGCTGATGCCGAACACGGCCTCCTCGAGGTCGAGCTCCATGATGTAGCGCAGGTCGGCACCACGCCGGGGGCGGCCGCGACCGCCGCCGTTCCTGCCGAAGATATCGCCAAAAATATCGCCAAAAATATCGCCGACATCGCCGAAGCCAGCGCCGCCGCGACCACCCATGCCGCCCTCGAAGGCGGCGTGACCATGCTGGTCATACAACGCCCGTTTGCGCGCGTCGGACAGCACTTCGTAAGCCTCCTTGGCTTCCTTGAACTTGTCCTGCGCCGTCGGGTCATCCGGACAGCGGTCCGGATGGTATTTCATCGCCAGCCGACGAAACGACTTCTTCAGGTCGACGTCGCCGACGCTGCGCTCGACGCCCAGCACCTCGTAATAGTCACGCTTGCTCATTCATGCATCCACATTGCCAGTCGCACCTTGGCCCGCCATCCGCAAAACAGCTCGCGCCGGAAAGAATTCCCGGCGCGAGCTGGTCAATCGGCCGTTCCGATGACGATGCCGCTTATTGCTTGTCGTCCTTCACCTCGGTGAATTCGGCATCGACCACGTCGTCGGGCTGCGCCGAACCACCAGGCGCGGATTGCGCACCGGCATCGGCCGAGCCACCACCCTGCGCCGCGGCATGCAGCGCCTGGGCCACCTGCTCCAGCTTCTCGACCTTCGACTCGATCGCCGCCTTGTCGTCGCCGTCCTTGACCTTTTCCAGATCGGACAACGCGCCTTCAATCGTGCTGAGCTGATCGGACGGCACCTTGTCGCCATGCTCCTTCAGCGCGGTACGGGTGGCGTGCACCAGCTGGTCGGCCTTGTTGCGCGTAGCCACCAGCTCCTGGAACTTCTTGTCGTCTTCCTTGTTCGCCTCGGCGTCGGCGACCATGCGCTTGATTTCTTCCTCGGACAGGCCCGAGCCGGCCTTGATCTCGATCTTCTGTTCCTTGCCGGTCTTCTTGTCCTTGGCCGACACGTGCAAAATGCCGTTGGCATCGATGTCGAACGTGACCTCGATCTGCGGCATGCCGCGTGGCGCCGCGTCGATACCCTGCAGGTCGAACTTGCCCAGCGACTTGTTGGCGCTGGCGCGCTCGCGCTCACCCTGCAGCACGTGCACGGTCACCGCGGTCTGGTTGTCGTCGGCGGTGGAGAACGTCTGCGCCGCCTTGGTCGGCACCGTGGTGTTCTTCTCGATCAACTTGGTCATCACACCGCCCATCGTCTCGATACCGAGCGACAGCGGGGTCACATCCAGCAGCAGCACGTCCTTGACGGTGCCGCCCAGCACGCCGCCCTGGATCGCCGCGCCCACGGCAACGGCCTCGTCCGGGTTGACGTCCTTGCGCGGCTCCTTGCCGAAGAAGTCCTTGACCGCTTCCTGCACCTTGGGCATGCGGGTCTGGCCGCCGACCAGGATCACGTCATTGATATCGGACACGCGCAGCCCGGCGTCGTTCAGCGCGGTGCGGCATGGCTCGATCGTGCGCTTGACCAGGTCTTCCACCAGCGCCTCGAGCTTGGCCCGGGTCAGCTTGATGTTCAGGTGCTTCGGACCGGACGCGTCAGCCGTCACGTACGGCAGGTTCACATCGGTCTGGTGGTTGGTGGACAGCTCGATCTTGGCGCGCTCGGCCGCATCCTTCAGGCGCTGCAAAGCCAGCGGATCCTTGCGCAGGTCGATGCCCTGCTCCTTCTGGAATTCCTCGACCAGATAGTCGATGACGCGCATGTCGAAGTCCTCGCCACCGAGGAAGGTGTCGCCGTTGGTGGCCAGCACCTCGAACTGCTTCTCGCCGTCGACTTCGGCGATCTCGATGATCGAGATGTCGAACGTACCACCGCCCAGGTCGTAGACCACGATCTTGCGGTCGCCGCCCTTCTTGTCCAAACCGTAGGCCAGCGCCGCCGCGGTCGGCTCGTTGATGATGCGCTTCACTTCCAGGCCGGCGATCTTGCCGGCATCCTTGGTGGCTTGGCGCTGACTGTCATTGAAGTAGGCCGGCACCGTGATCACCGCTTCGGTGATGGTCTCCCCGAGATAGTCCTCGGCGGTCTTCTTCATCTTCATCAGCACCTTGGCGGAAACCTCCTGCGGTGCCATCTGCTTGCCGTCGGCGGTACGCACCCAGGCGTCGCCGTTGTCATGCGCGACGATGTCGAACGGCACGACTTTCAGATCCTTCTGCACTTCGGCATCGCTGAACTTGCGTCCGATCAGGCGCTTCACGGCATAGAAAGTGTTCTTGGGATTGGTCACGCCCTGGCGCTTGGCCGAGGCGCCCACCAGCACTTCGCCGTCCTTGGTGAAGGCGACGATGGAGGGCGTGGTGCGATCGCCTTCCGAATTCTCGATGACCTTGGCTGAAGTGCCGTCCATCACGGCCACGCAGGAGTTCGTGGTGCCGAGGTCGATGCCGATGATCTTGCCCATGTGTATGCTCCGAATCTATTGACGGCCCCCGCGGCCGCGATGGTTTCCAGATGGGGTTCTGCCACGGCGATTCAATGCCGGCGGCGCCCCGGATGCGATTTGCAATTACAGCGACGTGGCGATTCCGCCGCGCCGGTCCACTGACTTCAGTCCTTCGCCACGGCGACCAGCGCCGGGCGCAACAGACGGTCGTTCAACACGTAGCCTTTCTGCAGCACGCTGACCACGGTGCCGGGTGCCGTGCCCGGCGCCTCGACGATGCTCACCGCATGGTGACGTTCCGGATCGAGCGGCTGGCCGACGGGATCGACCTGTGCCATGCCATGGTTCTCGCCGACCTTCAGCAAGGCCTTGAGGGTCAGATTGAGCCCTTCACGCATCGAGGCCACATCGCCGCCTTCGACCGCCAGGCCGCTCTCCAGTCCGTCGAACACGGGCAGCAACTCGTTCAGCAACTTCTCGTTGGCGAAACGCCGGGCCTGCTCCACATCGCGGTGCAGGCGGCGGCGCTGGTTCTCCATCTCGGCCCGCTCCCGCAACATCGATTCGCGCAGTTCGCCGCTGCTGGCTTCAAGCTCGGCCACGCGGGCCTGCAGCCGGCCAATCTCGGCAGCCGCGGACTCGGCTGTCGCGGATTCGTTCCGGGCGCCTTGATCCAGCGCCGGCTCAGGCGACTGGGCGTCGTTATTCTGCATGCATCACTCCAAACAAAAGTTCGCGGCTGGCACGCTGGCCCGCCATCCAATTCACAAAACGTCCGCCACAAAAACTCCGCCACTGCTGCCGGTTATAAGGTCGTCGCGACGCGATTCAAGGCATCGCTGAGCAATCCAGCCGTTGCCTGCACCACCGGAATCACCCGTTCGTAGGCCATCCGGGTCGGCCCGATCACGCCCACCGCACCCAATACCCGCCCCTGCGCGCCGTAGCTGGCCGTCACCACGCTGCAGCCATCCAGCGCCGCGAAGCCCGACTCCTCGCCGATGAACAACCGTACGCCGGGCGCCCTGGCGCAAACCTCCATCAGCTGCAGCAATTCGTTCTTCTGCTGGAACGCGTCGAACAGCTCGCGCAAGCGCTGCAGGTCGGCCAGCTCGGAGTACGCCATCAGGTTGGTCTGGCCACTGACCAGCACGTCGGCATCGCGCGCCTGCGGCGCGAAGGACGCCGCCGCCAATTCCATGGTGCTGGCCAGCAGGCGATTGAGCTCACTGCCCGCTTCGCGCACTTCGGCCAGCAGCCGGGTGCGGATATCGTCCACGCGCAAACCGACGAAATGAATGTTGAGATAGTTCGCCGCCTGCTCCAACTCGCCACTGGCCAGTGGCCGGGCCAGCTGCACGATGCGGTTCTGCACCTGATTGTCGGTAAACACCAGGATCACCAGCACGCGGGCGTCCGGCAGCGCCACGAAATCGATGTGGCGCAGCGGGAAATCGACCTGGCGCGGCACGCTGACGACGCCGGCAAACCGGGTCATGGCGGACAGCAGGGTCGAGACATTCCCCAGCAGATCACGCGTGGTGGTCGGCCCTGGCGGCAGCTCGCTCTGCAGGCGCGCCATCTCCGCGCGCGGCAGGGGTTGCAACTCGATCAGGCTGTCCACGAACAGGCGCAGGCCACGCGGCGTCGGCACGCGGCCGGCCGAGGTGTGCGGCGAAGCCACCAGGCCGGCATCCTCCAGATCGGCCATGATGTTGCGGATCGTCGCCGGGCTCACATCCAGGCCGGATGAACGCGACAGCGTGCGCGATCCAACGGGTTCGCCGTCGACCAGGTACTGGGCGATCAGCGTGCGCAACAGGCGTCGCGCGCGGGCATCGAGATCGTAGCCGTGTGGATTGATCATGGCGGCAGCCATTCCTGGGACTGGACAGAAATAAGGTCTGCGCGCGCCGCTTGCAAGCACGAGCAGTGTTTTGCCCCGGCAGGCTCCCGCTACAATCCTCCCGCCACCCTGTCGATCTGACCATGCTTACTTCCCTCTACGTCCGCCATTTTGCCGTTGTCGAGGCTGCCGAGGTCACCTTTGGCCCCGGCCTGACCGTGGTCAGTGGCGAAACCGGCGCCGGCAAGTCGCTGCTGGTCGATGCCTTGATGTTGCTGGCCGGCGCCCGCGCCGACAACGCCATGGTGCGAGCCGGCAGCGACCGCGCCGAGCTGGCGGCGGAATTCGACGTGAGCGACCTGCACGAGGCGCAAGCATGGCTGCGTAGGGAGGAACTGGACGAAGACAATGCCTGCCAGCTGCGACGGGTCCTGCGCGCCGAAGGCAGCTCCAAGGCCTGGATCAACGGCCGTCCGGCCAATGCACGACAGCTGGGCGAATTGGCGTCCCTGCTGGTTGAAATCCACGGTCAGCACGAACACCAGGCACTATTGTCCCGCGCGCACCAGTTGACCTTGCTGGACGCCTGGGCCGGGCACGACGAACTGCTGACGCAGATCAAGCTGCAGACACGGCAGTGGCGCGAATTGAATCAACGCATGCGCACGCTGAGTGGCGGTGAGGATCGCGGGCAACGCATCGAACTGCTGCGCCACGAGCTGGACGAGCTGGAGCGATGGGCCTTGCCTGCAGCCGAACTGGCCGAACTCGAAGCGAGCCACAAACGCCTGGCCAACGCCGATCAATTGGCCGAAGGCGGCGCAAGCATCGTCGAGCTGCTCGATGGCGACGGCGAATTCGCCCTGCGCCGCGCATTGGGCCGGGCGCATGCCGAACTCGGCAAGCTGGCCGCTCTGGACGACAAGCTGGGTCCCTGGCTGGAGCTGCTCGACAACGCAGCCATCCAGTTGGGCGAGGCGGCCGACGGCCTGGGACGCTACGCCCAGGACATCGACCTGGATCCTGCCCGTTTTGCCGAAGCCGACGAACACTTGGGTCATCTGCATGCGCTGTCGCGACGCCACCGGTTGCCGCCGGAGGAACTGCACGACAAGCTGGTCGAACTTCGTGCCGAGCTGGCCGAACTCGAAGGCGCCGGCGACACGCTCGCGCAACTGGCCAGCCGGCGCGAGCAACTGCACGACGATTACACCCGCGCAGCAGGCCTGCTGAGCCGATCCCGCGCCACGGCGGCCGTGAAACTTGGCAAGGAAGTCACGGTCCTGATGGGCGAATTGGGCATGGCCGGTGGCCTGTTGCAGGTCGCGCTCGAGCCAGCGGATATGGATGAACCGGACCCGCAAGGGCAGGAACGGTGCGAATTGCTTGTAAGCACCAACCCTGGCCAACCGCCCCGCCCGCTGCGCAAGGTTGCCTCGGGCGGCGAGCTGGCACGGATCAGTCTGGCCATCGAAGTCGCCACGCTCGGCAAGGACTCGATCGGCAGCATGATTTTCGACGAGGTCGACAGCGGCATCGGCGGCGCCGTGGCCGAGGTCGTCGGCCAGAAATTGCGTGCGCTGGGCGCGCAGCGCCAGGTGTTGTGCGTGACCCATCTGCCGCAGGTGGCGGCCCAGGGCCATGCCCACCTGTGCGTGAGCAAACACAGCGACGGGAGCTGCCACCCGCACCCAAATCGAGCAGCTCGATGCCGCTGGACGGCGCGACGAGCTGGCACGCATGCTCGGTGGCGTGCAGATCACCCGGGAAACGCGGGCGCACGCAAAAAAAATGCTGGAAAGCGCGCAAGCTTCTTAGAACGCCCGGGTTGAAGTCCCGATATCAGCCTGACGATCAGAGCAGCCGGGTTGCACCGTCATCCTGTAAACGCCCCCGCACCGACCCAGCGTGTCCATCAGGCTGGCGCAATCGATGCCGATGGCGCATCGGCTCTCGTCGTGAGTTACCCGCCAATACGAAGGCCCGCAGTCGACGAAACCGGGCCTGTCCGACACCCAATCCGTGAAAATATCGTTGCGACGCGCTCAACGAGGGGCGAGCATCGTGAGATGGCGGGCGCCGGCCGTTCTTCACCGGCCCTGGCGGCGCTCGCCAGCCGGGCATTCCCGGTTCAATCCTTGCGCGAGCGCTGCTTCGGGCGCACGTAAAGCACCAGGCTGTGGTCTTCGATCACGTAGCCATGCTTGGCGGCGATCTCGTGCTGAAGCCGCTCGATCTCCTCGCTGACGAACTCGATCACCTTGCCGCTGTCCACATCAATCATGTGGTCGTGGTGTTTGCCTCGATCGAGTTCATAGACAGCCTGGCCACCCTCGAAATTGTGCTTGACGATGATGCCTGCCGCTTCAAACTGGGTAAGTACCCGATACACGGTGGCCAGCCCGATATCCTCCTTGTGGGCGAGCAGATTCTTGTACACATCCTCGGCCGTGAGGTGCTGCTCGCCCTCCTCGTCGAAGATCTGCAGGATGCGCATGCGCGGGTGGGTCACCTTGAGGCCGACTCGACGCAGCTCACTGGTTTCCTGTTCCATAGCCACTCTCCACACACGGCGATTTCGAACCCGTAGTGTATCATTCACACTTTCACGACCCTGGGCGCAACACGCATGCACAAGCCGATCACCCTGCTGGTTGTTGCCATGCTGGCGTTTTCCATCGCCGGCTGCCACATCGCCTACACGCCGGACGTGCAGCAAGGCAATTTGCTCGACAAGGACATGGTGGACCAGCTCAAGCCGGGCATGACCAAGCACCAGGTACTGGTGCTGATGGGTACGCCATCGGTGCAGCACCCCGTTCGACCAAAGTCGGTGGGATTACGTGTCCACCCAGTCCCGGCGCGGCGGGACACCCAAGGTGCGCACGTTCAAGCTGACCTTCAACAACGATACCCTGGTACACACCGAAGGCGACTTCTTTGCCCAGGATCCCCAGCAATTGATCAAGGAAAGCAAGAAATACTCGCTCCTATCCGGTCAACGGCGCCGCCAGCGACAAGAGCAAGGCGGTGAAGCCAAGAAGGACGACGGCGGCCGGCGGCGGAACTCCCCCCAAGAGACGCCGGCATCGACCCGTGACGGCATGGACCTTTCGCCCACGCGGCGGTGCGTGAAACCTCAGCGGCTGCGCCGCCGGCGCGCTTCCATGGGATCGAGCACGAGCGGGCGATAAATCTCGATGCGGTCCCCGTCGCGCAAAAGCTGACCGGGTGCAACCTTGCGCGCAAAGATGCCCAGGTGCGACGGATCAATAGCGTCCGGCTGGCAAACATTGCGCGATGCCACAGGCTTCGATCGCCTGCATGACCGTGCTGCCGCATGCGATACCTCACCCGGCGTCGCATGACCCTTGAAGCCGGGTCTGCAAAGACCACCTCGACCGATGATCGGTCGCTCAGCCATAGACGCGCTCGGCCTCGCGACAAAAGTCATCACCATGCGACTGGCCAAGCCCTGAAAGCCGAGTCTCAACGCGCCGCCGCCGAGCTGCCGGCATAATCGAAATCGAGCTCAAATGCGACCTTGCAGCCGGCATCGCCCAGCGCGATGAAGTCCCACACGCCATCCAGACTGCGGAACGGGCCGTCGACCAGAGACATCTGCAGGCGCCGGGGCGGGTCGACCACGTTGCGTGTGGTGAAGCTGTGGCGGAACCCGGCAAATTTGAGATCCAGGCGCGCCACCAGCGCATCGCTCTTCGCGCTCGAGAATTCGGCGCGCCGCACACCAGGCGAAGCGCTTTGGGTATGCTTCAACATCATTGACCAGGTCGAACATTTGCGCGGGCGACAATTTCACCAACGCGCTGCGACGGATTTCGATCACGACAGCCCTCAATGGTTCTGGCACTCATCCTTGAGTGCGAAAGATCAAGAAGCAGCTATCCATGGCTGCACTTTTCAAATGGTCCGTTCCCACGGAACGGGCCAACCACAGGGCGACAGCGCCCGAGTTTAACGGACATGGCCAAGACGAAGGACAAGGACAACAAGGGCGGCGGCACCATCGCGCTCAACAAGCGGGCGCGCTTCGAGTACCACATCGACCAGCGCTTCGAAGCCGGCGTGGCGCTGCAGGGCTGGGAGCTGAAGGCGCTGCGTGCCGGTCGGATCAACTTTGGCGACAGCTACGCCGTGGTCCTGAAGAACGAGAATGTTCCTGATCGGCTGCTTCCATCCCGCCATTGATCAGCGCCTCCACCCACGTCATCGCCGAGGATCGCCGTACGCGCAAGCTGCTGCTGCATCGCAAGGAGATCGATCAGCTGGTCGGCGCCGTCGAGCGCAAGGGCTACACCCTGGTGCCCACCGCGATGTACTGGAAGGGCAACAAGGTCAAGGTGGAGATCGGCCTGGCCCGCGGCAAGCAGGAACATGACAAGCGGGACACCGAGAAACAGCGCGACTGGCAGATCGAGAAACAGCGCACCATGCGTTCGCACAACCGCGCCTAGCCAGCATCACACGGGGAAATAATCGCGCCCCGCGAGGGGCGCTTTCCCGGACGACGCGCGTCTGGCTCAGGCGAACGGATCATCCAGCACGATGGTGTCCTCACGATCCGCGCCGGTGGCCACCAGCGCCAGGCGGCAGCCGGAAAGTTCCTCCACGGCGCGCAGATACGCGCGGGCGGCAGGCGGCAACTTGTTCCAGTCGCGAATGCCCGCGGTGGATTCCTGCCAGCCCGGAAACTCGAGATAGACCGGCTTGCACTCGTCCCAGCCATCCGCATCGAGGGGCGCCAGCTCGCGGCGCTTGCCACGGTATTCGTAGGCGATGCAGACCTTGATCGTATCCAGCCCGTCGAGCACGTCGAGCTTGGTGATCGCCAGGCCATTGATGCCATTGATCTGGGTCGCACGCTTGAGCGCGACCAGGTCGATCCAGCCGCAACGGCGCGGACGGCCGGTGCTGGCACCGAATTCGTTGCCTTTCTTGCGCAGCAACTCGCCCATGTCGTCGTGGAGCTCGGTCGGGAACGGACCGCTGCCCACGCGCGTTGCATAGGCCTTGCAGATACCGAGCACGTAATCGATATCCTGCGCGCCCACGCCGGTGCCGGCCAGCGCACCGCCGATGGTGGTGTTGCTCGAGGTGACGTAGGGATAAGTGCCGTGATCGATATCCAGCAGCGCGCCCTGCGCGCCTTCGTACAGGATGTTGCCGCCGTCCTTGCGCACGTCGTGCAGGATGGTGGCGACATCGTCGACCAGCGGACGGATGTACTCGCCCCAGGCCAGCGCGTCCTTCAACACCGTATCGTAATCGACGGGTTCGACCTTCAGCCATTGGGTGAGGATGAAGTTGTGGTAATCGACCGCGGTCTTCAGCAGCGCCGGCAGTTCGTGCGGATACATCAGATCCGCCACCCGGATCGAACGACGCGCCACCTTGTCCTCGTACGCCGGACCGATGCCGCGGCCGGTGGTGCCGATGGCCTTGCCACCGGCGGCAACCTCGCGCGCCTTGTCCACGGCGATGTGGTACGGCATGATCAGCGGCGTGGCCGGGCTGATCTTGACCCGCGAACGTACTTCGACGCCGTTGGCCTCCAACTCGCTGATCTCGTTGATCAGCGCCTCCGGCGAGAGCACTACGCCGTTGCCGATCAGGCACAGCGCATCGTCACGCAGAATGCCCGAGGGGATCAGGTGCAACACGGTCTTCTTGCCCTTGATCACCAGCGTGTGACCGGCATTGTGGCCGCCCTGGAACCGTGCCACCGCACTGACCCGCTCGGTCAGCAAGTCGACGATCTTGCCCTTGCCTTCGTCGCCCCACTGCGCGCCCAGGATTACGACTGACTTGCCCATGTGAACTCTCGTTTCGTGTTGGCGCCCTGCCACAGGGCAACATCAATGTCGGCCGGCCGCCAGGATTGCGACGACCGCATTCGATTCGGAGACTTATTTTTTCGGCGACGGATCGCCGAAATAGCGCAGGAAAGGCGAATCCGGCTTGAGCACCAGCACGCCCTTGCCATCCTCCATCGACGTCCGGTAAGCGGCCAGGCTGCGATAGAACGCGATAGAACTCCGGGTCCTGGTTGTACGCATGCGCATAGATGTCTGCGGCCTTCGCGTCGCCCTCACCTTCCACCTTGGCGGCGTCACGATTGGCGTCGGCCTTCAATACCTGCGCCTGGCGGTCGGCGTCGGCCTTGATCTTCGCCGCCGATTCCTGACCGGTATAGCGCAACTCGTTGGCCAGTTGCAGCCGCTCCGCCCGCATCCGCTTGTACACCGATTCGCTGACCTCGTTGGGAAGGTCGATGCGCTTGATGCGTACATCGACCACGGCGATACCGAGGTTCTTGCGTGCCGACGCATCGGTCTGTGCACGCACCCGTTCGGTGATGTCCTTGCGCGCGCCCGAGATCAGGTCCGGCAAGGTGCGCGCATTGAACTCGAAGCGCAGCGCATCCTTGACGATCGGCGTCAGCCGTTGCGAGGCCTGCAGCTGATCGCCGCCGGTGGCGCGGTAATACCTGGCGTTGTCGACGATGCGCCACTTGACATAGAAGTCGACATTGACGCTCTTCTTCTCGGAAGTGAAATAGCGCTCCGGGGGCGCATCCAGCGACAAGATGCGCTTGTCGAAATGGATGACCTGCTGGATCACCGGCAGCTTGAAGTGCAGCCCCGGTTGGTAATCGGTCTGCACGATGCGGCCGAACTGCAGCACCAGCGCGCTGTGGCCTTCGCTGACCACGAACATGCTGCTCAGGGCCAGCATGATCAGCACGAAGGCGACAACGGCGGCAATGATCTTCTTCATCATTGCGCTCCCTTGTCGCTGGCACTGCTGGAAGCTGCCGGCGTCGACACGATCGCACCCACCTGGGCGGATCCCGCGTCAGCGGCGGACCCCGCGCCAGAGGCTGCCCTGCAGCGACGGCAGATTGATGATGTTGCGGCCGCTGGAGTCGTCGACCACTTTGGTGTTGTGCGCCATGACCTGCTCCATCGTTTCCAGCCACAGCCGCTCGCGGGTTACGGTTGGTGCCGCCTTGTATTGCGCCAGCAGCAGGTCGAAGCGGGCGGTGTCGCCCTGCGCACGGGCGATGCGCTCGGCCTTGTTGCCAGAGGCCTCGGCCGCGATCCGCGCCGCCGCACCGCGAGCCACCGGGACCACCTTGCTGGAGTAGGCCAGCGCGGCATTCTCGATGCTCTGCTTGTCTTCGCGCGCGTTGTTGACATCGTCGAAGGCGTCCTTGACCTCGTCCGGCGGTGCCACGTTCTGGAAGCTGACCTCGGTCACCCGCAGGCCCGAGTTGTAGCCGTCCATGGTTCGCTGCAAGGCCTGCTGCGCCTGAGTGACCAGGTTCGCCCCGGCCGCGGACAACACCTGGTCCATGTCGCTGCCACCAATCACGCCGCGCACGGCCGCTTCGGCCGCGGCGCTGATGGTGCCGTCCGGATCAGTCAAGGAAAACAGATACTTGCGCGAATCGTCCACCTGATATTGCACGGTGAAGTCGATCGTGATGATGTTCTCGTCGCGGGTCAGCATGGCCACCTTGTCGGTGACCGAGCGAATCCGCGTGGCCTCGACCTTGGTCACCGATTCGATGGGCTGCGGAAATTTCAGATGAAAGCCCGGCGGCAAGGTTCGCGAGTACTGCCCGAAACGGAGCACCACGCCCTGCTCGCGCGCGCCGACAATCGTGTAGCTGCTGAACAGCACGCCGACCGCGATCAGGACGAGGATCCCGGTCAGGATGCTGCCGGGACCCTGGCCAAGCTTGCCGCCCCGACTCTTCAGTTTCGCCAGCAAGTCGTCCAGCGGTGATTTGCCACTCGACCGCTTGCGGTTCCACGGATCATTTTGCCCGCTTTTTCCGGGTTCATTCCACGCCACGAGTCAGTCTCCTTGGAGCCGTCGGGAGGCCGGCAACGACGGCCGGATCATGTCTTTCACCGCCCGCGTTGACCCGGAACGGTCGCGTGATGCGTCCGTGCCCGGGTGGGCCACGCAAAACAGCGTGCATTCTAGCAGAGCCCGCCGAAACCGTCCGCGGTCGGATGGCGTCAAAGCGTCGCGCTCAGCAACTCACGCAACAGCCGCGCCTCGGCGGCGTCGCCGCCGCTGAGCGGGGCGATCACGTTGCGTGGCGCATCGATGTGCAGCTGCCAGCCGTGTTCATCGACCTGCTCCGCGCTGATCGCGCCGACTGCTTTCAACCGTGCATGCAAGCGGCCGGCCGACAGCGGCAAATGCAGTGGCGATCGCACCCGCTCGCCACCGAGCAGCTCACCGAGCGCCTCGCGCAGCAGGTCTATGCCCGCGCCGGTGGCGGCGGACAACCATACGCGCACCGGCTTGCCGCTGGCGTCGCGTTCGATCCGGGGTTCGGCACCGGCCAGATCGATCTTGTTCATCACCTGCAGCTGGGGCAAGTCGCCCGCCTCGATCTCCTCCAGCACGCTATCCACCACCCGCTGCAGCCGCGCGCGGTCCTCGTCGGCCGCGTCGCAGATGTGCAGCAGCAGGTCGGCATCACGCGCCTCGGCCAGGGTGGCGCGGAAGGCCGCGACCAGGTCGTGCGGCAGCTCGCGGATGAAGCCGACCGTGTCGGCGATCACTGCCGGGCCGCAGGCGAGGTCGTCGACCTTGCGCACGGTGGGGTCGAGCGTGGCAAACAACTGATCGGCGGCATACACGCCCCCGGTCGTCAACGCATTGAACAGGGTCGACTTGCCTGCGTTCGTGTAGCCGACCAGCGCCACCCGGGGTACCGTGTTGCGCAATCGCGCGCGGCGCTGCTGACCGCGCTGGATCTGGACTTTTTCCAGGCGTTTGGTCAGTACCTTGACGCGGATGCCGAGCAAGCGGCGGTCGGTTTCCAATTGGGTTTCCCCGGGCCCACGGTTGCCGATGGCGCCACCGCGCTGGGCATCCAGATGGGTCCAGCCGCGCACCAGACGCGTCGCCAGATGCTTGAGCTGGGCCAGTTCCACTTCCAGTTTGCCTTCGTGCGAGCGCGCACGTTGGGCGAAGATATCGAGGATGAGCCCGGCCCGATCCACCACCCGGACCCCCAGGTGCTTTTCGAGGTTGCGCTCCTGGACCGGACTCAGCAGGCGGTCGACCAGCACCAGATCGGCTTCCAGCGCGCGCACCGCCTCGCCAACCTCGTCAGCCTTGCCGCTGCCGATGTAGAAACGCGGGTTGGGATCCTCGATGCGCGCGCTGATCGAACCGACGACGTCGGCGCCAGCGGATCTCGCCAATTCGGAGAACTCCTCCGCCCGACGCACCGTGTCACCCTCGCCGCGCGAATGCGGCAGGACCAGGACAGCGCGATCACCTTTCTTTTGTCGGTCGAACACAGGTGGAGTGATCCTTCAGGAACAACTCCACTTCATGTGGGCTGAGGATCGTTCAATCAAGCGTCTGCGCCGGCGGCTGCCGCCGCATCGGCGGGATGCTCGTGATCTTCATGGCCATCATGGCCATTGCCGATGCGCACATTGCGGCTCGGCACCACCGTGGAGATGGCGTGCTTGTAAACCATCTGGCTGACCTGGTTGCGCAGCAGCACCACGAACTGGTCGAACGACTCGACGGTGCCCTGCAACTTGATGCCATTGACCAGGTAGATGGCCACCGGCACGCGCTCGCGCCGCAACGCATTCAAAAACGGATCCTGCAACGACTGTCCCTTGGACATTTCTTGTTCTCCCCTCGCCTGCGACCAGATCGGAGAAAAAACGCCAACGGCGCTCCGGCCCAACATGACTGAATGTTAACTGTTTTCAAGTGCTTGATGGAAGAAGATTTTTGCATCCCGACAGTGCACCGGGTCACGACGTGGATGCCGGGTTGCCCGATTTGCCGAGAAACAGTTCCACTGCAGTGCCAGCACGATCAGCCAGGCCCTGCTGATCCGGCGCGAAAACCCGGGCACCATGGTCGCTGCGCAGCCAGGTGATCTGCCGCTTGGCCAGCTGGCGGGTCGCAAATATGGCGCGATCGCGGAAATGCGCCGCGTCAGTCAGCCCGTTCAGATATTCCCAGGCCTGCCGGTAGCCGACGGCACGGATCGCTGGCAAGTCGGCGTCGAGATCCCCCCGTGCCCGCAGCGAGCGCACTTCGTCCAGAAAGCCTTCGTTCCAGCATCACATCGAAACGCCGGGCAATGCGTTCATGCAATACGCGCCGGTCAGCCGGCAGCAACGCCAGCTTGAGCACCCGCCACGGGAAACGTGAGCCCGCGCCAGCTTGCTGCAACTCCGACAATGGCTGACCGGTGAGCTCGAATACTTCCAGCGCCCGCTGCAGCCGCTGCGCGTCGTGGATACCGATACGGCTGGCGGCCAACGGGTCGAGCCGGGCCAGACGCGCGTGCATCGCCGGCCAGCCGTGTCGGCTCGCTTCGGCCACCAGCCGCGCACGGGTCGCCGGGTCGGCTTCGGGCAGATCCGCCAGGCCACGCTGCAAGGCACGGAAATACAGCCCGGTTCCCCCACCAGCAGCGGCACCCGACCCCGGGCGCTGATCTGCTGTATCGCCGCCAGCGCGTCTGCGCGAAAATCCGCCGCAGAATACGGCTCGGCGGGGTCGCGGATATCGACCAGCGCATGAGGATGGCGCGCCAGCGTGGCCGCGTCGGGTTTGGCCGTGCCGATGTCCAGGCCGCGATAGACCAGGGCCGAATCGACGCTGACCAGCTCCAGCGGGAAACGATCGCTCAGTTCGCAGGCCAGTGCGGTCTTGCCTGTGGCGGTGGGACCCATCAGGAAGATGGCAAGCGGGCGCGTGTCGATGGGCATCGAGGCAGTTTAGCGGCGCGCCTCGCTTGCAGGGTGCGCGCCCGCTGCGCGACGCTGGTTGTCACCTGGCGCAGATCACCGGGCGCCGAGTTCCGTGCATGCATGCGAAGGCCCGCGTCGATGACGCGGGCCTTCGTGGTCACGGGGTCATCCGGTCAGCTCACCGGAATGCTCATTTCCTTGAGCAGATTGTCCGCATGATCGAGGTGATCCATCACCCACAGCATGTAGCGCACGTCCACCTGGATCGAGCGATTGAACTGCGGATTGAACAACCAGTCGCCGCTGACCGACTCCCAGTTGCCATCGAACGCCAGGCCGACCAGCTGGCCGTTCGCGTCCATCGCCGGCGAGCCGGAGTTGCCGCCGGTGATGTCCAGGTCAGCCAGGAAGTTGACCGGCAGCGTGCCCAGCTTCGGCGAGGCGTAGCCGTCGAACGCCCTGGCCTTGATCGCGGCCAGTTCGGCCTTCGGTGAATTGAACGGCTCGACGCCGGTGTCCTTCTCGACGATGCCCTGCGCGGTGGTGAACGGCGCGTAGCTGACGCCATCGCGCGGCGCCACACCCTGCACGTTGCCGAAGGTGACGCGCAGCGAGCTGTTCGCGTCCGGGTAGACCGGCAGTTTCTGCGAATCCTTCCACGCGATCATCGCCTGCATGTAGCGCGGGCGCAGCTTGCTCATCTCGCCGTCGCGCGCATCACCTTCGTCTTCGAGGTGCTTCAGCTGCGGCTGCACCGCGCGGGCCAGCTTGAGCATGCTGTCGTTGCTGGCGTCAACCGCCTTGCTGTCGGCAGCAAACCACTTCATGCGTTCGTCGACATTGTCCAGCTTGCTGCCGGCATACAGCGCGGCAACCTTCTGCTTGAGCTGACTCCCGGTTTTCGCACCATCCAGCCACTTGTCCAGTGCGGGCAGTCGCTGCGCCTGCGGCAAGACCACGTAGCGCTGCAGGCCGTAAACCATGAGTTGCTGGTCGACTTTCGGATCGAAGCGGCGATCCATCTGCTTCAGGCCACCCTCGATGCGCACCCAGTCGCGCTCCTGGTAGCCGGCATCGCGATCGAGATCGGCTTTCGGCCGTTCCCTGGCCAAATGGGTCAAACGCACAGCGGTGTTGAACATCGAAGCGCGGCTGACCAGGCCGATGGCCATATCGCGATCGCGCGTGGCCTGGTTGCTGGCGATCTGCTGGCGCAGCTTGCCGATGTCCTCTGCCAACGCCACGTTCTCCGCGCCACCCTGCTGCTTCAGCCACGCTTCCAGCTGGGCCTCCTGCGCGCGCTTCACCTCGACCGCGTCGGCACGGTGCAGGCCCTCGAGTTGGCCGCCGAAGTTCTTCAGGTAATTGTTGAGCCCGGCGACCATGCTGGCGTACTTCACCGCCACCCCGGGATCGGCCTTGCCGGCGGTGTTGATGATGTTCAGCGTGTCTTCGTAGACCTTGATCTGGGTCGGGTAGGTCCAACTGATCGAGCTCTGCACTTCATCGGCAAGGCGATAGCGGTTGGTGCGGCCTGGGTAGCCGACCACCATCACGTAGTCGCCCGCTTCCACGCCCTGCGGGTTCACCTTGAGCACGTGTTTCGGCTGGTACGGAACATTGTCTTTCGAGTAGGGCGCCGATTTGCCGTCCTTCGAGACGTAGGCGCGCAGGTAACCGAAATCGCCGGTGTGGCGCGGCCACATCCAGTTGTCGACGTCACCGCCGAACTTGCCAATCGAATTCGGCGGCGCGTAGACCAGCCGCACGTCCTTGATCTCCAGCTGCCTGATCAACTGATAGCTGTAGCCGCCGTGGAAGGTATGGACGTCGCAGCGATAGCCGTCGCTCTCGCACGCCTTGACCTGTTCCTTGATCGCCTGCTCGATCGCCTTGTAGCGCTCGGCGCCGCTCATCGCGTCATTCAGCGTGGCGGTGATCTCCCTGGTGACGTCGCGGATTTCCTCGGTGACGAAGATCCGCGAGGACGGACCGGCAGAGAGCTCATCCGCCTTGGTCCTGGCCAGGAAGCCCTTTTCGATCAGATTGTTTTCCGGCGTGGAATTGAGCTGCAGCGCGCCGTAGACGCAGTGGTGGTTGCTCACCACCAGGCCTTCGGGCGAGACAAACGACGCGGTGCAGCCGCCCAGGCTCACGATCGCGCCCATCGGATAGGCGGCGAGATCGGTCAGCGTCTTCGGATCGAGCTTCAAACCGTGCTGCTGCAGCGTCGCGGCGATGCCCGGCAACTGGGCAGGCTGCCACATGCCTTCGACGGCATGGGCGGACGAAATGAGGCCTACGGATACGGCGGCAGCAAGCAATAGACGACGCACAGCATTCTCCTGTTGAAAAGCCGGCCGAGGAGGCCGGCAGAATATTTCGCAATAACTTTCGATTTATGCCCGACGCCGGCAACCGCGGCATATGCCGCAAGTCATGCCTGCGACATTCAGCGCGCCGGAACGCCCAGTTCCTTCAACAGCCAGGGAGCCGGGTACACCTTGTCCATCAGCCAGCGCATGTAGCGCATGTCGACGTGGATCGCACGCTTGTAGCGCGGATCGAACATCCAGCTGGCGCTGACCGATTCCCAGTTGCTGTCGAAGTTCAGGCCGACCAGCTCGCCCTTCGCGTTCAGTACCGGCGAACCGGAATTGCCGCCGGTGGTGTCGAGGTTGCTGAGGAAGTTCACCGGCATGGTGCCGGACTTCGGATCCAGGTAACCGGCAAAATCCCCTTTGGCGATGGCGTCCAGCAGCGGTTTCGGCGCATCGAACGGTGCCTTGCCGGTGTCTTTCTCGACGATGCCGTCAGTGTGCTCAAGGGCTCGTAGCGCACCGCGTCGCGCGGCTTCAGCGAGGTGACCTTGCCGTAGCTCACGCGCAGGGTGGAGTTCGCATCCGGGTAGACCGCCCGACCCTGCTGCTCGCGATAGGCGATCAGCGCCTGCATGCAGGCCGGACGCAACCGCAACAGCTCGCCCTCGCGGGTCTTGCGCTCGTTCTCGATACGCAGCAACGCCGGCTGCAGTTTCGCGGCCAGCTGCAGCAGGCTGTCGTCAGTCGCGCCCAATGCGACGGGTCGGCGTTCATCCAGCGCAATCGCTGTGCCTCGTCCCCCAGCTGGGTGGTGGCGTAGACCAGGTCAATGGCGGCCGACAGTTCGCCCGGTGTGCGACCGAACGCGGCGTCGAACTCCGCCAGATGCTGCGCGGCGGGGAGTGCCTGGTAGCGGGTCAGCAATGCAGGCAGCAGATGCCTTCTCGACGGCCGCATCGTAGCGGCGCTGCACCTGCCGCAGGCCGCCGGCGATCAGCTCCTCGTCGCGCTGCTGGTAGCCGTTCTCGCGCTCGGCATCGGGCTTGCTGCGCTCATGAGCCAGCCGCTGCAGTCGCAGCGCCGAGCGCATCAGCTGAGTCTGCGACTGGATCAGGCCGAGCAGCAGGTCGCGCTCGCGCGTGGTGTTGCCGCTGCGCGATCGACGCCATCGCCGCGTCGATCTGCGGGCGCAGCGTCTGCGCGTTGCCTTGGCGGTCCAGCCAGGCCAGCATCGCCGCCTCGTCCCTCTGCCGCACATTGACTGCGTCGCTGCGCTGGAGACCTTCCAGCTCGCCGCTGTAGCGCTTGATGCCGTTCTTCAACGACTGCAGCTGCGAGGCGTAACGGATCTTCGCCTGCGGGTCCTTGTCGCCGGCGTCGTCCATCACATCCTGCAATTGCTTCATCACCGCCACCGCCGTCGGGCAGCGCCATTCGCACCTGGTCGGCAAACTCGGCGGCGCTGCGATGACGATAGGTAATGCCCGGATAGCCGGCCAGCATCACGTAATCGCCCGCATTGACGCCTTCGCGGGCAACCTGCAGGTGCGCAGGTGGCGTGTAGGGCATGTTGTCCTTCGCGTAATCCGCCGGCTTGCCGTCAGGACCGACGTAGGCGCGCAGCACGGTGAAGTCGCCGCTGTGGCGCGGCCACATGAAGTTGTCCACTTCGTCGCCGTAGTTGCCGATGGCCCGTGGCGGCGCGTAGACCAGGCGCATGTCGCGCAGTTCGAGCTGCTTTACGAGGTAGAAGTCGCGGCCGTGGAACGCGTTGGCAACGCTGCAGCGCATGCCCTCTTCATGCTCGCATTCGGCCACCAACGCCTTGCTCGCCGTATCCACCGCGTCGTAGTAAGCGCGGCCGGTCTTGCCGCGGGCGTCGGCCAGCACCCGCTCGGTGACTTGGTCGAAGCCGACCGTGACGCGCAGGCGGAAGTCCGGGTTGGCTGGCAGCTCCTCGTTGCGATTGGCCGCCACGTATCCGTGCTCGATCAGGTTGCGCTGCGCGTTGCTGTTGTACTGGATCACCCCGAATGCCACGTGGTGGTTGGTCAACACCAGGCCCTGGTCGCTGACGAAGGCACCGGTGGCGCCGCCGACCTTGACCACGGCGCTGAGTGGCGGCCGGGTCAGATCGGCCAACGCGGAAGGATCATCTTGGTAGCCGGCCGCCTTCAGCTGCCGATCGATCGAGGGCAATTGCGAGGGCATCCACATGCCCTCGTCGGCCTGCGCCAGCGGGCTCAGCGACATCGCCACCGCGGTGGACCACAGCATCCTCTTCAATCGCATGGAATCTGCCCCGTGAGCAATCGCATAAACTTGCGACCATAGTTTGCCCGGGCCGTTCCGGCAAGCCGCGCAAGTCGTCAGTGGCTGCCGGCCGGCGCGTTCTATAATGGCCATTTCCCGCCCGTTCCACGGGCCAACCGATGGATTCCCCATGCCGCAGACGATGAAGGCCCTGGTCAAGCGCAAGCCCGAACAGGGCATCTGGATGGAAGAGGTGCCGGTGCCGGAGGTCGGCCCGAACGAGGTGCTGATCAAGATCGAGAAAACCGCGATCTGCGGCACCGATCTGCACATCTACAAATGGGACGAGTGGACCCAGCGCACGATCAAGCCCGGCCTCGTCATCGGCCACGAGTTCGTCGGCCGCATCGTCGAGATCGGCCCGGGCGTGACCGGCTACAAGATCGGCGACCGCGTCTCGGCCGAGGGTCACATCGTCTGCGGCCATTGCCGCAACTGCCGCGCCGGCCGCCAGCACCTGTGCCCGAACACCGTCGGCATCGGCGTCAACCGCAACGGCGCGTTCGCCGAATACATGGCCATGCCGGCATCGAACCTGTGGCCGATCCCGGACCAGATCCCGTCCGAGCTGGCCGCGTTCTTCGATCCCTACGGCAACGCCGCGCACTGCGCGCTGGAATTCGACCTGATCGGCGAGGACGTGCTGATCACCGGCGCCGGCCCGATCGGCATCATCGCCGCCGGCATCGCCAAGCACGTCGGCGCGCGCAACGTGGTGGTCACCGACGTCAACGATTATCGCCTGAAGCTGGCCGCCGACATGGGCGCCACCCGCGTGGTCAATGTCACCAAGCAGTCGCTCAAGGACGTGATGAAGGACCTGCACATGCGAAGGCTTCGACGTCGGCCTGGAGATGAGCGGCAACCCGCGCGCCTTCAACGACATGCTCGATTGCATGTACCACGGCGGCAAGGTCGCCATGCTCGGCATCATGCCGCAACGGCGCCGGCATCGACTGGGACAAGGTGATCTTCAAGGGCCTGACGCTGCACGGCATCTACGGCCGGCGCATGTACGAGACCTGGTACAAGATGACCCAGATGGTGCTGACCGGCTTCCCGCTGCAGAAGGTGCTGACCCACCAGATTGCACATCGACGACTTCCAGAAGGGTTTCGACCTGATGGAAGCCGGCAACTGCGGCAAGGTCGTCTGCTCCTGGAACTGATCACACGACCGACCGACGCCATATCGACCTCCACGCCGTCCGCCGCCCGCCTGGGGCGGGTGACGGGCGCGGGCGTCGTTCGGCGCGGCTCGCCATTTGCGTCCACCGGAACGGAACCCTCTCGATGAGCCCTTCCAGCATTCTGGAGTCGAAAATGCGCACTTTGCTCCCTCTGAACATCCTGCTGTGCGAAGACGAGCAGCTGATACGCATGCTGCTGGTCGACACGCTCGCGCAGCATGGGCACCACGTTGTTGAAGCCCCGTCCGCAAAGGCCGCGCTGCAGCACGATCTGGACAGCGTGGACATGCTGATCACCGATATCGGCTTGCCTGATGGCTCCGGTATCGACCTGGCGCACGCAGTGCGGCTCCGCCGTCCCAACCTGCCGGTGATTTACGCCACCGGGCGCGCGGACCACGGCTTGGTGCTGGACGCGCACACGGCGGCGGTGATCAAGCCCTACGGTTCCGAGCAACTTTTCGAGGCGATGAAACGGGTCATGGGCTTCGCCGCACTCCCGTAGAAAACCGCACTTGTCCCTGCTTCCACTCGGCGAAACCCGTGCCTGGAAAGTACGCGTGGGCTTCGCGCGCGCGTCAATCAGGCGCCATGAGGGCAGCGCCACCGCATCAGCGGGACGGCCGATTCTTGCGCCACACGGCCAGAATGATGATGGCAAATGCCGCGAGGCGCACGAGATACGCAGCGCTGCTGTCCTCGGCGTAGATGTTGGCCGAGGCCACGACGATGTTGCCGACGCTCAGCAAGGCGAAGGCCACCGCGAAGGAAAGAAAAAGCACGTCAGTGGTTCGTTTCCAGAACCTCAGGAAAAACATCGCCGCGAGCAGGTAGCCGAGAGCGACTGCGCCTGAAAGGAAGTAGATCGTCGCCACCGGCTACTCCCCTTCCCCATTCCAGATGAACCCGAACAGCAGGGTCGAGATCGCGGCCAATGCGATCAATCCGCGGAGAATCGCCAGATCAAGCTGCGGGAAGACGACCAGGTCCAGCACCAGTACGAGGTTGTTCAGCGCGAGCATCGAGAAACATAACGTGCTCCAGAACAACAACGCATGCCGGGTCCGATGAAAACTGCGCCCCAACATGATGGCGCACAGGGTGGCAGCCAGGAAGCAGAGCAGATAGACCGCTGGCGCGAAATAGTGAGTCACCCTAGCCCTTCCTGAACTTGAAAGCGTCGGCGAACTTGAGCAGGTGATTTGACTGCGAACGGATGATCGTGCGGCGAACGGCATCGGGCGAGCGCGCGTAAAGCTCCCGCGCCGAATCCACCAACGCGTGAACCTCCATCGACGTCGGGCCGTAGCGAAAACACCCACCCGGCTCCGGCACCAGCAGGCCGGCGGCGTTGAGATCGTCGATCGCCTGATTGACCACCAGCTCGCTGGCGCGCAGTGCGGTAACCATCTCGGGGATTGACCAACAGCGCGTGGCGTCCTCCGCCAGCAGGAACAGCAGTTCCAACGACCAGATTGACCGGAATGTCGAACGCAGAAATTCCGATGCATCCTTCTCGACCAGCATTGCTTGCGTGTGCCTCCCGGGTGCCTGAGCGTCCGCGCGGCGCTCTCCTGATGGGAATGATGGATGGATGAGGGCAGAGGTGCCCCTGGCGCAAAGTCCGGCCATGGTAGGGCGTGAGTCGCTGGATGCCAAGGCGTCGACGTCGCGCCGCTGTCGTGCTTGCTGCCACGGCGCCACGCGTCTTCACGCAACCTTCACGAACTCGATCACTTGGCCGTCCAAACGCATGAAGGCGTTGAGCACAAGTCATCGGTCGGTCATGATGTGAAGATGGTTGACGTCGATCTGGACGATTGGTAGCTGGCCCCGCAAAGGCATCACTCCGGACGATATCGGGTGGAGCCCGCCAGCGCACCCATCGCAGGAGGTGGACGCCATTGCGCTGAAAACGCCGCCCAAGCATTACCTCGCGAGTATTTCCCATGTCGACAACGGAATCTGCAGTCAACCACGACGCTATGCCGGAGTTTCTTGATCGTCGCAAGTTGATCGCCGCGTTCCGGCGTTCTCCGCCGCGGTGACTTCCACGTTCGCCTGCCCGACGACCTTGCCGGCCAGGACGCCGAGCTGGCGCAGCTGTTCAACGAAGTGGTTGACCTCAACGAGCAGATGGCGCGGGAGTTCGAGCGCCTCTCGAGGGTGGTCGGCAAGGAAGGCAAGATCACCCAGCGCGGACGCGTCAACAACGCCACCGGCGGCTGGGAGGATCGCGATCCGCGCGGTCAACGAACTGATCGACGACATGGTGCAGCCCACCGCCGAAGTGGCCCGCGTGATCGGCGCGGTGGCCAAGGGCGACCTGTCGCAGACGATGACGGTCGAAATCGACGGCCGCCCGCTGCGCGGCGAGTTCCTGCGCATCGGCAAGGTGGTCAACACCATGGTCGAGCAGCTCGCCTCGTTCGCCTCGGAAGTGACCCGCGTGGCGCGCGAAGTCGGCACCGAAGGCAAGCTCGGCGGCCAGGCCACGCGTGAAGGGCGTGGCCGGCACCTGGAAGGACCTGACCGACAACGTCAACGCGATGGCCGCCAACCTGACCGGCCAGGTGCGCAACATCGCCGAGGTGACCACCGCGGTGGCCTCGGGCGACCTGTCCAAGAAGATCACCGTCGACGTGAAGGGCGAGATCCTCGAGCTGAAGAACACCATCAACACGATGGTGGACCAGCTCAACTCGTTCGCCTCGGAAGTGACCCGCGTGGCGCGCGAGGTCGGCACCGAAGGCAAGCTCGGCGGCCAGGCGCGGGTGCGCAGGCGTCGCCGGCACCTGGAAGGACCTGACCGACAACGTCAACTCGATGGCCGCCAACCTGACCGGCCAGGTGCGCAACATCGCCGAGGTGACCACCGCGGTGGCCTCGGGCGACCTGTCGAAGAAGATCACCGTCGACGTGAAGGGCGAGATCCTCGAGCTGAAGAACACCATCAACACGATGGTCGACCAGCTCAACGCCTTCGCCTCCGAAGTGACGCGCGTGGCGCGCGAGGTCGGCACCGAGGGCAAGCTCGGCGGCCAGGCGCAGGTGCCGGGCGTCGGCCGGCACCTGGAAGGACCTGACCGACAACGTGAACCTGATGGCCGCCAACCTCACCGGCCAGGTGCGCAACATCGCCGAGGTGACCACCGCGGTGGCCTCGCGGCGACCTGTCGAAGAAGATCACGGTCGACGTGAAGGGCGAGATCCTCGAGCTGAAGAACACCATCAACACGATGGTGGACCAGCTCAACTCGCTTCGCCTCGGAAGTGACCCGCGTGGCGCGCGAGGTCGGCACCGAAGGCAAGCTCGGCGGCCAGGCGCAGGTGCCGGGCGTCGCCGGCACCTGGAACGACCTGACCGACAACGTCAACCTGATGGCCGCCAACCTGACCGGCCAGGTGCGCAACATCGCCGAGGTGACCACCGCCGTGGCGCGCGGCGACCTGTCCAAGAAGATCACCGTCGACGTGCAAGGGCGAAATCCTCGAGCTGAAGAACACCATCAACACGATGGTCGACCAGCTCAACTCCTTCGCCTCCGAAGTGACCCGCGTGGCGCGCGAAGTCGGCACCGAAGGCAAGCTCGGCGGCCAGGCGCAGGTCGAAGGCGTCGGCGGCACCTGGAAGGACCTGACCGACAACGTCAACCGATGGCCGGCAACCTGACCGGCCAGGTGCGCAACATCGCCGAGGTGACCACCGCCGTGGCGCGCGGCGACCTGTCCAAGAAGATCACCGTCGACGTGAAGGGCGAGATCCTGGAGCTGAAGAACACCATCAACATGATGGTCGACCAGCTCAACTCGCTTCGCCTCGGAAGTGACCCGCGTGGCGCGCGAGGTCGGCACCGAAGGCAAGCTCGGCGGCCAGGCGCAGGTCGAACGGCGTCGGCGGCACCTGGAAGGACCTGACCGACAACGTCAACGCGATGGCCGCCAACCTCACCGGCCAGGTGCGCAACATCGCCGAGGTGACCACCGCGGTGGCGCTGGGCGACCTGTCCAAGAAGATCACCGTCGACGTGAAGGGCGAGATCCTCGAGCTGAAGAACACCATCAACACGATGGTGGACCAGCTCAACTCCTTCGCCTCCGAAGTGACGCGCGTGGCGCGCGAAGTCGGCACCGAAGGCAAGCTCGGCGGCCAGGCGCAGGTGCGCGGCGTCGCCGGCACCTGGAAGGACCTGACCGACAACGTGAACCTGATGGCCGACAACCTGACCGGCCAGGTGCGCAACATCGCCGACGTGACCACCGCGGTGGCGCGCGGCGATCTGTCGAAGAAGATCACCGTCGACGTGAAGGGCGAGATCCTCGAGCTGAAGAACACCATCAACATCATGGTGGATCAGCTCAACTCGCTTCGCCTCGCGAAGTGACCCGCGTGGCGCGCGAGGTCGGCACCGAAGGCAAGCTCGGCGGCCAGGCGCAGGTGCCCGGCGTCGGCGGCACCTGGAAGGACCTGACCGACAACGTCAACCTGATGGCCACCAACCTGACCAACCAGGTGCGCGGCATCGCCGACGTGGTGACCGCGGTGGCGCAGGGCAACCTGAAGCGCAAGCTGACGGTGGACGCCAAGGGCGAGATCGCCGCGCTGGCCGACACCATCAACGGCATGATCGAGACGCTGGCGACCTTCGCCGACCAGGTGACCAACGTGGCGCGCGAAGTGGGCATCGAGGGCAAGCTCGGCGGCCAGGCGCGCGTGCCCGGCGCCGCCGGCCTGTGGCGCGACCTGACCGACAACGTCAACCAGCTCGCCGCCAACCTGACCAACCAGGTGCGCGCCATCGCCGAGGTGGCGACCGCGGTGACCAAGGGCGACCTGACGCGCTCGATCACGGTGCGAGGCGTCCGGCGAGATGGCCGCGCTGAAGGACAACATCAACGAGATGATCCGCAACCTCAAGGATCAGACGCTTGAAGAACGCCGAGCAGGACTGGCTGAAGACCAACCTCGCCCGCTTCACCCGCATGCTGCAGGGCGAGCGCGACCTGGCGACCGTGTCGAACCTGATCATGTCCGAGCTGGCGCCGCTGGTGAACGCGCAGCACGGCGTGTTCTACGTCGCCGACGGCGACGAGGACGACGAGACCGTGCTCGACCTGGTCGCCAGCTACGGCGCCGAGAAGCAAGGACACGCTGCAAGCCCGCGTTCAAGCTGCGCGAAGGGCTGATCGGCCAGTGCGCCGCCGACAAGCGCGCCATGCTGCTGACCGACGTGCCCGGCGACTTCATCCGGATCGGCTCGGGCCTCGGCGACGCCGCGCCGGCCAACATCAACGTCCTGCCGGCGCTGTTCGAAGGCGAGGTCAAGGCGGTGATCGAGCTGGCCTCGTTCGAGCGAGTTCAACGAGACCCACCAGCAGCTTCCTCGACCAGCTGATGGAATCCGTCGGCATCGTGCTCAACACCATCGCCGCGACCATGCGCACCGAGGGGCTGCTGAAGCAGTCGCAGCTGCTGACCTAGGAACTGCAGGCGCGCCAGACCGAGCTGACCACCAAGCAGGAGGAGCTGCACGCCACCAACGAGGAGCTGCAGGAAAAGGCCCAGCTGCTCGAGAACGAGAAGCAGCAGGTGGAAGCCAAGAACTTCGAGATCGACATGGCCCGGCGCGCGCTCGAGGAGAAGGCCGAGCAGCTGGCGCTGACCTCCAAGTACAAGTCCGAGTTCCTGGCCAACATGAGCCACGAACTGCGCACGCCGCTGAACTCGCTGCTGATCCTGTCCAAGCTGCTGGCCGACAACCCGCAGGGCAACCTCAACGAAAAGCAGATCGAGTTCGCCCGCACCATCCACGGCGCCGGCACCGACCTGCTCAGCCTGATCAACGACATCCTCGATCTGTCGAAGATCGAGTCCGGCACCGTCACGCTCGACATCAGCGACATGCCGCTCGTCAGCCTCAAGCAGCACATGGAGCGGACCTTCCGCCAGCTGGCCGCCGGACAAGAGCCTGCGAGTTCAGCGTCGAGTTCGACGCCCGCACTGCCGGACTACGATCCGCACCGACGAGAAGCGCCTGCAGCAGATCGTGCTGAACCTGCTGTCCAACGCCTTCAAGTTCACCGCGCAGCGGCAGCGTGACGCTGACCGTGAGCCAGGTGCGCCAGCGGCTGGAGCGCCGACCACCCGGTCCTGCGCGACGCCGAGCACGCGCATCGCCATCGCCGTCACCGACACCGGCATCGGCATCCCGAAGGACAAGCAGAAGCTGATCTTCGAGGCCTTCCAGCAGGCCGACGGCACCACCAGCCGCAAGTACGGCGGCACCGGCCTGGGCCTGTCGATCAGCCGCGAGATCGCCCGCCTGCTCGGCGGCGAACTGCAAGTGCGCTCCACCCTCGGGCAGGGCTCGACCTTCACCCTGTTCGTGCCGCTGCAAGCGGCAAGCTCGACGCGATCGCAAGCTGGTGCCGTCACGCGCGCGCTACGACAACAGCGGCGCGACGGTGCCCAATGTACTGGTCAGCAGCATGGAGGTGACCGACGACCGCGAAACGCTGGGCGATTCGCCGTTCTGCTGATCGTCGAGGACGACCCGACCTTCGCCGCCATCCTGCTCGACATCGCCAGGGACGCCGGGCTCAAGGGCGTGTGTCTACCGCCGGCGCCGGCACGCTGGCGTTGGCGCGCAAGCTGCAGCCGCACGCGATCACGCTGGATCTCGGCCTGTCCGACATCGACGGCCTGGTCCTGCTCGACCTGCTCAAGCACGACCCGCAAACCACGCACATCCCGGTCCAGGTCATCTCCGGCGCCGAAAAGCTGCCGCTCCGCGCTCCCGCTGGGAGCGCTCGGCGTCACCGAGAAGCCCGCCGACCCGCGAGCAGCTTGGCCGGCGTGTTCGCCGACGCTGGCGCGCACGCGTACGCGAGGCGACTGGCCAGCCGAGCCGCAGCCGTTGCCCCGGTCGCCCAATGATCGCGGCAAAGCGCTCGCATGCGGCGCCTGAGCTTGGCGGACGCGAAAGTCCTCATCGTCGACGACGACATCCGCAACATCTATTCGCTGACCAGCGTACTGGAGAGCTATGGCATGCAGGTGCTCCATGCCGAAGCGCGGCCGCGACGGCATCGCCCTGCTGGAGCGCATCCCGACATCGACGTCGCGCTGATCGACATCATGATGCCGGAGATGGATGGCTACGAAACGATGCAGCAAATCCGCGCACGATCCAGCATCGCCGGCGTGCCGCTGATCGCCGTGACCGCCAAGGCGATGAAGGGCGACCGGCAGAAATGTCTGGACGCCGGCGCGTCGGACTACATCGCCAAGCCGGTCGATATCGAGCTGCTGCTGGCCCTGCTGCGTGTCTGGGTGGCCAACTCACCGCAGTCGCATCGCCGGTCGAGGGACCTTGATCGTGGACCCCGGAATGCCGTCAATCGGCCTGCCGTGCCGCGCATGGCGAGTCACAGGCGCCGACTGAGGCAGTCGAGCGGGCGCGCATCCTGGTCGTCGACGACGACGAGCGCAACCTGTTCGCCATCCGGACCGTGCTGGACGACATCGGCGACGTGGTGCTCGCCAGGTCCGGCGAGGATGCGCTGCGCCAACTGCTGAAGGGCGAGTTCGCGGTCATTCTCCTGGACGTCTATATGCCAGGCATGGACGGCTACGAAACCGCCGCATCATCCGCGGTCGCGAACAGACCAAGCGCATTCCGATCATCTTCCTTTCGGCGATCAACAAGGAACATGAGCACCTGATGCGCGGCTACTCGATGGGCGCCGTCGATTACGTGTTCAAGCCGGTCGATCCGATCGTGCTGCGCTCCAAGGCTGCGGTGTTCGTCGACCTGTTTCAGATGACGCGCGAGATCCAGCGCAAGGCGCGGCAGGAGCAGCAGCTGCTTGACGCCAACCTGCGCGCCAACGCCGAGCTGCTGCTTGCCGAGCAGGAGCTGCGCCGCGCCGAACAGCGCCAGGCCGTCATCATCGAATCGCTGCCGATCATTCTCTATCTCGAAGATCCGCAAGCGCTCGCCGCGCATGCCGAAATTCATCACCGGCAATTTTCGCCTGCTCACGGGGTTCGACTTCAAGGAAATTCTCGCCACGCCAACCATGTGGCGCGATCGTCTGCACCCGGATGATCGCGAGCGGGCGATCGGCCGTTTTCGAGGGTGCGCGCGACGGTCGCGGCTACTCGCTGGAATATCGCTGGCTATGCGCCGACGGTACCTACAAGCACTTCCTCGACCAGGCGGTGCTGCTGCGCGACGATGCGGCGGGGCGCGGCGGAATATGCCGGGACCCTGCTCGACGTCACCGAGCGCAAGGAGCTCGAGTCGCAGCTTCTGCATGTGCGCAAGATGGACGCGATCGGCCAGCTCAGCGGCGGCATCGCGCACGACTTCAACAACCTGCTCGCCGCCGTGCTCAGCGGGCTGGAGTTGCTGGAGCGCCGCGCCGGCTCGCACCGCGAGCATCGCCCGATCCTCGACATGACCCGGCACGCGGCACAGCAGGGCAGCGAGGTGGTTTCAGCGCTTGCTGGCGTTCGCCCGCAAACAGAACCTGGAGCCGACGCGCGTCGATCTGCACGCGCTCTCCGCCGCGGTCAACGAACTGCTGGCGCACACGCTGGGCGGCCTGGTGATGCTGGAGTGGGATCTGCCGGACGACCTGTGGCTGCCGCTACGCCGACGAATCGCAGCTGGAACTGACGCTGATGAATCTCGCCATCAACGCCCGCGACGCCATGCCCGAGGGTGGCACCATCCGCATAAGCGGTCGCAACGTGACTGTCGATGGCGAAGGACGAAATCGGCCTGAAGGCAGGAAATTACGTGGTGGTGTCGGTGGTCGACACGGGTAGCGGCATTCCGGCCGACCTGCTCGACCGTGTAACCGAACCGTTCTTCACGACCAAGGCGGTGGGAAAAGGCACCGGCCTTGGACTCAGCATGGTTTACGGTTTCGCGCAGCAGTCAGGTGGCGCGTTGCGCATTGAAAGCGAACTTGGCCGTGGTACCTGCATGGCCATATGGCTACCGCGCGCGCCGGCGGCGAGTGTCCTTGCCAGTGGTGCCAGTCGCGTTGACGCCGGCGAGGAAGGCATCCAGCGAGCCCGACATATTCTGCTGGTCGACGATCACGAAGGCGTTCGCATGTCGACCGCCGCCCTTCTTTCCGACCTGGGCCAGCATGTCACCACGGCGGCCGATGGAGCCCAGGTGGTCGAGCTGCAGCGCCAGGGCCTCGCCGAGATCGACCTGGTCGTGAGCGACTTTGCGATGCCGCTGGTTTCGGGGGTCGAGGTGATTCGACGACTTCGGGTCGACAAGCCGCAGCTGCCTGCCGTGATCATTACCGGCTATGCCGAGGCCGACGTGGTCAGCGGGGCGCCCGAGGGAGTGATCATCCTCACCAAGCCGTTCACGCCGGCACGGCTGCAGGAAGCCATCGGCGCGGCCGAGCGCTGGTTCGGGAATTCACGCGAGCCCGAGCAAGTACTCGGGGAATCCTGACCCCATGCGGAGCGCAGGCGTGGATTTGCGCCTGCGGCGAAGGTGTGCGCGAAGACCGGCTGGCGTCCTCTACAATCGTGCTTTGCCCACCTCCGGAACCCCCATGAGCTACTCAGCCAAGGCGCGCTACGCCAGCGAACTCGACGCCATCCGCGAACAGGGACTGTTCAAGGCCGAGCGCATCATCACCTCGCCGCAATCCGCCGAGATCGAGCTGGAGGGCGGCCGCAAGGTGCTGAACTTCTGCGCCAACAACTACCTCGGCCTGGCCGACCATCCCGAGGTGATCGAGGCCGCCAAGGACGCGCTGGACACGCATGGCTTCGGCATGGCCAGCGTGCGCTTCATCTGCGGCACGCAGGACCTGCACAAGCAGCTGGAAGCGAAGATCGCCGCGTTCTTCGGCACCGAGGACACCATCCTCTACGCCGCCTGCTTCGATGCCAACGGCGGCCTGTTCGAGCCGCTGCTGGGCGAAGAGGACGCGGTGATTTCCGACGCGCTCAACCACGCCTCGATCATCGATGGCATCCGCCTGTGCAAGGCCAAGCGCTTCCGCTACGCCAACAGCGACATGGCCGACCTCGAAAAACAACTGCAGGCAGCCGATGCTGCCGGCGCGCGCACCAAGCTGATCACCACGGACGGCACGTTCTCGATGGACGGCTTCATCGCCAAGCTGGACGAAATCACCGCGCTGGCGAAGCAAGTACGGCGCCATGGTGCACATCGACGAATGCCACTGCACCGGCTTCCTCGGCGACACCGGCCGCGGCTCCGCCGAGGTCCACGGCGTGATGGACAAGATCGACATCTTCACCGGCACCCTGGGCAAGGCGCTGGGCGGCGCGGTGGGCGGCTTCACCACCGGCCGCAAGGAAATCATCGAAATGCTGCGCCAGCGTTCGCGCCCCTATCTGTTCTCCAACTCGCTGCCGCCGCATGTGGTGGCCGCAGCCATCAAGGTGTTCGACATGCTGGCCAGCGCCGGCGACCTGCGCGACAAGCTGAAGGAGAACACGCGCTATTTCCGCGAGCGGATGACCGCTGCCGGTTTCGACATCAAGCCGGGCGTGCACCCGATCGTGCCGGTGATGATCTACGACGCGAAGAAGGCGCAGGCGATGGCCGCCGATCTGCTGGACGAAGGCATCTATGTCACCGGCTTCTTCTTCCCCGTGGTGCCGCAGGGCCAGGCGCGCATCCGCACCCAGATGAGCGCGGCACACACGCGCGCACAGCTGGATCAGGCGATCGCGGCGTTTACCAAGGTGGGACGCAAGCTGGGTGTGATCCCGGCCTGAGCGCATGCGGCGGCATGCCTACGAGCCGTCGTCGCGTCAGACGCTGGCGCGAGCGAATGCACTTCCTCGTCGCTCAGGCGACGCCACTGGCCCTTGGGCAGTTCGCCCAGCCGCAGCGGACCGATCGCGACCCGGATCAACCGCACCACATCAAAACCGAGGGCGGCCAGCAGCCGGCGAATATGCCGGTTGCGGCCTTCGTCCAGCACCACTTCCAGCCAGGTATTTTTTTCGCCCGCGCGCAGCCATGACGCGCGCCTTGCCTTGAGCAGTGTCACCTGCATCGACGATGCCCGACTGCATGGCCGCCAGCACCGCCGCATCCGGCTGACCGGCATACCTGCACGTGGTAGGTCTTGTCCAGATGGCTGGCCGGCTCGGTGATGCCAGCGGCCCAGGTCGTGTCGTTGCTGAGCAGCAGCAGGCCCTCGCTCGCCTTGTCCAGTCGGCCCACCGGCCCCAGCCACGGCAGGCCCGCGCCTGCGAGCGCCGTGTAGACCGTGTCACGACCGCGCTCGTCGGCCGCGCTTACCACCAGGCCGCGCGGCTTGTTGAAAACGACGTAGACATTCTCCGCCGCTGCGAGGACTTGGCCATCCACGCGCGAGCTTTTGCCGGTCGACCAGGGTCGGATGGTACGGATCGCGAATCACGCGACCATCCACGCTTACGCGCCCGCCCTCACCCACTGCTCCGCCTGGCTGCGCGAACAGACGCCAAGCTTTGACAGCACGCGAGCCAGGCCGTGTCTGGGCGGCTGCGCCGAAGGAGCAGTCGAACGAGCGGGCGGAGGCGGTGGTCGAGGCATGTTGCAACGTGTCGGTTGGTGAGCGGAAAGAAACAAGACTTGCGGGCAAACCGGGGCTGGAAAACCGTGCGGCTGCAGGTCGTCCTCGGAAAATAAAAAAAGCCCGGCCGAAGCCGGGCTTTTCATACTACGTCAGCAAGGTTCGATTACTGCTGAACCTGCAGCTCCGTGCGACGGTTCTGCGCACGACCGGCGTCGGTCGCGTTGTCACCGATCGGGTCGTTCTCACCGTGGCCGATCGGGCCTTCCAGACGGCTGGCATCGATGCCGTGGCTGGTCAGGTAGTCGTACACGATCTTCGCGCGACGCTCGGACAGCTTCTGGTTGTACGCGTCGGTGCCCTTCGAGTCGGTGTAACCGGCAACCGTCACATGCACCTGCGGGTAACGCTGCAGGGTGTCGACGGCCTGGTTCAGCACCGACGAGCGAATCGGCGGTCGGCTCAGCCAGCGACTTGGAGATGTCCGTCTCGCCCGCCTTCGGGCGGTCGAACTTGAAGTTCACGCCGCGCAGGTCGATCACGACCTTCTGCGGGCAACCGTCCGGACCGACGATCGTGCCGGCGGCCGTATTCGGGCACTTGTCGTCGCAGTCGTTCACGCCGTCGTCGTCGCTGTCCATGGTCGAGCAGTCCGGCGCGGCCGGAGCGGGCGCCTCGACCGGGGCGCGGCGCGGCCGGCGGCGCACCGAAGCGCGACACCACGCTGAAGCCCAGGAACCAGTCACCGTAGCCGTTCTTCGCTCGGCTGGGTCTTGTTGTCCCAGTCGTAACGATAACCCGCTTCCATGCGGATGTCGGAGCTGTCGGTGACGGTCTTGGACACACCGCCGCCCAGTTCGGCGGCCGGGGACCAACCCTTGTCCATGCACGTTCTGGTGGTGGCTGCCCATCACGCCGACCAAGCCGTACGGACGCCAGGCATTCCAGTCACCAGCGTAGAAGCGGCCGCGACGCCGACACGTGTTGCTGGCCCACGAGTTGTTGCTGTGGCCGCCACCGTTCGCCGGACCGTTGTCCATCTTGCGCTTGGTGCGGTCGGCGAACACGTCGAGCGACATGTTCGGCGTGAAGAAACGACCGAAGCCCAGGCCGTAATAGAACTGACGGCTGTTGGTGTTGCGATCGTTGTCGTTGTAGTAGCCGCCAACGGTCGGCGCGATATACCAGCGACCGTCATAGGACGACGTCGCCATCGCTGCTGGACGGTATCGGCCGGAGCGGCAGTGGTGTCCTGCGCATGAACGGCACCCACGCCGCCCAGGGCCAGCGCAATCAGAAAATACAAGCCCTTACGTTTCATCAGGTGTCTCCTCAATTATTAGGATTTCGCGTCCGTTCGACCCCAACCGGAAGTCGCGCGTCAGAACTTCAACTCGCGGTTACTCAGGGCTTCGCCAGCCCCTGCTTGGCGTTACTTTGTGACAAGCGCACGCAGTGTAGCAAAAACGTTAAGTCGTCGGCACTTAAGCATCCCCTGCAACTAACATTCAGTGAAACTCCGTTCAGGTACCAGATCGTGCCAGATTGAACCGTGTGAACCAAGGCATTTGGCTGCCTCGAGCTTGCCGCCTGTGTTATCACACCGGTCGCTGCAGTCCAACGGCGCCGATCATCCATGTTCGCCGTCCTTACAACGTGAAGAGTCCCAGAAACTGCTGTAAAGGCATCGCATCGAGCTTCGCCGGGTCACTGGTCGCCGCCATGATCGCCTTGACCTGGTGCGCCGGAAGATGCCCACGGATGGCCGCCTCGAATTTCTGCAACAGCACCGGAATGCCTTCGGCACGCCGTTTGCGGTGACCGATCGGATAATCGATCGACACTTTTTCCGTACTGCTGCCATCCTTGAAGAACACCTGCACCGAGTTGCCGATATAGCGCTTGGCCGGATCGAAGTAATCCCGGGTGAACTGCGGATTCTCAACCACGGTCATCTTGTCGCGCAGCGCATCGATGCGCGGGTCGGCGGCCACGTCATCGTTGTAGTCACTGGCGACCAGCCGACCGAAGATCAGCGGCACGGCCACCATGTACTGGATGCAGTGGTCGCGATCGGCGTAATTGGCCAGCGGCCCGGTCTTGTCGATGATGCGGCAGCCCGCTTCCTGCGTCTCGATCACGATCTTCTCGATCTGGTCGAGCCTGCCGGCGACCTCGCCATGCAGCTTCATCGCGCACTCCACCGCCGTCTGCGCATGGAACTCGGCCGGGTAGCTGATCTTGAAGCAGTACGTTTTCCATCACGTAACTGCCGAACGGACGCTCGAACTCGAACGGCTTGCCGCCGAAAGCCACGTCGTAGAAACCCCAGGTCTTCGCGCGTCAGCGCCGACGGATAGCCGACCACGCCGCGATAGACCGCATTGATCGCGTGGGTGACCGCGCGGCGGCAGGCATCGCCGGCCGCCCAGCTCTTGCGCGGGCCGGTGTTCGGCGCGTGGCGATACGTGCGCAACGCGCCGTTGTCGATCCAGCTGTGCGACACGGCCGTGGTGATCTGCTCCTTGTTGCCGCCCAGCATCGCCGTGGCCACGGCCGTGGAGGCCAGTCGCACCAGGATCACGTGGTCCTGGCCGACCCGGTTGAAGCTGTTCAGCAAGGCGTAGCAGCCCTGGATCTCGTGCGCCTTGATGGCGTAGCCCAGCACGTCACGCACGGTCAGCGGCTGGCCGCCTTCGCGCTCGGCCTTGCGGCTGAGGTAGTCGCCCACGGCCAGGATGCTGCCCAGATTGTCCGACGGATGGCCCCACTCGGCCGCCAGCCAGGTGTCGTTGAAATCCAGCCAGCGGATCTGCGTGCCGATCGCGAACGCCGCCTGGACCGGATCCAGTTCGTGGCTGGTGCCCGGCACGCGCGCGCCGCCAGGCAACGTCGCGCCCGGCACCAGCGGGCCGAGATGCTTCACGCATTCGGGGAACTTCATCGCCAGCATCGCCGTGCCCAGCGAATCCAGCAGCATGTAGCGCGCGGTGTCGTAGGCCTCCTTCGAGTCGATCTTGTAATCGGCCACATAGTCGGCGATGTCGACCAGCGGCTGGTCGGGATCGGGACGGACGGCGGAACGGATATCGTGCGCACTCATGAAGGATCTCGCGGCGGGGAAAACCGTCATTTTAGCCGACTGGCACACACGCACGTGGCTTGACCGCGGGGCCGCGACGGCCCGACAATCCGCGCACATCCTCAAAAGGGAGTAGTTCCCGCGGCGGCTCCTCTGCCGCGGTGCAGTGATCGTCAGCACGGGCGACGCTTCGCCCCGGTCACTGCGGCAGCCTTGCTGCGAGCGAGACTTTTGCGGTGGCCACGGGCCGCGCGCGTCCGTCGTCGCTGCATTGTCCAGACGCGCAAGGAACTCTGCATGGATCTGATCCACCCCGACTTCTTCTCCGGCCTGCTGGCCATCATCCTGCTCGACCTGGTGCTGGCCGGCGACAACGCCATCGTCATCGCCATGGCGGCCAGCCGGCTGCCGAAGGAATTGCAGAACAAGGCCGTGTTCTGGGGCACGTTCGGCGCCATCGCGGTGCGTTTCGTGCTGACCGCTGTCGTCGTCTATCTGCTGAAACTGCCGGGATTGATGCTGCTCGGCGGCGTTGCTGCTGCTGCCGATCGCCTGGAATCTGCTGCGTCACCGCGGCGAGCGACGATCCCGAAGATCCGCGCCGCCCACACTTTCTGGCAGGCGCTGCGCACGATCATCATCGCCGATGCCCTGATGGGCCTGGACAACGTGCTGGCCATCGCCGGCGCCTCGAAGGGCCACCTGGGCCTGGTGATCATCGGCCTGCTGATCAGCGTGCCGCTGATGGTCTGGGGATCCACGCTGATCCTGAAGCTGATCGAGCGCTTTCCCGTCATCATCTATATCGGCGCCGCCGCCATCGCCTGGACGTCCGCGCGGATGATCTCCAGCGATCATCTGTTCGACGCCTGGTTTGACAGCCACGACTGGGCCGTGTGGACGCTGGACGCGGTGCTGGTGATCGGCATCTGCGCGCTGGGCTGGTGGTCCGAGCAGCGCCAGGCAGCGAAACAAAACTGAAGTCGCTGGGCTCAGCTTGACCGTGCTCGGCGCTTCCCATGGCTGGATGCCCCTCGGCGCGCTTGAAGCGACCCGCACCGCGCTGGATTGCCAGCCGGGCGACCTGCTCGAATTCGTCGCGGACAACGATCCGCGCCATCACGGCCCTGAAACGGACAACGGCGCCAGGTGGCGCCGTTGTCCGTCCCATCGACCAGCTCTCAGCGCTTGTCGATCGGCACGTAGGCCAGGTCTTCCGGGCCGGTGTAGTTGGCGCTGGGGCGGATGATCTTGCCGTCCTGGCGCTGCTCGATCACGTGGGCACTCCAGCCGGCGGTGCGGGAGATCACGAACAGCGGCGTGAACATCGCGGTGGGCACGCCCATCATGTGATAGGTGCTGGCGGAGAACCAGTCGAGGTTGGGGAACATCTTCTTGACCTCGCCCATGACCTGCTCGATCCGCTCCGAGACATCGAACAGGGTCGGGTTGCCGCCTTCGGTGCACAGCTTGCGCGAGATCTCCTTGATGATCTCGTTGCGCGGATCGGACACGGTATAGACCGGGTGGCCGAAGCCGATGATGATTTCCTTGCGCTCGACGCGGGCGCGGATGTCGGCTTCCGCCTCGTCGGCGCTGCGGTAGCGCGAGATGATCTCCATCGCCACCTCGTTGGCACCGCCGTGCTTGGGCCCGCGCAGGGCGCCGATGGCGCCGGTGATCGCCGAATACATGTCCGAACCGGTGCCGGCGATGACGCGGGCGGCGAAAGTCGAGGCGTTGAACTCGTGCTCGGCGTACAGGATCAGCGACTTGTCCAGCGCCTGCGCGTGCAGCTCGCTCGGCGCCTTGCCATGCAGCAGGTGCAGGAAGTGCGCGGCGATCGAGTCGTCGTCGGTCTCGCGTCTCGATGCGCTTGCCGTTGTGGCTGAAGTGGTACCAGTACAACAGCATGGAGCCGAAACTGGCCATCAGGCGATCGGCGATTTCCTGCGCGCCGGTGACTGTTGTGGTCATCCTTTTCCGGACAGCACCGTACCCAGCACCGAGCAGCCGGTGCGCAGCACATCCATCGGGTGGGTGGCGGCGGGCAGCAACTCCATCGCCGCCTTCACCGGCGCCGGCAGGCCGCGCAGGCGCTTGAGCCTGGCGTTGTAGTTCTTCAGTTCGGTCCAGGTCGGCAGCACGCCATGCACCAGCAGATAGGCGACTTCCTCGAAACAGCCCTTGGCCGCCAGGTCATGGATGTCGTAGCCGCGGTAGTGCAGATCGTTGCCGCTGCGGCCGACGGTGCACAGCGCCGTGTTGCCGGCGGCCACGCCGGAGAGGGCGACCGACTTCTTGGGCTTGGGCAGGTGCTGTGTGGGAATTGTCGCTCATCGATGTTCCTCTCAGTATGTCGACTGCAATCTGAAGGCGCGAGCACCTGCCCGGACCCAATGTATGACTCAATTCCTGAAGGCATCCGCCGACGACAGTCGCGGACACTCGGTGATCGGTTGCACCTCAGGCTCGCCCCGCGGGCTGTGATCGGCAGGCATCCAGCATTCGCCCAGGGTCGAGCAGAAACAGATGCTCGATCCTGGCACGGGCGCTCATCGCATCGCGAAAGCGCGAATAGGCTGGCGCATCCTTGCAAGATAACGGATCATCTGCAGGTTTTCGCCCGGACTCAGTACATTGCCGGCGAGTGATCGAATATCCAAAATGAACGGACGACAAGTTCAAGCGCGCTGCAAGACATGATTGCCAGGTCGTTTGCGACTTGCCATCGACCGATACCTGGACGCTGCGTACGATCGCCGGCCCCACCCCCTTGTTGAAGATGGCCAACTTGCGCAGCGTGTCGCTGGTGTCTGCCGGATCTACATAGGCCTTTGTCAGGTACGGCCATACCTGCGCGCGCACCTGCTGGCGCTGGATGTAGGCGGTATATCCGGAAACCAGCAACGCCAGCAAGCCAACCAGCGATGCGACAATGACACCCATCGCATCCCAGCGCCGACCACGTCACGCCTGCGTCGGCAGGGACTTCGCCCTCGGTCGGCTCCGGTTCGCTCATGGTCTGTCAATGCCCTCGCCGCCACCGAACAACTCATCCAGCTTGCGCTCGTAGGCGTGGTAGTCGAGGTAGTCGTACAAGCTCCTCGCGCGTCTGCATGGTCGGCACCACCGCTTTCTGCGTGCCGTCGCGCCGCACGGTCTCATAGAAATTCAGCGCCGCCTTGTTCATCGCCCGATAGGCGCCGCAGCAATACAGGATGATGTCGACATTCGCCCCAGCCAGTTCCTCGCGGGTGAACAACGGGGTCATGCCGAACTCGGTGATGTTGGCCAGGATCGGCACCTTCACCGCGGCCTTGAACTGGCGGTACTGTTCGAGCGTGTGGATCGCCTCGGGGAAGATCATGTCGGCACCGGCCTCGACACAGGCGCGCGCGCGTTCAATCGCCGATTCCAGGCCCTCCACCGCGATGGAATCGGTACGTGCCATCACCACGAATTGAGCGTCCGTGCGCGCATCCACTACCGACTTGATCCGGTCGACCATCTCGTCCTTCGACACGATCGCCTTGCCCGGCCGGTGGCCGCAACGCTTGGCGGCGACCTGGTCCTCGATATGCAGCGCAGCGGCACCGGCCTTGATCAGCGAGCGCACGGTACGCGCGATGTTGAACGCCCCGCCCCAGCCGGTGTCCACGTCCACCAGCAGCGGCAGGTCGCAGACGTCGGTGATGCGGCGGATGTCGGTAAGCACATCCTCCATCGTGCTGATGCCCAGGTCCGGCATGCCCAGCGAGTTGGCCGCGACTCCGCCACCGGACAGGTAGATCGCCTTGAAACCGGTGCGCTGCGCCATCCGCGCTGCATACGCGGTGATCGCGCCGACCACCTGCAACGGCTGTTCCTCGGCAACGGCCGCGCGAAAGCGCGCGCCGGGGGATGCTGACTGGGCCATGCTGACCTCCGCCTAAAACCGGCATTTTAGCGCATCGCGACCATTGGACCGGCGCAGCCGGGGGTGACGAAGTGCCGAGGGCCACGTACATTCGCACCATGAGCAAATCCACATCGCTGGCTACACGCATCCTCTGGGGTCTCGCCATCGGCGTGGTTGCCGCCGTGTGACCCTGGGCATCGGCGAAATCTTCCCGCCGGTACTGGGCGTGATGCGCCAGGTCTCGGTTGCCGTACTCGATCCGTTCGGGCAGATCTTCCTGCGCATGTTGTTCTTCGTGGTGATCCCGCTGGTGTTCGCCTCGCTCGCTTCGGGCGTGGCGCAACTCGGCAATCTGGAGAAGCTGGGCCCGCTGGCCGGGCGCACTTTCGCCCTGTTTTTCGCCAACATGTTGATCGGGGTGGTGCTGGGCCTGCTGATGATGAACCTGCTGCAGCCCGGGCATCACCTGGCGGCAGAGGCGCAGGAACTGCTGATGCAGGAATACGGCGGCAGCGCGCATGCAGGTCGGTCGACACCGAGGCCAGCCAGCCGGGCATGAGCTTTGCCACCGTGGTCGAGATGTTCATGCCACGCAACCTGTTCGGTGCCTTTGTCGGCAACAGCCGGGGCGCGCTGGGCGATGTGCTGCCCTTGATCCTGTTCGCGATCCTGGTCGGCGCGGCGGGGACCAAGCTGCCGGAAGACAAGCGCCTCAAGCTGCAGGGCGCCCTCGACATGATCAGCGAGGTGATGACCGGCATCGTCGGCTTCGCGCTCCGGCTGGCGCCCTACGCCGTCCCGGCGCTGATCTACAGCGTGATCGTCAAGGTCGGCTTCGACATCCTGCTGACCCTGTCCGTATTCGTCGTCGGCTGTACGGTGGCGCTGATGCTGCACCTGTTCGGCACCATGTCCCTGTGGCTGCGCTACCTGGCGCATCAATCGCCGCTGGCGTTTTTCCGGAAAGTGCGCCCGTTGCTGATCACCGCGTTCTCGACCAGTTCCAGCAGCGCCACCCTGCCCGCCGCGCTGGCCACGGCCCACGACGACCTCAAGCTGTCGCCCAGTACGGCCGGCTTCGTGCTGCCACTGGGAACCACCATGAACATGAGCGGCACCGCCCTGTTCGAAGGCTGCGTGGTGCTGTTCGTGGCGCAGGCCTTCGGTGTCGAGCTGACCCTGATCCACCAGGCCATCCTGATGTTGCTGGCCGTCCTGAGTGCGGTGGCGGTCGCCGGCATTCCGGGGGGCTCGCTGCCCCTGATCGCGGGCTTGCTGGCCACATTCGGCATACCGCCCGAGGGCATCGGCATCATCATCGGCGTCGATCGCATCCTGGACATGCTGCGCACCACGGTGAACGTGGGCTGCGACATAGTCACCGCCACGGTGGTCGATCACCAGTTGCGCGATCGCCTCGCGGTCACGCCATAGCGCAACGCTTGCCGACTTCCCCAGCCTTGAAGCGCCTTCTCGTGGCCGCATATGTGAATAGCCGCGGTCAATCGCAGCGATTCCAACAATCAATTGGATGTATCGTTCCGATGACCGTAACATCGGTCCTGTTCTTCAACTACCACGGGAAGCAAGCAGATGTCCCTGATCAATACCGAAGTGAAACCATTCAAGGCCCAGGCACTCAAGAGCGGCAAGTTCATCGAAGTTTCCGACGCCGACCTGAAGGGCAAGTGGTCCGTCGTGTTCTTCTACCCCGCCGACTTCACCTTCGTCTGCCCGACCGAGCTCGAGGACCTGGCGGACAACTACGCCGAATTCAAGAAGCTTGGCGTGGAAATCTACAGTGTCTCGACCGATACGCACTTCGCGCACAAGGCCTGGCATGACACCTCCGATGCGATCAGGAAGATCGAGTACACCATGGTCGGCGACCCGACCCATGCCATTGCACGCAACTTCGACGTCCTGATCGAGGACGCCGGCGTCGCCGATCGCGGCACCTTCGTGATCGACCCGGATGGCCGGATCCAGATTCTCGAAATCAACGCCGGCGGCATTGGCCGCGACGCCTCCGAGCTGCTGCGCAAGGTCAAGGCGGCCCAGTACGTGGCGGCCCACCCGAACGAGGTGTGCCCCGCGAAGTGGAAGGAAGGCGACAAGACCCTCTCACCGTCGCTGGACCTGGTCGGCAAGATCTGAGGCTTCCGCGCTTCACGCTGCAATCGGACCCGGGCGCGCAGCGCCCGGGCTCCCACCCCGGGACGCTTGTGCCAGCGGCCGTCGCCCGGCCCGCACCCTCCCGCCGGCCGCCCCTCCCCATGGCGTCGGCCGCTGCCACAAGCATCCCATCCGCTTCTTTCGTATGTCCGCCCGGAGTGCTCGCCATGCTCGACGAAAATCTCAAGTCCCAGTTGCAGGCTTATCTCGAAAAGCTGACCCAGCCGATCGAGCTGGTCGCTGCGCTGGATGACGGGGCCAAGTCGCAGGAGCTGGACGCCTTGCTGCACGAGATCGCCGCGCTGTCCGACAAGATCAGCCTGCGCCGCGACGACAGCGAGGCGCGCAAGCCCTCGTTCGCGATCAACCGTGTCGGCACCGACATCGGCGTGCGCTTCGCCGGCATTCCGATGGGTCACGAATTCACCTCGCTGGTATTGGCGCTGCTGCAGGTCGGCGGCCATCCGTCCAGGGCGGCGGCCGACACCATCGAGCAGGTGCGCCAGCTCGACGGGGACTTCCGCTTCGAGACCTACTTTTCCCTGTCCTGCCAGAACTGTCCCGACGTGGTGCAGGCGCTGAACCTGATGAGCGTGCTCAATCCGCGCATCCAGCACGTGGCGATCGATGGCGCGCTGTATCAGGACGAAGTCGAGGCGCGTCAGGTGATGTCGGTGCCTGCCGTGTTCCTCAATGGCGAGGCGTTCGACCAGGGCCGCATGAGCCTGGAACAGATCGTGGCCAAGCTGGACACCGGCGCCAGCGCCCGCGACGCGGAGAAGATCAAGACCAGGGATCCGTTCGACGTGCTGGTCGTCGGCGGTGGCCCGGCCGGCGCCGCCGCGGCGATCTACGCCGCGCGCAAGGGCATCCGCACGGGCCTGGCCGCCGAGCGCTTCGGCGGCCAGGTGCTGGACACCATGGGCATCGACAACTTCATCTCGGTGACGCATACCGAGGGTCCCAGGTTTGCCGCCGCGCTCGAGCAGCATGTGCACGAGTACGACGTGGACGTGATGAACCTGCAGCGGGCCGAAAAGCTCGTGGGTGCCAGCGACGCCGCCGACGGCCTGGTCGAGATCCGGCTGGCCAACGGCGCCACGCTCAAATCGAAGACGGTGGTGCTCTCCACCGGTGCGCGCTGGCGCCAGATGGGCGTGCCCGGCGAAGACGAATACCGCAACAAGGGCGTGGCGTATTGCCCGCACTGCGACGGCCCGCTGTTCAAGGGCAAGCACGTGGCGGTGATCGGCGGTGGCAATTCCGGGGTCGAGGCGGCCATCGATCTGGCCGGGATCGTGGCCCATGTCACCCTGGTCGAATTCGACGACAGGCTGCGCGCCGACGAGGTCCTGCAACGCAAGCTGCGCAGCCTGCCCAACGTCGACATCATCGTCAGCGCGCAGAGCACCGAGGTGCTCGGCGACGGCCAGCGCGTCAACGGACTGGTCTACAAGGATCGCACCGATGGCGTCATGCACAGCATCGAGCTGCAAGGCATCTTCGTGCAGATCGGCCTGTTGCCGAATACGGAATGGCTGAAGGGAACCATCGAACTTTCGCCCCGCGGAGAGATCGTGATCGATGAACGCGGCCAGACCTCGCTGCCGGGCGTGTTTGCCGCCGGTGATGCCACCACAGTGCCGTACAAGCAGATCGTGGTCGCGATGGGCGCCGGCTCCACCGCCGCGCTGAGCGCGTTCGACCACATCATCCGCAGCCCCGGTGGCGTTGGCGGCAACGGCCGAGGCTGAAGCCGCCTGAGCCGGTCGCCGTGGTCCGCCACCGGCAGAGATCGCGAGGCCGCCACGGTTCGCGGGAGCCGGCGCGCGTCAGGCGCGTCGACCGCATGTCATGACGCCGCTGCAGCAATTCATCGAATCCCATCCGCGCCTGTTCGTGCTGACCGGCGCGGGTTGCAGTACCGACTCCGGCATCCCGGATTACCGGGACCGCGAGGGCGAATGGAAGCGCGCGCCGCCGGTGACGCTGCAGGCCTTCATGCATGAGATCGGCACCCGGCAGCGCTACTGGGCGCGCAGCATGATCGGCTGGCCGCGCTTCGGTCGCTGCTGCGCCAAATGCCGCGCATCACGCCCTGGCGCGGCTGGAACAGGAAGGGCGGATCGAGCAGTTGGTGACCCAAAATGTCGATCGCCTGCATCAACGCGCAGGCAGCGAGCGCGTGATCGATCTGCACGGCCGACTCGATGAAGTCCGTTGCATGGCCTGCGACCGGCGCCTGCCCCGCGATGCGTTCCAGCAGCGCCTGCTCGAGCGCAATCCCGCCTGGCAGCACCTCGAGGCCACCGCCGCGCCGGACGGCGATGCCGACCTGGAAGGCCAGGATTTCGCTCGTTTTCAGGTGCCGCCGTGCCTCCATTGCGGCGGGATTTTGAAGCCCGACGTGGTGTTCTTCGGTGAAGCCGTGCCGCGCGCACGAGTGGATGCGGCCACGCAAGCCTTGCACGCCGCCGACGCGGTACTGGTGGTCGGTTCCTCGCTGATGGTCTATTCCGGCTACCGCTTCGTGCTGGCCGCGGTGAAGGCCGGCAAGCCGCTGGCGGCGTTGACCCTGGGTCGCACCCGGGCCGATGCCCTGCTCAGCCTGAAGATCGATGCCAGTTGCAGCGACGCATTGGCCTTCGTGCTCGAACCCCGGTCCTTGATCGCGAACTGATCAGAGGGAGGCGGCAATGCGCCCGACCGCGGCCAGCACCGCGCTGCGCTGCTTGCTGTCCGCCGACGAGCCCGCGTAATAAGCCGTCACCAGGATCGGCTGGCGCCGCGGCGGCCACAAGATCGCCACGTCATTGCTTTCGCCATGCGCGCCGCTGCCGGTCTTGTCGCCCGCCTGCCAGTCGGGCGGCAGGCCAGCGCGCAGCTTGTCGAGGCCCGTGGTGCATGCCCGCACCCACGCGATCAACCGGTCGCGCGAGGCAGCCGCCAAGGCGTTTCCAAGCAACAGCCGCTGCAAGGTATCCAGCATCGCGTTCGGGCTGGTGGTGTCGCGCATATCGCCGGGACCGCCGTCGTTGAGATCGGGCTCGATGCGATCGAGGCGCGTCACCGGATCACCCAGGCCGCGCACGAAACGGGTGACCGCAGCCGGACCGCCGAGACTGGCCAGCAACAAGTTGGCCGCGGTGTTGTCGCTCAGCGTGATCGCCGCCTCGCACAGCGCGGCGACGCTCATGCCCGGCGCACCGACATGCCGGCGGGTCACCGGCGCATAGTCCAGCAAGACCTCCGGGCCAAACACGATGCGTCGATCCAGCTTCTCCTTGCCGGCATCGACCCGCGCCAGCACCGCCGCCACCGCCAGCAGCTTGAAAGTGCTGCACATCAGGAATCGTTCGTCTCCGCGCTGCGCGATGCGCCGGCCGTTGCCGGTATCGAGCATGGCCACCCCAGGCGGCCGCCATGACGGCGTTGCAGATCGGCCAGCGCGGCCTCCGCGCCTCCGCGCGGCGCGCGAAACCAGCGGATACAGGACGAGCGCGGATGCACCGAACAGGCCGTTCCTGAGCAGATGTCGACGATTCATGGGTTACCTCGGGCGATGGACTCGTGAGGAGCGTGCACAGGTGGTGCGCGCCTTCGGCATGCTGGAGGCCGGCGCGGGCATGCTCCCGGCGCGATAGCGTGGCGATACGATGGCGAACCGGCCGGCTCCCGGCTGCGACCCGTCGAGCTTCCGTGATGCCCACAGGTAACCTTGGGTCGACCCCGGCGAACCCCATGTATATCGCGTCACCCGCATCATCGGGCGCATGCTTGCCATCATCTTCCCGGAGACCACCATGTCGAACTACCGCAAGACCCCTGAAGCCGTCGCCCGGCTCACGCCCGAGCAATACCGGGTCACCCAGGAGCGGCTACCGAACGGCCCTTCGACAATCTCTACAACGCGAATGAGGCGGCCGGCCTGTATGTCGACATCGTTTCCGGCGAGCCGCTGTTCACCTCGATCGACAAATTTCAGAGCAGCTGCGGCTGGCCCAGCTTTACCCGCCCGCTGCAGAACGAGCATGTGATCGAGCATCACGACGGCAGCCACGGCATGATCCGCACCGAGGTGCGCTCGCGCGACGGCGACAGCCACCTTGGCCACGTTTTTCCCGACGGCCCGCGCGAAACCGGCGGCCTGCGCTACTGCATCAACTCCGCCTCGCTGCGCTTCATCCCCGTCGAGCAGCTTGAAAGCGAAGGTTATGGCGAATACCGGAAACTGTTTGGCACGGATCGACAGGAGCCTGCGTCATGAACAAGAGCAGCGAACGCGCCGTCCTGGCAGGCGGCTGCTTCTGGGGCATGCAGGAGCTGATCCGCCAGCAACCGGGCGTGCTCTCCACCCGCGTGGGCTACGCCGGCGGCGATGTGCCAAATGCGACCTACCGCCACCACGGCACGCACGCCGAGGCGATCGAGATCACGTTCGACCCGCAGCGGATCAGCTACCGCACACTGCTGGAATTCTTTTTCCAGATCCATGACCCGAGCACGCCTGACCGACAAGGCAACGATCGCGGCGCCAGCTACCGCTCGGCCATCTTCTACGCCAACGACGAGCAAAAGCGCGTGGCCGAAGACACCGTCGCCGACGTGGATGCGTCCGGCCTGTGGCCAGGCAAGGTGGTCACCGAACTGGCGCCGGCCGGTGATTTCTGGGAGGCGGAACCGGAACACCAGGATTACCTCCGGCATTTCCCCAGCGGCTACACCTGCCACTTCATCCGGCCGAACTGGAAACTGCCCCGACGCGCCTGATGATGACGTCCGGCGTCTGATGGCCACGCGACTGGGGGGCTCGTAACGTCCAGCCGCCGATGGCGACGCTCCTGCCGGACCAGCCAAGCATCCCGGTTCAGCGTCATGACCTTGTCTGCGACGGCGGAGGCAGGGCACCGGTCGGCATCGAGACGCGACAAATGTCGGGAGATAAGGTTAGCCTGATTCCAGACCGGACCCAGGGCATCCCGATGAGCAAAGGCACGCACGACTACCAGAACGATCCGCGCAACGAAACGATCCGGATCAGCGTCAACGGCGAATTGTTTCCGCGCCAGGAAGCGCGCGTATCGGTGTTCGACTCGGGCTTCGTGCTGGGCGACGGCGTCTGGGAAGGCTTGCGCCTGCATGACGGCGGCCTGCCCTTTCTCGACCAGCACTTGGACCGACTGTACGAAGGCGCCCGCGCGATCGACCTGGACATCGGCCTCAGCCGGGCGGAGCTGACCGCCCGTCTCCTCGACACCTTGCGCGCCAACGCCATGCAGTCGGACGTGCACATCCGCCTGATGGTCACCCGCGGGGTCAAGGCCACGCCGCACCAGGATCCGCGCTTCGTGATCGGCGCGCCGACCATCGTCATCATCCCCGAGTACAAGCAGCCGCTGCCGGCCACGGTCGAGCAAGGCATCCGCCTGTTCACCGTGCACGTGCGCCGCGGCGCGCCCGATGTGCAGGATCCGAAACTCAACAGCCACTCCAAGCTCAACTGCATCCTCGCCTGCATCCAGGCGCAGAAGGCCGGCTATGACGAGGCGCTGATGCTCGACCCGCACGGCTTCGTGGCCACCTGCAACTCCACCCATTTCTTCATCGTTCGGCGCGGCGAGGTGTGGACCTCCACCGGCGACTATTGCCTGGGCGGAATCACCCGCGCGAACGTGATCCGGCTGTGCCGCGCCAACGGCATCCCGGTGTTCGAGAAGAACTTCAGTCTCACCGACGTTTATGGGGCCGAGGAGGCCTATGTCACGGGAACCTTCGCCGGTGTGGTACCGGTCAGCGAGATCGATGGCCGCCAGATGGGCGACGGCGGACGCGGCCCGATGGTCGAACGCCTGCAACAACTCTATATGGCGCTGGTGGAAACGGAGAGCCGATCAGGACCCCGCGTATGAACGGGTCGCGCGACGGCCTGCGCATCGCCATGTGGTCGGGCCCGCGCAACATTTCCACCGCGATGATGCGCGCCTGGGAGAACCGCGAGGACACGGTCGTCATCGATGAGCCGTTCTACGCGCACTACCTGCTGGCCACCGGCATCCAGCATCCGGGCCGCGACGACGTGATCGCCGCGCAGGAGCACGATGCCGCCGACATCGCCGCGATGCTGACCGGCCCGATCCCTGGCCATCGAGCCATCTGGTACCAGAAACACATGACCCAGCACATGCTGCCTGACATGCCGCTGGACTGGCTCGATGGGGTCAGCAACTGCTTTCTGATTCGCGAGCCGGCCGCAGTGGCGGCCTCGTTCACCATCCAGCGCCCCGATGCAGCCGCGTGGGAACTCGGCTTCGAACAACAGGCGCGATTGTTCGAGCATGTCTGCGACCGGTTCGGCGCAGCGCCGCCAGTGATCGATGCCGACGATGTATTGCAGAACCCCGCCGGCATCCTGACCGCCCTGTGCGCGCGTCTGGGCATTCCTTTCAGCCGGCGCATGTTGCGATGGCCGCCCGGCCGGCGCAGCAGCGACGGCGTGTGGGCACCGCACTGGTATGCGGTAGTCGAGCGCTCCACCGGTTTTGCGCCATGGCGGGCGCGCGAAAACCGGCTGAGTGGTTTCCAGCGCCGGCTCGCCGATCAATGCCAAGCCTTTTACGACCGGCTTTCACCCCACCGGCTCGCTGGCTCGCGGCCATCCGGCGCCTGATCCAGGCACTCGCGGACATTCGACACAAATCCGTGCATCCATTTCCCGCAATCGGGCTGAATCTGCTAATTTTCGAAGAGAACTCCGGTCGTGATAACAGCGTCACCACCGAACACCCCGACCGCTGCGGACAGATGACCCCGACGTTACCTCCCCTTGTCGACGTGCTCGACCTGATGCCCGATGCCGTGTGCCTGGTCGATGTCGACGGACGCCTGATGTTCGTCAATGCGAGTTTCCAGCGCATCTTCGGCTACGCCCCTGCGGAAGTTATCGGCAGGCCGATTTTCGAGCTGGTGCATCCCGATGATCTTGCGGCCACCACGGCGCAGGCCGAAGCGGTGATGGCCGGCAAGCTCCAGCGTCATTTCCGCAATCGCTACGTGCACAAGGACGGTCACACCGTGGACATCCAGTGGTCCGCCCGCTGGTTGCCGGAACATGGCGTGCGCATCGGCGTTGGCCGCGAAGTGACCGAGCTTCGCCGTCTCGAGCGCGAGCTGGAACATCGCGCCAACCACGATTCACTGACCGGACTGGCCAACCGCGACCGCCTGCGCGTCGAACTGCAGTCCGCGATCGAGCATGCCACTCGGCACGACCACAATGTGGCCCTGCTCTACCTGGATCTGGACGGCTTCAAATTCGTCAATGACCGCGGTGGCCATGATGCGGGCGACCACCTGTTGCGCGAGATCGCCGTACGCCTGCAGCAGGGCGTTCGAACCGGCGACGTGCTGGCCCGCGTCGGCGGCGACGAGTTCGTTGCGCTGCTGCCCGGTTGCCGCGACGCCGATGCCGCCCAATCCATAGCCGACGCGTTGCGCGCCCGGCTCGCCCAACCCTTCAAGCTGGGCAACAGTTTGTTCCAGCTGGACGCCAGCATCGGTATCGCCTGTTTCCCCGCCGACGGCACCGACGCCGACGCCTTGCTGACCCATGCCGACCGGGCCATGTATGCCGCCAAGCGCCAGCGGTCACTGCGCGCGGTGGACAACCCGCGGCGCGAAACCCCGCCCGTGACAGACAATATCTGTTCGGAGCGGCAAGAGCCGCGCCCGTAAGGTGCCGGGGCCGCCACGGCGATTGCACCGACGCCGGGATCAGGCACGACCCAAGCTGACGACCTCTTCCGGAAGGAGGCCGCCTCCCTTCGCAAGGCGTATCTTGCGCAAGGTCATCACCGGAGCCGCCCCATGAGCGACGCGGACGTCATCATTGTCGGCGCTGGCCCGGCCGGGCTCGCTTGCGCGGCCCAGCTTGCCGGACGCGGGTTGACCACGCTGCTGCTGGAGAAGGCCGAGACGGTCGGCGCGGTGTGGCGGCGTCACTATGATCGCCTCCATCTGCACACGGATCGCGGGCATTCCGCGCTGCCGGGCCTGCCGATGCCGCGCACGTATCCCCGCTACCCTTCACGCGACCAGGTCGTGGCCTATCTGGAAAACTACGCGACGCATTTCGGCCTGGAGCCGATGTTCCGTTGCGAAGTGCGAACGCTGCACCGCGAGGCAGGGCTTTGGCATGCCGAAACCACCGCGGGCGGCCATGCCGCGCCGATGGTCGTCATGGCGACTGGCTGGGCCGATGCACCGCACCGGCCGTCTTGGCCGGGCGAGCACCATTTCCGCGGCAGGGTGCTCCACAGCAGCGAGTACCACGACCCCGCGCCGTACCTCGGCCAGCGCGCGCTGGTCGTGGGGTTCGGCAATTCCGGCGGCGAGATCGCGCTCGACCTGGCCGAAGCCGGCGTGGACGTCACCCTGGCGGTGCGCCGGCCCGTGTGCCTGCTGCCGCGCGAGCTGCTGGGCGTGCCGATCCTGACTTGGGCGATCGGCCAGGCCTGGCTGCCGCCGCGCGTGGCCGATGCGCTCAACGCGCCGGCCATCCGCCTGGCCCTCGGCCCGACGCGGGGCTTGGGCCTGACCATCGCACGCAAGGGACCACGCCGGATGATCGCCGAGGACCGTCGCGTGCCATTGCTGGACGTCGGTACGCTGGACAAGATCCGCCAGGGCGCCATCCGCGTGCGGGGCGGCATCGAACACTTCACCCCCGAGGGAGTGACGTTTGCCGGCCCCGACGGCACCGGCCGCAGCGAGCCCTTTGATGTCGTCATCCTGGCCACGGGCTTCCACGCCGATTTGCGCACCCTCCTGCCGCAGGCAGCAGACACCCTCGACCACCGCGGCATCCCGCTCGCGACCGGCAAGCCCACTCAGGCGCCCGGCCTGTTCTACTGCGGTCAGATTCCCTCTCCGACCGGCCAGCTGCGCGAAATCGGGATCGAGGCACGACGTATCGCGAGGTTTGCCAGTCGCATGACTCCGGCGGTTCCCGTTCACTGACGGGGCACTCTGACTCGGCCTTTGAGGAGCTACTGTCGAAGCTTCCTGCGCGCCGCGGAACCGGAGCCGGGCCTGGTTCTCTCTTTGTTGCCCGGGCCATGTGCTTTGTTTTCACGCCCACCGTACCGCGGTGCGGTTGGAAGATTGGACCGCATTGCTTTGCCCCGGCCAATGCACGTCAAGGCGGAACGCAGCGATCCTGTACCTCCATGTGCAGGTCGATCCTTCTGAAGCTGACGCGGGTTTTGGAGCCTACGCTCTCGCGCGCGCTTTTGAGGCTCGAGCGCTGACTGGCACCATCTGCCCGATCCCTGCCTTCTTGGTGGCCTTCCTGGTGGCTTTCTTCGCCGCCTTTTTTATCTTGGCCGGTCGCGTGGCGACCTTGTTGGCTGCGGCAGGCTTCTGTCTGGCTGCCGGCCTCACAGCCATCCTCAGCCCCAGTGCACGCACTACCTTTCCCACGGTCGCAAAGCCCGGCGTAGCACCGGGTTTGAGCGCCTTGTAAAGGCTCTCACGGCCTACGCCTGCCTCTTTGGCAAGTTGGGACATGCCCCGCGCCTTGGCAACATGCCCAAGCGCCCGAAGAAGCTCGTCGTCATCACCATCGGCCATCACCTGGGACAGGTACTCGGCAATTGCCTCTTCGCTGTCGAGTTGGTCGGTAAGGTCGAAGGCGGTCAGTTGAAGGGTCATCTCAGACCTCCTTTGCAAGCTGGGCAGCGCGCTGAACGTCGCGCCGCTGGGTTTTTTCTCGCCACCACACAGCAGGATGACGATGACAGCGCCGCGCATCGTGAAGTAAGCACGGTAGCCTGCGCCGACATCGATTCGCATCTCGGAAACGCCCTCGCCCACCGACTTCACATCGCCAGGATTGCCGGCAGCGGTGCGTTCAAGGCGGCGTGCGATGGCAATGCGCGCTTTGAGGTCACGCAGTCCCCTGTGCCATGAAGCAAACAATTCCGTTTGCTGGATGATGTAGGGCATGTCGTCCATTGTATCCAATCGGATACATCAAGCAATCTTCGACACCCCGACCATCGCCGCCGATGACAGCGATCGCTTGCTCTCCGCGGCATCAGCGCGAAGCGCACTCAAGCGCTGGCGCACGCCTTGGCCTGACGCGGCTCGAAACGCTCAACCCTGCCGCGCAGGCAGGAACCGGCTGTTGCGCAGCAGCCCCGCGGAGACGAGCGACACCAGCACGCCGACCGGGAAGATCTCCGCGAACGTCATCGGCAGGCGGTACATCGGATTCGCATACTGCACCTTGAATGCCGCCATGTCGGCGCCCAGCTTCGCCAGCGCCTCGGCGCTCGCGCCCTTCGCCTTCTCGCTGGCGATGATCGCGTTCGCATAGGAGGTGGCGAAATCCATGTGCGTCATCGCCTGCACCGCTTCCCACGCAGCCACGTAGAAGATCCCGGCGATGAAGCTGATGCCCAGCCCGACCCCGAGCGCCGGCCAGAACCCGATCACCCCGCCCCGATCCACGTCCCGGTGCCGCTTGATCCCCACGAATACCGCGCTCAACGCGATCAGCATCGTCGTGTAGCCGATCACCATGCCGTATTTCAGCGGCGGCATCCCGGAGAACGCGACGAAGGTGACGAGCTCGAAGCCGCCGACGACCAGGCCGGCGATCACGCCGTACTTCAGGATGGTGCGCAACATGGTGTAACTCCTTAGAGTGGTGAATTGAGACGCCATTGACCGCGATCCGGCGCCGCCGAGCAATCGCCCGAACGGGTGATTTCGGCCTGTTCACCCCGAATATCCATCCCGGATGTCGGGCATCAGGGCACGATCCCCAGCTCGCGCGCCCGGCGGATCGCCTCGGTGCGCCGCTTCGCCCCCAGCTTCTCGAACAGCCGGGCCACATGCGTCTTGATCGTATTCGGCGACACGTGGAGGTGCGCCGCGATCTCCTTGTTGGAGTGGCCGGCGGCCAGTTCGTGCAGCACTTCCAGCTCCCGCTCGCTCAGCCCCAGTGCCGCCTGCGCCTGCGGGTTGCCGTCAAAGGCGACCGGCGCCGGCCTGGCAAACACCCGCACGCCCAACACGATGCCCAGCACCAGGAAGGCCACCGCGACCAGGAACAGATAGACATCGCCCAAATGCATCCGCGCCAAGCGCTGGTAGTCGAGCCACTGCAAGGCCAGCGTCCCCGCCGCCAGCAGCGCCCCGTAGCCGACTACCTGCTTCCACATCCGCGTCTCCGCTCGCCCCGTGCTGGCGCAAGAATGGCAAGAATGGTGTCAGGGACAATTTGGTCGCCCAGACGCCGTGGTGAAAACGCGAAGAACGGAAGAAACTGTCCCTGACACCCTTCCCTTCCCGACAGCTTTCCCCTTCCCAATCAGAACGATCGTCACTCGTCGAAATAATCGCTGTCAATCTTGGGCAGCTTGACACTCTGCGATGACACACCAACTTCGTGGTCCATCATCAGTTGTGCGAGTTTCACTCCGTCAACTAACACGATTCGTTCGACCGACCCCGCGAACTGGACGGCTTGAGCGGTGAAAGATGATGTGGTGATGAAGACGCCCTTGTTGGCGCGCTGTCCCGCCAGCGCGCCGTAGAACCCTTGGATTTCAGGGCGGCCAACCGTGCTCTGCCATCGCTTTGCTTGGACGTAGACTTTCTCTAGACCCAATCGATCGAGAGAAATGACGCCGTCAATGCCTCCGTCTCCACTGCCACCAACCTGCTGCAGATCACTGCGGCTGGTTCCGTACCCAAGCTTGTGCAACACGTCCAGAACAACGGTTTCAAAAAACTTGGGTGAAATCAACAGTAGTCTTTCCAGCAACTCGCTGGTGACTGATGAGCGAATCTCGTAAAGCGCCGTCTGCAAACGATCGTCTGGGCTCTGAACATCATCTTCCACCAAGTCTGGAGGCGAATCAGCTGAAATCAGACCGGATGTCAAAGACGCTAACGGCACGTTTATGTGACTACTAGCCAACTTCCCAATCGTTTCATCGCTCAGCGGAGCAGCATTCTGTGAAGCAAAAGCCAGCCCGTCAGCGGTGACTTTCCAGATTCCATGCTTCGGACTCGCCGAAAAGCCGGATCGTTTGAGGCGGTCATGTGCCCAACCAGCACGGTTCTTGTAAACCGCCTGACCGGTTGAGAGTACTTGTGCACGGTCATTTTCAGACAACCCAAGCCGGTCCGCTGCGGCATCATGCGCATCCTTCGCGGACACCCCATCCGGATGTTCAACCAGAAACCGCAGGACTGGTTCGATGAACTTGTCATACGTCGGCACAGCCATTGTTGCCCCTTCATCAAGGTCCGTGAAATTAACAGCGAGAGACGCGAACACTATCTCGCCTTTCCCCCAGACTTCCCCATTTTCCAAAAAACCACAAAGAGGAAGTCCGAGGCGTTCAGCGACACTGCGTCAATCGAAATAGCGGCGAATGCAGGCAATTCCGAACCGTCGGGTTAGCTGCCCCGTGCCCCTCACCCCTCCAAACAATCAAACCGCCGATCCGCCTCCACCTCGGCCTCATAGTCCACATCCGCCCGATCAAACCCGAACAGCTGCAAAAACTCGTGCTTGTAGCCCGCGTAGTCGGTGATCTGCTTGAGGTTTTCGGTGGTGACGGTGGGCCAGATCGTCTTGCAAGGGATCTGTACATCGTCGCGCAGCTCCCAATCGTCCAGCCGCAGGCGGCCGTCATCGTCGGTGGGTGCGGCGGCGCCGTCGGCGCGGTAGAGGCGGTCATGGAACAGGCGGTTGGCCTGTTCGATCGGATTTTCGTGGATGCCCTTCTCCTTCATGATCTTGAAGGCGATCGACACGTACAGCGGAATCACCGGGATGGCGGCGCTGGCCTGGGTGACGACGGACTTCATCACGCCGACGTAGGCGTCGAGGCCGGGGTGGCGGCTGCGCAATTGCTTGGCGGTGTTGTCCAGGTGCTGCTTGGCCCGGCCCAGGGTGCCGTGCCAGTACATGGGCCAGGTGATCTCGGTGCCGATGTAGCTGTAGGCGACGGTCTTGGCGTGCTCGGCCAGCACGCCGGCGGCGCTCAGCGCGTCGATCCACAGCGCCCAGTCCTCGCCGCCCATCACGGTGACGGTGTCCTTGATTTCCTGCTCGGTGGCCGGCTCGACGGTGGCCTCGATCACGGTGTCCTTGTTGGTGTCGACCGAGGTGTTGTGGAAGGGCTCGCCGATGGTCTTCAGCGCCGAGCGCACCACTTCGCCGGTGTCCGGCAGCTTGCGCACCGGGGATGCCAGCGAATAGACCACCAGATCGATCGGGCCGCCCATTTCGTTCTTGATGATCTCGATGGCGCGGGCGCGGGTTTCGTTGGCGAACGCGTCGGCGTTGATCGACTTGCTGTACAGGCCTGCGGCTTTGGCCGCCTTGTCGAACGCGGCGGAGTTGTACCAGCCGGCGGTGCCGGTCTTCTCGTGGGTGCTGGGCTTTTCGAAAAACACGCCGAGCGTAGCGGCGCCGTAGCCGAACGCGGCGGTGATGCGGGAGGCAAGGCCATAGCCGGTGGAGGCGCCGATCACCAGCACGCGCTTCGGTCCCTTGTCCGCGGCGTGGCCCGCGGCCTGGGTGATCTTGATCTGGTCGAGCACGTTACGCTCACAACCGATCGGGTGAGCGGTGATGCAGATGAATCCACGGACTTTGGGCTTGATGATCACTCGGGTGGCTCCTGCTGCTGTTCGGCAATTCGCCATCTTAACCAAGCTGGGTGGCCATGCGCTGCCGTAGGGATCGATTCGGATGAGAAGTTATTCGAGCCCTTCCCCTGCAAGACACCTCAAATCGCTGGGCCGAAACCGCACGTAGGAGCGCACCCTGTGCGCGAATGCTCTTGCCACACGGCGCGAAGAGCATTCGCGCACAGGGTGCGCTCCTACAAGGCGGAAGCCTGCAGCGCGGCGGCCAAGGCGCGCACCTGCTCCGCATCGCTGCGCAGCTCGCCAAGTTCCATGTCGGGCAGCCGCGCCTGCCGGTGCCGCATGCCGGAGGGCAGCTGGCGTTTGGCCGAGGCATGGAATTCGCGCGCGCCGGTGGCGGCGGCAAGTTCAGCAATATTCCGCGCGGTGACACCGGCGCCTGGCATCACGGCCAGGCGGCCATTCGACTGCGTGACGAGATCGCGGATCAGCGCGACGCCATCCACGGCGCTGGCCTGCGCGCCCGAGGTCAGCACGCGTTCGCAGCCCAGCGCGACGATATCCTCCAATGCCCGCGTAGAGTCGCGGCTGAGATCGAAGGCGCGGTGGAAGGTCACGCCCAGTGTTCCCGCCGCGGCGACCAGGGCGCGGCAGCGCGCCACGTCCACGTCGCCATCGGCATCGAGCACGCCGAGCACCACGCCATCGCAGCCCAGCGCGGCGCAGGTTTCGATGTCGCGCTGCATGGTTTCGCATTCCAGTTCGCCGTAGAGGAAATCGCCGGCGCGCGGACGGATCAGCACATACAGCGGGATGCGCAGACGATCGCGGGTCAGCGCGATCTGCGCGTGCGATGGCGTGAGCCCGCCCAGTTCCAGCGCCGTGCACAGTTCGACCCGCCCCGCTCCACCTTCCTGCGCGGCCAGTGCGGAGGCGACAGAATTGGCGGCGATCTCCAGGATCACGAATAACTCGTGGTGTAGACGCTTTGCGACGGAATCAGGGCGTCCTGTTTCTTCGCATCGCACACGGCATAGGAAAAGCCGTGCTGGATCGCATACGCACCGACCTCGCCCGCGCGGTTCATCGCCAGGAAGCCGACCTGCAAGGTCTTCGATGCCTCCGTGCGCTTTTTCACGATGCGCATCACCGCCTCCTTGCAGGCTTCCTGCGGCGAGCGGCCCTGGCGCATGAGTTCCACCACCAGGAAACTGCCGGCATTGCGGATCACTTCCTCGCCGACGCCGGTGGAGGTGGCGCCGCCGATCTCGCCGTCGACATACAGGCCGGCGCCGATGATCGGGCTGTCGCCGACGCGGCCATGAAGTTTCCAGGCCATGCCGCTGGTGGTGCAGGCGCCGGCCAGCCGGCCGTGTGCATCGATCGCCAGCATGCCGATGGTGTCGTGGTTGCCGGCGCCACCGGGCTTGCCGGTGCGGCCGTAGTCGCGCACTTCGCTGTTGATCGATGGCTGGTAGTGCGCCGTCTTGCGCCATTCATGCCAGGCCTTTTCGGCTTCCGGGGTCAGCAGGTTCTGCTGCTTGAAGCCCTGCTCCAGCGCGAACTGCAGCGCGCCGTCGCCGACCAGCAACACGTGCGGCGTGCGTTCCATCACCCGCCGTGCGACGGAAATGGGATGCTCGATATGTTCGATCGCGGCGACCGCGCCGCAGCTGCCGTCGGCGTCCATGATGCTGGCGTCCAGAGTGACGTGGCCGTCGCGATCCGGATAGCCGCCGAGACCGACACTGTGGTTTTTCCGGTCGGACTCGGGCACCCGCGCACCGGCCTCGACCGCATCCAGGGCGTGGCCACCCTTGCCCAGGATGGCCCACGCCGCCTGGTTCGCGGCGACACCGAAGTCCCAGGTCGACACCACCCGGGGCGTCGACGTGGTCGGCATTTGCGCGGGTGTTGCGGCCGTGAGCTTGCCGGCCCAGGCCAGCATCGGCGACGAAATGCCCAGCAGGGATGCCTTGAGAAAATGCCTGCGATCAGCCATTGCACGCTCCGACGGTGGAAAACAAGAAACCCCGCACCAGGTGCGGGGTTTCATTGTGCATCACAACACCGGCCTCGATTTCAGGCAGTGGCCTCGACCGGCTCGACCGCCGAAGCCTGGGCGCCCTTGGGGCCCTGCGTCACGTCGAACTTGACCCGCTGGCCTTCCTGCAGGCTGCGAAAGCCCTTGCTGGCGATCGCCGAAAAATGAACGAACACGTCCGCTCCCCCGTCCTCAGGCGCGATGAAACCGAAGCCCTTGGCGTCGTTGAACCATTTGACCGTACCAAAACTCATTGCGTCGACCTCTGGATCCATGGAAGGTGCGCCAGGCTTGGTGCGGTGGCCCCCTGCTCGCCGCGCTGGCCTGATGAAAAATAGCAAGAGGTGACGGGCCGGCGCAATACGAAAATCTTCCGGGAGTACGGAATACCGACCGTCACCACCCATTTTCCGACATCGCGGCGAGGATACGCGGCACCTCGGCGGTGGCCGAGGCTAGATGCGCAAAGATCTCTTCGATGCTGATTTCGGCCTCGTCGCCACAGCCGGCGGCGTAGTTCGCCACCAGGGCCAGACAGGCGTATTCGAGTCCCAGTTCGCGCGCAAGCACGGCCTCGGGCATCCCGGTCATGCCCACCAGATCGCAGCCATCGCGCCGCAAGCGGGCGATTTCGGCGCGCGTCTCCAGGCGCGGCCCCTGGGTGACGCCGTAGCAACCGCCATCGAGCACGTCGACGCCAGCCTTGCGCGCGGCTGTCAGCAACTGGCGGCGCAGGGATCCGGTATACGGTTCGCTGAAGTCGATGTGTCTGACTTCGGCGCCTTCCACATCGCAATAGCTGGTGTAGCGGCCGTGGGTGTAATCGATCAGCTGATCCGGGACTACGATCACCCGCGGCCCCATGTCGCCGCGGATGCCGCCGACCGCGTTGACCCCGACCACCCGGCGCGCGCCCTGCTTGTGCAGCGCCCACACATTCGCGCGGTAGTTGACCCGATGCGGCGGCAACGTGTGACTCTCGCCATGACGCGCCAGGAAGGCGATGCGCTTGCCGGCGAAGTCGCCGATCATGATGTCGCCGGACGCCGGGCCGTAAGGCGTGTCCACCGTGCGGCGCTCAACATTTTCCAGGCCGGGGAACTTGTACAGGCCACTGCCGCCGATGATGGCGAGGTCGATGGTGGCGGGTTCGGAATGCGGCATCGTGGTTATCCGGTTGCAACCAATTGATGTAGGAGCGCACCCTGTGCGCGATGCCTTTCGTCACGTGACAGAAGAGCATCGCGCACCGGGTGCGCTCCTACAGCGGTTCCTTCAACGCGTAAATGGCTGGCAGGTTTCGGCCCTGCTCGTGGTAATCCATGCCATAACCGAAGACGTAGCGATCCGGCAGGACGACGCCGTTGAAATCAGAGGTGATGCCTTCGACCACGCGATCGTGCTGCTTGGTGCACAGGCTGGCGATGTAGACCTCCTTCGCGCCACGGCGGTAGCAATCGTCGCGCACTTCCTTCAGTGTGTGGCCTTCGTCGAGGATGTCGTCGACCAACAGCACGATGCGGCCTTCCAGTGGCACCACCGGCTCGCGCAGCCACTGCAGCTCCTGGCCGGAGGTGGCACCCCGATAGCGCGTGGCGTGCACGTAATCGAATTCCAGGTCGGTGCGGATGGCGAGCGCCAGTTGGCCGGCAAAGATCAGGGCGCCGTTCATCACCGTGAGGAACACCGCGCGCTGGCCCTGCAACGCCACGTCGATGCGTTGCCCCATCGCCTGGATGACGCTTTCCAGTTCGGCGCGTTCGTGCAGCAGTTCCGACTGCGCCAGTGCGTCGGACAATGCGGGTGTCGATGTGTTCATGCGGTTCCCTGTTCGGCATCCAGCGCCGTGATGCGCGCGACGAAGCGGTCGCGCTGAGGATTGTGGAGAAGTCCATCCCAGCTGGCAGCCACCGTGCCGCGCAAGGCATCCAGCGAGCCTGGCATGGCCGCGCGATCGCCGCCAAAGGCGGTCAGGGCATCGTCGACCACCTCGGGGAAGCAGGCCAGCACCAGGTCGCAACCGGCATCGAGGTGCGTCCGCACGCGATCGCGAACGCTGCCGGCGGAACCCGCCGCCGCCATGCTGATGTCATCGCTGATCACCGCGCCGGCAAAGCCCAACTCGCCGCGCAGGATCTCTTCGATCCAGATCCTTGAGTAACCGGCGGGCTGGCTGTCCACGGCCGGATAGACGACGTGGGCCATCATCACCGCCTCGACGTGCGCCTCGATGCATTGCGCGAACGGCAGCAAGTCGTCGCGGCGGATCTCCGCCAGGCTGCGCGGATCGGTCGCCGTCACCTGGTGCGTGTCGCCGACCACCGAACCATGTCCCGGGAAATGCTTGAGCACGGCAGCCATGCCGCCCAGGTGCATGCCGCGCACATACGCCTGCGCCAGCTCGGCGGTGATGGCGGCATCGGCATGGAACGCGCGCCGCCCGATCGCCGCGTTGCCACGGGCCAGATCGACCACCGGCGCGAAACTGAAATCGACGCCGCTGGCACGCAGCTCGCTGGCCATCACCCACGCATGTTCCTCGGCCAGGCGAATCGCCTCGTCGGCATCGCGCTCGTACAACGCACCGATCGCGGCCAGCGCGGGCAAGCGGGTGAACCCGGCCCGGAAACGCTGCACCGGGCCGCCTTCCTGGTCGACCGCGATCAGCAGTCGGTCGCCGCCGGCGTCGCGCATGGCGGCACACAGCGTGCTCAATTGTTCGCGGGAACGATAGTTGCGCGAAAACAGCAACACGCCGGCCACGGCAGGAGATTTCAACCAGAGCTTTTCGTGCTCGGCCAGTTCCGCACCAGCCACGCCGATCATCAACATGCGGCGTCCTCCGCGGCGCGTTCGAGCGGCGTCCATTGCCGGTAGGGATGTGCGATCAGGTTGACGTTGTAGTAGCGCGTCAGCGCGCTCACCTCGCGGCCCAGCCAAGGCGGCCGCGGGAACGCCGCGTCGAGCGCGGGAAGCTCGATCTCGGCCACGATCAAGCCATCGTTGTCAGCATGGAACTCGTCAATCTCGAACAGTGCGCCTTCCACGCGGACATGGTGGCGCACCTTCTCCAGCACGCCGTCGCACAAGTCCGCCAGCAGCACTCTGGCGTCATCGACCGGAATCGGATAGTCGAACTCGGTGCGGGCAATGCCAGGCGTGGCCGCCTTGATGTTGAGCCAGGCCTGCTCCCCCGCCAGACGGGCGCGCACCGAAGCGCGCGCGCTGCCATCACGCAGCGCCTGCGCACCGACGAGATAGCCTTGTGCGAGCGACTCGCTGCGTTCGACGTCGGCGCGCCAGTCGTCGCTGGCCAACAGGAATTTGCGTTCGATCTCGATCGGCATGGATAGCTGCGTTCAGAGCTTCATTGAAGAGTGCGGCCACGGATGGCCGCTCTTGATTCTTGCGTTCATGGATGACGCTCAAATAAAGCAATCGACTCGACGTGGGCGGTGTGCGGGAACATGTCCATCACGCCCGCCGCGGCAAGCGTGAAACCGTGCCGGTTGACCAGAATACCCGCGTCGCGCGCCAGCGAGGCGGGATGACAGGACACATAGACGATGCGCCGGGTCTGCTTGTGCGGCAGATATTCCAGCAGCTGGTCGGCCCCGGCACGCGGCGGATCGAGCAGCAGCTTGTCCCAGGGTTGACGCGCCCAGTCGGCGTGACGCTGGTCCTCGAACAGGTTGGCCACATGAAACGTCGCATTGTCGATGCCGTTGCGCGCGGCATTCTGCGCGGCGCGTTCGACCAGGCCATGCTCGCCTTCCACCCCGACCACCTCGGCGACCCGGCGTGCGATCGGCAGGGTGAAGTTGCCCAGACCGCAGAACAGATCCAGCACGCGATCGCTCGGCTGCAGATCGAGCAGTTGAAGTGCACGCGCCACCATCAACTGGTTCATGCCGGCGTTGACCTGCACGAAATCCAGCGGCAGGAACTCCAGCTCGACATCGGCAAAGCGTGCATCGTCGCTGGCGATGCGAAACGCCAGCCGCGGATACTCCGGCCACAGCGGATGCACGCTGCTGGTACCACCGGGCTGCAGGTAGATTGCCAGGCCATGTTGCTGGCCAAACGCCGTGAGCGCGGCCAGATCGCGCTCGCTCAGCGGCTGCATGTGGCGGAATACCAGGGCCATCAGGTCGTCGCCGGCGGCGAACTCGATCTGCGGGATCGTGTCCGCCGCGTCCATGCTACCCAGCAGTTCGGCAAGCAGGCCGACCTTGGGGCCCAGCGCGGGGTGCATCACCTCGCAGCGCTGGATCTCGGCGACGAAGCGCGGGTTCTGTTTTTCGCGGAAGCCGACCAGCACGCGGCCTTTTTTGGCCACATGGCGCACCGACAGCCGGCCCTTGCGCCGATAGGCCCACGGCTCGCCGGTGAGTGGTGGCAGCCAGGACTGCGGCGTGACCTTGCCGATGCGTTCGAAATTTTCCGCCAGCACGTGCTGCTTGGCCGAGATCTGCGACGGCGCGTCAAGGTGCTGCAACGAGCAGCCGCTGCATTGCGCGAAATGCCGGCAGCGCGGTTCGACCCGATGCGGCGAGGCCGTGATCACCTCGACCACCTCGGCCTCGTCAAAGTTGCGATGACGCTTGCACAGTCGGGCCAGCACCTGCTCGCCCAGCAAGGCACCGCTGACGAATACCGTCTTGCCGTTGATCCGCGCCACACCGCGGCCGTCGTGGCCGAGATCGGTGATGTGGGCTTCGAATGGCGTGGCGGAGACGGAGTTGGAACGGGACATGGGCACGAAACGCGGAGGTTGGCCGCCGATTATCACAGATCGGGCTGGGACGCGCCCCGTAGGAGCGCACCCTGTGCGCGATGCTCTTCGCCACAATGGAAAAAGGCATCGCGCACAGGGTGCGCTCCTACAATCATTTTTTCTGCCAGGCGCCAGCGGCGTCCTGGTAATACCAGCCGGCGCGGGCCTTCTCGATCCAGCTCTTGGCGAAGGTGGCCCGGATCTGCGACTCCCATTCCGGATGGCTGTTGGCGACGGCAATTTCGCGATACAGGGCAGCGCGGTCGCGGTTTTCGTCGGCGACAGCAGCGTTGGCTTGCGCACGCTGGCTCAGCGGCACCTTGGCGGCATCCCGCATGGCGACCATGCCGTCATGAGTGAAACCCACCGCACCGCTATCGAGCAGGCTGCCCAGGATGCCGCCGATTCGCTGCTGCATGCGGCTGCGGATCGCGTCGGTAGCACTGGTCTGGATGCGGAGGTTCGGCGTGTCGGCGGCCTGTGCGGCGGGAATCAACAGGTCGAGCAGCATCGCCGAGGGATGGCTGCCGTGGTCCTTCGGCGCCGGTGGCGGCTCTTGCGGTGTGGTCTTGCCCGTGGGAGCGGCCTGATCCAGGACATTGCCGATGAACTGGTCGGCCGCCTTCTGCGCCGCCGCTTCCGGAAAGTACACGTTGATGGTGACGCAGCCGACCAACGCCACGGCCATGGTGGTCAGAATGACGTAGACGAGCTTGCGCATGACTTGACTCCGGTACGGGAAGTGAGGGGTGGATCAGTGGATCTCGGGTGCCGTTCCGTGAATGGCGTCTTGCAGGCGCTTCACCAGGGTCGGCCAGTCGACCTGGGACTGGTGGCCGATGACCTGCAGATGCGGCAGACCGCGACCTTCGACGATAGTGTAGCCACCGTCGGATGGTTCCAGACCGCTCATCTTGCACACGGTACCGATCAGCGTGCAATTGAAGCCTATCTGTTTGTAACCGAAGGTCTTGAACAATTTCAGCACGGCGCCCTGCAACCCCGCTGCAATGCCGCCCCCGCCCACCGAGGTCAGGTTGTTCACCGCGCGCTGGCTGATCCGGCCCCCGCTGGCGGCCAGCAAGCTGGCCTTGAATGCCACCGGGCTCCAGTCGACCAGGCGCAGGTCGTCGATCGAGCCATCCAGTCGGCCGGTGATGCTGCCGAAATCGAACACGCTGGTGATCGCCCCGAGATCGAGCTGCTTCAATGCGATGTCAGCATTGAGTACGGGGCTGTTGCCGAACGGCTGCTGCAAGGACAACCGGGTGATGTCGACGAAGCCATCGAACACATTTGCGGTAAGGCCGCCATCAAGCTGCAGCCGGTCATCCACCCACCGCAGCGACGGCACCGCGCCGGCCAGCGTGCCGGGGAACGCCGGCCAGCCCATGGCCTGGCTGAACGCCGTCATGTCAATTCCGGTCACGGTCAACGAAGTCGCCAGGCGCTGGCCCTGGCTTGCGCCGGGCGACCAGTCCAGCTGAGCGATGCGCAACTGGCCGTTCAGCACGGGCACTTCCAGCGGCTGCTGCAAACTGAGCTCGCCATTTTTACTTCGCCATGACGACTGCGCGGCGCCAGTTGCAATCCGGTAGAACCTCAGGCTGCGCCAGGCCAGGCTGGTGGCAGGTCGATCTCCGTTCGCCGCCCAGTCGAATCCGCCACGCAATCCGGCAACTGCCAGCCGGTTGTCGGCATCGGCCAGATCGAGACCTTCGGTATTGAAGCTGAAACTGCGCGGTACACCACCGCGCAAATCGAGGCTGGCATCCAGGTCGCCCGCCATCTTGAGCCCATGCAGGCCCAGCGTATCCAGCCACGCCTGTCCGTAGCGGCTGTAGGCCGCGGGAAAGCTGGCATGCAGGTGATCCAGTCGCAGCGTCTTCAGCGCACCGTCGCCGTCGAACGCCAGCGCGCCATCAAACTGCAGCGCATCGGCATCATTCAGCCGCAGTCGATTCAACTCGAACGCACCACGCTGGGAGACGGCCTGCAGGCTCAGTTGCACCGGATGCGCGGGCAAGCGGGCGTAGATCGGGCCAAGCAGCAATTCGCCACCGCGCAGGCTGGCATCCAGATCGAGCCGGGCGGGCCCATCGCTGGAATCGAAATTGAAGCGACCGGTCGCGCCAACGCCCTGCCCGGCGAGCGTGCCGGCGGGCGTATCGAAACCCAGGTTGCCGAGACTGAACTGCCCGGACGAACGCAAGCCCGGGTCGCTCATGTCCAGCGCCAGCCCCGCATTGAGCTGGCCCCCGGTGACATGGCCGGACCAGAGGGTGCCAAGCAGGCCCTGCAGCCAGCCCACCGGCAGATTGTCCAGGTGGATCTGCACGTGGCTGGGCTGGTCCAGCGGCAGCGCACCGCTGACGGTGGTCTTGTTCTGCACTATTTCCATCAACAAGGTATTGGTGGCCGGGCTGACTTGCACCTGCACCTGGGCGTTGCTCAGGGCTCCGCCGGGTGCTCGCGCCAGCTTCAGCTTGCCATCCAGGACCCAGCTCATCCGGTTGTCCCGGTGCAGGCTGCCGGCGAGTTCCAGCGGCAGATGGCGCCAGCCCATCGAGGGGACGTCGGCGTGATCAGCCTGCAACTGCACCGTAATGGCGCCAGCCCCGTCTTCGCCCAGCCTGAGCGTGACGGCGTCCAGACGCAGGCCTGGCACGCTGATCGACTGCGCCGACAACACGACATCCGCACGTGCCGGCATGCCCCAGACGAGGCCCAGTAGAACAATGCAGCACAGCAACCGACGGGTTGCCGAATGGCTTGATGTTGAACACATGTCAGGCCATTCTGCCAAATCCAGATGAACAACAAGGATTTCAGCTTGAGCGAGGGCCCGAAAACCACCCATTCGCCCTCATCGGAACGACTCCGTCCGCGCGTCCTGGTTGCCGACGACGATGTCGGTAGCTGTCGTTACCTGGGCGACGGCCTGCGCTCGCTCGGCGCAGTGGTGGAAACCTTTGTCGACAGCGAAACCGCGCTGAAGTGCGCTCGCGCCAAAGCGTTCGATCTGTTGTTGCTGGACTGCCGCATGCCGGGAGGTGGCGCCATGCACATCCTGACGCAGTTGCGCAGCGACACCCATGCCAGCTCGACACACAGCGTCGCGGTGGCTACCAGCGCCGAGGTGACGAGCGCCGGTCGCCGCAATCTGCTCGCGGCCGGTTTCAGCGACGTCCTGCGCAAGCCCTGCACGCTGGCCGAGCTGAGGCGCGTGCTGCAACTGGTTGCATCCGATCGTCCGTCAGCCGTGCTGGACGACGCGGCCGCCCTCGCCAGCAGCGGCGATGCCGGCACCATGCGCGCACTGCGCCGCCTGTTGCGCGACGAGCTGGTCGTGCTCGAACGCGAACTGGATGACCTTAGCCACGATGTCGTCGCGTTTGCCGATCGCCTGCACCGGTTGCGTTCGGCCTGCGGATTCTGCGGCGTCACCGCGCTGGCGCAGCTGACCGTGCTGATGCAACAGCAGCTGTCGCAAGACGGCGCCAACCCGGCCGCGCTGACGAGCTTTCGCAAGACGCTCCACGCGACACTGCACGCGCTGGAAGGTCGGGAGGCTGGCGGGCCGCTGGTTGAGACGACCGCCTAGGATCCTGCCGTATCGCGGCGCCCGGATACGGCCATGCCCAGCACGCGCCACGCGCGCAGCTCGCCGCCACCCAGATGGAAACGGATCACCTCGCGCATCAGGTCGCGCAGTGCTTTCAAACCGCGCGGGTCCGGCATCCGGTCCTGCGCCAGCGCCAGCAGGTCACTGCCACGCAGGGCGTGCTGATCGCTGGCAGTGGAGTGCACGGCGCCCTGCTCGACGTGGTAGCGGTACCACGCCTCAGACTCGATGGCCTGACCCGTATCGGCCTCGTGCAGCAATTGCAGGCCGTAGCCGATGATCTCCAGCAAGTCCCGCTCAAACCGGCGCAGGGTCCAGGCCAGCGACTCGCCGGCAGCCAGACGCGCCAGGGTCACGGCGTAGGCGTCGAACAGCGGCGGCAACGGATCCTGGCGGCCGGTCAAGCGCACCACCAGCTCATTGAGGTACAGGCCGGACAAGGCAACGTCCCCGGTCAGGCGCTGCGGCGCGCCGACCGTCTCGATTGCCGTCAGCGTCGCCATCTCGCCACGCAGCAGCAGCCCCAGCCCCAACGGCTGGAACGGTTCGAGCTGGGCGCGCCGCAGCCGCGAGCGCTCGCCGCGCACCCCCCGCGCCACCACGCCCAGCCGCCCATGCTCGCGGGTCAGGCACTCCAACAGCAGCGAAGTCTCGCGGTAGGCTCGCGCATGCAGCACGTAGGCGGGTTGCTGTTCTAGGCGCATGGCTGGGGGGCGGGGAACGGGGAACGGGGAACGGGAGGGAACGGGAGGGAACCGGTGGGGACGGAAGGGGACGCAAGCGGGAACGGGAAAGAGAAACGAAGGGAACATGGCGCTGGCAAACGTGTGGCCGCAGCATAATCGGATTCGTTAAATGTGAGACTTCCAGGCCATGCGGAGGACTATACGTTTCCCCGTTCCCCGTTCCCCGCTCTCAATCCGTATACCCGAATTTCTTCAACATGTTCTCGTCGTCCACCCAGCCCTGACGCACCTTGACCCACAGCTTCAGGAACACCTTGCGCTCGAATGTCCGCTCCATGCGGCGGCGGGCGCTGGAACCGATCGCCTTGAGCTGGGCGCCGCCCTGGCCGATCACGATCGCTTTCTGGCCGTCGCGTTCGACCCAGATGATGGCGTGGATTTCCGCTATGCCGTCCGGGCGATCGCTGAACTGCTCGATCTCCACCGTGGTGGCGTAAGGCAGTTCCTGGTCCAGTCGCAGCATCAACTGTTCGCGGACCATCTCGGCGGCGAGGAAGCGCTCGCTGCGATCAGTGACCTCGTCCTCGGCATACAGCGGCGCCCGCACCGGCAGGCGCTGCAGGATGGCCTGCTCCAACGCCTGCAGGCCCTGCTCTTTCAACGCACTGATGTAGTGGATCTCGTCGTAGTGATGCTGCCGCGTGAGTTCGTCCACAAACGGCAACATCACAGTCTTGTCCTTGTTGAGGTCGACCTTGTTGATCACCAGCAAGCGCGGCGCAGACTGCTCGATCAGCGCGGCATACAGTGCCTCGTCCTCGTCGGTGAAACGGCCGGCCTCGATCAACTGCACCACCAGATCCACATTGCTGATCGCCGAACGCGCGGCACGGTTGAGGCTGCGATTCATCGCCCGCTTGGCGCCCCGATGCAATCCGGGCGTGTCCACATACAGGATCTGCCCGGCCTCGGTGGTGTGAATACCGAGGATGCGATGGCGCGTGGTTTGCGGTCGCGGGCTGATGATCGACAAGCGGAAACCGATCAACGCATTGAGCAGGGTCGACTTGCCTACGTTGGGACGTCCGGCCAGCGCCACGGTGCCGCAGCGAAAGTTCTCGTGTGGCAGGTTGCCATCGGTGGCTTCTGGAAGGTGATTCATGGCATTCGGAGTCGGCAAGTTGGAGGGCAAGTGTAGTGCCGTGGGGGCTGGTCGGTCCGGTCGGGCCGCGGGCCACCGCCAGCGCGGCGACCGCACTCTCGGGAATTTGTCGTACTTCGGCCAGCAAGCCCGGCCGACTCTTCAGGAATCGCGCGCGCGCTCTTGCAGCTGCTTCAGCAAACTGTCAGCAGCGTCCTGCTCGGCAGCCCGGCGACTGCCGGCGGTCGCCGCAGCGAACAGCGACACTGGTTCGTCGACGTGGCAGGTCACGTCGAAGGTTTTCGCATGGTCCTCGCCGTGGCTGGCGACCAGTTCATAGTGAGGCAGCGACCAGCCGCCGGATTGCAGGTATTCCTGCAGACGTGTCTTGGCGTCCTTGGATGATCGTCGCAACTCGGCCACGCGGTCGCCAAACAACTCCCGCACCGTCTCTCGGCAGGCTTCGAAACCGGCATCCAGATAGACGGCGGCAACCAGCGCCTCAAACGCATCGGCCAGGATCGAGTCGCGCCGGAAACCACCGCTTTTCAGTTCTCCGGGGCCGAGCTTGAGCTCGTCCCCGAGTTCCAGTTCGCGTGCCAACACGGCCAGCGCCTGACCGTTGACCAGCTGCGCACGCAGCCGCGACAGCTCGCCTTCGCTGGCTTTCGGATGTACCTCGTACAGCAGTTCGGCAATGATCGCACCGAGCAGTGCATCACCCAGGAACTCCAGCCGCTCGTTGTTCGGCCGACCGATACTGCGGTGGGTGAAAGCCAGTTGCGCCAGCGCTGGCTCGCGGAAACGATGAGGGAATTTCAACGCTTACTGGCCGACATTGCCCTGCAGCGGCACGCTCTTGTTGAAGTGCAGCAGGAAGTCGATGTTGTACATGAACGGGATCTGCTTGTCGTAGGCGACCTGCAACTGGCTGGCGCCGCCGGCGTCGCGCTTGATCGTGATGTCCGACGGCTTGAGGGTGGAGTCGTCGACGTACTGGAAACCCATCTTGAACATCAGATCGCGGCGGATTTCGTCCAGCGACTTGCCGTTGGTGCCCGCCGTGGCGACCTGGTTCATCGCCTTGGTCACGCCCATGTACTCGGAGTATGACGGCAGCAGCTTCATTCCCATGTAGAAGAAGAAACCGACGACGACGATGATGATCAGAAACCCGATCAGGGTGACGCCCGACTGCTTCGATTTCATGGTCCCCTCGCTATGCCGCCAGTGCGGCGTGTCGATCTGTGAATGTCGCAAGCGCCGCGAATTCCCGCCGCAGCCAGCCGGCTGGAAGCCTGATGCGTCGATTGCCCCTGCGAATTCTCGCACTTCCTGACCACCGCGGGCGATCGACACCGGCGACTGCGTCACGTTTTCGCCGCCGCCTGGCGCCCGTGCCCGTGCCTCAATGGATGACCGTGCCAATGCGCGAGAAATCCACCCCGCCGGTGCCCCAGCCTTTCCAGCTCATCCAGATCAGGAATGCCTTGCCGGCCAGGGCCTGCTCCGGCATGCAGCCCCACCAGCGGCTGTCCTCGCTGTTTTCACGGTCATCGCCCATCACCAGATAGCAGTTGTCCGGCACCACCGAGGGCATGTTCGGGTTGGGCACCGGCGGCGTGGGCATGCGATCGGGCATGCGTGCAATCAGATGGGTCACCTTGCCCAGGTGCTCCTTCCAGATGGTCGCGCCGTACGCCAGCAATTCTTCGTCGGCCGGGCGCGCGTGGTTGCCCACGAACGGCCCGATTTCGTCGGCCTGGACCGGCTTGCCGTTGATCACGATCTCACTGTCGCGGATCTGGATGGTGTCGCCCGGCAGGCCGATCACACGCTTGATCCAGTTCTGGTTCGGCACGGGAATGCTGCAATCGGCGTTGCCACCATGCAGCACGGTCCCATCGGCCCGATGACAGGTGAAACCGGGCCAGCGGAACACCACCACGTCGCCACGCCGGGGCTCGCCGAGATCGAGGATCTTGGTGTTGAACGCCGGCAGGCGCAGGCCATAGGAAAATTTGTTGACCAGGATGAAGTCGCCCACGTCCAGCGTGGGCATCATCGAACCGGATGGAATCCGAAAGGGCTCTGCCACGAACGAACGCAGCAGCAACACCACCAGCACCACCGGAAACAGCGAACGCGCCCAGTCCACCGGTACCGGATCGCGATACTCCTCACCAGCCGCATCCAGGCGCGCCTTGCGCTTTTTGTACAGGAACAGCCGATCCAGCGCCCATACCACCCCAAACAACACGGTGAGGCCGAGCAGGATCGCCGCGAAATCAAATTCCATGTGAGGCTCCTATGAGAGCGGGGAACGGGGAACGGGGAACGGGGAACACCAGCCCAGCCGTAGCCTGGACGTTCCCCGTTCCCCGTTCCCTGTTCCCCGCCACACTATTTGTCCACTCTCAACACCGCCAGGAAGGCTTCCTGCGGAATCTCCACCCGGCCGACCTGCTTCATGCGCTTCTTGCCTTCCTTTTGCTTCTCCAGCAACTTCTTCTTGCGGCTGACGTCGCCACCGTAGCATTTGGCCAGCACATTCTTGCGCAAGGCTTTCACCGTGGAGCGCGCGATGATCTGCGCACCGATCGCCGCCTGGATCGCCACGTCGAACTGCTGGCGCGGAATCAGCTCCTTCATCCGCTCGACCAGTTCGCGGCCACGGCGATCGGCATGGCTGCGGTGGGAGATCAGCGACAACGCATCCACCCGTTCGCCGTTGATCAGCACGTCCGTACGCACGAACGGGCCGGCTTCGAAGCGATCGAAGTGGTAGTCCATCGAGGCATAACCGCGCGACACGGATTTCAAGCGGTCGAAGAAGTCCATCACCACCTCGGCCAGCGGCAGCTCGTAGCTGATCTGCACCTGGGTCGCCAGATACTGGATCGAGCGCTGCACGCCGCGCTTTTCCTCGCACAACTTGATCACGCTGCCGATGTAGTCCGGCGGCGTGAGGATGTTGGCCACGATGATCGGCTCGCGGATTTCCTGCACCAGGCTGGTGTTGGTCGGCAGCTTGGCCGGGTTGTCCAGCTGCATGATGCTGCCGTCGCTCATCAACACTTCGTAGACCACGGTCGGCGCCGTGGTGATCAGGTTCAGGTTGTATTCGCGCTCGAGCCGCTCCTGCACGATCTCCATGTGCAACATGCCGAGGAAGCCGCAGCGGAATCCGAAACCCATCGCCTCGGAGGACTCCGGCTCGAAGAACAGCGAGGCATCATTCAGGCGCAGCTTGTCCAGCGCCTCGCGCATCGCCGGGTAATCATCCGAGGACACCGGGAACAGACCGGCAAACACGCGCGGCTGCATGGTCTGGAAACCGGGCAGCGCGCTTGGCGGCCGGCTTGCCGGCCAAGGTCAGCGTGTCACCCACCGGCGCGCCGTGGACATCCTTGATCGAGGCATTGACCCAGCCCACCTCACCGGCACCAAGCACGGCCGTCTTCTTGCGCTTGGGCGTGAACACGCCGACATCGTCCACCTCGTGGGTGCGCCCCGTGGACATCACCAGCAACTTGTCGCCGGCCTTGATCTCGCCCTGCATCACGCGCACCAGCGAGACCACGCCCAGATAGTTGTCAAACCAGGAATCGATGATCAGCGCCTGCAGACGATCGGTGTCGCGCGGCTTCGGCGGCGGAATGCGCGCCACGATCGCCTCCAGCACCTCGACCACGTTGAGGCCGGTCTTGGCGCTGATGGCCACCGCGTCGCTGGCATCGATGCCGATCACCGCTTCGATCTCGCCCTTCACTTTCTCGATGTCTGCGGTGGGCAGGTCGATCTTGTTCAGCACCGGCACCACTTCCAGGCCCATTTCCACCGCTGTGTAGCAGTTGGCCACCGATTGCGCCTCGACGCCCTGCGCCGCATCCACGACCAGCAGCGCACCCTCGCACGCGGCCAGCGACCGGCTGACCTCGTAGGAAAAGTCCACGTGGCCAGGGGTATCGATGAAATTGAGCTGGTAGGTTTTGCCGTCGCGCGCGGTGTAAGGCAGGGAAACCGACTGCGCCTTGATCGTGATGCCGCGCTCGCGCTCGATCGGGTTGTTGTCCAGCACCTGCGCTTCCATCTCGCGATCAGCCAGGCCCCCGCAGATCTGGATGATGCGGTCGGCCAGAGTCGACTTGCCATGATCGATATGGGCAATGATGGAGAAGTTGCGGATCAATTCCATGGAACGCAGGCGGCCTGTCGAACGTGGGTCTGCCACCACGCACCATGCATGGCGACGCATCACCTGTCGGCGACGCTAACCGCATATTGTCGCATGGAACGATCGCCCGGCATCCGGCCCTGGAACGAAATCACGATTGACACGCGTGCGCGCCGCCCGCTGCAAGCGACGGCGCCCATTCCGGCCGGTAGCGCCGGCAATTACTTGTCGTTCGGCACGGTCACTCCGATGAACTGGCTCTGGTCGCCCCGACGCACCAGCAGCAAGACGGTACTGCCGGCCTTCACGCCCTTCGTCGCGGCCTCGAATTCGGCCACGCTGCCAATCTTCTGCTGATTGACCATCAGGATCACGTCACCCGCCTGCAAGGGCGATTGCGCCGCCACCGAACTGGCGACATTGCTGATCACCACGCCTTGCCCGGGTTTGAGCCCCAGTTGCTTGCGCGTGTCGCTGTCCAGTGATTCCACGGAAAGTCCCAGGGCAGCCGAACCGCTATGTGCCGATGGTGAACTGGCCGTGCGATTGTCCACCGCGTTGCTGTCGCGTTTGGCCTCGCCGATGGTCACCTGCAGCGTCTGCTTCTTGCCATTGCGCAGGATCTCCACCGGCACCTTGGTGCCTGGCTTGGTGAGGCCGACCAGCGGCGGGAGGTCGGATGCCTGCTGCAGCACATGATTGTTGAAAGCCAGGATGATGTCGCCGGCCTGGATACCGGCCTTGCCCGCACCGCTGTCCGGATCCACGTCGAGCACCGCCGCGCCCACTCCGTTTTCCAGCTTGAACGCCTTGACGATATCTTCGCTGACCGGCTGCACCGTCACGCCGAGCATGCCACGCGTCACATACCCCTTGGTCTTCAATTGCTGTACCGCATTCATCGCCACATCGATCGGGATCGAGAACGACACGCCCATGTAATCGCCGGTGTTGGAGTAGATCTGCGAGTTGACGCCGACCACCTGGCCTTGCAGGTTGAACAGCGGACCGCCGGAGTTGCCGCGGTTGATCGGCACGTCGGTCTGGATGAACGAGGTGTACGGCTGGTCGCGCTGGCCCAGGTTGCGGCCTACCGCACTGACGATGCCCTGGGTCACGGTGTAGTCGAAGTCGAATGGCGAGCCGATCGCCAGCACCCACTGACCCGGTTTGAGGCTGCGCGAATCACCAATGGTCACCGCAGGCAGGCTGCCGCCCGCATCGACCTTGAGCAGCGCGATGTCATACGTCGGGTCGGTGCCCACGACCTTGGCAGTCAGGGTGCGTCGGTCCTGCAGGCGTACCGTCACCTTGTCAGCGTGATCGACGACATGATTATTGGTGAGGATGTAGCCATCCTTGGAGATGATGAAACCCGATCCGAGCGAGGTATGCCGCTGTTGCTCGGGCGAAGGCATCATCGGCATGCCGAAGAAGCGGCGCAGCATCTCCGCCCCGGGGTCATTCGGTCCACCCTGCCCCGGCATCGTCTGCTCCTGCACGGTTCGGTTCACCCGCTGCCGATCACCAGTGTATTTCGCCTCGACACGCACCACGGCGGGAGCATTCTCCTTCACGATTCCGGTGAAATCCGGGAGCGCCGGAGCGGTGGCGGCGGTTTGCGCCTGCACGCTGCCAACGCCGGCCAGGCCCAGCAGCGCGCAGCACGTCAGCGTACGCAAAATGGAACGGTTCATGACTCCTCCTCAAGGGATGGTATTCGAGCCGACCGGGCCGACTCATGGAAGATTTCGTTGCAGATAGTCCTCACTCGATCGCCCGCACCACACCGTTGGCAAATCCAGCCAGCCAAGGGAGAATGCAAGGGAGAAGGATCAACTAAGAAGCGTGCATGCCGTCACACGCGATCTGACTACTGTGAGCCGACACCCGCCTGGCGCGGCGCGTCCCGCACGCCGGCAGGCTGCGCGGGATCCAGCAGCAACAGATAGCTGCCGTCATTGTTGTCAAGCGTACGGTATCGATGTATCGCCGGGTAGGACGACAGCTGGCGATTCCGGACATGCCCATCCTCGGCGGGAGCGCCAAGCGTGGCCGCCGCCTGCTGACTCATGAGCCCCGCGGAATTGCCGCTCAGCCAGGGCGGTACCGACGGCGGTGGCGCCGCCTTGATCGCGGGCGAGACAACCGCGACATGGCTGGCGCCAGCGCTGGCCGCGGGATCCATTCGTGCCGGATCGCTCGTCGGCTGGCCGATCATCAAGGCGGCGGCAGCGACACTGGCGGCAATCACGCCGCCGCCGGACCAGCGCAGCCAGTGGTGTGGACGGCTGACGGCCCGAACCGCATTCGACTCCTGATCGATCGCCAGCATGACCCGCGCTGCAAATCCGGAAGACGCCAGCAGCGACCCCTCCCGGCGCAAGCCGTCGCGGGCCAGGTGGTAGCCCGACCACGCCTGTCGCAAGCTGGCGTCGTGGTCGAGTCGGCGCAGCAGAAAGCGTAGCTGTTCGACCGGCAGCTCACCGTCCATGCCGGCCGAAAGGCTTTCACGTGCGTCCTGGTTCATACCTGCCTGCTTCATGTCTGATCCTCGCGGCCAGGCAACAGCGGCCGCAGCTTTTCTTCAATCGCCTCGCGCGCCCGGAAGATGCGCGAGCGCACCGTGCCGATCGGACAGCCCATCGCTTCGGCGATTTCGTCGTAACTGAGACCGTCCACTTCCCGCAAGGTAATGGCCGTGCGCAGCTCCTCGGGCAAGGCTTCGACAGTGGAAAACACGGATTGTTCAATTTCCTGGCGCATAAGTTCGTGCTCGGGGGTGGCACTGTCGTGCATGCGCTCGGCCCCGGCCATGAACTGGGCGTCGTCCACGTCGATGTCGCCGGAGGGTGGCCGGCGCTTCATCGCCACCAGATGATTCTTGGCGGTATTCACCGCGATCTTGTACAACCAGGTGTAGAACGCGCTGTCACCGCGGAACGAGTCAATCGCCCGCCAGGCACGAATGAAGGATTCCTGCGCGATGTCTTCGCATTCGGCATGGCTGCGCACATAGCGGGAAACCAGCCCGATCAGCTTGTGCTGATACTTGCGCACCAGCAGGTCAAAGGCGCGCTTGTCCCCCTGCTGCACCCGCTCCACCAGCGCGCGGTCCAGCTCGTTTTCGCCCATGCGGGCCGTGTCCATCGTCAATGCCGTCATCCGCTGAGGGTGCCTGGGTGAAACTGAACATGGCGCTCAGACCATGCCGAGGAACCGGAGTTCTTGAACCCAAGGGTAACGCCATGCAAGGCCCGGCGTATGGTGTGTCGTTGCCGCGCCGGCATCGCCATGCTGCCCGCCGAAACACGTTATGGGGTCGGCCGTGGCCGGCTCAAGCCGATTCGGCCAGCCGCATTCCCAGCAGCCGTTGGCGCTCGGCCAGCATCTTGTCGAAACTGACCGGCTGCAGCGGCCGGCAGAACAGGTAACCCTGAAGCTCGTCGCAGCGGTGGGCGCGCAGGAACTGCAGATGCTGCTCAGTTTCCACGCCCTCGGCCACCACGGCGCGATGGAGGCGATGGGCCATCTCGATGGTCGCGCGCACGATGGCCTCGTCGTCCGGATCCACGCCGATGTTGCGCACGAAACTCTGGTCGACCTTGATCCGGTCCGCCGGCAGGTGGCGCAGGTAATCCAGCGAAGCAGCGCCAGTGCCGAAATCGTCGATGGCGATATGGCAGCCGAGCCGATGCAGCGCGTCCAGGTTCTCCACCAGGTTTGGCGCCGTCTTGATGCTGATGCTCTCGGTGACCTCCACTTCCAGCAAGCCGGGATCCAGGCCAGTCTCGTGCAGCACGCGCGTGACCATGTCCAGCAGATGCGGTTCCATCAACTGCATGGCCGACAGGTTCACCCCCAGGCGCAGGCGCAAGCCGTAACGCTGTTCCCACTCGCAGGCCTGGCGACAGGCGGTCTGCATCACCCATTCGCCGATCGACACGATCAGGCCGCTCTCTTCCGCCAGGGGGATGAAGACAGCAGGGCTGATCATGCCCAGCTCCGGATGCTCCCAGCGCGCCAGCGCCTCCATGCCCACGATGTCCTCGGTCTGTGCATCCACCTGCGGCTGGTAAACCACCCGCAACTCGCCGTTGCTCTCGGCATGGCGCAGGCGCGTCTTCAGCGCCATGCCATGTTCGCGCGCGTATTCCGGGCTGACCTCGTAGATCTGGAAGTTGTTGCGGCCCAGGCGCTTGGCCGAGTACATCGCCTCGTCCGCATGCTTGAGCAGGGTTTCCGCATCATTGGCGTCGTCGGGAAAGAAACTCAGCCCCATCGACACGGTGACCCGCAACGGGACACCGTCGTCGAGGAAGATCGGCGCCTCCATCATGTGCACGATCTTTTCAGCCACGCGCAGCACGTCGTCATTCTTCACCACGTGTCGCAGCACGATGGTGAACTCGTCTCCGGCGTAGCGCGCCACCGTGTCCGACGCACGAATACTTCCTCGCAGCCGTTGCGTGACCGTGCGCAAGACCTGGTCTCCGGTGGCGTGGCCGTAGGTGTCGTTGATGGCCTTGAATCGGTCGAGGTCGACAAACAGCAAGGCGAAACACTCACCATTGCGTATCGCCTCGCGCAGGATCGTCTCCAGCCGGTCATTGAACAGCAGCCGGTTCGGCAAGCCGGTAAGCGCATCGACCAGGCCCTCGGCACGTCCCTGCTCGCGCGTGCGCTCAAGCTCGAGCACCCGCGCAAAACGTGCGGCGGCACACTGCAACACCGGCTCGACCACGGCCATCTCGGCAAAGCCCCGGCAGCTGCCAGCCAGCATGGCGCCGAGTACCGTCTGTCGTTCGTCGAGCAATGGCAAGCCGATCAAGCCGGACAGATTCAGCTGTTGCAACAGCGGATCCATCGGAACCAGCTGCACGGCATCGGTGGGATAGCGCATCGACTTGCCGGCGAGCACCCGCTGCAGTGAACTCTGCAGGTGTGCCGGCGGCCACGGCACCTGTTCGTCCCGGCACAGTTGCAGGACCTCGGTCGGAGTATCAGGCGCCTGGCCGAGCGCTGACCACACGGCCAGATAATCCAGCGCCAGCTCGTCGAACAACAGGCGAGCGGCGTCGGCATGGGCATCGACGCCCTGGCTCAAGGCAAAGAACCGAGACAACAGCGACAGCGCCGCCTCGGCCCCAAGGTCAGCCGGGTCGCTGCGCAATGGCCGCACCGACGCGGCGCGCGCGTCGACCTGGGTGAGCTCCGTCTTCACGCTCGCCGTACCTGTCAGGGCGTGGTGCCAACGAGTGACCAACTCCGTGTCGATCTGCGCGGGGCGAAGCCAGTCGGTGACACTCTCTGGCAGCCTGGCCGGGTCGCAGGCCGCGTCCTCGGTCAACACCACGAGCAGCGGTGTCGTGGATGCGCCTGGCAGACGGCGCAGCTGCTCGCAGCTGGCGTGCGCTGCCGCATCGTCGCCGTCCACCACCAGCACCAGCAACTGCAACGGTTGTTGCGCGTCATTGCCCTCCAGCAGGATTGCCGCATGAGCGAGATCCAGCGCACTGTGGATCGTCAAATAGCCCGCACGGTCGAGCGTATCGAACAAGCCACGGCGCAGCTCACGTTGGGAGCCCACGAGGAGAATGCCGGCGTCCGGGCGTGCAACCACGTTCATGCGAGCCATCGACCATCGCGCAGGCGCAGATTCCGCGACTTGCCGCCGTTGCCACTGACCGGCACGGCGAGATCCCCCAGATAGGCGACCAGCGTTGGCGGCGCATCGATCAGCACGACCCGCCGCAGATGTCCCTTCGGTGCCCGTGCCAGCTGCCGCAGGATGGCGGCATCGGGCGCGGACAGCGGCAATTCCAGGCCGCGCAGGAAATAGACGCCAAAATGCATGCTTTGCTGCATGTAGCGCAGGGCGTTGCCCAGCCGCTCGCAATCCGGCACGCGCGTGTGGGCATCACGCAGGTTGCCGAGACCGCTGTCCGGCTGCCACAGGTATACGGCCTGTCCACTGTGCCTGGCCAGCGCGCGCACCTGCTCGATCAGCGCTTCCGCATCATGACTTTGCAGCACGACCAAGCCGCTGGGCGCTTCCAGGATCCGTTCGAAGATCTCGGCACCAGCTTGCGGCGGCGCAGACGCCATGGCGATAGTCATCAGGTCCCCTTCCTGCAGCGTCAACGCTCATTCGATGGTGAGCCCAGGCGCCCGTGCACGGAAATTCTCGCCACTGCTTGCAACCGCTTGATCCAGGTCCCGCGCCATCTGCGCGGCCCGCCCAAGTACCCGTCCCGCATGGTGTTCCCGCACCCGGCTCAGGTCCTGATTTCACACCGCCTTCACGACCGGGTCAAGCACGGAGGTCACATCTCGCAATCGCGGCAGCGGAACGGTATGGTTCAGGCCTTCTCCACCATGTCCGTATCCCCATGTTCGAAGGATTGCGTTTCAAGCACTGGCAAACCGAGGACGACGAAGGCGTAGTCACGCTCACGCTCGACCGCGCCGACAGCAGCGTCAACGCGATCAGTCGCGCCGTGCTGGATGAGCTGGAGCAGATCATCGAACGGCTCGCGATCGACATGCCGGCCGGCGTCATCATTCGTTCGGGCAAGGCGTCCGGGTTCGCCGTGGGCGCCGATATCCGCGAGTTCGTGGAGTACGCCAGACAGGACTCGGTGCGCGAGAACATCGAACACGGCCAGCGCGTTTACGAAGCGCTGGCACGCCTGCCTTGCCCCACCGTGGCGGCCGTGCACGGCGCGTGCATGGGCGGCGGTACCGAGCTGATTCTGGCCTGCGGCCAGCGGATTGCGTCAGACGACGACAACACCCGCATCGGACTGCCCGAGGTGATGCTCGGCATCCACCCCGGCTGGGGCGGTACGGCGCGCCTGCCACGCCTGATCGGCGCGACCGAGGCGCTGCCGGTGATGCTGACCGGCAAACCGCTGTCCGCGCGGCGCGCCCTGGACCTGGGCGTCGTCGATGCCGTGGCGCGCCCGCAGGACCTGCTGGCCGAGGCACGCGTCCTCTTGCGCCGGGCGCCCGCGCGGCCGTTCGCGCGTCGCGCCAAGGCGTGGGCCAGCAATACCTGGCTGGCGCGGCAGATCCTGGCGCCGATGATGGTCAAGCAGACCGCCGCCAAGGTGCGCAAGGAGCATTATCCGGCCCCGTTCGCCCTGATCGAGGTGTGGAAACGCGGCGGCGCCCACATCCAGCAGCGCCTGAAACTCGAGGCGAGTTCGGTGGCGAAGCTGGCGCAGACCTCGACGGCGCAGAACCTGATCCGCATCTTCTTCCTGCAGGAACGACTGAAGAACCAGGGCAGCGGCATCAACCCGGCCATCAGGCACGTGCATGTGGTGGGCGCCGGCGTGATGGGCGGCGACATCGCCGCGTGGGCGGCATTGAAGGGCTTCGACGTGACCCTGCAGGACCGCGAGATGAAGTACATCCAGCCCGCGCTCGAGCGGGCGCGCAAGCTGTACGAAAAGAAGTTGAAGGCTCCGGAGAAGGTCGATGCGGCGATGCAACGGCTGCGCGCCGATGTCGATGGCAACGGCGTTGCCTCGGCCGACCTGGCGATCGAGGCGATCTACGAAAACGCCGAGGCCAAGGAGGCGTTGTACGCCACCATCGAACCGCAGTTCACGGCCGACGAGATCCTGTCCAGCAATACCTCCAGCATCCCGCTGGACGAGTTGCGTCGCAACCTGCGCGCACCACAGCGTTTCCTGGGGCTGCACTTTTTCAACCCGGTGGCCCGGATGCCACTGGTCGAGGTGGTGTGCCACGACCAGCTCGACCCGGCCATCGAAAAGCGCGCGCTGGCGTTCTGCAAGGCGATCGGCAAACTGCCAGTGGCGGTCAAGGGCACCCCCGGTTTCCTGGTCAACCGCATCCTGATGCCCTATCTGCTGGAAGCCATGCGCCTCCACGGCGAGGGTGTGCCGGGCCCGGTGCTGGACCGCGAAGCGAAGAAGTTCGGCATGCCGATGGGGCCGATCGAGCTGGCGGACACCGTCGGGCTGGACGTCTGCGTCTCGGTCGGCAAGGAGTTGGCGCCCTTCCTCGGGCTTGAATTGCCGCCCGGCACCGAGGAACGACTCGAGGCCGGCAAACGCGGCAAGAAGGATGGCCAGGGATTCTACGAGTGGCAGGACGGCAAGCCGCAGAAACCCGAAGTGGACAAGGACTATGTGACGCCGCCGGACGTGCAGGACCGGATGATCCTGTCGATGGTCAACGAGGCGGTTGCCTGCCTGGCGGATGGCGTGGTCGAGGATGCCGACCTGCTCGACGCCGGCGTGATCTTCGGCACCGGCTTCGCCCCGTTCCGCGGCGGCCCAATCCAGCACGTGCGCAGCGTGGGCGCCGACACGCTGAAATCGAAACTTCAGCGCCTGGCCGAGCGCTACGGTGATCGCTTCACGCCGAAGAACGGCTGGGATCATCCGGCCCTTGCAAAAGACCCGCAGGACCTGAGCCCAGCCCCCTGAGCGACAAGCAGTCGCGGCACGCGCCTGGTTCTTGCAACTCTCTCGTTGCCTTCTGGCTGGTCACCAGACCAGGTCAGCGGGAACCCCGTCGTCGTCGTCCGCGTTACTGGCGCCCGGCTCGACCAGCAGCGCCAGCTGGCGCGGCTCGATGGCGCGCACCTGCGCTGCGATCTCGCGCGTGACCAGCAGGTAACGACCCGCGTGTTGCACCACGCCAAGCTCGCCATTGTTGAGCGCCGCAAGTTGCGCGTCATCGACATGGATCCGGCGAATCCTTCCGGCATACTCGAAGTTGCGCAACTGGTCCGTGTCGGGCTTGTTCAACGCCTTGCCCTCCAGCAACTGCTGGATGCGCAGTTTGCGTTCACGCCGCAACCTCGCCTGCTCGGCTGTTTCGCGCTCGACCCGCTTGCGCTCGCGCGTTTCGGCCTGGGTCCGCAGCGCGTAGGCCTTGGCCAGATCGATATCCTGCGGCTCGTGCTGTCTTGTCGGCGATGCCGGCGGCTTGCCACCGGTCTGCCGCGGCTTGCCGGATGACGCCGGCGACGGACGCCTGGGCTCCCGGCTCGGTACGGGCTGGACTTTCTTGACGATGCCGCTCTTGAGCAACTGGTCGCGCAGGGATTCTGCCATGCGGGTAATCCGTGATCGGTGAATCGGGTGAACCGGGTCAATAGTGAGGCGGTGGTGGTTCGTCGTGCGCATCGTCGGCCTGTGCCACCCGCATCGCGGCCATCTCGCCACGCAGGTCGCGCAAGGCACGCTCCAGCAGCGCAATGCGTTGTGACTGGTCGGCGTCGGCCGAGGTCAGCGCCTGCACCGCGTCGTCGATGAAGGTCAGCTTGACCTCCATCTCGTCCAGACGCCGCGTCAGCAAATCGCCCGCACTCATCCGGCCACCTGCACGCTGCGTCCGCGGCCGATGCCGTAATAGGCCAGCCCGGCTTCCTCCACCGTCGCCGGATCGTACAGATTGCGTCCGTCGAACACGACCGGCTCCGCCAGCGCCGCACGGACGGCCGCAAGATCGGGGCTGCGGAATGCCTTCCACTCGGTGACCACCACCAGCGCGTCGGCACCCTGCAGCGCCGCGTCCGCGTCTTCGCACAACGCCAGGTCGTCGCGATCGCCGTACAAGCGTTCGGCTTCCTGGCGCGCCTTGGGGTCGAACGCGCGTACTTTCGCGCCCGCACTCCACAACGCCTCCATCAGGGGTCGACTCGGCGCCTCACGCATGTCGTCGGTATTCGGCTTGAACGCCAGCCCCCACAGCGCAATCGTCCTGCCAGCCAGCTGGCCGTCGAAATGATGCGAGATCAACTCGAACAACTTGTTCTTCTGCTGGCGATTGACCGCTTCCACCGCACCCAGCAACTGCGCCCGGTAACCGTGGCCGTGGGCGATGCGCTCCAGCGCCTGGACATCCTTGGGAAAGCACGATCCGCCATAACCGGCGCCCGGATAGATGAAGTGGTAACCGATGCGCGGATCCGCACCAATGCCCTGGCGCACCAGCTCCACGTCGGCACCAACCCGTTCGGCAATGTTCGCGATCTCGTTCATGAAGCTGATCTTGGTCGCCAGCATCGCATTGGCGGCGTACTTGGTCAGCTCGGCGGAGCGCTCGTCCATCACCACCATGCGATCGTGGTTGCGGTTGAACGGCGCATACAGCTTGCGCAAGACGCCGACCGCTCGCGCGCTTGAAGCGCCCACGATGATGCGATCCGGACGCAGGCAGTCATCCACCGCGGCGCCTTCCTTCAGAAATTCCGGATTGGATACCACGTCGAACTCGACATTGGCCCCGCGCGCAGAGAGTTCGGCCGTGATGGTCTCCCGCACCTTGTCGGCCGTGCCGACCGGTACGGTCGACTTGTTCACCACCACGGCATAGCGATCCAGGTTCCGGCCGATGGTGCGAGCGACCTCCTGCACGTACTTCAGATCGGCGCTGCCATCCTCGTCCGGCGGCGTACCCACCGCGATGAAAATCAGCTCGCCATGCGCAATCGCCGCCTCTGGCGTCGTGGTGAAGTCGAGGCGACCCTGGGCGTGATTGCGTTGCACGATGGCTTCGAGACCTGGCTCGTAGATCGGGATCTCGCCGTGTTTCAGGCGTGCCACCTTCGCCGCATCGATGTCGACACAAAGGACATGGTTGCCCATCTCGGCCAGACAGGCGCCGGTAACCAGCCCCACATAACCAGTACCAAAGATCGTGACCTTCATCATCGTGGCTGCGGTTCCCTTGAACGTGAACCGCCGATTCTAACGCGGGCCAACGCGGCGCGGCGATTGCGAAGCCGAAAACGCAGAAGGGCGCGAATCGCTTCGCGCCCTTCTGCGTACCTGTTGCGATTGGTACTTACTGGCCGCCCGAAGGCTGGCCGTCTGGAGCTGCGCCTGCCGGCGTCGGACCGGTCTTGACCAGGGTCACGTCGAAGATCAGCGTCGCGTTCGGCGGCATCGGCGGCTGCGGTTCGGCACCGTAGGCCAGCGACGCCGGAATGAACAGTTTGTAATGACCACCGACCTGCATCAGCTGCAAGCCCTCACGGAAGCCGGGGATCACGTTGGCCACCGGAATGGAGGCCGGCTTCGGGCCGTGCTTGGCGGACGAATCGAACACCTGACCGTCGAGGAAGGAACCGGTGTAGTTGATCTCCACCGTGTCGTTCGGACCCGGGCGGGCGCCGGTGCCGGCGGTGATCACCTGGTACTGCAGGCCGGAAGCGGTGGTCTTCACGCCAGCAGCGCTCTTGTTCTTGGCAAAGAAGGCGTCGCCTTCGGCCTTGTTCTTGGACGCTTCCTTGGCGCGCTCGGCCTCGAACTTGGCCTGGACCTTGGTCATGAACGCTTCGTACACCTGCTTGGCATCCGCCTCGCTCACCGTCGATTTCTGACCGGACAAGGCTGCCTGCACACCCCGCGCCACGGCGGCCGGATCCATTTCCTCGCGCAGGATCGGCGGCACGCTCTCACCCATCTTGTAGTAGCCGAACACGTAGCTCGCCTTCGTCTTGTCGACGGGCGCAGCCGCACCGGTCTTGGCGGTCTGGGCAATGGCGCCAGCAGTCATGCCCAGCGCGACGGTCATGGCCACCGCCGTCAGCGTGGGACGCAGAAAGTGCTTCATTCGTAACTCCCTCGTGAAATTGAATATGCCGGCAACGCCGGCTGGAGCCTCCTCGATGGAGGCAGGCCACGCATTGTGCGGTGCCAACCCTCTGTTGGCAACGGCTGAGCCCTGAGACCGTCAGTCGGCATAAAGGTTCAGGTTTCTCCAGGAGCCAGTCGGCGGGCCCATGGTCGTTCCATGGACCAGGAATCGGCAGGTTGTAAACCGCACAGGCGGATTCGCAGACCGGCCAACCAAAGCCCAACCGCTCTCCTAATCCCCGGGGAGCTCCGGTTTGCTCAAGGTCTCCTTCAGGGCCGCCTGCAGGCGCGCGTGCATTCGCACCAGGCCGCGCCACAGCACCACGGCCAGGATCACGCCGGCCACCAGCAGGGAGAGTGCGACGCCACGCGGTGGCAGGATGGCCGAGCTCAGCGCACTCAGCAGGATGGCCAACATCCCCAGCGTGGCCAGCGGGATCAACCGCGCCAGCACGGTGCGGATGGCGTGGGTATAGGAGCGGGCGAAACGCTCGCGGATGCCGATCTCGGCCAGCAGCATGCCCAGCGCTTCGGCCTTGCGGTACACCGCGATCAACATCGGCAATGACAGGAACAACGCGCACGCCCAGATCAGCGTATGTCGCATCTCGCGTCCGATGCCCAGGGTGGAGAACCAGGTCCAGCCATGCGCGTTGACGTAGGCCCCGGCCATGAACAAGGTCACCACCAGCAGGATATTGACCCCGATGTGCCACAGCAGGCGACGAAAGATGGCCGCGAGCGCGGCGTTCTCGTTGACCGGTCGGAGCTGTTCCAGCCAGCCGTTGTAACTGGTTGCCAGCAACCGCAGCGATCGCGGCGTCACCGCCCGCAGCCCGTTGACCAAGGTGTTGGCCGAGCGCGACATGTACGGCGACACCGCCATGCACAACACCGAGACCGCCACGGCCACCGGATAGATGAAGTCGCTGATCACGCCGAGCGACAGCCCGAGCGTGGCGATCACGAACGAGAATTCCCCGATCTGGGCCATGCCCAGCCCGGCCCGCATCGCCGTGCGCGGTTCGCGACCGACGATGAAGAAGCCCAGGCTGCATGCCAGCGATTTGCCGACGATGACCACGCCGGCAATCAGCAGCGCCGGCAACGCATATTGAAGCAGCATGGCCGGGTCGATCTTCAGCCCGATCGCCACGAAAAACAGCGCGGCGAACATGTCGCGCAACGGCTCCACCAGATGGACCACGCGTCCGGCACTGCGTGATTCGGCGACCACCGCGCCCGCCAGGAAGGCGCCAAGCGCGACGCTGAAGCCCATCCAGGCTGCCAGCAGGCTGGCGCCGAAGCAGATCCCGAGCACGCTGACGAGCAGGGTTTCATCCCTGCCGAACCCCGCCACGTAGTCCACCAGTCGCGGCAGCAGCAGCAGGCCCAGGATCATCCCGACCACCACGAACAGTCCCAGATGGCCGATCAGCGTGAACGCGGCATCCGCCTGCACCGACCCACCGATCGCGACCGCGGTAAGCAGGGTCAGCATCACGATGGCCAACATGTCTTCTGCCACCAGCAGCCCCACCACCAATTGTGCAAACGGCTGGTGGCGCTGCCCGTTCTCGGAAAGCGTGCGAGTTGCCACCATGGTCGAGGACAATGAAATGATGGCACCCAGAAACAGTGCATCCATGCCCTTCCAGCCGAACGCGCTGCCGATACCGAAACCGATCCACAGCATCAATCCGACCTCGCCCACCGCCACCGCGAGCACGCCGATGCCGAGTTCGCGCAGCTTGCGCACGCTGAACTCCAGTCCCAGCGTGAACATCAGCAACACCACGCCGAGATTGGAGATGTCGTCGATCGTCCGCGCATCGCCGACCAGCACGCCCGGGGTATGTGGACCGATCAGCACGCCGGCCAGGATGTAACCCAACAGCACCGGCTGACGCATGCGCTGGAACAGGATCGTGGTGGCGCCGGCCACCAGCATCACCACGGCCAGATCGCGAATAAAGCCGATTTCCTGCATCGCCCACCCTTGCAATCACGTTCGTCGCTGCAGCATAAACGACTGCCCTCGGGATCCTGCGCAGTCCACGGCGAGCACGCTGCGAACACCACCGCGCGACGGGTCCCGGCCGCGGAGAAAAGGCTTGACGGAAAGGCGACCCCACCCTATTCTTCTCGGCTTCCAGCGGCGGGGCCATAGCTCAGCTGGGAGAGCGCCTGCATGGCATGCAGGAGGTCGGCGGTTCGATCCCGCCTGGCTCCACCAATTTGATTGTCCCCATCGTCTAGAGGCCTAGGACATCACCCTTTCACGGTGGCGACCGGGGTTCGAATCCCCGTGGGGACGCCAGATTGGCTCGCGTACGCTGGAAAAAGGTTGCAACTGCGGAGTGGTAGTTCAGTTGGTTAGAATGCTGGCCTGTCACGCCGGAGGTCGCGGGTTCGAGTCCCGTCCACTCCGCCATCATCTCAACAAGAAGCCCGCCTCGCGCGGGTTTTTTGTTGGCCGCAGAGGCCACACCGCGACGCTTCGAAGCCCGGCTCAATCCACACGCTTCAACGTGTCGATACCGTGCCGCTGCTCGGCGAGATATTCCAGCCAGCGCGACAAAAAGCGATTCATGCGCAGCCGGTACTGGAACACCGAGTGCGCCGGCGGGAACGGCCCCAGGACTTGCCACAGATGCTGGCCCGGATGGCAATGCAATGCTTCGGCCACATGCGCATCGGTATACATGCGCAATTGCGCGGACGGCGCGCGGTGCCCCGTGTGTGCATCGACGAAAGCGTAGGTAAGTTCCAGCTCGACCGTGTAGGGATGGAGTTCCTGCACATTCAGGTGCACGTCCAGGCCATCATCCACGCGCGATACATGACGACCTGGCGCGAGATTTTGCGGTGCGAACAGGCGCGACAATCGATGATAGTTCTCCGCATACAGACCCATCAGAACCTCGAACCGTCCCGGCAACAGGCTGCAGCGATTGTCCAGTACGGCATTCATGCGGAACGAGCAAACTCCCGGATTTCAGAACATGGTCCGCTCGATGCCGAAGCGGTCGAAGATCTTGCTGGCGATCTCCTCGATCGACACGTGCGTGGTATTCAGACTCGGAATGCCCGCCTGTCGCATCAGGCGGTCGGCCTGCGCCAGCTCCCAGCGACACTGCTGCAGGGTGGCATAACGACTGCCGGCACGACGTTGTTCGCGGATCTGCGCCAGACGCTGTGCGTCAATGGTCAAACCATACAGCCGATCCTTGTACGGCCGCAGGCGCGCAGGCAGTTCCAGCTTTTCGAGGTCCTCGTCAGTCAGTGGATAATTGGCGGCGCTGACGCCGTAATGCAAGGCCATGTACAGACAGGTCGGGGTCTTGCCCGAGCGCGAAACGCCGACCAGGATCAGATCGGCATCCCGATAATCCACGTCGATCCCGTCATCGTGCGAGAGCGTGTAATTGGTGGCGTTGATGCGCGCTTCGTACTTGTCGAAGTCGACGACGCCGTGCGAGCGGTTCACCGCGCCGGAACGCCGCGTCTCCAGTTCCTCTTCCAGCGGCCCGATGAACGGCGCGAACACGTCCAGCATCAAGGCGCCGCTGGTCGCCACGATGTCGCACAGGGCGCGCTCGGCCATGGTATTGACCACGATCGGACGCTTGCCGCTTTGTGCATAGTTGGTCTTGATCCGCAGCGCGGCCACTTCGGCCTTGTGCGCATCGTCGATGAACGGCAGCCGATGCTTGACGAACTGCACGCCTTCGAACTGCGCCAGGATGCTGTTGCCGATCGTCTCGGCGGTAATACCAGTGGAATCGGAGATGAAAAACACGGTTCGCTTCATGTGAAATCGGTCTGGCCATGGATTGCTTCCCGGCACCTTAACGCAAGCGTGAAACGCTGTCGCTGGTTGACGATTCGCCGACTGGTATGGGGTTGGAATGACATCGCCGCGCATTGGTCTTCTTGTGCTGCGCACCATCGGCAGCGGACAATACCAGTTCTTTGTGACTCACTCGGCGACCGGGTGACGCCTTCCGTTTGTGACCTTCCGCGATTCCGAGGAGATACCCTTGAACGATCTGGTGCTGTGGCTCGACCAACTGCGCATGACTGACCTGGGCAAGGTCGGCGGCAAGAACGCTTCGCTCGGCGAGATGATCGGCAACCTGGCCAAACTCGGTGTCTCCGTGCCGGGAGGATTTGCCACCACCGCCGATGCGTTCCAGCAGTATCTCGAGAAAAGTGGCTTGGCCAAACGCATCCAGGACCGGCTGACGCACCTCGACGTCGACGACGTCGATGCCCTCGTGGCCGGCGGCAAGGAGATCCGCGGCTGGATTGTCGACACCGCCCTGCCCGCCGAACTCGAACAGGCGATTCGCGAGGCTTACCTCAAGCTATGCAAGGACGCCGCTCTTGTTGAAAAGTCCGGCGATGGATCGCCGGTTTTTGATTCTGGCGATCAGGGACGATCGCAAAAATATCCCGATATCCCGGTCGCGGTGCGCTCGTCGGCCACCGCCGAAGACCTGCCGGACGCTTCGTTCGCGGGTCAGCAGGAAACCTTCCTCAACGTGATCGGCATTGATGACGTGCTGCACAAGGTGAAGGACGTTTTCGCGTCGCTGTACAACGACCGCGCCATTGCGTATCGCGTGCATCAGGGGTTCAAGCACGAGGACGTGTTCCTCTCCGCCGGCGTGCAGTTGATGGTGCGCTCGGATATCGGCGCTTCCGGCGTCCTTTTCACGCTGGACACCGAATCGGGTTTCCGCGACGTGGTGTTCGTCACGGGCTCCTATGGCCTGGGTGAAATGGTCGTGCAGGGCGCGGTGAACCCGGACGAGTTCTACGTGTTCAAGCCGACCCTGCGCGAGGGCAAGCCTGCCGTCCTGCGCCGCAGTCTCGGCGCCAAGCAACTGCGCATGGTGTATTCCGACGCGCCGGGCGAGCGGGTTCGTACTGAAGACACTCCGGCGGAGTTGCGCAACAAGTTTTGCATCAGCGACGAGGATGTGCAGGAACTTGCCCGCCAGGCATTGACGATCGAGAAGCACTACGACCGGCCGATGGACATCGAGTGGGCGAAGGACGGCAACACCGGCAAGATCTACATCGTGCAGGCACGTCCGGAAACGGTGAAGTCGCGCTCGCACGCGACCCAACTCGAACGCTTCCACCTGAGCGAAAAGGGCAAGGTGCTGGTCGAGGGGCGCTCGATCGGCCAGAAGATCGGCGCCGGCAAGGCCCGCGTCATCCGCTCATTGTCCGACATGAACAAGGTGCAGGCTGGCGACGTGCTGATCGCGGACATGACCGATCCCGACTGGGAGCCGGTGATGAAGCGTGCCTCCGCCATCGTGACCAACCGCGGTGGGCGCACCTGTCACGCCGCGATCATCGCCCGCGAGCTGGGCGTACCGGCCGTGGTCGGCACCGGCAATGGGATGGAACTGATCCCCGACGGCGCCGACGTCACCGTATCCTGCGCCGAAGGCGATACCGGCACGATCTACGCAGGCATCCTGAAGTTCGAGCGCATCACCGCCGATCTGGGCGACATGCCCGAGGCACCGCTGAAGATCATGATGAATGTGGCCAACCCCGAGCGCGCGTTCGACTTCGGCCAGTTGCCGAATGCGGGCATCGGCCTGGCCCGCCTGGAAATGATCATCGCCAGCCATATCGGTGTGCACCCGAAGGCACTGCTGGAATACGCCAAGCAGGACGCGGAAACGAAAGCGAAGATCGACGAGCGCATCGCCGGCTACGCCGGTCCGGTCGAGTTCTACGTCGATCGACTCGCCGAAGGCATCGCCACCATTGCCGCCTCGGTGTACCCGAAGCCGGTGATCGTGCGCCTGTCCGACTTCAAGTCCAACGAGTACGCGGGCCTGCTCGGCGGTTCGCGCTACGAACCGCACGAAGAGAATCCGATGATCGGCTTCCGCGGCGCCAGCCGCTATGTCGATCCGAGCTTCGCCGAGGCCTTCGCCCTGGAGTGCAAGGCGCTCAAGCACGTGCGCGAGGTGATGGGCCTGGACAACGTGTGGGCGATGATTCCATTCGTGCGCACCCTGGACGAAGGCCGCAAGGTCATCGAGGTGCTCGCCAAAAACGGTCTCAAGCAGGGCGAGCAGGGCCTGAAGGTCATCATGATGTGCGAGGTGCCATCGAACGCGCTGCTGGCCGACGAATTCCTCGACATCTTCGACGGCTTCTCGATCGGTTCCAACGATCTCACCCAGCTCACCCTGGGCCTCGATCGCGATTCCAGCATCGTCGCCAGCCTGTTCGACGAGCGCAACGCTGCGGTGAAAAAGTTGCTGGCCATGGCCATCAAGACCGCCCGCGCCAAGGGCAAGTACATCGGCATCTGCGGACAGGGTCCCAGCGATCATCCCGACCTGGCCGAGTGGTTGATGGAGCAAGGGATCGAATCGCTCTCGCTGAACCCCGATACCGTGGTCGATACGTGGCTGCGACTGGCGAAAAAGAAGGCTGGCTGATCCATGTAGGCTGAACGGCTCTTTGTCGTTCATTATTGCATCGCAACAAAAGGGTCGGATTCGTCCGGCCCTTTCCTGTCTGCAAGGCAAGCCGGCTCCCTGCGCTGCAGGCCAGGCAACGCTTTCATGTACTTGCGGCCATTGCCGACGGTGCCGGCACGGCAGGCCATCCATCTTGCGCTGCAGCTTGCCTGTCATGAGCACTACGGTTAACGTTCATACACATGTTTCAAGTTCGTACTTGAAGCGGTTGCGATGTCACCTTATCCGGCGTCACAGGGCACACCTTGGGCAGAACTCAACGCACCGGCCACAGTGAAACGCGCAAGCGCCTGCTCGAGGCCACCGAGTGGCTGTTCATCGAGAGTGGCTATGAAGCGATGTCGTTGCGCCATATCACGGCGCGGGCCAGCGCCAATCTCGCCGCGGTGAACTATCACTTCGGCAGCAAGGAAGCCTTGATGCACGAGGTGCTCTCGCAACGCCTGGACCGCCTCAACCGCGAGCGTCTGCAGTTGCTGAGCGCTTGCGAGGAACGACATGCGGACGGACTGACTGCCGCGGCGGTGCTGGCGATGTTGTTCATTCCAGCGTTCCGGCTCAGTCACGGCGACATGTCCGGACCGGCTTTCATGCGTTTGCTGGGACGCGTTTACAGCGATCCGTCCCCGTTCATCCGCAGTTATCTGGAAGCGCACTACCGACCCATCTCCGGACGCTTCTTCGAAGCCTTCTCGCGTACGCTGCCCGCGCTGCCGCGACGGGAGCTCGGGCTGCGCCTGCACTTCGCGCTGAAGGCGCTGTCCGGCATGCTGGCGGGCGAGGACATGCAGGCGCTGATCGCCAGCATCAGCCAAGGTGAGGACATCAACGACACCGAACTGCTGGCAAGGCTGGTCTCCCTGCTGGCACCGATCCTCACCGCCCCGTTTGGCACACCGGAGCAACTCAATGTGATCGAGCGCGTGCTGCAGCTCGACAGCACCACCGCCAGGACCAGTGCTGAAGCGCCCGCCCCGGCAGAGCAAGAACCACCCCAGCGTTCGATCTCACCGGAGTGGTCAAAGGAAGGAGAGCTGACGTCCTGAAAAGCCCCAGGAAATACACGTCGACCAGCGACGATCTCGATACCCCGACGCCCCACCCCAATCCGACGAAAACCATCCGAATCGGACCTTTAAGTCACAGGAGAATCCCCTTGAACCGTCATATCTCACCACGCCTCATCCGACTTGGAACCCACGCCAGCCTCGCCCTGGCCGTCGCCGGCGCGCTCGCGTTGCCGCTATGCGCCCAAGCCGGTTCGTTCCAGCTTCCCACCGACAATGCCGCTGGCTGGGCCCGCGCCAACGCCGGTGGTTCGTTGTTTGCCAATGATCCCACCGCGGCTTACAACAACCCGGCGGCGATGGCCTTCTTCGACGCCCCGGTGCTCCAGGTCACCGCTACCGGCATCCGCCCCAGCGCCAAATTCGAAGGCTCGTTCACCGATGTCGCGGGCCGTCCGGTCAGTGGCAACAACCCGGATGGTTTCGGCAAGTTCATACCGTTTCCCAACATCGCGTTCGCCGCACCGGTCACGGATCGCCTGACCATCGGCGGCAGCCTCACCGTGCCGTTCGGTCTGGTCAGCGAGTACAACCCGACCTGGCAAGGCCGTTATTTCGGTACCAAGACCAGTCTGCAGTCGATCGCCGTGAGCTTGTCCGCCGGCTTCAAGGTCACCGATCAGTTCTCCGTTGGCGTAGGCGTGGTCGGCCAGCGCACCAAGGCGCAACTGAACACCGTGCTGGACACCACCGGTACCGCGGCCGCTTTGTATGGTGCGCTCGGCGCCCCGTCGCCCTATGGACCTCCGCAAGGGGCCGACGAGCAACTCAACGTGGACCTCAAGAAGACGGCGGTCGGTTATTTTGCCGGATTCGAGTACAAGCCGACCACGGCCGACAGCATTGGCCTGAGCTACCATTCGCGGATCAACCAGACCTTGGGCGGCAACTACGCCATTTACGGCGGCGCGATGGGCAAGGCGCTCATTGTCGGGGGTCCGCTCCTCGCCCCGACCGCCGGTTTGCCGATGCTCAACCCGGATGGCGGTCCTGCAGCCGCGACGCTCGATACGCCCGCCTTTGCCAGCCTGGATTGGGTGCATGCATTCAACGATCGGTTCACCCTCGCCGGCTCGATCAAGTGGACCGGTTGGTCGAGCTTCAAGACCCTCTCGCTGAAATCCGACGGGCAGACTTTGGTCAGCTTGCCGGAGCAATACAAGAACAGCTGGGTGTACGCCGTTGGCGGCGACTACAAGCTGAGCGACCAGTGGACCTTGCGTGCCGGCGTGGGCTTCGACGAGTCGCCCACCAACATCGTCAGCCGTGATCCACGCATCCCGGACGGTAATCGCCGGCTGCTCGGTTTTGGCTTCGGTTACCAGGCCACAAACCAGCTGGCAGTCGATTTTGGCTACCAGCACCAGTTTGTCAGCGATGCCGACGTACAGATGACCAACCAGCTTGGTCTGGGTGCCGGTCACATGGACGGCAAGTTCAAGGATCACGGCGACGTGCTCAGCCTGACGGGCACGTACAAGTTCTGAGGATGGCGTGATTCATGGGAAGACAAGGGCCGCGTGAGCGGCCTTTGTTTTTGGGGTACGTGGCGGTGGGCCGAACAAGCAACGTCTCTGCGCGAGACGCAAAAAAGCCTGCTTGGATGAGCCAAGAATTCGCCGACCACGGGGGGAGGATGCCGTAGGCGGACATCGGCGCAGCGATGGCCCGAAGGCGAGGCACAGGATATGCCGAGTAGCCCGAGTGGGTTCGTCCTTGGCACCCTCTTCCCCAGTTACGCAAAACGCCCCCATTTCGATGAGGTCTTTGGCAACGTGAGGGGTGGGATTGTTCGGCCCTTCCTGGGCCTCACCCTTCCGCGCTGCGCGCTTCAGGGCCAGCCTGCGGCTGTCCAATTTTGTTCCAGACAAAATTGTCGAACCAGTGGCTTTGTCCACAGCACCCTCTCCGCCAGATACGCAAAACGCCCCACGTGGGGCGTTTTGCGTATCTGGCGGAGAGGGTGGGATTCGAACCCACGGTACGCTTACACGTACGCCTGATTTCGAGTCAGGTACATTCGACCACTCTGCCACCTCTCCAGATGGGTGCACGGTGGCGCATGCGAGCCGGGAATCATACGCGAGCGAACTTGCCGTGACAATGACCGGGGCTTGCGGCATGCTGCAGCAGCTTGCCCTGATTGAACGCACATGATCGAACTCGGACACGGAACCCATGTCGGCCTGCGCCGCACACGCAATGAGGATACCTACCACGCCGATGTGTCACTCGGCTTGTTTCTGGTCGCCGACGGCATGGGCGGCCACCAGCACGGGGAAGTGGCGTCGGCCTTGGTGCGCGATGCCATGGTTGCGGGGGTCAGCGCCGGGCTCGGCTTGATCGACTCGATCAACGGCGCTGCCGAAAAGTTGCTCGCGCACAGTCGCCCAGGTTCCGACATCCTGCCGATGGGCACCACGATTGCCGCATTGCGGATTGCCGGAAGCAGCTACGAGGTCGCCTGGGTCGGCGACAGCCGGATATATCTGTGGCAGCAAACGTTGCGCCAGGTCAGCCACGACCACTCGCTGGTGCAGGCCCTGGTCAAGGCCGGCCAGCTGGACCCGGCGCAGGCAGCTCGCCATCCACAACGAAACGTGCTCACCCAGGCGCTCGGGGTGACCGCCACCCCGCAGTTGCACATCGGCATGTCCAGAGGCGCGCTCGAGCCGGGCATGACCTTCCTGCTGTGCAGCGATGGTTTGACCGAGGATGTCGATGACGCTTCGATTGCGCGAACGGTCGCGCGCACCGATCTCACCGCACAGGAATGTGCCGATCACCTTTTGCTGAGCGCGCTCGATGCTGGCGGCGGCGACAATATCAGCGTTGTGCTAGTGCGTTCCAGCTGAGCATCGCTGCCAGCGTGGTGGCGATCAAGCCAGCTGATGCCACAGGCTGTGCCCGCCCGCACTCTGGTCCAGCGCATCGAGCCGCCGTTCGTGGCGCAGCAATTCTTCGGCCGTGGCGCGCAATACGCACGGACGGACCTGCAACGATACCGACACGGTGGCCACCGCCGTATGCCGGTCTGCGCCAGCGTCGAATCCAAGATCGAATCCGACCTGTCCCGAGGTCATGCCGAGGTAGACGTCCGCCAGCAACTGCGCGTCGATGAGTCCGCCGTGCAGGTCGCGCCGCGAACTGTCCACGCCGAGCCGCTTGCACAGCGCATCCAGGCTGTTGCGCTGGCCGGGATAACGGACACGCGCCATCGCCAGCGTGTCAAGCACCGTGCAATGATTGCCGATGCGATCATCGCCACCCAGGCGCGCCAGTTCGGCATCGAGAAAACCGATGTCGAAACTGGCGTTGTGGATGACCAGCTCGGCGCCGTCGATGAAGGCGAGGAATTCCTCCACCACATCGGCAAAACGAGGCTTGTCGAGCAGGAATTCATCCTCGATCCCGGTGACCTGGCGCGCGCCTGCATCGATCGCCCGACCCGGGTTCAGGTAGGTCTGGTATTGCCGCCCGGTCAGCCGGCGCTCGATCATCTCGACACCGGCGATCTCCACCAGCCGGTGCCCTTGGCGCACTTCCAGACCGGTGGTTTCGGTGTCGAGAACAACCTGCCTCATGCACTTGCCCTGATCAGTTCGGCCTGCTCACGCGCGGCTTGGTCGACACGCTCGTTCTCCACGTGGCCATTGTGGCCTTTCACCCACTTCCAACGTACCTGATGGGTGCCGACAGCGGCCGACAGACGCTGCCACAGATCCTGATTTTTCACCGGCTTCCGGTCGGCGGTGCGCCAGCCATTCGCCCGCCATTTGGGCACCCATTGCTCGATGCCCTGCATGACGTAGCGCGAATCGGTGGTGAGGGTCACTGCACACGGCCGCTTCAGCGCTTCCAGCGCGCCGATGGCGGCCATCAGCTCCATCCGGTTATTGGTGGTGGCGGCTTCACTGCCTGCCAACATGCGCTCGCCCCCTTTGGCACGCAACAGCGCCGCCCAGCCGCCAGGCCCGGGATTGCCGAGGCACGCCCCATCGGTAAATGCTTCCACTTCACTCATGCCTGCTCACGCACCTCTGTTGTTCGCAACGTTGCGGCGCGGCGCACATCTGGCGACAGTCGACCGCCCGCCGGTACCGCCACGTTGACCGGCTTGATCCGCAGCGGCGTGACCAACCGCCGCTGCTTGCGGGCAATCAACACATAGCCACCGCCCAATGTATTGCCTGGCACACTGCCCGATGATGGCAACCCGGGCCAGCCGCGGCCCACTCTTTGCGCCAACTCGATTCTGAGTCCCTCATGGCGCAGCATTTGCCGCAGCCGCAACGGCCATTGCAGGCGTAGCGATCGGCCTCGTGTCCGCCAACGCAACCACGGCGACCAGGTACTGGCCGGATGGACCCCGGCAAGCGCCAGCACCCCGCCGGGCGCGAGCACCCGGATGGCATCGACCAGCAAGTCAGAGGCCACTGGCGACACCTCCAGCGCATGCCGCAAGAGCACCAGGTCGAACGCATCGTCGACAAAGGGCAGCGGCTCATCCGCCGCGGCGCGCAGGTCACCTTCGTAGTGCCCTTCATTCTGGTACAGGCGAACCCAGCAGCCCAGCATCGGCAACGACGGCGGCGTGTCGTTGTCGGCGGCGCCCAGCAGCAGGGCGTGCGTACCGACGCAACGCTGTAGCTCAGGCATCAGCACCTGCGTCTGTGCATCGCGCAAACGGCGCAGAGGTGCACTGACATAGATGGCGTCGTCATGTTGCTGCATGCAGCCCATTCCAGGATCAGTCGTGAGCGTCCAGTTTAACGGTTGATGACATCGGAACGCGTCGACGGGACACGCCGCACGCAACTGAATGCCCGGGCGGTGATTTAACGCAACGCTAACGAATTGCAGGAATACCCCGTTTATAGTCGACCGACTATGCCCATCGGGAAAGGCTCCATCAGTCGTCGCTAGTGCGGCATCCAGGATCCTGTCGACACCGTCCGAACACCGCGGGAATGCCCTTGCACCTGATACCGCTACCGGCTCTGGCCGACAACTACATCTGGCTGCTTCACGATGACCGCGGCGACGCCGTGGTCGTCGATCCAGGCGATGCGGAAGTCGTCGAACACGCCTTGCACACGCGGCAACTGCAATTGCGCGCCATCGTGCTGACCCATCACCATCCCGATCACATCGGTGGCGCAGCCGCCCTGCAGCATCGTCATGCGGCTCCGGTATATGCACCCGCGGACGATCGCATCGCGTGCACGACGCACCGGGTGGGGGACGGCGACAGAATCGAACTGAACGAGCCGAAGATGAGTTTCGACGTACTGTCGATCCCGGGACACACGCTCACCCACGTCGGCTACGTCGGCAACGGGTTGCTGCTGTGCGGAGATACCTTGTTCAGCCTCGGCTGCGGCCGGTTGTTTGAGGGCACCCCGGCCCAGATGCTGGACTCGCTGGACCGGCTGGCAGCACTGCCGGCTGAAACGCTCGTCTGCGCAGGACACGAATACACCGAGGCGAACGGCCGCTTCGCCGACGCCGTGGATCCGACCAATCGCCCGCTGCAGTTGCGCTGCCAGCAAGTGACCCGGTTGCGCGCAGCCCGTCAGCCCACCCTGCCCGTCGCGCTGAATGACGAACTGGCCACCAATCCGTTTTTGCGGGTCGACACCGAAGCGGTGATTGACTGGTGCTCCCGGCAAGGTGTCGTGGGCGATCGGGTCGCGCGATTTGCGGCAGTACGCGCCGCCAAGGACGCCTTTCGCGCATGAAGATATCGACTCGTTGCCTGTTGCCGCTGTCGATGGCTGTCTTGCTGTCCGCTTGCGCCAGTCTTCCCTCGCAGGCCCCACGTCCGCCAATCACGATCACGCCCCTCGCCCCTTCCGCCCTTCCCGCTCCGTCGGTCACGGTGGCCATGGCCGCGCCAATACCGACCGAGAACGTATGGGACAGGCTGCGCAGCAGCTTCGCCATGGCCGATTGCAACGCCGATCCGTCGGTCGTGGCATGGGCGCAGCGCTACACCCACAATCCGGAGCTTTTCGAGCAGAACCTGCGCCGGGCGCTGCCACGACTGGTTTACGTGCAGCAGGTCGCCGCGAACTATCGCGTTCCCGGTGAATTCGTGCTGCTGCCGTGGGTGGAAAGCCTCTATCAACCCGTTCCGGCACGCAAGCACCACGCCGCCGGCATGTGGCAGATCATGCCGGTGACCGGCCGATCCATGGGTTTGCGCATTGACCGTCACTATGACGCCCGGCTGGACCTGCCCGCTGCGACGCATGCCGTGATGAAGTTGCTGCAGCAATATCACGATCAATTCCACGATTGGCGCGTCGCCGACTATGCCTATAACGCCGGCGAATTCGGGCTGCGCCGACTGACCCGAAAACAGGGTGCGCCAGCGGATGAGCCGGTGATTCCCGATATGCCGGTGCACCGGACCACGCGCGAGCATCTGGTCAAACTGCTGGCGATCGCCTGTGTGGTACGCGAGCCGGAACGCTTCCAGGTCAGCCTGCCGATCCTCCCCGATAGCGAGCGTCTGGTACAGACGTCGGTGGCGCATTCCATGACGTTCGCCCGAGTTGCCAAGCTGGCGGGCATGCCGGTTGCCGCGCTGAGGCAGCTCAATCCGGCGTTCGCGAATGACCGGCGCGAACCCGCCGCTGTTTCGTATCTGATGCTGCCGGCCAGGCATGCTGATCAATTACAGGTTGCCCTGGCCGCCTTGCCCGACCAGAGCATCGCGAACCAGCCGGCGTCGACGGCCGCAGCAGATCACGAAACCGCATCCTCCCGGCCCCAGCACAGGACGCATGTCGTCAGCGCCGGCGAAACCCTGTGGCAGATCGCGCGCGAGTACTCCACCAGCGTCGCTCGCCTGGAACAACTGAACCACCTTCCCGGGGAACTGGCGATCCAGCCGGGCCAAGTGTTGCAGCTTGACGTGGTCGACTGAATCGAGCGCGCGACGCCTGCATCCGGACCGCCGCCCGCAAGCAAACCCGCCGCCGCGATGTCCCGCACTCCGCGTTGTCACGCGGAGTCGGCAACCAGCAAAACCTACATCAGATTCTTGTTGATCTTGATCTTGGTCTTCGAGCGGAGCATCTCCACCAGCTCACGCGTTGCCTCGGACCCATAGGCCTGGGCCATCTGGTGGCGCAACGTGTCGCGCTCTTCCGCGGTCACCTTGGACAAGTCACCGGCTTGCACCTTGTCCACCGCCAACAGCGCGAAGCCACCATCGCCCATGTCGACGATGGCAAATCCCGGCTTGTCCGGTGCCGTCGGATGCGGCAACAGGAACGCTTCTTTCAACACAGGTGCCGGCACCTGCACCGACTGCCCGCGCATGGCATCGGGCGCACTGACCACCTTCGCACCGAGTGACTTGGCCACGACATCCACGGCTTTGCCCTGGCGAAGCTGCGCCAGCGCGCCGTCAGCCTCCTTGCGGGCCGCGGCGGCGACGCGCTCGCCGATGATGCTTTGTTGTACCTGCGCGCGGACCTCCGACAACGGCTTTGGCGCCGCCGGCACATGCTTGTCCACGTGGATCACGACCGAGTGGTTATTGCCCAAGTCGATCAGTCCGGAATTGTTGCCGTGAACCAGCACGTCGTCGCTGAACGCGGCAGCGACAATCTTGGGGTTGGCCGTCAGGCCAGTGCCGTTCGTGCGCGAGAACAGCGGCGTGGTGGTGATGGGCAGGCCGAGCGCTACCGACGCCGGCTCAAGCGAAGCAGGGTTCGAGTAGGTCTGGTCGGCCATCTTTCCAGCCAACTCGTTGTACTGGTGATCGCGCGCGGACTTGGTCGCCTCTTTGACCAGTTGATCGCGCACCTCGGCGAACGGTTTCGACTCACCGCTGCGGATATTGCGCAGCCAGATGATGTGATAACCATCGGACGACAGCACGGGTTTGGAGATCTGGCCCTGCTGCAGCGAGAACATCGCCGAATCGAAGGCCGCATTGGTCACACCCTTCTCGAGCCAGCCCAGGTCACCGCCCTGCCGCCGCGAGCCCAGATCCTGCGAGTCTTTCTCCGCCAGACTGGCGAAGTTCGCGGGAGTCGCCTCGGCCGCGATCTTGTCAGCCTTGGCAAGCGCGGCCTTCTGCTGTTCCGGGGTTGCGTTGGACGGCACGTTGATCAGGATATGCGAGACCAGACGTTGCTCCGGTTGAACGAAGCGTTGCTTTTCATCCGCATAACGTGCCTTCAATTCCTCGTCGCTGGGGGTGGCTTCCGGCTTGAGCTTGGCGGCATCCACCTCGACGTATTTCACCGAAACTTGTTCGGGATTCATGTAGTCGGCCTGGTGCGATTTGTACCAGGACTCGATCTGGCCATCGGTAACCTCCTTGTCGGCAGGCTCCGGCTTCGGCAACAGGAAATAACGAAGATCGCGGCGCTGAGTGACCAGGCTCAGGAAATCATCGACCCGGCCATCGCTGATGATCGTGCTGTCAGTGATCGCCTGGGGCAACAGTTGTGTCGCCAGGGACGCGCGGATTTCGCCCTCGAACATGTCCGGGGTCTTGCCGTCGCTGGTCAGGAACGCGCGGTAACTGGTGGCATCGAATTTGCCGTTGACCTGAAACGCGGGGATTTCCGCGATCGCACTGCGCAGCGCCTGATCGGACACGCGCATGCCCCAATCGTCGTTGGCCTGCAACAACAGCTGCTCGTTGATCAAGCCGTCCAGTACGCTGAGTTTGGTCTCCGGCTTTTCGAAGATGGAAGAATCGAAATGTTCGCCTTGCTGGGCGCTGACCTGCTGCCGCAACTGGTTCATTCGATTCTGGAACGCGGTCTGGCTGATCTCGCGCTTGCCTACTTTCGCCACATAGGTATCGCTGCTTGAGCCCAGATAACCTTCCATGCCGAACAACGACATTGCCGCGACGGCAACGCCAAGCACGATGATGGAGGGCCAACCGTGCATCTTGTTACGCATTGCTTGCAGCATTGAGATCTTCCCGCAACGTGGTTGAAAGCGCGCAACGCGCGTGACGCATGCGAGACACCTGCGTGTCTCACCGGTACGTGCCGGGTCGACGAAGACGCAGCCCGCGCACGCGTGACTCAAACGACAAGGGCGCCACACGGGCGCCCTTGCAAAATGTGGCGGAGTGGACGGGACTCGAACCCGCGACCTCCGGCGTGACAGGCCAGCATTCTAACCAACTGAACTACCACTCCGCACTATCTGGTGGGTGCTGTAGGGATCGAACCTACGACCACCGCCTTGTAAGGGCGACGCTCTACCGCTGAGCTAAGCACCCAAAACCAAGCGCAAGCCGCTTAGTTTAGGGCATCCTTCAGGGTCTTGCCAGCCTTGAACGCCGGTACTTTCGACGCCTTGATCTTGATCGTTTCGTTGGTGCGCGGATTGCGACCCGTGCGTGCCGCACGCTTGCGCACCGTGAAAGTACCGAAGCCCACCACCGACACGTCCTCACCCGCCTCCAATGATTTCTGGACGGCCTCCAGATAGGCTTCCAGTGCGCGGCTGGCGTCAGCCTTGGTCAATTCGGCCTTTTCGGCAATGGCATTGATCAGATCGGTTTTGTTCATTGAAAACTCCCTCGTTCGGATTTCGTCAGCGTTATCGATCGCCCGGACAGATGGCGCTGACATGGATGGTTGGCTGTCGCCGGAACCGTAACGCAACCCCGCATCGTCGCGGTGTCGAGCAACGCAGGGGCTGCGGCCTCGCCTTTATACCAGTGCCTTGCCGCTGACCGCAACACAAGCCACGACACCGTTTCCGCCCTGCCGGCGATGGACAGAAGTACTTGCAAAAACGGCGCCGGCGTACTACGGCACAACTTGACTGACCGTTGTTGAAAACGCACTCCGCCAGCCCGCCACGCCGAACACGACAATGCGCCTCCCATTCGAGGCACCGCAGCGGATCAATGGGTCAACGAATGTCCCTCCGCCGACTCGCCCGAGGCGGCCGCCGGTGGTGCTTCGCTGGCCGGCTTGGGTTGCAGTGGGCGTTCCAGCGCGATATCGAGAACTTCGTCGATCCAGCGCACCGGATGAATATCCAGCGATGACGTGATGCTGGCAGGCATGTCCGCCAAGTCCTTCTTGTTGTCTTCAGGAATGATCACCGTGGTGATGCCGCCGCGATGCGCCGCCAGCAACTTCTCCTTCAGGCCACCGATCGGCAGCACGCGACCGCGCAGGGTGATCTCGCCGGTCATGGCAACCTCCGAACGGACCGGCACCTTGGTGAGCACGGACACGAGCGCGGTGCACATGGCAATACCCGCGCTGGGGCCATCCTTGGGCGTCGCGCCCTCGGGCACATGAATGTGGACGTCCAGCTTTTGATGGAATTCCGGATCGATGCCCAGGCGCTCGGCGCGCACACGCACCACCGAGAGGGCGGCCTGGATCGATTCCTTCATCACATCGCCCAACTGGCCGGTGTGCACCAGCCGACCCTTGCCGGGAACGACCGTCCCTTCAATGCTGAGCAATTCGCCGCCGACTTGCGTCCACGCCAGCCCGGTGACCAGTCCGACTTCGTTTTGCAGCTCCTTGCGACCGAAGTCGAAACGACGCACGCCAAGGTACTCACCCAGGTTGCCCGAATCCACCGTAATGCTGCCCGGGACGACCTTCGCCTTGCCCTTGGATGCCTTCACGCGCGTCGCTTTGGCCTTCGCCTTTTTGACCTGACCCAGGGTCAGTTCCTTGACCACCTTGCGGCAGATCTTCGAAATCTCGCGCTCCAGATTGCGCACGCCGGACTCGCGCGTGTAATAGCGCACGATGTCGCGCAACGCCTCCTCGGTGACGCTGAGTTCCTCGGGTTTCAGGCCATTCGCCTTGAGCTGCTTTGACAGCAGGTACTTCCCGGCAATGCCAAGCTTCTCATCCTCGGTGTAACCCGGAATGCGTATGACTTCCATGCGGTCCAGCAGCGGCCCGGGAATCTTCAACGAGTTGGCCGTGGCAACCCACATCACTTCGGACAGGTCCAGGTCGACCTCCAGATAGTGGTCGTTGAACGCGTGGTTCTGTTCGGGATCGAGCACCTCCAACAGCGCGGCGGACGGATCGCCGCGAAAGTCCATCGACATCTTGTCGATCTCGTCCAGCACGAACAACGGGTTCTTGACGCCAGCCTTGCTGATGTTCTGCACGATGCGACCCGGCATCGAGCCGATGTAGGTGCGCCGATGACCGCGGATCTCGGCCTCGTCACGCACGCCACCCAGGCTCATGCGCACAAATTTGCGGTTGGTCGCCTTGGCGATCGACTGCCCCAGCGACGTCTTGCCCACGCCCGGCGGCCCGACCAGGCACAGGATCGGGCCCTTCATGACGGTCACGCGCTGCTGCACGGCAAGGTATTCGAGGATGCGTTCCTTCACTTTCTCCAGACCGAAGTGATCGGCGTCCAGCACCTCCTGGGCCACCTGAAGATCCTTGCGTACCTTGCTGCGCTTCTTCCACGGCACGCCGACCAGCCAGTCAAGATAGTTGCGTACGACCGTGGCTTCGGCAGACATCGGTGACATCTGCTTGAGCTTGCTGAATTCCTGGCGCGCCTTCGCCAACACCGCCTTGGGCATGCCGGCGGCGTCGATCTTGCGCTGCAGTTCCTCGACCTCGTTCGGGCTGTCCTCGTTGTCGCCGAGCTCCTTCTGGATCGCCTTCATCTGCTCGTTGAGGTAGTACTCGCGCTGGCTCTTTTCCATCTGCGACTTGACGCGCCCGCGAATGCGCTTTTCCACCTGCTGCAAGTCCATCTCGCCGTCGACCAGTCCGATCAGCAATTCCAGCCGCTTGCCGACGTCCGCCGTCTCCAGCACCTTCTGCTTGTCGGCCATGCGCACGGAAAGATGCGCCGCGATGGAATCGGCCACGCGAGAGGGGTCATCGATGCCCGAGAGGCTGGCCAGGACTTCCGGCGGCAACTTGCGGCTCTGCTTGACCAGTTGCTCGAACAGCGAAATCAGCGTGCGCGAAACGACATCCAGCTCGCGCTCCTTCGCGTTGTACACCGGCTCGATCAGGCGCGATCGCGCCGTCAACATGCCATCGGTATCGTTGAAATCATCGATCGCCACGCGCGACTGGCCCTCGACCAGCACCTTGACCGTGCCGTCGGGCAACTTCAGCAGTTGCAACACGCCAGCCAGAGTGCCCACTTTATGCAGGTCGGCGACTTCCGGATCGTCGATGTCCGGCCGGGTCTGGGCCACCAGCAGGATCTGGCGCTCGCCCTCCATCGCGCGTTCCAGTGCCCGCATCGACTTGTCGCGGCCGACAAACAAGGGAATGACCATGTGCGGATAGACCACGACATCGCGCAAGGGCAATACCGGCAGGGCGTCCAGCGTAACGGGAACGGGGGGCTGCTTGGCCATGAAAAGGCGCTTCCTCAAATTCGGATAGGGTTTCGGCCCGACACTGCACCGGGCCTCTCTACAGGTCAAGTGGAGGCAAACAGGCGACAGCTCAAGGTTTCGGTGCGCCGGAAAAAACAAAACGGCCCCGGCGATATTCGCGGGGCCGCCAAGGTCACAGGCGCCGGATCCGTCAGGCAGCGGCGTCACCGCCGTCGCCTGCCACACGCTGCTGCAGGTTGCCGCGATAGATCAGATAAGGCTCGGCCTGGCCCTCGATCACCGCATCATCCACCACCACCTTGCTCACGTGCTCCAGCGATGGCAGCTCGTACATCGTATCGAGCAGCACCTGCTCCAGGATCGTGCGCAGGCCGCGCGCACCGGTCTTGCGCTTGAGCGCCTTGCGCGCGATCGCCTCCAGCGCCTCGGGGCGAAACTCCAGTTCCACCTCCTCCATGTCGAACAACTTCCTGAACTGCTTGGTGACGGCATTCTTCGGCTCGGTGAGGATCTTCACCAACGCTGCCTCATCCAGTTCGTCCAGCGTGGCCACGACGGGCAGACGTCCCACGAACTCCGGAATCAGGCCGAAGCGCACCAGGTCTGCGGGCTCCACGTCGGCCAGCACCTTGCCCAGGTTCTGCGTGCGCTCCTTGCTGCGCACCTCGGCGCCGAAGCCGATGCCGGTGTTCTCCGAACGCTGCTGGATGACCTTTTCCAGGCCGGCAAACGCGCCGCCACAGATGAACAGGATGTTCTTGGTGTCGACCTGCAGGAATTCCTGCTGCGGATGCTTGCGCCCGCCCTGCGGCGGCACCGAGGCCAGCGTGCCCTCGATCAACTTCAGGAGCGCCTGCTGCACGCCTTCGCCGGACACGTCGCGGGTGATCGAAGGGTTCTCGCTCTTGCGCGAGATCTTGTCGATTTCGTCGATATAGACGATGCCCGACTGCGCCTTCTCGACGTCGTAGTCGCACTTCTGCAATAGCTTCTGGATGATGTTCTCGACATCCTCGCCCACGTAGCCTGCTTCGGTCAGCGTGGTCGCGTCAGCAATGGTGAACGGCACGTTGAGCAGCCGCGCCAGCGTCTCGGCCAGCAGTGTCTTGCCCGAACCGGTCGGGCCGATCAGAAGGATATTCGACTTGCCCAGCTCGATGTCATCGCTCTTCTGGCGCGACTCCATCCGCTTGTAGTGGTTGTAGACAGCCACCGCCAGCGCCTTCTTGGCGCGCGCCTGGCCCACCACGTACTGGTCCAGCGATTCGCGGATCTCGCGCGGCTTGGGCAGCTGGGTATGGCCGGCAGCGGCCTTCTCCTCCAGCTCCTCGCGGATGATGTCGTTGCACAGCTCCACGCATTCGTCGCAGATGAACACGGACGGGCCCGCAATCAGCTTGCGTACTTCGTGCTGGCTCTTGCCACAGAACGAGCAATAGAGAATCTTGCCGCTGTCGCTGGAACGCCCCTGCCGGTCGTCGCTCATACTCTCGATCCTGCTGGTAAATCTGGATGCGCCGCGAGAATACCACAGGCCCCCGCGTCTGCCTGCAGACGCAGAGACTATCTCGCGCTCTAGGATAAAACTGTCGAATCAGGCCGACTTGACGCTTTCGACAGCACGCTTGTCGAGCACTTCGTCGATCAGGCCGTACGTCTTCGCGTCCTGCGCGTTCATGAAACGATCCCGTTCCATGTCCAGCTCGATCTTCTTCAGCGGCTGGCCGGTATGCTCCACGTACAGCTTGTTCAGGCGCTCGCGGATGTACAGGATTTCGCGCGCCTGGATCTCGATGTCGGTCGCCTGGCCCTGGGCGCCGCCGGACGGCTGGTGGATCATGATGCGCGAATTCGGCAACGCAAAACGCTTGCCCTTGGCACCGGCCATCAGCAGGAACGAGCCCATGCTGCAGGCCTGGCCGATGCACATGGTGCTGACCGCCGGCTTGATGAACTGCATGGTGTCGTAGATCGCCAGCCCGGCAGTCACCGCGCCACCGGGGCTGTTGATGTAGAAATTGATGTCCTTGTCCGGATTCTCCGACTCCAGGAACAGCATCTGCGCCACGATCAGGTTCGCCACCTGGTCGTTGACCTCGCCCACCAGGAAGATCACCCGCTCTTTCAGCAGGCGCGAATAGATGTCATAGGAGCGTTCGCCGCGAGCCGTCTGTTCGACGACCATCGGTACCAGGTTGAGATTCGTGATGGGATCCATGGTCATGCTCGCGACTTGAAGGATTGAATGCGCCTGATGAATCGTCAGGCGTTGGCTGGGCGCATCACGTCGTCGAAGCTCAGGTCCTGCTGGACAGTGTTGGCATGTTCGGCCACCCATTCAGCCACCTGGTCTTCCATCACGCGATTCTGCAGCCCAGACATCAACTGGGGGTCGCCGTTGTAGAGTTCAATGACCTTCTCCGGCTCCTCGTAGGTCGAGGCGATTGCCGCCAACTGCTCGGCAACGCGCTTGCGATCGATCTTGAGTTCCTGCTTGCGCGCGATTTCGCCCATCAGCAAGCCGGCGATGACGCGCTTGCGCGCCATCGGCATGGCGGCATCGATCAGCTGCTGCTGCGGCTGCTGGCCTTCCGGCACGCTGCCGGCGGCGAGCGTATGCGCTTCGGACTGCACCATCATCTTCGGCACGTCCAGATCGCCATGGGCATCGGCCAGCTTTCCCGCCACTTCGGATTTCAGGCGCGCCATCAGCGCCGCCTTGAGCTCGCGTTCCAGGTTGGCGCGGACTTCCTTGCGGAAGGCTTCCAGGTCGCCGTCCTCGATGCCGAACAGCTTGGCAAACTCGCCGTCGATCTCGGGCAGCTTCGGCTCCTGCACCTTGATGACGTGAAAGCTGACCTGGGCAGTCTTGCCCGCCAGCTGCTCATTGCGGAAGTCGGCGGGAAATGCGATGTCGGCCTCAAAGGCGTCGCCGGCCACGACCGGTCAGCGCATCGTCCAGCGCCCCGAACAGCGTGCCGGAACCCAGCACGCTGCCAGCGCGCTCCAGACCCTCGGCCGGGAAGCGATAGTCGCCAAGCCGTCGCGGCGTACTCGAACATCACGAAATCGCCCTCGGCCGAGGCGCGGTCGACTTCGTCGAAACTGCGCCGTTGCTGGCGCAGCGTTTCCAGCATCTGGTCGATGTCGGCATCGGTCACGTCGGCGACGGCACGGTGCATTTCCAGCGTGGCGACATCGACCTCCGGCAACTCCGGCATGATCTCGAATGTCGCGGTGTAGGCGATTTCGCCATTCTCGGGCTCGCCGGTGGTGTCGATCGCGGGATTCGCGATCGGCTGCAGCTTTTCCTGCGCCACCGCTTCGCGCAGCGTACTGCCGATCAGGTCGGACAACACTTCGCCGCGCACCTGTGCGCCAAAGCGCTGCTTGATCACCGTCACCGGCACCTTGCCCGGACGGAAGCCCTTCAGGCGAACCGTACGACACATTTCCGCGATGCGCGCGTTCACCTGCGACTCGTACCGCTCCGCGGGAAACTTCACCGTGAGCTTGCGCTCGAGCGTGCCGATATTCTCAACCGAAACCTGCATGACGTCTCCTGGTACTGCTTGATGTTGTGGCCGCCAGAGGCGCCATGGCGGCAATGCCGCCAGCAAAACAAGGAACCGGAGGGGCATGGTGCGAAAGGGGGGACTCGAACCCCCACGGGGTTAACCGCCAGAACCTAAATCTGGTGCGTCTACCAATTCCGCCACTCTCGCATCGTCGCTCCCCACGCACTGCCGAGCTGCAAGCGGCCACCAGCCGACGTGGCACCGTTGAAGCTGCGCCGGACCGCCGCTTTCAGTTCAACGATTTTCCTGCATGAAAGCAGGCCATTTTACGGTTCCAGCGCCTCCAGCACAAGCCAATGGCGCCATCCTGCAACCATGCGTGTCCGCTGCCGAGCCACTCGCGGCGATGCTGCTTCTCCGCCGCGCAAAGCAGGACGCCGACCGCAAGCGATCGGCGTCTGCCGTGATTGGTGGGCCGTGAAGGATTCGAACCTTCGACCAATTGATTAAGAGTCAACTGCTCTACCAACTGAGCTAACGGCCCAATGCAACGAGTACAACAACAACGCTGAAACTGGGGTGGGTGATGGGATTCGAACCCACGACAACCGGAATCACAATCCGGGACTCTAACCAGCTGAGCTACACCCACCATGAACTTTGAAACTGGTGCGCCAGACAGGACTCGAACCTGCAACCGTCGGCTTAGAAGGCCGATGCTCTATCCGGTTGAGCTACAGGCGCAGACATGCCAGCAGAACGTGGTGGTCGGGGCAGAGGGATTCGAACCCCCGACTTTTGCGTCCCAAACGCAACGCTCTACCAGACTGAGCTATACCCCGCTTTCAACATCTTCAAGCAGCCACCGAAGCCTCCGAAATGAACGCAAGACGCCTCGCCCTGTCAATGCGTACCACGAACACGATGTCGGCCTGAACCGACGTTTCCACGCCAGGACCCGGCTCGCGATCGAAAACAAACGGGGTGCAGCGCCGGTTCACCAATGAAGATGGTGCGCCCGGAGAGATTCGAACTCCCGACCACCTAGTTCGTAGCCAGGTACTCTATCCAACTGAGCTACGGGCGCACTTGAAAAACTTTTGCCACGGTAGTGATGTTGGGGCATCAACGCCGAAGCAAGAAGCGGAATTATTCAGACTCCGCGCGCATGCGTCAACACTTTTCGCTGAAACACTTCATGCGCGATGCGCCGCCCGACCGGACAGGCTGCGTCGCGCCTGTCGTGCGCGATTGGCGCGGAGATCGCATTGCGTTGGCCGGACGCGCGCACGAGTACGCGCCCCTCATTCAAATAGCCGTCCAGACCAGAATCAGCCATCCAGCCGGTGCGATTCTGGGTTGCCGGATCACCGACCTTTCCCACGCTGCGATCCGGCGTCTCCATTAGGTGGCGGAGGCGGCGGTGAATCGTGCCGGCCGCGGCGTCCTTGGTCCAGTCCGCCGGCGGCCCGGGCTGGCGCCCGGCCATGATGTCGTCGATCTGGTGCGCATCGATCGTCTCGTACTGCAACAACGCCTCGGCCATCGCATGCAGCTTGTCGAGATTCGCCGTCAGCAGTTCCCTGGAGCGCGCATAGGCGCGGTCGAGGATGCCGCGCACCACCTCGTCAATCTTGCTGGCCGTCTCGTTGGAGATGCTCTTGTGCTGGGTGACCGAGCGGCCGAGGAAGACCTCGTCTTCGTCCTCGCCATAGGTGATCGGGCCGAGTTCGTCGGACAGGCCCCACTTGGTGGCCATGTTGCGTGCCATCTTGGTCGCGCGCTCGATGTCGTTGGAGGCACCGGTGGTGACCTTGTCGGCGCCGAAGATCAGCTCCTCGGCCACGCGGCCGCCGTACAGCGAGCACAGCTGCGACTCGATCGCGACGCGGTTGATGCTGTACTTGTCGCCCTCGGGCAGATACATGGTGACGCCCAGCGCGCGACCGCGCGGGATGATCGTGACCTTGTAGACCGGGTCGTGTTCGGGTACCAGACGGCCGACGATGGCGTGGCCTGCCTCGTGGTAGGCGGTGAGCTTTTTCTCGTCCTCGCTCATGGCCATCGAGCGTCGCTCGGTGCCCATCAGGATCTTGTCGCGCGCCCGGTCCAGATGGCTCATGCGTACTTCACGCGCGTTCTCGCGCGCCGCGAACAAGGCGGCCTCGTTGACCAGGTTGGCCAGATCGGCACCCGAGAAACCCGGCGTACCGCGCGCAATCGTCATCGCGTCCACGTCACTGGCGATCGGCACCTTGCGCATGTGCACCTTGAGGATCTGCTCGCGGCCACGCACGTCGGGCAGGCCGACCACGACCTGGCGATCGAAACGGCCCGGGCGCAGCAACGCCGGATCGAGCACGTCAGGACGGTTGGTGGCGGCGATCACGATGACGCCCTCGGTACCCTCGAAGCCATCCATCTCGACCAGCAACTGGTTCAACGTCTGCTCGCGCTCGTCGTGGCCGCCACCCAGACCGGCACCGCGATGGCGGCCGACCGCGTCGATCTCGTCGATGAAGATGATGCACGGCGCGTGCTTCTTGGCCTGCTCGAACATGTCGCGCACGCGGCTGGCGCCGACGCCGACGAACATCTCGACGAAATCGGAACCGGAGATGGCAGAAGAACGGCACCTTCGCCTCGCCGGCAATGGCTTTCGCCAGCAGCGTCTTGCCGGTGCCCGGGGGGCCGACCATCAGCACGCCGCGCGGAATCTTGCCGCCCGAGCTTCTGGAAACGGCCCGGATCGCGCAGGAATTCGACCAGTTCGCCGACTTCTTCCTTCGCCTCGTCGCAGCCGGCCACGTCGGTGAAATTGACCTTGATCTGGTCCTCGCCCTGCAGCTTGGCGCGCGAACGGCCGAAACTCATCGCCCCGCGACCACCGCCGCCGGACTGCATCTGGCGCATGAACCAGATGAATACGCCGACGATCAGCAGCACCGGCAGCCAGCTCACCAGCAGGCCGATCAGCGAGAAGCCCTCGGAAGGATCCTGGCGTACTTCAACGCCCTTGTCCTGCATCTGCTTGACCACCGCGTTGGTGGAAAAGCCGAGCATCGGCGCGACCGTGCGGAATGCGCTGCCGTCCTTCAGCTTGCCGCTGATGGTGGCAGGCTGGTCGGCGCTGATCGTGGCGCTGGAGACGTTGCCGCTGTCCACATTCTGCACGAACGCGCTGTAGGCCAGGTCCGAGGATGACTGCCGCGCGGATTGAAGCTCTGGAACACGGTGAACAAAACCACCGCGATGATCACCCAGAGCAACACGTTTTTCGCTGTTTCATTCATGCACGGTACTCGCCGGATGGCACCGCGGCAGGCTTGCGCCCTGCCGCCAGTGCATACACCTCGCGCGAACGCGCGCGCGAAGCCTTGGGTTTACGCATCGTCACGCGACTGAAGTCTGCGCGCAAACAACGCAAATAATCGTCAAAACCGACTCCCTGGAACAACTTGATCAGGAAGGAGCCGCCTGGCTTGAGCCATTGTCGACTGAAATCCAGCGCCAGTTCGGCCAGTGCCATCGCGCGAATCTGGTCGGCCAGCGCCACTCCACTCATATTGGGGGCCAGATCGCACAGTACAAGATCCAGCCGGTTCCCCTCCAGCCGGGCCTCCAGTTCGTGCAGTACGGACTCCTCGCGGAAGTCGCCCTGCAGGAAATCCACGCCCGCAATGCTTTGCATGGGCAGGATATCCAGCGCGAACACCTTGCCGCTATCGCCGAGCCGGTTGCGTACCAGCTGCGACCAGCTGCCTGGCGCTGCGCCGAGATCCACCACGTTGATGCCGGGCTTCAGCAGACGGTCGCGCTCGATCAGCTCCTCCAGCTTGTACACCGCGCGCGAACGCAGCCCCTCGGCTTGGGCTTTCTTGACGTACTCGTCATTGAAATGTTCACGCAGCCAGACTGCGCTGCTTTTGCTGCGGGTCATGTCGGTAGGAGCAATCTGAAGGGAGACAAGGTCACTACATGATACCCTGCGCAGTCGATCGACCGTGAACCTGGCCACCACCGCATGTCCCTTACCCCTTCCCAGAACCGTTACCTGCGCAGTCTCGCCCACGACCTGAACCCGGTGCTGCTGCTGGGCAACAAGGGCGCCACGGAGGCGGTGGTGAAGGAGCTGGACCAGGCGTTGGACATCCACGAACTGGTCAAGGTGAAGCTCTCCGGCGGCGACAAGGACGAGCGGCAGGCACAGATCGATGTGCTTGCCGGCGGCACGCAGGCGGAGAAGATCCATCAGATCGGCCACGTCGCCGTGCTGTTCCGGCGCAACCCGACGAGCCAGGCATTGCCTTGCCCCGCTGATGGACCTGTCGCTGAATCAGCCCGAAGGTTATCTGCTGGTGCGTCGCGTCGACGCGCACAGCGTGACCCTGCTCGACCGGGAGATGGATCACAGCTTTTTGCTGACGCCGGCCGGCATCGCCGAACGCTGGCCGATCGACGCGGCCGAACAGCTGGGAGCCGAGCCACGTCGAACAGCTGCTTGCGTTGCAGCCGGAGCTGGTGGTCCTGGGCACGGGTGTTCATCAGGTCTTTCCGGCCGCCGCTTTCATGGCCGGTTTCCTGCGCAGGAATATCGGCGTCGAGGCGATGGACAACGCCGCCGCCGCGCGCACCTACAACCTGCTGGCCGGCGAGGATCGTCAGGTAGTTGCCGGGTTCATCCTGCCGACGGCCTGATCGTGTCGACGCAGCCTGACTGCGTCGACCTCACCGCGTTTCCACTCAGAGTCTGTGAAGAAAACCACTTCCTGTGGTTTTCTTCTATCGCAAGCCCGGCACCTGTTCGTGCTTGCTCACGCGAATCAGCCAATTGCGTGACCGACTCGCAACCGGCCATCCCTGGCCGGCCTGAGAGGTTGAAAAACTCACAACCTCTCAGCGCGGCGGCAGGTAAGTCAACGGATCAACCGGGTTGCCGTTCTTGCGGATCTGGAATTCCAGCTCGTTGCGGGTGGCCCCGGTGGAACCCATCTCAGCGATCTGCTGGCCAGCCGTCACCCGCTCGCCTTCCTTGACCAGCCGCTTGCGATTGTGGCCATAGGCCGACAGAAAACTGTCGTTGTGCTTGATGATCACCAGTTCGCCGTAGCCGACCAGGCCATTGCCGCTGTACACCACCACGCCATCGGCGGCGGCACGCACAGGATCGCCCGCATGACCTGCGATTTCGATGCCGGGGATCGCATCGCTGCTGTTGAAGCGGCCGATCACGGTGCCCTCGACCGGCCAACTCCAGTTCACTCCCCCGATGCTGCGTGAGGGCCGGCGGCGGGCGGATGGGCTGCCGGCACGACCGCGGGTGCTGGCGTGCTGGCTCCCCGGCAACCGGCACCGTTTCCACTGCAGCGTGCGTGGGTGGCGGGGCATGCAATATCGGCGCCGGGGTTACGGTCGGCGTGTGTGCCGGAACCGGTGGTGATGAAGCCGCCACGGTTGAGGTGGCTGGTGACACATGGGACGGTGCCGCCGCCAGTGGCTCGAAAACCGGTGCCGCGGCGGTGGCGGGGGATACGTGAGCGGGAGTCACGGAACGAGGCGGCGACAGGGTCAAGCGCTGCCCCGGCCAGATCGTGTAGGGCGCGGAAATACCGTTCCACTGGGCGAGATCACGGAAATCCACACCCTTGCGGAAGGCGATCGAATAGAGCGTGTCGCCCTTCGCCACCAGGTAACTGCCCCCGGGGATCGGCGTACGCGCCGGTGCGGTGGAGCGCGCATGAGCTGGATATGACCCGCTACCTGCGGCCGGCTCGACCGACACCGAACTGCGCAGGGTGCCGCAGCCGGCGAGCCCGGCTGACAGGACAATCAACCAAAAGAAACGAACCGAATGATCCATGCGCACCAGCATACCGACGCCGGCCGGCATTTTCATGCGCAGCGTGGCCCGCGGTGCAGCCATCAACGCGGCCACAACCACCACACCAGTCCCAACCCCAGCAACGCCAGCGCGGTCCAACCGATCCACTCGATATTCCGGCGCAACAGGTGCTCGGCGCGCTCACCGAACAATCGGACCAACAGCGCCAACAGCCATACCCGCTTGCCGCGACCCACGGCCACGCAGGCCAGAAACGGCAGCACGGGTACGCCGACGATGCCGGCCGCCCAGGTCACCAGTTTCATCGGGATCACCGGCTGCAGCGCCGCCAGCGTCAAGGCGCCGAGCATGGCCAGCCAATGCTGGTTCATGTCGAGGCGCAGGTTGTCGACCCAGGTGGTGATGAGTGTTGCATGTGCAGACTCAGCAACGGCTTCACCGCCTCGTATGCCCAGTGCCCGAGCGCGTAGCCGACCAGCGCACCGAGCAGGGAAAACAGCAGCGAGATGTTGGCGTAAAAAAAAGCCCGCATTCGCCTGGCCAGCATCATCGGCGCCAGCATCACCTCCGGCATGACAGGAAAGATGAAAGCCTCGAAGAAACTGAGCACACACAGGTAGTACACCGCGCGTGGCGCGCGGGCCCAGACCAGCGCCCGCGCGTAGAGGTTCTCGAACAGACGCATCAACCGATGCCGCCGAGCAGCGGCACGAAACTCACCGGGCAAAGTTCTTCCAGCGCAAAATCCCCTGCGCCGTCGCCGCGCATGCGGATCAGGTTCTGCCTGCTGGGCGAGCCTACCGGGCCCACCAGCACCCCGGTCGGGCTGAGTTGATCGAGGATCTGCTGGGGATGGTGTCGCCGGCCGCGGTGAGGATGATCGCGTCGAACGGGGCCTCGTCCGGCCAACCCAGTTTGCCGTCGTCGTAGCGCGAGCGCAGGTTGGTCAGACCGAGCTGGCGAAAGCGGCGACGCGCCTGGCGCAGCAAGGCCTCGATCCGCTCGACCGTGTAGACCTCGCCGACCAGTGCCGACAGCACGGCGGCCTGGTAGCCCGACCCGGTACCGATCTCCAGCACCTTGCGCGGCATGTCCCGCTGTCCCTGGAAGTGCTCCAGCAAAGCCTCCGTCATGCGCGCCACCACCCATGGCTGCGAGATGGTCTGGCCATGGCCGATCGGCAAGGCATCGTTCTCGTAGGCATGCCGGTGCAACGCCTGATCGATGAAATGATGGCGCGGCACGCTGCGCATCACCTCGATCACGCGCGGATCGCGGATACCCGACTCCTGCAACGTCGCGACGAGCCGGTCGCGGGCACGCTGCGAAGTCATTCCCTCGCCCTTGAGTTGGGACGCCGGCATGGGATAGGTGGTCATGCTCAGGCCGCCTCGCCTTTGTTGTTGCGGTTCGTCGCCATGGCGTCGCTCAGCGTCTGCATCCAGCTGCTCACTTTCTCCAGTGCCTGGAACCGCGTCAGGTCGACATGAATCGGCGTCACCGACACGAAACCTCGCCGGACTGCATTGAAGTCCGTACCCGGTCCGGCGTCATCCACTTCGCCCGCCGGGCCGATCCACCAGATCGGCCGGCCACGCGGGTCGGTCTGCGCGATGCACGGCCCGGAGCGATGGCGCCGGCCCAGCCGGGTCACCTCGAAACCCTTGATCTGTGCCCACGGCAAATCCGGCACGTTGACATTGAGGATGGTGTCCGCCGGCAGCGGATCGACCATGAGCCGTTGCATCAACAACAGCACGGCCTGCGCCGCCGAGTCATAGTGCTCGCCCTTGTGATCCGCGCTGACCAGGGACACGGCAATCGCCGGCAGGCCCAGGAAGCGCCCTTCCATCGCCGCCGATACCGTGCCCGAGTAGATCACGTCGTCGCCAAGGTTGGCCGAATTGTTGATACCGGAGACGACCATCTCGGGTTCTTCATCGAGCAAGCCGGCCAGCGCCAGGTGCACGCAGTCCGTGGGCGTACCGGCGACCCGGTAATAACCGCCGCCCATCGGCAACACCCGGAGCGGCGCGTCGAGCGTCAGCGAATTGCTGGCACCGGATCGATCGCGATCCGGTGCCACCACGGTCACCTCGCCGACCTCGCGCAGGCGCTCCGCCAACACGCGGATGCCAGGCGCATCCACGCCATCGTCGTTGCTGACCAGAACTCGCATGATGCTCCGCTGAAAACTGACGGCATGCGCCACTGACCCGACGGTGGCTGCTGCACGGGAACGATCAGTCTACCGTAGCGTGCCGTCTGTTTCACTCGAACTCATCCCGCAAATCGGTCAGCGGGCCGACCAACCGACGAGTCATGCTGCTCGGCTCGGGCAGCCGGCAACACGCGCACGGATTGCGGTCGTCCCTGGGAACCTGCGTCGCCCTGCGAACGCGCCGGCGACCGTGGTGCATCGGACGTGGTCTGCCGTTCTTCAACCCGGGATCCTCTGCAGCCCGGAAGAATTCTTCCGCCCATGCTTCTAGGATGGGCACATGAAGCGGCGCACTTCTCCCGTGATCTCCGACGACGATCGACGCTTGTTCCGCGAAGCGATTGGCGACGTGCAGCGACTCGACCCGGTCGCACCGGCGCCGGCCGCCCGCAAACCCGCGCCGCGCCCGCATATGCTGGAGGCCGATGAGGCGGCGGTGCCGGGCGAACTGCTCGACATGGCGTTCGATCCCGCCATGCTTGAAGTGGGCGAGGAGCTCAGCTACCTGCGCGACGGTTACCCGCCGAAATTGCTGCGCCAACTCAAGCGCGGCCAGTTCAGCGTGCAGGGCGATATCGACCTGCACCAGATGAACGCCGCCGCGGCACAAGTCAGCATCATCGCGTTCCTGGCCGAAGCGCGGCAGGGCGGCATTCGTTGCGTGCGCATCATTCACGGCAAGGGCCTGCGTTCGAAGGCCGCCGGTCCGGTACTGAAGGCGCTCACCGACCGCATGCTGCGTCGACGCGATGACGTCATCGCATTCGCCTCTGCCCGGCCGGCCTTGGGCGGTACCGGCGCGGTGGTGGTGTTGCTCAAGCGCTGAGCGCTGGTCGCTTTTGCTCAGCCCTCGTCCCTCGTCCCTCATCCCGCTCTCTCACCATGCATCGCCCGCCAACGAGCTGCTACGGCAACGTGTGGACCAGCTCTCGCACCACGACCGTGGCGTACGCCCCCGCCGGAAGTTCGAACGACAGCTCCAGCGTCGTGTCGTCCAGCCAGCGCCAGCGCAAGTTTGCGGGCAACAATCGCAGCGCGCGTCGTTCCTGATCCATGCGCGCCGCCGTCAGGCCTGCCACGAGGTCATCGTTCGCCGCCCCGATCTCGCGTTCCAGCGCGCCGGCTTCGGCCTGCGTTGGCGGTTCGCCTTGTCCCCACAACGGACCGGACGGATGGATGTCGCCGCGCGCCAGCCGTTCGGCCAATACGGCACTGAAAGGTTCCGGACCGAACCACGAGCGCGAGCCGGCCAGCGACCAGACCTCGCCTTCCAGCGCGGTGTCCCACTGGCCACGCTCGACGCGCGCCGCCAGCACCTCGTTGAAGATCTGCGAGCGTGCCGCCGACAGCAGCATCGAGCGCTGGTTGCGATCCGCCCGTCGTCCACCGAACATCGCACGCGCCTGGGCCACGTTGCCGCCCTCGCGCCCGAAACGCTGTTCGCCGAAATAGTTGGGGACTCCGCGCGTGGCCATCTGCCCGAGCACGCTTTCGGCTCGTACATGTTCTCCTCGCACCTCGCGCAGCACCAGCACGAAACGATTCCCGCGCAACGCACCGCGCTTGAGCTTGCGCGAGTGGCGGATCGCCGCCAGCACCTTGACCTCCGGATGCGGGAAGGTCGACCAGTCCGGATCGGGCCGGCCCGCCAGTTGCACCGAAAAGGTCTGCCGGGTCACGGCGTTGCGGTCCTTCATGCCGGCATAGCCCACGGCCACCGGCGGCACGCCGGCAAACCTGGCCAGTTCGCGTGCGACCCAGTCAGTGTTGGCGCCACGCTTTTCCACCCACAGCAGCAGATGCTCACCGGCGCCGTCCGCGTCATACCCGAGGATCTCCTCGACCTGAAAATCCTCGGGACTGACGCGCAAACGGGCAGTCAGTGGCGGTTCGCCGAAGGCACGGGGAAGTTCTTGCATGTCGAATCCTGTAACTGCCGGTTGCCTGGAGATGCTCTTGCGAATTCCCTATTCCCTATTCCCTATTCCCTATTCCCTATTCCCTATTCCCTGCAACAAGAGCATCGCCCGCCAGAGGGCTCCTACAAGAGGAACACGGTGGCCAACCCGAGGAAAATGAAGAAGCCGCCGCTGTCGGTCATGGCCGTGATCAGCACGCTGGAACCCAGCGCCGGGTCGCGACCCAGCCTGGCCATGAGCATCGGAATGCCGACCCCGGCGAATGCCGCCAACAACAGATTCAGCGTCATCGCCACGGTCATCACCAGACCCAGCGACAGGCTGTCGTAAAGCAACCACGCCACCACGCCGATCACCCCACCCCACACCAGTCCGTTCAGCAGCGACACGGTCAGCTCCTTGCGCCACAGCCGCCTGGCGCTGTCCGCGCTGATCTGGTTCAGTGCCAGCGCCCGCACGATCATGGTGATGGTCTGGTTGCCCGAGTTGCCGCCGATGCCGGCCACGATCGGCATCAGCGCCGCCAGCGCCACCAGCCGCTCGATCGAACCTTCGAACAGGCTGATCACGCGCGAGGCGATGAAGGCGGTCATCAGGTTGATCGCCAGCCACAGCCAGCGATTCCTGATCGAGGCCCAGACCGAGGCAAAGATGTCCTCGTCTTCGCGCAAACCGACGCGGCCGAGCGCCTCGCTCTCGCTCTCTTCGCGAATCACGTCGACCATCGCGTCGATCGTGATGCGGCCGATCAGGTGACCGCGCTCGTCGACCACCGGCGCGGTCACCAGATCGTAACGCTCGAACGCCTGCGCCACTTCGTTCGCGTCATCGGTGGGATGGAAAGTATTGACGTCCGGCGCCATCACCGCGCTGACCATGCGGTCGGGCGAGTTGACCAGCAACCAGTGCAACGGAAGCACCCCGGTAAGCAGATTGTCCTGGTTGATCACGAACAGCTTGTCGGTCTGCGCCGGCAGTTCGTCCCATCGGCGCAGGTAACGCAGTACCACTTCCAGGCTCACGTCCTCGCGGATCGTGACCATCTCGAAATCCATCAGCGCGCCGAGCTGGTCCTCCCCGTAGGACAGCGCCGATTGCAGTTGCTCGCGCTGCTGCGAATCGAGGCTGGCCATGAGCTCCGGCAACATCGCCGTGGGCAAATCCTCGACCAGATCGGCGAGCTCGTCAGCATCCAGCGGCTCCACCGCGGCCAGGATTTCCTGGCGATCCATGTCCGCGATGAGGGAATCGCGTACCGCGTCGGAGACCTCCAGCAGGATCTCGCCGTCGCGGTCGGCCTTGACCAGTTGCCAGACCGCAAGCCGCTCATCGAGCGGCAGCGATTCCAGAATGAAGGCGATATCCGCCGGATGCAGCTCGTCAAGCTGGTGCTGCACGACGGCCTGCACCGGGGCCGGCAGCGCCGCGCCCTCATACGGACGCAGCAAGTCGACGATCGCCTCGAGCTGGCCATGCAGGCGGTGTGCGGGGCGCCGGGCCTCGGCCGCGCTCACACGCGTTCCAGCAACACGCACGCCTGTGCGGCCAGCCCTTCGCCACGCCCGCAGAAACCCAGCGCGTCCGTAGTCGTCGCTTTGACGCTGATGTGGCCGATGTCGCTGGCCAGGTCCGCCGCCAGGATTTCGCGCATGGCCAGCGCATGCGGCGTCACCTTGGGTCTCTCGCCAATCACCGTGATATCGGCATTCCCCAGCACGTAACCGTGCTCTGCCATGAGTTGCGCGGCGCGACGCAGGAATTGCCGGCTGTCCACACCGCGCCAACGCGTATCCGACGGCGGAAAGTGCTGGCCGATGTCGCCCACGGCCAGTGCGCCAAAAATCGCATCGCACAGCGCATGAATCACCACGTCGCCGTCCGAATGGGCGGCCAGGCCCCGGGAGTGCGGCACGCGTACGCCGCCCAGCATGACGTGATCGCCATCGCTGAACGCGTGCACATCGAAACCGCTGCCTATTCTCATCATCCGGTCCTTGCCAGGAGGAACTCGGCGAGCGCGAAGTCCGCCGCCGTCGTCACCTTGATATTGTCTTCGGCGCCTTCGACCAGCAACGGCGAAAAACCCGCCAGCTCCATCGCCATGGCCTCGTCGCTGGCGTTCACGCCCCGGCCAGCCGCGGTGCGCAGCGCCGCCGACAAGGGGCCGCGCCGGAACATCTGCGGGGTGAACGCGCGCCAGCGACGTTCGCGCGACTCGGTGCATTCGACGCGACCCGCCGCATCCGCGTGCTTGAGCGTGTCACGCAGCGGCGCAGCGAGCAGGCCGCCGTCGGCGGCGGACCCAAGCTCGATCAGTTTGTCGATATCCGCCGGCCGCACGCACGGACGCGCCGCGTCGTGCACGAGCACGAAATCGGCGGCGTCCACGGTGTCGGGCAAGGCCTCGAGCCCGGCCAACACCGAGGCGCTGCGCTGCGCTCCCCCGGTCGCGCTGAGGATCGGCTTGCCATGCAGGGCCGGCCACGCTGGCCAATACGGGTCGGCCGGCGCCAGCGTCACCAGCAAGCCGGCGATCCGTGGATGCGCCGCCAGTCGATCCAGCGTGCGTTCGAGCAGCGGACGCCCAGCCAGCAACTGGTACTGCTTGGGCCGGTCTCCGCCCGCACGGATTCCGCTGCCTGCTGCCGGTACCACGCACCACAAGGCGCGGGCGGTCATGGCAAGCCGCTGGATGCGGACGGTGCAGGCGCGGGCGAACTGGCCGGTCGCGCCGGTTGCTCCACGACCTGGTAGAACACCTCGCCGGGCTTGATCAGCCCCAGTTCGGTACGTGCGCGCGCCTCGACGGCCTGGTCGCCATGCTTGAGATCGAGCACATCGGCGGCAAGCGCCTGGTTGCGTTTCAGCAACCGGGTGTTGTCATCGGCCTGCTTCTTCACGGAAATGCGCAGGCTGTCCACCTCCTGCATGCTGCCATTGCCGAACCACAGCTTGAGCTGCAACCCGGCCAGCAGGAGCAGCAACAGCAGGGCGATCCAGCGCAACATCGACAGGTAACCCGCTCAACCAGGCAAACGGGCGAGACGGGTAAACGCATCCCGACCGGCGTAACGGGCGGCGGCGCCCAGTTGCTCCTCGATGCGCAGCAACTGGTTGTACTTCGCGACCCGGTCGCTGCGGCAAAGCGAGCCGGTCTTGATCTGGGTAGCGGTAGTGGCCACCGCGATATCGGCAATGGTGGTGTCCTCGGTCTCGCCGGAGCGGTGCGAGATCACCGCCGCGTAGTTTTCCGCGTCGGCCATCGCGATGGCTTGCAGCGTCTCGGACAAGGTACCGATCTGGTTGACCTTGATCAGGATGGCATTGGCGATGCCGTCCTCGATGCCCTTGCGGAAAATGGCCGGATTGGTGACGAAGTTGTCGTCACCAACCAGTTGAATGGTCTGGCCAAGCCGTTCGGTGAGCAGTTTCCAGCCCGCGCCGTCCTGCTCGGCCATGCCGTCCTCGACGGTGATGATCGGGTACCTGTTGCACCAGTCGGCCAGCACGTCGACGAAGCCGGCCGCATCGAACTTCTTGCCTTCGCCCGCCAGGTCGTACACGCCGTCGCGAAAAAACTCGGAGGCCGCCGCATCCAGCCCCAGGTAGACGTCACCGCCCGCCTTGTAGCCGGCCTTGCCGATGGCCTCCAGGATCGTCTCGATCGCTTCTTCGTTGGAACGCAGGTTGGGCGCGAAGCCACCTTCATCACCCACGGCCGTGCTCAGTCCCCTGCGCTTCAACACGTCTTTCAGCGCGTGGAAGATCTCGGCACCGGCGCGCAGCGCCTCGGCGAAGGTCGGCAAACCGACCGGCAGTATCATGAATTCCTGCACGTCGACATTGTTGTCGGCGTGGGCGCCCCCGTTGATGATGTTCATCATGGGCACCGGGAGAGCCCCCGGCTTGCCCTGCGAAAGATAATTCCACAACGGCACGCCGTGCGAAGCAGCCATCGCATGCGCCGCCGCCAGCGACACGCCGAGAATCGCGTTGGCGCCCAGCTTGCCCTTGTTCGGCGTGCCGTCCAGTGCGATCAACTTGGCATCCAGGCCGCCCTGGTCGGCTGCATCGAAACCCTGCAGTGCATCGGCGATCGTGCCGTTGACGTTCGCCACCGCGTTCGTCACACCCTTGCCGCCGTAGCGCGATTTGTCGCCGTCGCGCAACTCGACCGCCTCGCGCGAACCGGTGGAAGCGCCGCTCGGCACCGCCGCGCGGCCGAAACCGCCATCGGCCAGGGTGACTTCGGCTTCCAGCGTGGGGTTGCCGCGCGAGTCGAGGATTTCACGGGCGTGGATGCGGGTGATCGTGGTGGTCATGTCGGTCCGTTACGTGGGGATATTCAACGAATTCGTGTTGGCACGTCGTTGCAGGAGCGCACCCTGTGCGCGAGCTCTTCATCGCGTGACGAAGAGCATCGCGCACAGGGTGCGCTCCTACACGTCTTGTTCGAGGAACCGGTGCCGCTTGGTCACGGCATCCAGCTCCATCAGGGTTTCCAGCAGCGCCTCCATCTTGCCCAGCGGCCATGCATTCGGGCCGTCGGACAGCGCCTTGCTCGGGTCCGGGTGCGTCTCGGCGAACAGCCCGGCGACCCCGACCGCCACCGCCGCCCGCGCCAGCACGGGCACGAATTCGCGTTGACCACCCGAGCTGGCGCCCTGTCCGCCCGGCAACTGCACCGAATGGGTCGCGTCGAATACCACCGGGCAACCGGTCTCGCGCATCACGCTCAACGAGCGCATGTCCGAGACCAGGTTGTTGTAGCCGAAGCTGGCGCCGCGCTCGCACACCATGATGTCATCGTTGCCGGTCGCCTTCGCCTTGGCGACGACATGTTTCATGTCCCACGGCGCCAGGAACTGGCCCTTCTTGATGTTCACCGGCTTGCCGGCGCGCGCCACCTTGTCGATGAAATCGGTCTGCCGGCACAAGAACGCCGGCGTCTGCAACACATCCACCACCGCCGCGACTTCGTCCATCGGCGTGTATTCGTGCACATCGGTAAGCACCGGCACGCCAATCTGGCGCCGCACTTCCCCGAGGATGCGCAGGCCTTCTTCCAGGCCCGGGCCACGAAAGCTTTTCCCCGAAGAACGATTCGCCTTGTCGAAACTCGACTTGAAGATGAAGTTCACCCCGAGTCGCCCGGTGATCTCCTTCAGCGTCCCGGCGGTATCCAGCTGCAGTTGTTCGGACTCCACCACGCAAGGACCGGCGATGAGGAACAGGGGTCGATCCAGCCCGATCTCGAATCCGCAGAGCTTCATGGGTGTTTCCCGTTCAAGGCGCAAACAACAGGGTCGTGGGTCATCTTGGAAACTGCGGCAGTGTCAGGGCACGTTTCATGCCGTTGCCTCCACCCCGGCCAGCTTCTGGCCGTCGCGCACCGCCTTGTATTCGCGGCCGGCACGCACGAAGCCGATGAACAGCGGATGCCCGTCGCGCGGCGTCGAGGTGAATTCCGGGTGCGCCTGGCAGCACAGGAACCACGGATGCTGTTCTCGCGGCAGCTCGACGATCTCCACCAGCAGGTCGTCCATCGACTTGCCGGAAATCACCAGACCAAGGTCCTCGAACGGTTGCCGATAACGGTTGTTGAACTCGTAACGATGCCGATGGCGTTCGCGCACCACGTCCTGCCCGTAAAGCTCCCGTGCCAGCGTGCCGGCCTTCAGGCGGCATTCCTGCGAGCCCAGACGCATCGTGCCACCAAGGTCGGAGCGCCCGCTGCGCTGCTCCACTTCGCCGCTGGCGGTGGTCCATTCGGTGATCAGGGCGATCACCGGATTGCCCGTGTTGCGGTCGTTCTCGCTGGAGTCGGCATCCGCCAGGCCGGCGACGTTTCGCGCGAAATCCACCACCGCCGCATGCATGCCGTAGCAGATGCCGAAAAACGGCACGCCGTGCTCACGTGCGAACTTCGAGGCCAGCACCTTGCCTTCGAAACCGCGCTTGCCGAAACCGCCCGGCACCAGGATCGCATCGGCCTTGCCCAGCACCTTGGCCGCGCCCTCGGCCTCCACCTGCTCGGAGTCGACCCAGTCCAGGTTCACCCGCGTGCGCTGTTTGATGCCGCCATGACGCAGCGCTTCGCCCAGCGACTTGTAGGCATCCTTGTGCTCGACGTACTTGCCCACGATCGCGACGGTGATCTCGTCCTTCGGATGCTCCACCGCATCGACGGTACGCTGCCATTCGGACAGGTCCGCGGGCCGCGCCGTCAGGCCAAGCTGCCTTACCACGATTTCGTCCAGCCCCTGCTCGTGCAGCCACAGCGGTTGCTTGTAGATGACATCGACGTCGGCGGCGCTGATGACCGCCGCCTCCGGCACGTTGGTGAAAAGCGCGATCTTGCGCCGCTCGCTCTCCGGCAGGGGCTGCTCGCAACGGCACAGCAGGATGTCCGGCTGGATGCCGATCGAGCGCAGTTCCTTCACCGAGTGCTGGGTCGGCTTGGTCTTGATCTCGCCGGCAGCCTTGATATACGGCACCAGGGTGAGATGCATGAACACCACTTTCTCCGGTCCGTGCTCGATGCGCAGCTGGCGGATCGCCTCCAGGAACGGCAGCGACTCGATGTCGCCCACGGTGCCGCCGATCTCCACCAGCGCCACGTCGAAACCGCGCGTCGCCTCGTGGATGCGGTGTTTGATCTCATCGGTGATGTGCGGAATCACCTGCACGGTGGCACCGAGATAATCGCCGCGGCGCTCCTTGCGAATCACCGCTTCGTAGATCTTGCCGGTGGTGATCGAGTTCTTGCCGGACAGGTGGGTACGCACGAAGCGCTCGTAATGACCCAGATCGAGATCGGTCTCGGCGCCATCGTCGGTCACGTAGACCTCGCCGTGCTGGAAAGGACTCATGGTGCCCGGATCCACATTGATATAGGGATCGAGCTTCATCATGGTGACCGAGAGACCACGCGCCTCGAGAATGGAGGCGAGCGATGCTGCAGCAATACCCTTGCCGAGCGAGGACACCACACCGCCGGTGACGAAAATCAAGGGGGTCATGGAAAGCAGCCGTGCAGGAAATAGTCATTTTAGCTGCAGAAGCGTCGCACCGCGAGATGACATGCAGAAAATTTGCCCGATCGGTTCATTTCCACCCACGCGCGTGGCGTGAAACCACGGGATGGCGCCTGCTAGCATGCGCGGATGAACAACCTCATTCCCGCCCGGCTTGCTGCCTTGCGCGCCGCCATGAAGCAGCACGACGTCGCCGCCGTGCTCGTGCCCAGCGCTGATCCCCATCTTTCCGAGTACCTGCCGGCACGCTGGTCGGCGCGCGAATGGTTGTCCGGTTTCACCGGCTCCGCCGGCACGCTGGTCGTGGGGCGTGAACACGCCGGGCTGTGGACCGACTCGCGCTACTTCTCCCAGGCCGGCCAGCAATTGGCTGGCAGCGGCATCGAGCTGATGAAGTTGCGGGTACCGCACACCCCCGAGCACCTCGAATGGCTTCAGCAACACCTGGGCGACGGCGACGTCCTGGCCGTGGCCGGCGACAGCGTGGCCATCGACACCTGCCAGGACATCGAACGACACCTGGCCGCGAGCGGTGCCGTGCTGCGGACGGATCTGGATCTGCCGGGCGCGATCTGGACGGATCGGCCGGCGCTGCCGCTGGCACCCGTATTCGCCCATGATCCGGCCTTTGCCACCACCGAGCGCGCCGACAAGCTCAAGCGCGTGCGTCAGGCGATGCGCAAGCTCGGCGCCAGCCATCATCTGCTGTCCAGCCTTGACGATATCGCCTGGTTGACCAACCTGCGCGGCAGCGATGTCGAATGCAACCCGGTCTTCCTGGCGCACCTTCTGATGCAGCCCGGCGATCGCGCCACCTTGTTCGTCAACCGCGGCAAGCTCGACGACGCGCTGGTGGCCGCCCTGGCCGCGGACGGCATCGGCATTGCCGATTACGAGTCCACCAGTTCGAGTCTGGCCGAGCTGGGCGCGGGCGATACCCTGCTGCTGGATGGGCACCGCGTTGTGCGTGCGATCGCGGCCGCGATTTCGCCGCAGGTGACCCTGATCGATGCGGCCAATCCAAGCACCGCACTCAAGGCGATCAAGACCCCTGCCGAGCTGGATCACATTCGTGAGGTGATGCGGCGCGATGGCGCAGCTCTGGTCCGGGGATTCCGTCGCCTGGAACAGCGCCTCGCCGCCGGCATGACGGTCACCGAACTGGACGTCGACAGCCTGCTGCACGAGGAGCGTTCGGCGCAGCCCGGCTGGGTCGGGGAGAGTTTCGCCACGATTGCCGGCTACCAGGCCAACGGCGCGTTGCCGCACTACCGCGCCACGCCCGAATCGCACAGCACGCTGCACGCACGGGGCCTGCTGCTGATCGATTCGGGTGGCCAGTACCTGGGCGGCACCACGGACATCACCCGCGTGCTGGCCTTGGGCGAAACCACCGCGGAACAGCGGCGAGATGCGACCCTGGTGCTGAAAGGCATGATCGGGCTCTCGCGTGCACGCTTCCCGCAAGGCACCAGCGGTCCGCAAATCGATGCGCTGGCACGCGCGCCGCTGTGGGCCGCGGGCATGGACTACGGCCATGGCACCGGCCACGGCGTGGGCTATTTCCTCAACGTGCACGAGGGCCCGCACGGCATTCGCCCGCCGGTACCCGGCGGCGCCCTGGTAGCGCTGGAGCCAGGCATGATCAGCTCGATCGAACCGGGGCTGTACAAGCCCGGCCGGCACGGCATCCGCCATGAAAACCTGGCAGTGGTGACCGACGCCGAACAATCCGAGTTCGGCGAGTTCCTCGCGTTCGAGACGCTGACGATGTGCCCGTTCGACCGCCGCGCGCTGGAACCGGGCCTGCTCAGCCCCGAGGAGCGCGCCTGGCTGGACGACTACCACGCGAACGTGCGCGCCGCGCTCAGCCCGTTGCTCGAAGATGCCGACCTGGAATGGTTGAACCGCCACTGCGCGCCGCTTTGAGCAGTGCGGTGCCCGGCGCCTAGCCGCGCCGCGGCGGCACCAGCCTCAGCTTGGTGGGGACGCTGGAATGGTTCGGGGTCAGCAGCGCCTCGATTTCGTCCGCCTTCAACGGATACGAATACAGATATCCCTGGCCTTCGGCACAGCCCGCGCGCAACAGGAATTCGTGCTGCGCCTCGGTCTCGATGCCCTCGGCAATGGCGATCAGAGCCAGACTCCTGGACATGGCCAGCATCGCTTCGGTGATCGCCGCATCGTTCGCATCGCCAGGCAGGCCGGTGACGAAGGAGCGGTCGATCTTCAGGTAGGTCACCGCCGGCAGCTTCAGATAGGCCATCGACGAATAACCGGTGCCGAAATCGTCGATGGCCACGTCGATATCCAGCAGATGCAGCGTCTGCATGGTGCGCTGGGTATCCTCGCCCAGGCGCAGCATCGCGCTTTCGGTGATCTCCAGCAGCAGCCGATGCGCGGGGATGCGCCGCGCCTGCAAGGTCCGGCTGACCCCGTCGACGAAGGATGGATGGCCGAACCAGCGCGCGGAAATATTGACCGCCACGCGGATCGGCGGAACTCCGGCCAGGTCCCACGCCTGGATCTGTGCGCAGGTGGCCTGCAGCACCCACTCGTCGATGCGCCGGATCAGGCCCAGGCCTTCGGCCACCGGAATGAACTCCGCCGGCAACACCTCGCCGCGCTCGGGGTGCTGCCAGCGCACCAGTGCCTCGACCGCCACGATGCGTCCGGTGCGCAGTTCGATGCTGGGCTGGAATACCAGGTGGAACTCGTCGCGGCTCAGCGCCTGGCGCAACTCCGTGGCCAGTTGCAGCCGGCGCCGGTTGTCGGCGTGCATCATCGGCGTATAGAAACGGAACGCGTTGCGCTCCTCGGTCTTCGCCGCGTACATCGCGGCGTCGGCGTTGGCGATCAGCGCCGACGCGTCGTTGCCGTCCAGCGGGTAGCCGGCCACGCCGATGCTGGCGGTGAGCACGATCTCGTAGTCGTCCAGCAGCAGCGGTTCGGACAGCGTCGACAGCAGCCGGTTGACGATCGCCCTGGCGTCCTCGCGCAGGCTCAGTCGCGGCAGCAGCACGGTGAATTCGTCCCCGCCGATGCGGCCGGCCACGTCTTCATCGGACAACTGCTTGCGGATGCGCTCGCCGACCTTGACCAGCAGGCGGTCGCCAATGGCATGGCTGTAACTGTCGTTGACGATCTTGAAAGCATCCAGGTCGATGAACAGCACCACCACCGCCAGCCGCTCGCGTTCGGCCACCGCAATCGCCTCGCTGCAATGGCGCTCGAACTCGGCGCGGTTGACCAGGCCGGTCAGCGGGTCATGCCGCGCCAGGTGTTCCAGTCGTCGCTGGCTGGCCTTGGCTTCATGGATATCCGTGCATACGGCGACGTAGTACACGACCTGCCCGTCGCCATTGCGGATCGCACTGAGACTGAGGTGCTCGGGGTAACTGCTGCCGTCAAAGCGGGTGCTCTGCACCTCGCCGACCCAGTTGCGGCCGGCGGCCACGGCATCCCAGATCGACTTGCGGCAGCCGCTTGCCGTCGGGCAAGCGGCGCGTATCGTCCAGCCGCCGCCCCAGCAACGCCTGGCTGGTGAAGCCGGTCAGTTCGGTATGCGCCGCATTGGTCGAGATGACCAGGCGTCCGGCGTCGGCGATGATCACGCCTTCGGCGATACTCGCCAGCGCCTCGGCCGCCACCCGGCGCTCCTGCTCCATCGCGACGCGCTCGGAGATGTCGCGGATGATCGCCTGGCAGACGAGCGCGTTGCCCCAGCGCGCGATGCTGGTCTGCGTCTCCACGGGACGCGTGCTGCCATCGCTCGCCAGCAGGGCGTTGGTGGTGGCCGGTCCCCCTGGCTGGCGCGTCAGGGGTTGCATGAACAGATGCACAAAGCGGTCGCCGACCAGGTCCTTGACGCTGCGCCCGGTCCAGGCGGCCGCCGTGCGGTTCACATCAAGAATGCGGCCACTGTTCCTCGTCAATCATCACGATCGCGTCGGCGGCGCTGTCGAACAGCAGGCGATAGCGTTCCTCGCTGCCGCGGATACCTTCAAGGATCCGGCGCGCCATGCGCAGCCACACCAGGGCGGCGATGAGGAAGGCGCCGAGCACCCCCCAGAACAGCACCTGGCCCAGCATCACCGCACCCTTGACCATCTCCACCGAAAACAAGTCGGTGCGTGGCGCCATGTATGCGTTGAGGGCGTGGATACGTGAACGCTGGCTGGCGATCTCGGCGGGGGTCGGACCCCCGGTCTGATACTGCCTGGTCAAATCCTCGGCGATCTTGCCGAGTTCGGCGATGGGGGCATCGGTGGATCGCCACGCCGCGATCGCGTCGACGCATGTGCGGAGCGCCAGAAAAGTGCCGCAGGAGAAAGATCATGCCGGACTGCGCCGCCGGCATCACATTGCCGCGCTGGAAGACCTTGGTGATCTCGTCCTTGTCGTAACTGCCGGCGGTGACTTCATCGCGTCCCCGGCGATCGGCCTCAAGCAGCCCGAAATTGTCCCAGAACCCGGCCAGATCGTCCGCCGCGCCACCGATGGCGTAATTGTCCAGATCGATCACGGCCTGCTTCTGCGCCTTGGACCAGACACTCTCGCTGTTGAGGAAACCCGCGAGAGTGACCTGTACCTGCAGCACGCCCCAGGTCATCACCATGATCAGTGCAATCGCGACCGCCAGCGACCACACCAGCGGCATCAGGCGCCGGACCAGTGGTTTTTGCAAGCTTTGATCTGGAGCGTGCATCGTGTTCCTGTTCGGTGGATGATGCGGCGCCTTCCCTGGCTCCATTCCGCTCCTGCGCCTTACATCACGCCGCTACTTCGTTCGCTATCGACAGATGGCGGCAAGTCTTGATACACCGGTCACCAAGCAGAATCATGCTCATGTAACTGCGCTTGATGCATTCACCCAGATGCGCCACGTCCACCGCCGAGGGCTTCGCGCCCATCAGGGTACACACTATATCCAACGCCTCCCACGGATGGACGTCATCATACGCGGCGTGCAGGTGCAGCCAGCGCAGACTGTTCGCCCGGATCGACGGTTCGAAGCTTTCCCGGTACTTCGTGCTCTCGTAAATCATCTGGGACCAATCGCCGGTAGCCCCCTCGATCGCATAATTGGTCGCCACCATGCCGGCCGCCAGACTGCCGTTCGCGCTGATCTCCTCGCACCAGCGGGCGAGCCCGTCCGGTGCCATGCGGCGGCTTCTCGTTCAACAACTTCTCGCGCGGCACGCCGGCGCCTTCGGCCCAGTTGAGCCAGTACTCCGCATGGTTCTGCTCGACCCGGATGTTGCGCACCAGCCAGCGGCGAGCCATGTTGTCGCCCGGACTGCGACCGTAGCGGGTCTTCAGCAGGTTGAGCGCCATGAAGCTCGGGAAGCGCTCGATGAAGGGCCACAATCCCATCATGAAGTTGCCGGTGGACTCGTCATCGAGGCGCAAGTCCATCATCATCTTCCAGATCTCGTGATCCAGCACGCGTTCCCTGGTGCTTTCACAATCGGCCACCATGTCCTGCGCCCACTGCGGGTAGCTGGTCAAGGTCGGTCAATGCGCCGGTACGTTCAAACGGGGTGTTCATCTGCAATCTCCTGCACAGGTGGTGTTGCGTTGGCTTTGCTGCTGTTTGACCGCGCGATCGATTGCTGCCGGTCGTGTTGGGGCAATGCCCCGAAACGTGGAATGTGGTGATTGGTGGTTACGCGACGATGATGGGCGGCTGACCCGAATGAGGGCCGATACCGGCCGATCCGGCGGGGCGGGGGCGGTCGTGATCGCCACCAGCCGTGCTGGCGCCAGCGTGCCGCGGTCGGAAACCGTTGTCTGGACACCAAGTCGCACTCCGCGGCGCCCATCCCCGGCCCTGATGGCCCGGGACGCATGAAAATCTCGATGGGCAGGCACTTTGCCGCCACGGCGAAGGTCCCCCACGATATCGTTCGGCAAACCGCGCGCGCAACTCGCCGCGCACATTGTTCGACTCGGCGTTGCCGAAGGCGTAACGGTACAGCGGTTGTTTTTCGCCCTGCCCGATGGTTTGCATAGGCACCCCCGCGGCAACTATGCCCCAGTTGGCGGCACGGCGCGAGCGGCACCAGTGACAACGAGTTCTGCGATTCCTCCGGTTGCAGCGGCATGATCGTACTGGCCACGCCTGGCGGTTACCTCAGCACGACCATCTTTTTGCCGAATCTCATTGCCAGCCGGGCCGTGTTGGCCCGGAACACCCTGGCGCGCACAACCTGCATTTCGACCGCGCCCGACGCCATTTCCACCGGGATGGCGGGAGTATCGGCACGCACCACCGTCGAATCAGGAAGCCGGTTTCACCGGCGCCGGCGTCAGCACCGCATCGATGACACTGCTGCCTGCCTTGCCGAAAACCGAGTGGGTTTCCTCGTCGTGGCGCGAGACCACAACCAGGCGCGTGCCGACGACCTTCATCGCATAGTCCGTGGTGTCGCCAAACTCGATGCTGATCAGCAATTTGCGCCCCTTGAGCTGCATCGTGTTGCGCACGGCCAGCGGCACGCCGTCGGCCCCCAGCCACACCTTGATCTGGCCGTTGTAGTGCTTGACCGTCATCTGCTTGCCGGCCGAGTCCGGCAGCGGCACGTCGAACACCAGCAGGTGCGCGGGCTTGCCATCGTGCACCTCATCGCTCTGGCTGGCCAGCGTGGCGCCATCGATCTGGCGCAGCAGCACCGGCGCGAAATCGACCATCGGCTGCACGCTTACCGGGCTCAGCTTGCCGAGCAGATCCTGGATCGGCGTGGGCGCGTCCTTGTTCTTCGCATTGATGGCCGCCTCGCGCGAGGCGCGTTGCAACAGGTCCGGAGAAAAGCCCATGTTCAGCCCATCCTTGCCGCTGGCCACGCTGACCTGCAACTGCGCCTGCGTGGTCTTGTGGTCGTCGTTCCGGACCGTACTGCTGACCTTCACGGTCGCCGCCAGCGGCTGCGTGGCTTGCAACTGGCCCAGCCTGGCGCGCAGGTCGGACACCGCATCGGCCCGAGCCAGTGCTGGCAGCACCAGCGCGGCGAGCAGACACAAGGGAATCACGCGAAGCGACATGGCATCGTTCCTTCGGGAAAGGTGGATCACAGTAACGTCTGGGCACCCGAGGTGTCTTCGGGTCAGGTCGGATGGAATGTCGCTGTGATTGAATCGGGCAAAACGAAACAACCCCCGTCTCCGGGGGTTGCTGACACAGCGGTCTGATTGTGGAGCAGCGCGCCTCAGCTGAAGCGCCTGCGCGAGCCCGCGAAAAGGCCAGCCAGCAGCGCCCCCAGGCCGAACATCCCAAGCATGCCCGGTTCCGGGACCGGAACCGGGGGTGGAACTTGCGCAGTCCCGAACGTGATGTAGTGGCTCAGCCCGCCTCCTTGACCGGGGGTTGCTGTGAGATATAGATCCAGATTGCCACCAAGGTTGTGCAGCAAGGCGTAAGCCAGCTTCGAGTTGCCGCCACCGACCTTGATGAGAAAATATTCCGCGTTCAGTTGAAATTGGGTCAGATCGCCAGGGGTGACGTTCCCGCTGTTTGCCGCGAAAGTAGTCCCGAGCAATCCATTGACGAAGGCCATTTCTACATTCGGGTTCGCAGGCTTGATCTTGAACATTTGGCCAATCGAGGAGCTCCATTCAAGGGGACTGTCGGAGAAGACAGCCTCCAGCTTCCCGGAGCAATCTCCGGTCGCATTGCCGCACCCGAGGGTGAAAACCGACGTAACAGGAGCACTGGCGTCGTTGTAGAACGAGATCGGGGTGGCACTGGCCATCACAGGCAGCAACAGCCCGCCAGCCACAAGCAAGCTGGCAATGACCATTAATCTTGAGGCGCGCAGGTTGGTTTTCATTGTCATGACAGGCCTAGAATCGAAGGGTTTGGAGAGTGTGGTGTTTGGACACTTTAGCGCGAAGCATCATTCATGCCACCAATGTACCCCTTGCAATTCAATGAGTTGCAATAACGCGGGTGCGAGGATATGTAAAAGTTTCCGACACACCAAAACACAAAACCCGGGTTCGCTGATGGCAGCGCGCGCGGCGCCTCACGTTCCGTCAAATCACAATACGTAACGTTTTCGACACTTTGCATCGAACGTCGTGGCGTCCCCATGACAGGCCGCACGTCCTCGCACCCGATCGCCTCGCGCAGACGGCTGGACTGATGCGATCCTATGGCAGGTACCTGGTCGCTGGGGCCGCATGGATTCAGGATGCTCAGCTCGGCGACAAGCCGACCGGGAGCGGTTGGGTCGCGTGATCACAGCAAATGGGCCGCGCAGAGAAGACGCTCTCCTGCCTCCTCCGTCTCTTCAATCAACCGCCTCACGATCATCCACGTCGATGGAGGAAATTTCCCGATCGCGGAGCGCAAGTCCCAGCGTAGTGCGACACGAAAGATTGATTGACACGGAATGCAATCCACTCAATCTCTGCCGGTCAATGCGTGCGGCCGCAGAATCAAGCTTGTGCATCCTCCGCCGCCACGAAACCGCCGGTCTGGCGCTGCCACAGCCGCGCATACAAGCCCTCGTGCGCGATCAGTTCGGCGTGCGTGCCGGTTTCGACGATCTGCCCCTTGTCCAGCACCACCAGCCGATCCATCCGGGCGATGGTGGACAGGCGGTGCGCGATGGCGATCACCGTCTTGCCCTGCATCAGGATGTCGAGGCTGTCCTGGATCGCCGCCTCGGCTTCGGAATCGAGCGCCGAGGTGGCTTCGTCCAGCACCAGGATCGGCGCGTCCTTGAGCAGCACGCGGGCGATCGCGATGCGCTGGCGCTGGCCGCCGCTGAGCTTGACGCCGCGCTCGCCGACCAGGGCGTCGTAACCGGCGCGGCCCTCGCCGTCGGTCAGGTCCGGAATGAACTCGTCGGCGCGGGCCTTGCGCACAGCCTCGGCGATCTGCGCCTCGCTGGCATCCGGACGGCCATACAGGATGTTGTCGCGGATCGAGCGATGCAGCAGCGAGGTGTCCTGGGTGACCACGCCGATCTGCGAGCGCAGGCTTTCCTGGGTGACGTGGGCAATGTCCTGGCCATCGATCAGGATGCGTCCGGCCTCCAGGTCGTAAAGCCGCAACAGCACGTTGACCAGGGTCGACTTGCCGGCGCCGGAGGGTCCGACCAGGCCGATCTTCTCGCCCGCGCGCACGGCCAGCTCGAGGCCGGCGATCACCCCGCCCTGCTTGCCGTAATGGAAGTGGATGTGCTCGAAATGCACCGCGCCGTTGACGACCTCCAGCGGCATCGCACCCTCGCGATCCTGCACCGCGCGCGGTTGCGCGATGGTGGTGATGCCGTCCTGCACCGTGCCCACGTTCTCGAAGATGCCGTTGACCACCCACATGATCCAGCCGGACATGTTGTTGATGCGGATCACCAGTCCGGTCGACAGCGCAATCGCGCCCACGGTCACCCGGCCCTCGCTCCACAGCCACAGCGCCAGCGCCGAGGTGCCCACGATCAGGAAGCCGTTGAGCGTGGTGATGCTGGCATCCAGCGCGGTGGTGACGCGGGTCATCCGGCGCAGCTTGTCGGTCTGCTCCGCCATCGCGTCGGCCACGTAGGCTTCCTCGCGACGGGTATGCGCGAACAGTTTCAGCGTGAGCACGTTGCTGTACCCGTCGACGATGCGACCCATCAGCTTCGAGCGCGCCTCCGAGGCCTTCCACGAGCGCCGCTTGATGCGCGGGATGAAGATCCACAGCAAGCCCACGTACGCGAATACCCAGACAAACAAGGGCGCGGCCAGCCACACGTCGGCGTGCGCGAACAGCACGATCGCGCTGCCGGTGTAGATGGTGACGTACCAGATCGCGTCGACGATCTGCACCGCCGATTCGCGCAGCGCGCCGCCGGTCTGCATGATCCGGTTGGCGATGCGTCCGGCGAAGTCGTTCTGGAAGAAGCCCAGGCTCTGGCGGATCACGTAGCGGTGGTTCTGCCAGCGGATGCGGTTGGTCAGGCTGGGCACGATCGCCTGGTTCACCAGCAGGTCGTGCGTGCCGATCGCCAGCGGCCGCACGAGCAGCGCCACGAAGCCCATCCACAGCAGCTCGCGGCCATGCCGCTGGAAAAAGTCCGCTGCCGGCACGCCCTTGGCCATGTCCACGATGCTGCCGATGAAGCCGAACAGCGACACCTCGACGATCGCCACCACGAAGCCGACCACGATCGCCGCGGCAAACACCGGCCACACCTGGCGCAGGTAGAACACATAGAAACGCCACACCGATTGCGGCGGCATGCCGTCGACCGGTTCCTTGAACGCGTCGATGAGGGATTCGAACCAGCGGAAGATCATGGGAGGGCACGCGGCGGGGAAGCCGCCAACATGCGTGGCGCAGCGCGGTTTCGCAAGGGGCTGCGTGGAAAATCGCCCCCATCAGCCCTCCGGGCAGCTTCCCCCGCTGGCGGGGGAAGCAAGAGCGGGCATCCCGGTGGTTGGCCGCCCGCGGAAGCTCCGCCTTTTTCCTTCCCCCGCTTGCGGGGGAAGGCGCCGAAGGCGGATGGGGGCGCTCTTGATCCTGCGTTCGCTTCGCGCGGAAAAGCACCCAACCAGCCCGGGATCAAATCCGGGCCAGGCTCACCGCGGCAGCCCGCAGGCGGAGGAAGCGACAGGCTCACGTGCGCTCAGGGCTGCCGCGGAGCGCGCAGATCCTTGCCGTTCTGGTGCAACACCAGCGCCACCACCTTGCCGGCCGCGTCACGCTCGAAATCCAGCTGCGCGTCGACCACGGTGTAAAAGAAGTGGTCCTTCGCCTTCGCGTACACCGGGTACGCCGCCTGACCGGTCAGCTGGACGTAGAGCTGGCCGTGCTGGACGGTGACGGCGAACTCCGCGCCCTCGCCCAGCGCGTAGCGGCCGACGTAGTCGCGCAGCAGTGCCGGATCGAGCCGCACGCTGGGCGTGCCGCCCGCGGCGTGTGCGCTGTCCGTGCGCGGCGCATGCTGGTCGTGGCCGTTCTGGTGCAGGGTCAGTGCGCCGACCTTGCCGTCGGCACCGCGCTCGAAGTCGATGGTGATCGGCGCAACCTTGGCGAAGAAGGTGTCCGGCGCGCTGGCAAACAATGGAAATGCACCCTGCCCGGTGGCCTGCGCGAACAGCTGATCGCCGCGGCGGAACACGCTCAAGGTGAACCCCGGCGCCAGCGTGTACTGGCCGACGCAGGCATCGAGTTGCTCGTTCGACAGCGCGATCGTCTTGTGCACCACCGGCAGCGGTGCCGATGGCAGCAACGCCGCGAAACCCAGATCCTGCGGCGCGCCGGTGGCATTGGTCAGGATCACCACGCCACGACGGCCGTCGCTGGTGAAACCGATGAAGCTGCTGTAGCCGCCGGTTTCGCCGTTGTGCCAGATCACGTCGCCCTGCGGCGTGTGATGGGTCATCCAGGCCAGGCCGATGCGATCGCCGCCGCCGATGTCGCGCCGCGGCTCATGCGCGAGCTGCATGGCGGCGGCCAGTGGCGTTTTCAGCAAGCCCATGTTGGCCTGCAGATAGCGCAACATGTCATCGCCGGTGCTAAGCAACGCGCCAGCGCCGCCCAGCGCACCGAACTGCCAGTGTTGCGCGGGCTTGCCTGCTTCATCGTGGCCGATGGCCAATCGCGTGCGCATCGACGCCGTCAGTTCGACGCCGCTCGATTCCATGCCCAGCGGCACCAGCACATCGCGTTGCAGCAGCGCGCCGAAGGACAGCGTCGAGCGCTGTGCCAGCGCCTCGCCGAGCAGGCCGAAACCGAGGTTGGAATACTCGTACGCGGCACCGGGATCGCGTGGCAGGGTGTAGCCGGCGAGAAACGCCTTGAGCCGAGCGGTTCCATAGTCGGCGTAGGGATTGCCCAGATCGGCCGGCTGCAGGTTGCCCGGCAAACGCGGCAAGCCGGAAAACTGCTCGGCCAGCAAGCCGAGCGTGATCGGCTTGCCATCACGCGAAGGGATCTTGTAGTCCGGCAACAGGGTTGCGACCGGCGTATCCAGTGTCCAGCGCTGCGCCAGCACGCCCTGCGCCAACAGCAGGGCGGTGAAGGTCTTGGTCACCGAACCGATCTCGAACACGGTTTGGCCATCCGGAGCGTGGCCATCGGCCAGCTTGCCAAAACCGGCCACCTGGACGCGTCCGTCGTCCACCATCGCCAGCACCATTGCCGGATAGATCCCGTCTTCGGTGTATTGCTGCACCACCGTGGCGATGCGCGCCGGCAACACCGGCGGTTCGGCCATGGCCGCGGCCGGCAGCAGCATCGCCAATGCGGTTTCCAGCAGCAGCTTCAGTGCGTGATTCATTGCGTCATTTCCGTTCGTGGCCGCGCTCGTTTCTGGAGGTTCCCGCTCGACCATCACCCGTTGTCGGTACGCCACATGACGTTAACCCGCACAACTGGAATATGCACATGTGTACGGACGTCCAAGGGGCCGGCGCGAACGACAGCTCCCGTACCACACGGACCCCCGCACATTGCAGAGCCAAATCGACGCCTGAAACACCACCACGTCAACCAGTCTCGCGTCTGCGCGTCGAAGCGCTGGTGGCTGCCACTCGCTCCAAACCCGCGGCCAATCTGAACGGCCGCTTTGCCGCACGGCGCGACGGTGCCTGCCGCGATTGACCGCCCGGCACGCCACCGGGATCATGCGCGGATGCCAGCCCTGCTTCGCTCCCTCGTCCTCGTTGTGTTGCTTTGCCTCGGCAGTCTCGCCGTGCACGCCCAGGACATCGGCTCCGTACCGGCGGCCGCCTCGTCCGCCGCGACCCCGGCGCAGGCTCTCAATCAGCTGGACAAACGGCTCGATTCGCTCAAAGCCACGCTGAAAGACACGCACGCGAGCACGCCGCTGGCCGACCTGCGCAGCGCCGCGCTCGGCGTACAGGACCAGGCCAGTCAACTGGCCGGGAGCCTGACGCCCCAGATGACCGCGCTGCAGGCGCAACTCGCGGTGCTGGGTCCGGCGCCGGCGAAGGGCGCGCCACCGGAGGCCGCCGAGGTCGCCAGCCAGCGGCGGCAGCTCGACAAGGCCCAGGCGGCACTGGACGCCCAGATCAAGCAGGCGCAACTGCTGAGCCAGGGCGCGCTGCAACTGGCGACGCAAGTCACCGGCCTGCGCAACGACGAATTCCAGGCGCGCCTCGCCTCACGCACGGCCTCGCCCTTCACGCACGCGTTCTGGGCCGGTCCGGCGCGGACGTTTGCGGACGACATGGCGCGGCTGGACCGACTTGGCGCGCGCGGCGCCGATGCCTGGCGCACCGCCTGGCTACCGCCGAATCGCAGACCGCTGCTGGTGTGCCTGATCGGCGCCGCGCTTTTGCTGGGCGTCGGGCGCTGGCTGCTGGATCGCCTGCTGTTGCGCGTGGCAACCCGGCGGGTGCCGGACGGCCACTTGCGGCGCAGCGCTTTGGCGGTGGCGGTGACGCTGATCGCCGTGCTCACGACTGGCTTGGCCGCGCAACTGGTGTATCTGGGCCTGAACTGGAACGACCTCCTCGACCCGGACCTCGACGCCCTGGCCAGGGCGCTGGTGCGGCTGGTGCTGTTCGCGGCCTTTGTCACCGGTCTGGGGCGCGCGTTGTTGTCCGTGCGCCGGCCGTCGTGGCGCTTGCCCACGCTGTCGGATCTGGCGGCACAGCGTCTGCGTTGGATACCGTGGCTGCTCGGCGCGGCGGCCCTGCTGTTCGGCCTGATCGAGCGGATCAGCCGCACGATCGGCTCCAGCCTGCCGGCCACCGTGGCCACGCGCGGCCTGATGGCGCTGGTAATCAGTGGCCTGATCGGCGCGGCGTGGCTGCGCCTGCGCGATGCGCGGCGGCAGCAAGTGGCGGACGGCACGCAGGAACATCGTCCGCTGTGGATCGGCGTGCTCGGCGCGGCGGCGCTGCTGGGGGTGCTGGTCAGCTGGTTGGGCGTGGCCACCGGCTACATCGCGCTGGCGTTCTTCGTGGCGGTGCAGATGCTGTGGATCGGCGTGATCGTGGCCAGCGCGTATCTGCTGTTCCACTTTTTGAACGACCTGATTCATACCTTGCTGTCCCCGCGCGGGCGCAGCGGCCAACGACTCCAGGCGACCTTCCAGTTGGGAACGCACACGCTGGAGCAGGCCACGATCCTGCTCTCCGGCCTGACCCGGGTGGCACTGACCCTGCTGGCGCTGGCCACCGTGCTGACGCCTTTCGGTGCCGGTCCGGGCGACTTGATCGTCAGTGCCGGTCGCACGCTCAACAACCTGAAACTGGGCGATTTGCCGATCGACCCCGGCAGCATCATCCGGGCCGTGCTGGTACTGGTCATCGGCGTGCTGCTGCTGCGCATGCTCAAGCGCTGGCTGCGCGACGAGTTGCTGCCGAAATCCACCATGCAGCCGGGCATGCAGGATTCCATCGTCACCCTGCTCGGCTATCTCGGCGGCCTGCTGGTGCTGGTGCTGACCCTGGCCGCGCTGCATGTAAACCTGACCAGCATCACCTGGATCGTCAGCGCGCTGTCGGTCGGCATCGGTTTCGGCCTGCAGGCGATCGTGCAGAATTTCATTTCCGGACTGATCCTGCTGGTCGAGCGGCCGGTGAAAGTGGGCGACTGGGTCAGCCTGGGCACGGTCGAGGGCGACATCCGCCGGATCAACGTTCGCGCCACCGAGATCCAGCTGTGGGATCGCTCCACCGTGATCGTGCCCAACTCGCAACTGATCACCGAGAACGTGCGCAACGTCACCCAGTCCAATGCGCTGGGACGCGTCCTGATCAAGCTGCCGATGCCGCTGGATACCAATGCGGCCAAGGTGCGGACCCTGGTACTGGAGGCGCTGAACGCGCACCCCGGCACGCTGGCCGCGCCCGCTCCGTCCGTGCAACTGGCGAACCTCGACGATGGCGCGATGACGTTCAACTGCGTCGCCTACGTCAACGGCCCGCGCGAATCCGGCGGTGTGAAGAGCGACCTGCTGTTCGAGATCCTCGAACGCCTGCGCGCGGCGCGCCTGCCGCTGATTCGCGCGCAATTGGTCCGCACCCTGCCCCCGCTGGCCGAAGATGACGAGCACACCGGCTGAGCCGGCGCGATAGACTGCTTGCGGTCCACGGAGCGAAGCCGATGGGATTGCTGCACTACCTGCCCGAGCCCCCGCTCGACGCGCTGATCGCGAAGGTCTGGGACTGGGACATGCCGCCCGCGGCCCATCGCCATGAACGGGTACTGCCGCAGCCCGGCCCGCAGTTGATCATCAACCTGCACGAAGACGAGACGCGGGTCTACACCGACGACGAGGCGCGCCGCTGCATCCGCTCTTCCGCCAGCGTGCTCGGTGGCCCGACGCTGCGCAGCGAGATCATCGACACCGCCGAACAGGTCCGCGTGATGGGCGTGGTGTTCCACCCCGGCGGCGCCCATGCGCTGACTGGCGAGGATGCCCGCACGCTGACCGCACGCGACATCGACCTGGTTGACCTGTTCGGAAGCGCGGCCGGCTTGCTGCGCGAGCAGTTGCTGGAAACAGGCAGGGCGCGCGACCGCCTGCGCACTCTGGCGCAGTGGCTGCGCCAACGCATGCAAGTGGGAGCATTGCATCCCGCGGTGAATCACGCGGTGCGTACGCTGGCACGACAGCCGCAGGTGCACCGCATCGCACTGCTGGCGCGTGATACCGGCCTGTCCGAACGTAGGCTCGGCATGCTGTTTCAGCGCCAGGTGGGCATGCGCCCCAAGCACTACGCCCGGCTGCTGCGCTTTCGGGCCGTGGTGACGCAGGCGCAAAGCCAGGCGAGCGTGAACTGGAGCCATGTCGCCGCCGACTGCGGCTACTGCGACCAGGCCCATCTGACCCACGAGTTCGCGCACTTCGCAGGCGTCACGCCCACGGCGTTCATGGCCGCACGCGGCCCGTATGCGAACCACCTGCTGCTGGATTGATCGACGGAAATCTACAAGACGGCCACCGGTCGCGCTTTTAATCTTCGTCGCAGGCAAACCCGAGGAGACACTCATGTCACAGACCAGCGGAAGCACCATCATCCCGTGCCTGCGTTATCGCGACCCGCACGCGGCCATCGAATGGCTGTGCAAGGCATTCGGCTTCAAGAAGAATGCCGTCTACGAAAACGATCAAGGTGGCGTCGATCACGCGCAGCTGGTCTACGGCAACGGCATGATCATGCTGGGCGGAGTCCGGCACGACGATTTCGGTCAGCACATCGCCCAGCCCGATGAAATCGGTGGGCGCGAAACGCAGTGCGCCTGCGTGACCGTGGTCGACTGCAAGGCGCACCACGATCAGGCCAGGGCCGCCGGCGCCGTGATCGTCAACGAATATTCGGAAAAGGACTACGGCGGCGGCGGCTACAGCTGCCGCGATCCGGAAGGCCACCTGTGGTATTTCGGCAGCTACGATCCGTGGCAAACCGACTAGAGAAAACGAGGCCGGCTTGCGCCGGCCCCGCCTTCAACACGGGACGCAAACCGCGTTACGGCGTGCAGACCTTGCCATGCTCCGGATGAGCGCCCTTGGCCTTGGCGGCCGCCTCGCTCATGTATTCGCCATGCTTGGTCTTGCCGTACCACTTGTCGGTGGAGCAGTGGTAGACCTTGCCGTTGACCCAGACCATGCCCGGGCCACCACCGGCTGCGGCGTTGGCCGCCGGGGCCGGCATCATGCGATGGGACTTCATGGCGGTATTCGCTGCGGGTGCCGTTGCAGGAGCCGGCGCCATGGCCGGGGCCGCGGCGGCAGCCGGTGCCGCCTTGGCCGCCGGCGCACTGGCGGCATACCACTCCTTCACGCCCTTGTGTCCCCGGCAGGCGCCGCGCTTGCTCGCCGTGCTGGTGTAACTGCCATCCTTGCACTGGCCGGTGGAACCGGCGGGCGCGGAGGCCTGTTGCGCGTACGCGGCCGAACCCAGGAACAGGCCGGCGAATGCCACTGCAGCCAAGATCGAAGATTTCATTGCGAGCTCCCTTCAGATGAATTCGAGATGCGCCAGACATCCGTGACAGCGCCTGCGCGCGGCCCGACTATGCCCGAAATGCCTGTTCGCAAGAGCGTGCTGTCCCGGCGCGTTCATCTGGCAGACGGCGATTTCGCATGATCTTGCGAAAGCACCGCCTGAGTTGATCAGGGTGCCGCCCTCGCAACCGGCTTCAACTTTGAATCCGGCCGCGCCACCGCATACATCGCCCAGCTGATCTGCTTGAGCAGGCCTTGCCGGTCTTTGCCGATCTTGTACAGGTCGAAGTGGGTGCGATCCGGCAGGAAACGGATGTCCGATTTCGCGCCCAGGCCGTCGAGCACGGCCTTCAGCTTGTGCGCGGCGCCGTCGAGGTAGAACGTGTCGGCGGTGCCAACGTAAATATGGATCTTGCCGTCCAGGTCGGCCTTCAACTGCGGCCAGTGCTGCTGCAATCGATACGCGATGTCGTAATGGTCGCGCCAATAGGTCACCACGGCGGGATCGACGTCACCGGTGTCGCGATTGAACATCGGTTCGGGCCGGCCATCCTTGCCGCGCGGCGAGAACACCCACTCGAACGAGGCCATCTGGCCGCCATAGCTGCCGAGCACGCGTTCGAGCTTCGCGAATTGCTCGAACGTGCCCAGCACCTTCGCGTGATCGCGCACCAGCGGATACGCCGAGCCATCCGGCCGGCGATAGACGTTGGCGTGCGGCGCGTACAGATCGACGCCGGTGAAATCATGGAAGTCGCTGGGATCGGGCGAGGTCGACCAGGTGCCGCCGAAGACTTTCGGATAGCGCGTCTGCAGCCACAGCGTGGCCCAGCCACCGGAGGAATGGCCGTTGAGGAAGCGGCCGTTGCTGTCGCCATCCATGCGGTATTCGCCTTCCAGGTGCGGAATCAGCTCGGTGGTCAGCGCCTGGCCCCAGGGGCCGTTGTTGACCGAGTCGGCGAACTCGTTGGTGCCGGTGGGACCGGATTCGTCCAGGAACACCCAGATCATCGGCGGCATCTCGTGCTTCGTCATCGCCGTGTAGACGGTGGAGATCGGGCGGATCACGCGATCGTTGTTGCCGCCAAAACCCTGCGTGTAATACACCGTGGGGTAGCGCGTGGCGGCCTTGGCGTCGTACCCGGGCGGAGTCAGAACCCAGCCGCGCATGTGGATCGGACGCCCCCAGAACGCGCTGAGCGCGGCGCTGGTGAAGTCGATCAGATGCGCATGCGGGCGCGCGGCCGCCATGCCATCGCGAACCGCGGCGGGCGCCGAGTCCGACACTGCCCAGGGATCGCCGTGCGCCGGCAAGGCCTTGCTCAGCGTCAGCGTCGGGATGCTGGCGCTGGGCAGATGCAGCTTGACCACCGCACTGACCAGGTCGCCCGCGCCGCGCCCGCCGTAGTTGTAATCGTGATTCACATCGAGCACGGCCTGCACCAGGTAGTCGCCCGCCGGCAACTGCGACCAGGCGGCGGGGAACGCCATCCGGTCGGTGTCGATGTCGACCGTCTGCCCTGGCACCCAGTGATCCACCTCGCGTGCCGCCACGCTGGTCTCGCTGGCGCGGAACGGATTGGCATCGACCGATTCGACCACGCTGCTCTTGCCATCGGACTTGGCTTTTGCCGCCGCTTCCGCGGTTTTCGCGTCAGTGGCGAACAGCAGCAGGCGGCCCGAGGTGGGCTGCGTACTGGCCGCGCCAAGCTCGACGTGGAAGGTGCGGTGCGCGACGGCGTTGTCGGTGCGTGCCTGGGCCACGCCGGCCAGCAGGCCGAATGAAAGCAGGATCGCGACTGCATGACGGCGATGGTTCATGACCTTCCTTTGGAAGAGGACGCCGCACGCGGCGCCAGGGTGATTCATTCTTTCGACGCTTTCGCCGCCGCGCCGCCGACCGGCACCAGGCGCAGGTCCTGGAAGTCGAAGCTGAAATCCGTCAGCGGCGAGATCGGCTGCATGCGCATCTCGCGGATATGGCCGTCCATGTCCAGCGCGAAATCGACGAAGGCGTCGGCATCCAGCGAGCGGTCGTCCCAGCGCACGGTGAAGCTGTCGTGCTGCCACGGCGTCATCGTGCCGATCAGCTGTTTCGTCTTGCTGAAACGCAGGCGCAGCTTGCCGCCTTCCCGGGTGATGACGACATCGCCGTACCACGGGTCGCGATAGGTGCCGGCATAGTCAGCGAGCGGCAGCGAAGGTTTGCTGTTCTTGTCGCGCGCCTCCTCGTGTTTGGCCACGCTGGTGTCGGCCTTAGCCTCGGCCTGCTGCACGGCTTTCTGATACACCGCGACCCAGTCGGTCTTGTGCGAGGGGTTCAGATACGCGTCCAACACGCGATAGGTCACCGCGTTGAACGCCGCGCCGGACTGCTGGTTGGTCAGCACGACCACGCCCAGGCCGAGTTTCGGAACCATCGTTACCCGCGACACGAAGCCGGGCCAGCCGCCGGTGTGCCAGGCGAGTTTCTGGCCCATGTAGTCGCTGAGGAACCAGCCCTCGCCGTAGCCGTAAAAGTCCGGGGTCAGCTGGGCCATTTCCGGAATCGACGGCTTCCTGATCGGGATAGGCGTCAGCATCGACCACATCTCGTGGTGGCTCTTTTCGGAAAACACGCGCTGTGGCTTGCCAGCGGCATCGGTCGAGGGCAAGGCACCGCCCGCCAGTTGCACGTTCATCCACTTGGCCAGGTCGTGCACGCTGGCATAGATGCCACCGGCGCCCGGATCGTTGAGCCAGGCCATCGGCGGCACCGGCTTGATGTCCTTGAAGTCATACGGCGCATGGCCGGTCGCCACGTCCATGCCGGGCTTGAGATAGGTCATGTCGATCAGCGACTCGTCCATGCCGACCGGCTTGAACAGGTGCTGGCGCACGTAGTCGGCGTAGCTCTGGCCGGAGGCTTCCTCGATCACCAGGGTGGCCACCGCGAACAGGATGTTGTCGTAGGCGTAGTGGCTGCGGAAGCCGTTCTTCAACGGCACCTTCGCCAGCCGCTCGACCACGTCCTTCGTGGTGTACGAGGTCGGCGGCCAATACAGCAGGTCGCCTGCGCCCAGGCTCAGGCCGCTGCGGTGGGCCAGCAGGTCGCGGATGCGCATCTCATGCGTCACGTACGGATCGGACATGCGGAACCACGGCAGGTGATCGATCACCCGGTCGTCCATCTTCAGTTTGCCCGCATCGGCCAGCTGCTGCAGCGCCGCGGCGGTGAAGGCCTTGGTGTTGGAGGCGATCGCGAACAAGGTATGCGCATCGACCTTGTCCGGCTTGCCCAGCTCGCGCACGCCGAAGCCGCGCTCCATCACCACCTTGCCGTCCTTCACGATCGCTACGGCGATGCCGGGCACCTTGAAGGTTTTCAGGGTGTCGGCCATGTAGGCATCGAAATCGTTCAACTGCGCCGGCAGCAGCGGTCGCACGATATCGCCGGTCGATACCGGCGGCGGCAGCTGCCGCGGCTGCCGGTGATTGCGCCAGCGCAGCGGTGGCGACCAGCAGCAAGGCACAGCAACCTGCCAACCGCATGGAAAACACAGGCACGGAAAGGATTCGCTGCGACATCGGAGACTCCCCTGGTGGCAATCCGTCAACTATCGCGGGAAACCGCCCGCAAGGCCAGCGCTGGAAGTCATGCGTACGGATCACTCGACGCGACGCGCGCCAGCGTCGATCATCCGTTCTGGCTGGTGCTGTACATCGGCGCCGTCGAAACGCCGCGCATACCTACATGAGGACGCCGCCATGAGCCATCCCGTCGCTGCCGCTCAACGCGCTGCCCCACGAATCCGGGTGGGCATCGGCGGCTGGACTTACGCACCGTGGCGCAACAACTTCTATCCGGAGAAACTGGTTCAGCGGCGCGAACTGGAATATGCCAGTCGCCAGTTGCGCGCAATCGAGATCAACGGCACGTTCTACGGCGCACAAAAGCCGGCCACCTACGCGAAATGGGCGGCCGAGACACCGGCCGGCTTCGTCTTTTCGCTGAAGGCGCCGCGCTACATCACCGAAGGCAGGCGATTGGCCGACACCGGCAAGGGCGTCAGCGGTTTCGTGCATGGCGGGCTGGCCGAGATGGGCGACCGGCTGGGACCGATCCTGTGGCAGCTGCCCCCGTCGCGGCCGTTCGACGCCGACGATCTCGGCGCCTTTCTCGACATCCTGCCCCGCGAACTGGATGGCCAGCCGCTGCGCCACGTGCTGGAAGTGCGCCACCCCAGTTTTCTCGACGCGAGCATACGTGGAACTGGCGCGCAGCCACCGCATCCCCACCGTCTTCACCGATTCACCAAAGTACCCGTCGCTGGCCGACCTCACCGGCGATTTCAGCTACGCCAGGCTCATGCGCAGCGCGGACGGCATCCCCACCGGCTACGCGCCGGCTGAACTGGATCGCTGGGCCGAGCCACGCGCGCGATTGGGCCGCCGGCAAGGAATCCGCCGCCTTGCCGCACGTTGGCGCAATGCAGGCGCAAACGACACCACGCGACGTGTTCGTGTTCTTCATCAGCGCCGCCAAGCACCGCAACCCCGCCGCCGCGATGGCGTTGCAAGCGCGCGTGGATACCCAGCTTGATCAGCCGGGCCGGTAGTAGTCCATTTCGCGATAGCGCCGCGCGTAAAGGCCGAACGCCAGCGCCGCGAGCAACGCGAAGGCGGCGAAGAAGAACATCTGGAACGCGGTGACGCTCAAGCCCGGTACCGGCGATCGAACCGGTCACCGTCTGGTTGCGCACCGCCGCGTTCGCCAGCAGCACCCACAGGTTGCCGACCGTGACGGTCAGGTTCCAGAAGCTCATCATCACGCCCTTCATCGACGCCGGCGCCTGGCTGTAGGCGAACTCCAGCCCGGTCGCCGAGACCAGCACCTCGCCGAACGTCAGCAGCGCGTACGGCAGGATCTGCCACACGATCGACAGCGGGTCGCCGCCGTCGATCACCAGCTGCAGGCCGCCGACCACGATCCAGGCCAGGCCGCTGAAGGCGATGCCCGGCCGTCATCCGGCGCAGCGCGGTCGGCTCATAACCGAGCCGGCGCAGCAGCGGGTACAGCACCAGGTTGTTGAACGGGATCAGCAGCATCACCAGCAGCGGGTTCAGCGCCTGCATCTGCGCGGGCTGGAACCACGACGGCATGGTCATCTCGTCGCCCTGCAGCACCCAGGTCGAGGCCTTCTGGTCGAACAGCGACCAGAACGGCGTGACCAGCGCGAAGATCACCAGCACGCGCAGCACGTTGCGCGCGCCATCGACGGCATGGTCCGGATGCAGGCCGCGCGCCCGGTCGAGCTGCAGCCACGCGCCACCGCCGACGCCGCCAATCAGCACCACCAGCGCGAGGCAGGCCGACGATCACGAAGCCGAGCGACGGGCACCAGCGCAAACGAAGCGACCGCCAGCACCACGCCGGCTACCGCGAACCACAAGCCAGGCCGCGCCTGCCCCGGCCGCTGCGTCAGCAGTGCCGTGCGCACCACCCGCGAAAACGCATGCTGGATCCGGCGGCCCCGGCGGCACCATCACGTATTGCTTGCGGCCCAGCCAGAACACCACGGTGGCGATGAACATCAGGACGCCGGGAATGCCGAACGCCACCGCCGCGCCCGTAGTGGCGCAGGAACAGCGGCATCAGCAGCGACGCGAAGAACGAGCCGAAGTTGATGATCCAGTAGAACGCGTCGAACACGACCTTCGCCAGATGCTTGTTCGACTGGTCGAACTGGTCGCCGACGAACGACGCCACCAGCGGCTTGATGCCGCCCGAGCCGAGCGCGATCAGGACCAGCCCGGTGTAGAAGCCCAGCCGGTTGTCCTCGAAGATGGCCAGGCAGGCATGGCCGGCGCAGTAGATCAGGCTGAGCCAGAGCATGGTGTGGTACTTGCCGAAGAAGCGGTCGGCGAGCCAGCCGCCGAGCAGCGGGAAGAAGTACACGCCGATCACGAAGGTGTGGAACACATCCTTCGCCGCCAGGATGCGCTGCCCCTCGGGCATGTACAGCAGCAGCGTGGTGATCAGGAACGGCGTGAGGATGTTGCGCATCCCGTAGAACGAGAAGCGCTCGCAGCCTTCGTTGCCGATGATGTAGGCGATCTGCCGCGGCAAACGGCCCTCGGCGTGCTCGGGGGTGCTGCTCATCTCTCACTCCGGGATCGCGGTGACCGCGCGCGGCGCGGGCACGGGATGCCGGAGTGTGCGCAATTTCCTGCGAATGGGAAACCCCGACCCGTCCGGCCGCAGCGGTCACTTTGCTAAGCTCGCGGCGTTTCCGGTCGACCGCGAGCGTGCATGCGCCAGTTCAAGCCATGGATCGTGCTGATCTTCATCGCCGTCGCGGCGCTGATGTGGCAGCGTCACGCGGGCAGCTTGCCGCCCGAGGTCGCTCCGGCCCCCACCACGCAGGGCCAATCAGCCCGCAGCAGCCCCGCGCAGGACGATCTGCCGCCGGAGGCGCAGGCGATGCTGCGCCGGATCGCCCGCGGTGGTCCGTTCGAGCATCGCCAGGATGGCGCGGTGTTCGGCAACTACGAGGGCCTGCTGCCGCAGCAGCCGCGCGGCTATTACCACGAGTACACGGTGGACACGCCCGGCGCGAACAGCCGCGGCGCGCGGCGCATCATTACCGGTGGCACGCCACCCGTCGTCTGGTATTACACGGGCGACCACTACCGCAGCTTCCGCCGCATCCAGGCCAGTCGGTGAGCCGGCGCGACGTCGAGCTGGACCTGAGCCGGCCCGCCGGGAACGGCGTGTACTTCGTCGGCACGGACGATCTCGCTCGCTTGGCGCGCGAGGCCGAGCGCCACGAACTGTACGTCGGCCGCACCGACCTGGCCGGATGCCATGACAAGGGCGAGCTGCTGCGCCGACTGGCCCTATCGCTGCAACTGCCGGCCAGCTTCGGTTACAACTGGGACGCCTTGGCCGACTGCCTGCGCGACCTGGCTTGGCTGCCCGGCTGGGGACACGTACTGCTGTTCGACCACGTCGACGAACTGCGCCAGGCGGCGCCCGCGGATTACGATATCCTGCTTGGCATCCTCGATGACGCCGCCACTTTCGGCAACGAGCGTGACATGCCGTGGTTCGCCTTCCTCGCCATGCCCGACGCGGCGTTTGACGACGAGCAAGAGCCCCTCGGACGCAAGCCGCCGCCTTCACACGGAAAACCCATGCAAACGATCGAATTCGAACTGGAAGGCGACTACGTCGAGCTCAACATGCTGCTGAAGCTGGTCGGCCTGTGCGACAGCGGCGGCGCCGGCAAGGCCATCGTGGCCAGCGGCGCGGTCAAGGTCGATGGCGCGATAGAATTGCGCAAGACGTGCAAGATCCACGGAGGCCAGGTGGCCGTCATCGACGGCACCGAAATCCATGTCGTGGCCGACCCGAATGGCCACGCCGATGGCCGTCCGCGGGTGGGTCGAGCGCATTGATCGCGCCCGGAGGCGTGGGCGGTGGAAATCTTCCGGGCTGAAAGCGGTTGCGTGGTTCGCCTCGAAGGTCCCCCCGCCTGCTATGGCAGGTTTTCCAGCCGGCGGTCGACATCGGCCCCGGCGGGAAGGCGCAGCAGGAACTCGCGCTCGACCACCTCGCGCAACTCGGCCACGTCAGCCAATACGCGACGTTCGGGTTCGTGACCGATCCGCCGCAGCGTGAACTCGCGGTTGAACAGGCCGAGCCTGCGATCGCCCGGCGTGCGCCCCAGCATCAGGTTGCTGACGAAACGTGACGCAGGATGGGTCGATACGTAATGGTTGGCCACCACGTAGTCGACCAGCGGCGTCGGCCGCAGCTCAAAGCGGTACAAGCTGTGCCACTCGCCATGCGACAGCGATTGCATGCGCCACTCGGCGTCGTGCCGCAGCAGCCGGAACGGCTCATGGCCAGTCGCCTGTTCGATGTCCGGCTGCAGCCGCAGCGCGCCGGTGAGCACATGACCGCCGAAGCCGACATCGACCAGCCAGCTTTCGCCCTCCAGGCTGACGTGCAGCAACATGTGCGTCTGCGGCGTGATCATGTCCTCCGGGTGCCCCCACAGGACTCGGGCGATCAAGCCGGAAACCTCGAAACCGATCGTCCGCAATACCGCTTCAAACAGAAGGTTCTGCTCGAAGCAATAGCCGCCGTGTCCGTCACGCACCAGTTTCTGCTGCAGCGTGGCCAGGTCCAGCTTCACCGGCAAGCCCAGCAGCGGGTTGAGGTTGGCAAATGGAATGGTCGCGACATGTGCCGTGGCCAGGCCGCGCAAGGTCGCCAGATCAGTCGCCACCGCACCCGTCCAGCCGATGCGGCGCAGGTAGGCGTCCAGATCGATTCCGTCAGGCATGCGGCGCTCCAGGAGATTTCCCGTCCATGGTAGCCACCGCGAGGCACGACTGCAGGTAACCGCCGGCGCCTCAGTGGCGAATAACCCGATGAGTCCGTTTCGATGCGCGTGCATCGCTTCGGCCGCTGCAACGTCTTCCACCCTGCGCGTCGCCGTTCGCGCATGCCCATCGCCCGCGAGGTTGCCCATGTCCAACCACCTTGCCTTTCGAATGTTTCCCTCGATCAGCGCACTGCTGCTGGTCGCCCTGGCCGCCTGCCAACCGGTGGCGAACGCGAGGGATATCGTGCGATTGCCGGCCCCGACCGTGGATGCCGCGACGGCCAGCGCCGCGCACCACGAGGTTGCCGTCCTCGCGGGCGGCTGCTTCTGGGGCATCGAGGCGGTGTTCGAGCACGTCAAGGGCGTGCACAAGGTCACCGCCGGCTACTCCGGCGGCAGCGCGGCGACCGCGCACTACGAAATGGTCGGCACCGGCAGCACCGGTCACGCCGAATCGGTGAAGATCGAGTTCGACCCTTCGCAAGTCAGCTACGGCAGCTTGCTGCAGGTGTTTTTCTCCGTGGCGCTGGATCCCACCGAACGCAACCGGCAAGGGCCGGACAGCGGCACGCAGTACCGCTCGGTGATCTTCTACGGCGACGCCGAACAACAGAAGATCGCCAGCAGCTACATCGCCCAGCTCACCCGCGCAAATGCCTTCGCCGCGCCGATCGCGACCCAGCTGGTGCCGCTCAAGGCGTTCTTTCCGGCCGAGGACTATCACCAGCATTACTTCGACCTGCACCCGGACAACCCCTACATCGTGATCAACGATGCACCCAAGGTGGCGCATTTGCGAAAACTGTTCCCCGCGCTTTATCGCGCCTCCCTGTAGGAGCGCACCCTGTGCGCGATGCTCTTCGTGACGTGACGAAAAGAGCATCGCGCACAGGGTGCGCTCCTTGTACGTTGGCAACGCGTTCCAAATTGGATATACCGATCACGTTTCCGGGGAAGCCGTTCGCTCCTTGAAGGCAGCTTGACTGACCTCGTCTGTAGAGCGGCTCCCCGCCCCATTCGCAGAGCACGAAGAGTGTCCCGGGCCGTTGAGCCAGCGTGACAAGGGTGTGCCGCGAAAGATGCGGGGTCGGGGAGCCGGAGACATCCTAGTTCACCACAAGAGGTCAATCCACTGATGAATTCGACGACAAATCCCGTCTTGGTGGCACTGGATATCGGGGCCAAGAACCATGCGTTCGCTTGGGAACTCAGCGACCGCAAGACCACCGGCTCGATCGCCAACGAGCCCAAGGCGCTGCGCGCCTTTCTCATCGGGTTGATGCGCCGTACCGGCGCGCTGCGCCTGCTGGTGGAGGCCACCGGCATCTATTACCTCGATGTCGCCTTGATCGCCGCCGAACTGGGTGCCGAAGTCAGCGTGGTCAACCCCAAGGCCGCGCACAATTTCGCGAAGGCGATGCAGCAACGCAGCAAGACCGATCGGCTTGATGCGGCGATGCTGCTGGATTTTCTCAAGCGCATGCCGTTCATGCCTTGGAAGGCGCCGCGCCAGCCGCTGCTGGAGTTGCGCCATTACGGGCGTTATCTGGTGCAGCTGACGGAGGAAAGCACGGCCGCACGCAATCGCCTGCATGCGCTTTCCAGCACCCGCTCCAGCCCGTCCTATCTGCGCGCCGATCTGAAGCGCTTCATCGTCTCGCTGGAGCGGCGCATCACCCGTATCCGCGCTCAGGCGATGAGCCTCATCAAGGCCGATGAGGCGCTCAAGGAGCGCTTCGATGCCCTGGTGACCATCGTGGGCGTTGCCGACGTCTCCGCCATCTCGCTGCTCAGCGAACTGATGGTGATGCCGCCATCGCTCAGCAGTCGCGCCTGTGTCTGCCATGCCGGGCTCGACCCGCGCCTGCACGAGTCGGGCACCAGCGTGCACAGGGCACCACGCATCTCCAAGCACGGCAACAAGTACCTGCGGCGCGCCCTGTTCCATCCGGCTATGGCCACCGGCCAGCACGACCCGCTTGCCAAGGCCTTCAGGCAGCGGTTGCTCGATCGCGGCAAGAAGAAGATGCAGGCCATTGTTGCCCTCATGCGCAAGCTGCTCACCGCCGCCTGGGCCATCGTGCGAAACCCACAGCCCTACGATGCCAGCAGGCTCTATTCCATCGTCCAGAGGGCTTGACTCGGAACAGAGTGTCTACAGGTTTCGCCTTGCGTGGGGCGGCGCGGCCCCCATCTCGGGAACTTCGCGCCGTGTCGCGCGCCGCCTGACACCGTCCCCACGTGCCAGTTCACGCCACCATTCCCGCCGCCGGCCCGGCGGAGATCAAACGCAGTTTCCTCGGTGTGTTCCGTTACAGCGGACGCGCGCTGGTGCTGGTCTGGAGCACCAGCCACGCGCTGACCGTCGCACTCGCCCTGGTTACCCTGGTCGCCGGTCTCCTGCCGGCCGGCATTGCCTACGTCGGCGCCCACATCGTCGATGCGGTGGTCGCGGCCAGCCGACTCTGGGCGACCGCCGGGCACGCGTCGCTGCGTCAAGTCTTCGAGTGGGTTGCGCTGGAAGGCGTGCTGGTGGCGGCGCTGGCCGGCGCCCAACGCGGGCTCTCGTTGTGCCAAGCGCTGCTGCGCGCCCAGCTGGGCCAGCGCGTCAACGTGATGATCCTGGAGAAGGCGCTGACCCTGGAGCTGGCGCACTTCGAGGATTCGGAATTCTACGACAAGCTCACCCGTGCCCGGCGCGAGGCCTCGACCCGACCATTGTCGCTGGTCACCCGCACGTTCGGGCTGGGCCAGAACGCGATCTCGCTGATCAGCTATGGCAGCTTGCTGTTTCAGTTCTCGCCCTGGGCGGTCGCGGTGCTGCTGCTGGCCGGCTTGCCGTCCTTCTTCGCCGAGACAAAATTCTCCGGCGACGCGTTCCGCCTGTTCCGCTGGCGCTCGCCGGAAACGCGGATGCAGCTGTACCTCGAAACCGTGCTGGCGCGCGAGGATCACGCCAAGGAAGTGAAGTTGTTCGGCCTGGGCCCGCTGCTGCTGCAACGTTATCGGGACATTTTCCACACCTTGTACAGCGCCGATCGCGAGCTGGCGGTGCGCCGCGACAGCTGGGGTTTCGGCCTGGGACTGCTGGGCACGATCGCGTTGTACGGTGCCTACGCCTGGATCGCCGCCAGCACCGTGATGGCGCGCATCACCCTGGGCCAGATGACGATGTACCTGGCGCTGTTCCGCCAGGGTCAGTCGGCGGTATCGGCGATGCTGTCGGCGATCGGTGGCATGTACGAGGACAACCTCTATCTGTCCACGCTGTATGAGTATCTGGAAACACCGGTGCCAGCGGCCAGCGGTGCCGCGCAGCGTGGCGCCAAACCGGAAGACGGCATCCGTTTCGAACAGGTCAGCTTCACCTATCCCGGCGCCAGCGAGCCGGCGTTGCGCGACATCGACCTGCATATCCGCCCCGGCGAATCGCTGGCCCTGGTCGGCCAGAACGGCTCGGGCAAGACCACCCTGATCAAGCTGCTCACGCGCCTGTACGCCCCCGACAGCGGCCGCATCCTGCTCGACGGCACCGACCTGCGCGAGTGGGATGAAAGCGTGCTGCTGCAACGCATCGGCGTGATCTTCCAGGACTTCGCGCGCTACCAGATGCGCGTGGGCGAGAACGTCGGCGCCGGCGACGTGACCCACTTCGACGACGAAGCGCGCTGGCGCGAGGCCAGCGACAAGGGCATGGCCAGCGATTTCATCGACAGCCTGCCCGCCGGTTTCGAAACGCAACTGGGCAAGTGGTTCAACGACGGCCGCGAACTGTCCGGCGGCCAATGGCAGAAGATCGCGCTGGCCCGCGCCTTCATGCGTTCGCGCGCCGACATCCTGGTGCTGGACGAACCCACCGCCGCGATGGACGCGCAAGCCGAAGCCACCATCTTCGAACACTTCCGCGAACTCTCCGGCGGCCGCATCGCGATCCTGATCTCGCACCGCTTTTCCACCGTGCGCATGGCCGACCAGATCATCGTGATCCAGGACGGCCGCATCATCGAGCGCGGCAATCATCAGCAGCTGATGGCGCAGAACGGGCATTACGCGCATCTGTTTTCGTTGCAGGCGCAAGGGTATCGCTGAGCTTCGGTGCTGGTCCGACCTGCCCTGTCAGGCAGGGAAAGTCTCGCGCCGCCGCGACCGTGCGCGTCCGCGTTGACACGACTTTCGCCGCCGGGCTGACAAACTGCGGGTGGGGTGCCACTGTGCTTGAACAGAACGCCGCAAGGAGTTGCCACCATGACACGACGCGCCCGCATAGTGATACTCGGAGCCGGTACCGCCGGATTGACGGCGCTCAAGGAGGTGCAGCGCCAGACCGAAGACGTGCTGCTGATCAACGACGGTCCTTATGGCACGACCTGCGCACGGGTCGGTTGCATGCCGTCCAAGGCGCTGCTCGAGGTCGCCCACGCCTACGCCCGGCGCGAGTGGCTCGCTTCGGTGGGCATCGGCGGCACCGCCGATCTCAGCACCGATCTCGCGGCCGTCATGGTGCATGTGCGCGAATTGCGCGACCGCTTCATCGCCGGACCGATCCAGCTCGCCGCTTCCATCGGCGAGCGCAGCATCGCCGGACGGCCACGCTTTCTCGATGCGCAGACACTCGAAGTCAACGGTGAGCGCATCCATGCCGATGCCGTGATCATCGCCACCGGCAGCCATCCGAACGTGCCCGAAGCCTGGCGGGCCGTGGGTGAGCGCCTGGTCACCTCGGATCAAGTCTTCGAACTGGCAGCACCCGGCCGGCGCGTCGGCGTGGTCGGCCTTGGACCGATCGGCGTCGAGCTCGGCCAGGCCTTCGCCCAGCTCGGCTGCGAGGTGCACGCTTTCACGCAAAAAAACACCGTTGCCGCGCTCAGCGATCCGTCGGTGAGCGACAGCCTGCTCGACGTGCTTCGCGGCCAGATGGCCGTCACCACCAGCGCAAAGGTAACGGTGCGGGCCGGCGATGACGGCGTAGTGCTGGACGATGGCAACAAGCCGGTGACAGTCGACTGGATGCTGGCGGCGCTCGGGCGGCGCCCCAATCTCGACGGTCTCGGCCTCGACACCCTCGGCATCGAACTCGACGAGCACGGCATGCCGGCGTTCGATCCGCACACGCTGCGCCTCGGCGACCTGCCGATCTATATCGCCGGCGACGTCAACGCGCAGCGCCCCGTATTGCACGAGGCCTCGGACCAGGGACGGATTGCGGCCCTGCATGCACTGGACCCTGACGGCGGCTGCCCCACGCGGCGCGTGTCGCTGGGCATCGTGTTCACCGAGCCCGGGGCCGGTCGGGCCGGGCTGTCGCACCGCGAGCTGCCGGCGTTCGGGGTGGTGACGGGCGCGTCTGATTTCTCGCACCAGGGACGCGCCGTGATGGCCGGGCGCAACGCGGGTTTGCTGCATCTGTATGCGAACAGCGCCGATGGCCGCGTGATCGGCGCCGAGCTGGTGGCCCCGGACGCCGAACACCTGTTGCACCTGCTGGCCTGGTCGATTCAGCAGCGCCTGACGGTGGATGCGATGCTGCAGATGCCGTTCTATCACCCCACGGTCGAAGAAGGCCTGCGCCGGGCGCTGCAAGCGGCGCGCCGTGCGATCGGCGAACAGCGCCCACAGCCCGATCTGCCACTGTGCCGCAAGCCGATCGACTGGGCGCTTGGCTGATGGTCGCCGTTCGTCAGCTGACCGATCCCGATCCGGCCGCTGTCGTCTGAACTTTGCCCCGTCCGGTGACAATGGATTCCCGCTTTCGCGGGAATGACGACTCCAGGTGAATTGCCGTCAAGTAAGTGACATTCGCCACATGTCACGTTGCGCCAAGCAGCGTGCCGTGGACTCACAAAGCCACGGCAACAACGCGGCACGCGCGCAAATCGGGCGGTCCGATCGCCCTCGCCGATTCCCGCCGCGAGGTGGGGTCAACCTTGACCCGGCCGGCCACCGCGCTTCATGCTTCAGCGTCTTTGTCCACCTGAAACACACGCATGAGCAGTCGCTACAACGCCGCCGATATTGAAGTCCTGTCGGGCCTGGACCCGGTCAAACGCCGCCCGGGCATGTATACCGACACCAGCCGCCCGAACCATCTGGTGCAGGAAGTGGTGGACAACTCGGTGGACGAAGCGCTGGCCGGCCATGCGACCACGATCGAGGTGGTGCTGCATCCGGACGGGTCGGTCTCGGTCAGCGATGACGGCCGCGGCATGCCGGTGGACATCCACCCCGGCGAAGGCGTCTCGGGTGTCGAGCTGATCATGACCCGGCTGCATGCGGGCGGAAAATTCAGCGGCAACAACTACAGCTTCTCCGGTGGCTTGCACGGCGTCGGCGTGTCGGTGGTCAATGCGCTGTCCGACCGGGTCGAGGTCACCATTCGCCGCGATGGCTCCGAGTACGCGATGGCGTTCGAGCATGGCGACATGGTCGAGTCCGCTGAAAGTGATTGGCACAGTCGCCAGGAAGCGCAGTGGCACCACGTTGCGGTTCTGGCCCGAGGCCAGGTATTTCGACTCGCCGAAAATCTCGTTGGGCAAGCTCAAGCACCTGCTGCGTGCCAAGGCGGTGTTGTGCGCCGGTCTCAACATGAAGCTCAGCGACGAGACCAGTGGCGAAGTCATCGAATGGCATTACGAGGACGGCTTGCGCGACTACCTGCGCAGCGAACTCGATGGGAACGAAGTGTTGCCGAACGAGTTGTTCGTGCACCAGATGGCGCGTGACGCCGAAGGGGTCGAAGTGGCGCTGGGCTGGTTGCCTGAGGGCGAGCTGGTGCAGGAGAGCTACGTCAACCTGATTCCCACGATGCAGGGCGGCACGCACGTCAATGGACTGCGCACCGGCCTGACCAGCGCGATTCGCGAGTTTTGCGATATCCGCAATCTGCTGCCGCGCGGCGTGAAGCTGGCACCGGAAGACGTATGGGAGCGCATTTCCTTCGTGCTGTCCGCGCGCTTGCAGGACCCGCAGTTTGCCGGCCAGACCAAGGAGCGGTTGTCCTCGCGCCACGCCGCCGGCCTGATCGAGAACGTCAGCCACGACGCCTTCAGCCTGTGGCTGAACCAGCACGTGGACACCGGCGAACGCATCGCCCAGCTTGCCATCGAACGCGCCAGCGCACGCCTGAAGGCGGCCAGGCACATCGTGCGCAAGAAGATCACCCAGGGCCCGGCCCTGCCCGGCAAGCTGGCCGATTGCACCGCCACCGACCTCAACCGCACCGAGTTGTTCCTGGTCGAGGGCGACTCCGCCGGCGGCAGCGCCAAGCAGGCGCGCGACAAGGAATTCCAGGCGATCCTGCCGCTGCGCGGCAAGATCCTCAATACCTGGGAAGTGGAGTCGAACTCGGTATTGGCCTCCGAGGAAGTGAACAATCTCTCCATTGCGATCGGTTGCGATCCCGGCAAGGACGACCTGTCCGCCCTGCGCTACGGCAAAATCATCATTCTGGCCGATGCCGACTCGGACGGTCTGCACATCGCCACCCTGCTCGCGGCGCTGTTCCTCAAGCATTTCCCGCGGCTGGTGCGCGAAGGGCACGTGTTTGTCGCGATGCCGCCGCTGTTTCGCGTCGACGTCGGCAAGCAGGTTTTCTATTGCCTGGACGAGGGCGAGAAAGAAGCGATGCTGCAACGGATCGAGCGCGAAAAAATGAAGGGCGCCGTCAGCACCACGCGCTTCAAGGGCCTGGGCGAGATGAATCCGCCGCAGCTGCGCGAATCGACCATCCACCCGGACACGCGCCGCCTGGTGCAGCTTGTCGTCGATGACGTTGAGGGCACCGGCAAGCTGATGGACATGCTGCTGGCGAAGAAACGCGCGGGCGACCGCAAGGCCTGGCTGGAAGAAAAGGGTGATCTTGCCACGCTGGAAGTCTGACGAGCCGGACCGCTTGCAGCCGTGCCAAGCAGCCGCCATGCTGACAACATGACGCCGTCCGTGCCTTGCGCCTGCCATGTTCCCGAAACCGGGGTCGCGGGTTGATGAGCGCGAACAGCCCCGCCGACCGCGAGGAATTGAACGCGCTGCTGGTCCATGCAGGCCGCGGCGACCAGCAGGCATTCGCGGCGCTGTACCAGCGCACTTCCTCGAAACTGTTCGGCGTGTGCCTGCGCATGCTGGGCGAACGCCACGAAGCCGAGGAAGTACTGCAGGAAACCTACATCACGGTGTGGCGGCGCGCCGCGGGCTTCGACGCGACCAGGGGCAGCGCCATCACCTGGCTGGTGACGCTGGCACGCAACAAGGCGATCGACCGGCTGCGTCAGCATCGCGAGCGCCTGCTGGGCGATCCGCTGTTGCTGGAGGAAATCGCCGATACGCGACCGACGCCGCCCGCCGATACGGAAACTTCCCAGGAGCGCGAGCGCCTGCAACGCTGCCTCGATGCACTGGAGCCGTCGCAGCGCCGCGCCGTGCGTGAAGCCTTTTTCACCGGCGCGACGTATAACGAACTGGCGGCACGCTGCAAGGTGCCGCTGGGTACCATGAAAAGCTGGATTCGCCGCAGCCTGCTGCAATTGCGCACCTGTCTGGAACGATGAACACGCCCGCTGACCACCGCGATCAGGATCTGCGTCACGCCGAGTACGTACTTGGCGTGCTGGATGCCGATGCCCGCGCGGCCGTGGAACGTGAAATCCGCGACGACCCGCAAGCTGCTGCCGCCGTCGCCCGATGGCAGGGGCAGTTGATGCCGCTAGCCGACGACATCGAGGAAGCCGAACCGCCGCCGTACGTCTGGGCACGGGTTCACGACGCCGTGCAGTTCACCGCACCGAAACCAGCACGCTCGCGCGGCAACCTGTGGGACAACCTGCGCCTGTGGCGCTGGCTGGCCATTGGCGCCAGCGTGGTGGCGGCCGTCTGCCTGGTGGTCGTCGTGCTACAGCCGCGCCCGACGAGCACGCCCGCGGGGCAGGTCGGCTACATGGCCGCCACCATCGAACAGGACAATGGCACTGCTGGCTGGACCGCCACGATGGATCTGCAACACGCGCGGATGATCGTGGTGCCGGCCACACCGGTGGCCTTCGCCCCGGGACGCGCGGCCGAACTGTGGCTGGTTCCCGCCGGCGGGAAACCCCTTTCGCTGGGCGTGATCGCACGCGATCGGCCGACCGCCATTGCGCTGCGGCCCGACCTGCTCGCGCACCTCGGTGCCAGCGCACTGCTCGCGGTATCGGTCGAGCCCTCCGGTGGTTCGCCCACCGGCCAGCCCACCGGCGCGATCATCGCCAAGGGCGCGATCGGCGGCGCCTGAACGATTCGCCGCCGGCGGATTTTCATCCTGCTGGCCATTTTTCTTCCGGCTGCATCCGCTGCCGCCTTTGTCACGTATCTCCCGATGCTTCCAATCCGCGAAGCGGACATCACCGGAGAACGAGATGAAGATCAATCAACCCATGCGCAGCCTTGCCGTTGGCCTGGCCCTGGCTTTCACCGCGGTGGCCGCCACGCCACTGGCCATGGCCGCTTCCACCGGTATGGAAAAGACCGTGATGGTCGGTGGCGCCGCGATGTATCCGTCGAAGAACATCGTCCAGAACGCGATGAACTCGAAAGACCACACCACCCTGGTCGCGGCGGTGAAAGCCGCCGGCCTGGTCGAAACGCTGGAAGGCCCGGGCCCGTTCACCGTGTTCGCACCCACCAACGAGGCCTTTGCAGCCCTGCCCGCCGGCACCGTCGACAACTTGCTGAAGCCGGCAAACAAGGCCGAGCTGACCAAGATCCTCACCTACCACGTGGTACCCGGCAAATACACCGCGCACGATCTGGCCAAGTTGGCCAGGGCCCACGGTGGCACGGCGATGCTGAAGACGGTCGAAGGTGATTCCATCACCGTCGCCAAGCACGACGGCAAATGGACGGTGACCGATGACAAGGGCAATGTTGCCGACATCACCATTGCGGACGTGATGCAGTCCAACGGCGTCATCTTCGTGATCGACAAGGTGCTGATGCCGTAAGCGCGCAAACTGCAACGGTCGCCACAAGCCGCCCGGCCTCGTCGTCGGGCGGCTTTTTTTGTGTCGATCGCAGCGTTATGGTGCGGTCTGGCTTTCAATGAGCAATCTGCATGGCCCTGCTGCCACCCTTGAACCTCGAGCGCTGGATCGACGAACACCGTCACCTGCTGAAACCGCCGGTGGGCAACAAGTGCATCGTCGATGGCGACTTCATCATCATGATCGTCGGCGGCCCGAATGCGCGCACCGACTATCACTACGACGAAGGACCCGAGTTCTTCTACCAGCTCGAAGGCGAGATCGTCCTGAAAGTGCAGGACGATGGCGTGGCCCGCGACATCCCGCTGCGCGCCGGCGAGATTTTCTATCTGCCGCCGCGCGTGCCGCATTCGCCCAACCGCGCCGCGGGCTCGATCGGCCTGGTGATCGAACGTCGTCGCATGAGCGGCGAGAAAGATGGCTTGATGTGGTTCTGCGAACAGTGCAACCACAAGCTGTATGAGGAATATTTCACGCTTGACAGCATCGAGCACGATTTCCCGCCGGTGTTCGAGCGCTTCTACCGCTCGCGTGACGCGCGGACCTGCGACGCCTGCGGCCACCTCAATCCCGCTCCAGCCAGGTACGCGTAGAAGTCCGCCCGCAGGCGACGCTTGTACGTGGAATCATGGCAACCACGACGCGCGGTGGAGCTGCCCCACGACACCGGGACCGATTTCGCACCTGCGGCAAACCGGGAGCCGGGCGAACGCGCCCACGCCCCCATCGCTCGCGATCGTCGGCGTACGCCTCACCCATGATGACGACGAGCTTACGCACGCAGATGTCAAAGCGCCTTGAAGCCTTGCCCGTGATGCTTCACCGCAACACGGGCCGCGCTTGTACATTCTTTGCCGCATGGGATATGTTGCCCCGCTATTGCCCGGCTTGTCAGTTCGCTCGCCCGGGAGCTGACCCAGACATCAGAAATCACGTGAGGGGAACTCGATGATAAAAGGTCTTTTCGCCACCCACGGCATCGAGGCCATGCCTCATGTCGATGCGGGCGAACCCGTCGAGGGCAGCGGTACCGGCGAGATAACGCTGAAACGCGTATTGACCGCACGTCACCTGGTCATGCTGGGAATCGGCGCGGTGATCGGGGCGGGTATCTTCGTGCTTACCGGCACGGCCGCCGCGCAGTTCGCCGGCCCGGCACTGGTGATCAGCTTCCTGATGGCGGGCTTCGCCTGCGCGCTGGCGGGCCTGTGCTACGCCGAATTTGCCGCGATGCTGCCGGTATCCGGCAGTGCGTACTCGTATTCCTACGCCACACTGGGCGAAGTCGTTGCGTGGTTCGTCGGCTGGAACCTGGTGCTGGAGTACCTGTTCGCCGCGTCGACCGTGGCCGTGGGCTGGTCGGGCTACTTCAACGAGCTGCTGGCCATGATCAGCAGCTGGACCGGTATCAACGTGTCGTTGCCACATGTATTGGCCTCGGCGCCGCTGAATTTCGATGCATCCGGCCACCACATCATCACCACCGGCACCTTCATCAACCTGCCGGCGGTTGCGATCGTCGCGGCCATCAGCTGGCTGTGCTACCGCGGTATTACACAGTCGGCCACGGTGAATGCCGTCATCGTGGCGATCAAGGTGATCGTGATCCTGCTGTTCCTGGCCGTGACCTTCCACTACCTCAACCCCGATTTGTGGCACCCGTTCATTCCCGAGAATCAGGGTGGCTTCAAATACGGTTGGAGCGGCGTGATCCGGGCGGCCACGCTGGTGTTCTTTGCCTATATCGGGTTCGATGCCGTCTCTACCGCCGCCGGCGAGGCGAAGAACCCGCAGCGCGACATGCCGATCGGCATTCTCGGCTCACTGATCATCTGCACCGTGCTGTACATCGCGATGGCCGCAGCGCTGACCGGCCTGGCGCCCGTTCTGCCGACCTCAATACCCCGAGCCGGTGGCGACCGCACTCAACTACGTGTTGGGTACGGTGGCCCCGGGCAGCAGCGCCAGCCACATCCTGGGCACGCTGAAGATCCTGGTGGTCTTTGCCGCCCTGGCCGGGCTGAGCTCGGTGGTGCTGGTGATGCTGATGGGCCAGCCGCGCATCTTCTATTCGATGTCCCAGGACGGCCTGATGCCCAAGCTGCTCGGCAAAGTGCACCCGAAACACCGCACCCCCTACGTAGGCACCGTCATCGTTGGCACGATCGCCGCGGTCCTGGCCGGCCTGTTCCCGGTGGACGTGCTGGGTGACCTGGTGTCGATGGGCACCTTGCTGGCATTTACCACGGTGTGCATCGGCGTGCTGGTGCTGCGTTATACGCGCCCTGACCTGCCACGCGCGTTCCGCGTGCCGTTCGTATGGGTCGTCTGCCCGCTCGGTGCGGCCGCCTGTCTGTTCCTGTTCTGGCAGGCGTTCGAGACGCGCTGGTGGCTGATCCTCGGCTGGATCGCCATCGGCTTCCTGATCTATGGCTTCTACGGCTATCGCCACAGCAAGCTGCGCCAGCGCGCCGCCTGATCCCGCCCGCGGCCGACGCTCCCAGCGTCGGCCGCGGTGATTTTGCAGCCGTCCGCCCAGCGCCACCAGGCGCTCTGCCAGCCAAGACTTTCAGCCCATGCTCAAGCCAGCTCCTCGCGCGCAAGACCGATTTCAGCAACGACGACCACGCCCATGGGCCAGCGTTGCGCCGCACGCTGGGGCCTTGGGGCATCACCGCGCTGGGTATCGGCGCGGTGATCGGCACCGGCATCTTCGTGGTCACCGGCACCGCGGCGGCCGAGCATGCCGGTCCGGCGGTGTTGATCTCCTTCATCATCGCTGCGATCTGCAGCGGCTTTACCGCGCTGTGCTACGCCGAGTTCGCGACCCTGATTCCGATCTCGGGCAGCTCCTATTCCTACGCGTATGCGTCGCTGGGCGAGTTCGCCGCCTGGTTCATCGGCTGGAACATGGTGGCGGAATACGGCATCTCGGCCTCGGCCGTGGCGGCAAGCTGGACCGGCTATTTCACCAGCCTGCTCGACAACATGGGCGTGCATCTACCGATCGCGCTGACCCAGGCTCCGCTGGCTTATACCGACGGACATCTCGTCGCCACCGGCCATCTGTTCAACATGCCCGCGGTCGCGATCGTGCTGGCGCTGACCTGGCTGTGCTACGTCGGCATCCGTGAATCCTCCGGCCTGAACGCGCTGATGGTGCTGATCAAGGTCGGCCTGATCGTCATCGTGGTCGTCGCCGGCTATCGCTACGTGAATCCGGAAAACTGGCACCCGTTCATTCCCGAGCCGCAGGGTGACGGCAAGTACGGCTGGTCCGGCATCATGCGCGGCGCAGCGATGGTGTTTTTCGCCTACATCGGATTCGAGGCGACATCCACAGCGGCGCAAGAGTGCAAGAACCCGCAACGCGACCTGCCGTTCGGCATCCTGGTCTCGCTGGTGATCTGTACCGTGCTCTATCTGGCGATGGCGGCGGTACTGACCGGCCTGGTGCCGTACACGACGCTGGACACCGCCGAACCGGTGGTCACCGCAGTGGCCGCCATCCCGCAGCTGGGCTGGCTGCGCCTGATCGTGGAGATCGGCGCGATGATCGGCCTGTCGTCCGTGATCCTGGTGATGATCATCGCGCAGCCGCGCATCTTCATGATCATGGCGCGCGACGGCATGCTGCCGCGCGTGTTCGGCAAGGTGCACCCCCGTTACCGCACGCCGCACATCAACACGCTGATCACCGGCGGCATGATCGCCCTGCTGGCGGCGGTGTTCCCGCTGGACCTGCTGGCCAACCTGACTTCGATGGGTACCTTGATCGCATTCTCGGCCGTGTGTGGCGGCGTCCTGATCCTGCGTCACACGATGCCGAACCTGCCGCGCACGTTCCGCGTGCCATGGGTCTGGTTCACCTGTCTGGCCGGTGTTGCCAGTTGCTTCGCCCTGCTGTTCAGTCTGGACTGGTTCAATTGGGCGATCCTGGGTGCCTGGACCCTGCTCGGATTCGTGATCTACTTTACCTACAGCCGACGGCACAGCCTGCTGCGGTTGTCTGCGCAGGATCCTCAAGTGACAAAATTTCGGTGAAAAGTAACGATTTCCTATAAAATGCGTCGAACTGTCATTAATTTCTGTTATTTACCGAAATATGCGAGTTGCGGCAGAAATTACGCAAGCATCTCCGAAATCAATTCTAACCGCATGATTTACCATGTTTTATTTCCAAACTTGAAGCGGCACCCCATCCAGGGGGTCGCCCATTCGGCGGACTCGGGAGTATGATCCTCAGTCCGAGGCATATCACTTGGCAGTGGACCCCGGAATCGCGGCCCGGCGCGTCAGGCAAACAGCTCCTCAGCCTGATGTCGCCGGGCCGCACTTTGTCCGCTTCCGGCGCCCATCCACCATCGCGATCACGCAACGACCTTGCAATTGTCGGCGTGAAGACCTCGAAGCCACGATCACCATGACGGAACGTGGACGGGTATTGGTCACAAGCTGCAGCGCAGAGACCGTGGCGAGCCGCGATCCCCTTGTCACGGATTGCCCAGGGCGCGTCGCACGCTCGCATGTCCGTCGACGCCAGCGGACATAACAAGATTCCTTGCACCGCGTGGCAAGCGCGCACAAACGAAGAGGCCGGCGCAAGCGCCGGCCTCTTCGTCACGCGCAACGCGCGATCAGGCTTTCTTCGGCGTGTGCGAAACGCACCAGCCCTTTGCATTCACCGATTTGCCCGGGAACAGCTGGCACGGACCACGACCCGTCGGGCCACCGGAGTAGAACTGGCAATTGCTGCAGTCATCGCCTGCCTTGTGCTTCGCATTGGTCGACTTGGTGTTGTCCTCCACATAATCCAGCGCCTTGGCGGTCGGATCCGAAGAACTCAACGGCGGCAGGTCGGCAGCACGCGCGAAACGCGGCAAGCCACCCATCACCACCGCCGCAGCCGTGGTGCCGGCGGCCACCTTGAGGAATCGGCGACGCGATTCGATATCTTTATCGTTCGACATGGACAAGCCTCCATCGTGTGCACCCGACACAACCTTAGCGCCGGTTCCACGGCGATAGTACGCCTGCGAGCGCGATGTTTCCTGACTGGCGAGAATGGCTCTCATTCCCTCATGAAGATGCGACCCCGCGTGGTACCATCACCACTTCATTTGGACGTCCGGATCACATGCGTCAGACGTTGCCAGCCACGATAAACGCCAGCCAGTTCCACGCGTGTGCCCAGCGCATCGCGACGATGGCACGCGAGCTGGCAAGCAAGGGCTGGACGCCGGCAACCAGCAGCAATTTCTCGATGCGCGTCGATGCGGATCACGCCGCCATCACGGTCTCCGGCCGCGACAAGGGAAAGCTCGGTCCCGACGACATCATGCTGATCGACCTGGACGGCAACGCCGTCGGCACCGATGCGCGCCCCAGCGCCGAAACCGCCCTGCACACCCAGCTCTATCGTCGCTGGCCCGGCGTGGGCGCCGTGCTGCATACCCACTCCCGCACGCAAAGCGTGGCCTCGCGCCTGTTCGCCGGCGAGGGCGTGATCCGCCTGCAGGGATGGGAATTGCAGAAGGCGATCAGTGGACAGGACACGCACGAGGACGTGCTGGAGATTCCGGTATTCCCGAACACCCAGCACATGCCGGAACTGGTTGCGCGGGTCGACGCGTGGCTGGACGCCGGCAAGCCGTTGCACGCCTACCTGATCGACGGCCACGGCATCTATGCCTGGGGCCGCGACATGGCCGAAACCGGGCGCCATCTCGAAGCACTGGAATTCCTGCTCGCTTGCGAACTGGACCTGAGAAAACTGAGGGCATCATGAGCCGACTGCGCATCTTCGAGGAAGACGAACCGCAAACCGCCCAGCATCACGCTTGACGAACATGCTGCGATCGCTGCCGAGCTCGGCAAGATCGGCGTGCGCTTCGAGCAATGGGAGGCGAACCAGCCCATCGTCCCGGGCGCCAGCCAGGAGGAGGTCATCGCGGCTTACCGCGGCGACATCGACCGCCTGATGGACGAAGCCGGCTACCAGGCCGTCGACGTGATCAGCCTGGCACCCGATCATCCCGACCGCGCCACGCTGCGCCAGAAATTCCTCAGCGAGCACACCCACAGCGAAGACGAGGTGCGCTTCTTCGTCGCCGGCTCCGGCCAGTTCACGCTGCACGTCGGCGGCAAGGTCTACGACATCCTGTGCGAACAGGGCGACCTGATCGGCGTGCCGGACGGCACCCGCCACTGGTTCGACATGAGCGAATCGCCATACTTCGTGGCGATCCGCCTGTTCACCAACAAGGAAGGCTGGGTGGCGAACTTCACCGGCGACGAGATCGCCGCGCGCTTTCCCCGCATGAACCCCGCCACCCGACACCCCTAGCAGCCTGCCCGCGGGCGCTACTCTCCGAATCCCGGATCCCGGCTCAATGATCGAAATCCGCGCCATCGTCACCGACATCGAAGGCACCACCAGCTCGATCAGCTTTGTCCGCGACGTGCTGTTTCCGTATGCGCGCAAGCGCCTGCCCGCCTTCGTCGAAACCCACGGCGGGCAACCCGAGGTGCAGCACTGGCTGCATGAAGCCGCGCGCGAGGCCGGCATGATCGAGGCCGAGCCGCCAGGAAGTGATCGAACTGCTGCTGCGATGGATCGACCAGGATCGCAAATCCACCGCGCTGAAAGCACTGCAGGGCATGATCTGGAAGGATGGCTACGAATCCGGCGCCTATCGCGCCCACCTGTATCCGGAAGTCGCCGCGCGCCTGCGCCAGTGGCGCGCCGACGGCCTGCGCCTGTATGTCTATTCCTCCGGCTCGGTGCCGGCCCAGCAGCTTTTTTTCCGCCACAGCGAGGCCGGCGACCTGACACCGTTGTTCGCCGGCTATTTCGACACCGAAACCGGGCCCAAACGTGAAAGCGGGTCGTATCGTCGCATCGCCGAGGCGGTCGGGGAGCAACCCCGACACCTGCTGTTCCTGTCCGACATCGTCGAAGAACTCGACGCGGCGAAAGGCGCCGGTTTCCACACCGGCTGGCTGGTACGCGAACCACAGCCACTGCCGACGTCGCCGCCGCATCGGGTGTATCGCGATTTCGACGCCGTCGTCGTGCCGGACTGAGGCGCGGACACGCCATGCGGACCGCCCTGACCATCGTGTTGGCCTTTGTCGCTGGCATCTTGTTGATGCTGTGGCTGCCGGGCCATGCACCCACGTCCGCGCGCCCGGGCCAGGTGACCTCGACGGAACCTGCGCCAAGTGCGAGCGTCGCATCAGCAAGCTCCGCTGAAGTCGCCGAAAACAACGGCACGGTCGGCGACAACTGGCCCGCCTCGGCCCCCAGTCCGGAACAAGTGCTCTATGCCCAACCGCGAATGGTCCGCGAGGCGCTGGCCCGGCTTTCGCCGCGGGTGGCCGGCAAGCCGAACCTGTATCTGCTGACGTTCGCGGGTGATGGCGGCGAAGACGTGTTCCGCAATGAAGCGGAGTACGCCGCGCAACTTTTTGCCACGCGCTTCGGGCCTGCCGCCCACAGCCTGGTGCTGGAAAACAATCCATCCACGCTGACCACCCATCCACTGGCCAGCTGGAGCAACCTGGAGGCCGCGCTCGGCGGCCTCGCCCAGGTCATGCAGCCCGACCAGGACATCCTGCTGCTGTATGTCACCAGCCACGGCAGCGAGGACCACACCTTGCTCGTCGACATGGATCCGCTGCCGCTGGATCAGATCGGCGCGCGGGACCTGGCCGACATCCTGGCCGTGCACCATTTCAAGTGGAAAGTGCTGGTGATCAACGCCTGCTACTCCGGCGGTTTCGTGCCGCCGCTGCGCGGTCCCGGCACCATGGTGCTCACCGCCGCGCGCAGCGACCGCAGTTCATTCGGCTGTGGCAGCGAATCGGACATCACGTATTTCGGCCACGCCTGGCTGGAAGACGCGCTCAACCATACCGACAACTTCGCCGAGGCGTTCAAGCGTGCCCGCAGCGAAATCGCGCAATGGGAAAGGCAGGACCAGCTGACCCCGTCCGAACCGCAGATCGACATCGGTGACGGCATCGAGCAACAGCTGGCGCTATGGCGCAAAGGGGTCAAGCCCGGGCCAGCGGTGCCGTTCAAGCCGGGGGCGCCGCCACCAGCCGGCACCACGGCAACACCGTGATCAGTGGGCGCATCAGTCCCTGGGCCAGCGCCATGCATAAGCCACGATCAGCAGCGACAGCGCGACCTCGATCACTCCCAGCGTGATGTAGAACCACCAGGCACCGGGCATGGTGAACAACATGATCGCCGTGTAAAACAGGCCGAGCCCGACATTCAGCCAGCGACACAATCGCGGCGAGCGGTCACACCCATCACCAGCAGCCACAGGCAGATGCCCACCTCACCCAGCGCGGCCGGCAGATGCACGTAGCTGGAGAAAGTCGTATCGGCATACAGCGGCAGCAACAAGTCGGCGAAGACATCCACCAGATACCCGGCACCGCCAAGAACCAGCAAAACGCCAAGAGCCCTCGGCAGCATCCCGCTGTTGAACGCCAGGTAGCCGAACGGCAACAGCCACAGTCCCCAGAACAGGTTGGCCAGGAAAATGGCGTGGCCATACGACGACAGCGACAGCCTCGCCATTGCGCTGACGGTATCCACCGGTAACGCGCCGACGCCGGTCAGTAACCACAGTGCATCGAGTCGATGCGCCACGCCGACCAAGGCAATCGGCACCGCCGTCACGGCCAGCGCCACCATTGCCACCGCCGCCACGCGGTTCACCGTGCACAGCAACCGAAACAGCAGCAGTGGCAACAGCAAAAAGGCCACCTGCTCGACCATGAAGGAGGCGATGCCCGCGCGGAACAAGCCCTCATGCGACACGACGTTGGCGAGCATGGCTGGTGGATCGCCCGGCGCAGCGATCTTCCCCGGCACATAACCCAGACTGAAAAATCCGGTCGCGATCACTACCAGATAGGTGAATCCCGCCCAGCGAGCCAACCGGCTTTCATTCGTCATGCGAAATCCCCTCGCTCCGGCAAGCTGCGCCCCGGCGGGTATGTACGTTCAGTGTCGACGTAAAGCACTGACCCTCTGAGTGCCGAAAGTAACGCGGACCCAAGAGTCTCTCCTGACACGAGCCTCGCCACGAGCGTGTTAGCGTGAGTGGCCGCTCTCCTGAAAGATTGCGCGCATGAAGACACGACAGCCAACATGGCCCACGACAAGTGCAGACGATTGCCGATTTCCCCCCTCTCAGAGTCTGTGAAGAAAACCACTTCCTGTGGCTTTCTTCTATCGCAAGTCCGGCACTTGTCCGGACTTGCTTACGCGAATCAGTCACTTGCGTGACTGATTCGCGACCGGCCTTCCATGGCCGGCCTGAGAGGTTGAATAATTCACAACCTCTCAGGCCTGGATGAAAATGCGCCGCGCGCTCGTCATCGGCCTGCTGCTGGCCCTCGCGGCATGTTCGGCGCAACCGCCCGAGGTCAGTTCGTCCAGGACAACATCTGCCCAAGCTCAGTCAGCTGACTGCGCGCCATCCCAACTGGCATTCAGCCTCGACAACGGCAACGGTCGTTTCAACGGCATGTCCCACTCCGGCACGACCCTGGTGTTGCGCAATACCGGGACGTCCACTTGCACCATTTCCGCACCGCTGCCGACTTTCACGGATGCAGACAAGCGGACGCTGGACATCGTCGCGCAGGATTCGCCTGGCTCCCATCCCGCACCGACGACCACGACGCTTGCGCCCGGCGCGACCGTCAGCAGTGACATGCGCTGGGTCTCCGGCAACGTCTACGACCATGGCCATTGCGAATCGCCCGCCATCATCACGCTCACGGCGGGCAAACAAACGGTGGCCGCCAGCTTCGCGGGCCATCTCTGCGGTCCCGGCGGCAAGCCATCCACTTATACGCTGACGCCATTCCAGCCCGGCACAGTCACCGACGTCGTTGCAGCCACCGACGCGAAAACACTGACCTACACCTGTGATGACGGCGGCAACGTACAGGCCGTCTATCCCGATACCGACACTGCCGTGTTGACGCTGGATGGCCAAACGTATCGACTGCACACCGCCATCTCCGCCGATGGCGCGCGCTACGTAGGCGAGCATTGGCAATGGTGGACGAAGGGCATGACCAAGGGTTCGCTCGCACCACTCAAATCGGGCGAAAGCATCGCATCGGCCAGCGGTGTTTCCTGCGCGACACACTGAGTCACTGCAGAATTGTCC
>CAVYSP010000007.1:0-376198 GCA_963771235.1 uncultured Gammaproteobacteria bacterium
ACACTGAAAAAGTACAACGGGGCTCTAAGAGTGCAAACGAAACTAATTTCCATAGATGGATTGAGAGAAATGGAATTTGCTGGACGACCATGGAAGGTCCCGTCAAACATTGACAACTATCTCAGGCAACTTTATGGAATTGATTATATGATCCCAGTGGTGTATTCCTTCAGCGACAGGCCGAAAATAAATGAAATAGTACTTGACAATGACACGCTTGGGATTTTGAGACACTGATGAATGTAATATTCCATATTGGTGTTCCCCCCATGCCACGGTGGCGCCGATTGACTATGAATGATGCTTTGTGCAGCCAAGCCGTCTTTCAGCGCGCCAGTGCAGCGAATGAAGGTCTCAATGGTTTCTTCCACGATGACTAAACCCACGGTTTCCGTCATCATTCCAATTTACAACGCAGCAAAATGGCTTTCGCAGGCTTTGTTCAGCGTCGCGAAACAAAAGGATAGCCGTCTCGAGATTATCGCCATTGATGATGGATCCAACGATGAGAGTCTGGAAATCACGCAGCGAGCGGCCAAGACATTTGAGGTATTCAAAGTCCTTCGGAACGATCAGAATCTCGGCATCGTCGCTAGTTTGAATCGTGGGCTTGATACTGCGCAGGGCCGGTTTATCGCCCGTATGGACGCAGACGACATCTGTCATCCCGCCCGCTTTATCAGGCAAGTAGCCTTCCTCGAACAGACTGGCATCGATCTATGTGGCAGTTGGTTTACGGAATTTGGCCAAGGTCTTTCGCGTACCGTTCGATGGCCTCACGAGGAACCAGCTCTCCGCGCCGCCATGCTTTTCCAGAACACCATTTGTCATCCGACGGTCATGGCACGGCGCGAAGTATTCGAGAAGGTCCGGTACCGAGAAGAATCGATTGGCCGAGGACTATGACCTGTTCGCTCGGGCAAGTGCGGAATTTCGCATCGCCAACGTTCCCGAAAGCCTCCTTCACTATCGCCGCCATGCACAACAGGCCTCCCAGGCAAGGCGCGAATCGATGGAGCAAGTGACCCGGCGGATACGTCTGGAAGCGCTGTACGCCCAGCAGATCTATCCCACGACGGAGGAGCAGCGCCTGCACAATCTGATTCGTGCCCCATCTTCAATCACCGCCATTGGCGATCTGGATGGTATCGAGGCTTGGCTGCTCAAGCTCCTCGCACTTCAGGACGACCCGCAGGCCAAACGTGTTGTGGCCTCACAGTGGGTACGAGCCTGCATCAGAGCTGCCCGCTCGGAAAAAGGATGTGGGATACGTTCCGGTCATCTCCCCTACACGCCGCCGCCGCGGTGGGGAATATCGGAAATCTGGATCTTCGAATTTTGTCTATGCTCAAACTTGACTACGGATCTAAACCATTTGATATCCTGCGCCGCTTCGGACTGAGCGCATGAACATCCGGCTTCATCATGGATAGAAGGTTCCTCATCGTCGGCGCCGGCTACGCCGGCAGCGTGATGGCCCGCGAACTGGCCGACGCCGGCCACCGCGTACACGTCATCGACAAGCGCCCGCACATCGCCGGCAACGCCTACGACGAGCTGGACGAGCACGGCGTGCTGGTGCATCGCTACGGGCCGCACATTTTCCACACCAACGGCGAGCGCATCTTCGAGTACCTGTCGCGCTTTACCGAGTGGCGGCCGTACGAGCACCGCGTGCTTGGGATCGTGGATGGGGTCGCCTACCGTGCCGATCAACCGCGACACCTTGAACCGGCTGAACGGGCTGGATCTCGGACGAGGCCGAGGCGCGGCAGTTTTTGACGCTGAGCGCGGAGCCGAGCGAGCCTGGTCTCATTGCGAGGACGTGGTCCCTCAAACCTTTCTGGGCGCGACCTGTACGAGAAGTTTTTCCTCAACTACGCGCGCAAGCAGTGGGGGCTGGATCCGTCGGAGTTGAAGGCTGTCGTGGCGGCGCGCATCCCGGCGCGCACGAAGCGCATGCATTCACCACTTTATTTTCATACATATTTGCTTTTATATCTCCAATATGTATGATTCCGACATGTTCCCACGCGCCCTGACCCAAACCTTGCAGCGCCTCTCCAGTGGATTCCCGATCGTGGCCGTGACCGGGCCGCGCCAGTCGGGCAAGACCACGCTGGTGCGGAAGCTGTTCGCCGACAAGCCTTACGTCAATCTGGAGGATCCGCAGGAACGCGCCTTCGCCAGCGAGGATCCGCGTGGTTTCCTGGCGCGATTCGGGGAAGGCGCCGTGTTCGACGAAGCGCAGCGCTGGCCGGACCTGTTCTCGTATCTGCAAGGCATGGTGGATGCGGACAGGGTGCCGGGGCGGTTCGTGCTGACGGGTTCCCAACAATTCGGCCTGTTGTCCGGTGTGACCCAGTCGCTGGCCGGCCGGGTAGGCATGACGCGACTGCTTCCGCTGTCGCTGGCGGAATTGCCTGTATCGCGGCTCGAGGCACTGGGCCTGGACGGGCTGATGTTGCGAGGCATGTATCCCGCGCTTCACGCCCAGAATTTGCAGCCAGCGGACTGGTTCGCGTCCTATGTCGCCACCTACGTGGAACGCGACGTGCGGCAGGTGCTGAACGTGCAAGATCTTTCCACTTTCCAGCGGTTCCTGCGCCTGTGTGCTGCCCGTACCGGGCAACTGCTGAACATCAGCGCGCTGGCTGGCGAGGCGGGCATCTCCAACCACACGGCGCGCGCCTGGCTGTCTGTGCTGGAAGCCAGCGACGTGGCGTTCTTGCTGCCTCCCTACCACCGCAACTTCGGCAAGCGGCTGGTCAAATCGCCCAAGTTGTACTTCGTCGACACCGGTCTGGTGTGCTGGCTGCTGGGCATCCGCAACATCGAAACCCTGCGCCTTTACCCTTTGCGCGGCGCGGTGTTCGAGACACTGGTGGTGGGCGAGTTCATGAAGTCTCGCCTCAACGCGGGGCAGCCGCCGGATCTGTATTTCTGGCGCGACAACAACGGGCTCGAAGCGGATCTCGTGTTCGATGTGGACGGTCGGCTGCAGCCGGTCGAGATCAAGTCCGGCAGTACGGTGACGCCCGACTACATCCGCGCAGGGCAGAAGGCTGCCCGGTTCGCCGGCGAAGAGGCCTTGCCGCCGTGGCTGGTGCATGGTGGTGAGGACACTTACGAACGCAGCGGCGTGCGTGTCATGGACTGGCAAAGTCTGCGGGACACGCTGCCACAGGAATTTTCGAGTCCACTGCCATGAATGAACGCGTCCTCATCGTCGGCGCCGGCTACGCCGGCAGCGTCATGGCACGCGAGCTGGCCGACGCCGGCCGCCGCGTGCACGTCATCGACAAGCGCCCGCACATCGCCGGCAACGCCTACGACGAGCTGGACGCGCACGGCGTGCTGGTGCATCGCTACGGGCCGCACATCTTCCACACCAACGGCGAGCGCATCTTCGAGTACCTGTCGCGGTTTACCGAGTGGCGGCCGTACGAGCACCGCGTGCGCGGCGTGGTGGATGGGCGTCGCCTACCCGTTTCCGATCAACCGCGACACGTTGAACCGGCTGTACGGGCTGGATCTGGACGAAGCCGGCGCGGCGGCGTTCTTCGAGCGCGTGCGCGAGCCGCGCGAGCCGGTGCTGACCAGCGAGGACGTGGTGCTGAACTCGGTCGGGCGCGACCTGTACGAGAAGTTTTTCCTGAACTACACGCGCAAGCAGTGGGGGCTGGATCCGTCGCGAACTGAAGGCCGGCGTGGCGGCGCGCATCCCGGTGCGCACGAACACCGACGACCGCTATTTCACCGACACCTTCCAGGCGATGCCGCTGCATGGCTACACGAAGATGTTCGAGGCGCATGCTCGACCACCCGAACATCTCGGTGGAACTGGGCGTGGATTTTGCCGACGTGCGCCAGCGCGGCGGCTACGAGCCATCTGGTCTACACCGGCCCGATCGACGCGTATTTCGATTACCGCTACGGCCACCTGCCCTACCGTTCGCTGCGCTTCGAGCACGAGCACCTGGCCGGATGTCGCCGCAGTACCAGGAGACCGGCACGGTCAACTACCCGAACGACCATGCCTACACGCGCATCACCGAATTCAAGCACCTGACCGGCCAGCAGCACGCCGGCACGTCGATCGTGCGCGAGTATCCGCAGGCGGAGGGCGATCCGTACTACCCGGTGCCGCGCGCGGAGAACGAGGCGCTGTTCAAGCGCTACGAGGAGCTGGCCAGAGCAGGAGACGAACGTGACTTTCGTCGGCCGGCTGGCGCAATACCGCTACTACAACATGGACCAGGTGGTCGGCGCGGCGCTGGTGGCGGCGAAACGGTTGCTGGATAGGCGCGAGGCCATTTGAACAGTACCGATTTCCGTACTAAAGTCGTGCCGTGTCCACTCAACTTTTCGTATCGCCATGGAAAACACACTGACCGTTGCCGAACTCAAACGCCGTGGCGCGGCCGCCATCGAGGACGGCCTGGAGCGCGGCCCCATCCATCTCATGAAGCACAACAAGACGGCGGCGGTGGTGCTCTCGGAAGCCGAGTACCGACGTCTGACCGGAGCGCACCGCAGGGGAGTCCCGGGCTTGACTGCCATGCAGTGGTTGCTGGCCTGTCCTGGCGCCGGACGGCTCGGCAAGCGGGAGATCGATCGTCGCCTGCGTAACGACCGCGACTGGTGATCGCTTTCCTCGACTCCAGTGCGATCATCTACCTCGTCGAAGGAAAGCAGCCTTTTGTCGGCAAGATTCGCCGACAACTGCAGGCGCTGGCGCGCCGAACCGGCCTTGCGCATAGCAGTCAGTCGGCTTGCGTGGCTGGAATGCCGGACAGGGCCGATGAAAACCGGAGACGTTGAAACACTGGCCACGTATGACGGATTTTTCGCGCGCGCAGACCTGGTCTGTGTGGAGATGGGCGCCGATGTCGTCGATCTGGCAACGGCGATCCGCGCCCGACATGGGCTGAAAACGCAGGACGCCTTGCAGGCGGCCTGCTGCCTGCAGCTTGGCAAGGATCATGTATTCCTTACCGGCGACACCGGCTTCCGCCGCGTGGCCGGGTTGAACACTCGGGTTCTTGGTTGACGATGCGCATCGCGTTTTTGTGCAAGCGCCGCTACATGGGCAAGGACGTCATCGTCGACCGTTATGCGCGGCTGTATGAAATCCCGTTCCAGCTGGCGCGACTGGGCCACGACGTCCGCGGGTTCTGCCTGAGCTACCAGGGGCACGACGAAGGGCGATGGGAGCATGACGCCGCGCCCGGCAGGCTGGGCTGGGAGTCGCGCTCGCTGGGAAGGCTCTATCTGCCTGCATTGGCCAGCTATCCGCTGCATCTGCTGCGGCGATTGCGCGAGTACGCGCCGGATGTGCTGATCGGCGCCTCGGATATTCCGCACGTCGTGCTTGCCGCATGGCTGGCAAGACGGCTAGGCGTTCCGTACGCCATCGATCTCTACGACAACTTCGAAGGCTTTGGCCAGGCGCGTATGCCAGGCATGGTTTCGGCACTGCGCCGCGCCGTGCGTTCGGCGGCCTTGGTGACGACCACAAGCGAGCCGCTGAAGACGCTGGTGGTCGAAACCTATCGCGCCCGCGGCGAGGTCATCGCGATGCCCAGCACGGTGGACAAGGACGTATTCCAGCGGCGCGATCGGGCAGCTTGTCGCCACACGTTCGGCCTGCCGCAGGATGCCCGGTTGGTGGGCACGGCAGGCGGGCTGCATCGTGACAAGGGCGTCGACGCGCTGTATGCGGCGTGGCCGATCATCGCCAGACAATGTCCGGATGCGCAGCTGGTGCTTGCGGGGCCTTTCGATGCGGGATTGCCGCCACCGACCGGTCCACGCGTGCACTACCTCGGGCAGATTCCACACGCACGCACCGCCGAATTGTTCAACGCGCTCGATGTTGGCGTGATCTATCTGCGCGACACCCCGTTTGGTCGCTACTGCTTCCCGCAGAAGGCCTACGAAATGCTGGCGTGCGGGCTGCCGATCGCCTCGGCGCGGATTGGCGTGATGCCGCAATTGCTCGCCTCGGCGCCGGTTGGGCTGTATGCGGCGGACGACCCGACTGACCTGGCACGCGCCGTACGCGATCTGCTTGGCCACCCTGAAGTGGCACAAGTGCCGATTGAGGATTGGGCCCGGATCGTGGGCGTGATGGAGCAGCGGTTGCGATCGGCAGTCGGTGGCGCCTGAGAAGTTTCAGGGCTGCTCATCACCTCGTCAGCGGGCATGGTGAAACACGCCTCGCCTCGCCTTCATTCGCCGCTTCGCGCCTCGTTCTCACCCGCAGGGGTCTCCCTGACGGTCGCCGCCGGAAGAAGGACTACGTTTACGGGTTTCGATCCCGTCAGGGTGGCTGTCGAGGTCCACCGGAATGACCGGTTCGCCAAGGCCGGTCAACCCGGGCGCTTTATTCCGCAAGCTACGAAGCCATCACCGAGGTCGCGACGGTAGAACCAGCGCTGCACGACGCAGAAGGGCAGTACCAGCTTGTCGCTGAGCAGGGACAGCATGCGGTTGATCGCCTTTGGCTTGGCCTGCGCGCTGCGGATGCTGCGCTGCTCCGGGCTCATGCCTTCATAGCTCTGATCGTTGCGCACGATGCGGTTGGACAGGCGACGGGTAAGCTCGGTGATGGGATAGCCATAATTGATGATGCGGATGTCGTCGATGCCCGCCTCATGCATCAAACGCTGCAACTCTTCCTTTTCGTAGCGCCGCACGTGCCCGACAAGCTCGTCGGAGCGGCCGTATTTTCGCGCGTGCGCGGGCACCGAAAGCAGCACCCGTCCGCCCGGCCTGAGGTAGCGCATCCAGTCGCGAAGCACTTCGAGATCGGGCTCGATGTGTTCTAGCACCTCGAAGGCAAACAGATAGTCGAACCCCTTTGGAGGAAGTTCGGACAGATCATCAACCACCACCATGCGCTCGCCGGCATCGGCCAGGTTCCGGCGCATCATCTGGCGGCTGTCCTCGCCCAGGTCGTGGCACGCACCGGTGAAACCGCGCTCCAGGAACAGCCGCGTCATGTGCCCGGTTCCAGCGCCCATTTCCACGAACCTTCCCGGAGACCAGGAGCCACTCACGTCCTGAACGCAGCTTTCGCGCAGGATCAGCTTGGGCTGCTTCTTCATGGGCGCAGCCCGGAGTATCGGACCGTGCTGCCGGGGTGCAGGACATGGATCATGAGCGATCTCGCGTTTCGTGCTGGCGGCCAGGGCGCGCGACCTCGATGCATCGCTGCAGCTGTTGCGCGTAGCCATCAGCGATGGTTTGCCAGTCGATGCGATCTGCGGCGGCGCGGCGGATGTCGACAGCGCGACGGCGCGCCTGCTGCGGATCGCCGAGTACGCCGACGATGACGGCAGCCAGTGCGCGGCTGTCACCGGGCCTGACGCAGACATCGGCACGGGCGTCGCCCAGCAAGTCCTCGATGCCGGCCACCTCCCCCACCAGCACCGGGCAACCGCAGCCAATCGCTTCCATCAGCACCACCGGCAGCCCTTCCTGATTGCCAGAATCGTCACGTATGAACGGCGCGACGAAGACGCTGGCGCGGCGGTAGAGCCCCGGCAAATCCGATTGCGCCATGGCGCCGAGGAAGTTCACGTGCGCCGCGAGCCCCAGCCGGGCAACCTGGGCTTTCAGCGCGGCTTCTTCGGGGCCGAATCCCGCGATGGTCAGCACGGCCGCAGGCCGCTGTGCCAGCACGGCGGGCATGGCGTCCAGCAGATGGACAAGGCCTTTCTTGGGTACCAGGCGACCGACGAACAGGAGCTCGTCATTGCCGCGCTGGATGGCTGGATCCGGCACGAACCGATCGCGCAGGTCGACACCCATCGGCAGCACGCTCATGCGCGGAGGCTGCAAACCGATGCGCGCCGCTTCCTCCCGCATCGCGCTGCTGACGACCGTCATCGCCGACGACGCGGCCGCCACGCGCCTCTTCAGCGCATTCAGCACGCGGCCGCGCAGGCCGAACAGGTCGCCGCCATGCGAAGTCACCAGGTAGGGAACGCCGGTGACTTGCTTCAGGCGGCGCGCGATCAGCCCTTGTGGCAACAGCCAGTGCGCGTGGATCACGTCCACGCGACGGCTTTTCAACAGCCGTCTTGCGGCAACGTACTGACCGAGCAGGAAGCCCGGCACCAACAGCCATTTCCACCAGCTCCGACGCAGGTTGGTCGCGATGCCGCCATTGTTGACCAGCGTTTCCATATGCCGCGGCGCGTAGCGATAGCGGATCACTTCGACGCCATCGAGCTTGCCGCTGGCGTCGGCACCCGGTGCGTCCGGGACCAGGGCGATGACGTTGAAGCCGGCAGCCAATCGACGGCACAGCTCGTGCACGAAGCCCGGCTCCGGATCGTCGCGCCAACGCGGATAGGTCGATGCCAGTACCAGCAGGGTGGGCAGGCTCGACTCAGTCATGCCTTCGATTCATCATTCCGGCGATCAGGTCGATCAGGAAGACGCTTGCCGCTTTGCTGCACAACAGCTGTGCTCATTCCGCCCGGCGCCGGCAGATCGGGAATGGCTTTGGGCGTGATGTCGTCGGGCCACGGCGGCAGCGGATCCAGCACGTCGGCCAGGCGCGGGCGCTTTTCGCGCAGGACGACTTCGGCGCCGCGGCGAAAAATGGTCAGCTCGTCGAGGCTGCCAAAGAAAGACACCTTTACCGGGACGTCATCGCCGTGGTCGCCGGCAACGCTCACGCTCCATGTGTCAGGTGCATCCTGCAAAGTGGTGGCACGATCGAGGAAACCGAGGTTGGCAAGCAACGAATCCCGTTGCAGGGGGCGCTCGCTGAAAAAGTCGAAGTCGACCGACGTTCTGTGCCCGAGTCGTAGCGCGATCGCCGTGCCGCCGTAGAGAACCCATTCCAGTGCCGCGGCGGGCCGCAATTGGTGCCACAGGTGCCGCTGGGATGCCGACAGGATGTCCATCCGCGGCATGAAAGTGGCTGGTGGTTTGTCGCTCATTCGATCTGGCGCGTGGGCATGGGTGGCACGCGGTCGATATCCGCCAGGTTCAAGCGGTAGTGCCAATAGGCCCAGGAGCGCTCGTTGAATTGCCCGATTTCGGCATGCGCGATGACCTCGCGCAGGGTGTCGTCATCCACCAACGCGGCAAGTTGTTGCACATCCGCGTAGTCGCCGATGTTCATGACCTGGGCGATGATCCGCTGCGGTTGCGTGATGGCTTCATCCGGTGTTTTCCACCAGATGTATTTGCGCGCCAACGCTTTGAGCTGGGGGGTTTCAGGCGTGCTCACGCGTGTTTCCAGTGGCCTTTGCAACGCTCACATTGTAGCCCGCAGCCCGAGCAGCGGGCGGGGTCGAAGCGCCGCCACGTGTAGCCAGCCCGTCGCTGGTATGTCCTTCGACTTCGGCCTTCGGCCTACGCCTGTCGTGAGCTTGTCGAAGGGCTCAGGACGAACGGGAGTCATCCCACGCGCGGCTCGTCTCGACGCCCTTGCCGATGGCTGGCATCGGCTTGAAATCGTCCGGTTGTTCGCCCTTCCCACCATGTTGATCTCATCGCCGCCGGTCATGTACCGCATGCAGGGGCAGGCAGTCCAGGCGCAAGCCGGAGAATCGTTCGAAGTCTCTGTCATAGGTACCAAGAGTGGCGCCGTGTTCGATGGCAATGGCGGCCAGATGCGCGTCGGTGGTGAGATTGCCGCCGCTGCCCGCGCCAATCAGCAGGCGCCCCAGCAATGCGCCGTGGTGATCCGTGGGGTTGATGATGCGTGCCTGCGGGTGGTGCAGCCAGTCGTCGACCAGGCCCAGCGCGTCGTCGAGCGGCAGAGGGTGCGCAAAGATGCCGGAGCGGGTGGTCAGACGGATGAATCCGAGCAAGGCAACCCATGCGAAACCGATCCCGGCCGGTTCGGCGAACGCGCGTTCCAGCCAATCAGCGGCCTCGCGCTGACGCGGGCTGTCGGCGTTGATGGCGTACAGCAACAAGTTGACGTCGGGAGTTTTCACGACTCGCCTTGGCGACGCGTGGTTTGCTGATCTTCGAGCTCACTCGCCAATGACAGCGCCTTGGTCAAGTCGATCCGCGATCGGCCGAGTCCAAAACTGCGCTGGCGGAACGGCTCGACTTTGGCACCCGATGGGTTCGCCACGCCAGCCCGGATGGCCTGATTCAGCGCTTCCTTGAACGACAATCCATGCTCGCGCATGGCCTGTTTGACCAGCACTTCGACATCGGGATCAAGGGTGACTGTGGTACGCATGACAGCAGACGCATCGTTTGGTTGGCATCATGATGCCACAAACGGAGCGCGGAGATGGAGGTCAGAATGGCGTCAGGGACAAAGGCTTGGTAAAAACACGTCGGTCCGTCAACTGAAGATGCTTGATCTCGCGCTTGGCCACGCGCGCGAGAAACTGCGGCCTGTCCAACTGATCGGCGGACACCGTCATAGCTCGACGCCTTCGCGGAAGGCCACTTCATGAATGGGCAGACGTCGAAGATTGGGGGCGGCCAGTACCACGTCCACCTTGCGGCCACCCAAGGCCCGGCTGGCTTGCGCGGCCATTCGCGCAGCCAACGGGGCCGGGTCGATGACCGGCGAAGCCACTTCCAGCACAGATCGACATCGCCACCGCGCCGCTTGTCGTACAGACGCGAACCGAACAACCACAAGCGCGCCTGCGCCCCGGCGACTTCGATCGCCAGGCGTTTCAGGCGTTGGATCTGTTCCGTGCTCAATCGCATCCTCAAACCAGGTATCGCGGCTACGGCCGGCGTAACCCGGGGCGATCGCCGTTCCGGGCCCTATGTGTCTCGCCGGTACATCAACCCCGTGATCTGCTCGGACACCAGCCCGATCAGGAACACGATCACCGCCGCGCTCCACATCAACATGCTGCCGTTGGTCAGCCGGCCGGAATGAGTGAAGGTCCACGCGTAGTTCGCGCAACCAATCAGGAAGAACACCGCGCTGGTCGGCACGAACAGTTTCAGCGGCGAATACAGCGTGGCGATCTTGAAGATGATCAGCAGGAAGCGGATGCCGTCGCGCAACGGCCGGATGTGGCTCTTGCCGATGCGCGGGGCGGCCTTGATCGGGATGTAGGCGACCGGGTAGGCGCTGCGGAAGAACGCCATGGTGCTGGTGGTGGGGTAGCTGAAGCCGTTCGGCAGCAGGTGCAGGAATTCGCGGAACTTGTCCGCGCGCGCGGCGCGGAAGCCGGAGGTGAGGTCGAGCACCGGGTGGCCGGTCATGCGGCTGGCCAGCCAGTTGTACAAGGTGTTGGCGAGGCCGCGGCCCACGCCGGCCTGGCTGCCCCAGTTGCGGGCGCCGACCACCATGTCGTAGCCAAGGTTCAGCTGGTCGAGCAGGCGCTGGACGTCGGCCGCGTCGTGCTGGCCGTCGCCATCCATGAACACCAGGATGTCGCCGCTGGCGGCGCGGGTGCCGCGCTTGATCGCCGCGCCGTTGCCCATCGAGTAGGGCGAGGACAGGCAGCTGACATCGTTGTCCTGGCAGATGCTGCGGGTGTCATCGGTGGAGCCGTCGTCGACCACGATTATTTCGGCGTCGGGATGGGCCGTGCGCAACTGCGGCAACAATGCCGTCAGCGCAGGCGCCTCATTCTTGGCGGGCAGGATGATGCTGAGCTGGGTCAAAAGTGGGCTCCCCGGTGAAGGGGGAATCATAGCGTGAAGGGTGACGGGCGTTGTCCGTGCGCAAGAGTGGGCCGAAGCATTTCCTGGCGTTGGCAGGGAACAGCCGAGGTATTACCATGTCGTGTACAAGTAATACATCGGAGGCAATGCCATGGCATCGACAGTTACCAGCAAAGGCCAGGTCACGGTCCCGAAGAAGATCCGCGACTATCTTGGCCTGCAGCCGGGATCGGCGGTGGCATTTTCGCTGGGGCCAGATGGCCAGGTGGTTGTGCAGGCACAGGCCGCAAAGCCGCTGCGTCACAAGGGGCGCCTGCGCAAGATGCGTGGCACCCTTGCTACCGGCAGAAGCACGGACGAGCTGATGAGCATGCTGCGCGGTTACGACGCCGACACCCGCGACCCCGGCCTGAAATGATCCTGGTCGATACTTGCGTGCTGCTCGATGTGGTGCAGGACGATCCGCGTTGGGCAGACTGGTCGCAAGCGCAGATCGAGCATGCCCTCGACCATGGTGGCTTGGCGATCAACCCGATCGTCTACGCGGAGTTCTCGGTGTGGTACGAGGATATGGGACTGCTGGAGCGCACGCTGGCCGACTTTGGGGTCGGTTTTGAAGAGTTGCCCCGGGAAGCCCTGTTTCTCGCCGGAAAGGCATTCCGCCAGTATCGAGCGAGGCAAGGAACCCGCTCGAGCGTGTTACCGGATTTTTTCATTGGCGCGCATGCCGCTGTGCTCGAAGTACCGATACTGACGAGAGACACGGCACGCTTTCGCACTTATTTCCCCGCCGTCGCCTTGCTGGCGCCATCCGGGGGCTGAGGCCGCTTCCACGCAGGCGCTGGGCGGGCTTGCAGCGAGCCAGAACCGAATGGCACTTGCTTAAGCGCCGTCATCCCCGCGAAAGCGGGGATCCAATGCGCTTTGCCCTGGCTTGTAGCCCGAAGCCAATGGATTCCCGCTTTCGCGGGAATGACGAACAAAAAGCAGCAGAGACGGAGAATGACCGCGACCGACGCTTTGGTGCACTGGTGATATTATGTTTGCGCACAACATCACCGGTGAACACCATGAATCGACTCACCATTACCCTCAGCGCGACCCGCTATCGCGCGCTCAAGGAAGCCTCGGCACGGCGCGGCAAAACGATCGGGCAACTGATCGATGAAAGCCTGGAGTTCTACGGCGTCAAGACGAGAGACGAGGCCCGCGACATCGTGCAACGAGCGCGGGCCCGCAGCGGAATGACGGACGAGCAGGCCTTGGATCTGGCGAGCGAACAGGTCCGCGAGTCACGCAACACATGAGTTGGGCCATCATTGCCGACACCAATATCGTGGTGGCCGGCCTGCTGACGTCGCGTGAGGATTCTCCGGTGGCGCGCATACTGGACGGGATGCTGGCAGCTACGTTTCCGTACGTGATCTCCGAGGCTCTGCTCGCCGAATACCGCGCTGTACTTGCGCGACCGGTCCTGCGCAAGTTGCACGGCCTGTCGGCAGATGAAATCGAAACTCTCATGCTCGCCCTGGCTGAGCACGCCATCGTGCTCAGCCCCGTGGCGACGATGGCTGCGCCTGATCCCGGCGACCAGCACCTGTGGGAATTGCTCGCCGCACATGCCGATGTCCGGTTGGTGACTGGGGACAAACTTCTGATGAGCGAGCATGGCTATTCCTCGCGAGTGATCACGGCACAGGAATTCATCCGACAGCTCGATGCGCGACATGCACCGACTGTCAAGAATCGCTGACGCGATGGCGTCGATGTTCAGTCGTGGAAGTCCCCCCTTCGACGAGCCTCCCGGTGCGCAGGGTGCGCCAACTAAAGTGGCGCAACAGGCCAACAAGGCTCGTATCGCGCCACTTTAATCTGGCGCAATACAAGCCTGCGCGGCAGCAGTGCTTTTTCCCTTCTCCGCTGCGGAGAAGGTGTGCGCGTAGCGCCGGATGAGCAGTGCTTTTCCCTTCTCCGCTGGGAGAAGGTGGCGCGTAGCGCCGGATGAGGGTACGGGCGAAGCGTGCAGCCGCAGTGATTGGTCCTGCCGCATCTCGCTCCGCCCGAACCCTCTCCCCCACCCCTCTCCCGATGGGAGAGGGGCTTTTGCCGCAGCGTTGGGGGGCTACGTCTCCGGGAACCAGAGCACTCTCCGGGAGCGCGGCTTGAGACCCAGAGATGGCCCGATCCGTGCATGCCTGACAGTAATCTCATGGCGCGCGTCGGAAATCCGGCGGAGAACACGCCCTGTGCGCTCCATCACCCTGCCGCCTTCCCGCTCGCACGCAATGGATGACCTGAGCGACAGACTGCGGTAGATTCAACCACATACAGGGAATGGGTCACGTAGGTTATGTCATCTCAATTGCAACCATCGTTCGCAGGCCTGACCGGCATGGCGCGCCGTCTGGTTTCCGACGGGCTGCTGCCGGAAGAGGACGTTCGCAAGGCGATGGTGGACAGCGCCCAGCACAAAATGCCGCTGGGTGCCTGGCTGACCGACCGCAACCTGGTCGACAACGCCCAACTCGCCCGCATTGTGTCGCTCGAGTTCGGCCTGCCGATGATGGATGTGTCGGCGATCAACGTGGCGACGATGCCGATGGACCTGGTCAGCGAGGCGCTGATCACCAAGCACCAGGTGCTGCCGCTGTTCCGTCGCGGCAAGCGTCTGTTCGTCGGCATCGCCGACCCCACCCAGTCGCGTGCGCTGGACGAGATCAAGTTCCATTCGAACTGTCTGGTGGAACCGATCCTGGTGGAGCGCAACTCCTTGCAGCGGGTGATCGAGAGCCTGCTGAACAACCTGCGCGACACCATGCCGGACATGAGCGGCGGGGACTTCGGCGAGCTGGACCTGGAGGTCGGTACCGACGAGTCCGAACAACCCACCGGCATCGATGCGAACGCCGCCGACGATGCGCCGGTGGTGAAGTTCGTCAACAAGATCCTGGTCGACGCGATCCGGCGTGGCGCCTCGGACATCCATTTCGAACCGTTCGAATCCCAGTACCGGGTGCGCCTGCGCATGGACGGCATGCTCCGGGCCGTGGCCAGCCCGCCGCTCAAGATGGCCAACCGCATCTCCTCGCGCCTGAAGGTGATGGCGCAACTGGACATCGCCGAGAAGCGCGTGCCGCAGGATGGGCGCATCAAGCTCAATCTTTCCAAGACCCGCGCGATCGACTTCCGCGTAAGCAGTTTGCCGACCCTGTTCGGCGAGAAGATCGTGCTGCGTATCCTGGATGGTTCGGCCGCGAAGATCGGCATCGAGAAACTGGGCTACGAGCCGGATCAGCAGAAGCTCTACGTCGACGCGATCCACAAGCCGTACGGGATGGTGCTGGTCACCGGCCCCACCGGCTCGGGCAAGACGGTGTCGCTGTACACGGGGCTGAACATGCTCAACACCGACGAGCGCAACATCTCGACGGTGGAGGATCCGGTGGAAATCCGCGTCGAGGGCATCAACCAGGTGCAGCAGAACGCCAAGCGCGGCATGACCTTCGCCAGCGCGCTGCGCTCGTTCCTGCGCCAGGATCCGGACGTGATCATGGTCGGCGAAATCCGCGACCTGGAAACCGCCGAGATCGCGATCAAGGCCGCGCAGACCGGCCACATGGTGCTGTCCACCCTGCATACCAACGATGCGGCGCAGACCATCGCCCGCCTGATGAACATGGGCATCGCCCCGTACAACATCACCTCGTCGGTGACCCTGATCATCGCCCAGCGCCTGGCGCGTCGCCTGCACGATTGCAAGAAACCGATCGAGCTGCCGCCCCAGGTGCTGCTGGGTGCAGGGTTCACGCAGGCCGACATCGACGGTGGCCTGGTCATCTACGAAGCGAAGGGCTGCGAGGGCTGCAACGAGGGTTACAAGGGCCGCGTGGGCATCTACCAGGTGATGCCGATGCTCGAAGACATCCAGAAAGTCATCCTGCAAGGTGGCAACGCGATGCAGATCGCCGAGGTGGCCAAGGCCGCCGGCATCGACGACCTGCGCGCCTCGGCGCTGCGCAAGGTCAGGCAAGGCCTGACCAGCCTGACCGAAATCGATCGGGTGACCAAGGAATGACCTTGGGTCAGCCCCAGGCCTCGGCCTTGATCGCCCTTCCCCCCCAGGGCGAAGGTGGCGCGAAGTGCCGGATGAGGGTACGGGCGAATCGCGCAGTCGGAATGTTGAGTGCTGCCACGATTCGCTCCGCCCGAACCCTCTCCCCCACCCCTCTCCCGATGGGAGAGGGGCTTTTGTCCCCTTCGGGAGAGGGGCTCGCCTTCGGGAGAGGGGCTTTTGTCCCCGCCGGAAGAGGGGCTTTGGTCCCCGCCGAGAGAGGGGCTTTTGTCCCTTCTCCCCTCGGGAGAAGGTGGCGCGAAGCGCCGGATGAGGGTGCGGGCGGAGCGTGCAGCCGGAGCGATGAGCGTCGCCGCAACTCGCTCCGTCCGAACCCTCTCCCCCACCCCTCTCCCGATGGGAGAGGGGCTTTTGCCCCCTTCGAGAGAGGGGCTTTGGTCCCCTTCGGGAGAGGGGCTTTTCACTGCGGAACCGCGACGCCAGGCCGCCGCATGATTGACCACGCCGCGAGCGGCGCGACACCAAACCTGCGTCAGGCACCACGGTTTGCCTTCGCAAAAATGACCTAAGCTGTACCGAATACCTTGTCAGCCGGCCGTCCGGGCGGGCTTCGAGATTGAACTACGGGGGAAGATGCGCATGGCTACGGCTACCGCAACCGCAAAAGCAAGAGCAGACAAGACGCGTGCATTGGGCGCGCAGCGCGCCGCCGTCAGTGCGTTGACCACGTACGAGTGGGTGGCGCTGGACAAGCGCGGCAAGCGCATGAAGGGCGACATGCCGGCGAAGAACGCCTCGCTGGTGAAGGCCGAGCTGCGCCGCCAGGGGATGAACCCGCAAACGGTGCGCGAGCGTTCCAAACCGCTGTTCGGAGCCACCGGCAGCACGATCAAGCCGGGCGACGTGGCGATCTTCAGTCGCCAGATCGCCACGATGATGGCATCCGGCGTGCCCATGGTGCAGTCCTTCGACATCATCGCCGACGGCCAGAAAAACGTCCGCTTCAAGAACGTGCTGCTCGACGTCAAGCAGAACATTGAGGGCGGCGCTTCGCTGCACGAAGCGCTGGGGCGCTATCCCGTGCAGTTCGACGAGCTGTACTGCAACCTGGTGCACGCGGGCGAGACCTCCGGTGTGCTGGATACCGTGCTGGACACGGTGGCCACCTACAAGGAACGCACCGAGGCGATCAAGAAGAAGATCAAGAAGGCGCTGTTCTACCCGATGATGGTGCTGGCGGTGGTGTTCCTGGTCATCCTGATCATGCTGCTGTTCGTGGTGCCGGTATTCGCCAAGACCTTCCAGGATGCCGGCGCCCAGCTGCCGGCGCCGACCCAGTTCCTGGTCGATGCTTCGGAGTTCATGCAGAGCTACTGGTACATCGTGGTGGGGCTCGTCGGCGGCAGCATCGCCGCCATCGTCATCAGCAAGAAGCGCTCGCCGAAGTTCGCCCACTTCCTCGACCGGGTGGCGTTGAAGATGCCGGTGATGGGCGACATCGTGCGCAATTCCGCGATCGCGCGCTTCGCCCGCACGCTGGGCGTGACCTTCCACGCCGGCGTGCCCCTGGTCGAGGCGCTGGATGCCGTGGCCGGTGCCACCGGCAGTGCCGTCTACGGCGACGCCGTGAAGCAGATGCGCGACGACATTTCGGTCGGTCACCAGTTGCAACTGGCAATGAAACAGACCGGTCTGTTCCCCAACATGGTGGTGCAGATGACCGGCATCGGCGAAGAATCCGGCTCGCTCGACAGCATGCTGTTCAAGGTCGCCGAGTTCTACGAGGAAGAAGTCAGCAACGCGGTCGACACCCTGTCCACCCTGCTCGAACCGATCATCATGGTGGTCCTGGGCACCCTCGTCGGCGGCATCGTGATTGCCCTGTACCTTCCCATCTTCAAGCTCGCCGGCACGTTCTAAAAACTTCATGGAACATCACACGAGAGCGGCGGGCAGTGCCCGCCGTTGTCTTTGTAGGGAGCGCACCCTGTGCGCGATGCTCTCATGTGGATTACCTTGAAGAGCATCGCGCACAGGGTGCGCTCCTACAGAAAGAACCGTAACCCAAGCCCTGCGTTATCGTGCCGGGGGCAACACGCGAAGGCCGCAGCATGCCCGAACTTTCACTACCTGTATGGATCGCGCTCGCCGCCGTGCTTGGCCTGCTGGTAGGCAGTTTTCTCAATGTGGTGATCCTGCGCCTGCCGGAGCGCATGGCGGCGGGCTGGCGGCGTGAGGCGCGCGAGGTGCTGGAGCTGGAGTCAGACGACACGCCGTTGCCGCCAGGAATCGTGCGCGAGCCCTCGCATTGCCCGCACTGCAAGCACCCGCTGTCGGCGGCGGACAATATCCCGCTGTTCGGCTGGTTGCTCCTGCGCGGGCGCTGCCGTTATTGCAAGACGAAGATCTCGATCCAGTACCCGCTGGTGGAACTGCTCGGCGGCGTGTTGAGCGCGGTGGTGGTGTGGAAGTTCGGGCCGACCTGGGTCGCCTTGGCGGGACTGGTGCTCACCTGGATGTTGATCGCGGCGGCAGGGATCGATTTTCGCACCCAGCTGCTGCCCGATCAGCTGACCCTGCCGCTGCTGTGGCTGGGACTGCTGCTGTCGCTGCTGCCGATGTTCGTCAGCGCCCCGTCGGCGATCGTCGGTGCCGCGATCGGCTACCTGAGTTTGTGGAGCGTGTACTGGGTGTTCAAGCTGCTCACCGGCAAGGAGGGCATGGGCCATGGAGACTTCAAGCTGCTCGCCGCGCTCGGCGCATGGATGGGACCGGTCGCGCTGCTGCCGATGATCCTGCTGTCCTCGCTGATCGGCGCCCTGGTTGGCGGCAGCCTGATCGTGTTGCGCCGACACCAACGCGAGATTCCGATACCGTTCGGGCCGTTCATTGCGGCCGCGGGCTGGGTCTGGTTCATCGCCGGTCCCGAATTGCTGCAGGGCTACATGCAGTTCACCGGCCTGCGATGAGCGAGCATCGGTCCGCCCTGACCGTGGCATTGACCGGCGGCGTCGCTGCCGGCAAGAGCGCGGTGACGCGGCGCTTCGAGGCGCTGGGCGTACCGGTGCACGACGCCGACGTGGCCGCCCGCGAAGTGATTGCTCCAGGCAGCGACGGCCTGGCCGAAGTGGTCGCTGCCTTTGGCGCCGCCGTACTGGACGACAGCGGCCAACTGGATCGCCCGGCGATGCGCCGGCGCGTGTTCGCCGACCCGGCGGCGCGACGCACGCTGGAGGCGATCATCCACCCGCGTGTACGCGCGTGGCTGCGCGAGCGGGCCCGGGCCGAGCGGGCGCCGTATTGCCTGCTGGCGATTCCGTTGCTGGCGGAAAACAGCGCGCACTACCGCTGGGTCGACCGCGTGCTGCTGGTGGATGTGCGTGAATCGGTGCAACTTGCGCGGCTTCTGGCGCGCGACGGTATCGATGAAGCGCTGGCCCGGCGCATGATCGACCAGCAAGCCAGCCGCGCCGAACGCCTCGCGCTGGCCGACGACGTGATCGACAACAATGGTGATGAAGCCGCCCTGGACGGGGCGGTCGCCGCGCTGCACGGGCGTTATCTGGAACTAGCCGGCGCTCGCTCTTAGGAATCTGCCTGGGGCGATGCTATTCGGCCGGGATTCGGGATTCGGGATTCGCAAGAGCGCCGAGCAAAAAACGCACGCGAGCGGTCTCCTTCGGGTTGACGGGGCGTTACCATGCGACTTGCCCTTTCGTTACCGGAACCCGTCATGGCCCACGACAAACTCGCCGTATTGATCGACGCCGACAACGCCCGCCCGAAGATTGTCGAAGGGCTGATGGCCGAGATCGCCAAGTACGGCACCGCGCACGTCAAGCGCATCTACGGCGACTGGACCAAGCCCGACCTCAACGGCTGGAAGGATGTGCTGCTGCGTCACTCGATCCAGCCGATCCAGCAATTTCGCTATACCGTGGGCAAGAACGCCACGGACTCGGCAATGATCATCGACGCGATGGACTTGCTGTACTCCGCGCGCTTCGATGGTTTCTGCATCGTTTCCAGCGACAGCGACTTCACGCGGCTGGCCTCGCGCATCCGCGAATCGGGCCAGACCGTTTACGGCTTCGGCGAGCAGAAGACGCCCGAACCGTTCCGCACGGCCTGCGACAAGTTCATCTATACCGAAGTCCTGGTGCCGGCCACCGAAGCCGAACCCAGCGGCGGCGTGAAACGGCGCAGCGCGAAGGAACTGCGCGGCGACAGCCAATTGATGAATCTGCTGCGCAACGCGATCGAGGCGGCCTCGGACGACTCCGGCTGGGCCAGCATGGGCACCGTGGGCAGCATCATCAACAAGCAGTCGCCCGATTTCGACTCGCGCAACTATGGCTACGCCAAACTCAGCGGCCTGATCAACGGCATCGGCCTGTTCGAAACCGACGAGCGCCAGATCGGCAACGGCAAGCAGCTGTATGTGCGACCTCGCAGCGGCCGGAAGTGACCGACACGCTGCAGCGGCATCTTGCGGCCGCGCTGGCGGCCAACCCCGCGGCACCATTGGCGGTGGCCTTCAGCGGCGGCCCTGATTCCACCGCATTGCTGCATGCGCTGGCGCAACTGCCGCAAGCGCGCCAACGCGGGTTGCGGGCGCTGCATGTCGATCATGGTTTGCATGCCGACAGCGCTCGCTGGGCAGCACATTGCCAGGCGTTCTGCGCCGCACTCGGTGTCGACTGCGAAGTGCTGTGCGTTCAGGTGGATCGAGACCAGGGCATGGGCCTGGAAGCCGCCGCGCGCGACGCGCGCCACGCGGCCCTGGCCGCCCGCCTGCACGAGGGCGAATACCTGCTTTTCGGCCATCACCGCGACGACCAGGTCGAAACTGTCCTGCTGAAGCTGCTGCGTGGCGCTGGTCCGGAAGGCCTGGGCGGCATGCGCGTGCTGCGCCCGTTCGGCCGTGGCCAGCTGTGGCGACCCATGCTGGACCTGTCGCGGGCGCAGCTGCGCGAATACATTGACGCGCATCAACTCGATTGCATCGACGATCCCTCCAACGCCGACACCGCACTCGCGCGCAACGCGCTGCGCCACGATATTCTGCCGCGGCTGCAGCGGCACTGGCCGCAGGCGGCCGATTCGATCCTGCATAGTGCCGCGCTCAGCCGGGCTGCCGCGGACGCGCTGCGCAGCCAGTGGCTGATCGCTTTCGACACCTTGCACGATCGCGCCACCGGCAGTGTGGATGTCGACGGCTGGTTGGCGTTGCTGCCGGCGCTGCGCGAGCCGCTGCTCGATCACTGGCTGCATGCGCGTGGCCTGCCCGCGCCCACCACCGCGCAGCGACGGCAGATCGAACGACAATGCAGCGCCCGTGCCGGCCAGCTGCCATGCATTCGCTGGGGCGGCGCCGAACTGCACATCTGGAAGCGACGGCTGTGGGCGTTGCCACCCCGGCGCGCCGCGCCGGTCGACTGGCAGCAGGACTGGCAGGGCGAGCCGCTGGCACTTCCGGACGGCGGCGAACTGACGCTGGACATCGACGGCGCGCGCCTGGCCGAGCCGCTGCAGGTGCGCCTGCGCCGCGGCGGCGAGCGGATCAAGCCGGCAGGCGATGCGCACACGCGCGATCTGCGCGACCTGTTTCAAGGCGCGCAGGTGCCGCCGTGGCAGCGCGATGTTTGCCCGCTTGTGCTCGCCGGTGACGAACTCGTCGCCGTGGCCGATCGCTGGGCCAACTCCCGCGGAGCCGACATTTTTGCGCAGAGTGGCACGCGGCCGCGTTGGCGCCCGGGACGCTGACCGAAGAGGAACTCAACGGCCGTCTGCTGTCAGGAATGCCCGGAATGGACCATGGCATCGCTGGTGCGGATTGATTCCACCGGCTCGCTGCGTTAGCGTGGCGGGCCATGGCCAAGACCGTTCCCACGTCCCCTCCCGCAAGCGCCGACACGGCTCCCGCCGCCGACTTCGAACACTCTCTCGACGAACTGGAACAACTGGTCGCGAAGATGGAAGGCGGCGAGCTGAGCCTGGACGAATCGCTCGCCTCGTTCGAACGCGGCATCGGCCTGTTCCGCCATTGTCAGCAATCGCTGCAACAGGCAGAACTGCGCGTGCGCCTGCTGCTGGATCCCGATGCCCCTGATCGCGCCGAACCGTTTGAACCCGAACTCTGAGTCCGCCGCACTCGGCCCTGCCCTGCAGATCCTGATCGCGCGTGCCGAACGGGCACTCGCACGCTGCCTGCCGCCGGCCGACCGCTCCTCCAGCGAACTGCATCGCGCCATGCATTACGCCGTGCTCGGCGGCGGCAAGCGCCTGCGTCCGATGCTGGTCTACGCGGCCGCGCAGGCCACGGGCGGAAACGACGTGTCGCTGGACGCCGCGGCCTGCGCGGTCGAGCTGATCCATGCCTACTCGCTGGTGCATGACGACTTGCCGGCGATGGACGATGACGCCCTGCGGCGCGGACGCCCGACCTGTCACGTCGTGTTCGGCGAAGCGATGGCGATACTCGCCGGCGACGCCTTGCAGGCGCTGGCGTTCGAATTGCTCGCCGACGATGGCGCGGGTGGCATCGACCCGTCTGTGCGCATCGCGATGCTGCACGCACTGGGCCGCGCCTGCGGCGCCGAAGGCATGGCCGGCGGCCAGGCGACGGATCTGGCCGCGGTGGGGCAACGGCTCAGCCTGGCCGAACTGGAACGCATGCATGCCTGCAAGACCGGTGCGCTGATCCGCGCCTCGGTGCAACTGGGCGCCCTCGCCGCCGGCGCGGACGGGCACGTGCTGCAAGCGCTGGACGATTACGCCCGCGCCGTCGGCCTGGCCTTCCAGGTGCGCGACGACATTCTCGATGTGGAAGGCGAATCGACGGTCATCGGCAAGACCGCCGGCAAGGATGCCGCCGCGGCCAAGCCGACCTTCCCCTCGATCATCGGACTCGACGCCTCGCGCGCCAGGCTGGCCGAACTCACCGACGCCGCCCTGGCCGCGATTGCGCCATGGGGTGAACGCGCCGCGCAGCTGCGCGAACTGGCGCACTACTCGGCCAGACGCATCCACTGAGTGCGGAAGGCGACTCCAGGCCGCCTTCCGCGCCTCCGGCAACAACGCCGTTACTTGATCAACCGCAAGGTGAACGGATAGCGATAGCGCACCCCCTCGTTCGCCTTGATCGCCGCCATGATGGTGAATACCAGCCAGCCGATGCCGATGATGATCCACAGCGGGATCGCAATGATCAGACCGATGCCGAAGGTCATCAACGAGATCAGGACCAGGATCACCGCCGCAATCGCGACCGTGATGTTGAAGTTCAGCGCCTCCTTGCCCTGGTCATTGACGAACGGCATGGTGTCTTTCTTGATCAGCCAGATCACCAGCGGGCCGATGAAGCAACCCCAGCCACCACCGAAAGCACCGGTGAGCAGGGCGCCGAGCAGCGCCGACAAATGGGCAAACATCGCCCACTGTCGCTCCTCGGCCGACGGGGCACCCGCCACGGGTTCATCCAGCGGCGGCATCACGGATTCAGGTGGAATGCTCATGCGCATCTCCTTTGAAGTCGGAACGTGCGAACGGTTTGCCGGCCTCTCGCCGGTACGGCCATGCTAGCAAGCCGCGGGCGGCCGTGCCGAGTGGGCTTGTGGCATGAGCGAACCCAATCCTGATGGGCGGATTTTTCCCTTCTCCCCTCGGGAGAAGGGGGCGCGCAGCGCCGGATGAGGGTACGGGCGGAGCGTGGAGTCCCAATATTAATTGCTACGGTTCGCTCCGCCCGAACCCTCTCCCCCACCCCTCTCCCGACGGGAGAGGGGCCTTTGCCCCTTCTCCCCTCGGGAGAAGGTGGCGCGCAGCGCCGGATGAGGGTGCGGGCGGAGCATGGAGTCCCAATATTAATTGCTACGGTTCGCTCCGCCCGAACCCTCTCCCCCACCCCTCTCCCGACGGGAGAGGGGCCTTTGCCCCTTCTCCCCTCGGGAGAAGGTGGCGCGCAGCGCCGGATGAGGGTACGGGCGGAGCGTGGGGTGACCACCGAGAGGGTCTTTTCCTGGTCACGATGCCCGACTTGGTCGACGGAGGTGTCAAACGCCGGGAGCGCCTGGTTTGATTGATGCGCGGGGCAAGTTCCGCACCCTCTCCTCAATCCTCTCACCCGCAAGGGGACTCTCTTCGGTCGCCGGAGGGAGAGGAAGTGAAGGCGGAAGCGTCCGCCCCAGAAGCCTACTCGCCCGCCACCGTCATCCGTTCGATCAGGATCGAACCAGTCAAGACATGCGAACGCGGATCGACATCCGTACCCACCGCGACGATCCCGCTGAACATGTCACGCAGGTTGGCGGCGATGGTGATGCCTTCCACCGGATAGGCGATCCGGCCGTTCTCCACCCAGAAGCCCGCCGCGCCACGCGAATAGTCGCCGGTGATGATGGATACGCCCTGCCCCATCACCTCGGTCACCAGCAGGCCGGTACCCAGGCGCTGCAGCATGCCGGCGAAGTCCGCACGCTCGCCATCGGCCGCACCGGGTTCCACGATCAGGTTGTGCACGCCGCCGGCGTTGCCGGTGGATTCCAGGCCGAGCTTGCGTGCCGAATAGCTGCCCAGCACGTAGCGCGCCAGCACACCGCCCTCGACCAGGGCGCTGTCGCGGGTAGCCACGCCTTCGGCGTCGAAGTTGGCCGAGCCCTGCCCGCGCGGCAGGCGCGGACGCTCATGGATGTTCGCCCAGGAGGGCATCACGCTCTGGCCCACCTGATCGAGCAGGAAGCTGGCCTGCCGATACAACGCACCGCCACTGACCGCGCCCAGCAGGTGTCCGATCAGGCCGCGCGCCAGCTCGGGCGCGAACAGCACCGGACATTGCCGCGTCGACACGCTGCGCGCACCCAGCCGCGCCAGCGTACGCTCGGCAGCCTTGTCGCCCAGCGCCGTGGCGCTCATGAAGTCGCCGGCGGCGCGCACGCTGTCGTACCAGTAATCGCGCTGCATGCCGTCCTCGTCACCGGCGATCAAGGCCAGCGAAAGCGAATGCCGCGTACCGCGTTCGCGGCCGACGAAGCCATGCGAATTGGCATACACCGAAAGCCCTTCCCCCGCCTGCACGCCGGCGCCATCGGAATTGCTGATGCCGGCGTGCGCACGCCCGGCATCCTCGATTTCGCGGCCCAGCTCGATCGCCTGCGCCGTGTCGATGTCCCATGGATGCCATAAATCCAGATCCGGGAATGCGGTGGCCATGCGCGCCGCATCGGCCAGACCGGCGGCCGGGTCGGCCTCGGTATAGCGGGCAATCGCACAGGCCTGATCGAGCGTGGCCTGGATCGAATCGGGATTCAGGTCGGCGGTGCTCGCCGAGCCCTTGCGCTGGCCGAAATACACGGTGAGCCCGAAACCGCGATCGCGGGTGTGCTCGACCGTCTCCACCTCGCCCAGGCGCACGTTCACGCTCAGCCCGGTGGCGATGCTGGCGGCCACCTCGGCCTGGCTGGCGCCGGCGGCGCGGGCACGATGAATCACGTCTTCGGCCAGACCGGCGAGCCGGTCGAGTTCGGACGTGCTGCGATCCTCGCTGATGGCAACTTCACTCACGTGGGGCATTCCTCGGCATGGGGCGGGTAGAATACGCGGTTCGAACACGGGGCCTTTCGGACCTTGGGTCGGCGGGCCGGCGGATCCGACTGAGCGGTCCAGCCACCGATTCCCGGGTCCAGGAAACCACGACGGACCTGCAAAACGTCGGTTGTCGTCCTGGCACGGCCGCATTCCCGACCCGACCATCAAAACCGACAGACTCGCTGCTTTCACATGGGGTCGCGGCAAGGAAATGAAAAGAGCCATGCAGAACTCCGTCCATCCCGTCGCCGGCATTTACCGTCACTACAAAGGTCAGCGTTACCGCGTGCTGGGCACCGCACGACACAGCGAAACGCTGGAGCCGCTGGTGGTCTATCAGGCGCTCTACGGCGAACACGGCCTGTGGGTGCGCCCACTCGCGATGTTCTGCGAGACTATTGAGCGGGACGGCGCGTCGGTCGCCCGGTTCGCGCTGGAACAACCCGACGCCGAGTCCGCCAGCGATCATCCGCAAGCCATCCCCCAATCCGGAATGAACCCGTGAGCCCCAGCCGCAGCCGCAACCAGCACGAACTTGACGACGCAGACTACGGCCCCAGCCGTACCCAGCAGCGCCGCGAAGCCCTTGCGGTACTGACCCTCGCAAGCCAACTGATCGAGCTGCAACCCAGCCGGTTGGCCAAGCTGGAACTGCCCGAGGATGTCCGCCGCGAGGTCGACATCACCCGCCGCATGACCGCCCATGGCGCAAAGAAGCGCCAGCTCGCCTTCCTGGCCAAGGTGATGCGCCGCTACGACGACGAGGACTTTGCCGCGGTGCGCGCCGATCTCGGGGAAAACCGCGAGAAACAGCGCCAGGAGACCGCGGGCATGCACCGCCTCGAATCCATGCGCGATCGCCTGATCGCCGAGGACGAAACCGCGCTGCCCGAACTGATCGCCGAACATCCGCAGGTGGATCGCCAGCGCTTGCGTTCTTTGATCCGCCAGGCGCGCGTCGAAAAGGACGCGCCGAACAAGCCGCCCAAGGCGTACCGCGAGATCTTCCAGGTGTTGAAGGACCTGGCCCGCTCGCCGGAATCAACCGAGGGTTGAGCGAGCGCCGGTCGAAAGCTCGCAGGCGGGTTCGCACCCGGGGCGGCTCGTGAACTGCTCCGATTGTGGGGTGTGGGCACCGTGTGTAATATCATGTGTAGGAGGTGACACATGGCGACCAATCTTTCCATCGATCCCGATCTGCTCAAGCATGCGCTGGATGTGGGTGGTGAACGCACCAAAAAAGACACAGTGACACGGGCGCTCGAGGAATTCATCGCACGGCGCACGCAACGGCGCTTGCTTGAGCTGATGGACAGCCTTGAGTGGGACTCGCGCTTCGACTACAAGGCCGAGCGTCAGCGGCGGTGACGCTGCTGGTCGATACATGTGTGTGGTCGCTGGCGTTCCGCCGCGATACCACGCGCGACGAGCCCGAAGTGGACGCCTTGCGGCAAGCGCTGGAACGCGGTGACATCATCGTCGGAACCGGGCTGGTCCTGCAGGAATTGCTGCAAGGGTTCACAGCTCCCAAGGCACGCACCAGCCTGATCGAGCGATTCGCCGCCTTGCCGTTCGTGAATCCACATCGTCAAGATCATATCGACGCCGCGGAGCTGCGCAATGGGTGCCGCCGCAAAGGTGTCCAGCTAGGCACAATTGATGCGCTATTGGCGCAGTTGTGCATTCGTCATGAGCTGGTGCTGCTGAGCACCGATCGGGATTTTGTGCACGCCGCGCGCCATTGCGCTCTTCGCATCTGGCGCGCGCCCTGAATTCGCACCCACGGGCTTGAAGCACGAAAGCTGAGGTCGCCGCAGTAACCGCCAGCGTCACCAGCGGGAATGCGTGCCGCTGACTCTACGGTCACGCCGGTGCTCCGTCGATCTTCCCGCTCACTTCCCCAGCATGTGCAATTGCCACAGATCGCGGCGGCTGGTGTGCATCAGCGGTTGCAGGGTCAGCAGGCCGGCGCGGCCGACGCTGCGCTCCAGGTATTCCATCTCCTGCAGCTTGGCGCGGGTCTCCTCGTCGATCGGCACATCGATGCCGCTCTCGCGCAGCATCAGCGTGCCTTTCGCGTACAGCGCCAGTTCGACATACAGCTGCAGGTAGCAGAACAGGTCGGCGACCACCTTGCCGGGAAAGCGCTCGCGCAGCTTGTACAGGTACTGCCCGGCGTGGGATTGCGAAAATGTGTCGGATTGAAGCTGGCCAAGCAGCTCCTGATCCGCGTCGAAACCACTGCCCAGCCAACTCCGCAACATGCGCTCGCTGCGGGCGAAGACCCAGGCCAGCAACGGCGGGATGCAGACCAGCACCAGCACGGTCTCGATGAGCGGCGACAGCGTGAACTGGTTGAAAGCGGCATGCACCAGGATGATCAGGACGAGTGGCGGCAGCACGGCGCGAACTCCGAGCTTGCCGCGCGCGTCCACATCGGAAAGTACCAGTGCCGCAAAGATTGCCTGCAGGCCGCCGTGCAGGATCGCCGTGCCGAAGCCGCGCACGATCCAGGTTCCGGTCTGCGGGCCGGCCAGTTGGCCGAGGTAATACAGGTTCTCCACTGTCGCGAAACCGGCGCCCACCGCGAAGCCGAGTACAGACGCATCCACCAGAAAGCCGATGCGGCGCGTGCGGATCAGCACGACGACGACTGCCGCTTTCAGCGATTCCTCGATGGCCGGCGCCACATAGTGCGAGTAAGTCGTGAACGGAAGACCCGTGTGGTCGAGCAGCAAGGTGTTGAGCACGTAGCAGATGCCGGCCACCACGCCACCGACCCCGATCACGGTGAGCACCATGCGCAAGCGCAGCAGCTTGTAGCTGTCCAGCAACAACAGCGCGGCGAGGAAGCACAGCGCAGGCAGCAGGCCGATCGCCGCGTGGACCAGCCAGGACGCGTCAATCATGGTGCCGAGCCTTCGTCCCGCAATGGATAGCGGCAGCCTACTGCAGCACGTTCAACGAGACCATCCATTCGCTGCTGCGTGACCTGCCGCCGCCGAAGCCGAGCGCCGAACCGACTGACAAGGTCATCGGCTGGTCATTCATGACGGTGAAGCTGAAGTCGACCTGGAAGCCGACATCCTGCATGGTGCGCGCGCCAACCGTGCCTTGGGCGCCGGTGGTCAACACCCCGGCAAACAGCGCCGGTCGCGCCCAGCTCAGGAAATTGCCATCGGTGCCGACATCGCTGAAGCGCAGCGGCGGGAGATTCCATTCGAGCATCGAGTGCACGAAGCGCCGGCCATTGATTTCATCGATGCCGAATCCGGGAAAACTGTCGTACTCGCGATAGCGCTTGATGACGCCGTCATCGACCCAGTTGTTGCCGAAGCTGCCGAAGTAGAAATTCGCGTACGGGTTGCTGGCCTTCCCGCCCGACACGCCGGCGGAAGTACGCAACCAGACCGAGGAATGGTCGAACAGAAACGGCACGCCGACGTCGACGCCGCCATACAGCACCGGCACGGTGACGCCGCCCGCACTGTTGGCAAGCAGGTTGAGGTTCCAGCGGATGCCCTTTTCATCGTCGACATGACCCAGCGAATCGAGCACGTAACCGTAATTGAGCCGGGCGGCCGCGGTGACCAGCTTGCGGCCGGGCGAGGCGACGTTCTGGAAACCGGGCAACGTATCCAGCCCGTTGAACGCGTTCAAGGAGAGATCCAGGTCCAGCGTGCGCGGTACATCGAAGATCAGCGATTTCTTGTACCCGCTCAGCCACTCGTTGCCGCGCAGGCTGACCTTGGTGGGGCCGAACAGATCATAGAAGCTCGCGCCGTTGTGCTTGTAGCCGAAGCGCCAGCCGAGGTCTTCCCACAATGCATCGAAATGGATGCGCTCGTACTTCGGCAAGCTGTTGTCCGGGCTGTAGGCGGCGTTGACGTTGAGGTGCGCCAGCCCGATCGGGTCAGCCCAGGTGCCGTGCATGCCCAACGCCCAGCTGTCCTTGTAGCCCTGCACGATGGGATACAGCGCCTGCTGCTGGATTTCGTGTGTCGCAATATAGGGGCCCTTGCTCACGATCATCTTGTCCAGATCGATTTTCGACGGGGGCCCCACGTTCCACGTTTTCACGATCGGGTACTTGTCCGCGATTTGCGCACCGAGGAAGGTGATGGCGGCCAGATCATCGCGCGGCTTCGCGTCGATGAAACCCGGGACGAAACCCTGGCCGGAATAGTCGAACGCGATCATGCGGCCGTCCGGCAACGGCAGCGGGCGAACAAAGCCGGTCTCCGCGTTGGAAAGGGCCTCGATCTTGTGGCTGGCAATGTCGTAGCGATAGATGTTGGAGACGCCGGTGTAATACGAGCTGCCGTACAGCGAGCGTCCGTCCGGGGCAAACACGAAGCCGTCGGGCACCGCCGTGCCGAAGCTGTAACTCGACGCCGGTTTCGCGTTGCCGGCCAGCACCGCGTCGCGCTGCACCAGATACAGCGCCTGGTCGCCGTTGACGGCCGTGTGCGAGAAGCTGAGCGTTTTCCCGTCGGGTGAAATGTCCAGATCATAGGCAATCTCGCCATATGGCCACGTGTAGACTTGGTGGTAGGTGTTGTACGGATACGGCATGTGCACCAGCGTGACCAGGCCATTGAGGTGGCGAATCCCCCACAACGACCGGTCGCTGCGATCGAATACCAGGTCGCCGATGCGGGCATCTTTCAGGAGCATGCGGGTGTGGCCGCTGACCGTGTCCAGCGACATCACGTCGCGGTAGCCGCTGTTGTTGTCGGTGGTGTAAAACGCCGTTTTCGTCGCCGGGTCCCAGGCCAGCGACGTCACCGAGTATTCCATCGCGCCCTTGACGTCGACGAGATGCCGGATGCTGCCGTCCTTGAGCGACATCAGGCCGATATAGGCGGCCACGCCGGGATAGCGGAACCCGGCCAACATGACGTCCCGGCCGGGATCGTAGAACGCACGCGAGATCGAACCCAGTCCGCGCCGTGACAAGGGCTGCAGGTGGGTTACCGGATACCGCGCAATCGCCGCCAGATTCTTCTTCTGGAAGTCGTGCTCCCACGCGATCCAGTCGGCCCATACCTCGTTCAAGGGGCGCCCGAACACCTGGCGAAACTGGTTGGCGTAGTAGCGCTGGCTGCCTTCGTGGCGAGCGCCCCACTCCACCACGCGCTGCGGCGAGTACTTCAACGCCAGGTAGGAAACGAAGCGCGTTCCGTACAGGTAGTTGTTGACGCCGACCTGGAAATCGACCTTGGTGCCCTTCGAGGCCAGACCTTCCGGATCGTAGAAATAAGCGTGATCGCGCACCATGGCGCGAAACACCATCTCGTCATACGCGCCTTGCGCCCGCCCGCGGCCGCCGCCCATCCAGGTTTCGAAAAACACCGCAAGGCCTTCCAGATACCAGCGCGGCACCACCGTGCGCGGCACCGTCAGGTAGCGATACAGCAGCGTTTCCGGATGCTTCTCATCGACCTGGATCTTGCCGCCGAGGATGCGCCGCCAGCGCATGTCCGCTTTCGTCCACTGATCCATGTTGGCGACGTGAACCAGCTCGTGGTTCATCAGCGAAAAAATGCGCTCGCTGGAAACAAAGGTTTCGAACGAATACGAGAACGGCGCGATGTCGACGATCAGGGCATTGTTCGGGGTGGAGCGCGAGCCGGCATTGCCGTAATCGTTGAAATCCTTGAACAGCACATTGGTCTTGCCGTCGGGAGTCCAGCCCCAGGTGCGTTCCTGCCATTGCATCGAGTTTTCGAAGGCACGCGCAATGTACGGTGCCAGATAATCTTCCTGCGGGTGGAACCAGACCAGCTGCAGATCCTTCGTTTGCAGTTGCTGCAGCGGAGGAGCGGCTTGCGCCGTAACGGGCCACAGGCATGCCATTGCGCAAGCCATTGCCACCGTACCCAAGCTGATACGCATAGCCCCTGTCCTTGTTCCCCAATGCGCAGACAATAGCGCGATTTCGGCCGCGCAAATGAAGAGGCCGGCACCTCGTCACGGCCGCCGGCCTCTTTCGCCCCGATGCGCGGAATCAGATCCCCGAAGGTGCGCGCAACTGCGCCTGGAACGATGCGCTCCTCAGCATCGCCGAGAACGAGGCATTGGATGCCAGCGACTGGAAGTCTGCATTCTTGGCCAAGGCCTGGAACTGGGCGTTCTTCGCCAGCGCCGCGAAGTCGGCGTTGGACGCCAGCGCCGCAAACGCCTGCGGATCCCTGGCCATCGCCGAGAAGGCCGCGGAGTCACGCGACAGCGCCTGGAAATCGGCGTCCTTCGCCAAGGCCTGGAACTGGGCGTCCTTGGCCAGCGCGGCGAAGTTGGCATCCCTGGATATGGCCATCACCTGCCGGAAATTGGCATCCTGGGCCATCGCCATCATTTGCCGGAAGTTGGCATCCTTGGCCAGAGCCTGGAAGTCCGCATCCTTCGCCAGCGCCATGAAGTCGGCGTTCTTCGCCAGCGCGGCGAAGTTGGCGTCCTTGGACATGGCCATCGCCTGCCGGAAGTTGGCGTCCTTGGCCATCGCCATCATTTGCCGGAAGTTCGCATCCTTGGCCATCGCCTGGCGGAAGTTGGCATCCTTGGCGAGCGCCTGGAACTGCGCGTTGCTCGCCAGCGCAGCGAAGTTGGCGTCCGTGGACACGGCCATCACCTGGCGGAAATTGGCATCCTTGGCCATCGCCTGCCGGAAGTTCGCATCCTTGGCGAGTGCCGCGAACTGAGCATTTTTGGCCAGGGCCGCGAAGTCGGCGTTTTTGGCCAGCGCCTGGAATTGGGCGTTGCTGGCCAGCGCCGCAAACGCGGGATTGCGCGCCAGCGCCATGAATTGCGGGCTGGTGGCAAACGCACGGAAGTTGGCGTCGTTCACCAAGCGGGTGAACGTATCGGTCTGCATCAGCTTGGCGACACTCTGGTCGCCGGTCTGCACGTCAGCCGAGTTCACCGTAGGTGCCTGGTAGCGCTGCGCCGCGGCGATGGTTGCGGCTGAGTCGCTGCTGGAAGGTGGATAACCGACGCCGAAATACAACACCGCCGCAATCGCCACGGCCAGGCTGCCAGTCAAGACGACAACTCTTTGCGTTTTCATAAGTGTTCTACCCCATGCGTGGTTTGACGACTTGGACGCCGTTCTGATTGCCGGAACGGTATTGCCTGCTGTACGGCGCCTGAAGCTCCGTACATGATCCTTATACGACTTGACGCGGAAAAAGTTGGAGGGCGCGGCGCCAGCGTCATCCTCAGCGCCTGCAGCGCGCTCGCGCGCGGGGTGTGCGCCGCTCGTCGCGGCACCCCGCGCGGCGGCGTGAACCGCCGCGAGCAGGCGCTGGTCGAGGTCCGGCGGGACCGTCACCGGCGGCATCTCCCGCAAGACCGCAGCCATGCCGGTCAGGCCATCGTGCAGGGTGCCGGCCTCGGCATCGGCATGCAGGGCACGCGCCAGCTCGGCCTTGCCGGCGCTATCCAGGCTGCCGTCGATGTCGGCGTTGATCAATTCCAGGACACGTGCGTCAATCATGTCAACTCCGCTTCCCGGGCACGAGGATCGCGCGCAGCGCCTCGCGCGCGGTGAACAAGCGTGATTTCACGGTCTTCACCGGGCACTCGAGGATCCGTGCAATCTCCTCGTAACTGCAGCCCTGCAGATGCTTGAGCACGATGAGCGTCCGATGATCCGGCGGCAGGCACATCAGCGCTTGCTGCAAAGCCAGGTCGTCCTGCTCGCGGATGGCCAGGTCGACCGGGCCATCGTGGCCATCGATGATGGCGTCGTCGAGCGTCTGCGTGGCATGTTGCGCACGGATCCGGTCCAGCGCCTCGTTGACCGCAATGCGGCACAGCCATGGGCTGAACGACTGCGCCACGTCGTACTGAACGAGATGCTGGTAGGCCTTGAGGAAAGCGGTCTGCGTCACGTCGAATGCGTCCTCACGGTTGTTCAAGACCCGGAACACCACCGAAAAAACCCTTTTGGAGTAGCGCACCATCAGGGTGTCAAATGCGTGGCGGTCACCGCCCCGATAGCGCAAGACCAGCTCGGCGTCCGTCGCATCAACCATGAATACGGCTCATGCGGAAAAAGGTTGGTAAGCGCGTGCCCATCAGAGTGCGGCCTCGATCACGAATACCCGGTCGAACCCGGAAAACCGGAAGATGTCGTGGATGTGCCGGTTGACGTGGATCAGCCGCAAGCCCCCGCCCGCGGCGAGCAGGCGCTTGTGCAACGCAAGCAGCACGCCCAGGCCGGCGCTGGAAATGTATTCGAGCTGCGCAAAGTCCAGCACCACCGGGGCGCTGGCCGCATCCAGGAAGTGCTGGGCCTTGTCCGCCTGCGCGGCGTCCAGCCTCCCGGTCAGGATGATCGCCCCATCGTCGCCGTAGCCAATCTCGAACATGAACCCTTCCCCCGTGGCTGCCACTGCTTGCAAGTCATTGCCCGTGCATATCATCCGCCCGCGCCAGGGTTGAAAGCTTCCTGACAAAGCGCACGCGGCTGCAACGTCCGGCATGGTCATATTCGATCGAATCGACCAACCGGCGAATCAGGTGGATCCCCAGCCCGCCGGGATGGCGGCGTTCGACCGATTGCTCAATATCGACGTCCGGCAGGCGGGTCATGTCGAAACACTCGCTGTCCGGGTCGCTCAGCTGACAGGTTACCGCGTCTGCGTCGCACTGGACTTCCAGGCTGATCGGCCCGCGGCCGGTGGGGTTGTACTTGACCATGTTGGTGAACAACTCCTCGATGGTCATGACAATCGCGAAAGTTGCCGCACGGCCGATGTGATGCGCGGCCAAGGGTGGCTCGACAAAGGCGTAGATCTCCTCCAGCGCCGCCAGGCTGCGCGCAAAGTCGCGGCTTTCACGCCACACGTGACCGGCGTCGGCAGTCGTGGAACCGGACTGTTCAGTCATCGCTGTACCCCCAAAACCACCACCCGCTGCCGTCAACTCGTGCCGCACCAGCAGACTGCGCCGGTCAGAGCCTGTGAAGAAAACCACTTCCTGTGGTTTTCTTTCATCGCGCGTCCGGTACGTGCCCGGACGCGCTCACGCGAATCAGTCACTTGCGTGACCGATCCGCGACCGGCCATCCTGGCCGGCTGAGAGGTTGAAAAACGCACAACCTCTCACGCCTGCCGTCTTGCCAACACCAGGGTGATGTCGTCGGCCTGCGCCACGTCACCGGCGAATTCATGCACCGCCTGCAGCAATTGCGTCGTCAGTTCCGCCAGGGACAGCGCGTGGCAGCGCGCAAACACCTGCGCCACGCGCGCATCGCCAAACAACTCGCCCAGGGCGTTGGCATACTCATAGACACCGTCGGAAATCAGCGCCAGCACGTCGCCACGTTCCAACTCCAGCACACCCGGCTCCCCGGCGCGATCCACCGGCATGGCCCCGAACGGAAATGTGGTCGGCGCATGCCATTGCGGCGTATTGTCCGCCGCCTGCCAGTGCAGGATGGGGCCCTGCCCACCGGAATGAAAGCGGACCCGGTGGCTGCGAGGGTCGAGGAAACCCATGAACGCGGTGATGAATCGGTTGTCGGGCAAGTCCTCGCTGAGCTGATTGTTGACGTGCACGTAGGCCTGGTCCAGATCGGCGCCGCAGCGAAAGGCGACGCGCAGCATCGCCTGCATCTGCGTCGCCGACAGCGCGGGCCCGAAGCCGTGGCCGGTAGCATCACCCAGCAGCATGAACAGTTGGCCGTCCAGCACCACCAGATCGAACAAGTCGCCGCCCGCTTCCTCGGCGGGCTGGAAATGACCGTGCAGCTCGTACCCGGGCAGCTGCGGCATGGCCTCCGGCAAGGTGGCGATCTGGATCGCCCGGGCCAGTTCCACTTCCTGCTGCAGACGCTGGTAATTCATCTGTTCCACGTAGACCCGCACCGCCTGCAGCGCCACGGCGATCAGCGCGGCCAGCAAGCGGGCCATCGATTCGGCCTGGGTATCGAATGGCAGACCGTCCTCATCCAACAGCTGCAGCACGCCCGTCAGGCGATCATCGGGATCGATGATCGGCACGCTCAGCATCGAGCCGTGGTCGATCAGTGCCCCACCATCCAGGGTCTGCACAAAGCGCGCGTCAGCGGCGACATCAGGCACGTTGATCGCCGCGCGAGTCTCCGCGCAGGCGCCGGCCAGCCCGATGCCCACGCCGGTTGTCAGCGGCACATCCGCCGCTGGAATGACGCAGGTCAACTGCGCATCCCCGGGGTCGACCATCCACAGCGTGACCAGTTCCGCCCCGAACAGGGTCTGCGCCGTGTCGACAATCTCGGCAAGGACCGAATCCAGATCGAAATGCGACATCAACTTCTGCATCAGCGACACGATGCGTTCGAGCGGCAGCTCGCCGTGCTCGTCAAGCGTGCGCGCGAACATCGCGTGCGCAGGTCCTGCCTGGAACTTCGGCATGTCCACTCCATACCCCGGGCGGTGGCGGTCCGCCGCCGCCAAAGATGACGCGGCGAGCGGCCCGACGCAAGAGGCGCACGGTGCACACAGCTCCCCCGGCAACGTCGGCTTCCACTGAACAGGCGACTGCAAAGCCGCGCGATGCGTGCCGACCGGTTTCAAAATCACGGCGGCGCCAAACGCTGCCCGTTCGCGCGCAGCCACCATGGCCACAGCGGCTTCACCGGCAATTGACGTCCATGCGGCGGCTGGCATAGGCTGGCGTTCTTTCTCGATCGCCCTGCGAGCCGCCAACCATGAGCCTGGACATCAACATTACCTTCAGCGATGCCGATCTGCAGTTGTTCATCGACGCACGGAACCGCAGATCGGAGGACGCGAAGACGAAGGCCCAGACGCTGGACGCCACCAGCATCGTGGCTGCCACACGCAAGCTGCTGGACGAGACCCGCAGCAAGCAGCTGCCCGAATTCGTCGCGTCGCGTCTGAAGCATCTGGAGACCATGATCGCGATGGTCGAGGACGTCGGCTTCGGCTTGCCCGAGGAGAACCGGGCGAATGTGCTGGCCGCGCTGGCCTATTTCTCCAGCGCGGAAGACCTGGTCCCGGACGATGTGCCGGTACTGGGCTTCGTCGACGATGCCATCGTGATCGAGCTGTGCGTGCGCGAGCTGCAGCCGGAGATCGAGGCGTACAACGATTTCCATCGCTGGCGCGACAACGAAGCGACACGACGCGGCGACAACAAGGCGGGTCTGACGCTGAATCGGGTGGAATGGGCCGAGGCGCGCCGACTCGAAACGATCGAGCGCATGCATCGCCGCCACCGGGAGTCTTATGCAAGTGGCCGCATGGGGCCATCCCTGTTCAGGGTACGCTGAAGCGTCAGCCTGACGGCAGCATCCACGAAGGGCGCTTGGGCGCCCTTCGTCGTTCTGCGAACAAGAAAAGGCCGGCAATCGCTTGCCGGCCCTGGTCTCGTATCTGGCGCCCGAAGCAGGACTCGAACCTGCGACCCCCTGATTAACAGTCAAGTGCTCTAACCAGCTGAGCTATTCGGGCGTGAGCTGCGTAGTTTGTCGACGCTGCATTGAACTGTCAAGCTGTCGCGATGATGAAATTCACCCTGATTCAGCCGGTGACCACGCGGTAACACGGCACGTAGGCCGAGCCGCCGGGCAGCTTCATTCGATGTTGCTCCACGAAGGCCTGCAGCAGCTTGTCCAGGGCGTGCATGATGTCGGTATCGCCGTCGATCTCGAACGGGCCGTTGCGTTCGATCGCCTGCACGCCCTCTTCCTTGACGTTGCCCGCGACGATGCCGGAAAACGCCCGGCGCAGATCGGCCGCCAGTTCGTGCAGCGGACGGCCATGATGGATCTGCAAGGCACGCATCGCCTCGTGCGTCGGCCGGAATGGCTGCTGGAATTCCAGCGGAATCTGCAGCGCCCAGTTGAAGAAGAAGGCGTCCTTGGTGTCGAGTCGATTCTGCAGCACCTTGTGCAGCCCCTTGACCATGGTTTTCGCCACCGCCGTCGGGTCATCCACCACGATCTGGTAATACTGCGCCACCTCGTCGCCCAGGCTCAGGCGCAGGAACCGGTCGATCTGCTCGAAGTAGGCGGCGGACTCGCGCGGCCCGGTGAAGACCAGCGGGAACGGGATGCCGGCGTTGTCCGGGTGCAGCAGGATGCCGAGCAGATAGAGGATTTCCTCGGCGGTGCCCACGCCGCCGGGGAACACGATGATGCCGTGGCCCATGCGCACGAACGCCTCAAGCCGCTTCTCGATGTCCGGCATGATCACCAGATGGTTCACGATCGGGTTCGGCGACTCGGCCGCGATGATGCCGGGTTCGGTGATGCCGATGTAGCGGTTGTGCCGCCGCCGCTGCTTGGAATGGCCGATCGTCGCGCCCTTCATCGGTCCTTTCATGGCACCCGGACCACAACCGGTGCAGATATCCAGTCCGCGCAGGCCGAGCTGGTAGCCGACCGCCTTGGTGTAGTCGTACTCCAGGCGCGAGATCGAGTGCCCGCCCCAGCACACGACCAGGCTGGGGTCGATATTGGGCTTGAGGATGCGCGCGTTGCGCAGGATCTCGAACACACCCTGGGTCAGCCCGGCGGAGCCGCCGAGCTCGGCGCCGATCTGCTCCAGTTGGGTCGATACGTAAACGATGTCGCGCACCACGGCCACCAGCAGTTCATTGATGCCGCGGATGATCTGGCCGTCGACGAAGGCCTGCGCCGGGGCGTTGGACAACTCGATCTTGATGCCGCGATCCTGCTGCAGCACCTGGATGTCGAAGTCCGGATACTGCTCCAGGATGGCACGTGGATTGTCGCTGATGTTGCCCGAGGTCAGCACGGCCAGCGCGCATCGACGCAACAGCGCATGCAGCCCGGAGTCACTGGCGCCGCGCAGCTTGACCACCTCGTTGCGCGAAAGGATGTCCAGCCCGCCGATGGGCGAAATGCGTGCGCTGACCGTGGCTGCCTTCGCGACAGGTGACGCTTGGGTTTCAATCATTCCGGTAAATCTCCAGCCGCTGACGGCGTCCTGCCTCATGCAGTGCCGTGGCGGACTGCCAAGCATCTACCGCGAATCTGCCATGGTCAAGAAAACAGGAAGCCGGCGCCCGATCATCAGGCGCCGGCTTCAGGCTGGTGCTGCGTCAGACTAAGGATCAGAACATGTACTTGACGGTCAACTGCACCGACCAGCGCTGGGCGAGATCGTCGCCGAAATTGACGTAAGTCGGAATCGCCCGCGGGCTATAGTTGCCGTTGGCATCCGTGTAGTTGGCGCCACCGATGTCGTAGATGTACTTGCCGGTGGCCGTATCCACGCCGTAGTAGTCGGCCAGTGCGCGCCCGCCCGGGAAGCCGACCCGCTTCTCGATACCCCAATGCTTGTTCAGCAGGTTCGTGAAGTTGTAAAGGTCAAGCTTCACGATGCCCTTGTTGCCCTTGAAGATACCCGGGATTTCCTGACTGAAGCTCAGGTCGATCTGGTTGATCCAGCCGGCGCGGTCGCCATTGCGGCCGGCGATGCCACCTGCGTGATCCTTCAGATAATCGTTGCGCTGAATGTAATCGTAGAACTGGGCGATCTTGTCAGGGCTGGTGCCTGTGCGGAATTCCACCTGACCCGGCTTCGGAATGTAGACCAGATCGTTGGTCAGGCTGTCGCCGTTGGCGTCGTTGCCGAACGTCCAGCTGTACGGAGCGGCGTTGTGGCCGTCGAACAGGATGCTGGCACTGGTGGCGTAGTTGCCGAAGAAGCTGTGCCGCCAGTTGAGCGACGCCAGCACGCGGCGCGGAATCGAGTAGTTCGACGGGCTGGCGACATTCTCGTTCGGATTGACGAGGTAGTTGTTGTTGTAATTGGAGCTGGCCACCGAAGACGTGCCGGGGTTGACCTCGGTGGCGCGACTCCAGGTGAACGCCAGCATGCCGGTCCAGTCGTTGGAGAACGGCTTCTTCAACGACAGCGCGAGGCTGTCGGCACTGCCGCGATGCGTGTTGGCCAGGTTGATGGTAGACGCGGTGAAGGCCGGATTCGACAGGTAGCGATTACGCTGTCCCTTGGCCTTCGGATCGAGCGCGATGTTCTGGTAGAAGCTCTCGCGGCCATCCGGCAGGATGGCGGTCGGGTCACCGGTGTTGTAGTTCTGGAACAGGATGGCGTTGCGCACCTTGATGTGCTCATAGTCCGCTGTCGCGACCAGGCCCCACCACGGCAACTCCTTGTCCAGGCCGATGCTGAATTTCCAGACGCTCGGCAGGCGGAAGCCCGGCGAAACCGTGTTCACCGTCTGCGCACCGCTGCCCGAAGCACCGTCGTTCTGGTGGAACGGATCCGGAGTGAACGCCGGCAGGTTGGTGCCACTGCACGGAGGACTCTGGGTAGGACCACAGTTGAATTGCGTCTGCGTCGCGCCCGAGTTGGAATAGATGTTGCCGATCCAGACGGTCGGCGGGTTGGAGATGAACAGCCCCGCGCCACCACGCAACTGGGTCGCGAGTTCCGTATCGAAGCTGTAGTTGAACGACATGCGTGGCTGTACCACCCGGTTGCCGTTGATCGTGGTCTGGTTGGTGCGACCGAAGCCGCCGGCGGCCTGCGTGCCGGTGTGGGTGAGCGGGTTGTAGCTGCTGGCGATCGGATCGGCCGCAAACTTGGCGTTGTAGATCGGCTGGTCGCTGGTCAGCGGAATGTCCACGCGCACGCCGTACTGCACCGACAGGTTGTTGGTCACCTGCCACGTATCCTGCAGGAACACACCCCACTGCTTGATATTGAAGCTGGCCGCCACGTCGTTCAGGCCGAGAGCCATCCGCCGGGCGGTTGTAGCGGTACTGGTAGTAATTGCCGGCCAGGAAATTTTGCAGGCCCGACAGCCCGTTGGCATCCTCGAACGTGTAGCTGCCGTAGTAGTTCTGCAGGAACAGGTTGTAGAGGTTGTCACGCTCGTAATCGAAGCCGCCCTTGATGGCGTGGTCGCCGGCAAAGTAGGTGCCGGCCCAGGCCAGGTTGGTGGTGCGGGTACGCAGGATGTTGGCCTGGCTGGAATACTCGGTGCCGAACTCCACCGAATTGCCGTCGCTGAACGTGGTGGGATACACCCGCACGTCCGGGCTGGCCACGCCGTTGATAGGGGCCGCGCAGCTGGTCGAACTTGGCGTACGAGATACTGGCCTGGCTGGAGAAGTTTTCCGACCAGTCATCGTAGAAATGCAACGCGTAGCTCTTGTTGTCGACGTCGGTGGTGTACCAGCCGCTGGACAGCACCAGATTGGTGTTCGTGCCGGTGATGACCGGCTTGGTTTCCTTGGTCTGGCTGTAGGTGAAGCTGGCGCGATGGTTGTTGGTGATGTTCCAGTCGATCTTGCCCAGGTATCGCTTGTCCTGCAGGTTGGTGTTGCCACCGCCATAGCCGCCCGGATCGCCCAGGCCCAGCTGCTTGGCCGCGTCGAGCACCTGCTGCACCTCGGTCTGAACTCAGGCCGGCGATCGGCGTCGCCGCGCCGGAATCATCCGGTCCGTACGGGCTGCCCGCGCCGACCTTGACGCTCTTTTCGGCCGACAGGAAGAAGAACAGCTTGTCCTGGATGATCGGGCCGCCGACGGTGGCGCCACCAGTCCAGTTGCGGGCGAATGCGGCGTATTTCGCGTCGTTCTCGTTCTTGCCGATCATGTCGTCGTTCTGGAAGACGTAGTAGACCGAGCCGTGGAAATCGTTGGTGCCGCTCTTGGTGACCGCGTTGACGTTCGCCCCGACGCCGCGACGGATCGCCGTGTCGTAGTTGGCGGTCGAGATGTTGTATTCCTCGATCGTGTCCTGCGAGATCGGGGTGGACAGCGTCGGCAGGCCGTTCGCGTTCAGGCCGAACGGATCGTTGGCGCTGACCGAGTCGACGGTGACGTTGTTGTAACGGCTGTTCTGGCCGATGGCCGAGAACTCGCCGCGCTCGCGGTCGGTGATCACGATGCGCGGATCGAGGCGCACGATGTTCTGAATCGAGCGATCCGGCGTCGGGGTCGCTTCGATCTCGCGGGCGGAGACGTTGGTCGAGATGCCCTTGTTGTCCGGGCTGAACGTCTGCGCGATGGCACTGCCGGTCACGGTGACGTTCTCGAGGTTCTTGGCCTCGCTGGCGTTGGCGCCAGCCGGCATGGTGAGGTTGATCGCCGACTCCTGCGCCAGCTGCAGGTAGACGTTGTCCTGCTGGGCGCTGGGGCGTCCGTCCTTGGATGCGGTGACATCGAACGGGCCGCCGACGCGCAAACCCTGCGCCGTATAACGTCCGTCCGGACCGGTGGTGGTGACCTTGGTAGTCCCTGACGGTTCGTGCACGATCGTCACGGTGGCACCGGCTACCGGCTGCCCGCTGCTGTCCAGCACGCGGCCGGCGATGGCCGACGAGGTGACTTGGGCATAAGCGGGCGAGGCCGCCAGCAAGGCGGTGATGGCGAGCGGCAACAGTTTGGCGCGAATTCGGCTGTTCATTTTTTGTTAGACCCTCGGGTTCACAACGAAAGTATTTACGTCACGGAACCAAACGTGATCCGGCCCGGTCCGACCCGGGCTTGCCGCGATCCCATCTGGAAGCCCCTGTTTGCACATCCGAACCGTTCTGTACCAGATGGTTGCGGACGCATTGGTCTGACAGCGATCCTCCCGACTGTCGACCAGTTGTTAAAAGGAGTTTAACGGGATTGTATGACACTTTTAAGACGTTGGCACGTCATTCAATGCTCGACCTGCCGAGGCACCGCCCATGGCAGCGTCGCGCAAGCCGTTTCCCCAGCCCCGTCCGGCGGGCGCCGCGCCGTCGGATCATGCCGCCGAACGCAGGAACGACGCCACCCCGGCCATGAACATCTGCACCGACAAGGCGATCAGCAACATCCCCATCACGCGCTCCAGTGCGGTCAGCACGCTCTCGCCGAGCCAGCGGAACAGATAGGTCGCGCTGAGCAGGATGGCGGAGGTGGCCAGCCACGCCAAGAGCAACGCCATCACCCAGTCCGCGGTGCGTCCGGGCTGGGTGTTGGTCAGCAACAACAAGCGCTGCCATCGCCGAGGGACCGGCCACGCCGGGAATCGCCATCGGCACGATGAACGGCTCGCCCTGCCCCGGCTTGCCGAAGATGCCGCCGCCATCGGCCGGCGGAAACACCATGCGGATGCCGATCAGGAACAACACCAGGCCACCAGCGATGCTGATGGAATCGGGCTTCAGCTGCATGACATGCAGGAACTGCTGGCCACCGAACAGGAACACCAGCAAGACGCCCAGCGCGATCAGCAGTTCGCGCACCATGATGCGGCGGCGACGGCGCGGCGGCACTTCCTTGAGCAGGCTCAGGAAGAACGGAATATTGCCCAGCGGGTCCATGATCAGGAACAACATGATCCCCGCCGACAGCGTGGTCATCTGTGCTTCCATCTCGACTCCCTGCGGAATGGTTTGCGATGGGCAGGCGATCCGGCGCAGGAATTTGCCGGCATCCGGTGTTCCAATCCTGCGCCAACCCTGCCTTGTTCCTGCGACTCCCGAATCCTGACCGAAACCGCCGGTTCGTGCGTTCCTACCCGGTGACGGCCGGTGGCGCGTCGGGGCGAAGATCCAGTACCGCGCCCCGTGCCCTCAGTGCCTGCGCGCTGAGCAGATAGACGGCCGCCTCCGCCGTGGCATCCGGTGTCGGCTGCTGCATGATGTCCTCGCCAAAATACGCCAGCCGGCGCAAGCGCGGTACGCATGGGCGCGGGCAACAATGCATGCACGCGCAGCGCGCCGTCGTCGGTTTCCTCGTGCAGGATGGCCACGAAACGCTCCAGCGCCGCCTTCGATACGCCATAGCCACCCCAGTGCGCGCGCTGCAGCAGCTCGGGGGCGTCCAGCACGAACACCGCGGCGCTGTCGCTTGCCCGGGTGCAGGAGCGGCATGCAGGCCTGGGTCAACGCAAACGGCGCATTGACATTGACGTGCATGGCACGCAGCCAGTCGTCCGGGCGGTGCATCGCGATCGGGGTCAATCCGGCAAAGCTCGCGGCGCAGTGCACGATGCCGTCGAGACGGCCGAAATCGCGCTCCAGCCCGTCGGCCAATGCGCTGTAATCCTTCGGCGTGGCGGCCTCCATGTCCAGCGGATGGATCACCGCTTCGCCCAGGCCCTCCTCGCGCAGCACATCGAACATCTTTTCCAGCTGGCGCTTGCGCTTGCCCGTGATCACCACGGTGGCGCCCGAGCGCATCGCGGCACGTGCCACGGCGCCACCCAGACCGCCATAGGCACCGGTTACGAGAATCACCCGATCGGCCAGGGTATCAACCGCCGGCTGCCAACCGGCCGGAAGGCGCGCCATCGGCAGACGGGTCAAGACGTCATCCCGGCGACGTCGCTGGCCATCCGGCGCAGTTCACCGGAGGCCATCAGGTCCTCGATGATGTCGCAGCCACCGATCAGTTCGCCGTGGATGAACAACTGCGGGAAGGTCGGCCAGTTGGCGAAATGCGGCAGGGCCGCGCGAATCCGCGGATCGGCCAGCACGTTGATGGTGTGAAATTCCGCACCAGCCTCGGTGAGCGCCTGTGCCGCGCGACTGGAAAAGCCGCACATCGGAAACTCTGGCGTGCCCTTCATGAAAAGCACGATGGGATGCTGGGCGAGCACCGCCCTGATCAGCTCATTGATGTCCATGGTCGGTGCTTCATCTTTACAATACAGGCAGTCATGTATTGTAACAGTGACCTGCCGGGCGCTGTCTTGGCGCCGACGTCTTTCTTTCCCAACAGCCGCCCAAGGAGTCACTCATGGCTATCGAACTTCCTCCCCTTCCGTATGAAAAGAACGCGTTGGAGCCGCACATCTCCGCCGAGACGTTGGAGTATCACTACGAGAAACACCACAAGGGCTACGTCACCAAGCTGAACAAGGCGATCGAAGGTACCGAGTTCGCCGATGCCAAGCTGGAAGACATCATCAAGAAGTCCTCCGGCGGCCTGTTCAACAACGCCGCACAGACCTGGAACCACACGTTCTACTGGAACTCGATGAGTCCGCCTGCGCCCGCAGGCAAGGGTGGCGGCGAACCCGGCGGCAAGCTGGCCGATGCCATCAACAAGGCGTTTGGCTCGTTCGCCAAGTTCAAGGAGGAGTTCAACAAATCCGCCACCGGCAATTTCGGCTCGGGCTGGACCTGGCTGGTACAGCGTCCGGACGGCTCGCTAGGCATCGTCAACACCTCGAACGCGGCCACGCCGATCACCGGCGCCGACAAACCGTTGTTCACCAGTGACGTGTGGGAGCACGCTTATTACATCGACTACCGCAACGCCCGCGACAAATACCTGGAGGCGTTCTGGAATGTGGTGAACTGGGAGTTCGCGGCAAAGAATCTCGCCTGAGTTTCGACATCCTGCGAATAAAAAGCGGAGCCCGCTGGCTCCGCTTTTTTTATCGCTGATGAGAGAACGGTAGGAGCGCACCCTGTGCGCGATGCTCTTCGTTGCGGAACGGAGAGCATCGCGCACAGGGTGCGCTCCTACATCGGTGCGTTCAGCGCTTGCAGTACCGGCGCAACCTGCGACGCGCGCCCCAGTGCATCGGCGATACCGGACAATCGCGCGGCCAGCCGATCGGCATCCGGCGCGCACACGGTGGTATGTCCCACCTTGCGGCCGGGGCGTGCCTGCTTGCCGTAGTCGTGCCAGTGCGCGTCGACCGTGCTCAACACGGGCGACGAGGAGGGCAATTCGCCGATCCAGTTGAGCATCGCCGAGACGCCTCGCGGCGCGGTGTCGCCCAGCGGCAAGCCAAGCACCGCGCGCACATGGTTCTCGAACTGGCTGGCATGCGCGCCCTCGATCGTCCAATGGCCGGAGTTGTGCACGCGTGGCGCCATTTCGTTGCCCAGCAGCTCTCCATTCCTGACGAAAAGTTCCAGCGCGAACACGCCAACATAATCCAGCCGCTGCGCCAGGGTCAGCGCCAGTTCGCTGGCGCGTTGCTGCAGATCGCCCAGATCGGGCGCCGGCGCCAGGCTCATCGACAACACGCCGTCGACATGCCAGTTGCGGGTGAGCGGCCAGGTCCGGAAGTCTCCATTCCGACCACGCACGGCAATCACCGAAAGCTCGCGCTCGAACGGCACGAAGGCCTCCAGGATCAGCCCGTGCTTCGCGGCCTGGGCGCCCAACGTGGCCCACGCGGCGTCGGCATCGGTCAACGCGGCGAGTCGAAACTGCCCCTTGCCGTCGTAGCCGAAGCGGCGTGTCTTGAGGATCGCGGGCGTGCCGATGGTCGCCAGCGCATGATCCAGTTGTTCGCGCGTATCGACGGTCCGGAAGTCCGCCGTGTGCAGCCCGCACTCACGGAACAGGGTTTTTTCGTCCAGCCGATCCTGGGCCACGGCAAGTGCGTGCGGCGAAGGGAACACCGCGACGCGCTCGGCCAGCCAGCGCGCGGTTTCGGCGGGCACGTTCTCGAAATCGAAGGTGACCACGTCGACCTGGGCGGCGAAAGATTCCAGCGCCGCGTAATCGCTCCAGTCGGCCACGATCAACGGCGCCACCTGGCCCGCACAGGCGTCGGCTGACCCGTCCACCACCAGGGTTTTCACACCCAGCGGCGCGGCTGCCAGCGCCAGCATGCGCGCCAGCTGGCCGCCACCGAGAATGCCCAGCACTGGTTGTCGCTGTCCCTTCACGAGCGCGGATCCGGCTGTTCGAGCACCGCCTGGGTCTGGCGCGCGCGCCAGTCTTCCAGGGCGCGGGACAGCTCCGGATCGTGCAGGGCAAGCACCGCGGCGGCCAGCAACCCTGCGTTCACCGCACCTGCCCGCCCGATCGCCAACGTACCCACGGGCACACCGGCGGGCATCTGCGCGATCGACAGCAGCGAGTCCATCCCGTTCAACGCTTTCGACTGCATCGGCACGCCGAATACCGGCACGCGGGTCTTGGCGGCAAGCATCCCGGGCAAGTGGGCGGCGCCGCCGGCGCCGGCGATGATCACCTGGATGCCCCGCGGCAACGCCTGCTCGGCATAGCTGAACAACAGGTCCGGCGTGCGGTGCGCCGAAACCACCCGCACCTCATGCGCCACGCCCAGCTCGGTCAACACGTCGGCCGCGTGCTGCATGGTTTCCCAGTCCGAATGCGAACCCATCACCACACCCACGCGCGGTGTCCTGGTTGCTGCTGCCATGGCCGAAGCGTCCAAAAACCGCTATTGTACGGGCTTTCCCGGCACGATTCACCCGATCTCAACGGCCATGGACAAACGTCTGCTCGATATCCTGTGCTGCCCGGTCAGCAAGACTCCGGTGCGCCAGATGACCCGGCGCCAGCTGGATGCGCTGAACGACGCGATCGCCGCCGGCAAGGTCGACACGGTGGCCGGCGTGGCGGTGCGCGAGCGGGTCGCCGAGGCCTTGATCACCACCGATCAGAAGGTGGTCTACCGGATCGAGGACGGCATCCCGGTGATGCTGCCCGAGGAAGGCATCGGCACCCTGCAACTGGCCGGATTTCCGACCAATTAGGAGTCGGTGCCAGTGGACCGGGTACGCGAGGCGGCGGGCCCAAACCGGTTTTTCGATCGCCTTGAGGGGAACCGTCACGGGTATCGGGCGAAATGGAGCGCCAGGTCGGGCGAAACTGTGACGCCGTAGCCAATTCCGCTACTGCCACTCCAATCCGCGGCTGCGACCTCGGAAAACCCCAACGGCACGCATGACAGTGAGCCGCGATTTGGCTTATTGTCATAGTCCGCGCGGTCCGGGCCAAACTCGGGTCGGGCGCGGGATACATCTCGGGGGTGTGGCAATGAACGAAGCCAGCGGGCCAACCAAGGTAGTCAACTTGAGCCAGCGCCTGGATCCTTCCAGCGAGCGCGTCGGCGAGTTGCTGAGTGCCGTGCGCGGCATTGCCGGCAAGCGCCTGCAACAATGGGTGAGCAATGCGTTCGAGCAAGTCGACGATGCATTGTTCGACCTGGCTGAAAAAGCCGAGAACAACGCCGCCCAGATGCATTATTTCGACGGCATGCGCGAGGTTCGCAAGCGCCGCCCCGGCATCGAGAGGAATTTCCTGCATGCGATCACGCGCAAGCTGAGTGACCTGGCCCACCCGGCAAAGGCGCAGGCTGCGCCGGCGGAGACGCCCTCACTGGGCACGGGCGAGCTGAGCCTGGTGGCGGAGAGCGACCTGGAAGAATCGCTGGCGATCACCAGCATGATCAGCAAGAACGAGGCCCGCCTGGCGCGCGACCTGTTCGCGGTCAACCAGCGGCTTTCCGTCATCTGCGGTGGCCACAAGATCGATGACACCAGCAACCCGGTGGCGCCGGCGATCCTGTCCCAGGCATTCAGGGAGGCCCTGCAAGAGCTGAACGCCGACATGCGGGTCAAGCTGATCATCTACAAGCTGTTCGATCGCTACGTGCTGTCCTTGCTGGAAGAGCTCTACCACGAGATCAATGCCGAACTGGTTCGCGCCGGCGTGTTGCCGCAACTGCACCACACCGTCCTGCGTACCGGGACGGCGAAAAGCAGCGGAGGTCCGAAGCATGCCAGCGGCCAGGCCGCCGACGCCGGTGTCGCCGCCGAAATGCTGGACGAGGGCAGCGAGATCCCGGACGACCTGCTGCAGACGCTGCAGGCGCTGTTCAGTGCACGCCGGGGCAACGCTGGCGGACGCTCCACCCGGGATGGCGGCGCGCACGCGACGATGAGCGGACCGCTGCCCTCGGCCAATGAACTGCTGGGCGCCCTCAGCGTGTTGCAGAGCCAGATCGGCAGCACCGGCGGAATGAGCTACGACGGAACGGATGATGCCGCCACGCTCGGCCGCGAAGTCATGCAGCTCAAGACACAACTGCTTACCCAGATCGGCGCCCTGCGTGGCGAGCGTCCCAGCCATGTGGCGAGCATGGACGAGGACACCATCGACCTGGTCGGCATGCTGTTCGAGTTCATCCTGGAAGATCGCAACCTGCCCGCGGCGATGCAGGTCATGCTGGCTCGCCTGCAGATCCCGTATCTCAAGGCGGCGATCCTCGATCGCAAGCTGTTCGCGCACAGGCAGCACCCGGCACGGCGACTGCTGGATTGTCTGGCCGAACAGGCCAAGAGCTGGTCGGAGGAGTCCGACCGCGACCATCGACTGCATGAAAAAGTGAAATCGATCGTCGACCAGCTGCTGCATGATTTTGACGACGACATGGGTATCTTCGAGCGCCTGCTGGTCGATCTGCAGCAGTTCCAGGACGTCAACAAGCGACGCTCTGAACTGGCCGAGCAACGCGTGGCCGAATCCACGCGCGGCCGGGAAAAACTCGAACAGGCACGCCGCCGCGCGGCGCGTGAAATCCTGGACCGGATCGGCACCCAGAAGCTGCCGCCACTGATGCACGGGGTGCTCGCCCGTGCCTGGGCCAACCACCTGGTGCTGACGTCGTTGCGCCAGGGCGAGGATTCGCCCGAGTTCAAGACCGCGTTGCGCTTCATCGACGAGTTCATTGCCAGCACCCACCCGGCCAATGATGCGACGAGTCGGCAGACACTGCGCTCGATGCTCCCCGGGATCGAGCGGGCACTGCGTCATGGCCTGGCCAACGTGGCATTCCAGGAACAGGACGTCGAACGCTTGCTGGGCCAGTTGCATGCGTATTACCGCCAGCAGCTGGGCGAACCACCCGCGCAAGGCGAACCAAAGATTGCCTCCACGACCGAGGAGGACGCGGCGATGTTGTCGCTGCCGGACAGCATCCAGCCCGTCGTCGACCAGCAGGCGGCTCCGGATGACATTCTCGATGCCGAGGAACTGGCCGAAGTTCCGCCGGACAGTCCCCAGTGGCATCACGTGCAGGCGCTGAAGCCGGGCAACTGGCTGGAGTTCACGCTGGCTGACGAGGCACCGGCGCGGGCCAAGCTGTCATGGATCAGCCCGATGAGCGGGCGCTACCTGTTCGTCAACCGACGCGGCCTCAAAGTGGCCGATTACGCACCGCGCGAGCTGGCTGCGCTGTTCGCCGACGGGCGCGCACGCGTGCTGGCGGCCAACGCGCTGTTCGATCGCGCGATGAGCGCCATTGTGGGCAAGCTCAGCCAGCCGGACGACGTGCCGGCCAGCGGCAAGCCGGCGGCTCCCGGGCCGGCGTCCGCCACGGACGCCCAGTGAGTTCAGGCACTTCGTTCGCGCCGCCCGACCTCCTGCAAGTCACGGCCGATGTCGAACGAGCCCTGGCCGAGGACCTTGGCCAGGGTGACGCCACCGCCGGACTGCTGCCGGTCGCCGCGCGTGCGCAGGCGCAGCTGACCTGCCGCGACAGCGCCGTGATCGCCGGCAGTGCCTGGTTCAATGCCTGTTTCCGCCAGCTCGACCCCGCCGTGCACATCGACTGGCTGGTGCATGACGGCGACCGCGTAGCGCCCGGCAGCCTGATCTGTCGCCTGGAAGGGCATGCGCGCTCCCTGGTCACCGCCGAGCGCTCGGCACTCAATTTCCTGCAATTGCTGTCCGCCACGGCCACGATCACCGCCGACTACGTCGCCGCGGTGGCCGGAACAGTGGTGCGCGTGCTGGACACGCGCAAGACCGTGCCCGGCCTGCGTGTTGCCCAGAAGTACGCCGTGCGCTGCGGCGGCGGGTACAACCAGCGCATGGGCCTGTACGACGCGATCCTGATCAAGGAGAACCACATCATCGCCGCCGGCAGCATTGCCGCGGCCGTTGCGGCGGCGCGTGGCCTGCATCCCGATCTGCCGCTGGAAGTGGAAGTGGAGGATCTCGCCGAGCTCGACCAGGCGTTGCAGGCTAACGTGGACCGCATCATGCTCGACAACTTCGAACTCGCGCAGATGCATGAGGCGGTCGCCCTCACCGCCGGCCGCGTACCGCTGGAAATTTCCGGCAACGTCGATCTGCATAGCATCGGCGCGTTCGCCCACACGGGCGTGGATTTCATTTCGGTCGGTGCGCTGACCAAGCACGTCCGCGCGATCGACCTGTCGCTGCGCTTGCAGCTGGACTGAGAATCGGCGCGAAGGTCAGCCCGCGAACTTCCCGCGCCGGCATTTCTGATGGCCGGCGCGCCGCTTGCACCTGGCCGCACTCGCCCACACACTGGGCGCATGTCCGACTTTTCCAATCTTCTGCTGTTGCTGGCGTTCGGCGCCGCGATCGGGTGGTGGCTGAAACTCAGCGGGGCACGCGATCGTGCGGTAAGGGAGGCGCGCCGACAATGCGAACTGCACGGGTTGCAGTTGCTGGATGAAACCGTCGGCCTGCGCGGTCTGCGGCTGTGTCGCGTCAACGGTCTGCGTCGGGTGGAACGCTGCTACGGCTTCGAGGTGAGCATCGACGGACACGACCGTGCGCCGGGGCGATTGTGGATGATCGGCGATGCGCTCAGTCGGCTGAGCCTGCCCACCATCGAGTTGCTGCCTCCCGGGGACCGCGCCGATGTCATGGTCGCCACCAGCGTCGGGCAAGGTTGTCGCGTTGCGCCGTCCAGGCGACCGGCTGAACTGACGGCTTTGCTATTTGACGACGCGCAAGTGTGGCGTACCACGCTGGCGCTTGCTGCCACCCTCGTCAGCGCCCGGCGCCGGATCATCCGGCGGCGATTTGGGCGGCGGCGTATCGCCTCCCTCGCCTTCGGCGGGGAACATCATGCCCTGCCCGTTTTCCTGCGCGTACAGCGCCAGCACCGCCTGCACCGGGATCTGGATCGCCTGGCTGACCCCGGAAAAACGCGCCTGGAAACTGATCCATTCGTTACCGAGATCGAGGTTCGCCACCGCCCGGGTGGCCAGATTGAGCACGACCTGGCCATTCTGGATCACCTGCGGGGGCACCCGCACACCGGCAGTCCCGGCGTCGACCAGGATGTACGGAGTCAGCTGGTTGTCGCTGATCCAGTCGTAGATCGCCCGCAACAGATACGGGCGATTCGAGCTCATGACCACTTCGTCATCTTTACTCATGAACCTGTCGCATCGCCTTTTCGTCATCGGTCATGCTGCGCGCAAAACCCTGGCTGTGAAACAGGCGCTCACCATAATCGATGATCGGTTTGCCTTCGCGACCCAGCTCCACGCCCAGCCAGGAAAGCCGCCAGATCACCGGCGCCACCAGGCAGTCGGCCACACTCATTTCCGGATTGAGAAAGAACTTCGAGGCCTTGAACAGCGGCACGGTGGACAGCAGTTGCTCGCGCAGACGCTTGCGTGCCGCATCCGCCGGACGGCCCCCGGCACGGATCGTGGCGACCTCGGGCAGCCAGTCCTTCTCGATCCGCACCATCGCCACGCGCAGTCGCGCACGCGACTGCGGATCGATCGGCATCAAGGGCGGATGCGGATAACGTTCATCGATGTACTCGCACACCACGGCGGTATCGAACAGGGTCAGGTCGCGATCGATCAGGGTCGGCGTGCTGCCGTAGGGATTCAGGTCGAGCAGGTCCTGCGGCGGGTCGGCACGATCGACCAGTACCCGATCGTAGCTGACCGCCTTGGCGGCCAGCACCAGCCTGGCCCGATGACACTGGATGTCATCGACCGTGGTGTAAAGCGTCAATGCATTACGCAAGCGGGGGCTTTGAACCATGCGCGATTCCCCTTCGGTGAGACGGGCGGGGCGGCCCGTGGCCGCCCCGCGCTTGAATGCCATCCGGCTCAGTGGACGTCTTTCCAGTATTCCTTCTTGAGCAACGCCGCCAGGAAGGTGAACAACGCCAGGAACAGCAGGACCCAGACGCCGTAGTGATGTCGCTGCAGGGCTGCCGGTTCGGAAACGTATTGCAGGAAGCTGGTCAGATCGCGCGTCGCCTGCTGGAACTGCGCCGGGGTCATCTTGCCCGGATGCGACAGCACCAGTTTCTCCACCGCCGCACTGCCTCCTTCCTTCGCCGGCGCCATCACCGCCTGCTGCATGCCCTGCAGCTCCCACAGCGGGAACGGCATGGCGGCGTTGGGCAGCACCGTGTTGTTCCAGCCGATCGGGCTGTGCGGATCCAGATAGAACGAATTGAGATAGGTGTAGACCCAATCCGCACCCTTCGCATCCACTTCCAGCGAAAGATCCGGCGGATCCTTGCCGAACCAGGTCTTGGCGAGCTCCGCCGGCATGTGCGAAATGATCGGGTCCTGGAACTTCGCACCGGTGAAGTTGAGGTTCTGCATGACGTCGCTTTCGGTCAGTCCCAGATCCTCGGCCATGCGCGAATAGCGCATGTATTTCAGCGAATGGCAGCCGACGCAGTAGTTGAAGAACAGCCGGGCTCCGCGCTGCAGCGAGGCCTGGTCGTGCACGTAAGCGCCAGACCTCATCAAGGCGCCTTCGCCACCCTCGGCGTGAACTGGCAGGGTGATGCCAAGCCCGACCATCAGGCCAAATGACAGTGCGATGCCGGAAAGAAAATGCTTCATCGTGGTCTGCGGCTTAGTCATGCGTGGTCACCCGATCCGGAACCGGCTTGGTCGTCTCCCAGCCGAAATAGGTATAGGCCCAGAGGAAGGCGAAGAAGCCGAAATAGAACAGCGTCATCAGTCGGCCGAACAGGTTCTCCCAGGTCGTGAGGTCGACGTTGCCGAACCACGCCGGGATCACCTCGGCGGTGATGCCTGCACCCACCGCACCGAGTCCGAAGAAGGACAGCACGAAGATTCCCAGCGCCACCTTGTAGCCCGTGCCGCGATAGCGGATCGACCTGACCGTGCCACGGTCCAGCCACGGCATCGCGAACAGCACCGCGATCGAACCGAACATCGCGATCACGCCCCACACCGCGCTGCCGAGGAACGACGGGATCATTCGCACGATCGCGTAGAACGGCGTGAAGTACCACACCGGCTTGATCTCGGCCGGGGTCACCAGGTTGTTGGCGCGGATGGCGTTGTCGTGTTCCAGGAACCAGCCACCCAGGGTCGGCGCAAAGAAGATGATGAAGGCGGCGATCAGCAGGAATACGCCCACGCCGACCAGGTCCTTCACCGTGTAGTACGGGTGGAACGGAATGCCGTCGGCGGGCTTCAGCGCATCCCAGCGGTTGCCCTTGGGGCCATGCTTGATGTCCACGCCGTCCGGGTTGTTCGATCCCACCTCGTGCAGCGCGGCGATGTGCAGCACCACCAGCAGCAGCAGGACCAGCGGCAAGGCGATCACGTGCAGCGCGAAGAAGCGGTTCAGCGTTGCATCGCCGGGGAGGAAGTCGCCCATGATCCAGTCCACCAGCGTGTTGCCGATGTAGGGGATCGTGCCGAACAGCGAAATGATCACCTTGGCGCCCCAGAACGACATGTTGCCCCACGGCAGCACGTAACCCATGAACGCCTCGGCCATCAACACCAGGAAGATCAGCATGCCGAGCAGCCACACCAGCTCGCGCGGCTTCTTGTACGAGCCGTACATGATGCCGCGGAACATGTGCAGGAACACCACCACGAAGAACAGCGAGGCGCCGGTGGTGTGCATGTAGCGGATCAGCCAGCCCCACTCCACGTCACGCATGATGTACTGCACCGAGTCGAAGGCTCCCGCCGCACTCGGGTTGTAGTTCATGGTGAGGAAGATGCCGGTCACGATCTGGTTGACCAGCACCAGGATCGCCAGCGATCCGAAGTAATACCAGAGGTTGAAATTCCTCGGCGCGTAGTACTCGGTCATGTGCTGGCGATACATCGGCATCATGCCGGGCGCACGTTCGTTGACCCAGTCGCCAATATTGCTGAAGACGTTGCTCATGCCGCGGCCCCCTTCGGATCCACGCCGATCTGCACCGTCGTGTCGTCGACGAAATGATACGGCGGGATCTGCATGTTCTTCGGCGCCGGCACGCCCTGGTAGACGCGCCCCGCCATGTCATAGCGCGAGTGATGGCAGGGGCAGTAATAGCCGCCTTGCCAGTTCGGGTCGAACGGTTCGGGCTTGATCTCGCCCTTGTAGTCCGGCACGCAGCCCAGGTGGGTGCAGATGCCGATCATCACCAGCCACTCGGGCTTGATCGAACGCGTGCCGTTCTGCGCGTACGTCGGCTGCTGGTCGACCTCGGACTTGGGATCGACCAGGCGCGGATCCTGCGCGGGCAGCAATTTCAATTGCGCCGGCGTGCGGTTGACGATGAAAACCGGCAGGCTGCGCCAACCCACGATCAGCTGCTGGCCCGACTCGACCTTTTTCAGCGACTGGGTGACCGGAGCGCCAGCAGCCTTGGCGCGCGCGCTGGGTTCCCACGACTTGATGAAGGGCACAGCTGCCGATACGACTCCAATGCCACCAACCACCGCCGTGGTCGCTGTCAGGAATCGGCGGCGGCCGTGATCGACGACTTCGTTCGCCATCAGGCTCTCCGGTACTTGCAAGGTCATGCGAGGATGTGGGGTTTCGGGCCCCGCAAATATCGCGTTAGTGTAGCGTCAGGGGCAGCGCCGTACAATAAACCGGATACGTGCCGGCTCCGCCCGGCGCCTCTTCGCCACGACTCGCCGGAACGTTCCCTCTCGACATGAAACATGCCGCCGGCACTCTTCTGTTCCTTGCCCGCTTCGTCGTTCTCGGGCTGGCGCTGGCCTTCCTGATCGGCCTGTTCTGGCCCGGCAGCGGCCAGCGACTGCGCGCGCACTTCGGGCTGGAGCCCGACGCATACGCGCCGGCGGACACCGGCCACGCCGGCGCGGCACCGGCATCCTACGCCGACGCCGTGGCTACCGCGGCTCCATCGGTGGTGAACATCTACGCCAACAAGATCGTCACCGAGCAAGCCCTGCGCATGTACGACAACCCGGTGCTGCAGCAGTTGTTCGGCGGTCAGCCCACGACCTACCAGCACCGCGAACAGACCCTGGGATCGGGCGTGATCGTCAATGCCCGCGGCCACGATTATGTATTGACCAACAACCATGTGATCGCCAACGCGGCGGACATCCAGGTGCTGCTCTACGACGGTCGCATCGCCAAGGCAACCCTGGTCGGCTCCGACCAGGAAACCGATCTCGCCGTTCTCAAGATCGACGCCAGCAACCTGCCGGTGATCCACCTGGCCGATCCGAAACAGTTGCGCCCGGGCGACGTGGTGCTGGCCATCGGCAACCCGTTCGGGCTCAGCCAGACCGTCACCATGGGCATCGTCAGCGCGATCGGGCGGCAGTTGAACAGCTCCAGCGCCGAGGACTTCATCCAGACCGACGCCGCGATCAACCTGGGCAATTCCGGCGGTGCGCTGGTCAACACGCGGGGCCAGCTGGTCGGCATCAATACCTTGCTGATCGGCAAGGGCCAGGCGGCCAACGCCGAAGGCATCGGCTTCGCGATCCCGGTCGCCACCGCGACCAAGGTGCTGAATCAACTGATCACCACCGGACACGTGGTGCGCGGCTGGATCGGCGCCGATTACGCATTTGTGCCGGTGGCGGCCGACAGCGGACTGCCAGCCGCGGCGCGCGGTGCCCAGGTCACTCTGGTCTACCCCGGCGGCCCGGCGGCGCAGGCCGGCATCAAGTCGCGCGACATCCTGCTGCGCTTCGGCGACCACGACATCCTCGGCCCGGCCGACCTGCGTCGACGGGAGGCCGCGATGAAGCCGGGGAGCCAGGTCGAGATCTCCGGCCTGCGCAACGGCGTGCCGTTCCAGGCCGAAGTCACCATGGCGCAACGACCCGCGATGAACAGCGGCGCCATGCTGCAGCCCTGATGCGCCGCGGTTGAACCGGCAGCCGCGGCGCCGTTCAACCGGGGCCGCGCGAGGCCAACGGTGGATGGATCGCGGCCCCGTAGCGCCTGCGCAGGGTTTCCACCCGTTCCACGTAGACTTCGGTCTCGGCATAGGGCGGCACGCCCTTGTAGCGTTGCACCGCGCCCGGACCGGCGTTGTACGCGGCGGCCGCCAGCCGTTCGTTGCCGTTGAAGTCGTGCAGCAGCAGGCTCAGGTAGCGGGCGCCACCACGAATGTTCTGATCGGAGTTGAATGCATCCAGCACGCCCATGTCGCTGGCCGTGCCCGGCATCAACTGCATCAGGCCCTGCGCTCCCTTGATCGACAGCGCACGCGGATTGAATGCGCTCTCGGCGTGGATGATCGCCCGCAGGAAGGCCTCGTCGACGCCGTACTCGATGCTGGCGGTGCGGATCGTGCCGGCATAGGCATCGAGGTTCAACGCCACGCGGTTCCAGCGAATCGTCGAGTGCAGGTTGCAGGCGACGCAGGTCGAGATATAGGTGAACAACATGGTCACTGCGCGTCCGTTGCCACCGGCCGGGCGCAGGTTGGTGTACTCGACGCTGCCATCCCCCCGCACGATGCGGTAGACCGCGCCGCGCAGCACCTTGGTGGCGGCATCGACGGCAGCCGCCGGCGCCGCCAGTACCGCGTCACCGCGCGCTTCGCGGTACCGCCACTGGCCCGGTGTACCGGCCACAGCTTCAGGCAACGTTGATGGGATAGCCGACCCGGCAGACGACCGGGCCGAGGTCTCGACCGAGCCGCGCACCGCGGCCAGCGACGCGCGCTCCGCCCGCAACCCGTCAGCGATGTGGCCACCCGTGACCACGCTGCCGCGCACACCATCGAGCGATACCGGCGAGGGGGCATCGGCAAACAGCGTGCGTGCCGTCGTGGCCACAGTGCTGGTCACTCCGTTCAATGAGGTGCGTGGCGGCGCGGCGGTGCGGCGCGGTGGCGGCTCGGCATAACTGCTGATCGGACGGCAGCCGTGATAACCGGTGCGGTCGCTGCTGTAGACGGCTTCGCCGCTGCTCCCCGTGCACTGGTACAGCGTGCCCGCGTGCACCACGTCGCCAAATACGCACGCAGCCAGCAACGCGACCCCGGCAAGGATCGGACGTGACGGGAAGCCGCGAACTGGCCGATCGACGCTTCCCCCGTAGCTGGCGACACCGGACATGGGCGCAGTGTGCCGCCATGCGCCGCTGACGCCAAGTGCAGGCGGGCCATTTCGTGCGCCAGGCAGCGTTTTGACGGTCGGATAACCTGCGCCAACGCCACACCATCGACGCAAGTGCTTGATCCACCATGGTGAATCGCTGGCAGCAGGTGCCTCGCGGGGGTAAACTGCGCGGTCCGGCAACGATGTCTGGATTCACACGGGACGGTATCCACGCGATGAGCGGCAAACTCTTCATCAAGACCCACGGCTGCCAGATGAACGAGTACGACTCGGCCAAGATGGCCGACGTGCTGCGCGCGTCACACGGCATGGAGCTGACCCAGGACGAGTCTGAGGCGGACGTGATCCTGATCAACACCTGCTCGATCCGCGAGAAGGCGCAAGAGAAGGTGTTCAGCCAGCTCGGCCGCTGGAAACAGCACAAGCGCGATGGCAAACCGGTGTTGATCGGCGTGGGCGGCTGCGTCGCGTCGCAGGAAGGCGCGGCCATCATCAAGCGCGCGCCGTATGTCGATCTGGTTTTCGGCCCGCAGACCCTGCATCGCCTGCCCGAACTGATCGAGAAGCAGCGCGCCAGCGGCCTGCCGCAGGTGGACATCAGTTTCCCCGAGATCGAGAAATTCGACTGCCTGCCGGAGCCACGCGCGGACGGCCCGACGGCCTTCGTCTCGATCATGGAAGGCTGCTCGAAGTACTGCAGCTATTGCGTGGTGCCGTACACCCGCGGCGAGGAGATCAGCCGTCCGTTCGACGACGTGCTGGTCGAGGTGGCCCAGCTCGCGGCGCAAGGCGTGCGCGAAGTGAACCTGCTGGGCCAGAACGTCAATGCGTATCGTGGTCCCACCCACGACGGCGGCATCGCCGACCTGGCCGTGCTGATCCACGCCATTGCCCAGATCGAGGGCATCGGCCGGATCCGCTTCACCACCTCGCACCCGCTGGAATTCTCCGACTCGCTGATCGAGGCGTACGCCAACGTGCCGCAACTGGCCAACTTCCTGCATCTGCCGGTGCAGGCGGGCTCGGACCGTATTCTCGGCGCGATGAAACGCGGCTACACCGCGCTGGAGTTCAAGCAGAAGATCCGCAAGCTGCGCGCGGTGCGACCTGACATCTGCATTTCATCCGACTTCATCGTCGGCTTTCCGGGCGAGACCGAGGAAGATTTCGGCAAGACCATGAAGCTGATCGAGGACATCGGCTTCGACCAGAGCTTTTCCTTCATCTTCTCCGCCCGCCCCGGCACTCCGGCGGCAAAACTGGACGACGACACGCCGGCGGCGGAAAAGCACGAACGGTTGATGCGCCTGCAGGCGACGATCAACGCCCATGCGAAAGCCATCAGCCAGGCGATGGTCGGCAGCGTGCAACGCGTCCTGGTGGAAAAACCCAGCACGCGCGATCCCGGCGAACTCACCGGCCGCACCGAGAACATGCGTTTCGTGAACTTCCCCGGCAACCCGCGCCTGATCGGCCAGTTCATCGACGTGGAAATCACCGAGGCGATGAGCAACTCGCTGCGCGGCCGCGTGAAGCTGGCTGAAGAAGAAGCTTCCTGAAGCGTCCGATCATGTAGGAGCGCACCCTGTGCGCGATGCTCTTCGTCACGCAAAAGCATCGCGCACAGGGTGCGCTCCTACAGAAATATCGGGCAACCGCGTCAATCCAGCCGCTTGCGGAAACGCCCGATCGCCAGCGCCATCATCACCAGCGTGAACGCCGCCAGCGCCAGCACGTCGATCCACATCTCCCACAGTCCCGCCCCGCGCAGCATCACGCCGCGGATCAGCCGCAGGAAATGCGTCAGCGGCAACACCTCGGCGAGCCACTGCACCACACGCGGCATGCCCGCGAACGGGAACATGAAACCCGACAGCAGGATCGACGGCAGGAACACGAAAAACGTCATCTGCATCGCCTGGAACTGCGACTGCGCGCGAGTGGAAATCAGCAGGCCCAGCGTGAGGTTGGCAAGGATCAGCAGCCCCGACGCGAGGTACACGTCGAGCACGCTGCCACGGATCGGCACATCGAACAGCCACGTTCCCAGCGCCAGGATCACGCTGGTCTGCACCAGCCCGATCACCACGTACGGCAGCACCTTGCCGATCATCAGTTCGGCGCTGGTCAGCGGCGTGGCGATCAGCAGTTCCATGTTGCCGCGCTCGCGTTCGCGCACGATCGCGATGGCGGTGAACAGCACCATCGTCATGGTCAGGATCACGCCGATCAGGCCGGGCACGATGTTGATCGCCGAACTGCGCTGCGGGTTGTAGAACGCGACCACGCTGATCCGCCCGGCCGGCGGCGTGCTGGTCATCGGCGCGCGCGTATCCGGCACGGCGCTGTCGAGCGGCACCTGCGCGAGTTGCGCGGCGGCACCCTGCACCGCCGTGTCGCTGCCGTCGACCAGCACCTGCGCCACCTGGCGACCATCGATGCGACGGCGCTCGAAATCCGGCGGCACCACGATGCCGATGCTGATGTCGCCGCGCCGGATCATCGCCATCAGTTCCTGCGGCGTGTCGGCCCTGGCGATCGGCGCGACCACGCCGGTGGCCAGCATGTCCATCACCAGCGCACGCGAACCGGCGGTATTGGCCTGGTCCACGATGCCGGCGTCGAGTCCGCGCAGGTTCATGTTGATCGCATAGCCGAACAGCACCAGCTGGATTACCGGGATGCCCACGATCATCGCCAGCGTGATGCGATCGCGGCGCATCTGGCGCAGCTCCTTGATCACGATCGCCCACAGCCGGCGCCAGTTCATGCGGCGCGCTCCGCGTCCGCGTCGTCCTTGCGCGTGGCGGCGACGAACACGTCCTCGAGGTTGGGCGGTGCCGCCGTCACCTCGGCCTTCGACCCGGTCGCCGCCAGCGCCTTGTCCATGCGCTGCGTCACGTCGCCGGAGCCGTCGCCGGTCAGCACGCGCAAGGTGTTGCCGACCTGGGCCACGCCAAGCACGCCCGACACGTCGACCAGCGCGCGCTGGGCGGCCCGCGGGTCGGCCGCGTCAACGACGAAGGTGCGTCCGTCCAGTTCGGCGGTCAGTTCGGCCGGCGTGCCGTCGGCGACCAGCGCGCCGTGATCGAGGATTGCCAGCCGATGGCAGCGCTCGGCCTCGTCCATCAGATGGGTGGAAACCAGCAGCGTGGTGCCGATGTCGGCCAGCTCGAACAACTTCTCCCAGAAGTCGCGGCGCGATTCCGGATCGACCGCGCTGGTCGGTTCGTCCAGGAACAGCAACTCCGGTTCGTGGATCACTGCGCAAGCCAGCGCAAGGCGCTGCTTCTGGCCGCCACTCATCGTGCCGGCAAGCTGCTTCTGCCGATCGCCGAAGTGGTACTGCTCGATCAGTTCGTCGATGCGGCTTTTCGTCTTCGCCTTCGGCACGCCCTGGATCGCGGCCAGAAACTCCAGGTTCTCGCGCACGCTGAGGTCTTCGAACAGCGAGAACTTCTGCGTCATGTAGCCGATGTGCGGGCGCAGTTCATCCGCTTGCGCCGGAATCTTCAGACCGAGCACCTCGATCTCGCCGCCGGTCGGCGTCAGCAAGCCGCACAGCATGCGGATCGTGGTCGATTTGCCGGAGCCGTTCGGGCCGAGGAAGCCGTACACGCGTTTGGCCGGCACTTCGAGGTCGACGTGATCGACCGCCACCAGCTTCTCGAAGCGCTTGGTCAGGCCGTGCGCGCGGATTGCCATGCTGTCGGCATCGGTGGTCACCGGGCGGACTCGCGGAATTCGACGCGCACCGGCAGGCCGGCGGGAAGCTGGGTCGCATCCGCGCCCAGCGTGACCTCGGCCAGATAGCTCAGCCGCGCCGCGTCGTCGCCGATCAGCGCGTAATACGGGGTGAAGGCCGGCTCGCTGCGGATCATCCGCACCTTGCCGGCATACGACTGGTCGCGGCCGGCCACGAAGACCTGGAGCGCGTCGCCGACGTGCACGCCGGCGCGCTGCTGCACCGGTACGTAGATACGCGCATACGGCGCATCGCCGGCCAGCAGGATCGCCACAGGCGCCCCGACCGGCGCCTGGTCGCCGAGCTTGTACGGCAGGCTGTCGATCCGCCCGGCGCGCGGCGCCACGACGGCCAGCTTGCCCAGCAGCACCTGCTGCGCGCTGGCCTGCGCCTGCGCCGCGGCCAATGCCGCCTGCGCCTGCGCAATCTGTTCCGGGCGGGTGCCGTGCAGCAGCTCGTCGAGCGCTGCGCGGGCGGCGGCCACCTGGCCGTCGGCATTGCCGGCCGCAGCGCGGGCGCGATCGAGATCGGCGGCGGCCACGTAGTGCTGCCCCTGCAGCGGAAGCAGCCGGTTGTAGTACGCGCGGGCCTCGCGCGCCTGTGCTTCGGCCGCGGCAAGATTTGCCCGCGCCTTGTCGATGTCTTCGCGGCGCGGCCCGGTTTCGAGTTCGGCCAATACCTCCTGCTGCTGCCGTGCCTGCGCCTGCGCCGCCGCGAGTTCGGCGCGGGTATGCGCAGGGTCCAGCTGCACCAGTGGCTGGCCTGCCTTGACCTGCTCACCTTCGCGCACGTCGATCGCCACGATGCGTTCGGCAGCCGGCGCCGGCATGGTGATTCGATCGTATTCCAGCGTGCCCAGCGCCTGCGGCGGCGGTTTGCTGCAGCCGGCAAGGCCGACCAAGGCGAGCAACAGGGCCGCCAGCGGCAGGCGAATCACAGGCGCGATCTTCATGCGGTTTCTCCTGATTTCACCGGGCCGACACCGTGCTGCAGCAACGCCAGCGTGTGCCTGAGCATGACCTCGGGCGCCAGCCCTTCGGCACCGAACGCGCGTCGCCAGATCGGCGCGCCAGCGGCGGGAAACAGGGTCAGGCCGACCAGCGAGACGACCAGCAGACGCGGATCCAGCGCCGCATTCAGCCGTCCATCCGCCTGCGCCGTCGCGAAACGCTGCGCCAGCAACTGCGGCACGCCCGGCACGGCCTGGGTGAACAATACCTCGCGCAGCGCGCCGCCTTCGCACAGCACTTCGCGCACCCACAGCGGTGGCAGCCACGGGTGACTCGCCACCACGTCGGCGATGCCGCTCGCAAACACCTCGATCAGCGCGACCGGGTCGCTGCCGGCACGCTCCAATTGCACGCGAAGCGGCGCCAGCGCCGGCAGCAGGCGCTCGTCGATCAACGCCTGCAGGAATCGCGCCTTGTCGCCGAAGTAGTAATGCAGCATCGCCGGCGTGACACCCGCTTGCGTGGCAATCGCCCGCAACGAAGTTGCGGCGACACCTCCTCGCGCGAACTGTGTGATCGCCGCATCCAGCAGATGCCGGCGCAGGTTTTGATCGTCGCCGCTGGGTCGTCCGGCACGGCGCCCGGCTTTTGCGCGTTTGCTCGAAGTAGCCATGCGCGTAAATTAATTCATCAGTTAATTGTTTGCAAACCCGCTGGTTACGCGGGCTCTCGGCATGGCCCTTCCGGCACCGGCGCGCTACTCTCGCGCCCCTATGAGCGAACTCAATCAACGCAACTTCACCCTCGATCCCGACGACAACGCCCGCCTTGCCAACCTGTGCGGCCCGTTCGACGAACATCTGCGCCAAGTCGAACTTCGCCTCGGCGTGGAGATCAATCATCGCGGCAGCATCTTCCAGGTGATAGGCGAGGACGCCCCGGCGAAGGCCGCCGAGAAAGTGCTGCGTGCGCTGTATGCCGTCAGCGCGGACGAAGCACTGACCGGCGCGAAGATCAACCTGCACCTGGCCGAATCCGGTGTCGATGCGCTGGCTGCCGACGTCGAAGGCACCCGGGAAGTCGTCATCAAGGTGAAACGCGGCGTGATCAAGGGTCGCGGCCCGAACCAGGCGCGCTACCTGCACGCAATCACCGCGCACGACATCAACTTCGGTGTCGGCCCGGCCGGCACCGGCAAAACGTATCTCGCCGTAGCCAGCGCGGTGGAGGCGCTGGAAGCGAACCGGGTGCAGCGACTGGTGCTGGTGCGCCCGGCGGTCGAAGCGGGCGAGAAGCTGGGCTTCCTGCCCGGTGACCTGTCGCAAAAGGTCGATCCGTACCTGCGGCCGCTGTACGACGCGCTGTACGAAATGCTGGGCTTCGAGCGGGTCGCCAAGCTGATCGAACGCAACGTGATCGAGATCGCCCCGCTGGCCTACATGCGCGGACGCACGCTCAACGATTCCTACGTGATCCTGGACGAGGCGCAGAACACCACGGCCGAGCAGATGAAGATGTTCCTGACCCGGATCGGCTTCGGTACCGTGGCGGTGATCACCGGTGATGTCACCCAGGTCGACCTGCCGCGCAGCACCCGCTCGGGCCTGCGCCAGGCGATCGAGGTGCTGCGCGGGGTGAGCGGCATCAGCTTCACCTTCTTCACGTCGCGCGACGTGGTGCGTCATCCGCTGGTGGCCAAGATCGTGCGGGCGTACGAGGCATTCGATGAAGCGGGGAACGGGGAACAGGGAACGGGGAACGCCCAAGGCAACGCAGCTTGAGTACCAAGACCACGAGCAGACCTCGCCGTTCGACGGACGAGCGGCGCGTCGTAGCTACCACGCCCGTTCCCCGTTCCCCGTTTCCAGTTTCCCTGGTCTCCGTCGGTTACGCCGTGCCACGGGCGGGCGTGCCGGCGCCGGCCAGTTTTCGCCGCTGGGTCGAGGCAGCGTTGCGCGGGGCGAAACGGCGCAAGGCGGCCGAACTCTCCATCCGCATCGTGGGCGCCGACGAGGGGCTCGCGCTCAACCGCGACTACCGCGGCAAGGACTACGCAACCAACGTGCTGTCGTTTCCGGTGGAGTTGCCTCCCGGCGTCAGCGCCGCGCTGATCGGCGACCTGGCCCTGTGCGCTCCGGTCGTATTGCGCGAGGCCCGCGAACAGCACAAGACGCCACGCGATCACTGGGCGCACCTGACGGTTCACGGGGTATTGCACCTGCTCGGCCACGACCACATCGACGAGGCCGAAGCGGTCGCCATGGAGGCGCTGGAAACCCGCATCCTGGCCGGACTCGGCATCGCCGATCCCTACGCCTGAACCGCCGGCCGGGATTCGGATGTCCAGACATTCGTCTGTCGAAAGCCGGGATTCGGGATACGCAAGAACAGGAGCATGTCCGCGCGAGTGGGCTGGTACGGGGAAAATGGCAATCTGGCGGACTGAACCATCGCGACTTTTCCGCTAGAATCATGACTCCGCCTGTTTCCAGGCTGATCTCAACCGAGTGATGAACGACGACCCTGGCAGTACCAGCGGCCCAGCCCACCGTACCTGGTGGGATCGACTGGGCCACCTGTTTTCCGGCGAGCCGCGCAACCGCAACGAATTGCTGGACGAGTTGCGTGTGGCCCAGACCAATGGACTGCTGTCCGTCGACACCCTCACCATGGTCGAGGGTGCGATCAAGGTCACCGAACTCGATGTCGACGACGTCATGGTGCCCCGGGCACAAATCGTCATGCTCGCGGTCGATTCCACCCTGTCGGACCTGCTGGCCACCGTGGTCGAGTCCGGCCATTCGCGTTTCCCCGTGCATGGGGAGGACAAGGACGAGATTCTCGGCATCCTGCTGGCGAAAGACCTGCTGAAGTATTTCGGCGCCGCCGAGCATTTCGACATCCGTTCGATCCTGCGCCCGGCGGTGCTGATCCCCGAGTCGATGCGCCTGAACGTGCTGCTGGAGGAGTTCCGGCTCACCCGCAACCACATGGCGCTGGTGGTCAACGAATACGGTGGCGTTGCGGGTCTGGTCACCATCGAGGACGTGCTCGAGGAAATCGTCGGCGAGATCGACGACGAGCACGACGGCGATGACGCTGACGAACCCGAGCTCATGCAGCAGCAGCCCGACGGCGACTGGCTGGTCAGCGCGCTGACCCCGATCGAGGATTTCAACGAGCACACCGGTGCCGTTTTCTCCGACGAGGAGTACGACACTGTCGGGGGCATGGTCACGTCCGAGTTCGGGCACCTGCCTGAAGTCGGCGAGGAAGTGGTCATTGGCGACTATTTGTTCGAGGTCACCGAAGCGGACGACCGACGCCTGCAGCAGTTCCGCGTGGCGCGACAGTCCGGCACGCTGGCGTCCTGACCCGGCAGCATGACTCTTTTCCAGCGCGCCACTCTTGTCTTCGCGATCCTGGCGCTGGCCACCAGCGCGAGCGTTCGTGCCAGCGTCGCCAACGCACCCGGCGCGAACCTGGAAGTGTCGCTGGTCACTTATGGCCCCGGCGAGATCTACTGGGAGCGCTTCGGCCACGACGCCATCGAGCTGCGCGATCGCGTCTCGGGCGAGGCGGTCAACTTCAATTACGGCGTATTCGATTTCAACGAAAAGAACTTCCTGCTGAATTTCGCCCGTGGTCGCATGCACTACATGATGGACGCCGAGCCCACCGCGCAGGAAGAGGGTTATTACATGCAAGTCGGCCGTTCGGTGACGCGCCAGCGACTGGCGCTGGATGCCGACCAGGCCGCCGAGTTGCGCGACAACCTGCTGTGGAATCTGCGTCCGCAGAACGCAGGCTACAACTACGACTACTTCGTCGATAACTGCACGACTCGCGTGCGTGACGCGCTGAACGATGTGCTCCGTGACGCGATAAAGACCCCGCTCCAGGTACGCCCCGGCGGCATGACCTACCGACAGCAGACGCTGCGCCTGATGAGCGCACAGCCCTGGCTGGCGCTGGCGCTGGACCTGGGCCTGGGGCCATATGCCGACCAGCCATTGAACGCGTGGCAGGAAAGTTTCCTGCCCTCGGTGCTTGAGTCCCAGCTGCGCCTCGTGCAGCTCAGGAACGCCGCCGGCGGCAGCCGGGCGCTGGTAGCGGACGAACGAGTCCTGTCGCCCAATCGCCTGCAGGTACCACCGGCATCGCCACCCGACCTGCGCCTGCCGCTGGGCGTGGCCGGCCTGCTGTTCGCGGGGCTGATCGTGCTGTCGCGCCACCTGTGGCCGACCGGCCATGCACTGCTCGGCACGGTATTCCTGGTCCTGGCTGGAGCGGTGGGCCTGGTGCTCGTGGCATTGTGGACGCTGACCAGCCATCACTCGGCCTGGGCCAATGCCAATTTGCTGCTGTTCAACCCGCTGGCATTCCTGCTGCTGCCGACACTGTGGCGCGCTCGTCGCGGCTTTGCCGCCTCGCGCTTCATCGACGGGGTGATCGCGGTGCAACTGCTCGCGCTCATCGCCGCCCTGGCGCTGCACCTGTTGCCGGGCGTCGTGCAGCAAAACCAGCCGTGGTTGCTGTTCGCCCTGCCGTGCTGGCTCGCCCTGGCATGGAGCCTGCGGCGCAACCGCTGATCGACACACTGCAGGCGCGTTGCTCCGCCACCCCGGGCACGGCATCATGCGTGGATGAACCCTAGCCCGCCACCAACCACTGCCCTGTCGAGCACCGACGAGCCGATGGTGGTCAATTGCATTGCCTATCATCGCGACGGCCGACGCATGGGCGAGATCGGTCTGGACGCCATCAGCGATGTGCTGAACGGACCGGATACGTTCGTCTGGGTCGGCCTGCACGAACCGGACGAACCCTTGCTGGAGAAACTTCAGGAGGAATTCGGGCTGCACGACCTGGCGATCGAGGACGCGCACAACGCACACCAGCGCACCAAGATCGAAAGCTATGGTGATTCGCTGTTTCTGGTGGTGCAGACTGCGCAATTGATAAACGGCGAGCTGGAATTCGGCGAAACCCAAGTCTTCCTTGGCGCGCGTTATCTCGTCACCGTGCGCCACGGGGCATCACTGTCCTACGCGCCGGCGCGGCGCACCTGCGAGAACGCGCCGGATTTGCTGGCGAACGGGCCGGCCTACGGCCTGTACGGGGTGCTCGACTTCATCGTCGACAACCTGCTGCCGATCGTGCGCGATTTCCGCGAGGAGCTCGAACGGCTGGAGCAGGACATCTTCGCCGAGACGTTCAAGCGCAGCACCGTGCACCGCCTGTACGACATGCAGCGTGACCTGATGACGCTGCGCCTCGCGGTGGCGCCGTTGCAGGATGTCACCAGCCAGCTGGTGCGGCTGCATCCGAACCTCATCAACGACGATCTGCGCCCGTATTTCCGCGATGTCTACGACCATGTGTTCCGGGTCAACGAGTCGATCAGCGCGATGCGTGAAATGTTGACCGCCGCGATCAACGTCAACTTGTCGCTGGTCACCTTCGGCCAGAACGAAGTGATGAAGAAACTGGCCGGCTGGGCCGCCATGCTCGCCGCGCCCACCCTGCTCACCAGCTGGTACGGCATGAATTTCCAGCACATGCCCGAACTCAACCAGCCCTGGGCCTATCCGGCAGTCATCGTGGTGATGGGCTGCATCGTCGGCGGCATCTACGTGGCCCTCAAGCGCGCTCGTTGGCTGTAGCCGCGGCGCTCGCTGCCCACCGGTGCTCCCATGCCGAACGTACCCGGAGCGGACGGCGTTTCAGCGGTTCCTTCAGTCAAATCGGCGATCCATCCCGACTCTGCCGACAGCTCGGCTGCACTGGATGTGTACGGACCCCAGAGATCCCGGGCTAAAGATTTCGTCCGACCGGTCGATCAGGGTGATACGCACATCAAATCCTTCCAGAGTTGCTCCGATCCATGAAAAACCTGCTCATCAAAAGCCTGCTCGTGTCCTGCGCACTGTTGCCGGTACCCCTCGTCGTGCGCGCCGAGTGCACTGTCAAGGACTTCGCGATTACGGATTTCACGCCTTCGGCCTCGAATGGCCTGACCGGCAAACTCAGCCTGCGTGGCGAACTCCTGAACAACTGCACCGCCGCGTCCGCCGCGCAGATCCGCATCGATATCAAGGACGAAAGCGGAAAAATTTTACAGTCCAGAAAGGCATGGCCCGCCGGCACTTCCAACATCACGCCCGGAAAGACCGTCCAATTCGACCTCGGCCGCCTGTTCCATTATCAGACGAGCATCGCCAGCTACACCGCCAGCGTGGTCGAAGTACGCACCTGGTAAGTCAGCGGATTCAGACAACAAAAAGGCTCCACGAGGAGCCTTTTTTGTTGTCGGTAGATCGGATGGCGACTCGAATGCCGAAGTCGCAGGCAGGGCGCATGGGGCGAGGTCTTCTGCCACGGTGCGCAACAGCTCGCAGGCCACCCGATGCGCTCGAAAAGCCCAGCCAGGCGCTTGCCGGCATCCGATGGCCGGAACGTCGCTCAGAGTCTGTGAAGAAAACCACTTCCTGTGGTTTTCTTCTATCGCAAGTCCGGCATATGTATGCATGCCATCCTTGGCATGCACCCTGCGGGCCAGCCTGCGTCTGTTCAAATCCGCTCCCAGCGGATTTGTCCGGACTTGCTCACGCGAAACAGTCACTTGCGTGACTGATTCGCGACCGGCCATCGGGCAAACTGCTCCTGCGTTGCCTCAACTCGGGCATCCATGCCCTCGCCATGGCCGGGCTGAGAGGTTGAATAGTCACAACCTCTCAGTGCAGCACGAACAGCTTGTCGAAACCGGCCACCCGAAGGGTGCCGCGCAGCTCGACGCCTGCATTGACGATGCGGATGTCGGCGCGATCGGCGCCTGCGTGCTCGCGCAGCAACAGCAGCATGCCGAGCGCGGAGCTGTCCATATGCGTGACCTCGCCCAGGTCGACGAGGTAACTGTGCGCCACGCGCCGGCTGCCAAGACAGGCGTCATGGAAATCGCGGTGGATGCTGAAGTCGAATCGCTCGCCCAGCTGCAGGGTGAGGCAATCGTGTTCGCTGTCATGGTGGACGATCATGGGGCTGTCCTTCAGAAAAGTTCGATCTCGCCGGCGTCCATCGAGCGTTGCTGCGTCGGGCCGCGCGAGCGCAGGCGGGCCTTTTCGCGCTGGACCGCCAGGCGGCTGCGCACGTGCTGCGCGCGTTCGGCCAGCGCCGCGGCGTCCATCGGCGCACAGGCCAGTTCCGCGATGTCGCGGGTGCATTCGGCTGTGATCTCCTGCAGCTCCAGCAACCGCGAGCGCGTCTGCGTGATCAACTGGCTCAGGATGTCCTCGAACTGCAACGAGCGGATGGTGGTGGACACGTCACTGCCCAGACCGCGGTTGATCTCCACCACCTGGTCGGCCACCGCGCTGGTGCGCGCATCGCTCTCGGTCACGTGAGCCATCATGGCGTCGATGTCGCCCTTGGCCGACAGCGCCACGCTGAGATCCTGCGAAGCCATGCTGCCGACCAGGCCACGCAGCTGGTCCATCGCGGTGCGGGCGCGCTCGACATGACTGCCGATCTGCTCGTTGAACTGGTTGGAATGACTGGCCAGGTTGCGGATCTCCCCGGCCACCACCGCAAAGCCGCGGCCGGATTCGCCGGCGCGCGCTGCCTCGATCGCCGCATTCAGCGCCAGCAGGTTGGTTTCCTCGGCGATCGTGTTGACGTTCTTCAGCAGCCCGAAGACGGCGTCCATCTCTTTCGCCATGCCATCGATGCGATAGACGATGCGCAGGCTCTCGCGCGACATTTGCACGATCATGCCGACGAAGTGTTCCAGCAGATCGCCGGTGCGCGCGGCGAAGTCCTGTACCGAGACGCCGCCATCCTGGACCTCGATGATCTGCTTGAGCAGCGATTGTTGCAGCGCAGTCTTGCTGGACAGGCCGTCGAAACCGCCGCCTAGCTCGGACACCGCGTCGCGCAGCAAACCCAGGCCCTGGTGCAATTCGCGACTGGCATGGCCGAGCTCATCGAGCAGGGCGTCACGCACGTCGTCCAGCGCCTCGCGTACCGGCCCGGCATGGTCGGCCGCCGCTGGCAGGACGGGAACCGGCGCGCGCGGCCGCGCCTCCATGATCCACGCGAATGTGAGTACGACCACCAGCACCGGCGCCAGCCACACCGGATGCCACAGCAACGACAACAACAGGGCCAGCGCACTGGCGCCGCGACCGAGCATGCCTTCACTGAGCACGGGACGTTTGGCAAAAAGTTGAGAGGTGGAAGCCATGATGGAGGACTCGGGGGTTCAGCCGTGCGCGACTTCGGCAAGAGGTTGGCGCGCGAGCTGCAGCAGGCGCGAGGCGATCTGGTCAAGCGGTTGCGCGTCGTCCGCGGCGCCGAGTTTCCAGGCGGCGCCGGGCATGCCCCAGACCACCGAGCTGTCTTCGTCCTGCACCAGCGTGGACGCACCCGCCTGGCGCAACTCCAGCAAGCCGCGCGCGCCGTCGTCGCCCATGCCGGTCAACAACACCGCGATGCTGGCAACCCCGACACTGGCCGCCATCGAGCGGAACAGCACGTCGACGCTGGGCTTGTGCCGGTTCACCGGCGGACCGTCGTGCAGGCGGCAGACATGCTTGGCGCCGTCCCACATCACCAGCAGGTGGTGGCTGCCGGGGGCAATGTAGACATGGCCGGACTGGATCGGCTGGCCATCACGCGCCTCGCACACGCGCATCGCCGAAACACGATCCATGCGCTCGGCAAACGGACCGCTGAAAGCAGCGGGAATGTGCTGGGTCACCAGGATCGGCGGCGCGTCCGGCGGCATCGCTTCCAGCACCACACGTACCGCCTCGGTGCCGCCCGTGGACGCGCCGATGGCGATGATCGGGCTGTCCCCGCGCATGCCGGCGCCGTGCGCCCGCGGCAACACCGCATCGGCGCAGAGCCGTGGCGCGACATCCAGCTTGCGCACCGCGGTGCGGGCGCGCGGCCTGGTGCGTGCGGCCAGCCTCACCTTCTGGCAGATTTCCTGGGCGCTTTCCTCGAAGCAGGCAGCCAGGTCGTGATCGGGCTTGGCGAAGAAATCCACCGCGCCCATCTCCAGCGCACGCAAGGTCACCTCGGCGCCTTCCCGGGTCAGCGACGACACCATCACCACCGGCATCGGGCGCAGTCGCATCAGGTTCTCCAGGAAGGTGATGCCATCCATCCGCGGCATCTCGACATCCAGGGTCAGCACATCGGGATCGAGTTGCTTGATCTTCTCGCGTGCAATCAGCGGATCGGCGGCGGTGCCGACTACCTCGATGGCCGGATCGCAGGCAAGCATCGTCGACATCAGCTTGCGCACCAATGCGGAATCGTCGATTACCAGAACACGCACCCTTGTCATTGCCTGCTTCTCTGCCTGTGTGTTGGGGGCGAGGGATGAGGGGCGCGGGGTGAGGCAGGGGATGAGGGTCGAGGCTTGAGTGGATAGCGCCCCTCGTCCCTCGCCCCTCCTGCCCTACCCCTCGTCCCTCCCCCTAGAACAACTCCACCTCACCCTTTATCGGATCTTTTGCCAAACGCTTGAGGTAACCGCGCTCGTCGGCGACCTGCTTCAGGTCATCGCTGCGACGCAGCAGGCGTATCCGCGCCCTGCCGCTGTGGGGGAAAAATTGCACCTGACGCGGATAGGTGCCGCCCAGGTCCGATGCCACCACGGCGACGTTCTCGGTGGCGAGATAGCGTTCCACGAACTCGATGTTGCGCTGGCCGACGTCGCTCATCCGCGCCAGCACCCGACCGCCGCCGAACACCTTGGCGCGCAGATCCTCGCGCCGGCCACCGGCCTTGAGGATGGCGTTGATCAGCTGTTCCATGGCGTCGCTGCCGTAACGCGCGGCCCGGCCAACGGTGGACGACCAGCCGTCCCGCTCGCCGACCGACTCCGGCAGCATGAAGTGGTTCATGCCGCCGACGCCGCGGTGGATGTCGTGAATGCAGGCCGAGACACAGGACCCGAGCACGGTGCTGACCAGCTCTTCCTGCTCGCTCACATAGAATTCGCCCGGCAGCACTCTTACCGTCATGCAGCCATGGGCCGGGTCCCAGAAGCGGCGCAGGTGCTCGAAACCGGCGGGAGGCGGCGCGATCGCCGGCCGTACCCGGCGATCATCGACGCGTACCTTCATCAGCTCCGCTTCCGGTAGACGGTGCGACCGACCAGCTCAAACTCGTCATTGATGCCGTGCAGCGATTCGCTGTGTCCCAGGAACAGATAGCCGCCGGTCGACAGCAGCTGGGCGAAACGCCGGAACAATTGCTGTTTGGTTGGCTGATCGAAGTAGATCACCACATTGCGGCAGAAAATCGCGTCGAACGGACCCTTCATTGGCCAGACGTGCAGCAGGTTCAGCGGCTGGATGCTGACCAGCTCGCGCAAGCGCGGATGCACGCTGGCCAGACCCTCGTATTCGCCCGAACCACGCAGCATCCACCGACGCCGGAACTCGTCGCTGATTCCAGCCAGGCGGTCCAGCGCATAGATGCCGCTGCGCGCAGCGTCCAGTGCCCGCGGTGACAGGTCGGTGGCGAGGATTTTTGCGTCAATGCCGCTGGTGCCGTGCTTCTCGAGCGCCTCGGCCAGCACCATCGCCAGGGCATAGGGCTCTTCGCCGGTGGAGCAACCGGCCGACCAGATGCGCAAGCGGTCGCCTTCGCGGCGCTTCTGTTCGAGCCAGCGCGGCAGCAGCTCGCTCGCCAGCAGATCGTAATGGTGCGCCTCGCGGAAGAACGAGGTGACATTGGTGCTGATCGCGCTGGCCAGTTCGCCCAGCTCGCCCTGCGGATCGCGCCGCAGCAGGTCGCAATAACTGCGGAACTGCTGCAGCCCCAGCGTGCGCAAGCGGCGGCGCAACCGACCCTGCACCAGCTCGCGCTTGTGATCACCCAACGAGATGCCGCAGTGCTCGAGCACAAACTTGCGCAGGAACTGGAAATCGCCCTCGCCCAGCGCTGGTTCACCGTTGTCGGCCGCAAGATCGTCATGCAGCATGCCGGGCACCGCGTTCATCTCAAAATTCCTTCCAGACACCGGCCGCGGCAGCGCCGCCCTCGGCCACCGCATGCCTTGGCCGCGCGTCGCGCACGGCGGCGAACACGGCCGCCGTCTCCACCGCCACGGCCTTGGCGCGCGCCGGCGCGGCCAGCGATCCCTCTTCGTGGCCCAGCTGGAAGAAACCCACCTGGCGGCTCAGCTCGCCAGCCTGCTCATGCATCGCGCGGGCGGCGGCGGAAGCCTGCTCCACCAGCGCCGCATTCTGCTGGGTCATTTCGTCCATCTGCATCACGGCATTGTTGACCTGCTCGATGCCGGCGGACTGTTCCTGGCTGGCGGCGGCGATCTCCGCCACGATGTCGGTGACCTTTTTCACGCTGTCGACGATTTCGGCCAACGCCTTGCCGGACTGGTTCACCAGCTCCGAACCGGTGCGCACCTTTTCTTCGCTGTCGGTGATCAGGCCCTTGATTTCCTTGGCGGCGCCGGCGCTGCGCTGGGCCAGCGAGCGCACCTCGGTGGCCACCACCGCGAAGCCGCGGCCCTGCTCGCCCGCGCGGGCCGCCTCCACGGCGGCGTTCAATGCCAGCAAGTTGGTCTGGAACGCGATCTCCTGGATCAAGCCCACGATGTCGCCGATCTTGCTGCGGGAGGCGTCGATCTCGGCCATCGCCAGGATCGCCCTGCCCGCCACCTCGCCGCCGCGCTCCGCCTGCTCGCGGGCGCCCCGCGCCAGCTGGTTGGCATGGCTGGCGTTCTCCGCGTTCTGCTTCACCGTGGAGGTCATTTCCTCCATCGATGAAGCGGTTTCCTCCAGGCTGGAGGCTTGTTCCTGGGTGCGCTGGCTGAGGTCATCATTGCCATGGGCGAGCTGCTGCGCGGTACTGCTCACGGCGTCGGAACCCTGGCGCACCTCGCCGACGATTTCGCTCAGTCGCTCATCCATCAGCCGGAATGCACCGATGAGCTTGCCCAGCTCGTCATTGCGACCAAGATGGATATCGTGGCCCAGCCGTCCTTCGGAAATGGCATGGGCGTAAGCCACGGCGCGGGACAGCCTGCCGGTGATGGAGCGGATCAACAGCACCACCATCATCAGCGCCACCAGCAAGCCGACCACCAGGGCGACCACCGTGACATTGCGCGCGCTCTGGTAGCGCTGCTCCTGCCGCTGGAAGTTCTGCTCGGCGTTGAGACGCTGCTGCTCCACCACTTTCGCCAGGCGTTGATCGCGGTCCATCATCAGCGGGCGCAACTCCATGTCCAGCAAGTCCTGCGAGCTCTCGTCCTTGCTCGCCAGCGCCTTCAGCAGATCCTGGCTGCTGGAGTTCATGTCGGCCGTGGAGGCCGTCCAGTCCCGGTACAACTTGGCCACCGATGCGGCCATCGGCATGGTGGCCAGCTTCTTGCGCAGCTCGCTGATGTCCTGCTGCGCCTGGTTGAAGTTGGCAATCTTCTGCTTCATCTGATCGGGCTTGGCGATCAACGCCGTCGCCTCGCCCAATGCGATATACGACATCAGCGAACGCTGCGCGATGGAGGAAACCAGGTTGGCCGAGACCATGTCCTCCTCATAGCTTTGCCGGCTGGACTCGTTCTGCACGTGCATGACCCGCAGGCCCAGGAAAGCGCCAGCGATCAGCATCAGGCCAAGCAACGTGAACACGGCGATCATGCGTGCCTTGACGCTCAACGCCAACAGCATGGCCAAGCGCGCCGAAATATTCTTCATCTTCATCAGCAGGTCTTTCCCGGTTCAGGCAATTCAGGCAGCAACTTCAACTTCCCGGGCGCGCGACAGCGCCGCGTCCAGTGTCTCCACGTCTTCCGGACGCACCAGCTTCTCCACATCCAGCAGCATCACCATGCGTTCGACATGGGTCGCCAGCCCCTTCAGGTAGCGCGTGTCCACGATCGCGCCCATGTCGGGAACCGGCTTGATGGCGGCCAGGTCAATGTCGACCACGTCGGAAACCGCATCGACCACGATCCCGAACAGGCGCTCGGCGACGGCCACGATGATCACCACCGTGTTCTGGTCATAAGCCTCGCGTTCCAGGCCGAAGCGCAGGCGCAGGTCCATGACCGGCACGATCGCCCCGCGCAGGTTCAGCACGCCCAGCAGGTAGCTGGGAGTCTGCGGGATGCGCGTCACGCGCGACCAGCCGCGAATCTCGCGCACCGACAGGATGTCGGCGCCGTATTCCTCGCCCGCCAGGCTGAACGTGAGTTGCTGCACCGTTGGCGCCGTGGCCGGGTCGTTGTCGTACATGGAAGGTTTACCTCGTCACGGGCTTCGCGATTGCCCTGTTGCACCGACTGCATCGGCGCGCCGAGGAAGAACTTGAGCCCGACCGTGGCCGGATGTGGTCGCATTGGCACGGCGCTGGCAGGATCCGCACGCAGGTTCAGGTCGCCGTGCGCGTGCCCGCGAAGCCACCGCAGCCGGAAGGTTGCGAAAAACCGACGCTCAGGCCGCCCTGTTCTTCTGGCTCAGGCGCACCGTGCCGACCACGTCGACGATCAGCGCCACCGAACCATCGCTGAGAATGGTGGCCCCGGAGATGCCTTGCACGCGCTGGTAATGGGCCTCCAGCGATTTCACGACCGCCTGTTGCTGGCCGAGCAGGTCGTCCACCAGCAAACCGACGCGGCGTCCCTCGCCCTCGATCACCACCACGATGCCGCGTTCGATGTCGGTGATTGCCGCAGCGCAGCCGAACGCGCGGTACAGCCGCACGATCGGCAGATAGGCGTCGCGAAAGCGGAACACTTCACCGCCGCCGGCGACCTTGCGCACCGTGTCCTTGTGCAGGCGCAGCGACTCGACGATGGAGATCAGCGGAATGATGTAGCGCTCGTGCCCCACCGCGGTCACCAGCCCATCGATGATCGCCAGGGTCAGCGGCAGCACGATGGTGAACACGCTGCCCTTGCCAGTCTGGCTGCGCACGCTGACGCTGCCGCCGAGATCGCGCACGTTGCGGCGTACCACATCCATGCCGACGCCACGGCCGGACAGATCGGTAGCCTGGTCCGCGGTGGAGAATCCCGGCTGGAAAATCAGCTCGGCAATGGCCGCGTCATCGGGTTCCTCGCCGACCTGGATCAAGCCGCGCTCCTGCGCCTTGGCCGTAATGGCGGCATGGTTGAGGCCCGCGCCGTCGTCGCTGATCTGCACCACGATATTGCCGCCCTGGTGAAAGGCTTCGAGCCGGAGCGTGCCGGTCTCCGGTTTGCCGGCGGCGCGGCGCCGGGCGGGCGTCTCCAGCCCGTGATCGATCGCATTGCGCACCAGGTGCACCATCGGATCGCCAATCTTCTCCAGCACGGTCTTGTCCAGCTCGGTGTGTTCGCCGTGCAGCTCCAGCCTGACCTGCTTGCCGAGCTTGTGTTCCAGGTCGCGCACCAGGCGCGGAAAGCGATTGAACACCGAGGCAATCGGCAGCATGCGGATGCGCATCACGCTCTCCTGCAGCTCGCGCGTGTTGCGCTCCAGTTGCACCAGGCCGTCGCGCAGACGTTCCAGCTGCGAGGGGTCGAACTGCTCGCCGATCGTGCTGAGCATCGACTGGGTGATCACCAGTTCGCCCATCATGTTGATCAGCGCATCGACCTTGTCCACGCCCACCCGAATCGAGCCGCCCTCGTTGAATGTCACGGCGTCCTCGTGCACCACGCCGGACCCGTGTAATGACCTGGCTGGCGGCACCGCCACGGCCGGCGGCGTCGCCACCGGTGCAACCGGCGCAATCGGCTTGATGGTTGCGGCCGGCGTGGCGCCGGGAGCCGGCTCGATGACCAGCTCGCAGTCGCCCTCGAGCCAGTCGAACACCTCCTCGATATCGCCGCGTGACGCGGTGCCATGCAGATGCAGTTCCCAGCCGAGGTAGCACTGGCCCGGGTCGAGCTCGGCCAAGCGTGCCGGCGCCGCATCGAGCACGAACGCGCGCAGCACCTCAAGCCGGCCCAATAGCTGCAATTCGCGGAACACCCGCAATGGGTCGTTGCCGGTCTGCAACAGGTGCGGCAACGCGGTGAAGTGGACACGCCAGCCCGCCGCCGGGGCCGCCTCCCGCGCCGCGACGACCACCGGTGTCGCTGCCCCGCCACTGACCAGTCGGGCCAGCGCGGCGCGCAGCGCCTCGCTGTCTGCGTCGCTGGCGGGCTGGCCACGGCTGGATCGCGCGAGCATCGCGCGCAGGGTATCCACCGCACGCAACAACAGCTCGATCAGTTCCTCGTCCGCGTCGCGACGCCCGCTGCGCACTTCCTCCAGCAGCGATTCGGCCACGTGGGTAAAGGCCGCCACGTCGGCGAAGCCGAACGTGGCGGCGCCACCCTTGATGGAGTGCGCCGCACGAAAAATGGTATGCACCAGCTCGGGGTCCGCCTGGCCCGAATCCAGCGCCAGCAACGCCGCTTCCATTGCGTCCAGCCCTTCCCGGCTTTCCTCGAAGAAGGTCTGGTGAAATTGAGTCAGATCGACGACGCTCATGGATGCTTAACGCAGCACGCGCGCGACCGTGGCCAGCAGCTGTTCCGGATCGAACGGCTTGACCAGCCAGCCGGTGGCGCCGGCGGCCTTGCCCTCCATCTTTCTTTCGGTATGCGATTCGGTGGTGAGCATCAGGATCGGCACGCCCCTGTACGCGTCCAGCGCGCGCAGTTCGCGCACCATCGCGATGCCATCCATCACCGGCATGTTGACGTCCGCCAGCACCAGCTCGAAGCTGCTGCCGCGCGCTGCGTCCAGCGCCAGCTGGCCGTTGGCCGCCTCGGTCACTTCGTGGCCTGCTCCGCGCAAGGTGAAGGACACCATGCCACGCATCGAGGCCGAATCGTCTACCGCCAGAATCTTTGCCATGCTGCCACTCCGCAATCAGGCCAGCGTCACCGCTGGCAGGTTCAACAACGGGTCCAGCCCGAGCAGACTCGCCGCTTCGACCAGGACTTGATTCACACCACGCCAGCGCAGTGTGCCGCCCCGGCTTTCCAGTTCACGCCGGAACAGCACCAGCAGCTGCAGCGCCGCGGTGTCGATGCGCTCGAGGCGTTCCCCATCGAGGACGGTTTCGCCCTTGTGCAATACCTCCTGCAACTGCGCCTTCAGCGCCGCCTGCGCGGCCAGGCGACAGTCAGCCGGGAGCTGCACCACAGCCGCGTCAGCCTCATCGGCCGTCGGAGATTTGGTTGCGGCCACGGGCGACTTGCCCGCCCTGGTCTGTTTTGTGGTTCGCTTGCCGGCCACGCCCGAATCCCGATACGCATTGACGAGAGGTCTATCGGCCGAACGGCGGATCGCTTTAGCCCTTGTCCCAGGTGGCCACCCTGACAATGGGCGGACTCCCGTGAGCAAGCGGGAAACGGCCCGGGCCAGCGGCACGGGCGGCAGGCAAAACCCACCCAATACACGAGTGTCTGCGGGCTCGCGTCATGCAAGTTCCTTCGACAGACACTCAAGTATTCTTCCAGGCAGCCGATGCCCTTTCCGACCACCCCTTGCCGACATCCACCTGCGGTGCAGGAACCTCTGCTTGAACATTCCACCGATCAGCATCGCCGCGCTTACCTGGGCCGGTGCCGCCTCTGGCACCACGGCCCAGAGTTGGCGCATTGGCGCGGTGCTGTCGGCGCGGCCGCTGGGGATCAACCCGCAGGGGCTGCTGGTGTTGCAGGTTGGAGCACTCACGGTCGAGGCCGACGTGGCGCACAGCCAGTTGCCCTCCCGGTTCCAGGTGCGCGTGCTCAGTCTGGGCGCGCAACCCCAGCTGGAAGTGCTCACCCAGTTGCCTGATCCAACCTTTCAGCGCATGTTGCGCGAGCGCCTGCCGCAACAGAGTGGTTATGCACCTCTGCTCGCCACGTTGTCGGCGCTGGCGCAGCGTTCCACCCTGCGACAGCTGCCGGCCAACGTGCGCACGGCGCTGGCCGTACTGGAACAAACCTTGCGCACCCCGGCGGAAATCACCCGTGGCGATGGCTTGCGCGAGGCGATCCTGCGCAGTGGCCTGTTTTTTGAGTCCCGGCTGCTGCACCCGTACAGCGGAGAGCCGGCTCTGGTCACCGATGACTGGAAAGGTGCCTTGCTGCGCCTGGCCGGCCTGCTCGACAAGGACACCGCCGCCCCGCCGCCGGGGCGCGGCGAAATCGCGCCGCCCCTGCTGCAGCGCGGTCTGCAGGCGCAGGCGCGCCTGCCGCTGCTGGCGCTGGCCGGCGACGAGGACGTGGCCGTGCTGCTCAATCGTCTGCATGGGGATGTCAAGGCGGCGCTGGCGCGCATCGAGGTCGCGCAACTGGATGCGAGCGCGAACCCGACCGCCGCCTGGATCCTCGAGATCCCGTTGCTGGGCGAGGATGGCCACGACATTCTGCAGATCAAGCTGGAGCACAGCACCGACACCGTCGACGGCGGCCATGGCTGGACCCTGGGCTTTGCGCTGGATCTGCCCGCGCTCGGACCGATCCAGGGCGAACTGCAGTTGCGCGAACCGCGGCTGTCCGTGCGGCTATGGGCCGAGCGCAGCGAAACCGCACAACGGCTGGAACGCCAGTTCGAGCCGCTGCGCCAGCGACTGGCCGCGTGCGGCGTCCTGCTCGATCAACTGAGCTGCCAGATCGGCACGCCGCAACCGCAAGGCGGCAGCAGCGCCTTGCTGCTGAAGGCGACCGCATGAATACCCGACCGCCACCGCGCCGGGTCAGCCTGCGTTTGTCCGGCGGTGGCGACGAGCCCCGGTCGATGCCGGAACAATCGCTGGAACTCCTGCTCGCTCGGGCGAAAGACCTCGGCGTGCCGCTGCATCATGACGCCCAGATTGCCGCCCTGCTGGCCGCGCTGCGCCTGAGCGACGACATCCCGGTGCAACTTTACGCGTCCGCCGCCTCCGTGCTGGCGACGATTTACGACGCCGCCGAGGAATAAGTCGCGGCTCGATTGTCTGCGCGTCTGCGCCATCGCTTGGTTGACGGCGAACGAGAACGCCGGCCCTCAACCGAGGATACGCAGCCCGCGTACCTTCGCAAAGTCCCGATCATGCGTCACCAGCGCGTCGGCGCCGATCGCCAGGGCGCTGGCAAGCTGGATGGCGTCGGGCAATTTCAGATGATAGGTTGCGCGCAGCCGCGCCGCGCTCTCGGCAATGTCGACGCCAAAATCGACGACGTGCCAGGTTTCCAGGGTCGCGCGATAGCGCTTGGCCAGCGCTTCCTCGCCAGCCGCAAGCGGCCCGGTCAGCACCTCGGCGATGGTGACCGTGGTCACCGCCAACGCGATCTCGCCGCGCGCGTGGCGCTCGAACATCGGCGCGAAACGTGGCTGCGAATTTTTCATGGGATTCGAGGACGTAAATGATCGGCGCGCTGTCGACCAGCAGCAGCGCATCTGCCGGCAACGCCGCTGCGTCTAGCGGCTCCATTCGTCGCGCAGCCGGGCAATCGTTTGCGCGCTGCGCTTGCCCCACAAACCACGGCCGGTCCCGGCCAACGCAGTCAGCGGCATCGGCCGCGAGCGGCTTGACCGCGTCCATCGGCACCACAGCGGCCACCTTGCGACCATGGCGGGTGATGATGGTGCTGCGCCCGGCGGCAGCGGCGGCAAGGATCGCAGGCAATTGCTGCCGCGCCTCCTCGACACCCTTCGAAGTGGACTTCAGGGTCATGTCCAAACCGTACGGACTGTACAGAATCCTGTCAATCCGCCCGGGCTGTCGTTTTTTATCGACATTTCACGGGAATGACGACGCATGGGCGTTGTCAGCGAACCCAATGTCGCGCGGCCGCGGGCTGGAGGCAATGGCCGAACGGCGCCGAGTTGCTGACTCAGGAACTAGCCGGATGCATCTGCATGACCAGCCGGGCTTCGTCGTTCGACAGCCCGCAGCGGCTGGTCAATTGCTCGAGGTCGGCGCCTTCGCGCGCCAGTTGCTGGGCCAGGCCATAGTCCTGGCGCGAGGGGGCCGGTTTCTGTTCGATCAGGCGCAGCTGTCGCTCCAGTCGGCCCAGCGCCGCCACCAGCATCGAGGTCGGCACGTCGGTCAGGGCATGCGCCGCGCCATGCGAGAGTCCCTCGACGCGGCGTCGCAGCTGCAGCGATTGCCGCCACAGGTGGAACAGCAACGCCGATTGGGCCAGCGCCAGCGCGAGCAGGATCGCAACCCCGATTTCAAGCCACATGCGCATCTTCTCCGCTCAATCGACACAATCGGGGAACATCGAGCAAGGCCACGAACCCGCCCTGCCAGGACAGCACGCCGCTTACCGGATCGTCACGACGGCTGGCACGGCCCGGCGGCGGCGGCTCGATCTCGATGCCATCGGTACACAGGAGCTCGCCAACCGCCTCCACCCGCAACCCCACCAGCTGGCTAGCGGGCGCCAACATGATAATGCGCACCTGGGCCGGATCGGCGATCGGCGGCGGCACCCCCAGGCGCAGGCAGCCATCCAGCACGGGAACGATCCGTCCACGCAGGTGGCGAACGCCAAGGACATCGTGCGCGGCGCCCGGCACGGGCGTGACATCACCATCGCGGATCACCTCGCTCACGTCGGCCAGCGGAGCCGCGTAGAGCTGGCTGCCGATGTGGAACGACAGCCAATGCCGGCTGGCGGGCGCGACCGAGTCAGCCGCGCTCATCGCCGGTGTATCCGGTGCGACGCCGGCGCCATCGTCCGGCTCATCGATCCGGACTCACGCGTCGCCGCGCGGACTCCGCCAAGCCGTCCGCCGCGGGCGTGGCCGGTCCGGCATGGCGGACGTCGGCCGCTGCCGCTGGTGCGCTGGCCGGCGAGCCGGAACCCTTGTCCGCCGACACGGCGGCAGAGGCGGCACGGACGAGCGGCACTGCCGGCGCAGGGCCGGCAAGCGGCGGCGCCGCATCCGCCCGGGCGAGTTGGCCCACCGCCGCGGCGTCGCTCAGGCGACGCGGGGCATCCTTTGCCGCATTCATCACCACGACCACCACGCGCCGGTTCTGGTTGCGGCCCTCGATCGTGGTGTTTTCGGCCCGGGGACGCACTTCGCCCCAGCCGATGATGCCGAGCCGGTCCGGCGCTACCCCGCTCAAGGCGAACAGGCGCGCCACGCTGGCCGCCCGCCCCGCCGACAACTCCCAGTTCGACGGATATTGCGGCGTGCTGATCGGCACGTTGTCGGTAAAACCCTCGACCCGCAGCGGGTTCGGGAACGGGGCCAGGATGCTGGCCAGTTTCTGCAGCACGGCGTCGGCCGACGTCGACAGCTGCGCCACGCCACTGGGAAACAGGATGTCGGTGCGAATCTCGATCTCGAGCCAGTCCTGCTGGTGCCGCACGACCACCAAGTTGCGGTCGATCAGCGGTTGCAACGCGCGGCGCACCTGGCTCTCTATGGTGTCGAGGTTCTGCTGGCCGGCGCCCGGGTGACTCCCCGCACCAGCGACTGGCTTCGGGCGCATCGGCAGCGGCAGCGCGACAGGGCTGACCGCCGCCCCGGAACGATCCACCGAGACGGCGGCCGAGCTGTTCACCTTGCCCTGCACGACCGACGGCGGCACGAGGGCGCCATTGGGGCCGTTGAACGCCTGGATCAGCGACTCGGACATCACCCGGAACTTGCCCTCGTTGACGACCGACACCGCATACATCACCACGAAAAAGGCCAGCAACAAGGTCATCAGGTCGGCGTAGGGGATCGCCCAGGCCTCGTGGTTCACGTGTTCCTCGTGCTTGCGCCGTCTCATGCGACATAGCCCTGCAGGCGCGACTCGATCTGGCGCGGATTGTCGCCCTGCGCAATCGACACCAGCCCTTCGATCAGGATCTCGCGCATCTGCGATTGCTTGCCGACCAGCGCCTTAAGCCGGGCCGCCATCGGCAGCATGAACATGTTGGCCAACGCCACGCCATAGATCGTGGCCACGAAGGCGGCAGCGATGCCGTGGCCGAGCTTGCTCGGATCGGCGAGGTTCTGCATCACCGCCATCAGCCCCATCACCGCACCGATGATGCCCAGCGTCGGGGAATAGATCCCCGCGTTCTCGTAGACCTTGGCACCGGCCAGGTCGATCGCCTCGCGCGTGTCGAGGTCCACCTCCAGCACGCTGCGGATGGTATCGGGCTCACCGCCGTCGACCAGCAACTGCAGGCCCTTGCTGATGAACGGGTCGCTCTCCCCGTCGATCTGCGACTCCAGCCCGAGCAGGCCCTGGCGACGGGAAATCTCGCTCCAGCCCACGATGCGGCTGATCAGGTCGTGTGGCTGGTGCCGCGGCGGCCGGTACACCATCTTCATCATGGACATCGCGTGCTTGATCACCGTGCCCTGGTTCTGCACCAGCAGCGCGGCCAGCGTGCCGAAAAACACAATCACGAACGCGGCCGGGTTCCACAGCGCCCCCACGGTCGAACCCTTGAGCATGGTGCCCAGGATGAGCACCAGGAAACCCAGGATCGTGCCGATCGTGCTGATTCTGTCCATGCGTCGTCAGCCTCCCGGCTGCAGCGACGCGAACAGTTCGCCGGTGCCAGTCGCCAGCCCCGCCAGGTCCACCACCAAGGCGAGCCGGCCATCGCCGGTGACGGTGGCGCCGGCAATGCCTGAAACATCGGCAAACAGCGGGCCGAGCGGCTTGACGATCACATCCTCGCGGCCGAGCACGGCATGCGCCATGCAGCCGATCCGCTGGTGGCCGATATGCAACACCACCACGTGGCGGGCAGCACCCGCTTCGACGCCCACCCACAGCGAGAGGTTCGCCAACGGCAAGGCGCGGCCCCTGTGATCGGCGACCAGCCGTCCGTCGAGCTGGTGTTCCTGGCCATCGGCCAGTTCGAATACTTCTTCCACGTTGCCCAGCGGCAAGGCCAGCAGGCGCTCGCCGACGCGCACCATCAGCACGCGCAGCACCGCGAGGGTCAGCGGTACGGTCAACTCCAGCTGGCTGCCATGCCCGAGATGAGAGTGCACGCGCAAGGTGCCGCCCAATTCGGCGACGCGGGTCTTGACTACATCCATGCCGACGCCACGACCGGAAATTTCCGATACGGCGGCGGCCGTGCTGAAGCCGGGACGGAAGATCAGTTCGTGACTTTCGGCCTCGCTCAGGCGCTCGGCCTGGGCGCTGCTGATCACGCCCTTTTCGATTGCCTTGCGACGCAGAACTTCAGGATCCATGCCGCGGCCGTCGTCGCGCACCGAGATCACGATGTGTTCACCGCGCTGGCTCGCCGACAGGCAGATGCAACCCTTGCGCGGCTTGCCGGCCTGCTCGCGGTCGCCAGGCGTTTCCACGCCATGGTCGAGCGCGTTGCGCAACAGATGCACCAGCGGATCGGCCAGCGCCTCGACCAGGCTGCGATCGAGCGCGGTGTCCTCGCCTTCGAGCACCAGCTCCACATCCTTGCCGAGCTGGCGCGCCAGGTCGCGCACGATGCGCGGAAAGCGCTGGAACAGGCGACTTACCGGTTGCATGCGCAGGCCCATCGCGGCGCCCTGCAGATCATTGGTCACGCGATCGAGCTCGGCGGCCGCCGTCGCCAGGGTTTCGTCGCCCAGGCGCGCGGCCAGGCTGAGCATGCGGTTGCGCACCAGCACCAATTCGCCCGCGTGATTGACCAGGAGGTCCAGGCGCGCGGTATCCACCCGCACCGAGCTTTCCGCCGTCGCAGCATGGTGTGCCGCCGGCGCGGGGCTCGGCGACGCGGCCGGCACGACAGCAGGCGTGGGGAGGTCAGGAGGCGTGACCGGCACTGCGGCCTTGCCGTGCAGGCTGTCGAGCAGCGCTTCGAACTCATCGTCGTCCATGCTCGCGCCGGCCGACGGAGAGACCGCCGCTGACGCGGGCTCGACCGTGCCGGGCAGCGCGTTGCCGTACATGCGGTCCAGCAGCGCCTCGAACTCGTCATCATCAATCGCTGCGCCGGCGTCGGCGGATGCGACCGCCGCCGACACCACCGGCGCGGGCACCCGTGGCAGCAACGATTGCAGCAGGGACGGTGAAGGCATCTGCAGTGGCGCGCCGGCGTCGACGCCGGCCATCATCTCGTTGAGCCGGTCCAGGGCCAGCAACAACGCATCCATGTGACTGGCATCCAGGACAAGCTTGTCGTTGCGCGCCTCGTTGAGCAGATCCTCGGCGTGATGGCACAGCAACACCATCGGCTCCAGCGCCAGGAAACCGGCACCACCCTTGACCGTGTGGAAGGCGCGGAACACGGCGTTGAGCAACTCGCGGTCACATGGCGTCGTTTCCAGCGCGACCAGTTGCTCGCCGAGCCGCTCCAGCAACTCGCCGGCCTCGACCAGGAAGTCCTGGCGCAGCTCGAGGTCGAATTCCGCGTTCATCGCGCCGGAGCCTTGGGAGTCATCAGCAGGCTCTCGTCAAAACCCGAATTCGCTGAGCAGGCGATCGGCGTCTTCCTGGCTGGCCACGCTGGCCGCACCGGTCGGCGTATCGCTGCCCGCCAGTGCGCCGGTCAGTCGCACCAGCTCCAGCAGCGACGATTCCACCGTGCCGATGAAGTCGACGACCTTCTTGATGCGTTGCCCGGTCAGGTCCTGCCATGACTGCGCCAGCATCATGTCGGCCAGTCCTTCGCGGCAGCTGTCGGCAAACATCACCGACTCGCGGGCCAGCACCGCGGCCGGACCGTCGTTGCCCTGCGACCACTTCAGCACTTCGGCGGCGTTGATGGTCAGCGATTCGGCTTGCGGGCGCATGCGCTCGGCGAAGTCGAGGGTGCGGTGCGCCGCCTGCGCACTCATATCCAGCGCATCCAGCAAATGCTGGCGCGCGTCGGCAACACTGTGGGAAAACCCTTCGTGCGCCAAGTCGCCACCGAGCCGGCGCACCGCATCGTGCAGGTCGCGGGCCAGTTGGCCAAGTGCCCGGAACAAGCCTTGCTCGCGCTGGCGCACCATCACGTCCAGGGCCTGCTCGAAGGCCGGCCCACCGGGGCTGTTCAACAGTTCACGCAGTTCGGCGGGCAGGTTCGTGTCCATCGCGAGTGGGGTCATGACGTTCATGCGGTCACCCCGCTGGCGGCAATCCGCTCGAAGATCCTGACCAGTTTTTCTTCCAGCGTCGCGGCGGCGAAGGGCTTGACGATGTAGCCGTTCACGCCCGCCTGCGCCGCGGTGATGATCTGCTCGCGGTTGTTCTCGGCCGTGACCATCAGCACCGGCAGTGTCTTCAGCGTCGCGTCAGCGCGGATTTTCCGCAACAGCTCGATGCCGGTCATGTTGGGCATGTTCCAGTCCGTCACCAGCAGGCCGAACGAAGTGTTGCGCAACATCGTCATCGCGCTCTCGCCGTCGTCGGCCTCCTGGATCAGCGGGCCGCTGAAACCCAGCTCGACCAGCAGGTTGCGGACGATTCGTCGCATGGTGGAAAAGTCATCCACCACCAGGATTTTCATGTTCTTGTCCAACGTTCTCTCCACATGCGGCAAGAGCCGGACCGCGGCTCTTTGATCCACTGAATGCAACAGCTGGTCAGCCGCGCCAGTCGCTGAGCCTGGCCCGCAGCCGGAGCACCGCCTGTCCATGAATCTGGCAGACCCGCGATTCGCTCACGCCCAGCACGGCGCCAATCTCCTTCAGGTTCAACTCTTGTTCGTAGTACAGCGACATCACCAGTTGCTCGCGCTCAGGCAGGCCGGTGATCGCCTCGGCCAGATCGTCACGCATGCCGTCGCGCTCGATGCTTTGCTCGGGCCCGAGGCTGCCCTCGTCGGCCACGTCCATGACCCCGCCTTCGTCGCCATCGTCCGAAGCCGTCAGGCTCAGCAGACGCACGCACGCGGCGTCGGCCAGCACCTGGTGATATTCCTCGGCGCTCATTCCCAGGCGCCGCATGACCTCCTTTTCGTCCGCCTCCGCGCCTGTCTCTGTCTCGATCTGGTGAATCATCTCCGCCACTTCGCGGGTCTTGCGATGCACCGAACGCGGCGCCCAGTCAGTGCGGCGCAACTCGTCCAGCATCGCGCCCCGGATGCGGATACCCGCAAAGGTCTCGAAGCTCGCGCCACGGTCCTGCGCAAAATTTCGTGATGCTTCCAGCAAGCCGATCATTCCCGATTGAATCAGGTCACCCACGTCGACGCTGGCTGGCAGTCGCCCCATCAGGTGATAGGCGATCCGCCGTACCAGCGGAGCGTGTCGACGTACCAGCTCGTCGGCACTCTCGCGGGAAACCTGCAGATACTCCGAAGCGACACTCATCTCGGCACCTCGTCAGCCGGTACGGCCTGACCGCCAAAGAAGGCGATCCGGTCGAGGGCTGCGCGGTCCGGTTCCACCCACTTATCGACCAGCTCAGCCAGTTTCTTGAATGCCTGCGACGAACGGCTCGATGGCCACACGTCGACCACGGCGCATTGCCTGCGGATGGCCTGGCGCAGACGCTCGTCATGCGGTATCCAGCCACTGAAATCGATCACCACGTCGAGGAACCGGTCACTGACCCGCGCCAGCTTCTGGTGCAGCGCCCGCGCATCCCCTTCGTTGCGCACCATGTTGGCGACCATGCGCACCCGGCGCACGCCGTAATCGCGGCTGAGCACCTTGGTCAGCCCGTAGGCATCGGTCAGCGAGGCCGGCTCGTCGCACACCACCAGGATTACCTCGGACGCGGCCGCGGCAAACATCGTCACGTTGTCGGCCAAGCCGGCGGCGGTGTCCACCACCAGATATTCGGGCGGGCGCGGCAGCTCGTCGAAGGCGCGGATGATCGCCGCGTGTTCGCCGTTGTTCAGTTGCGCCAGGCGGCGCGTACCGGAACCGGCGGGTACCACCTGCAAACCGTGCGCCGCGGGCAGCAGCAGTTCCTCCAGCGTGCATTCACCGTCGAGCAGATGGCCGATATGGCGCGAAGGCGTGAGGCCCAGCATCACATCGACGTTGGCCAGGCCCATGTCGGCGTCCAGCAACACCACCTCATGCTCGGCGACCGAAAGCGCCATCGCCAGGTTGACCGCGACGGTGCTCTTGCCGACGCCGCCCTTGCCACCAGCCACGGCAATCGCCCGGCACGGCGCGCGCGAGCTGCATGCTGGCCGGCACCCAGCAGGCTGCTGGCCTGATGGCTGCGTGGCATGACCGCCGGTGCCGTCGGCTGGGCCGCGGGCTGGCCCGCCACCTTTGCCAGCATCTGTTGCAGCCCGGAGGCTTGATCCATTGCGAGTACTCCATTCATGCGCTGGCCACCGCGAGGCCGAACCGTTCGGCCATCAGGTTGTCGTCGGGGATGTGGTTCTTCAGCGATTGCGCGGCACGGCAAACCAGCACGCGCGCATCGGCGACGGAAATGTCCTCCGGCACGCGCTGGCCGTCGGTGGTGTAGTCCAGCGGCAACCGGTGCCGGATCAGCACCGACAGGGCGCCGCCCAGGTTCGGCGCCTCGTCGAGCTTGGTGAGGATGCAGGAATGCGGTTTCAGCGGCAGGTAGGAGCGCACCGCATTGCCCAACGACTGCGCATCCGTATTCGCCGCCAGCACCAGGGTGGAACGCAGTTCGCTGGCCCCGGCGAGGATCTCCAGTTGCTGGTTGAGCCGCGGATCGCTGCCGGCAACGCCGGCGGTGTCGATCAACACCGTGTGGCAGCCGTGCAGCATCTCGAGCACCTTGCGCAGGCTCTCGCCGTCATAAGCCGGGTAGACCCGCACGCCGAGCAGGCGACCGTAGTGTTCCAGTTGCGCCGCGGCACCGATGCGGTAGTGGTCGGTGCTGACCAGGGCGACTTCGCTGGCACCGCGACGCAGAACCGCCCGGGCGGCCAGCTTGGCGATCGTGGTGGTCTTGCCCACGCCGGTGGGGCCGACCAGCGCGGTGACGCCAGCCTCCTCGCCCACCAGAGTGCGCCCGCTCACGACCACGCTGCGGCTGAGCATGCCCAGGGGGAGGTAGCGCGCCTGTTCGGCATTGATCTGGTCGGGGAGTTCGTCCACCAGGGTGCGGGCCACGTCCGAATCGATGCCGATGCGGGTCATCTCGCGCAGGATCCGCGCCTGCAGCGGCTGGCGCCGTTCCATGTCGTTCCAGGCCAGGCTGGACAACTGGACTTCCAGCATCTCGCGCATGCTGCCCAGTTCGCTGCGCAGCTGCGCCGTGTCCTGGGCGGCACGCTCCATCAGTGGGGCCAGCACGGCGGCGCGCTCGGTCACCACTGGCGTGGCGGCGGACACGGCCGCCACCGGACGCGGCGCGGAAGCAATCGGGGTCACTGCGCGGGGTGCCGGCAGGGGGTGGGCGGGCGGCGTCGCCACCGACGCTTCGGACGCCTGAGACACCACGCGCGGCGCCAGCGGCGGCGGCACGGAGGCCGCTCGCGGCGACGGCGCGGATGGCTCTGCGGCAGGCGCGGGTAGCGTCACCGTCGGCGCACCCTGGCGGGAAGCTTCGCGCATCAGCGCCTCGTCATAATCGAGCGCGGCGATGATCTCGATCCCGTCGTCAATACGCCGGGTCGACAGGATGACCGCATCCGGCCCCTGCTCCTCGCGCACTTCACGCATGGCCTGGCGCATGTCGGGGGCCACGAATCGTTTGATTTTCATCTTTGCTTGCTCCGCGCGCGGGATTCGAGGTTCGGGATTCGGGATTCGTCAGCAGCAAGAACGCGCCAAGCCAGCCGCGAATGCCTTTCCGAGTCCCTGATCCCGAATCCCTTCATCCCGGTTCTCATCGCCCCAGCGCCTGGACCAACCGCACGCTGCGGTTGTCCGGCACCTCGTTGTAAGCCAGTACGTGCAGGTTTTGTGCCACATGGCGCGTAAACCTCGCCAACCACGGCCGCAGCAGTGGCGCCACCAGCAATACGGCGGGTTCGCCGCTCATTTCCTGGCGCCGCGCCGCGTCCGCCACGCTCTGCTGCAGACGGTCGGCGAGGCCCGGTTCCACGGCCGCTCCGGCCACGCCGCCACCGCCGGAGAGCGAGCCGAGCAGGATCTGCTCCAGCTCCGGCGCCAGCGTGATGACCGGCATTTCGGTGCCCAGTCCGGTGATCTCCTGCACGATCTGCCGGCCCAGCGCCACGCGCACGGCGGCGGTCAGAACGCCGGGATCCTGACTCTGCGCCGCGTTCTCCGCCAAGGATTCGACGATGCTGCGCATGTTGCGGATCGGCACGCGCTCGGCCAGCAGGTTCTGCAGCACCTTGACCACGACGCCCAGCGACAGGCGCTTGGGTACCAGGTCCTCGACCAGTTTCGGCGCGTTCGCACTGAGGCGATCGAGCAATTGCTGCACGTCCTGGTGGCTGAGCAGCTCGTGGGCATGCCCCTGCAGGATGTGCGACAGGTGGGTGGCGATCACGGTGGCCGGGTCGACCACGGTATAGCCGTAACTCTGTGCCAGCTCGCGTTGCCCGCTCTCGATCCAGACCGCCTCCAGGCCGAAGGCCGGATCCTGCGTGGCGATGCCTTGCAGGGCGCCGTGCACCTGGCCCGGATTGATCGCCATCAGACGGTCGTTGTGGACCTCCGCCTCGCCCATCGGCACGCCCATCAGGGTGATCCGGTAGACGTTCGGCCCCAGATCCAGGTTGTCGCGGATATGCACCGGCGGCACCAGGAAACCGAGTTCCTGCGACAGCTTGCGGCGGACCGACTTGATCCGCCCCATCAGCTCGCCGCCCTGGTGCACGTCCACCAGTGGAATCAGGCGGTAGCCCACTTCCAGTCCCAGCGGGTCGACACTGGCGACGTCCTCCCAGCCCAGTTCCACCCGCTCGGCGGGCGTGCTGGTCGCCGGCGTCTCGTTCACCACCTCGGCCAGCCGCGCGCGGGTGTCCCGCTCACGTTTGAACAGCATCCAGGCAACGCCACCACAAATGGCGGCGAGCAGCAGGAACGCCACGTTCGGCATGCCGGGGATGACGCCCATCACGCCCAGCACCACCGCGGCCACTGCCAGCGCGCGCGGCTGGCCGAACACCTGCCCGACCACCTGCCGGCCCATGTCCTGCGACTTGGACACGCGGGTGACGATGATTGCCGCCGCCACCGACAGCATCAGCGCCGGCACCTGGGCGACCAGGCCGTCGCCGATGGTCAGCAAGGTATAGGTCCGCGCCGACTCGGCGGCGGACAGGCCGTGCTGCATCACGCCGACGAAGAAGCCGCCGATGATGTTGATGAACAGGATCAGGATGCCGGCGGTGGCATCGCCGCGCACGAATTTGGAGGCACCATCCATCGAGCCGTAGAAGTCGGCTTCCTCGCGCACTTCCTGGCGCCGTTCGCGCGCCTGTTCCTGGGTCAGCAGGCCGGCGTTGAGGTCGGCATCGATCGCCATCTGCTTGCCGGGCATCGCGTCCAGGGTGAACCGTGCGGTCACTTCCGACACGCGGGTGGCGCCCTTGGTGATCACCACGAAGTTGATCACCACGATGATCGCGAACACCACCAGGCCAACCGCGAAGTTGCCGCCGATGACGAAGGCGCCGAAGGCCTCGATCACCTTGCCGGCGGCGCCGGGGCCATCATGACCGTGCAGCAGCACCACGCGGGTGGAGGCGATGTTGAGGGCGAGGCGCAGCAAGGTGGCCATCAGCACCACGGTGGGGAACGCGGCGAATTCGAGCGGCCGCATCACGTAGACCACGGCCAGCAGGATCACCAGCGACAGCGCGATGTTGAAACTGAACAGGATATCCAGCAGGAACGGCGGCATCGGCAGCATCAGCATGCCGAGCATCATCAGCATCATCACCGGCGCGCCAATACCCCGTCGCGCCACGTATTTGAAATTGCCTAGTACATCTGCACCCGTCATGGATTTGACTCGTCAGGCGTTGCGATAAGGGCCCATCAGATCGGGATCGACCTCGGGGTTTGGCACTGCCGGCAGGTCCTCACCCCGCGCCGCAGCTTGCTTCAGCTGGTAAACGTAGGCGAGCACCTGGGCCACCGCGACAAACAGCGACGCGGGGATTTCCCGACCCAGCTCGGTCGTTGCATACAAGGCGCGTGCCAACGGCGGCGCCTCGACCAGCGGAATGCGATGGGATCCCGCCACGAGTCGGATTTGTTGCGCCAGGACGTCCACGCCCTTGGCGATCACCCGGGGCGCGCCCATGTGTCCGTCGTCGTAGCGCAATGCCACGGCAAAGTGGGTGGGATTGACCACCACCACATCTGCCTTGGGCAACTCTTCCATCATGCGTCGACGCGACTGCGCCTGCTGCACCTGGCGGATGCGCCCCTTCACCTCGGGGTTGCCCTCGCTCTCCTTCATCTCGTCGCGCAGCTCCTGCCTGGTCATGCGCAGGTTCTTGCTGTGGTCGTATTTCTGGTACAGGGCATCGATCGCGCCGATCAGCACCAGCATCGACCCGAACCACAGCGCGGCGCTGCCGAGCAGGCCGATCGACAGCGCAATGCCGGCCATCACCGAGCCGCGGCCGGTGGCCTGCAGCTCGCCCTGCCAGTGCCGCAACAGCAGGCCAAGCACGGCACCGATGAACAACAATTTGAGCAGCGCCTTGCCCAGCTCGACCAGGCCGCGCACGGCAAAGATCTTGCCCAGGCCCTTGATCGGGTCGAGCCGCTCGAACTTCGGTTGCAGGGCCTGCGCGCTGAAGTTCAACCCGCCCAGCAACAAGGGCGCGGCCAGCGTGGCCAGCATCGTGGCGATCGCCACCGGCGCAAACAGCAGCAACGCCTCGCGCATCGCCGCGGGCAACGACGTAGCCGGCAAGGCGTCGGAAAACAGCGCCCCGCGCGAATAACCCAGTCCCAGTTCGAAGATCCGCCGGACGTGCCGCAGGCCGCTCTGGCCGCTGTTCATCAACGCGGCGACGCCAGCCAGCACCACGAAGGCGCCGGACAAATCGCGCGATCGCGGAACCTCGCCTTTCTCGCGCGATTCGCGCAGCCGTTTTTCGGACGGTTGTTCGGTTTTTTCCTGGTCGCTGCCCTCGGCCATGTCAGAGTCTGCTCATGGTCTTAGCTGCCGAACAGGTTGCGCATCAGTGACCAGGCGTCGCCCTGCAGTGCATCGAAGGCCCCCGGCAGACTGCGCAACGACAGCCACAACGCGATGAAGCCGAGCGAGACGGTGATCGGGAAACCCACCGCGAACAAATTCATCGACGGCGCCGCCCGACTGATCGCGGCAAAACCGATGTTCACCACCAGCAACGAGGTCATCGCCGGCAATGCCACGCGCACCGCGCCGGCAAACAATTCAGTGCCAAACGCCACCACCGCATGCAGCGCGCCGGCGCTGATCGGCGCCACCCCCGGCGGAAGGGTATGGAAGCTGTCGGCCAGCAACGCGATCAGTTGCAGGTGGCCATTCATGGCCAGGAACAACAAAGTCACCAGCAACAGGTAGAACTGGTTCAACACGTTGGAACTGCCGCCGGCCTGCGGATTGACCACCTCGGCAAAACCCAGGCTCATGCTTTGCGCCACCAGCTCGCCCCCGAACGACACCGCCTCGAACACCAGCTTCAGCACGAACCCCACCGCCGCCCCCACCAGCACCTGCCCGGCCAGGATGGCGATCCCGGCGCCGCTCAACGGATCGAGCGTGGTCGGTGCCAGCGGCGCCAGCACCAGCGTCACCACCACCACCAGCCCCAGGCGGATGCGCACGGAAACCACCGTGGCGCTGAACACCGGCGCGACCAGGAACAGCCCGCCCACCCGCCCCAACGCCCAGAAAAAACTACCCAGCCAGGTCGGCAGCAAGGCCAGATCCAGCGCTGTCATCTGATCGCACCCGGCAGGCTCTCGATCAACTGCCTGGTGAACTGCACCAGCAGGCGCAGCATCCACGGCCCGGCAATCAAGCCCACCAGCGCCATCGCAATCAGCTTCGGAATGAAGCTGAGCGTCATCTCGTTGATCTGCGTCGCCGCCTGGATCACACCCACCAGCAATCCCACCGCCAGCGCGGTGAGCAGCAGGGGGGCGGCCACCATCATCGCCACATAGAGGGCGTGCTGGCCGATTTCCATGATGGATTCGGGGGTCATTTGCACGCTCCGGCGGCGCGGCTTGCCGCGGAAGCGGCGAATAGGTTTCGCGCCGCCAGTGCAGGAGCGCACCTTGTGCACGATGCTCTTGCGCATGCAGCGCAGGCTTCAAAGTGCAGAGCGGTCGATCGCCTGCGGCGACCGAGTTACTTTCTCTTGCGTGGCCAAGAGAAAAGTAACCAAAAGAGAAGGCCACCCCGCTTGGCGCTTGCCGGGCTCCTGCCCGGCAAGTCCGTGAGCCGGGGTCGGGCTTTTCGATCGGGCATCCTGCCCGAGCGAAAAGGCATCGACATCCCTGTCGATGCCCGCTGCGCGGCCTGTCGACCCCGACTCACCGCCGCACAGGGGCCCCGGGTAGAGCAGCGGGCCATCCTGGCCCGCACTCGGTGATAAAGCTCGGAAGCAAAAGCCAGGGCGAAGTCGGCGTTGCCGTTTTTGCTTTTGCTACTGACTTCGCTCTTATGAAAAGTGCGGGCCAGGATGGCCCGCTGCTTTACCGGGGCCCCTGTGCGGCGGTGAGGATCGGTCGACAGGCCCGCAGGGGGATCGGCATGGATGCCGATCCTTTTCGCTCGGGCAGGATGCCCGATCGAAAAACCCGGCCGATCCTCACGGACTTGCCGGGCAGGATGCCCGGCAAGCGCCAAGCGGGGTGGCCTTTCTCTTTGGTTACTTTCTCTTTGGCCACGCAAAGAGAAAGTAACTCGCGCGCCGAAGGCGGACGAAAGCTCTTGACCTTGAATGCGCCACGAGCAAAAGCAAGAGCATCGCGCACAGGGTGCGCTCCTACAGGGGAGCGCTCACCGGCACAGGCGAACACAAGCGCAGCATGCGCGGTCATGTGTAGAAGCTTCCGGCAAGCGTGCCGAGCAGCAATGTCCACCCATCCACCAACACGAACAACATGATCTTGAATGGCAGCGAGATGATCATCGGGGACACCATCATCATGCCCATCGACATCAGCACGCTGGCCACCACCAGGTCGATGATCAGGAACGGGATGAACAGCAGGAATCCCATCTGGAATGCCGTCTTCAATTCGCTGGTGAGAAACGCCGGCATGGCCACCTTGAACGGCACGTCGGCCTTGCTGGCATAGGGTTTCTCCTTGGCCAGGCGGGTGAACAGCTGCAGGTCGGCGTCGCGGGTCTGCTCGAGCATGAATTGCTTGAACGGTCCGGAGGCGGCCGGCAGCGCCTGTTCGGCGGTGATCTGGCCGTCCATGTACGGCTTCACGCCATCCTGGTAGGAGCGGTTCAGCACCGGCGACATCACGAACAGGGTCAGGAACAGCGCCAGCCCCAGCAGCACCTGGTTCGGCGGCGTCGATTGCGTGCCCAGCGCCTGGCGCAGGAAGCCCAGCACGATGATGATGCGGGTGAACGAGGTCATCATCAGCGCGATCGCCGGCAACAGCGTCAACGCCGTCATCAGCGCCAGCATCTGCAGCGACAGGGTCCAGTTCTGCCCGCCGTTCGCGGCCGGCTGCACGTTCACCAGCGGAATGCCCGGTATGGCCGCCAGCGACACCGCCGGCACGATCAATAGCAGACCGGCCAGAATCCAGCGCCAGGACTTCATGCGCGGGTCTTCCAGCGCGCCAGCATCTCGGCGAACACCGGCTTGGCCGGGTTGCCAGCCTGTGGCTGTTCGGCGCTCTCGGGCGCCGCGCCATCGTAAACATGCAGGGTGCGCATGCCGCCCGGGCCCATCCCGACCAGCAGTCGCTTGCCATCGGCCTCCAGCAGCAACAAGCGGTCGCGCGTCCCCACCGCGAACGATTCCACGCAGCGGATCCGCCGCCCGCCGCCACCGGGACGACGCTGCATGCGGCGGGTAAGCCAGCCAGCAACCAGGATCATTCCGATGATGGCTGCCAGGCTGGCGATCACGCGCAACAGCTCGCCGGTCGCGTTGAACTCGGGTGTGGCCGCGGGGGCGGCAGCCAACATGAGTGCCAAAGTACTCATCAGCGCAGCTTTCGCACCCGCTCGGCGGGGCTGATCACGTCGGTCAGCCGGATGCCGAACTTCTCGTTGATGACCACCACCTCGCCGTGCGCGACCAGGGTGCCGTTGACGAACACGTCCAGCGGTTCGCCCGCGGCCCGATCCAGCTCCACCACCGAACCCTGGTTGAGCTGGAGCAGGTTGCGGATGCTGATGCGGGTGCGCCCCACTTCCATTGCCAGGGTCACCGGCACATCGAGGATCATGTCGAGGTTGACGTCCCCGCCTTCCGCCGCTGCCTCGCGCAAGGCGTCGAACTGGACGCGCTCGCCGGCTTCGGCGACCGCACTGTCTGTGGATTCGTTCATGCTGGATTCTTCTCTCTGGAATGACTGCCGCCCGCCGCCCTCTCGCGGCGGCCGGCCTGGTTGCAGAAGCGCACGGCGTTGACGCCGTTGGACTGGCCGTAGCGCCCGCGAAACACGGGCACGTCTTCGGCATAAACGGTTGCCAGCTCGGGCAGCTGCACCGGAATCACGTCGCCCGGGCGCAGATGCAGGAACTCGCCCAGGCTCAGCCGCGTCTCCAGCAACAGCGCATTGAGGTCGACCTCGGCATCGAGCACTTCCTCGCGCATCAGATCGGCAAAGCGATCGTCGCGGTCCATGCGATCGCTCTGCACGCCCGCGTCGAGCAGGGTGCGGATCGGTTCGATCATCGCGTAGGGAATGGCCAGGTTGACTTCGCCACCACCGCCTTCGAGTTCGACATGAAAGCGCGACACCACCACCGTCTCGGTCGGGCTGACGATGTTGGCGAACTGGGGGTTGATCTCGGAGTTCAGGTATTCGAAGCCCAGCGCCAGCACCGGCGCCCACGCCTCCGTCATCGCGCCGAAAAATTCGGTCAACATGATCTGGATCACGCGGTGTTCGGTCACCGTGAAATCGCGGCCCTCGATACGCGCGTGGAAGCGACCGTTGCCGCCGAAGAAATTGTCGATCACGGTGAACACCAGCCGTGGTTCGAACACCACCAGCGCGGTACCGCGCAGCGGCTTGAGGCGCACCAGGTTCAAGTTGCTGGGCAGGGTCAGCCCATGCACGTACTCAGTGAACTTCACCATCTTCACGCCCAGCGCGGAGACGTCACAGGACTTGCGCAACACGTTGGACAGCGCGGTGCGAAAGAAGCGCGTGAAGCGGTCGTTGACCATTTCCAGCGTAGGCAGGCGGCCGCGAACGATGCGGTCCTGCTGGGTAAAGTCGAAGGAGATCACCGCGTCGCTCGGCAACGGTTCGTCGCTGCCCGTCGCGACGGCACCCTCGGCCACGCCATCCATCAGCGCGTCGATTTCATCCTGGGAAAGCAGATCGCCCATGCGTGTCGGCCCCGGTCACTGAATCACGAAACTGGTGAAATACAGGGCGTCGATGCCAGGGCGCCCGAGCCGCTTCTGCACGATGCCGCGCACGGCGGCAAGCGCGTCGGCCTGCAGCTTCTCGCGGCCGGCAGTGCTGGTGACGACGTCGAACTTCTGGCTGCTGAACAACGACACCAGGCGGTCGCGGACGACCGGGTCGGCCTCCTTTGCCACGGTGAGCGCCTGCTGGTCATGCGCCATCAAGGTCACGCCCACCTGCAGATAGCGCAATGCGTCGGTATCGCCCTCGCGAAAGGTCACCACGAAGGCGGGATCCAGCGCCTGGTAAAATTCCGGCTTCGCGGCCTCCGGCACCTGGGCCTTGTCCGCCTTGGCGGAGGCCGCATGACGGGACTGCCAGAAGTACCCTCCACCACCCAGAGCGGCCAGCACCAGCAGCGCCACGCCGATCATCAAAGGGGTGCGTCGGCGCTTTGCCGGTTTATCGGTCGCCGCTTCGGGTTGTGCGTCTTCGGACATGGAAGCCTCTTGCTGCATCGGTGGAATGGATTCGCCAACAGGGGCGCAAGCGAGGAATGCAATCCGCATGCCATCCTTGTAATTCCTGCAATTTCAAATACCTGGGGTAACGCCAGCGATCCGCACGGGATGCAACGGCGCTTTCTTGACGCGCGCCGGAGCGTCGACGCGACGCAATCACAGCGGGTTTGGCGGAAGTGGCCATGCCAACACCGGCCTGGACGCAGGCGGGAGGATCTGTGCGTCGAGAAGGCTTTTGGTCCAGCCAAACGCAGTGTCAAACGAACCGCCGCAGTTCGACGGACTCTCGGCACGGCGAATGCGTTTTCGATGCCGGTCGACGTGGCTTGGGTCGAAGCCAAATAGTCGAGTGCCCCTCTCCCGTCGGGAGAGGGGTTGGGGAGAGGGTTCGGACGAAGCGTACGGCGGCAGCTTTCAAGATTGTGGCTGCAAGCTTCCTCCGCACCCTCATCCGGCGCTTCGCGCCACCTTCTCCCGAGGGGAGAAGGAAGTCTGCCGAGCACCGACGCTGATCGGGCCGGACGAAACAGCCGGGGAGTCCTCCACGACCATTCAGGCAAAGGCGTCCACCAGCCCCAACTGGCTCAACGGCGTGACCATGCCGGGTTCGTGGATCTCGCCCGTCTCTGACACCCGGTCGCCGCGCCCGGCATGGCCGGATTGATCGCCACGATCATGCTGTCCATGGCCTACTTGCGTATTGCCCAGCGCCAGGCCGTGCTGCGCCAGCATCTGGGCCAGTTGCGGCAGGCTCTGCTGTACGGCGCTGACCGCGCCCGGGTGTTGCGCCTGGAACGCCACGTCGACCCGACCGTGGTTGACGCTGATCTTGAGGTCGAGCGAACCCAGCTCCTCGGGGTGCAGGCGGATGCGTGCCTGTTTGACGCCCTGGTCCACGAACCAGGTCACCTGCTGGCCCAGTTCCTGCGCGAACGCGTGAGGATTGGCCGGCACCAGGATGGGCGCGCCTGGCGGTCCCGTGGGCGCGACGGGCGTCGGTGCGGTCAATGCCACGGTCGGCGCGGCATCGGCATGAGTGAGATCGCGCAGGTCCTTTGGCGCCGAAGGCAGATCAGCCACCGCGAACCAGGGGGCAGGCATGACCGCAGACGCCACGTTCGCATTTACGGACATGGACGCCGCGTCACCCTGCGGCAGCAACGCAGCTCCGGCATCGGCTGTCACGGATTTGCCGGACGTCGCAGACAGGTCGGTCGCGCCGGGAGTCAACACCCTGGCCACCGCCGGGCCGACCAGGGCGAGCATCGCGCTTACCAGCGCGGCAGCGCCCTGCTCGCTGTCGCTGGCATCCTTTTCGTCCGACGCGGCATCCGCTGCCGGCAGATCGGCCACTGCTTCCGGCACCAGCGGCGCGGCTGGGCTCACCGCCGCCGGCGTGGGCGCCTTGGCCGCAGTTTGAGGTCCGGCCGCAGCATTCGAGGACGCCTTCCCCTGGGCATCCGCAGCGTCCCGGGCTTTATCCGGTCGCTCCGCGCTGGCGTCGGGCTGGCGCGCATCGGCTTTCCGCGGCGCGGGATCTTTCCCGTGCGCGCCGTCTTGGCCGCGCACAGGCGGCGCCTGCCGGTCAGCCCCGGGCGCTTGCGCGACCGGGTCGCTGTGCTGGCGCGCGGCATGCAACTGGTGTGCGAATCCCGCTGCCGAAGCTGGCGCCGGAGTGTCTGGCGCGCCTTTCGACGACGCGGGGATGGTGGGCGCTGGGCCAACGGCTGGGGTGGTCATGGCGTGGGTGCTCCTGAATCGAAAACGCATGCGCACTGGCGCAGGCGGGAATGAGCACGTCCGGGCCACGCGACGGTGCACACGATCTTCATGGCGCGCGCCGATTCTGGAAACGCTCATCCATCTCGGCCTGTTCGTGTCGCTCTTCGGCGCGCCGCTCACGCTCGAGGTGCTGCGCGACGACGCTGCCCAAGGCGCTCTCGCGAGCATGACTGTCCTTCCACTGGTCGCGTGCCTGTTGCAACCTGCGCTGCTGGCGCGCGATCTCGACGTTCTGCTGTCCGATCGCCTGGTCGATGCGCTGGATGAAGGTCTGCCGGTTGAGCATCACGCTGACGCTCAGCTTGGCGTCGCCGGCGGTGGCGTATTCCTCGCGGTAGTGGCGCAGTTCGCTCAGCTGGTGTTCGGCGCGGGCCAGCAATTGCTGTTGCGTGGCCAGCCGGGACAGCGCGTCTTCACTGCGTTGTTTGGCCTGGTCCACGGCGGGTTGCAACTTGACGGCGCGCGAGTTCATCCGTTCACCTGTTCGGCAAGTTCGGCCAGGTTGGCGATCGCCTGTTCCAGCGTCATGGGTTCATCGACTTCCTGCTGCAGGAAGCCGCGCAATTGCGGCCACATCTCGATCGCCTGGTCCACCTGCGCATCGGAACCCTTCTGGTAGGCGCCCACCGCGATCAAATCGCGTTGCTGACGGTAGGCGGAATAGACCTGGCGGAAGCGCTGCGCGCACCGCATGTGTTCGCGCGTGACCACCGCCGGCATCACGCGGCTGATCGAGGCCTCGATGTCGATGGCCGGGTAGTGACCGGCCTCGGCGAGGTCGCGCGACAGCACGATATGGCCGTCCAGGATCGCCCGGGCCGCGTCGGCGATCGGGTCGTGGCGGTAGTCGTCGCCCTCGGTCAGCACGGTGTAAAAAGCGGTGATTGAGCCGCGTCCGTCGGCGTCGTTGCCGGCGCGCTCGACCAGGGCCGGCATCATCGCGAAGACCGATGGCGGATAGCCTTTGGTGGCGGGTGGCTCGCCGATGGCCAGCGCGATTTCGCGCTGGGCCTGGGCGTAACGGGTCAGCGAATCCATCAGCAACAGCACGCGATGGCCACGATCGCGGAACCACTCGGCAATCGCGGTGGCGTATTGGGCACCGCGCAGGCGCTTCAGCGGCGGCGCGTCGGCCGGCGCGGCCACGATGACCGCGCGACGACGGCCCTCCTCGCCCAGCGTCTGCTCGACAAACTCCTTCACCTCGCGGCCACGCTCGCCGATCAATCCGACCACCACTACATCAGCGTTGGTGTAGCGCGTCATCATCCCGAGCAGGGTGGACTTGCCCACGCCGGAGCCGGCAAAGAGACCCAGCCGCTGGCCGCGTCCGACGGTCAGCAAGGCGTTGATCGCGCGCACCCCGACGTCCAGCGGCGCGTCGATCGGCTTGCGCGCCATCGGGTTGATCGGTTCGCGCTTGAGCGAGGCGTGCTCGCCCGCATCCAGCGGCCCCAGGCCATCCAGCGGACTGCCATCGGCGCCGACCACGCGACCCAGCAGGCCTTCACCCACCGGCAGGCCACCGGTTTGCGCACACGGCCGCACCCGCGCGTTCGGCAACACGCCGCGCATGTCGCCCACCGGCATCAACAACAGGCGCTCGTCGGCGAAGCCCACCACTTCGGTATCGAGTTTGGCCCCGTCGGCCGCGTCGACCAGGCAGCGCGCGCCGAGCGCCGCCTCGCAACCCTCCGCCTCCAGCGTGAGGCCGACGACCCGGCGCAAACTGCCCTCCACCGACAGCGTGCGCACGCTTTCGGCACGCGCGCGCCGCCGCGCCAGCTGCTGCTGCCAGTGACGGCGCGCGGGCGGCGAGGGGCGGGGTCAGTGCGCATGCAAGAGCACCCGCACGCGCGGCGAGTCCTTCTCCCCGCGGGAGAAGGTGGCGCGCACTGCTCCCGGCTCATGGCTCTGCTTTACCCTCTTCGTCATCGACGTCGCCAAGCACCGCATCGATCACGGCTGCCAGGCGCGTATCCACCCGCGCATCCAGGCGCGAGCGCTCGCTTTCAAGTTGACAGTCGCCGCGCGCCAGCGCGGGATCGGCGAGCAGTTGCCAATGGCTCTCGGTCGTGCCCAGGTCGCGCAACAAGGCCAGGTCATCCGGATGCACGTGCACGCGCAGTTCGCGGGCAGCTGCGGGTAGTGCCGCCACTGCCTGACGTACGGCCTGCATGATCAGTTCGGGGGACAGTTGCAATTCGCGGGCGATCACGCGTTGCGCGATCACCGTGGCCAGCCGCGCCAGTTCCTTCTCGACCTCATCGTCGAGCACCTGCAGCGGGCGGGCAGCTGCATCGCACAAGGCTTCAAACCGCGCCAGTTGCTCGCGCACTTGCTGCTGGCCCGACGCCAGGCCCTCGGCCTGACCGGCGCTGAAACCCTCCGCACGCGCCTGCTGCTCCAGCGCCTCGAGTTCGTGCACGGTCGGCTGTGGCTCCGGCGGATCAGTCGCCCGCCGCAGTGGATGGTCGACGCCCACCTGGGGCAGCTCCCAGCGCTGGAAATTCTGTGCGGCCGAATGGAAAACGCTGGCCATCAGACGAACTCATCCCCGCCGCCGGCCAGACTCAACTGCCCCGCATCGGAAAGCTTGCGGGCGATGCCCAGCACTTCCTTCTGCGCCGCGTCGACTTCGCTCAGGCGCACCGGTCCCTTCACTTCGAGGTCGTCGCGCATCATGTCGGCGGCACGCTTGGACATGTTGGCGAAGATCTTTTCGCGGATCTCGGGTTCGGTACCCTTCAGCGCGGTGATCAGGGTGGCCGACGGCACTTCGCGCAGCAGGGTCTGCATGCCGCGGTCGTCCAGATCGACCAGGTCCTCGAACACGAACATCAGCTCCTCGATCTTGTCGCCCAGCGTTTCATCCAGGGTGCGGATCGCGCCGATCAGTTCGGCCTCGTGGGTACCTTCCATCGCGTTGAGGATGTCGGCGGCCGCCTTGAGTCCGCCGATGTTGGCGGAGCGGAGCTTCTTGTTGCTGCCGGAGAACTGCCGTTCCATGATTTCATCGAGCTCGTTGAGCGCGCTCGGCTGCACCCCGTCGAGGGTGGCAATCCGCATGACCGCATCCGAACGAACGCGCGGCGGCAGGAAGCCGAGCACCTCGGCGGCCTGGTCCGGCTCCAGGTGCGCCAGCACCAGGGCGATGATCTGGGGATGTTCCTGATTGATCATTTCGGCGATCGAGCGGCTTTCCATCCACTTCAGCGATTCCAGCCCCTTGCTGCTGCGACCCAGCAGGATCCGGTCGATCAAGCCGCCTGCCTTGCTCTCGCCCAGCGCGTTGACCATGATCTTGCGGATGTACTCCTCGGTGCCGATTCCAAGGGAGGTCTGCCGCCCCATGTCGTCGTCGAGTTTGTCCAGCACGTGTTTGACGTTGTCGCGCGTCACGCTGGACAGCGCGGCCATCGCGCTGCCGATCGTCTGCACGTCGCGCGCACTCAAGTGCTTGAGCACCTCGGCCGCCTCCTGTTCGCCCAGCGTGAGCAGCAGGATGGCCGCGCGTTCGGCGCCGGAGGCCTGCGTTTCGGAAGGATCAGTGGCCATCTTCGCCTACCCAGTTCATCACGACCTGTGCCACCTGTTTGGAGTTGTCACCCACCATGCGGCGGGCCTGACCGATGCGTTGTTCGTATTCGAGCGTGTGCGCCGCACCGGCCAGCCGGGCCGGTTCCTCGACTTTGGGCTCGTCGCCCACCGTCACCGAGAGCTGCGGCCGCGGCGCGGGCAACGCCTTGGTGGTCGCCTCGCCGCGCGTCACGCCCTTCAGCAGGGGACGCAGCAGGCCGAAGGCCACCAGCAAGGCGATCAGTACGCCGATGCCCTGCTTGATCAGGTCCATCGCGCCCGGCCGCTCCCACAACGGAGGGCTGGGCGCGGCTTCGATCGGCAGGGGACGATGGAATGGCTGGTTCACCACGCTGACGCTGTCGCCGCGCGCGGCGTCGAAGCCCACCGCGTTCTTGGTCAGCTCGGTCAAGCGCTGCAATTCCTGCGCGGTGAAGGGCACGCCATCGCTGTTGGCGGCTGCGCCGGCGGCGCCAGCCGACTTCGCGCTCTTCTCGCTCAGCTTGTTGTCCAGCACCACCGCGACGGTCAGGCGCGCCAGCCGGCCGGCCGGGTCGCTGACGTGACTGATGGTGCGATCGAGTTCGTAGTTGCGGGTGGCGCTGCTCGAGCTTTCACCGTCCGCGTCCTGGGTCGTCGCCGTGGCACTGGCCGGGTTTGCCTTGCCGCCGGCCTTGCCGGCATCGGGCTTGGCCGCCGTGGGCTGCGCCACCGTCACCGGCGGCTGGTTGCTGAGCGCACCGGGAATGCCGCCTGACGCCGCGCCGCCACCGTGGCGCTCGCTGCTGGTCTGTTCGCTGCGCAGCGCCGGATGATCGTGACCGTAGGTTTCCGTGGCTTTTTCGGACTGGCTGAAATCGAGATCCGCATATACCTGGGCGCGTACCCGGCCCGGGCCCACCAGCGGGGTCAGCAATTCCTCGATGCGTTGCGCATAGGTGTTCTCGATGCGCGTCGCCATGCGCATGCGATCGTCGCCCACGGCCGCGGGGCTGGTCGGGTCGGTGGTCAGCAGCTGACCTTGCTGGTCGACCACGGACACCTGCCTGGCGTCCAGCCCCGGTACGCTGGAAGCGACCAGATGCACGATTGCCGCCACCTGGCCGGCGTCCAGCTGACGCCCCTGATAAAGCGTCACCAGTACCGAGGCACTGGCCTCGCGATTGTCGCGGATGAAGGCCGACGGCTTGGGCAAGGCAAGATGCACGCGAGCGGCGCGGATCGACTGCAGGCCGGCGATCGTGGAACTCAAGTCCGACTCCAGCAGTTGCTGGTAGCGGGTGCGCTCGGCCAGGTCGCTCATGCCGAACGGCGAATCATTCGCCGGCAGCGAACTGCTGCCGCTGCCCTGGGGCAGGCCCTTGGCGGCCAGCTTGAGGCGCAGGGCCGGCAGGTCGGCGGCCGGGGCCATGATCGAGGAGCCGTCGCCGCTCAACTGGAACGGCGTATTGGTCGATTGCAGTTCCTGCGCCACCGCGGCGGCGTCCTTCTGATCCAGTCCGGCGTACAGCAAGCCGTAGTTCGGACCGCGCGACCACAGCACCACCGCCACGCCAAAGGCCACGGCGGCCGCGATCGCCACCAGCAGCAGGACCTGGCGCGTGGCCGGATTGCGGGCAAGCTGTTTGAAGGGGTCCGGTCGCGTGCGCTCGGTGTTGTCGGTCGCCGCGATGGCGTGGTCTGCCATGGTGTTGCTCGCAGGGTGAAGGCGGAATGGGGTCTACGCGAGAGCGGTCAGACCGGCATGTTCATGATTTCTTTGTATGCATCGACCAGCTTGCTCTGCACGGCCACCGCGGTGCGCAGCGACAGGTCAGCCTTCTGCACCGCGATCATCGTGCGGCCAAGATCCGCCCCCGGGTCGCCACGCTCGAAACTCGCCGCCATCTTCCCGGCCTCCATCTGACTGCGCCCCACCTCGGAAATCGACTGCTTGAGCATGGATGAAAAGTCCGACTGCGCAGGGGCCGTGGGTGCACCGATCGGCATCGCTTTCAGCGCACTGTCCGGCGCCCGTACCTGCGCCGTCATCAGGCGCATCTGGGAAAGCAGGTTGTTGACGTCGATCGTGCCCATGTCAGTGTTTCCTGGTGACGGATTCCCGGCGCGTGTCGGGTTTCAAAGGGGTGGATGCATGAGGCGTGCCATGGGCGGAGCGAGGGGCTGGGGAACGGGGAACGGGGAACGGGGAACGAGGAGGCGGGGAACAAAGGTGGTGGAGCTTTGGTTTTCGGTTTTCCGTTTTCGGTTTTCCGCCTTTCGTTCGCTGCTCCTGCTTCCCTGTCTCCCCTGCTGCTCCCCTGCTTCCCCGTTCCCCGCTCTGCTCCCCGCTCCCCGTTCCCCGTTCCCTTCCCGCTCTCCACCTACGCTGCGATGCTCTGCTGCAGGCCGTACTTGCGCAGCTTTTCGACCAGGGTGGTGCGCTGCATGTGCAGGAGGCGGGCGGCATGGGCTACCACGCCGCCGGTGGCGTCCAGGGCCTGGCGGATCAGGCCTACTTCGATATCGGCCAGGTGATCCTTGAGGTCCAGGCCCTGCGCCGGCAGCAGGCGCTCGGATTCGAACGCGGGCTGGGACACGGCTTCGACCACCGGGGCTTCGTCTTCCATCATCGCCAGCAGCGCCGCGCCGTGGACTTCACCCGCCAGCGCGCTGCCCCGGTATTTCTGCGGCAGGTCGCTGCCGCGCACTTCACCGTGCGGCAACAGAATCGCCATGCGTTCGACCAGGTTGGACAGTTCGCGCACGTTGCCCGGCCAGGCGTGCGCCTGCAGCGCGTTCATGGCGCCGGCGCTGAAGCGCACCGCGCCCAGACCGCGGCCGGCAAGACGCAGGTTGAACTCGTTGATCAGGGTCGGCAGGTCTTCCAGCCGCTCGCGCAGCGAGGGCAGTTCCAGCGGAAACACGCTGAGGCGGTAATACAGGTCCTCGCGGAAACGACCATCGACGATCGATTGCTCGAGATTGCGATGGGTGGCGGCGATGATGCGCACGTCGCAGTGTTGCGTCTTGCTGCCGCCGACGCGCTCGTAGGCACGCTCCTGCAGCACACGCAGCAACTTCACCTGCATCGGCAGGCTCATGTCGCCGATCTCGTCCAGGAACAGGGTGCCGCCCTCGGCCATCTCGAAGCGGCCCTTGCGGGCGCTGATCGCGCCGGTGAAAGCGCCCTTCTCGTGGCCAAACAGCTCGCTTTCCAGCAGCTCGGCCGGGATCGCGCCACAGTTGATCGCCACGAACGGCTTGTCGCGACGCGGCGAGCACTCGTGGATGGAGCGGGCGACCATCTCCTTCCCGGTACCGGATTCGCCCAGCACCAGCACGGTCGAATCGAATGGCGCCACCTGGCGGATCAGTCCGTTGACCCGGACCATCGGCGCGGACTCCCCGACAAAGCGCTGACCGCTGGAGCGTCCGCCCAGCAAGCGGGCGTAGACGTTGCGCAAGGTTTCGGTCAGCTTTTCATAGCTGAGTGGAAAGTTCAGGGTGGCGAGCCGCCCGGCGAACGGCGATTTCGGGGCGCGCAGTTGCTCGGTCCAGGGCGAGTCCTCTGCCAGCAGCAGCGGGATCTGGGCGGCACTGTCGCCCAGCAGGGCGACTTGGCGCTCCATCTCGGCATCGTCGACCTTTCCCACGTACACCGCACGCCAAGCGTGGGTGGATTCGCTGACGTCGGTGCAACTGGCGCCGTGCTGTGGGTGATAACCCAGGAACTGGAGCGCCGACATCACCGCGTTGACCCGCGCCGCGTCCGATTCAATCACCAGGAAGTCAAACTTCTGCATCTCGTTCCCCTTGCATCTATGGTGGGTCCCTGCGTCCGGCAGGGCCTCTTTTCAATCAGTGCCGGCGATCCGTCGCTGGGCTGATGAACCAAGTGCAATAAGGAGGCCAAATTTTGGCGCCATGGTGACGGCGGTACGTCACCTGTCAGAAGTCCTGCGCCTGGAAAGTTCGCCCGGGAATTCGGGCGGCGCGTCGTAACTGACTGATCCAGCAGGATCACGGGAAATTCACGGGCCGAAATCCGCCCTGGGAACGTCGCTGTGCCAGGCGGGAAATGTGGCGCATCACCGCTCGATTGTGTGAACTGGGTCACACGCGCGCCTGATCCACGTCACGCCGGGGGACTCATGCGCAGACCAACTTACCCCGGCAACTGGCGCGCGTCTGCCACTTTTCGTCGGTGATGGCGAAAAACGAGCCGTTCGATTGCGTCACCCTGCGCGTCACTGAGCGCCGTGAACGCCACGAAGGTACGGCCGTCGTCCAGCAGGCGGTCAGGTTGCGCCGCCAGCTCCAGCGGCAAGCTGCGGCAATGATCGAAACGCAGGCTCAGCAGCATGGCCTCGCCAGGCGGGACCAGTTCGGTCGGAATCACGGCGCCACGCGCGTTGAAGCGGACCAGGCGCCGTCCGGGCAGCGTATCCGTCGGGGTCAGCAGTCGATTGACGATATCCACCAGGGCGGTGAGCTTGGCATCCATCCGCCGCATTTCCTGCAGCAGCGGGTTGTCTTCTTCGGCCGCCTCCACGCGCCGCTCTTCCAGCGCGGCGATCGCCGCCAGCGCATTGCCGTTGCGCTCGGCCAGCGACAGCGCCCGCGCCGGCGGTACTGGCCAGGCCAGCGGCTCGACGGCGAGGTGGAGCAGCTCCTCCACGCTCACCCTCTGCTCGAATTCATCCCACCTGGAATCACTCATCGCGCAGCTCCCAACGTGTTGGCCAGTCCCGGATCACACCTATATATGTATAAGCGATTCGACGGCACAGGAGCGCTGACCTCAGAACAGTGTCGACCTCCGGTTCAAGAGGCCCACTCATGGGAAGCAATGGCCCGGGACCAGTTGTCCCCACGTTGCCATTGCCCTGCAATCGCATCCCGGGCACTCCCCAACAGCGCCTGCAGCTGGAGATCGTAGGCGAGGATCTGCTCGATCTGGGCCCGGCTGACGATGTCGGCCGGATGCTGCCGACGCACCAGCGGTGCACGCGCCTCCTCCAGCCGCCACAGTTGTTCCCAATCGGCTCCCTTCGCCGCCGACAGCATCTCGCGGGTCAGGACCAGCGCCTGCGCCAGCGCCTCGCGGCCGGCATGGCCATGCTCATCGCCATCCACCTGCCCGGAAAATCTCAACCACCCATCGTCTTTCATGATCTGCCGCCGTGCGCAGGTGAACTTCAGTATGCCGATTCGAATCAAGCATCGGCTTGTCCCTGATCCGGCGTTCCCGGAGCATGCCGCGGTTCAGTTGCCGCTACCGGTATCCAGATAAGCGCTCAAGGCACGATGGTTGCCCCGCAGCGTGCCCAGTTCCCGACCAATGCTCTCGCGCGCCTGCGCGGCAAGAGCCAGCACGCTGAGGTGCTGTTCCTGCAACGCCTGGAATGCGTCGCGCGTCTGCACGCTGGCGGGCCAGGGATGGTGCACGTGGTCGGCGCAGATCGACCGCAGGCCGTCCACCCGTTCCCAGTCGGCGGCCTGCGCCGCCGCGACCATCTGCGCGCCCAGTTGCAGCGCGACCTCGAGGTCGGGAGTCATGCCTGCGTCCATCACGCCACCCCGGCGATTGCCGCCATGCGCGGCGCGGCCGTGCCGTTGTCGCGAATCGCGTGCCAGCCATCACGAACCGGCGTCAGCAGGCGCACCGACTCGTCGAGCGCGGCGACGTCATTGTTCAACTGGGCCTGCAACAGGCGGCGCGAGACGTATTCGTACAGGGAATCCAGGCGCTGGCTGAACGCCGGGCTGACCTTGTGGTCCAGGCACGCGCGCAGCTCGCCGACGATCGCGATGGCGCGGGTGATGCTGGCGCCCTTGGCGGCGACGTCGCCGAGCGCCAGTTCGCCCTTCGCCCGCCGGATGCGTTCGATCGCTCCGTCCAGCAGCATGCCGATCAACTGGTGCGGATCGGCACCTTCCACGCTGCCGGCGACGCTGTTCTGGCGATAAAGCATGCTCGCGTTGCGCATGTAGCCGTTGGTCATGACATTCCCCGGATCAGTTGCTGCTCTTGGTGTAAGTCGCTTCCATCGCCGCGAGCGCGCTGGTGAGGTAGCTGCTGGTGTTGTTGAGCTGGGACATCATGGTGTCCAGCGCGGTGTACTGCTTGAGCAGTTGCGACTGGTAGACCGACATCCGCGCGTTCAGCTGCGTCTGTTGCGTGCTGAGCTTGGTCAGGCTGTCGTTCAGGCTCTGCTGGCGGGTGGCGAGCACGCCGCTGCTCGAGGTGAACGCGGTCAGCGTGTTGTTCAACTGGGTGGCATAGCCTTTCGGGCCAGTGAACAGGTCCTTCACCGCGCCCGGGTTGCTGCTGAGCGCGGAAGCCAGCCGGGTGCTGTCCACCGCCATGCGTGCCGTCCGGCTGGCGAGTGACGCCCAGCGCGGCCAGCGAACCGATGCTGTTGCCGGCAACGCGACTGCCGAGCACGGCGGCGATCTGCCGCTGCACCGAGGTCAGCATGCTGTCGCCGAGCAGGACACCCGCGGTGCCCGAGGCTCGCGTCGTAACTGGACAGCGTGCCGACCGTGCCGACATAGCTGTTGTAGGCGCTGACGAAATTCTGCACCGCCTTGGTGGCGGCGCTGTTGTCCTGGCTCACCGTCAGCTGCGTGCTGCCGGTCTTGGCCAGGTTGATGGTGACGCCATCGATCGCGCCGCTGACGCTGTTGCTGGCGCTGCTGATCGCGATGCCATCCAGCGACAGTTTCGCGTCCTGCGCCTCATTGCTGCCGGCGGTGCCCAGCTGGCTGGCCAGCGCGCCGAGTCCGGCGCTGCTGTCGCTGCTGGCACTGATGGTGAAACCGTTGGCCACGCCGGTCTTGCTGGAGCTGAGCAGCAGCTGCGCGCCGCCCGCGCCGTAGACGACGGTGGCGGTAACACCGGGATTGCCCGAAGCGCTGTTGATGTTCGCCGCGATGTTCGACAGCGTGTCGGTCGCTGACACGTTAAGGTTGAAGCTGTTCGCACCGACGCCGATGCTCAGCGTGCCGCTGCCGATCGCGGCGGTATTGTCATACGCGGTGCTGCTGCGCTTCTGCGCCGTGGCCAGCTGGGTCACGTCCAGCGTGTAGTTGCCGGCCTGGGCGTTGCTCATCGTGCTGGTGGTGCCGAGCGTGGCATCCGCCAGCGTCGCGTTGAAACTGCTGAAGGTGCCGGTCTGGGTCAGCGCGGACAGCGCCGACTGCAGCGAGGACAGCCCGGACTGCAGCGAAGCCAGGCCGGCCAGCGTCGCGCTGGTCTGCGTCGACCGGTTGGTGATCTGCGCCTGCGGCCCGGCCTGCTTGGCATTGACCAGCGCGGTGACGATCGCGTTCACGTCCAGCTTCGAGCCGATGCCGGCCGAGGTGAGCAGACCGGTGGCGCCGCCGGTGGAGGAACCCGTGTGCCGGACGTGGTGCCGGTCGTACCGAGGTTGATGGGCTGGTGCCGGTGTGCCGATCGGGGTGGTCATGGCGCGTTCCTCGAAGTTTCCGTTTGGCTTCACCGCGAAACGCGGAGCTCCGAGTCGCTTGCAAAAACCTCGCCAACGGCAAGGGTTTGACACGCGACTCCTGGTTGAATGGCGGTAGCGGTGCCTTGCCCGCTGCCGCCATTCAGGTCATGCCCGTCGTGCGGTCGCCCGCCCTGGAAGGGCGGCGGGCGACCTGGCAACGGTTACTGCAACAGCTTCAGCACCTGCTGCGGGTTGGCGTTCGCCTGCGCCAGGACCGAGATACCAGCCTGTTGCAGCACGGTCGCCTTGCTCAGGTTGGCCGTTTCCGCGGCGAAGTCGGCATCCTGGATCGTGGACTGCGAAGCCTGCAGGTTCGTGGTCTGCGCGCTCAGGGTCGAGATCGTCGACTGGAAGCGGTTCTGCACCGCGCCCAAGTTGGCCGCCAAACTGGCCACCGAGGTCAGGGCCACGTCAATGCTGGAGATCAGCTTGTTGGCGTCATCCACGGTCGACACGTCCTGACCTTGCAAGCTGCCAGTGGCAGTCGCATCGCCCAGGCTGCCGCCAATGCCGGTGACGCTGGCAGTGAAATTAGCCGGAGAATACAGATTGAACCCGTTCCCGGCAGCATTCACCGCTGCCGTGGCACCCACGCCTGCGGTGGCGTTGATCTGGTCCACGAGGGACTGGACGGTATTGAACGAGCCCGTGATGCTTTTGCCATTGATGGTGAGAGCGTTGGTCGAGCCATCGATGTTCAATGCGGTCGCACTACCCTGGAACGCGGCAGCCACGTTGGAAGTGCTGGCCGTGGTGCCGTCTGCCACGGCGCCGAAACCGTACTGGCTGGCAGCCGCACCGCCGAAGGAAATCGCACCCTTGGTCGCGACACCACTGATGACAAGCTGCCCCGTGGCAGAGTCCACCGTGGCGGAACCGTTCCCGGCGCCGAGTGCGGTCGTGATAGCGGTAGCCAGGTCAGCCGCATTGGCGTAGGTGCCTGCGAGATCCACCGCAGCGGTGGCGCCTTGCTTGATGGTCAACGCACCCGTCGCCAGGGTGAGCGACGTGGATGAAGCAAACTTGGCGCTGATATCACCCGTGCCGCTGGTCGCGATCGCACCCAGCTGGTCGGCACGAACACCGCCAGAGATGCCCACGCTGACCGTCTGTCCGACGTTCGCACCAATCTGGAAGGTTTTCGAGCCGAAGCTGCCGTCCAGCACCTTGGTACCGTTGAACGTGGTCTGATTGGCGATACGTGTGACTTCCGACAGACGCTGCTGCACTTCGGCATCGATCGTGGCGCGGTCGCTGGCGCTGTAGGTGCCGTTCGCCGACTGCGCGGCCAGGTCACGGATCGCCTGCAGGTTCGCGGTGACCTGATCCAGGGCGGAGCCCGCGGTCTGGGCCAGGTTGATGGCGTCGCTGGCGTTGGCGCTGGCCTGGGCCAGACCACCGATCTGGGTGGTGTAGCGCTGCGAGATCGCGAAGCCCGCCGCGTTGTCGGCCGCGCTGTTGATCTTCAAGCCCGAGGACAGGCGCTGGGTTGCCTGCGAAAGCGCGTTCTGCGACTTCATCAGGTTGTTCTGCGTGTTCAACGAACTGATGTTGGTATTGATGACGAGTGACATGGGAGTCTCCTGCGGTAACCGATGGCCGGTTGGGTTGGTCGTTTGTTTACCGGCGGGAAGGTTCCAGGATTGGAATGCCAGCCGCCTCGGATACCTTTTCGGCCCTGCGTGGGAATACTTGAGCCCTCGTCATTGCTTTTTTTTCGCATGTCAAGCGATATAGACGTCCGCCAGCCCCGATCGCCATGCGACGGTGTCGCCCGTCCGGCGACTGCCAGGCAAACCGGCGCCTGGTGTGGCCGATGCGGATTCGCAGGCGTCCAGTCAACGCGCTTGCGCCGGTAGGAGCGCACCCTGTGCGCGAGCTTTTCGCCACGTAACGGAACGCATCGCGCACAGGGTGCGCTCCTGCAGATGAGGCCGGCGATGCGCGGGCTCTTCTGCACGGGGTGCGCACGTACAAATAAGGCCGGCGATGCGCTGGTTTTTCGTGGCGTCACGGAAAGCATCGCGCACAGGGTGCGCGCCTGCAGCACGTCGTTTCAGGCGGCGGTCGCGCGACAACGCAGAGCTCGCGCTGTTCAGTGACGGTCCGAGCGCTATCAACAATGCCCGGTAGGAGCGCACCCTGTGCGCGAGCCTTTCGTCACGTAACGGAAAAGCATCGCGCACAGGGTGCGCTCCTACAGAAAGGCCGAGCGAACAAAAGGCCGGCGAATCGAAGATCCGTGCACCGAAGATTCGGCGAGCGAGATGAGCCCGGCGAGGTTTTCGAGGTTCCCGGACCATGTGCCTGCAACGCAGCGGCGTACGGCCGGTCGAGGCCACGAGCCGCTTACGCGGGACGACTACTTGATGTAGTTGAACAGGCTCAGCGACTTGACCTGGGCGAACACCTGCTGCGAGGCCTGCAGGGCCGCGGCCTGCTGCGACAGGTTGCTGATCGCCGAATAGGCGTCCACACCCTGCACGTCGGCCAGCGCGCTCTGGTAGGTCACGTTGAGGTCGGAGTAGGTGCTCTGCTGCGCCGTCAGCGTGTTCATGCGCCCGCCTACCGCCACCTCGACGTTGCTCACGCTGGCCAGGCCCTGGTCGAGCGATTCCATCTGCCGGCTGAGGCCGTTCGCGAGCGCGGTGCCGCTGCCGCTGCCCTGCAGCAAGGCGACCATGTTGTTCAGCGTACTGAAGATGTCCTGCTTGCCGCCGGCCTGCACCGACACCGTGTCGCCGGCCGCCGGCGCGCCGGAGAGCGTGATCGTCATGCCGTTGAAACTGATGTCGCCACCATCCGTGTAGGTGCCGCCGACCGGGTTCCGCCGCTATCGAGCACCGGGTTGCCATTCGCATCGTTCGCGGTCCAGTTGCCGCTGGCCACGAAATTGATCGTGTAGCCGCCGCCACTGGCGGCCTGGGTGCTGGCCCACGCAGCCGGGTCGCTGACGGAGTTGGCCCCCACGACCAGCGTGCCGGTGTTGCCGGCGCCGACGCTGGCGGCGAAGCTGCCGTTGCCGGCCGGCACATTCATGAACACCGAGCTGCCGGCATCGCCCGAGTAGATCTGCAGGCCGGAGCCGATCGCAGTCATGCGCGCGGTGTCGTTGCCGCCATAGCTGACCGTGCCGTCCGCATTCTTGACGAACGGGACTTTGGTGGTGCTGCTGCCGGCAAACAGCGCGTCGCCGTTGCTGTCGTTGGTGTTCGCGAGTTGCACCAGCTGGTCGCGCATCTGGATCAACTGCGCCGCCATGTCGCTGCGATCGCTGGGCGCGAGCGTGCCGTTGATGCCTTGCACCGCCATCGAGCGCGCGCTGTTCAACACATTGGTTACCGACGTCAGCGTGCTTTGCTCGGTGGACAAACGGGTGTTCGCGCTGTCGATGTTCGCCGAATACTGGGTATTGGCCGCCAGGATGTGGTTGAGGTTGACCACCATGCCCGCGCCGGCCGGATCGTCCGACGCGACATTGATGCGCTTGCCCGTGGTCACCTGGTTCTGCGTGGCCGCCAGCGCGCTTTGCTGGCTGAGCATGGTGTTCACGGATTGCTGGAACATCCAGTTGGTCGAGAGGCGCATGGCGATGTCCTGATCCTTATGCCGACTGGATCGCGTTCAACAGGCTGGAAAAGATGGTTTGCGAGGCGGCGATGACCTGGGCCGAGGCCTGGTAGGACTGCTGGTAATTGACCAGCTTGGCCGCCTCTTCATCGAGATTGACGCCGGAAAGACTCTGCTGCGAGGCCGTCGCCTGGTTGTACAGCGCGGTCTGCGTGGTCAGCGTGGTTGCCGCCTGGCTGCCCGCGGTGCCGATCTGCGTGGTGACATTCGCATACGCGGTCAACACGCTGATGCTGCCACCGGCGAGCACGCCGGTATTCGCGAGATTGGCCAGCGCCAGTGCGTTGCTGTTGTCGTTGAGGCCGTTCGTGTTCGCCGCAACGGTGAACGTGTCGCCCGTCGCCGGCGTACCGGCCAGGGTCACGCTCCAGCCGTTCGCGCTGATCGGCTGGCCGGCGGTGTAGCTGCCGCTGGCCAGCACGGCACCGCCGGAATCGGTGACCTGGTAGGTGCCCGGCGCGCTGAAACTGATGGTCGCGGTGCCAAGCAGATTGGCATTGCCGGGATCGGTCACGCTCACCGCGGTGACGCTGCCGCTGCCTGTGTTGGCGCTGGCCGCGCTGCCGGTCAGCGCGGCGGCGGCGGCGACACCCGCCGGGTCGGTCATGCTCACCGCGATGCCGGCGGCCGCGTTGCGGGTCGGCTGGATCTGATAGCTGTCGCCGGCCTGCGCCGCACCGGATACGTTGAAGGTCAGGCCGGCGGCGGACAGGCTACCGTCAGTGTTTGTGGTCAGCGGCACGCTCTGCCCGGTGGTGGTATGCAAATTCCACGCGCTGCCGTCGTAGCGCAACACATAGTCGGACGCCGTCAGCTGGGACACATCGCTGACCGCGGCCGCCACCGTCGCGCTGCCCTGGTTGGTGGTGGCGCCGAGCACGCCCGGGGCCGGCACGCTGAAGATCGGCGCACCCTGCTTGCCATTGAGATCCAGGCCTTTGGCCTGCTGGCCGTTGACGCTGCCGGCCAGCGCCAGCGCGGCTTGGCCCAGCTGGTTTTGCGCGGGATCGAGCACGTTGCTGCGGTAATCCAGCAAGGCGCCCAGCGAACCGCCACTCAAGCGGCTGGTGATGTCGTTGCCCGCGGTGTCGTAGACGTTGGTACGGCCGGTGTCGTAGAGGTCCTTGCCGCTCACGATCGGATAGGCGTTGCTGCCGCTGACCAGGCCCTGCCCGCTGGTCGTGTAGACGCTCATGCTGCCATCGGTTTCGGTGACCGCGGTGACTCCGAGATAGCCCGAGAGCGTCTTGACCAGGCCGTCGCGTTGATCGAGCAGGGCATTGGGTGCGCCGCCGATCTGGGTTTGCCGGATCTGCTGGTTCAGGTTGGCGATGTTGCCGATGATGCTGTTGACGCTGGTCACCGTGCCGGCAATCTGGCTGTTGACCTGGCTCTGCTGCATGCCAAGTTGCTGGCCGAGCGTGTTGAACACCGCCGTCAACGAACTGGCGCTGCCGAGCAATGCCTGCCGATCGGGATTGCTGCCGGGCGCGCTCGCGACCGTGCTGAACGCGCCGTACAGATTATCCAGCGCGCCCTGCAGGTTGCCGCTGCTGCTGAGCATGCTGTTGAGCGTGCTCGTGAGGTTGTTGAACGTGGTCGCCCGCTGCATGCCGGCATTGCTGCTGAACACCGCGCTGGAGAGGTACTGGCTGTAGGCGCGCTGCACCGACGATACGTCGACCCCGCCCCCAATCGTGAGGTTGCCGACGCCGGTACCGAGGCGCGCCGTCTGCTGCACCAGCTGCAGGCTGTAGCCCTCGGTGTTGGAATTGCTGATGTTGTTGCCGACCGTATTCAGCCCGACCTGGGCTGCGGCAAGGCCGGATATTCCGATGTTCAGCAAAGTAGCCATGGGCCTGCCCGCGTACCTTATTCAGTGGATGTCGGCGCCGCGACGCCATTCTTGAGCGCCGCCAGGGCCGCGTGCATCTGCGGACTGTTCGCGATGGCGGTGATCTTGGCCGCGTACGAAGGATCCGTGGCGTAGCCCCCGCGCACCAGCCCGCGCGCGAAGCCGGCAATGTTCTCGCCCTGCCCCAGTGCCTGCGCGTAGCGCGGGCTGTCGGCAATCAGGCGCGCGTAATCGGCAAACGACTCGGACGGCGAATCGTAGGCGCGGAAAGCATCGCGCTTGCGCACCGCCACGCCGTTCTCGTATTCCACGGTGGGCACGCTGACCTTGTCGCCATCCCAGCTGCTGCCCGCCTTGATCCCGAACAGGTTGTTGCTGCTGCTGCCGTCGCCATGGCTGGGCAGGTGCTTGCCCCAGCCGGTTTCCAGGGCGGCCTGCGCCAGCAGCGCGCGCACCGAGACGCCGAGTTTCTTCGCCGCGACCGCGGCTTGCGGCGCCAGCGCGCGCACGAAGCTCACCGGATCGCCACCGGGCAAGACCTTGGCGGCGGTGCCGGCCACGTCCAGCGCGCCCCGCACCATGCGGTCGAGGGTGCCTTGCCATGCCGAGCCGGCAGCGGCGGTGGATGGCATGCCCAGGGCGTCGGTCGAGGCCGCGCTGCCCGCATCCCCCTGGGGATCGGAACCCAATTGCAGCAGGGCACGCACGTTGGCGTTGGTCACGCTGGCGGTGGGCAGCGCCAGCGCCGGGTCCGTGGTTGCGGCCGGTTGGGCGTTGCCACCCAGCTGGCGCACCAGCATCTTGGCGATGCCGATCCCGTTGCCGCCATTGGCAAGGGTCAACGACAACTGGTGATCGAACAGGTCGCGATAGCTGTTGCCCTGCTCGCTGTCGCCCATGCCCGAGCCGATGCTGGCGTTGGCGTCGCGCATCGACTTCAGCATCATCTGGGTGAAGATCGCCTCGAACTGCTTGGCCACCGCCGGCAACGCACTCTTGCCGCCGTCGCTGCGCGCCTGCGCACGCAACTGCTGGAACCCGGACAGGTCGGTCCAGGTATCCAGTGAGGGCGATGTGCTGTTGAGAGGCGTCATGATTCCGTCATGTCAATCAGATGACGACAAGGTCTGCATGAAGCGCGCCAGCCTGCTTCAGCGCCTGCAGGATCGAGATCAGGTCGCTGGGCGTGGCGCCCACCTGGTTCACCGCGCGCACGATCGCATCCAGGCTCACGCCCGGGCCGAACTTGAACATGTGCGCACCATCCTCGCTGACCTGCACGCTGCTGTTCTGCACGATCGCGGTCTGGCCCTTGCTGAAGGGTGCGGGCTGGCTGACTTGGGGCTGCTCGGAAATCGTCACCTGGATCGCGCCGTGCGCCACCGCCGCGGCGGTGACCCGCACATCCGAACCAATCACCACCGTGCCGGTGCGTGAATTGACCACGATGCGTGCGGGCGCGTCGCCGGGCTGCACGTCGAGACCCTCGATCGCGCCCAGCCAGGCCACTTTCTGGGCCGGGTCCTGCGGACCGCGCACCGAGACCGTGCCGCCGTCGACCGGTTGGGCGGTGCCCGCCCCGTAAGCCTTGTTGATCGCCGTGGCGATGCGGTTGGCGGTGGTGAAGTCGGCCGTGTTGAGATTCAACATCAGGTCGCCGCCACCGGCAAAGGAAGACGCCACCACGCGCTCCACCGAGGCGCCGTTGGGAATCCGCCCGCTGGCGGAGATGTTCACCTGCACGCTGGAGCCACTCTTGCCCGACGCGCTGATGCCACCCACCACCACGCTGCCCTGCGCCACCGCGTAGACATTGCCATCGGCACCGCGCAACGGCGCCATCAGCAACTGGCCACCGCGAATACTCTTGGCATTGCCAATCGAAGCCACGGTGACATCGATGGTCTGGCCGGGTTTGGCGAACGCGGGCAGGTCGGCCGTGACCATCACCGCCGCGGCATTCTTCAGCTGCGGCCGCGCATTGGCCGGCACCGTGATGCCGAACTGCTGCAGCATGTTCTCCAGGCTCTGCGTGGTGAACGGCGCCTGCGTGGTCTGGTCGCCTGAACCATCCAGGCCCACCACCAGGCCATAACCAATCAACTGATTGCTGCGCACCCCCTGCACCTGTACCAGATCGCGGATCTTGTCGGCGTGGGCCGGCAAGGCCATGAACAGCGTGGCCACCCCGAGAAGCGCAGCCACCGCCACCCGTGTAGGAGCGCACCCTGTGCGCGATGCTCTTGCCATGAATGATCCAACAGCAAAAGCATCGCGCACAGGGTGCGCTCCTGCATTCTGCTGACCGACATGGGTTCCGAAAATCTTCATCAGAACGGCATCCACTTGGAATTGAAGAAGCGCGACAGCCAGCCTTGGGTGTTGGCATCGGCGAGCGAGCCGCGACCGGTGTAGGCGATACGCGCGTCGGCGACGCGGGTCGAGGCCACGGTGTTGTCCTGGCCGATGTCCTGTGGCCGCACGAGGCCGGAGATGCGCACCAGTTCCTGGCCCTGGTTGATGGTCAGCCACTTTTCGCCGCGAATCTCGAGATTGCCGTTGGACAGGCGCTGCGCCACCGTGACCGTGATCTGGCCGGTGAGCTGGTTGCTCTGGCTGCTCGAGCCATCGCCGGCAAATGAGCGTGTCGCGTTGGTGCCGGTGGTTGCGGCCTTGCCGCCAATGCTCAGGGTCTGCCCGAGGATCGTCGGCGCATCGATGGCGGTCTTGTCGGCCTTGTCCGTGCTGGTGCTGGCCTTCTTGCTGGCCTGGGTACTCTCCACCAGCACGACGGTGAGGATGTCGCCGACGCGATGCGCGCGCGGATCGGCGAACAGCTCCATGTTCTGCACCTCGTGATAGATCGAACCATCCGCCACGGGCGCCGCCACGCGCTCCGTGGGAGCGGTGGCCGCCCATTGGGAATCGTCGCGCGCCTGCTGCGCGGCACAGCCGGCCAGCGCCAGGCCGCCGAGGACGACCAGGGCGCGCACTATTTTCGAGAATACCGGCATGACGTTGCTCACATCTTGTCCGTGAGGTCCTGCAGCATCTGATCGGTGCTGCTGATCGCCTTGGAATTCATCTCGTAGGTACGCTGGGTCTCGATCATGTTGACCATCTCCTCCACCACGTTGACGTTGGAGGACTCGAGCGAACCCTGCAGCAGCGTGCCCATGCCGTTGATGCCGGGCTGGCCGGTTTGCGGCGTGCCGCTGGAACCGGTTTCCAGGTACAGGTTGTCGCCCTTGGGCTGCAAACCCGCCGGATTGACGAAGTCGGCGAGTTGCAGGGTGCCGACCTGCACCGCGGTGGCCGACGCGGCGGTGGTGGCCGAGACGGTGCCGTCGGCGCCGATCGTGATGCTCTGCACGTTGGGCGGCAGGGTCACTGCCGGGTCGAGCGCATAGCCATTGGCGGTCACCAGCTGGCCGTTGGGATCGGTATGCAGGGAGCCGTCGCGGGTGTAGGCAACGGTGCCGTCCGGCATGCTGACCTGCAGGAAGCCGTTGCCCTGGATCGCGACGTCGAGCGAGTTGCCGGTCTGCGTGATGTTGCCCTGGGTGAACAGCTTCTCAGAGCCCACGACGCGCACGCCGGTGCCCAGCATCAGCCCGGACGGCGACTGTGTCTGCTCCGTGGTCTGGCCGCCGGGCTGGGCCTTGTTCTGGTAGATCAGATCCTGGAACGACGCCCGCGAGCTCTTGAAGCCGGTGGTATTGGCGTTGGCCAGGTTGTTGGATATGACATCCATGCGCGTCTGCTGCGCATCGAGTCCGGTCTTGGCAATCCAGAGGGAAGAAAGCATGAGTCACTCCTGATGATGCAGAGGCGGCCGGGCGTCAGCCCGACTGCAGAAGTTTGGTGGCATCGGCGGCGTTGTCTTCGGCACTCTTCAATGTCTTGAGCTGCATGTCGTACTGGCGCGACAACGCAATCATCTTCACCAGCTCGCTCGACGCATTGACGTTGCTGCCTTCAAGGGCACCGTCCGTCAGGCGCACCAGCGGATCGGCCGGAGCCGATGATCCGTCGGCCATGTGCATGAGTCCGTCGCTGCCCTGCACCATGTCCGCCGCATCCGCGCTGACCAGCTTGATGGTGCCCATCGCGGCGATGGTGTTCGGGCCGGCACCCAGCGGGACGGCGGAAATCGTGCCGTCTTCGCCAATGCTGACCTGCGCACTGGGTGGGATGCTGATCGGGCCGCCACTGCCCAGCACCGGATTCCCGCGGGAGTCGGTCAACTGGCCATCCGCGGTCAACTGCAGGTCGCCGGCCCGCGTATAGCCTTCCGAACCGTCCGGCGATTGCACGGCGATCCAGCCCGGACCATTGATCGCCACGTCCAGCGAGCGGCCGGTGTCGATCGAGGAACCCTGGGCCAGGTCCTTGCCCAGCCCCTGCGCCACCGCGTTGATGCGCGTGGGCTGGCCGGGGCCGAGCACCGGCAGGCTCTCGAACGCGCTGAGCTCGCTCTTGAACCCGACGGTGGAGGCATTGGCGAGGTTGTGGCTCACGGCCTCCTGGGCACGCATGATCTGCGTTGCCCCGGTCATTGCCACGTAGATGGAGCGATCCATGATGCGGGATTACCTGGAAACCGCGTTGAACAAGGTCGTCGCCAGTGTGTTGTCGGTGGACAGCACCTGGGCGTTGGCCTGGTAATTGCGCTGCGCCTTGATCATGTTGACCAGCTGCGCGGTGGTATCGGACGTATTCGAGGTCTCCAGCGCACCCGACTGGATCGAGCCGAACTGGCCGCTGCCCGCCGTACCCATCACCGGCGCGCCGGAGTCGCCGCTGGCCGCCCAGTTCGTGTTGCCGAGCTGACGCAGGCCTTGCAGGTTCGAGAAGTTCGCAATCGCCAACTGGCCGATCTGGCTGCTCTGGTTGTTCGAATAGTTCGCGGTGACCACGCCCTTGCTGTCGATGTCGATGTTCGACAGGGTGCCGGCCTCGTAGCCGTCCTGGGCAATCGCGCCGGGCGCATAGCCGGTGCCGAACTGGGTGGTGTTGGCGAGGTTGACGGTCAAGGTCAGCGGGTTCGCGCCGTTGGTGAGCGCGACCGCGCCGAACGCCAGCTTGCCGTCGGCCGGCGTGGTCAGCTTGCCGTTGGTGTCGAACGTCAGCGCCTGCGTGCCGGCGTCGGTGCCATCGACCTGCAAGTCCGCGTTCCAGGTGTTGGTAGCGGTCTTGATGTAGTAGACCGTGCCCTGGTGGGCGCCGCCCTGCGAGTCGTAGACCGTCACCGGCGTGGCGGCGTTGTAGGTGGTCGAGTCGCTGGCGTCGAACGGCAGCGTGGGTACCGTCGCGTTGGCCGGCAAGTTCGAGTTCATGGTGACCGTGGTGGTCGCCTTCGCCATGCTCTGCGCGGTGACGAGCTTCAGGTCGCTCAAGGTGCTGGTGTCGAAACCGCCGGCACCATTGGCCGGATAAACCTGCAGCCGGGCGCCGTCGTTGTTCACCACGAGGCCGGTCGGATCCGGATGGAACGCTCCGGCGCGGGTATAGACCGGACCCTGGCCACTGTTGATGACGAAGAAGCCGTTGCCGCTGAGCGCCAGGTCCATGCTGTTGTTGGTGGTTTCGATGTCGCCCTGGGCAAACTGCTGCGCCACGTCCTGCAGACGGGCGCCGCTGCCGACCGCGGTGGAATTGAGGTTGAGGCCGGTGACGGCGAACACGTCGGCGAATTCCGCGCGTGAACCCTTGAAACCGGTGGTATTCGCGTTCGCGATGTTGTTGGCAATCACGTTGAGGTCCGACTGGGCCGCGTTGATTCCACTGAGCGCTGTATTCAGAGCCATGCTGTATTCCTCGGTATTGAAGGGTTGCGTTGGTCGCGTGCGTCAGAGTCTGTGAAGATCGCAAGCCCGGCACATGTCCGATCTTGCTCACGCGAATCAGCCACTTGCGTGACTGCCTCGCGACCGGCCATCCGTGGCCGCCCTGAGAGGTTGAATCATTCAACCTCTCAGAGAATCTGGGCCACCTGGCTGAGCGCGACGCCGCCCACACCGGCCACCTGCAAATACGTACCCACCGTGCTGCCGCCATACCCGACGGCCGTGACCTTGCCCGCCACGTAGGTGTCCAGCGCCGCACCCGTGCCGCCGGTAGCAGCCATGCTGTAGACGCCCTGGGCGACGGGATTGCCGCTGTCGTCATTGCCGTCCCAGCTGAACTGGGACAGGCCGCTTTCCTGATTGCCCAGGGCCAGCGTGCGCACCACCTTCCCGGTGGAATCGGCGATCGTGACGGTGACGTTGCCGGCCGTGGCGACATTGACGCCACCGGTCGCGGGGGTACCGAGGTAGCTGACCGACGTGGACGGCACCAGCACCATGTGATTGAGCGTGCTCGATGCACCCAGCGTCTGCGAGGTCTGCAACGCACCACCGACCGTGCTGCCCAACGAGTTCACCGAACTCAGCAGATCCTGGGTGGCCGAGAGCTGGCTGAACTGCGCCATCTGCGATACGAACTGGGAATTGTCGACCGGGTTGGTCGGATCCTGCGCCTGCAACTGCGCCGTCAGCAGCTTCAGGAAGTCGCTCTGCGTCATGCCGTTGGCCAGCGCCGCGGGCGCGGCGGCACTGGCAGGCGTAGTCGGCGGATTCGTCACGGCGTTGTTGGTGTTGATGCTCATGCTGTGCTCCGTATGGTTCAGCTGCCAAGGCTGAGGGTCTTCACCATCAGCTGCTTGGCGGTATTCATCACCTCGACGTTGTTCTGGTACGAACGCGAGGCCGAAATCATGTTGACCAGTTCATCCACCGGATTGACGTTGCTGGCATAGACGTTGCCGTCGGCATCGGCCATCGGGTTGCCCGGTTCGTAGCGGCTCGGGATCGCGGCCTGGCTTTCGGTGACGCCAAGCATGCGCACTCCTTCGCTTTCGGAGCCGGAGCTCGCGCCCACCTGTTTTTGCACGGCGGCAAACAGCGGCTCGCGGGCGCGATAGGCGGCTTCGGGCGTGCTGGCCACGCTTTCGGCATTGGCCAGGTTGCTGGCCACGGTGTTCAGCCGCGTCGATTGCGCCGCCATGCCGGAGCCGGCGACATTGAATACGGAAAAGAGCGACATCAGCCCTGGCCACCGGTGATGGCAGTACGCAACATGCGGATCTGCGCGGTGATGAAGGACAGGCTGGCCTGGTAATGCACGCCGTTGGCGGCGAACGCCGCCTGCTCGGCCTGGGCATCGACGGTGTTGCCGTCCATGCTCGGCTGGGTCGGCACGCGATAGGCGAGCCCCTCGGCGGCCTGGCCGGCCGTGCTGATCTGGCCGGGCGCGTCGGTTTCGAGTGTCACCCCGTCCGACTGGCCGCTGGCCTTGGCCAGCACCTTGCGAAAATCGACATCGCGGGCGAGATAGCCGGGCGTGTCGGCATTGGCCAGATTGTTGGCCAGCACTTCCGTACGGCGCTGCCATACGTCGAGCGCCTTGGTGTGGATGCCGAATAAATTGTCGGTGGCTGGAATCATTGCTTCGCTCCGCGTGCGTTTGCAGCACGGTAGCGAAAGGCAAATTGCATGCCACGCCATGCAAGTCGTTGTAACTGCGGGTTTTTCAGGCGTGAAAGCTTGACCGGCAGCCGCCCCGTGGCGCGGGAAGACGGTTTGTTGACGCCCGCTTGGCGACCCGGCCGAGTGTCAGAGCGCCGGCGCCGCCTGTGCTGAAGCTGCCTCCCCCGGCAACAACTCCAGCACCGCCTGCGCCAGCAGGTCGGGCTGGAACTTCGCGACGAAACGGTCGGCCTTGACCTCCATGGTCATCTTCTCGTTGAACAGGCCGCTGAGGGAACTGTGCAACACAATCTTGAGCCGGCGCAGGCCCGGCGCCTCGCGAATGGCGCGGGTCAGCGCATAGCCGTCCAGCCGCGGCATCTCGATGTCCGACACCACCAGCTCGATCGCCTCGGCCGGATCACCGGCGGCAAGTTCGAGCAGCCGATCCAGCGCTTCACGCCCGTCACAGGCCACGGCGCACTCGATGCCCATCTGCTTGAGCACCTTGACCACCCGCCGCCGCGCAATGCCCGAATCGTCCACCACCATCACCCGGCGCCGGGCCAGCGAGCGCGTGGACGCCTCGCGCTGCACGCGGCTCGACAGCTCGGGCGCGGGCGCATCGATGCTTGCCAGCACATGCTCCACGTCGACCACGGCCAGCAGCGTTCCGTCGACGCGGGTCACTGCATTGACCCGCGCGCCAAACCCCAGCGAGCTGGCCGGCGCCGCCATCGCCGCGCCCTCGCAATGCACCAGCCGCTCCAGGTCGGCGACCAGGAAGCCCTGCACCGAGCCGCTGAACTCGGTCACCATCAGATGCGCCGACGTCACATCGCGCAGCGGCGCATAGCCCAGCGCCGCGGCGAGATCGATCACCGCAATGGTCTGGCCCCGATAGTCGCAGCTGCCGGCGAGCAGCGCATGCACGCCTTGCATGCGTTCCATCGGCGGGCGCCGCATCACCTCGCGCACCTTGAATACGTTGATGCCGAAGCATTGTTCGTCGCCTAGCCGGAACAGCAGCATCGCCACCCGGTTGTGGCCCGCCAGCCGCGTGTGGCGCTCCACCTTTTCCAGCAACGTGCCGCCCATGCGGCCTCCTCGAATGCCACGCCGCCAGCCTGACGGTCTCCATGGCTATCGGCCGCGCCCCCGGGTGCTTGAGCTCGGTGTTGAAGAACGCCTGATTGATGCGCGTCATGGCCCATCCCGGCTCGGTGGACCAACGGACCGGCCGGTTCCCGGGCACTGGCACGCGGCTTGCTTGCTCAAGTTTCGAGCGTTCCTGACGATGCAGCGATCGCGCCCGCCTTCGACTTGAGATGATCCCCGCGCCATGAGTTTGATCTGGAAACAGCATATTGCCGCCCTGGTGGAGGCTGCCGCCCGCGACGACGATACCGGGCTGGCAGCATTGCGGCGCAGGTATCCACGGGCTGCACAGGCGTTGGCGCCCCTGCTCGCCCGGGTCGCCAGGCGCCCGCCGGCCGCGGTGGCACTGCAGACCCTGGAACAGCAAAGCATGTTGCTCGGCGCGACAAGACAGTTGTCCCGTGAGCAGGCCTCGATGGACCAGGCCGCCAGCGACAGCCGCAGCAGCGTCGATCGCTTGACGGATGGAAGCGCCGGGATTTCGACGGCACTGCAGCAAGTCGACGCGTATCTGGATCTGGCCAGCCAGGCCGGCGTGGCCGGGACCGGCGGAGTCAGGGAGCTCGATGGCCAGTTGCGGCTGCTGCGCACGGCGCTGACGGCCATGAACCGCAACCAGAGCAAGCTGGCCGAACAAGTCGCCCAGATTCGCAAGCTGACCGCCACGGTGCAGGAGATTGCACACCAGACCAACCTGGTGGCGCTGAACGCCGCGATCGAGGCCGCCCGTGCGGGCGACGCCGGGCGCGGCTTCGCGGTGGTCGCCGACGAGGTCAAGCAACTGGCCGAGAAGACTACGCAAACCACGACCGAGATCGAGACCGTCACCGGCTCAATCGGCGACTTTTCGCTGCAGCTCGATGGCGACGTGAGCCACGGCCTGCGCCAGCTTGAGCGCGCCCAGGCCGGCGCGAGCCGGGCCAGCGGCCTGCTGGATGAGGGCAGCGCCACCCTGCGCACCGCCAGCGAGCGCATCCATGCGCTGCAACAAAACCACGACACCCGGCACGCGCGCGCCACCGCGACCCAAGCCGCGCTGGGCGCGCTGCAGCGCCGCAGCACCGAGGCCCGACGGCAGTCCGAATCGCTGCACCGGGCCGCCCTGCTGGCGCATCGATTGGGACTGGACTGGCTGGAGAGCGAGAGCGGCACCGACGCGGCCAGTCTCAGCCTGACCGTGCGCGAGGCGAGCCTGAATCTGCGCCAGGCCATGGACGTGGCCCTGCTCGAACCGGCGGCACTGGACCGGCGCTGGTTCGACACCGGCACCCTGCTGCGCAGCATCGATCGCCTCGCGGTGTCGCGTCGCGCGCCGGGCAACGCCGCCGCGCTCAGCGAGGCCGGCGCGCAACTCGGCGAACAAGGCAACCGCTTTACCGCCCTGCTGAGCGCCGGCCAGCTCGACCAGGCCGGTGAACTCGCACAGCAGGTCGAGGCCGGCCGGGACGCCCTGCTGGCGCAGCTCGGCACCGCGTTGGCGGACGCATGAATCCGCGTCTGCCCAGGCTCGGCGTTGGTTGGGCCCTTGCTCTGTGGCTGGTCCTGCCGTGTCTGGCCGGCGCCGAAGCTATCGACGCCATGCAGTCGCTCGACAGCGTGCGTACGGCCGCCGAACAGGCCCTGCAAGACCATTACGCGCAACCGGGCAGTCGTATCGTGGTCACGGCCGAGCCACTGGATTCGCGGCTGCAGTTGGCAGCTTGCCAGCAGCCCCTGCGCGCCATCATTTCCGACCAGGCCCAGGCGCGCCCGCGCGTGAGCGTCCCGGTGCAATGTCCCGACCCGGGCGGCTGGAGCGTGCGCGTACCGCTGCGGCTGCAGCTGTTCCGGAACGTTCTGGTGACCACCCGCGCCCTGCTGCGCGGCGACGGCATCGGCGCGGCGGACGTGCATGCCGAGGAGCGCGACGTGACCCGGCTTGGCTATGGTTACATCGAGAATTTCCAGCAGATCGCCGGGCGCTCGCTGGCCCGACCGCTGGCGCGCGGCGCCGTGCTCAGCCCCGCTGCGCTGGGTGGACGACGCATGGTGCGCGCCGGCGACCACGTCCAGCTGGTGGCACGGTTGGGTGGCATCGAGGTTCGCGCCGACGGCCTGGCACTGGGCAGCGGCGACAATGGCGCCCGCCTGCGGGTGCGCAACGCAAGCTCCGGCCGGGTCGTCGACGCCATGGTCAGCGCACCCGGCGTGGTGGTGGCCTTGCCATGAAACCAGTCACCCGAAACATCAGTCCGTCGATCTTTCGAACCGGCCCTAAAGTTTCCGCCAGGCCGGCCGATCACACAGCTACAGGGCGTACTCCAGCGGGAATGGATCCATGAATACGACGATTACCAACAACGGTTTGCCCAAGTTTCCGCAAGCCACCAACAACCCGGCAACCAGCTCCTCGGCCAGCGCGACCGCGTCGGCAGATGGCGCTGCGGCGGCGCCGCGCAACGGCGACCAACTGAAGTTGACCGACTCAGCGCAGGCACTGCAGATGGCGGCACGACAGCAAGAAACCCCGCCGGTCGACACCCAGCGCGTCGAGCAGTTGCGCCGTGCGCTGGCCGACGGCAGCTACAAGGTCGATGCCGGCCGGATCGCCGACCGCATGCTCGCCATGAACCAGCAGCTCGGCGGCGCAGGCAAGGCATGAAGGCATCGCTGCAGCACGAACTGAACGACGCGCTTGCGTCCGTTCTGGGCGACATGCAGAACTCCGTCGACCAGTTGCTCCTCGTGCTGGAAGCCGAGCGCGCCGCGCTGGACAGCGCCAGCGTCGAAGCCCTGGATCAGGCCAGCACCCGGAAACAGGCACTGACGCAGCAACTGGAACAGCTCGACGGTGAGCGCCAGTTGCTGTGCCGTGAACAACCGGTTCGCCAGGCCGCGCTGGATTCGGAGTGGCAGCACGTGCTGCAGTCACTGCGCCAGTGCCACGCGCTCAACCAGCGCAACGGCCGCGCGGTCAACCAGCGCCTGATCCACGTGCGCCAGGCGCTCGCGATCCTCACCGGGCACACGGGCGACGGCGAACTCTATGGTCGCTCCGGCGAATTGCACGGCAGCTTGCGCTCGCAAGCACTCGCCGCGGCATGATCCGGGCGGCAAACATCACGACTCCGCCACCCGCTCCCGGATGGCCCACTCACTGACCGCGAAGCAGCCTCTGGCTTGCCCTCGCGCCGACCGCGACGACTGATCATGAGCAATCTCCGACCCTCCCCTGCCGTCGCCTCGACCCCGTCCACCACTGCCAAGTCACCGCCCGAGCAAACCGTCGTCCCGGCTTCCACCCCGCTGCCGGTACTGCGCACGCCGATGCTCGATCGCGAGCGCAACCTGTTCGCCTACGAGATCGTGTTTCACCTCGATCCGGGTGACGAGGAGCGGCTGCTGCGCAGCGTGTTGTCGACGATCACCGACGGCGCGCTGACCCGCCTGGTCCGTGGCAACCGCGCCTTCCTCAACCTGCCGCCCGAATTGCTGCCCGAGGATTCCGACGTGTTGCGGCACCAACCCCGCCTTGGCGTGGTGGTGCAGCCATCGGTTGCCGACGACCAGCCGCTGATGAAACGCCTGCAACAGATGGCCGAGCGCGGCTGTCAGTTCCTGCTCGAAGCGGGTGATATCGATCTTGAAGCGAGCCATTCGCTGCAGCCGCTGTTGCAGATGGTGCAACTGGTACGGCTGGATGCAAGCCTGCTGAGTCCGGAAACCCTGAAAAAGCGCACCGAGTCCCTGCACGCGCGAGGCTTGCGCGTGATCGCCGGCCAGGTCAACGACCATCCGACCTACGAACGTTGTCTCGAAATGCCGGCCCAGGCCATCCAGGGGCGCTACCTGCTGATACCCCAGGCGGTCGCACTACCCGTGCTGAAAGGCAATCGCATGAGCATGATGCGCCTGATGGGCGCGCTGCAGCAGAGCAACCCGGGCCCGGTCGAACTGGGAAACATCATCCGTGACGATGCGGTGCTCAGCTACAAACTGCTCAGCTGCGTGAATTCCGCCTACTTCGCGCTGCCGCGCCAGCTGAACTCGGTGCAGCAGGCAGCGATCTTCTTCGGCGTGACACGCATGCGCAACTGGATCGAGACGATGTCCCTGTGCAGCATGGACGACCAGCCGCCCGAACTCCTGCGTGCCGCCCTGATCCGCGCCCACATGTGCGAGAAACTGGCCACCGGCATGCCCAACGGCGCGCCGGAGACAGCGTTCACGGTCGGACTGTTCTCGCTGCTGGACACCTTGATGTGCGCGCCGATGGACTTCCTGCTGAGCCACCTGAAGCTGGTTCCCGAGGTCAGCGATGCCCTGACCGACCACAGTGGTCCCTTCGGCGCCTTGCTCAAGCAGATCATCACCTGGGAAGCCGGCGAACTGACCAGCAACTTTGCCACGCCCCAGCTCATCCAGCACATGGCGGCGGTATACCTGAGTGCGACGCAATGGGCCGATCAGGTCTATGCCTCCGCCAACGGCAAACAGGCGGCGGCGTAAGCGCCCTCACCGACCTTTCTCCAGCCATCCCCGACACGTCCGCGAGCGTGTCGGGGGCGCTCAATGCTTCGACGTCGATCGGCCACACGCGGCAGTCCGCAAGGACGACCGCGTGGCGCTGCGCCTCGCGCGGTCGACCGCGCACGCCACATCGTCGATAATCCCGGCGATGCATCGTCACCGCGCTGCGCGTGCTTCTCGCTCGCATGCCATCTGCTGCAGATCAGCGCCGCCGGCCGGCGACTACCGCACACTCTGCGCCGCCGAAGCCCGCCCGCACGGGTCGCACAGGAATGAAGTTCATGAGTCGCACCATCCATTGCAGCAAGCTCGACATCGACGCCGAAGGCCTCGACTTCGCCCCTTGGCCCGGCCCGCTCGGCCAGCGCATCTACGCCGAGATCTCCAAGCCGGCCTGGCAGCAATGGCTGGCCCACCAGACCACCCTGATCAACGAATATCGACTCAATCCGCTCGACGCGAAATCGCGCAAATACCTCGCCGAACAGATGGAAAATTTCCTGTTCGGCGGCGACGTCGCCCAAGCCGCGGGCTTCACCCCGCCCAGCGACAAGTCTTGACGAAACTGCGCGTATTCAGTCTAATGCACGGCTCCACGCAACGCTGACGACCGCGCATGCGATTGCCCGTGGCAGCCAGTTTCCGGCCGGGTAGCTCAGTTGGTAGAGCAGGGGATTGAAAATCCCCGTGTCGGCGGTTCGATTCCGTCCCCGGCCACCATGTAAACAAAGACTTGGCCTGCTGTCACCGAGCGGGCTTTTTCTTGCGTACGGCCCTACGAAAGGCTGGGGCGCCGATAACAAAAAGCCCCGCTATCAGACGAGGCTCTCATCCGCACAATCGTGTCAAACCGCGTCAGCTGGCGTGAACAAGCCGCTGGCTGATTACTGCGCACGGTATCGATCAATTTTTTCTGTTCGCTGCGTCGATTTCTCGATCACTTCCTTGTAAACACGCTTCTTGTCAGCCGAGGAAGCGTTCCGAATGAAATCGGACAAGGGGGTCGACGCAAGCTTTTCATTTCCGAAGAACATGCTAGCTCCCGTTGAGTATCCCTAGCGCATCGCTTAGGGACCGGGCAGTGTAGGTTTCTTTAACGTAACCGTCAATGGCTTGTATGTTGCCTTCGTACACTCGATTGCCGCCGTCAAGATTTTTGATGATGAGATCGACCTTTATCTTGTGTCCGAGTTCTTCTTTCAACCTGTTTACCACATCACGAGCCGCGAAATATTGACCAATGAACATGTCCACAGGAATGTTACGCCCGTCCAACGCCTCTCGATCCTTTACGAACCGCCAAGCTTGGCAAGGTTCCTGAAAAACATACAAAATTTGGACTACCCTGCCCTTCCTCAAAGCTCGGTCGACGTTCCTGAACGCTACCTCATAGTTCGACAACGTTCCGTCAAGGATGAAGCTCTGACGCTTTCCAAACGCCTCGTCCAGGACTTTCTCCACAATTTTTCCGACGGCTCTCTGGAAGAGGTTCGAATTTTTGCCGTTGTATCCTGGTATGAGCTTGCGGTAGTCGTCCGGGTCGATTCTCAAGACGGGCCCGCCCAATTTTTCGATGAGATGCCTGCGAAACCTCCGTCTTCCCTGCGCCGGGCGAGCCGGCCATGAATACCGCCACGGGATTCTTCTCTGCGGGATAAATCGCTGGATCCGTCAATTGCCGAGCAATCCGTCGACGGTTTTGGCTCACGAAATCAAGGGCGTCATCCTCAACGGTTTGATCTTCGGATGTCAGATTCATTTCCCCCTCCACCTCACTAGTAGCTGTGAGGAGCAAGCAACCTGCGAATCAAAAAATAGTCAATCGAACTCGGCCAGGCCGTCCGACTTGATCTTGGCCATCACGAGCGAAGCGTCTGCGGGCGATAGATCCCGCGCCGAAGACAAGCGCTCAACCTCGCCAGCTTAGCCGTATGCATGTGGGGGACGGCGCGGAGTTGCACCAGGATAGGCGCGGGCCAGCTCCAACTACATGCGGTCACGATCGGCGCACGCCGTCGATGCGCATCTGTCCAGGTAGCACCAGTCGAAAAACGGAACGGAGAAGACTGAGCCTCCGCCCCGGTTACCTGAATAGCTCACTTGGCAGAGCCGGGGATTGAAAATCCCCGTGTCGGCGGGTCGATTCCGTCTCTGCACCACGCAAGGGCTGCAGCGATGCGGGCCTTTTTCATCGCGTAGCGACCATAAAGTCCCCGCCCAATCCCTGCACGGTGCGATCCCTCCCGGTCTGCCCATTTGCGAGCCAAACAGACAGCGGTGGCGCGCCTGCCGCGACCCACGTGACGTCAAAACTCCAGATGTGCGCGCAGGGAAACAAAACGCGCCGGACCGCGAGCGCGGTTGTAGCCGGGATTCCGGATCAACTGAAAATCCGGACCGAGGGTCAGCTGCTTGAACAGCGCGAGGCTGTAGTAGGCCTCGGCTATGCACTCCCGCCCGTAGTGGAGCGCGCCGTCGCCGAGGACAAACCCGCTACCGCCGAGTGCCAGGTATTCACGGTGGTCCGGCGAGAGCCCGTCCACGGCCAAGGCGATACCCAGATGATCCTGCGAGCGTCCCCAATGCACGCCAGACAACTGGAGTCCGCCGCTCAAGCTGCGATCGACCTCGGTGTAAGCAAACGATTCAGTGCGCCCGTCATTCCATCCGGCACGGGCAAACAGCCCGGTATCGCCATCGTCGGCAAGCGGTAGCTCGCCGTTGAGCGCAAAGCCGAATTTGCGGCGACCGGGGTAGTCGTCGGCGCGAATATCGGGAGTAGTTCCGCGGGCCACGGCAAAGGCAATGGCATCGCGGTAGATACCCATGCTCGCCACATTTCGAAACGCGAGTATCCGCAGCGCGGCACCGTCCGTCTTTGGCTGGATCGTCAACTCAAGTTGCTCGCCCCGCGCACGACGCAACGAATCCACCAACCGGGATCCGTTCGCTTCGGCGGGCATGCGGTACACGCCATAGCGCAAGCTCCAGGCGGGATTGATCCAGCCCACGAGCAGCCCATCGGAATAGCCACGTGTGTCGGCCGCGAAATCCCATGCGGTTTCGTTGAGCAGCGACCAGTTCAAGAATTGCGTGCGTGCGGAGTCGGCATAGCGGTTCTTGTCGAAGTCATCGCTCACGGCCATTTTCCCGAGCTTGACTTCAATCCGGCGCGTAGCCTCCTGCCCGGGAAGCTGGTCTTGCGCGCGCTTCGTGGGTTCCGTCGGGCCGCCCAACGGCAATGTCCAGCGCAAGTAGCGGCGGGCCACGTAGGCGGTCTTGCTGACCGTTCCACCGCCGGAATGAACTACGTCGCCGTTCGCGAAACCGCCGAGGCCCGAGCCTCCGCTGACCGCTTCGCCCTTGAACATCTCCACGTCGAAGTACAACTGGAAGTGCGCCGGCAGCACGACGCCGAAGTACGCGCCGAACGTGTGCGATCGTTCCGTATCACCCCGGGCCAGAAGGCTCTGGCTACCGCTGTAGGGTGAGTGCAGCGACGACTGATGTTGGTCGACCATGGTGTACTGCGCGCCCAGCCATTGCGGCACAAACGGCTGTGCATCTTGAGCAAGAGCCTGAAAGGCAAGCAACGCGAACGAAGCGGTCGCCGCGATGAATCTGACGTTCTTCATGCACCTGTCCTGTGGTCTGCAACCGCCACCGAGGCAGGGGCAGGCAAGTCATACCCGCGCAGACGCGGTGGGGGGATCCGACGATTTTCAGCACAAACCGGCTTCCCTTCCCTGCGCACAGCGGGAAGGTGCCGATGGCGGAAGGGGTTCCTGATTCCATGCCGGGCACAACAAAAAAGACGCCCCATCAGCGCCCCCGCGGCTCGTACTCGCCGCATCCCCGTGGTCAGCCCCTCGGGCAGCAGGGGCTGCGGGCAGGCGAACGCAACGTCGCCTGGACACTGGCGCATACCGACCAGCGTGGCAGCGGCTGGAAAATCCGGATGCCATGCCGATTGCCCGCATGACATCACTGATCGCGACGGATCGTGCATGCGCCTCCCTACAGCTCGATCCGTGCGCCAATCTCGATCAGGCGCTGCGGTGGAATGCCGAAATAGGTCGTGGCGGGGGTGGCGTTGCGCGCCATGTAGGCGAACAGCCGCGCCTGCCAGCGTGGCATGCGATCGTCTTTCTCGGCTTCGACTTTTTCGCGGCCCAGGAACCAGGCGATGGCATCCGGGTCCACCGCCGGATCCAGCTGCAACCGCGCCAGTCGCGCGGGCACATCGATGTGCTCGGCGAAGCCGAAACGCAGCGTGACCTGCCAGAAACCGTGGCCGAGATCCTCGACTTCACTGCGCGTATCGTCGTCCCCGCACGGCTGGTCCAGACCCTCCACGGTCAGAATCACGTTGCGTTCGTGCAACACGTGATTGTGTTCGAGGTTGTGCAGCAAGGCCTGCGGCATCCATTCGTGACTGCCGGTCAGGAACACGGCCGTGCCCGGCGCCTGCAGCGGCGGCTGTGCCTGGACGTGGGCGACAAAGTCGCCGATTTTTTCGCCCTTCGCGTGCAGCTGGCGCGCCACCATTTCACGCCCGCGCCGCCACACGGTCATCACCAGCATCATCACCGCCGCGAGTGCCAGCGGGAACCAGCCTCCATCCACGATCTTCAAGGTGTTGGCAGCGAAGAACGAGCCGTCGATCAGCGCGAACACAACGCCAAACGCCGCCAGTTTCGCAAGCGCCCATTGCCAGCGGACCGAGGCCACCACCAACAGCAGCACGGTGGTCAGCAGCATGGTGGCACTGACCGCCACGCCGTAGGCGCCGGCGAGATTCTGCGACGAGCGGAACCCGAGAACCGCGCCCAGCACCGCGATCAAAAGCAGGAAGTTCACCGTCGGCAGGTAGATCTGGCCTTCCATGTCCCCGGAGGTATGTTCGATCCGCGCCCGCGGCAGGTATCCAAGCTGGATCCCCTGGCGCACCATCGAAAACGTTCCCGAGATCACCGCCTGCGACGCAATCACGGTGGCCGCGGTCGCCAGCACGATCATGGGGTACAACAGCGCACCAGGCACCAGCGAATAAAACGGATGTTGTGCGGCGGCTGGATTTTCGAGCAGCAAGGCGCCTTGTCCGAAATAGTTCAGCAGCAGCGCGGGCAACGCCAGCCCGAACCAGGCCAGGCGTATCGGAAATTTGCCGAAGTGGCCGATGTCCGCGTACAGCGCCTCGGCCCCCGTCATCACCAGCACCACGGCGCCCAGCGACGCGAAGCCCTTGAACCCGTTGTGCAGCATGTACAGGACCGCCCACTTCGGATTCGCCGCGGCCAATACTTGCGGATGGCGGGCCAGGGCGTACGCCCCGAGCGCCGCCACGCTCAGCAACCACAGCGTCATCAGCGGCCCGAACACCACGCCGACCAGGGCGCTGCCGCGCTTCTGCAACAGAAACAGCAAGACGATGATCACGACACCGATCGGCAATGCCCATTGCGCGAATGCATGCGACGCCAGTCGCAGCCCCTCCACCGCCGAGAGCACCGAGATCGCCGGCGTGATGACGCTGTCGCCAAAAAACAGCGCCGCGCCCGCGAGACCGACCATCACCACCACCCGGGAAGTGCGCGGACGCTTTTTCACCGCGCTGCGCGCCAGCGCAGCCAGCGCCATCATGCCGCCTTCGCCCTGGTTGTCCGCGCGCATCACGAACACCACGTATTTGCCGCTGACGACCAGCAGCAACGTCCAGAAGATCAGCGACAGCAAGCCGAGGATATTGTCGTGCTGCGGCGCAATGCCCTTCTCGCCGAATGCCTGTTGCATCGAATACAACGGGCTGGTGGCGATATCGCCGAACACCACGCCTATCGCACCCAGCATCAGGCGAGGCAAGCCCGGCTTGTGTTCCGGTTCGCGCTGGTCGCCATCTTCCTTCGGCTTTTCGACTTCGTTATGTGCCATCACGTCACCGATGTCGCAGACCCCATGAGGTGCTCTCGATTCTCTGCTTCCGATCCTGCGTGACCCCGGCTCGGACGCAGGCGGCGATCCAGCCGTGCGCTCACGCCGCAAGCCGCGCCCGTGGCGGGGTTCGCGTCCTCTGCTGCTCGGCTATACGCGGATCGTCCGAAGCAACCTCGACGACGGCCCGGACACGCGCGAGCTTGCGGAGGCGCGAAGAGCCTGCGTTTCCGCGCGTGAAGAGCGCATGCAGACCTTGGACCCCGGCGTCCGCCGGTAACGTCCTGGAATCATCCGCGGCGATTTGTGAACCGGAAGGACTCGATTTCAGGCACGGCGCCGCCTTCGTTGCGCGGCCCGGAGCGAACCGGAAATGCTCTTGCGTATCGGCCACCGGATTCACATCGCGAATGCCTGCACGCGAGGATCCTCGCGCTCCAGTTGAACCCGGAACCGCCGCGCCACGACGGCGCCGGCACCAGGCAGGAACAGAATCAGGGCACGTTCATGGCCGCACCAGCCCCCTCCGGAGAAGGATCGGCAAAACCACTTTGGCGGCGCCTGGGCGCCGGGTTGATCACCGGCGCTGCCGACGACGACCCGAGCGGCATCGCGACGTATTCGCAGGTGGGAGCCGCCTTCGGCTATGGAACGCTGTGGTGCATCCTGCTGACGATGCCACTGATGATCGCGATCCAGGGCGTCAGTGCCGGCATCGGTCGCGTCACCGGCCACGGCCTGATGTCGGGCATCCGTACGTACTATTCCAGGCCGCTGGTTTACGGCCTGGTCGGCTGCATTGTCGTGGCGAACGTCATCAACCTTGCGGCGGACATCGGAGCGATGGGCGCCGCATTGAAATTGCTGATCGGCGGACCGGCGCTGCTCTACGCCGCCGTCTTCGCCATCGTCTCGTTGCTGGCGCAGATGTTCATTCCATTCTCGCGCTATTCGCCCATCCTCAAGGTGCTCACGCTGAGCCTGTTCGCCTACGTGGCGACCGTCTTCGTCATCCATGTGCCCTGGCTCCGCGTGCTCAAGAGCATCGTGATGCCTCCGGTCACCTGGAACGCCAAATACGCGGTCGGTATCGTCGCCCTGCTGGGCACCACGATCAGCCCCTACCTGTTCTGCTGGCAGGCGTCACAGGAAGTGGAGGAAATGCATGCCGCACGACGCAAGCCGTTGCGCAAGGCTCCCATGCAGGCGCCGAATGCCTTGAGCCGTATCGGCATCGACACGACCGTCGGCATGATTTTTTCCAACCTGATCGCCTTCTTCATCATCCTGACGGCCGCCGTCGTGCTGCACGCCCATGGCAAGACCGACATCCAGTCGTCTTCGGACGCCGCCGAGGCCCTGCGGCCCATTGCCGGAAAACTGGCCTTCGGCTTGTTCGCCGCCGGCATCATCGGCACGGGTCTGCTGGCCGTGCCTGTATTGGCCGGCGCAACCGCGTACGCCGCCTCCGGCGCATTCGGCCAGCGCGCGGGACTGGAGCACAAACCGCAGAGCGCCAAGTTTTTCTACGGCGTGCTGATCGTGGCCAGCGTTGCGGGGATTGCGCTCAACCTGACGCCACTCGACCCGATCAAGGCGCTGTACTGGAGTGCGGTGATCAACGGCGTGGCTGCGGTCCCGCTGATGGTCGTGATGATGCTGATGGGCTCGCGAACGAAGGTGATGGGTGAATTCACCATGCCATGGCCCATCAAGATCTGTGGCTGGGCGGCAACGGCCGCCATGGCCGCGGCCGCGATCGTCATGTTCGTGACGTGGGGCCAATAAGCCCACGACGCTGCAGTGGTCAGCGCCTGCCCCGTGAGAGATCGTATCCTGCGCGAAGATTGCCCGCGGCCGCGCGTGCTTGCCCGCCGTGCAACGCAGCCAAGCCGCGCATGGCGCGCCCGCGATTCAGCACGGCGCAGTACGCGCCATGGTTGATCAGTACGGTGAACCCTGCCGACATTGTCGCGGGCCTGAACTTGCCCGCGACGACCGCTGAACACTCAGGCGCCGGCCTTCGGCAACCTGCGCTCCCAGGCGAGCGAGGTGCGTGCGATGAAATCGAGGTCGTTGTGGCGCGGCTGCCAGCCGAGGGTGCTGCGGATGCGATCGGACAGGGCAATCAGCGAGGGCGGGTCGCCCGCACGCCGGGGCTCTTCCGTGTACGGCACGGGTGCGCCGTGCGCGCGACCCACCGCCGCCAGAACCTCGCGCACCGAATAACCGTGCCCATAGCCGCAGTTCAGCGTGGTCGACGCACCGCCATCACGCAGATAGCGCAAGGCGTCGAGGTGTGCACGCGCCAGGTCGACGACGTGGATGTAATCGCGGATGCCGGTGCCATCGGGCGTCGGATAATCCGTGCCGAAAATCGACAGCGCCGGGCGCTTGCCGAGCGCAGCTTCGCAGGCGACCTTGAGCAGTAGCGTGGCGTTCTTCGTGGACTGGCCGATGCGCCCGTCGGGGTCGCAGCCGGCGACGTTGAAGTAACGCAGCGCGACATAGCGCGGGCCGCCGGCCGCGGCCAGATCGCGCAACATCCACTCACTCATCAACTTGGAACTGCCATAGGGGTTGATCGGCGCGGTCGGCGTGTCCTCGCCGGCCACCCCGCCCTCCGGAATGCCATATACGGCGGCAGTCGAGGAAAACACGATCTGGGCGACGTCTGCGTCCCGGCAGCATTCCAGCAGATTGCGGGTGGCGCAGGTGTTGTTTCCGTAGTAGCGCAACGGATCAGCCACCGACTCCGGCACGATCGTGCGCGCCGCAAAATGCATCACGGTGCCGACGCCGTGTTCGCGCAGCACCTGCGACACCAGGGCCTGGTCGCCGACATTGCCGACGACCAATTCCGCACCGCTGACGGCATCGCGAAAACCGGTGCTGAGATTGTCCAGCACCACCACCCGTTCGCCCGCCTCGACGAGCTGCAGCACGACGTGACTGCCGATGTACCCGGCGCCGCCGGTGACCAGAACGGTGCTGTGATCCTGTGTTCTTGGTTGGCTCACCTTTCCCTCCCCGTAATAGATCTGTTCGACAGCTTCCGGTACGGCACCATGTGCGCGTGCCACACCAAGCGAAGGGCATCATCTTACCGCGCGAGCTGTGGTGACGCTCTCGTCGCGCTGGGCATGCGTGACCTCTGCCCTTCGGGCCCGCCCACGATCGCAAACGCCACCCGATCGCCCCGCATCACGCGCCGCGGTGTCGGCAATGCCTGCCGCACCTCGCCACCGCGCGGCGTGGTGCATTTCCCGGGCGCGAGCGAGCTCACTCGTACGACGGGCATCATTTTCCTGTCTGTATCGCTGGGATTGCCATTGATTCTGGCCACGGCACGAAAGACGTCCGGCCTCAACGCCCCATGTTGATCGTGGATGGCTGGGACACCAGTCGGCGCGGCCAACGGCGGGCGCATGGCGGTAACCCGCGACGCAGGAACCTCCGCACACGAAAAAGCAATCCCCGTTGCCGGGGATTGCTCAGAGAGATGGCTTCAAGTTCGCCGTGGGTTGCCCCGGCCGCTGCACCGCAAATTACGCAGCGGAGCCGATCCCGCGGGGGTCTGGCACCGCTTTTTCCAGCCGTAGCCGAGACCGATGCCCAGCAAGCCCAGACCGAACAGGCCCAGCGCACCCGGTTCGGGTACCGACACGGGTGCAAAGGTTGCAACGGTGGTGCCCGGGCTATTCTGGAAGTCGACAAACAGATAGACAGATTCCCCGTTCGGAACCCCCGGGCTAGCGGAGAACAACGTGCTGATGGTGTTGCCCGCCTCCACCGGACCCAACGGGCAGAAGGTTTTGGTCACGCTGCTTGGGACACCGTCACAAATTACCGAACTGTAGTCGTCGCCGCTTGCCTGCGTGGGCACGGTAAACGAAAAGTCCAGACTGGTAAGCGGCGCGCGGCTGAGGTTATTGAAAATGATGCACCAGGTAAAGCCGCTTATATCCGCTGGTACCCCCGTAGCAGATTGGCAAAGCGCATTACTGACAGGCAGAAAACTCATCGCATAGCTCGCATTCGCATCAGTGACGGCGCAGATCGTGTTTGCAGGGATTGCCGTGCAGTCGACTGTGGGCGCATCCACAACGCGCACACGAACGGCCATCGCGCTCGGGGCGACCATCAGAAAGGAAAAGGCCGCGAGTGCCAAGAGTAGATAACGTTTCATGGTTGAGCCCCATGTTTGACAGCGGTTACGGCCAAGCCGCAATAGACGAAGAGAACCCTCGACCTGCCGTGACCATGCATAGCAAATGCCAATTTCCAAGTTATTGTTTTTATTGAAAATTTCTAAAATATTCGGGTCAACTGTGTAAACTTGACCGACACTCCATATTCACACCGCCGTCACACAACTGGTCGAACGTGATGTTTTTGCACACTTTCTTCACGCCTCTGGCGAAAGGAAAGAGTTGTAAGGCTTCTCGACACGTATGCGACGTGCCAGCGCAACTTCCTCACGGCTCTTGCTCAGTCCAGTTTCCTGCTCAATTTTTCTCAGTTTTGTTGCAGGATTTGAGAGCGCAAGGAGTAGTTCGCAGGGCCCTTTGACGCGCCACCTCCGTCGCCTTGTCGATGGATCAAAGCCCGCCTGGGCTGGCCGCTACAGTCACGGGCTGACCCGGAGGCGGCAATCCAGCCTTCTTGCACAGCGCTACGAAGCGCGGGTCGCTCTGATACGCAAGCACGAACGGGTCGGTCAACAGATTGATGCTTGGGTCGTGTTCCGCCCAAGCCCTCTCCAGCCACTCGAACATCTCATCCGGTTGCTTGCGCAGCGCGTACAGGTCGGCGACGAGATACGGCACGTCTTTGCCGTTTTTGGCGATATAGGCGCGCAAGGCCGCGTCGGCCTTGTTGCGATCAGGGCTGATCTGCAGCGCCATGGTTTGTATCCACGGGCCGTATACCGGGTCGGTTTCCAGCCCGGCGTTTCGCGCTGCGGCAGCGGCATCACCACGCAGGATGTCAACCCCCGCCAGCAGCGTATATGCCACCGGATAACCCGGCTGCAATAGCAGCGCTTTGTGAATCGCCTGTTCGGTGGCATCGAGCTGGCGCTGCCCCAACAGGACGTTGGCCAGACTGACGTAGAAACCGGCACGCAGCGGATCGCTGGCGATGGCTTTGTGGAATAGCTCGACCGCAGGTTGCAACTGCCCGACGTTCGCCAGTCCGCCGGCCAGGAAATTCATGGCGGTGGCATCGTTCGGCGCCAGCTCATAAGCGCGTTTGTATTCGGTCAGCGAACCGACGGAATCGTTGTCGATGACTATCCTCAGATAACCGCGATCCGTGTGGGTAGACGCCGCGTCTGGCGCCAACGCTTGTTGTTTGTCTGCTGCCGCGCGAGCCTGCGCATACGCCTGCTGGCGCGCATCGCCAGTCAGGAAGCCATATCCCTGATTGACCAGGGCATTGGACAGCAAGCCCCAAACAAAGGCGTAATTCGGATCAAGCTTGAGCACTTGCTGGAACAGTGCAATGGCCTGGGTCGTATCTGTTTCCGAGCCACGACGGGCCAGCGTGCGCCCTTGCAACATCAGCTGATACGCCTCGACATTGCCGCTGGGCGGCTTGTCGGTCGCAACAAGGGTTTTCTTGCCCAGCAGCTTGATCTTGAGCGCCTCGGCCACGGCCTGGCCGATCTTGGACTGGATCGCGAACACGTCATCCAATTTTTCGTCGTAGCTGTGCGACCAGACGCTGGCGCCATTCGCCGCGCTGATCAGGCCCACCGTGACCCGGATACGATTGCCCTGCTGGAAAACCGAGCCTTGAATCAGGTTGGCCACGCCCAGCGCCGCGCCAATCTGCGCCGGGCTGTCTTTGCTATCGCGGAACTTGAAGCTGGAGTACTTGCCGATCACCTTCAGACCATCGACCTGGGTGAGCTCGGAGATCAGTTCCTCGGACAGGCCGTCGGAAAAGTACTGCTGCTTGGGGTTACCGCTTTCGTTGCCAAGCGGCAACACCGCCACCGATTGTTTCGGAATCTTCGCCAGCTCGGCAGCGAGAATCTTGGCATCGGCGACAGTGGCCTCGCTGTTGACGTCGCGATGCAGCACAAACTGGTTGGTCATCAGCAGCACCACGGCCACGCCCAACACCGCGATGATCACCCGGTCAGCCCGCCTGCCGGTGTGCTCCGCGATCGAATCTCCTGGCGCGATCTCGCTTTCGAGTTTCAGCCCGGTCGGCGTGAACTCGTAGAACCAGGCGAAGGTGAGCCAGAACGGGAAGCCGATGACGCAGGCAATCACGAACCATTGCGTGATCCAGTTCGGGGCGTTGAACACCGGCAGGAGCTGCGCCAGTCCCTGCGCCAGCGCCCACACCGCCGCCGCGTAAAATGCGCCTGCGCGCAGCACGTTGCGGCGTTTGAGTTCGGTGAAAAATGCCCCTGGCTTCAAGCGCCCGCCTCTTGTGTTGGAATTCGGTGATCTGCATCACGGATTTCATTGTTGCGACAGTATAAGCAATCCGCCACCGCACGCCCGCCTGTGCTGGCGCGAGTGATGCCGTGTCGCCGGGCCGGGCGCCGTCAGGGAAGGCAAAACGCAGCATGTGAGCGAGCTTGATTCCTGGCCGGTAACGTCAATTGTCCATATGTCGCGAGGCGGACTCGTCCCCGGCGTCGGTTCGTCCGCGCCGGTGGTGCGCCATTCATGATCATTACCTGTGTCCCTGTACTGTACGGGCACTTGACCGGCGATCATCGTTTCCCTTGTGGCAACCGCCGGCCGGGATTCGACTTCGCCACGCCATGATTTGAAATGACCCTGCTTCGTGTCTGGCACGCATTGACTTACCTTGGCGATGGCGCCGTGCTGCTGCCGTGCGCGGGCCTGCTGTTTGCCTGGCTGATCGCCGCGCCGGCGACCCGGCGGACTGCCTGGTGGTGGCTGGTTGCCGTAGTGCTGGTGGCCGGCGGCGCGGCGCTGAGCAAGCTGTTGTACATGGTCTCGGGGTGGCACCCCGCGGGATGGAATTTCATCGGTCTGAGCGGGCATGCCGCGCTCTCCTTCCTGTTTTTCCCGGCGGCGGCCGCGCTCGTGACCAGCCGCCATCGCACCAGGCTGCGCGTCGTCGCGGTCGCGCTGGGTGCGTGTCTCGCCTTCGCCGTCGCGACCTCGAGTTGGGTACTGCGCGACCATTCCCTGGCGGAAGTCGTGTTGGGCGCGCTGTGGGGCGCCTTGGTCGCGGCGACCTTTCTGACGATCACCTGGCGGCATGTGACGGAAGCGCCGTCACATGGCAAATGGGCAGTCGTGGGCATCCTGCTGCTGGTGCTGGTCGCATACCGGCACCAGTTTCCCTCCACGCGCGTCCTCAGCTGGATCGCGTTGCAGGTGAGCGAAGAGACCTCGATCCATACGCGTACCGATCTCGGCCCGCAGGCACGCCTGTCAAGGAAGGCGGACGGCCCGTACGCAGACTCGCCGGCACCACAAACCCATACCCCGCCGTCGGGGAATCCGTGAACAGTGCAAAGAAACGTCGCGCCGGAGGCGGAGCTACCGCTGGCGCAGGGAATGGGGAAGTGGGGAATGGGGAATGAGCGTGAACCAACGCTCGCAGCCCTCCCCTGCAGCCATCTGCCCTGCCCCAAACATCCGCCCCGACGCAGCCAACACCGCTGCTACACTGAACGAGGTAATGAAACCCAAGGGGGAAGGCTTCGTCATGCAGCGGCTCAGGATTGATTTGATTGCGGCCGCGCGGCCGAATTTCATGAAGGTCGCGCCGTTGTTCCACGCGCTGCACGAGCAGGCGTGGTGCAGCCTGCGACTGGTGCATACCGGCCAGCATTACGACCAGAACATGTCGGACGCTTTTTTCAGCGATTTGAAGTTGCCGCCACCGGACCTGCACCTGGACGTGGGCAGCGGCAGCCACGCCGAACAGACCGCCGGGGTGATGCTCGCGTACGAGCGCGCCTGCATCGCGGACCGGCCGGACCTGATCGTGGTGGTCGGGGACGTCAATTCGACGGTGGCCTGCGCCCTGGTCGGCACCAAGCTGCACGTTCCGGTGGCGCACCTGGAGGCCGGCCTGCGCAGTCGCGACCGCCAGATGCCCGAGGAGATCAACCGGCTGGTGACCGACGTGATCGCCGATATCCTGTGGACGCCCTCGCCGGACGGTGACGAGAATCTCGCCGCCGAAGGCGTGGCGGCGGAGAAGGTCACCCGCGTCGGCAACATCATGCTCGATTCCTACGAACTCATGCGCGAGCGCATCGAGGCCAGCGGCGAGCGGCACAAGCTCGGGCTGGACGGGCGCGAATACGGCGTGGTGACGCTGCACCGCCCGTCCAACGTGGACGTCGCCGCCCCGCTCACGGCCCTGGTCGAACAACTGACCACCATCGCGGCCAAATTGCCGCTGGTGTTTCCGGTGCACCCGCGCACGCGCAGGAATCTGGAAACCTTTGGCCTGTGGTCGCGAACTGGCCGAAGCGCCCGGCCTGCACGTCATCGGGCCGCTCGGCTACGTGGATTTCATGAATGTGGTGTGCGGCGCGCGCCTGACCATCACCGATTCGGGTGGCGTCCAGGAGGAAACCACCTACCTCGACATACCGTGCCTGACGGTGCGCACCACGACCGAACGTCCGATCACGATCACCGAGGGGACCAATCGACTGGTGACCGTCGGCGAGCTGGCGCCCGCCGTGGACGAGATCCTTGCCGGTCACTGGACGCACGGACGCAAGCCCGAACTCTGGGATGGCCATACCGCGGCGCGCGTGGTGGCCGACATCCGTCGCCGCCTCCTGGGCGCACCGGCCGGCCGCGCCGAAGACCGACGATTGCCGTGCACACGGACCGACGCGTGTCGGGCAATGCCTGAATCCGGGAGCGTGCGCGCCCGGGCGAGTGTCGACCACCGCGCCTAGCGTCGGAAACCGTCAGCCATGCACGTCATCGTCATTGCCAGCTATCTGATCGCCGCCGCCGCGTTCCTCGTGGGCACGGTGTTGCTGGCGATCAGCTGGCGCGGTCAGCGCACCGGCGCGGTGCTGATGCTGGCGATGGCGACATCCGTCGCGTGGGGCGCCTTTGTGGCGTACGCCGAGTGGCAGCGCACGGTGGCGGTCAACTGGGTGTTGCTGGCCGAGGTGTTGCGCTACGGCGCCTGGCTGGTCTTTGTGAGCGCCCTGTTCGGCGCGTGGCCCATGTCAGGCCTGCTGCGCGGCATGCGCGTCGGGGCGCACGCGCTCTGGATCGCACTTGCCCTGTATTGCCTGTGGCCGGCAACGGGGCTGGCGCCATCGAACCCGTTGCTGTTCAGCGTCAACCTGCCCCTGATCGGCGTGCTTGTGCTCGCCCTCATCGGCGTGATGTTCCTGGAACAGATCTACCGCAACGTGGAACCGGGGCAACGCTGGGCGCTCAAGTTTCTGGTGATTGCGCTGGGCGCGATGTTCGCCTACGACATCTTCCTGTATTCGTACGCGGTGCTGTACCTGCAGTTCAACCTGAGCGCGTGGGCGGCGCGCGGTTTCATCAATGCGTTGCTGGTACCGCTGTTGATGGTCGCCGCGGTGCGCAACCCGGGGTGGTCGCTGCAGGTCGGGGTGTCGCGCCGCGTGGTGTTCTATTCCACCAGCCTGCTGGTGGTCGCCTGCTACATCATCGCCACCGCGGTGGGCGGCTATTACGTGCGCCTGTACGGCGGGGACTGGGGCCGGGTCGCGGAAATCACGCTGGTCTGCCTCGCCGTGCTGGTCATGTTGTTGATCGCGTTCTCCGGAACGGCGCGTTCGCATCTGCGCGTGTTCCTGCACAAGAACTTTTTCAGCTTCCGCCACGACTACCGCGAAGAATGGCTGCGACTGACGACCACGCTGTCGGCCAGCGACACCGAGCTGCCGCTGCGCGCCGTGCGCGCCGTGGCGCAGATCATGGACAGTCCTGCTGGTGCGTTGTTCATGCGCGGGCAGGACGAGGAATTCGTGCTGGAAGCGTGCATGAACATGCCGACGCCGGCAAACCTGAGGTTTCCTGCCCGACCTGCCTGCGTTCGAGTTCATGCGCGAACGCCGCTGGATTTATGACCTGACCGAGCCGGCGCCGCTGGGGAACGAAAAGGCTGCAGGCACCGGCCGAACTGGTTGCCTTGCCGAGTGCGTGGCTGCTGCTGCCGCTGGTGCTCGAAGACCGGCTCATCGGTTTCGTGGTGCTGGCGCAGGCGCGCGCACGACGCGCCTTCGACTGGGAGGATACGGACTTGTTGCGGGCTGCCGGCAGCCAGGTGGCGGCCACCCTCGCGCAGGCGGCGGACGCAAAACGGGTAGCCGAGGCGCGCCAGTTCGAGGGTTTCAACCGGCTCACCGCGTTCCTGATGCACGACCTCAAGAACATTGCCGCCCAGCAATCCCTGCTGCTGCAGAACGCCGGGCGCCACAAGCAGAATCCGGCGTTCGTGGACGACATGCTCGCGACCGTGGCCAATTCGGTGCAGCGAATCTCGCGGCTGCTGGAGCAGTTGCGCGGCGACGCGGCACCGACCAGGCGCGCCCGCGTGCAACTCGCGCGGGTGATCGAAAAGGCGCTGGACGAGTGCCGCGCGCAGTCGCCGCGGCCGGAGTATCAACCGGCCGCGGAAGATCTTTGGGTGCATGCGGACAGCGACCAGTTTGCGACGGTGCTGGGACACGTGATCCGCAACGCGCAGGATGCAGCGCGCGAGCACGGGCATGTTACGCTCGGGATCGAGCGCGCGGGCGCGCTCGCGGTGATCGAAATCGAGGACGATGGGGCGGGCATGGACGAGGATTTCATCCGCAACCGGCTGTTCCAGCCATTTTTCACTACGAAAGCGAGCAAGGGCATGGGGATCGGCGCCTACCAGGCACGCGAGTATCGTGCACTCGCTGGGCGGAGCAATGCGCGTGAACAGCACACCCGGTCAGGGCACCGTGTTCACCATCCAGTTGCCGTTGGCCGAGCCCGCGGGGGATGGCGCCGCCGCTGACGCGCGCAGGAGCGCGTCATGAGCGCCGTGCGCCGCTGCCTGTTGATCGTCGAGGACGACGTCGGCCTGCAGAAGCCAGTTACGTTGGAGTTTCGACGATTACAACGTGGTCATCGCCGGAGATCGGACGCAGGCGCTTGAGCGCCTGCGCAGCGACAAACCGGCGGTCGTGCTGCAGGATCTGGGCCTGCCACCGGACGCGGCCGGCACCGCCGAGGGTTTCGCCGCGATCACCGACATCCTGCAGGAAGCCCCGCACACCAAGGTCATCGTGGTCACCGGCAACGGCGATCGCGACAACGCGGTCAAGTCGATCGGCTGCGGCGCCTACGATTTCTGTTCCAAGCCGCTGGATCTGGAAGTCCTGCGTTTCATCGTCGATCGCGCCTTCCGGATGCACGAACTGGAGGCGGAAAACCGAGCGCTGCAAGGTGCAGTCGACCGCAGCGCTCGAGGGCATCATCGGCAGCAGCGAACCCATGCTCGAGGCCTGCCGACTGGTGGAGAAGGTCAGTCCGTCCAACGCCACCGTCCTGCTGCTGGGCGAGACTGGTACCGGCAAGGAACTGTTCGCGCGCGCCGTGCACCGCCTGAGCACGCGGCGCGACGGACCGTTCGTGGGCATCAACTGCGCCGCCATTCCCGAACCCCTGCTCGAAGCGGAGCTGTTTGGTTACGAAAAAGGCGCCTATACCGGCGCGCACAAGCAGACCAAGGGCAAGATCGAACTGGCCGTCAACGGCAGCCTGCTGCTGGATGAGATCGGCGACATGCCGCTCGCGCTGCAGGCCAAGTTGCTGCGTTTCTTCCAGGAGCGCGTGGTGGAACGCATCGGCGGGCGCGAGCTGATCCCGGTGGACGTGCGCATCATCTGCGCCACGCATCAGGACCTCCCGGCGATGATCCGTCGAGGGCAGATTCCGCGAGGACCTTTTCTACCGCATCAGCCGAAGTCAGCATCCGGCTGCCGCCACTGCGTGAGCGCGGCGGCGACGCGGTCATCCTCGCGCAGCATTTTCTGGAGCAGGCGGCCAGTCGCCACGGGCGCGCGGTCCGCGGTTTTTCCGCCAAGGCGCTGAAGGCGATCGAGGCGTATCCCTGGCGTGGCAACGTGCGCGAGCTGGAGAACGCAGTCAACAGCGCGGTCATCATGGCGGACGCAAGCAGATCGGGCTGGAAGAATTGCAGCTCGAGTGCAGTCGCCAGCGATGGCATGCTGAGCCTGCACCATGTGCGTGCCGAGGCGGAAAAGCGTGCAATCGAAAGGGCCATGACGCAACACGGGTGGCAATCTCTCGCGAGTGGCGGCCGTGCTCGGCATCAGCCGACCGACGCTCTACGATCTACTGGGTAAATACGGCTTGAAGAAGTCGACCGATGCCGGCTGACTCCGCGCACGCTATTGGGCGAACCGAGGGTGGAAACATGCGCTTGATCAAACTCGACAGCTCGGGCACTCCGCCACGGTCTGGCGGTGCTGTGCACCAGCCTGCTGCTGAGCAGCTGCGGCCTGGCCAGCGGCCGCGGTGGCCTGGATGCCGGGCTCAAGTACCAGGCGAGCGGCCAGTACCGCGCCGCCTACATCGAGGCGAAGAAGGTTCTGCAGCGCGACGACAAGAACGGCACCGCCTGGCTGCTGCTCGGCCAGGCGTCACTGAAGCTCGGCGACCCGAAAGAAGCGCTGAACGACCTGCAGAAGGCCAAGGCGAACGGGGTGCCGCAAGCACGCTGGGCGGTGCCCATGGCACGCGCGCTGTTGGTGACGCAGCAATACGACAAGGCGCTCGCCACCTTGTCTGACGAAAACACTTCGAATCCAAGGACAAGGTGCAGGTCGATGTCGCTGCGCGGCGACGCCTACATGGGCTTGAAAGAACTGGACCAAGCGAAGCAGTCGTTCCAGGCCGCCGTGACGCTGGACCCCAAGGACCCGGACGCGCTGATCGGCCTGGCCAAGCTGGCGAACGCGGCCCACGATGCGGGTGCTGCAGCCAAGCTATGTGCAACAGGCATTGGCCGCCGCGCCGGAAAATCCGCAAGCCTGGATCGCCAAGGGCGACCTGGCGTTCGAGAAGCAAGGATTTTGCCGGCGCCGAAGCGGCCTACCAGAAAGTGCTGGACTTCAAGAATCCCGACTGGTTGCCGCAGGAGCACTTCTACACGCTGTCCCGGCTGGCCAATGTGCAGGCGCAGGAGAACCATCTGGACAAGGCCCTGACCAACATCAAGGCTTTGGAAAAAATGTCGCCGCAGCAACCGTATCCGCACTACCTGCATGCCGTGGTGCTGTACAAGCAGGGACATCTGGACGATGCGCTCTCCGAACTCCAGCAGGTGCTCAAAGTGGCGCCGGACAACATCCAGGCGCAGATGCTCATGGGGGCGGTCAACTACGCGCAAGGCAACTACGGCCAGGCGGAAATGGCGCTCAGCAACGTCCTGGGCGTGGACCAGAAGAATGTCGAGGCGCGCAAGTTGCTGGCGTTGACGCTGTATCGCGAAGGGCGCTCGCGCCAGGCACTGGATACGCTGCGGCCGGCCGTGCCCGGCACGCCGTCCGACACCGAGCTGACTGCGATGTTGCAGAAGGCCGCCACCGCGACGCCCGGCAAACCTGGAGCGGAAGGCGTCCGCAACCCCTGCCAGCAGTCCGCTGGACACCCAGTTCGCGCCGGCCGGCAAGGCGCTCGCCAGCGGAAACGCGACCGAGGCCATCCGCCTGCTGCAGGCCATTCCCGCGGGCGATGCCAGCGTCGAGGCGCGCCGCAGCAGCCTGCTGGTCATGGCCTACGCGCGCGACAACCGCACGGACGAGGCGGTCAAGACCGCGGCCGACTATGCCAAAAAACATCCTGGCGACAGCTCTGCGCACCTGCTGTATGGCACCGCGCTGGTCGCTGCCGGTCAGCGCGACAAGGCACGCGCCCAGTATTCGGAGGCTTCCAGGCTGGATCCGAAGAACATCGCCGCACTGTTGAGCCTGGGCAGCCTGGATACGCTCGAAGCGTCACTATGCGGACGCCGACGGTCGTTACGACGCGGTGCTGAAAATCGACCCGAACAACGCCGTGGCGATGACCGCGCGTGGCCAGGTCGCCGCACTGCAAGGCGACAAGGCGGAAGCCGTCAAATGGTTCAAGCAGGCAATCGGCCGCGGCACCCAAATCCCCCAGCGCGTACGTCGCGTTGACGGTGCTGTACAGCGAAAGCGGTCAATTCGACGAAGCGGTGAGTACGGCCACGCAGCTGGTGGCGGCTGACCCCGGCAATCCGGCCGCACTCAACGCGCTGGGCGCCGCGCAACTCGCCGCCGGCCATCACGACGGAAGCGCTGAAACCGCTGCAGCAAGCCACGGAACTCGCACCGCAGGTGCCCCTGTACCGCACCAACCTGGCGCGCGCGCAACTTCTCAACAAGGACACCAAAGCCGCCGAAGACAATCTCGACAAGGTCATCAAGGCCATCCGGGTGAAGTGAATGCCGTGACGCTGCGCTCGTTCATGAAGCTGCAGAATCACGATCTGCCCGGCGCGCTCGCCATGGCGCAAACCCTGCAAGCGCAACCCGCCACCAAGGCCGCCGGCTTCGCGCTCAAGGCGACCTGTACATGACCGACAAATGCTTGGGCCAAGGCGGCCAAGGCCTACCAGCAGGGCCTGAAGACCACGTACGAGCGACCGCTGGTGATCAAGCGCTTCCAGGCACTCAGTGCGAGCGGCGCCAAGGAACCGGAAGCGCGTGCTGCACGACTGGTTGGCCAAACATCCGGACGACGCCGCTACACGGCTGCTGCTGGCCCAGTACTACATGGATCGCACCCAAAACGCGCTCGCTGCCAGCCAGTACGAACTGGTGTTGAAGGCACACCCGACCAGTGTCGGCGCCCTCAACAACCTCGCGTGGATCTACACCGAGCAGCACAATCCCAAGGCGCTGGCGCTGGCCGAGCAGGCGTACAAACTGGCGCCGCAGTCGCCCGGCGTCGCGGATACCTATGCCTGGGCGCTGATCGCGGGCAACCAGCCCAAGACCGCCTTGCCCATCCTGGTGAAGGCCGCCAAGGCCGCGCCAAAGGAGCCATCGATCCAGTACCACCTGGCCGTGGCGCAGGCGCGCACCGGCGACAAGGCCGGCGCGCGCGTCCACGCTCGAGGCGCTGCAGAAATCCGGCGCCAATTTTCAGGAGAAGCAAGCGGCGGAAAAACTGTACCGCGAGGTGGCCAGCACGGGGGGTGGTGCCGGCAAGTAGGCGGAAGCGGCCCTGCGGGCATGGGCGCAAGGTCCGACCGATTCAACCAGGACTTGATCACAGCCACCTGCTTCAAACAAGTTGCCCACGGAAGTGAGGGCGCACATCCGGCGCAACCCGGTTGCTGCGCCACACGCTTGACAACGCGGCACCGCACCTTCCTCCGGCACTGACCTCCCGCGCGCGGACCCACCTCGCGAGGTCGCACCCACAGCGGGCGCCGACTTGCGTCATGCAAGGCGTCCACCGTTCGACGCAACGGGACTGCGCCGCCGTCCTTCGCGGCGCCTGCTCGACGCCTGCCTGTCATCACGATTGTGCCTCACCAGACAAGGCTTGCTGGTCGCGCATGCTCGCGCGCTTGCTTCGCCAGGCGAAGAAAGCAACTGATGGAAAGTTCCGGCCAGGCAGATTCGCCCTTCACGGTCTGACGGCACCGTGCGGATCAAGCGCAGGGCGACGACTTTCGGCTCCATCATCCTTCTCCCCCGGGCGAAGGTGTCGCGAAGCGCCGGATGGGGGTGCGAGCGAAGCGCGGAATCCGAAGCGCTCCGTCCGTCTCCCGACTCCTCTCACTACGGGGCTCCCGGGTTCGCCGACGCAAAGGAGCTTTCCGAGCGGCTGTTCAGGAAACAGCATGTGGCGACCCCTGCTCCCCGAGCCTGCCCGTGACGCCGGCGGACCAGGCCGAAAAACAACGTCGGCACGGTCTCGAGCCGCTTCGGGGGCACAGTCACGGACACGCCTCGCTCCGAAAATGAACCGTTTTCATCGCCCTGGCCTGAACACGCGACGGGATTTTTCAACGCGTGATGAACTTCACGGTCGCCTCCGACTCGGACCTATACGGTTCCTTCACAGACTTCGGCCGCGGCTTCAGCGGTACTCTCCTCCTGAGCTGATGCCGAAAAAACATGAACGAAGCCAATCACTTAACGGTGATCAGGGGGTTGCGTCCTTGGGAACGGGGCGTGAGCGATGGACTTCCCGGCCATGAACCCGACGCAAGGCAAATAAAATCAGCATGAAGACAGATCAGCAATCTTCTCCGTCAATCCACGGAGACCGACACCCGCGCAGCCTCGGAAAATGGTTGGGCGCATGCGCAGCCGGCGTGATGCTGCTGGGCGCGGCGAATGCACACGCAGCAACGGTGGTGACGGACACCGTGGTCAGTCAGTCCACGCTAGCGCAGAACAACGTGCCGGTCACCTTCGGCCAGGTGTTCAAGGCTGGTGACGTTCCCGCGGGCGCGACAGTCACTGCCAGCCTCGATGGCCGGCCGATAAGCCTGCAGGTGGATGTCAAGGCAACCAATCCGGACGGCAGCTTGCGGCACGCGGTGTTGACCGCAATGGTGCCTTCGCTGCGGTGGCAACGCCAAGATGCCGCTGACGCTGTCTGCGGAACCAGCGCTTCCCGGAGTACAGTGCTCCGATCAGCCTCAGTCGCAACTGCTCGCGACGTCAGCTACGACGCCGGGTGTCGCTCAACATCGCCGGCAAGACCTATACAGCCAACGCCCGTTCGCTGCTGCAGGCAGCCAGACAGCAGCAAGGCGTGCGAGCCATGGGGCACGCAGTGCAACGTATGGCTTTCCGGCCCGCAGGCCAGCGAGTGGGTCGTGAATGGCCCGCTGACCGCCGCGGACGGCACCACCAACCCAGACCTGAAGGTGTACTTTGCGGTGCGTGCCTATGCCGGCGCCATCGCCGGGCACGGTGGGTCATGTCGCACACCGACATCATCGTCGAGAACACATCGGCATTCGCGCCGCAGGCACAGCCGCAATACACCGCGACCCTGACGTCGGGCAGCGCGAGCATACACCAGCCCCGGCACTCACGCAGTACGCGTACACCCGTTGGCACAAGGTGCTGTGGTGGAACAACGCTCGAGCCGCAGGTCTACCTGCAGCAGGACACGCAATACATCCAGGCGAGCAAGGCAGTGTCCCGCTACATGCCGTTGACGCCCGACGAGAAGTTTCTGGCCGGCCTGCGCCAGTCCTGTGCGCCGCTGGATCACTGCGACCAGACCCAGAAGATGCACATGACCGGCGCACAGGCAGCGATCGGTCCATTGCCACGCTGGACCAGCGTGTACATCGTCCATCCGGACGTGCGCGCCTACAACTGGATGCTGGCCAATACCGACGCGCTCGGCGCGTACGGCATCCATTACCGGGACGAGGCGACGGGTTGGCCGGTCAGTATCCAGAAGCACCCCAACGTCACCACCGCGGCATGGACTTATGCATATGGCGTAGCAAAGCAAACGATGACAGGATCTGCGGACAACCAGGCGAAGATCGCTGCCTACCGGCGCGACCTGTTGCCAAACTGCGTGAACAACGCTGTGGTGACAGGATGCCCGACAGCCTGGTACGGAACGGGTAACCCCAACCTGTGGGACAACGCGCACCAGCCGGCGGAATCGTACGTGCCCTACATGGTGACGGGCTACGTACTACTACATGTCCGAGCTGGCGTTCGGGGCCTCGCACAACGAGATTCTGGTCAAACCCCGTGTATCGCGGGTTATTCGAAAGGGCTGATTGATGACAGCCACAGTCAGGTGCGTGGCAAGGCATGGGCGCTGCGCAACATGGCCGAACGCGGCGTGGTTGTTGCCTGATCACTACCCACTGAAGGCCGAGTTCCTGCCGATGTCGAGAATTCGCTGGCCGACTGGAACCCGAAGTACACCAACAACCCAGACGCCAACCCGCTGGGACTGATGAACAGCGGCCACAGCTATAGCGTGAACGGCGGCACCAATAACGCCATGGCGCCGTGGATGCACAACTTCTTCACCTGGTCGGCAGGCCATGCGGCGGAACTGGGTTTTGCCGGTGCCGCGGAGTTGCGCGACTGGTTGGCGAAGTTCGAAATCGGCTTGATGACGGACTGGCAGCGCAATCCGACTCAAGGCTATTGCTGGCTGGAAGCCTCGGCCTACACGCTGGTCGTTACCGAGCCCACGGGGAAGACGTACCTGCCGTCGTACAGCGCCATGTATGCAGCGACGTTCCCTAGTCTGACTCGGCCTGGCCTGCAATTCGCCGGCCATGGTGACCGCGATGGGAACGCTGGAGAAGCAATCATGGCAAGCCGGCAAGATGCATGGATATGCCACACTCGGCAACGGGTTATCCGGCCAATCTGCAGGTTGGGCTGGCTGCCGCTGCCGACAGTGCCGTGCCCAACGCGCAATCGGCGTGGAACCTGTTTGAGTCGCGCAGCGTGAAACCCCAGGGCACCACTGCCTACAACAATTATCCCAACTTCGCGGTCGTGCCGCGCTCGGTGTCATCCGCACCTGTGGATCCGGCACCTGTCACCAATCCCGTCCCGCCGAGTACGCCAGCGGCCCCCAACCCACCACCACCCACAACCACTCCTCCAGCTTCTCCGCCGCCTCCAGCTTCTCCGCCGCCCCCAACTCCTCCGCCGCCCACTCCTCCGCCCCCTCCCGTCAAACCCACGGCGCCCCCGACATCAGTGGCGAACGGCTGGCGACGACCTGTACCTGCCGGCGTAGTAAAACAGGCACTTGATGTCATGGATGGGGCATTTTCGTACTTTGAAATATTGCCGCGCCTCTTGCCATACGCGGTTGTCGAGGCGATGCAGGCACCGCCGATCCACAGCACCGCGAACCAGCAGCCACCTGAAAGCGCCAATCCACCGCAGCTTCCCGACGCCACTTCCGCGGTGCAGCTTGCGTCTGCCACTCCGACGGCACAGTCGGCATCAGAGCCCGTAGCCCTGCCGATGCAGCCTGCAAACGTAGCCGTGGCATTGCCGGCACGCCCGACAAACGGCAGTTCACTGAAACAACGCGCTCTTGAACCGGACTGCCGCACTCCCTTGGGCCGTCGCATGAGCCAACTGGACTGCACCCGCGAGCAGGATTCGCCTTGAACGAATGAGTCCACGGACGGACAACAACACGGACGGACAACAATAAAGAGCCGTCATTTCCGCGAACGCCTTTCAATGGCCGAAGGGCTGGTCAGGCCGGAATCCATTGATGGAGCGACGGTGAAGCGCATTGGGTCCCCGCTTTCGCGGCATGAGGCGTCAAGCAAGTGCCATTCGGTTTAGGGAAGCTCTGATCAACCCGATAAACCGGCATTCCCGCGAAGAAACCCGCCGTCTGTCGAACCTACCGATTGCCGAGATAAAACCCCAGCAGAATCAGCCCGACTCCGATGATCCAGCCAGTCGTCATCGCGGCGGCAAGCCGGCCAATCTTGATGCCACTCAAGCGCCAGACCAGATCGGAAAGCAGACACCACAGGCCGGTGAATACGACCAGCGCAAAAATGCCCCAACCCAGATGACCGGATGTCCAGAAAAAACCATTCATGGGACAACCAAGCCTTCCGCAACAAGGGTTTGTCCCGCCCAGACGCGCTCACCGGTGCGCACCAGCAGCTTCGTGGCGGCAGGCAACTCCAGCACCACGGTGCTGCCAAGCAATATTCTGCCGATCCTCTGGCCACGCTCGATCTTCTCGCCTTCCCCGACCCAAGTCTCGATGCGACGCGCCGCAATGCTGGTAATCAAGCGAACGGCGACTTGTCCCGATTCGGTCGCAACCACCACGCGTTTTTGCACCGGACAGGATTTTTCCCGCAGAAAGGCAAACTCCCGCCCTTCGCCGTCCATGAAGTCGTCACCGTGCGATTCCACACTGAGCACCGTCCCGGACAACGGACTGCGCTGCACATGCATGTCCCAGAAACTGAGCGCAATGACGAGGTACCGTATCCCGCCCTGTACCTCCACGCTCGTGACTAGCCCATCAGCCGGCGCTACCAGGCTGGAACCCGACGGCGCGACGCGCTCGGGATCACTGTAAAAGTGCCCAAGAAACGCGCGCTGGTATCTCCCGCTCTTCAACCAACCGCGGATCTGCATTTCCGGCCAGCGCTTCCGCGGCGCAAGCCAGCGCCGTACCAGCGGCGACGGATACGGAAAGTAAAGCGCCCACAGCACAACAGCCGCGGCCAGCAGGCACAGGATCAGGATTTGCAGCCCAAGCATCATCATCTCTCAACCGCCCGAACACCGTTTGCCAGATCGTAGCCGACTTCGAGCCACGCGCGGCTGAGCCATGCTCAACGCGAACTACAGATCCATCGCACGAGTCCGTTTGGTCATGCCATGGGCGCGCGGATCATCTCCTGAATTTTCCGTCGCAGTGAACGTGGAACGTGGTCAGGTCGTGGAACGCCGCCACATCGATGACACACCGCAGATGGTGGCGCGACACTTCGTTCCGCGTCTGCGCCATCACCACCGCCTCGAGCCAAGGCAACATCCAGAGTTCAAATTCTGTTCCGCACAGCCTGGTAAATCCCCCGGGAAAATCCGGAGGCTACGATGGCTAGCCCTCAAAGGGGCCTCTTAGCCATCGAAGATCAAAGCGCAACGCCAGACACCTCGAGGCAACCTGGTTGGTTTCAAGGCGTCCCGAAGTCCCGACCGTCGTAAAAATCGAACTTCGGTAGTCCCCCGGCAGAGTCGGGGGATTTCCTCAGGTATTGAACGCCAACACCGGCACTAGCGCCTCCACGTCGAATTGCCTAGTGCCTCGCAGCAGCCGCACGCCTGCGTTGTGCCGACCCGCATTCTGGCTGCCCAGCGAAGTCGATGGCATGATGCCCCCCTGATGTCGACCGAAACCTGCGGCGCCGCGACGGCGCGATCGAAACCCCTGCGCTGGACGCTGCTGGCCATTTGTGTGTGCCTGGTCATATACGGGACGTTGTTTCCGTTCAGCGGCTGGCAGAAACCGGGCGATTTCCGCCGACTGTTCAGCGCTGCTGCGCTTGATGACGTGTCGGCCACGGATGCGCTTGCGAACGTCCTCTTGTACATGCCGCTCGGCTTCCTGGCCGGTTTGGGCCGGCGCTTGCGCACGATCCCACCCGTCTTGCTGGCAACCCTGTCGCTCAGTCTCGGCCTGGAAACCATGCAAGCGTTTCTCCCGGGACGCGTGGCGTCGTGGCTGGACGTTGCAACGAACGTTTTTGGCGCCGGCCTTGGGGCCGCCGCCGCTGCAACGATATGTTGGGTGGATGTCGGATGGGGCCGCAACTTGGCAACGCGGTTGCGAAGCGACCGCATCGCCTGGCTGGGGATTGCGGCGCTGGCAGCGTGGTGGTGTACCCAACTGATCCCGTTCGTACCTTCGCTGGCCGTAAGCGATTTGAAGGCGGCGTTGAAGCCGCTATGGCACGTGCTTCAGGGTTCGCGATCAGTCAACCTCTGGCGCTGCGCCGTGTATGTAGCGGCCACGGCGGCGCTGACGATAACCGGCGCCAGCGCAATGCGTACCTTCAGTCGGGGTGGCATCGCAGCCGTCTTCTGCCTGCTTGCAGTGTTGCCTTTGAAGGTACTGGTGGTCGGAAGGCAGTTGTCCCCGGAAGCCCTTGCCGGCACCTGCGCGGGCGTGGCACTCGGCGTGGCTCTCTTGAGCGGCGACCGGCAGCGTGCCCTGATAGTCGCCGCGCTGCTGCTTCCCGCTTACACCGTGGCGGAAGCGTTGCAACCCGGCGCACCCAACACCGTGATCCACCCCTTCAACTGGATACCGCTGCATGCCCAATTGGGGCATCCCATCAATGGTCTGGCCAATCTGGCAGACACGGTCTGGCCGTCACTTGCACTGGCCGGCCTCTGCCTCCGCCTGGGAATGCGATCCCTGTGGTATTTGTTTCCAGTAATCGTGTTGTTGTTGTTTGCAGTTGAGTGGGCCCAACTCTGGATACCAGGCCGCTATCCCGATATCACCACGGTATTGACGGGCGCGGCGGCCTGGGCCGTCGCCGCGGGTTACGCCGGAAGACAGCCGTTGCGGGAGCAGGCCTGAATCGCGCTGAACTGGATCCCCGAAAATGCAAGAGAAGTACCCAAGTCTGGGGTGCAGCAGTAACCAGGCCGGCGGCAGCGGCCAGCACGTCGCTGCGAAGGCGGACTCGATTTTCCGCTTCGTGGAACCACAACCATCCATGGTCGTTCCCCGCGTGAGCTTGCAAACGCAGGCACGAAGGGGTTCTATTGGCCGACGTCCTTCACCGAGCAGGAGTCTCATGAATCAAGTCCTTGTGAAGGTGTTGCGGGGGTGCGCAGGCTGCGTGCTGCTACTCGCTTCCCTGGCGTCGCGAGCAGAAACGGTGGTGACCGATAGCGTGGTCAGCACGGTATCGCAAGCGCAGACCAATGTTCCGGTCACCTTTGGTCAGGTGTTCAAGGCCGGTGACATCCCCAAGGGGGCGACCGTCACCGCTGCGATCAATGGTCAAGCGGTCAACTTGCAGGTGGACAGCAAGGCGACGAATCCGGACGGCAGCTTGCGCCACGCCGTGCTGACGACGATGGTCCCCTCTCTGCCTGGCAAGGCAAAGCTGTCTTTGGAGCTCGCCGCGGGCCCGGCGGCAACGGAAGCAGGACAAGGCAAGCCTGTCAGCTTGTCGCAGCTGCTTGCAACAGACTACAACGCCAAGGTCGCGCTCAATATCGGCGGCACAAACTACACGGCAGATGCCCGTGCGCTGCTGCAGGCAGCCAACAAAACAAATGCATGCAAACCGTGGGGCATCGAATGCAACTTGTGGCTGTCGGGCCCGCAAACCAGCGAATGGGTCGTCAATGGCCCCGTGACGAAAGCAGACGGCACGACCGACCCGAACCTGAAAATTTACTTCGCGGTGCGCGCCTACGCTGACAACTTGCACGGCACCGTACGCGAGATACAGACCGATGTCATCGTGGAAAATACCTCGGCCTACACCCCACAGGCGCAGCCGCAATACACCGCGACACTGACATCCGGGACCGCGACGTACACAAGCCCGGCCCTCACTCAGTACGCGTACACACGCTGGCATCAGGTGCTGTGGTGGAACAAGACCCAGCCTCAAGTCTATTTGCAACAGGACACCGGATATATCCAGGCGAGCATGGCCGTGTCGCGCTATATGCCGTTGAAGCCCGATGAGAAATTTCTGAGCAAACTGCGCCAGACTTGTGCGCCCCTGGACCACTGCGACCAAACCCAGAAGATGCACATGACCGGGGCGCAGGAGGCAATTGGGCCACTGCCTCGCTGGACCAGCGTGTACATCGTCCATCCGGACGTGCGCGCCTATAACTGGATGCTGGCGAATACTGATGCGCTCGGCGCCTATGGCATCCATTACCGGGACGAAGCAACCGGCTGGCCGCTCAGCATCCAGAAGCACCCCAACGTCACCACTGCGGCTTGGGGTTATGCAAACGGTGTTGCAAAACATGCGATGGCAGGGTCTGCTGAGCATCAGGCGAAGGTTGCTGCCTACCGCCGTGATTTGTTGCCGACCTGCGTGGACAATGCCGTAGTGACAAAGTGCACGTCGGGCTACTATGCGACGGGTAATCCGAATCTGTGGGACAACGCGCACCAACCGGCGGAATCATACGTACCGTACATGGTGACAGGCTCGTACTACTACATGTCCGAGCTGGCGTTTGGTGCCTCGCAAAACGAGACTTGGTCAAACCCCGAATACCGCGGTTATTCGAAGGGGCTGATTGACAGAGGACACAGTCAGGTGCGTGGCAAGGCATGGACGCTGCGCAATATGGCGAACGCGGCGTGGTTGTTGCCCGATGACTACCCCCTGAAGGCCGAGTTCCACGCAGATGTAGCAAACTCGCTGGCAGACTGGAACGAGAAGTACACGCACAATCCGAACGCGAATGCGCTGGGACTGTTGGACAGCGGCCACAGCTACGGTGCACACGGTGGCAAGCGAAACGCGATGGCGCCGTGGATGCACAACTTCTTCACCTGGTCGGCGGGTCACGCGGCAGAACTGGGTTTTTCAGGTGCCGCCGAACTGCGTGACTGGTTGGCCAGGTTCGAGATTGGCTTGATGACGGACTGGCAGACCGACCCAACGCACGGCTTTTGTTGGCTACAAGCTTCGGCCTACACGCTGATAGTTACGGAGCCCACGGGAAAGACCTACCTGCCCTCGTACAGCGCCATGTATGCGGCGACGTTCCCGAGCCTGGTTGGGCTGGCCTGCAACTCGCCGCCCATGGTGGCCGCCATGAGCAAGTTGGAGAAGCAACCCTGGCAAGCTGGCAAGATGCACGGGTACCCGACTTCGGCAACGGGTTATCCGGCCAATCTGCAAATCGGCTTGGCTGCCGCTGCGGATAGCACCGTGCCCAACGCGCACGAAGCGTGGACTCTTTTCGAGTCGCGCAGCGTAAAACCCTCGGGCACTACCGCTTTGAACAATTACCCCAACTCTGCGGTCATGCCGCGCTCCGTGCCGCGTTGACACGTGATCGGCTCAGGTCCAATGGCAATGCCATGTATTCGCTGAATGCGCTCGGCTTCCATTCCCCGTTCGCTGATGGTCGCCAAGTGGTCTGACGTCCAACGCCGGGTTCGACCACACATGATCCTGCGAACGTGATGCCCCGCGACCCGCTCGATTGATCGACGACGAAGAAGCTGACCGCTGGAAAGACCGGCCGCACGCTCGCGCGCAGGTCACCGCCACTTGTAACGATCAGGATTCGGGCTGTCCAAGTTGGCGTCGCCGGCCCCGCGGTGTGCCTGGTGCATCGGTCACCGGCACTAGAATCCCAAGGGTACAATCCGGCTTCGCTCCCGAAAGATCAGTTCATGGCCATTCGAGACCTCTTCGACGTCGTGCGGCCGAAAGGATTCTATCGCCCGGACATTGACGGCATGCGAGCGCTTGCAGTGCTCGCGGTCGTCGCCTACCACTACTCGCCAGCGAATTTGCCGGGTGGTTTCATCGGCGTCGACGTCTTCTTCGTCATCAGTGGTTACCTGATTACGGGAATCCTCGTCAAGGCAATCGAGAACAACGAGTTCCCGACCTTTCATGGTCTGCTGTCGGACTTCTACCAGCGCCGGATACGCCGAATCTTTCCCACGCTCATCCTCGTATTGACTGCGTGCCTCGTCATTGGCTGGCTGGTACTTTTTTCCGCGGAATACGAACGCCTTGGAAAGTATGTCGCGGCAGGCGCCGGTTACGTGGAAAATTTTGTCTTGTGGAACGAGGCCGGCTACTTCGATCACGCATCAATTGACAAAACCTTGTTGCATCTTTGGAGTCTGGCAGTAGAGGAGCAGTTCTATATTGCATGGCCGTTGCTGCTGTGGGTTATCACCCGCAGGCACTGGCCGCTGCTGAAGTCCATTGCAGTGATCGCCGCAGTGACCTTTGTGTTGAACGTATCCCTTGTCTTCAGCGGCCATATCACACACGCGTTCTATTCTCCCGTCTCCCGCACCTGGGAACTCATGGTGGGCGCATGGCTCGCAGTGGGGCACCGGCACGATGTGCCGTGGTTGGCCCGATGGCGATCTGCGCAATCCTGGGGAGGAATTGCCCTCATCGTTGCAGGGCTTGCGCTCATCGAGCCTACCAGTGCATTCCCGGGCTTCTGGGCGCTGATGCCGGTGCTCGGAACCGCGTTGATCGTCAATGCGGGGCCGAACACGTTCTTGAACCGACGCTTGCTGAGCTGGCGCCCGGCGGTTTGGGTGGGACTGATCAGTTACCCACTGTACCTGTGGCATTGGGCATTGCTCTCGCTGGTGGTCATCGTGTTTGGCGACAACAACCCGACGTTTCGCCACGCATCCCGGCTCGTGCTGTTCGTGGTGTCGATCCTGCTGGCGTGGCTGAGCTACCGCTACTTCGAGGACCCGATCCGCCGGAGTCGGCGAGGATTTACTGCGGTCAGCCTCACGGCCGCCGTTGCGGTATTGGGTCTGGCGGGCCTGGCCGTTTACGCGCGTCAGGGATGCCAGATCGGCCGGCAAGTTTCGTTTCGGTCAAGGCCGAACAGTATGTCAAATCCATGCAGATGGGCACCCTCGCCAATTCCCGGGACTGCTTCAATCCCCAGACCAACATGACGTTTCTGCAGAAACAGGGCCGTGATGCGTACCTGCCAGCCAAATGGTACTGCGAAATTGGCGACACACACTCCAAAACGGTAGTGCTGGCTTACGGCGACAGCCATGCGAGGGCCATGATTCCGACCCTGGACAAGTACGGCAAGGCGACCAACACGAAAATTGTCTTCTCATCAATCGGGAGTTGCCTGCCCCTGACAGGAGTCATGGTTTCAACGGATTATCCGAATGCATGTCGCGAAATGGGCGAGAAAATGATCCAGCTCGCCAGCGAAGGCGAGGCCAAAAGCCGTCGTATTGATCGAAGCCTGGACGGGCTATCTCGGTGCAGGAAAGATTCACGTCGAACACTCCATCACAGGCGGCCAGGCATTGCGCACCGCATTGAGCGAAACTCTTGGCCTTTACCAGAAGCTTGGAATTCCCGTCGTGCTAATGGAGGACAACCCGCACCAACGCACGTCGGTCCCTACGGCAAGCATTCGATTTACGGCCAGGATCCGTCGGACCTGCGGTTGAACGCAAACGCGGTGACACGACATGCATACGAGCAGCAGGACGCGCGTGAGAACGCCATACTCAAATCGGTCGCCTCACAATATCAGACGGCGTCGGTGCTCGAGATCGGCGACGCGCTGTGCAACTCAAAGATATGCCCTTGGGCAATGCAGAACAGTTTTTCTACTACGACTCGGGTCACCTTAGCGACGCGGGAGCGCTACAGCGTCTACCCACTGTTCGCCGAGCATATGGACGCACTCTTGGGGCGCGGAACCTGACATGTAAACAACTGGTCTGCCCAAGCATCATTTCAGCTAAGGCTGTGCCACAATCACTGGTCCGACACCAATTCGGGGATACCGCATGCCGGCCACCGTTTCCCTAGTGATCGCTGCTTACAACGCCGGCGAATACATCACTCGTGCGCTGGAGAGCGTCGCAACGCAAACGAGGCCTCCCAACGAACTGATCGTCATCGATGATGGATCCACGGATGACACCGCCGAGCAGGTCAAATCCTTCAGGAACCGGTCGTCGCTCAACGTGGTGCTGCAGCAGCAGGCAAACAGGGGGCTGGCGGCCACGCGCAACGTCGGTGTGCGCAGCGCTCAGGGGGATTTGGTTGCCTTCCTCGATGCGGATGACGTCATCTACCCGGCGTTTCTCGAAGAGACTGTCGGCGGCATGGAAGCGCATGCGGAGTGGGTCGTCTGTTTCAGTGACCGTGACGTTGTTGATGCGGATGGTCTCTTCATCGCGAGAGACTTGGATCATCCAGGATTTCAGTCCATCAAAAGGCGTCATTTGGGCAACGACCTCTGGGAACTGTCCGATCCGGATCTATTTTGCAAAATGGCCACCGGGAATCTCATCCCGATGACGATTTTGATCCGTCGCACGGAAATTGGCGCCACAGGCTACTTTGACGAAGATCTCCGTTATGGCGAAGATCGCCTGTTCCTGCTTCACCTCATCAAACGAAAAGGTGTCTTCGGCTACGTCAACAGACCGCTTGGGACTTGGCAACGACATGACAACAACTTGACGTCTCCAAGCAATTCGCTAAAGAACTACTTCTACACCGATCGTATCTTGGCCAGGCTCGTGGACAACCGCGAGCGGTGGCATCTTGATTCGCGAGAACTTGAATGCGTATTTGCTGCGCAAAGGTCCATGGCTGCATCCTGGGTCTATTGCGCATCAAGGGGAGGGGCACGCACCACGCTCCCGTTGGCATACCGGCTCCTGCGCGAAAGGCGAATCAGCTTCTATTGCTTCGCCAAGGCGTTAGGGCGCTACCTTTTTAGCCCCTTGCGCTTCTCGCAACACAAGCATTCATAGGTGCAGTGCCCGAGAAAGAGCAGACCCCTCACGACCGCCACCGTCGTCGGGTATGTGCTGGTGATCAACGGGCCACGCGGGCGAGAAACATTTCACAAAATGAAACGGAATAACAAGAATTGACCCTGCGCGAGCGGGCGAGCACCCACAACGGTGAGCGATATACTCAAATTGCACTCGAAGGCGCAATAGCCGTTCGCAATCACTGCCCATGGATATTGCTTTGTTCCGAATGTCGAGACTGAACCATGAATGACGACGAAAGTCTGATCGAAGTATTCGAGCGCCACAGGGATCGACGTTTTCTTTTTGTCGAACAGGGGGAATTGGGGAGATTATCTCATTTACCGCGGCGCAGATCACTTGGCGCGACGACTAGGCCTCGACTTCGTCAGCCTTAGTTATCGCGAGTTTATGGCGCGAGCGCCCGAAGCCGATGTCGCGGTTTATTTACACGGCAATGGCGACTTCAATTCGTGGTATCGGGGCGAGGATCTCGACGCGCTGTCTCAGGCCCTCCGCTTCTACACCGGGCCGATCATCCAGGGTCCCTGCACAACAGAAGACAGTCCCGAGTATCTTGACTTGTTTGCGTCGCGCGTCCGGGCCCACACAAATAAGCACTTCTACTTGTTTGCGCGTGAACTTACGACCTGGCGCAATCTACAAGGAGTACTTCGCAATAGTAACGTACATATCCGGCTTAACCATGATACCGCACTGTATTTGACCAAAACGGACGTTCTGGGAAGCGCGACGTACCCGTCTCGTTACGAGTTGCTCGCACTCCGTGAAGACGTCGAGAAACCCACAGATCAGCTGTCGTTCAATCATTTTCGCGGTGTAAGACTCGATCCCCCTCATTATGCGACTTCGTTGGATCACTGGATGCGCATTCATGCCTACAGTCGTTCAATCATCACCAATCGAACTCACTCGGCGATCTTGGGCTCGGTGCTCGGGATACCGGTGACTCTGTTACCGGGTTCGTACCACAAAAACAGGAGCATATGGGAATTCTCGCTGCGGGAACGCGGTGTAAATTGGCAAGATTGGCCGAGCAACCCGCCCCGTGCGATGCCTGGCCCAGTAGGCTGGGCGCTCGATCGGGCCAGACACAGCTACAAGCTGCGAAAGTTGCGACTCCTGCTTCTGCCGTTGCGCGGCGTCCCGCGCCGATAGCGGAATTCGAGCGGACACATCAATCGCGCAAAATAGCGCCTTTCCCTCAAAAACGCATGCTGTGACGAGCAATATCACTTGGCCCTGATTTCCGAACAGGCAAGCAGAAGCAGGAACTGGACCAGCTGAGTCCAAGCACGTCAAGGTCGATCTACGCGCCCAGGACAAGCGTCGCTTTGCTGACAATAAAAGTCAGCGTTCCTGCGACGCCAAACCAAATCGGCGAGTGAGCGAAGATATGACGCGCTGCATCTCCGCGAGCAGCGGATGCCTGGTGAGAACAATCCCCAGGAGCCACCCAAGTCCTCCGCCAACCGCTGCGACTGCAAAAGCAGCAAAATATTGGTGCATTGGCGATCCCGGCCACAGAACAGTACCCCCACAGGAACCGCACAACTGCTGAGCGTCACCAATCCACTTGGCACCAGCGCCGTCACAACGGTGCGCAACCGCAACGAGTCATACTGCACTATTTTCCGGTAATAAAGCACGACAGCAATCATGTACACCAGAACTTGTGCAGCGGCGACGGCTTCAAGGCTGTAAAACGCGGCAAGAATAGTGATCGCTATCCGCAACAATTGGTATTGAATCTCGACCCGCGGTCACATCGCGATAGAGTCCAATTGCGGTAAAAAAGGAATTACATTGAAAAGTCAGTGCCCAAACAATCGCCGCACCGCACAACCAACGCATCAACGGAACGGCAGCATCCCATTGGTTCCGAATGCAATGCGGATGATCGGAAACGCCATGAGCGCACAGAACGCAAAGAATGGCCAACATATGCCGGTGATGTAAGCCACGGACTTCAGGAAGAGTTGCGGAGCCGTATTGCTGTCTCGATGCTCCATTGCGTACGCGGGAAAAGCGACATTTCCAACGGCACCAACTCACGTTGGTGACAAACATGTTGACGACCCCGTAACCACGTGAATAAAACCCTGCCGCTGCCATGCCGAACATCTTGCCGACGATGATATTCGCGGACTGGGTACCCATCTGCATAGCGAGGTCCGAGATCGAACGGTTCCAGCCGAAGTGCAGAACGCGCCGCCAGTCCTTCAAGGCCCACTCCACGTACGCGATATTGCCAACCCCAGACTTCGCAACCCACAATCAAGGCTCGCCATTCCGGCAACAGCGCCCCAGGCCATGCTCATGTACGTGAAACCTGCATAGGCCAGCGCAATCGTGGTACCACCTCGGATCGCGGTTTCTCCCAGGCGGATTTTCAATATGGTGTCAAACCGGAAATTGCGCCTCATAAGCGCCATGTGCGTGGTACCAAACGGCAAGAGTACAAACACGAGGCTCATTACTCTTGTCACACGTGTCACACCCGCGTCGCCGTAAAAATCCCCGATCAGCCCACTGCCTGCAAAGAGTACGGCGGCCAGGCACCACGCAATGACAAGGTTCATCGTGAAGGCCGTACGAATTACGTCGTTGCCCAAGGTCGGGTCTTGGACGACAAATTCGCTCACTCCGAAGTCCCGAAGCATGTGCACCGAGCGCAACAAAACCAACCGCCACGGAATAGACACCGTCTCTGCGGGGGTCAGCAGGCGGCTCAGGATAACGACGGTCGCGACACTGAGGATCAGACTGATACGTTTGAACAAACGACAGGGTCAGCGCTTTGCGAATGCCAAGCTTCGGTTGCGCCATAGAATTTCGTGTATCCGCCCTTTTCGTGTGTCTTTCCATACAAACCCGTACTCGCGGACAGCTCGCCTTCCGTTACATGATCGAAAAACCGGACGCCGCGACGCTTGCGTGAAGAGCGGGGCCGTCGCAAGACCGTGTGTTACCCCGGATCGTTCTACGGTAGCAGTGCATCTCGTACACGACGAACATCGGGTAGCTGGACACGTGCTCGGAAATCTTTCATCCAATACCCGCAGAGCGACTTCGAGGGGCGATTCATGCAGATGAGAGCTGGGCGGCCAATCTTTGCGCGAGGGGTCGTATTCTGCGATTCGCGTAAATTCCCCGAACCAGTCCCCTGCTCCGGTACCTGCCCCAATAACACAACATGAAATACAACTGGGTCCAACGCAATGCGGCCAACTCCTGTCGACTGACGCCGCCATATCCGGCCAGGAGATCTTCCTCAGCTTGCTGATACTGGCGCGAACGCCGGAACCCCGGACACGTTGTCCAGCGAGCAGCAGGTGATCCAAAAATGAAGCGAGATCGTATACGAACGCTGCAGACCCCTCCAATTGCGTGTCCAGGATCACGTACTTGTGACCGTCGCAAAGTACATTTTCCGGCTTGAAGTCGCCGTGGCTCCATGTCGCTCGTAGCGGGAATGCGTCGACCCGCTCTGCCTCCTCCTCAAGTTGGTCGAATATGGAACGCATCACGGGGTCGCGACGCAGTTCGGTTCCATAAGTCCGTGCCAAGTAGGCAATTTTATCCCGAACGCCCAGCGAGCGCGGCTCGTACCCCCGGGGCAGCTATCGTGCAGCTTTCGCAACAAAAGTCCGACTGGCCGGAACAGCCTTCGCGCACCGTCCGCGCCGAGCCCGGATGCGTGACGAACGAGGTCCATGCCATCGAACTTCCGGGTGACCATCGCGCCGCAACCGTCAAATTCAAAGTAGCCGAGAGGTAGCAGAGTTCCAAACTGATCGTCCTGCGGGAAAGCGGTTTGCAATTGGCACAGCACTCGATATTCCTTTTGCGCCAACTGCGTATCCGCGCTTGAACCAGCCGCCATGCGGGGTATTTTCACAACGACCTCTTCCCCACAGCCCCGGCACCTGAACCCCTGGATCGTGGAAACCTCCCTGACCATGGAACGGGCTGCCGCGGCCCAGGTGCCGGAACCGCCACATACCGGACACTCGAAGCGCTGATTGAGAAACGGTCCGATATCCGCATTCATCATGACGTGTGCATCATTGCCCGAACGCAGGGCTATTCCGACCGGCCTTTTCTTGCTTCATCCTTCTCGGCGACGATGTACACCGCTTCACTGATGATGGGCAACAGACGTCGGCGCTTGACCTCGCGCAGCCCTGCATTCTTCAACAGGACCTTGATATCCTTGTTGCTCACGGGATGCAGCGCGGACTCTTGATGTCCCAGGAGTCGTTTGAACCCCCGTCGAAACCGTTGATAGCCCGAATCCAGGCTGTGATTGATCACGACAACCGAGCGACTCAGCCGTGCCACACCAATCAAGAACTCGATTTGTTGATCCAGCGTAAAGTGCATCAAGACACGGGCACACAAGGCACCATCATAAGTTGACACTTCCGCGGGCAGGTGCTTTACGTCTGCCACTTCCGTAGTGAACCTCGATCCGTAAACATCCAGGCGCTGCCTGGCTACGTGCAGCATCTCATCGGAAATGTCGACTCCGTGCACGCTGTGGCCTTGTTTGAGCAGCGCCTCGGCGAGGCGACCGGTTCCACACGGCACGTCCACGATTTTTTGTGGCTTTGCGGCTCCCTGAAAGCATTTCCCAACCATCCGCTTTTCCAGGTAATTGAAAACCCTTCCGGAAATGCTGGAAAACCGGCGTTTATCGTACTCGGCAGCAACGCGATGGCTCTTGTAATGTTCGTCAGGATTCCAACTCATCATCTCTATACTCGCATGAAAAAATGGGTTTACACAACAGATGAATATTTCCGGCAACAACCATGGACGCAACCATGCTTGGCCATTTCAGTTCCGAAGTACCACCCTCCGCCAGCTGAACCGGCTTGGCTGTCGCAGCCAAACCTGCCTCGCCCCGGAAGGCGGGATCGCACTCGGCGCGCGTGCCCTGAATCAATATGCAAACAGTTCCGGATCCGATCAAAATCGCGCCGTGGTGCAATGCCACTACCCAAGGCCGCTATAATCGCACGATATTGCACCGACATGGCGTAGCGTGACGGGTCAGCCGGTCCTTGGCTACACGACCTCGCGCGCAAGCGGTCCACCGAGCAACCGTCGAAGCTTGCCTTGAAAGCCGGGCGATCGGCGCTACTCTATCGGTCCTCATGCAACCAGTTCGCGCCACGCAACTTCTATGGCGAGCGCACGGGAAAGAGCGGAGTTGTCAGGCAAGCGTTCCAGCTCCAGTACGGGGTCCAATTTCCATTCCCCCGGCAACACGGTTCGACAGTGCGCCAGCATGTCGTGTGCCACTCCTGTTCTGTGCAGACGACGCCGCGTGGCGCTGATGAATGGGCGTACTGACACCGGGCGCGCCCGAGTAGCCCACTCCCGCAATCGGGCTCGCCAGTCGGGGCCATCGCTGAAGCGGAAACCATATGCCGAGGATTGGCGCGCAACTCCCTGATGCAGCCTCGCGACGAGCTGACTTTCCAGCTTTCCGGCATTCTTCCAGGCCAGTGGCAGCTGCCACGCAAGTCGGACGGCATTTAGATCCACCAGTGGTGTTGCGTAATAGCCATGACGCGTCGCCACACTGTTGTTCACGCTCATCCAGTGGTGGCAGCGAAAAAAGGGATACAGCAATTCCACCTGCTTGCGTCCGATGGTCTGATGGGCGGCGGCATTGTCGATGCCGAGCACGCGGCCGATCGAAGTCACGAGACCGCCCTCGTAGGAACCCAATCCGCCAGGTCGACGGAATACTTTTGGATCAAAGCCCCGGTAGAAGCTACGTACGATGTCGATGGCGTGCAGGGCGCGATCAGGCAGGTGAAAGAAATTCCGGAATATCTCGCCCCGCCGCCGTTCAGGACCAATACAACCGGCGGATTCTGCTCGAGGCGAGTCTGCTGGTCTGCGCCGAGATCGTGGATGCCGTCGTTCGGAAGTCCGTCGAAGAACAGGCCGTTGTACACGAGACGCTCGATGTCGGGGCGTTTCATCTGCCCGTTCAGAACCCTTGTCGATGACATCTAGGGGAAGATTGACGCTGTCGGCCACCTCTAGCGAATGCGATATCGTCTGAGGTCGGCAAATCGCCATAAACAAACAACTCCGGACGATCGCCGGATGCCAACAAGCCGGCGAGGATCAGGCGCGAATCGAAACCACCCGAGAGCCGGCGCGTATGGTCCGGAAACGCTGCCGTGATCTCTTGCTGACGGTTCGCAGATGGTCGCAGATCTCGTCCGCCGCCATATCGAAGAGACGGGATAACCCGCGAGGTCGTACCATAGGCTTGTCGGGAAGCGCGGTTGCGTTCGTCTCTGCGAGATCAAACGCATGCGCCAGCGTAACGTCGTGATGCCTCCGCGACGGTTCTATCCGAGTGAGAGGCTCCCAGCAGCACGTATTCTGCGGCAGCAGCTTCATCCAACTCCACACCCCCCGCATAGGCGCAGTGGCAAGCCAACTGGTGCTGTAGAAAAAACCGTCGGAGCTGACATAAAGCCGTACAAATCCCAATGCATCATTCATCAGAAGACAGTGATCTTGCGTGCGCAGGAACAGCGCGAAATTACCGCGCAAGGCCATCTCGTCGATGTGTCCGGTACTGCGCTCAGGTCAACGAGCAGCGAGCAAGGGCCGCATTGCCGAAGTAGCCGCGATACCACAGGGGGCCTACGCAACAAGCGGCGCCGGAGGCGTTTGAACTTCGAAATTTTCCACGTCGAGTTGGACATGGATGTCCCCATGCATCCAGCGCACCACCCGTCCAGCAAATGCGAGGCAGCTGAAACCCTTGGCGCTCCATGGATCCGCGTTGCACGCAGGTAACCGCCTTGGTTTCCACCATGGAGCAGGACGGACAAGGCATTCAGCATGTCGATGAACCCTTCAATTCACGCCTTGATGATAGCTGCGGTTCCCGACGCTACAGCCAATGGACATCACTGACAGCCCCGCCCCGGATTGACTCCGCACAAATGCTTGCCTTCCCTTCTTCGCGAGCGGACGGAGCCGTCCCGCGAGACTGGTATCTCCGACACCACGAGGCCCATGGGGCCGCTTGATCGAATCCGGTTCAAACAAGGCAAGCCGTGCTCCGCTTTGTTCCCTCAACCAACGACATCGTCAAGCAAACGTGCAAGCAACACTGCACCATGCTGTCTTGAGTACCCTTGCACGACACTCGCATCCGCTACTGGCGCGCGCTGCTCGCGCAACGCTTTGATGAATTCACAGAGGCCCCTCTCGATCGCAGCAACATCTTCCATAGGGACCAGCACCGCACCGCCTGTGTCACGCAACAAAGCTGCTGCATCGCCTTCTGCGCTGACGAGAGCGAACACCGGACGGCCGATGCGCAGGTATTCGTAAACTTTCGAAGGAATCTGGTCATCAAATTGGCGTCCCTGGAACAGCAACAAGGCGTCTGCATCGGCCTGCTCGCGTACGGCTTCCAGGTTGGAAATCAGCGGCGCAAGCGTAATCATCCCGTCAAGGCCACGTCGCCGTATTTCCTCGGTGTACTTGGCTTCAAAGCCGCTTGCGCGCAACACGATGGTCACATCATTCTCAGTCAGCACTCCTGCAGCCTTGAGATTCGCGACTGCCGTGAAGAATGGCAGGGGGTTTCGTCCGTCGGGATACAGGACGCCACTGTGCACCAGCCGCAGCGGTCGACCCGGCCGCCGGTACGTGGCTGCCGGCAAATCGGAGAATGCAGTCTCGTCGTAACCGTTGGGAATCACGACCAGGCGGCCCTCCGTGTACGCCTTCGGATACTTTTCAGCGTAACCGCGCATGGCCCCCGGGGTGGTGAACACCGTGCGGGCTGCACGACCAAGTACCCGCTGTTCGCAACGATTTTGCGAGGCGACGGAAAATCTGATTTTCCGCTTCCACGGAACTCGAGACCGGATCCCGGAAATCCGCTATCCAAGGCAGCCCAGTCATCCGACTCAGCGTATGGGCAATGCAATGCGCAGTCATGATCGGATATGTGGACCAAATCGCGCCGATCTGGTGACGACGGATAAGCCGCAGTCCTCGCACTACTGCTGCCGGCCACCATGACGCCCAGCCGTCCGGTTGCGCCAGAAAACCAAAATACTTTCCGCGAATAGACATATGGCGCCGCACGTCCAGTGCGAACGCCCGTTCCACACGGCAGTTGTCAGGAATCAGTTTGAGATTTTCAGCATCGACGCGGGGGAATGCCGACGGATTGGCCGACAGGACCGTAGGTTCCCAACCCAGCTCGGGCAAATACCGTACGAAGCCCAAAGTACGCAGGTGCCCGCTGCCCATGGCGACGGGGGGGAAGTGGAACGCAATTACAAGCACCTTCTTGGCCATAGGCTTCTGCTACGCGTCCCTGCCGATTCGACGTGCCATCACGGATTTCCGGCCCGGTGCGATCGCATTGCTGGATCTGCCCCTTCGTAACTCGTGCGTTTCGCCAACTGGTCAGAAACAATCACAGGCAACACTGCACACATCGCCATAAGCTGACAGGAAAGATCAAAATAACTGGATGTTGATACCGAGCCGGCAACAAGAAATGCAGCCAGACTCACCTGCAACATGGAACCAAGATCGTACGCCCATCGTTGCTCCGGTGAATCCCTTGTCATTTTTCTCGCCCGGCTGCAATTTCTCCAGCTCGCGAACAGCAGCGCCAGGAAAATGACCAGCCCCGGAAACCCCTGCTCACCCAAGACGCGAAAATAGATGCTGTGTACCGCGCGCGGAATGGCATCCTCAGGACCATAGCTCTCCCACATGGAGTGCTTTGATACACATTGAAGCCACCACCGACCAACGGCCGGTGCAGCGCGACGTTGGCCGCAAACTCCCACGACTGCATTCGTGTTTCGCCTGAGTCCGTCTGCTCCGCATTATGCAGAGTGTCCATGCGTGCCGTCCACTGTGGCGGGCATGAAGTGATAACCAGCAACGCCAACACCGCGATAACGAGCCACCACGGCCAGCCGCCCGCGACTCTTCAGAACAAGGCTCCCGCTACGATCGCCAAGCGCAACCAGACCGCCCCGCGAATACGTGCCCAAGTATCGCGATGCCGGTGAAGAACATCGCTCAGACAGCCCAATTCGACGCATGTTTGTTTTCGAAGTGAAGCTGCAGATAGCGCATCAGCGGCAGTGTCATGCACAGCGCGAGCGCCAAGGCATTGTTGTCAGCAATGAAACTTCCCGGCAGGTCCAAACACGTGGTTGACGCCGCCCTTGAGTATCGTGAACACGCCACCCTTGACGCCATAAAACCCCAGTGAAACCACAATCATCCATACCAGCCAGTGCATGCGCTCGCGGTTGTTGACCAGCATCAGGGTGACAAACACCATGACCATGATTTTGGCGAATTCCTGCCATTGACTGCCACGCCGAATCCGGCACCACCGCAAAGAAAGTGGTGAATCGCCGTCCACAACAAGAACATGCACCAGCAGCACGCTGACCGCCGACCACGGGAATCTTCTTGCTTTCCTTGCTGAACACAGGCTGCAAGCGTGACGATGGCAACCAGCTGCACCCAGGGAAAGCTGATGGCAAAGCCGTAGCACAGCCGATGCGGGTTCATGTAGCCAAGCCACGACCAGACGAGCAGGCCGATATAGGGCCGCATCAGAATGTAGGGAAGCATTCCGAAGATGAACAGGGCGAGGGCGATGTCACGCATGGCGCTAGCCCGCTTCCAGTTGCAGCATGAGCGCATCCATGAAGAATTTGGCCGCCCAGTTTGGATAGCGGTTTTTCATGTAGCCGCCCGAGCGCGGATACGAACCCGGCATGCCACCACGCACTGCCTCGTCGCTCGCGGTCAGATCCTGGATGGACAGATTGAAGCGATTGGCGCTTTCTGCTGCCGCCTTCCAGGAGTGCTCGCCGGTTTCCGCCGCCAGGCGCTGCCAGATGATGGCCATTTGCGCATTGCCGGTCACACAGGTCCAGCGGCTCGCCGCGCTGCCAGGTCGGAATCCAGCCGTCCGGGCAAGGCCCCATCGCGGCGCTGGGCTTTGCGCCACCGCTCGGGCCATGCGCGCCGCCGCATCCACGAACGCGCTGTTGCCGGCGATCGAGCCGACTTCCAGGATGCCGCGCGTGGCATACGCGATGGTATGCGTGAGCGGCCGCTCGTTGTCTTCCAGATCGTTGTTTTCCAACCAGCCGTTGGGGTGCATCTGGGTCAGCGCCCACTGCACATTGCGCACGGCCGCATCCAGATAACGCGGCTCCTGCAAGGTCATGGCCGGCCTTGGCCAGCGCGAAGGCGACGCGGGTGTTGTAGGTATTCACGCGTGTGCGCGGCAAACGGCGAAGCGAAGCGTCGCCAAGCGCCATCCGGATCCTGGGCGGCCACCAGCCAATCGGCCGCGCGCACCGCCGAGTCACGAAAGCGCGCGTCTTGCGTCTGCTGCCAGGCGGACAGCCAGCCAAACAACACCTGTCCGGTGTTGAAGATGGTCGGCACGATCTGCGTTGCGTCCATCGTGCCGGCGCGCACGCCACCGTCGGGAAGCTGGATGTCGGATTCCCATGCCGCCATGCGCACGGCGCGTTCCCGATATTCGTCGTTGCCCGAGAAATCCGCATAGCGAAAGAAGGTCGGAATGATGTAGCCGGTGGTTTCCGGATAGGCACCAGCCCACTGCCGCTTCGCCGCATCGTAAGCAGGCGCTGACGCCGCCGCAGCCGCTGGCGTCCTGGGCGCGCGCCAGCCATTCGGCCGCCGCTTGCAGTCCGCGGCGCGCATCCGGCACCGGGCGTCGTCCGGCGTCTGGACAGGAGTCTGGCGACCACACTCATGACTTGCTCCCGGCGGCTGGCGATCCGCGGCATCCATCTTCGAAGTTCGGCTGACGCAGCGCGCGCCGGATGTGTTGCAGGTCTTGCACCAGGCACGGCATCGGGATCACGCCACCGCCACAAGGCATCGGCCACGCGACTGCCGCGCGGATAGCCTTGGCTCAGCCGCTGGCCTTGCGCGGCTGCCGACTGCACATCCTCGGACCGCACGCGCCATACGACGGGCCGCTCGCACGTGGCACGGCGCCGGGAACGGCAGACCCAGCTCGGAACACCAGGCCGCATGCGGCAGATTGACGCCGTTCAAGGTCGCCACTTCTTCCTGGTAATCCGTGCGCCCGATCGTCGGCTCCACCATGCGGAATTCGCCGCTGCGCGTGTCGCGCTTGTACTCCATGCTGGCCATGCCGATCACGCCCGCCGCCTGGAAAAATTGCGTGGTCATGGCGGACAGTTCCGCATGGACTTCCGGGGCCGCGACGCAACTGGCCGTGCCGCCCACCTGCGGTGGCCAGGAGCGGATTTTGCGTCCGGTGAATGACGCGGCAGCTTGCCCGCTGCCGGTCGAGATATTGCAGGCAAAAATAAATGCTGGAGTCCGGCCCCTCGATCCACTCCTGCACCACCACGTCCGCCATCACCGGCAGGATGCGGCGGATCAGCTCGACCGCTTCCGTCGGCGCTCTCCACCCGATAGGCCTTCTTGAACTGCCGCCCGTATTCCGCATTCCGCTCGCCGGGTTTGATCACCACCGGATAGCGCAGCTTCTCCAGCGCGGGCAGGTCCGCGAGCGTGCGCACGTGCACCAGCGGCGGAATGGGACTGCCGAGTTGTTCGGCGAGTCGCTGGAAACCCTCCTTGTGCAGCAAGGTATCCACCATGTCCATGGTCGGCAGGCTGAAGCGGTACAGCGCCGACAGCCGGTCGCGATGGTGCGAGACGGTCTTGACGCTTTCCTCCTGGGTCAGCAACAACACCGGGCGCATGCCGGAGAACTGCGTGGTACCCAGACGCACCAGATCTTCAACCAGCGCTTCGCCATGCAGGGCACGCACGGCCACAGGCTTCGCCGCGCGCGTGTGCATTTCCGGGCGCCGCGCGTCGGAATCCAGCAACCACACCGGCACCCGCGCGCGCGCCAGGCTGCGCGCCACGCCCAGGCCATTGGCTCCGGCGCCCAGTACCACGGCAGGCGTATCAGCGGCCATGCAGCTGCTCCGCGTCGCGGCACCGAGCACGGCTCGAGCACGGCGGCATAAACCGCGCGGTAGCGTGCCACGCTCGCCTGCCAGGTGCGTTCGCGCTGGCCACATACGCGCGCCCGTTGGCGATCACCTGCGTTCCAGGTCGCGGGAGTCTTCAGCAGCTTGATCAGGCACTGCGCGAGGGCCTCATCCGACCCGGCGGGAAAAAGATGGCCATTGTGGCCATCGCGAATCAGCTCCCGGTGACCGCCGACATCCGAGGCCACCACCAGCTTGCCCATGGCCATCGCCTCGAGCGGCTTCAGCGGCGTCACCAGTTCCGTCAGCCGCCGCGAGACCCGCGGATAGACCATGACATCCATGGCGCTGTAATAGCGGGTCATTTCGCTGTGCGGCACGCGGCCGGTGAAATGCACGACGCTGCTCGAGGCCGAGCTGGGCGGCCAGCGCCCGCAGATCGGCCTCCTGCGGTCCACCGCCCAGCAACAGCAGGCGCGCCTGCGGCACCGCGCGCAGCACCAGCGGCATGGCGCGGAGCAGGATGTCGAGTCCCTCATACGGCGTAGAACGAGCCGGCAAATCCCAGCGTGTTCCCGCGCGTGAGCCCATATTTTTGCAGCAACTCGGTATCCGCGGTGGCGGTGAAATGAAATTGGGACATGATCCACGGCGTTGGGAATCACGGTGATCTTGTCGGCGGGAATGCCGCGCTTCAGCATGTCGCCGCGCAAGCCGTCACAAATCGTGGTCACGGCGTCCGCCCGTTGCAAGGCGCGGGTTTCCAGCGCCCGCGTCAATCGATAGCGCGGCCCCCACTCGCGCGCCGTGCCCTGGTCGACCGCCGCGTCTTCCCAGAATGCACGGACTTCATACACCACCGGGATGCCGGCGGCCCGGCCCACCGCGAGCGCGGGGAACGCGTTCAGCACCGGCGAGTGCGCATGGATGATGTCGGGATGCACGCTGGTCCACCACTTCGGCAAGCCGGGTCTGCAATGCGCGCATCAGGGAGCGATACTGGACCAGCGGCAGCTTCGCCAGCGAGGCCGGACGCCGGCGGCGTGCGGTAGAAAATCCAGTCGTCGATGTGTTCCTCGCGCTGCCTGCGCACTGCCCTGCTTGGGGCCCGTCAGTTGCAACGTTTCCCACCCCAGCGCGCGCTGCTGACCGAGGATGGCGAGCGTGCGGAATGTATATCCGCTGTGCAAGGGCAGCGAGTGATCGAGCACATGCAGGATGCGCAGCGGCCGGTCGGCCGGATCGTCGCGGCCGACTCTGGCGCGTGCACGACGCTCAGGCGTGTCGCTCATGCTGCTGATCCCGTGCCGCGCCGCCCGCATGGTCGAAAGCACGCGCGCATACAGTGCACACTGCGCATCGACCACCGGCTGCCATCCCAGCCGCTCCGCAAATTTGCGCGTTGCGGCACGCGGTCTGGCTGGCGCGCCTGCAACGCGTCCCATGCCACGGCCAAGGCTTCCGGGCTGCGCTCCCGCATCAGTTCTCCCGCTTCGGGAGCGGTGATCAGTTCAGGCATGCCGCCGACCGGCGTGGCCACCACCGGGGTACCGCAGGCCATGGACTCCAGCACCACGTTGGGCATGCCTTCACGGCTCGATGCAAGCACCATCGCGTCTGCCGCGTTGTAGTAGTCGCACAGATCAGCATGGGGGATGGCGCCAAGGAAGCGCACGCGCGCGTCGAGACCGAGCCGTTCCACCAGCGCGCGCAACTTGTGCTCTTCCGGTCCGTCGCCGGCGATCAACAGCGTGGCATCCGGCACGCGCGCCAGCGCCTCGATGACGATGTGCACACCCTTCAATTCGACCAGGTGGCCCACCGTCAACCAGACCGGACCCTGCAGACCCAAGCTGGCACGTATCGCCGTGCGGTCACGCGGCGCGAAACGATCAAGATCAACACCATTGCGCAAAACCGTGATCTTCTCGGGATCCACGGCCAAGGCAGTGAGTTTGTCCTTCAACGCCTGCGATACGGTCACGATGGCAGCCGCGCGCTCTGCTGCCTGCTGGATTTGCCGTCTGGGTCGACGATAGCGCGGTATCCACGTCACGTCGCTACCGCGGGCGCGTGATCACCACCGGTTTGCCCAGTGGCCGCGCCAAGGCGTGCTGCCGCCACGCCGTCCGGGATAAAAGTAGTGGGCATCGATCAGATCGAAATCCGGTCCCGTCCGCTTGCAATTTCCGCAGTACCGGCAGCAGCGCGCGGTACATGAGGAATGGCGCGATGCTCATGCCCAGCTTCGGAATCACCGGATAGCGTGGATGCAAAATCCTGATGCCGTGGCGCTCTTCTTCTCCGGCACGGCGGCAAACGTGGCGTAAGCGCCAAACACGGGGCTGCGGAACGGAAACCATGGCACCGGCGCTACCACAGTCGCGGCAATTCGCCCGGAATCCACGAGGTGGCGCAGCCGCTCCTCGACAAACACGCCGTGGCGCGGCTGCGCGGCATTCGGATACAGGCTGGTGAAGACCAGCAGACGGATCTTGCGTTCGCCACCCGCTGCAGCACGGCCGCGTCGCGCCGGACGTCACGTCGGCACGCACCGCTTGCCACGGCGCGTCGTCGTCGAGCGGCGCAGGCCGCGACTTCAGTGGCGCGGCCATTGGCCGCACGTCGCCGGTCCAGGGTGCCAGCGCCATTGCCGACGCCGGAGCGCGAACGCTCATGACGATGCTCCCGCGGCGCACGCCGCGGCGCGCCGGCCTGGCGAGTGGCTGCGACGGCAGCCGGCTGCTGCATGCGGCGCAGAAAGGCATCCAGCATCAGCAGGCTCCACAGCGTCGCGCTGTGATCGTGCCGGCCCGCCGCATGTTCGCGCACCAGCCGATCCAGCGCGGCGGGCTCGAAATATCCGCACTCGGCCAACGGCGCCGGTGAGCAACGCGTCGCGCGCACGCTGCGCAAGCGGGCCACGCAACCATGCCGCCAGCGGCACACTGAAACCCATCTTGGTCCGGTACAGCACGTCGTGCGGCAAATCCGGTTCGAGCGCCTTCTTGAAAATGTACTTGCCGGTGCCTCCTCTGCAGCTTCAACGCCGGGCGGCAACGAGGATGCCCACTCGACCAGGCGATGATCGAGCAGCGGCACGCGGACTTCCAGGCTGTGCGCCATGCTGGCGCGGTCCACCTTGGTCAGGATGTCGCCGGGCAGCCAGGTCTTGAGGTCCAGGTACTGCGCCAGCAGCAGCGGCTGATCGGTGGGCGCGCGTTTCGCGTGGGCGCGGAACACCGCGAGCGCGCTGTAGCCCTGCAGTTCGCGCTTGAAGCTCGCGCTGTAAAGCTGCTGGCGCATCGCCGCCGACGTGGTGCTGACGGTATGGAAATAGGCTTCCACATCGTCGCGGGCGAGCGCCTGCAGCGTGGTCTTGGCGCGCAGCGGACGCGGTGCCCAGTCGGCCTTGGGATAGATGCTGCCCAGCAAGCCGAACAGCGGCTTGCGCAACGCCAGCGGCAAGCGCGCGCGCAGCGCGCTTTCCCACGCATGCAGGCGGTAGCGCCGGTAGCCGGCAAAATTCTCGTCGCCACCGTCGCCGGACAGCGCCACCGTCACCTGGGTGCGCGCCAACTCGCACACGCGGTAAGTCGGCAGCGCCGAGCTGTCGGAAAACGGTTCGTCGTATACCGCCGCCAGCGTGTCGAGCAGCATCGTAATCATCGGCACTGACCCGTTGCTCGAAATGCTGCGTATGCAGATGCTGCGGCGACCTGCCGCGCATAGACGGTCTCGTCGAAACCGGCGTGGTCGAAACCGATCGAGCAGGTGCGCACCGGCTGCGGCGACGCCCGGCTCATGCTGGCCACCACGGCGCTGGAATCCACGCCGCCGGAAAGAAACGCGCCGAGCGGCACGTCCGCAATCATCTGGCTTGCCACCGCGCTCGTCCAGCAACCGGCGCAGCTGCGCACGGCCGCATCCGCAGTCATGATCGCGGCATCGCGATTGAACGGCACATCCCAGTATTGGCGAGGCGACCGGTTCGGCTTCGCCCGCGTGCCAGCTCAGCCAATGGCCGGGCGGCAGCTTGCGAGATGCCGCGATAGATGCTTTTCGGATCCGGCACGTAGCCGAGCGCCAGATAATCTTCCAGCGCCTGCGGATCGAGCCGGCGTTCCACCGCCGGGATGCGCCAGCAGTCCCTTGAGTTCGGACGCGAACACCAGGTCGCCGGAGCGGGTGAAGCCGTAATACAGCGGCTTGATGCCGAGGTGGTCGCGAGCCAGAAGATGCGCTGCGCACGCATGTCCCACACCGCGAACGCAAACATGCCGACCAGCCGCGGCAGGCATGCTTCACCCCATTGCTGCCAGGCCCGCAACAGGACTTCGGTATCACTGTGGCTGCGAAACACCACGCCCAGCGCTTCCAGTTCGGCCTTGAGCGACTGGAAGTTGTACAGCTCGCCGTTGTAGATCAGCGCCAGCCCGGCCGCTTCATCCACCATCGGTTGCTGCCCGTGGCTCAGATCGATGATGGACAGGCGACGATGGCCGAGGCCCACGCCGTGGCCGAGATACAACCCGGCCTCATCCGGTCCGCGATGACGCTGCGCATCCCGCATGGCGAGCAGGACTCTTTCATCCAGCAGTCGCCATGCTGCGACAATACGATTCCGGCCAGACCGCACATCGTCAATTCTCCTTGTGCTCGGTCACGCCGAGCACTGCAACGCGTGGCTGCACGGCGCTGGTCGTGCCGACCCAGCAGCCCGTCGTACAGCGTCCACGTACGCGGACACCATGGTGCGCAAACTGAATTGCGCAGCCACGCGATCGCGCCCGGCCTCGCCATGCTGCGACGCAGCAGTTTCTCGTCTGCGACATAGGCGCGCAGCGCCGCCGCCAGGGCTGTGCGGATCGCCGGCCGGCACCAGCGTGCCGGTCACGCCGGCCTCGACCACCTCGGCCACGCCGCCGACGTCGGTGGCTACCACGGGCAGTCCGGCGGCCATGGCTTCCAGCACGGTGACCGGCATGCCTTCGGCAATGGAGGACAAGGCAAACACATCGCACTCCGCCAGCAATTCCGCCACATCGTTGCGATTGCCCAGCAGTCGCACCGTGTCCGTCAAGTCCAAGTTCGAGCGATCTGTGCTCCAGCGCCGCACGTTGCGGCCCCTCGCCGGCGATGATCAAGCGGCAGGTGCTGACGCTCGCCCGGCAATGCGTCGCACAGAAGCTTGAACGCCGAGATCAAACCCGCCTGATCCTTGACCTCGTCCAGTCGCGCCGACATTGCCGACCAGCACGGTGCCAGGCGGCGCAAAATCGACCCAGCAGCGGGCGCGGCGCCGGACTCGCATACGCGGCACGGTCGAACGGCCGCCACGTCAATGCCGTTGGCGATATACATCACCTTGGAGCGACGGAATGCGCGCACGCTCCATGAGCCAGTTTTGCAAGTCCGGAGACACCGCGACGTAGCGCTCAATGAACGGCGCCATCCAGCGACGCAACCGGCGGTATTTGCGAGTTTTCGCCGCGCGGGTCGGCCGCATCGCGCCCGTGTTCGGCGTGAACCAGACGGCGCACCCCAGCCAGTTTCACGATCGGTGCCAGATCCAGGGTCCCGATGTTGTAGGTCTGCACGAGATCCGGCTTCAGATGTCCGCAACACGCGCCAGAACCGGAAATAGCAACGCCAGTCCTTGCCCGGCTTCTTGTCCAGCGACAGGCATGCACGTCGCCGCGTGCTCGATTTCGTCCCGCAAGGCGCCAAAGCCCGTCCAGCACAGATCACCGCGTGCCGGTAGCGATCGCGGGTCGCGTTGATCAGCGACACGACGATGCGCTCCATGCCACCGGTATCCAGCCGGTAGAGCACATGCACGATCAGCGGCTTGTCGTTCACGGCGTGTCTCCGAGACGGCTGGCCGGTGCGCGCCGACCGGCGATCCGACCGTGTCGGTCGCCGGCAGCGCCTGCGCAAACGCGCGCAAATTCGCCCGCGCCTGATCGACACCGCCGTAGCCCACCGGCGCCGACAACGCCCACACCGACGATTGCGGCAGATGCCCGCGCAGCACGTCCCACGCCTGCAGCAACTTGGTCAACACCGGCGAACGGGTACAGCGGCGATCCACGCAATACCAGTACCAGACAACACGTGGGCCGGCCGCACCGCTCAGCCGCAGTTCTCCGGCAGTCAGGCTTCGGCCATCGGCGAGCTCGAGCCGCCGGCTGGCACTACTCAGGATGTTCGCGTGCGCCGGGTCGTAGAGCTGGTTGCCGAAGGTGATCAACGTGTGGCCGCGGCGCGGCTTGCCGGTGTAGATGGCATGGAACAGCTCAACCGCAGCACCGCCAGCCTGCGACTGATAGGGCGCCTTTACCTGCCCCGCCGCCCCGTTGAAAGTCGGTTGCCAGCCGACTGCGGCAGCTTGCGGCCCGCTCCAGCCGGCGACCGCTGGTGCGGTCACGTGCACCTCTGCCGCCGGCGCCGGTGCTGAAAGTCCGGCGGCCAAGGCCGGGGCGGCGATCAACAGCACGATCACCGCCGGCCAGACGATCATGCGCGTGCCGGAAGGCATGAGGTTATTTGCAGGTGGGAGGCGTCCGTCATCACGAGAGGGTCGCGGAAAAACCAGCCGACCAGCAGCAGCAGCACCAGCACCGTGCCGAAGAACTGCCAGCCAAAAATCATGTGATCCGTGCCGGTGGCGTACTTCAGTCCCCAGGTGTCGCCGATCAGTATGGTGAAATACACGCGCAGGCCATTCGCGATGACCGGCACCACCGCCGCCAGGGCCACGAACACCACCCGCTTCCACCAGCGCTGGTACATCAGGTAGGCATACAGGCAACCGAGCGCACTGCAGGCGATGAAGAATTTCACGCCGCTGCACGCATCCGCCACCATCCACACCGCCGAGGGCGTGATGATCTCCCGGCCGTTGAGCAGCACCGGCGTGCCGGTCAGCTCCAGCGCACGCACCGCAAAATGCGCCGTGATGTCCTGCAGCGGACCGACCAGTCCATCGCCCCAGGGAACCGCGAACACCACCAGATAGGCGAGTGGAAACGCCAGCACCCACAGCCGCGCGCCAGCCCCAGCAGGCCAGCACCAGCGCCGGAAACAGGGCCACCAGGGCGAAATGCTGCGGCAGATTGATATCGAGCAGATGGCCGGCATACCAGACAAACACCAACGCCGATCACCGCCACCAGACCCCACACGCTCGGTAGCAGGCGGATTCGCGCGGACTTGCTGGCGCAGATTGAATGCCATCCACAGGCTCAACGGAAAGATCAGAAACGCGTACTGATAAGTTCCGTCGTGATCCCAGGCCCACACCAGCGATTGCACCGTCTGCCAGTAGCAGACCAGCAGGACGACCACCGCGATGCCGAACGCAGCCGCGGCCAGCAGCCAGCCGGAAATGCGGGTGGAAATGCCGACATCGGCTCATCCCTCCGGTTCACGAACCCACCCCCAGCTCCGGCGACACCCGCAGCATGGACGGCGGCCATGCCGCGCTGCGCATCGCACATCACGCGCTCGTAGGTGTCGAGATTGCGCACCCAGTCAAAGCGCGACAGCACCATGGCGCGAGCCGCCGGCACGCGCGCGACTTGCGGCGCATCCAGCCAACGCAAGGCTTCGTTCGCCATGACCTCGGGCGAATCGCTGATGCAGCCCTGGCGACCCGCAAAATCCTCGATGCCCTCCCAGGCTTCCGGCGTTGCCAGCACCACCTTTTCCATGGCCAGCGCTTCCAGCACCTTGTTCTGAATGCCGCGGGCAATGCGCAACGGTGCCGCAACGGCATGTGCGTGGGCCAGATACGGGCGCACATCGTCCACCCGCCCAGTCACGGTGATGCCTGCGAGCTCACCCAGCGCGCGAACCGCCGCCGCAGGCTTGCTTCCGACGAGATACAAGCGCGCATCCTGGCAGCGAGCAAAAATCCGCGGCCACACTTCGCGCGCGAACCACTGCGCCGCATGCACGTTGGCGCGGTAGTCCATCGCACCCACGAACACCACCGCGCGTTCCGCCGACTGGTAGGGATTGGGATAGATGCGCTGCGGATCCCAATACTCGGCAGTCGACGCCATTCGGGATGCCATGCACCTTGTCAGCCGCCGTCGGCACCTGCTGGCGAAAAAACGCCGCTTCCGCTTCCGAGACCAGCACGCTGGCGTCGAATTGCGTCGGCGACCGCGCGCTCGAACTGCGCCAGCCGACGCGCTTCGCGCTGGTAGATGCATGCGCTTCAAGCCATGATGCGCCTGCGCATACTGTCGCCACTTGTCGGAATCGACATCCACGAAATCCATGACCCGACGCAACTGCGGGCGACCCATGACAAACGGGGCTACGCCGGACGAGTAGCACAACGCCAGGTCCACCTTGCGCTCGGCTCAGCAACCCTTCGATCCAGCGCCGCATCACGCGGTCGCGGTACACACCCACGGTCAGCGCTTCGCCTCGCGCCAACGAGGCGAGCGCGCGACGGCGCGTCTGCCAGGGCGTCAGGGGCCGGACGCAAACTTCGGCGCATAACGCCTCCACCGGGGCGAGGTACTGCCAATCGGCGGGATCGTCCACGAACGCACCGAGATACACGCGATAGTGTTTGGCGAGCCGCTGCAACACGTGGTACGAGCGGATCTTGTCGCCCTTGCTGGGTGGCCAGGGCAGTCGGTGGCATAGGAACAATATCGACGCCATGGCCTAACCCAGATCCCGCGCGAGCCACGGGCCCAGTGCGCAACTCACCGGCAGCGGCAGGCGTCGCCAGGCCTTGATGAACAGGCTGTATTTGCCGTTGGTCGGGCTGATATTCGGAACCATGCTGGCGCGCACCAGATGATAGGCATAGGGCAGCGGCTGCGGCTCGAAGCCCCAATGCTTCTTGAAGTGATACGAACCGCTGTCCTGTTTGCTGCGGCCAAAATCGAACAGCCGCGCACCACGGTCCACCGCGCGCTGCATCACCGACCAGTACATGAAATCGTTGGCCGCCAGATCGCGACCATGCGCCACGCTGCCGCCGTAATAGGGATGCACTTCATCGCGGAAGTAAAGACTCATCACCGCGGCCACCGGCTGCCCCTCGTGCGTGATCACCGTGATCTCGCAATCCTCGCCGAACGTCTGCTGCAGGCGCAGGTAATAGTTGCGCGACAACACGGGCGTACCCAGGTTGCGCACGCTTTCGGCATACACCCGGTAAAACTCGGCCACGCTGCCGCCATGGTGCGCCTCGAGACCCAGGGCAATGCCCTTGCGAACCATGGCGCGCTGCTTGCGCGGGATCGCCTTCAAGTTCTTGTCGTGATCCGGATCGATCGCCTTGCGGAAGCTGACGTAAAGATCCTTGACCGGCCACGTCGTGTGCCGCAACTCGCGGTCGCGCAATTCGAGATAATCCACGCGCAGCTCGTCGGCGAGCGCGGTGGCCGCCTGCGTGAGTTGCGCTTCGCTGTCCCGGTCATGCGCCACGATCCCGCCGTACACGCAAAACGGCGTTGAAATCAGCGAGTGGCCAAACAGGCGACTGCGGATTTCGGCGAGCGGCAACACACCGGTGATCACCCCGTCCCGCTCGGCGTACAGATAGTGGCAACGGTGGCCGAGTCCTGCTCGATGATGCCGCGCCAGGCCGCGCGGTGGAAAAACGTGGCTTGCGGCGCATCCTTGACGAAGGCGTCCCAGCGTTCCTCATCGCCACTTGCCAGACGCTTGATGGCGCAAGTGTGGGCAGAACGACTGAATCGTCCATCTGGTCGAACATGTCCTGTTTCCCCTCAGTGCGCACAGAGTTCGGCGTTCCTGCAGCGTCACCGCCGGATAGTCGGCATGCGCAGGGCCCAGAAACACCCGATCCATGCGGTCGAACCGGAAATCGCGCATGAGCCGCTCAAGTCGGGGTGCCGTGCGCGTCAGATTGAGATAGTGCCGCACCCGGTTCTTGAGCGTCACGCCCGGCACGCGTGGCTGCTGCGGATCCACTTCCCACGGATGGAAGTAGAAGACGCCGGCGGACTGTTCCCGCCGGTTGACTCGACGCAGGCCGCGCTTGAACAGCGTATAGGGCAGCAGACGGAAATAACCGCCGCCACCGCAGGGCCAGTTGCGGCCGCACCCTCGCGCCGTGGTCACCGGGATTTCGAGCAACCCGGACGGCTCGGTGAAAAATGCAAAGCGCGGCGCCCCCGGCATGCCGTACAGATCGTGATGGATCGGCACGATGCTGGAACTGTAGCGGTAACCGGCATCGCGCAATTCCTCATGGGCCCAGAGTGTGCCGGGGCCGATCGAATAACTCGGCGCACGATAGCCGCCCACCGCGATGCCGGTAACATCCTCCAGCAGGTGTTTGGTGCGCGTAATGCTGTCGCGAAACTCGCCGCGGCTCAGCGTGGTCAGGCGCTCGTGGCCAAACCCATGGCTTGCGACCTCGTGGCCGGCCGCGCTGATGTCGCGCACCAAGCGCGGGGAAACGTTCCGCCACCCAGCCAAGCACGAAGAACGTCGCGTGCACATCGTGACGAGCGAAAAGCTCCAGCACGCGGCGGGTGTTGCCTTCCACGCGGACAGGCCAGTGCGGCCAGTCCTCGCGCCGGATGCACTTTTCGAAGGCGGCGACCTGGAAATAGTCCTCGACGTCGACCGTCATCGCGTTGACGACCGCATCGGCTTGGCGGCGATACGGTGTTCATTTGCGTTTCCGCCGGGAACGCCCGCTCCGCAGCTTGTCCTGGTCCGCCATCGCGTCGTCGGTGGCAGACGCCGGCGATGGCCTGGCCTGCAGCATCCCCCGAAGCCGGATATTTTCGTGCATCAGTTGCAGCACGATGTTGTTGCGTTGCTTGAGGTCGAGCGCGGTGAGCTCCGCTTCCCGTCCGGGAGCCGCGTCCGCAGACCCCGGATCCGAGTTCTGGGCAGGAACACCTTGGGGAGCCATGCTCTGGGGAGTCATGGGTGCTTCCAGCGTCGCCGGCACGTCGGCCATCTCCTCGTGGAGCTCGTCGAGCACGACGGTGAGCGCCGCCTGGTTCAGGCGGTGCAATTCTTCCAGGTAACCGTGCAAAAGAAGCCGATCCATGATGAGATTGACCTTGCGCGGAATCCCGCGGCCGGCCAGATAAACCCCGGCAAAGAGTCCCGGGTTCCAGCTTCCGGATCGTTGTTCCAGCCGACTGCACGCAGACGATGCAGGATGTAGTCGCGGCTTTCCTCCGCCCCCATCGGCTCGAGCTTGTGCGAGGCAATGATGCGCTGGCGCAACTGTTCCATGCGGTTGCTGACGATGGTGCGCCGCAGTTCGGCCTGGCCGACGAGAAAGACCTGCAGCAACGCATGACCGTTGACCTCGAAATTCGACAGGATGCGCAGCATCTCCAGCGCCGCCGCGGTGAGCGTTTGCGCCTCGTCCACCACCAGCAGCGCATGCGAATGACGTCCGCGCAACGTGATCAGGTGCTGCTTTACATCCTGCAGCAGGGCCTCCTTGCTGCGCCCCTCGTAGGGCAGGGCGAACGCCGAAGCCACGGCCGGCAAGATGTCTTCGCCATCGAGATTGGCCGAGGCGATACTGGCGATGGCGATGTCCGTGATGCGCAAGCTCTTCGAACAACTTCTGGATGAGCAAGCGTCTTGCCGGTGCCGACCGCGCCGGTGATCATCACGAAGCCTTCGCCCTGCTCCAACCCGTACAGCAGATACGACATGGCCCGCTTGTGGCCCTTGCTCGGAAACAGCATGGCCGGGTCCGGGGTCAACTGGAAAGGTTTGCTGTGCAGCTTGTAAAACGCCTGATACATATCGGGTCTCAGAACAAATGGGTCCATTGCAGGAAAATCACGTTCACGCCGTATCCGTGGGCGCCCGGTCAGGTATCACGGAACTGACGTTGCTGGAGTCGCTGCGCAGCCGCAAACTGGCGAAGTTTTTCGGGTTCCATTGATGCACGAGCGCCAGTTGCGCATAACGGTTGTATTGAATCTGGCCATCCTGGAATTGATAGCGCTGCCAACCGACGGTCGGGGTAAGCGTGGTGAACGGCCCGATGTTGAACAGCCAGTCGATATTCGCATTCGCGACTCTTTCCCGGCCATTGTCCAGCGAGGAAATAGGTGCGCCGCTCGTCGTAGAGCGTCACGCGCAGCCTGCTCTTCGGCATCTCGTAGGTTGCCGACGCCGTGGCACGCTTCATGAGATAAACCTGACGCTCCCTGAGCGAGGGAAGACCGGAAATCCCGACGGGCGCGGTAATGATCTGGCCCGGATTTTGTCCCAGCAACTGCTGGTTGATGTCGGTGGGCTGTTCCACGATAACTGACGGTTGTTGTCAGCAAGGCGGCGTGTGCGCGACCAGGAAAACTCGTAGCTGCGCCCGTAGAAGCGGTGCCCGACCAGTGCCTTGAGGTTGTCCCGACGCGTTCGACCACGCGAAGCCCACGTCCCAGAAATTCGCACCCAGCTTGTCAATCGTACCATCTGGCAGAAACTTGTTTTCCTTGCCGACGTCGGCGAGCAAGCGGGTATTGAGGCTGACCTGCATAGTAGGCTCCCAGCTTGGCGAGCGAGTACTCCACGCCCTCGGCCGAAGTCCGGATCGATACGCTGGTCGGAATAGCCCAAGATTCCAGCCCCAGTTCCGGTCTTTGGGGCTCTCAACGGTAAATTGCACCGCGTTGCTGGTGATGTCCGGTATGCCGGACAACGCGTCGCCGCGCTGTGCCGCGATGCCGTGGGTGTTGTACATCACGCGCCCGTAACTGTAACGCAGCATCGCGGTGCCAGACGTTGCCAAGGTCCTGTACCCAGTACGGGCTTAGCGTGGCCCTCGCGACATTCGCGCTGTTATTGCTCAGGAAAAACGTGCCGGACCCGGACGGCAATTGATTATTGATGACCTCGCTGCCGTACAACGCGGTGCCGTCAACGAACAAATGCTGTGGAAGAACGGTGAACTGTGCCCTGGGCTTGAGGTCTTGCGTCAATTGGTTATAGCCCGATTGCCCCGCGTACGCGTAACCGGTGAGCTCGTAGTCGAGCACCCCGGAAAACCGCGGACTGCTGTAAGCGGATCTTGATAAATGGCTGGACCTGGGTGATCCAGCTCGTTTGTTTCGGCTTGCCGGACGCAGCGAGCGTCAAGTTATCGGTGTACAACTCGCCCAGGCTGATGCCCGTCACCCAGCCCGGATCGGCGACGGTGGGCTGACGGAACCGTACCGACCGGCACGTCAGAATCTCCAGCTTGCGTGCCAGTGGCATCAATGGAGGTCGTGGGGCCCATCGGGTGGGAATATCCTGCGCCGACGCGGGAATCCAGCAGCTGGCGAGAATGGCGGACGACAGGGACGCCAGCGCCAAGGAAAGCCGACGCTCGCGCCAAACTTCAGCGGGCCTGGGAATAGCGTTCATAAGAGCTGTCGTAGTAATTCTCGCCCGCAGGCAGGCGACTCATGTTGAGGACGAGACCGACATACTGAAATTCATTCAGACTCTGCAGCGCCGAATTCACCGCCTGGCGACGGGTGCGCCCTGCGGCCACCACCATGACCACCTGCCCCATGTGCGAAACCAGCACCTGCGACTCCGAGGTCGCCAGCAGCGGCGAGGAGTCAAACACCAGCAAGCGTCGCCGGTTGTGGCCGCCCAGTTCGTCGAGCACGTAGTCCATGCGTCGACTGCGGAACAGTTCCGCGGCGAGCGGATGATGCTCCCCGGCGGGGACCACCAGCAGATTCGGCACATCGGTGCGCACGATGACCTCGGCAGGGGCGCGCTGCTCGTCAACCAGCACGTCCATCAGGCCGGGTTTGCCGCCAAGCCCGAAGGTGCGTGTGACATCGGCCTTGGGTATGTCGCCGTCCACCAGCAACACCTCGAAATCCGCCTCGCGCGCCAGGCTCAGGGCGAGATTGATCGCGGTGAAGGTCTTGCCCTCCCCTGCCTCCGCGCTGGTCACCACGATGCGCATCCCGCGGATGAAGGCTTCCGCACCCTTGCCGATCGCATTGTTCAGCAACGGCCGCTTGACCCGGCGCAACTCGTCCGCAAGTCGGCGCTCCGCTTCGACGTCCGCGGGTAGCACGCCCATGCGCTTGAGCGCAATTGTATCCACGCGACACAACGGCGCTGACTCCGCCGGCCGATCCACCTCGCGCGAGCGCTCTTGCAAACGCTCTACTGTCGGTGCCACGTGCGGGGACTTTGCCTCGGCCGGTGGCGACGCCTCCGACTCGAGCGGTAACGCCTTGAGCTTTTCGGCTGCCTTCTCGACGATGCTCATGCGACACCCATGACAAAGAAATGCTGCACCAGACGCGCAAGATGCCCGTCAAAGACAAACGCCAACACCAGCACCATGGGCAGCAGGCCAGCCCCGGCGCAAAACCCGATCACGTCGCGACGCCGCTCCCGCTGCCGCGAACGTGACACGATCAAACTGAAAGCGCCAAGCACCGGGTAATCGCCAAAGGCCTGCAAACCCTTGAGACTCACGAATACGGGCGTCACTTTGTGCAGCAGGTACGCAAACCCGCCGCCGATGGCGACCGCAAAAGCGAATACCAGGAGCAACAACAATCCCCGGTTCGGGCTCGCCGGCAGCAGTGGCACAAGCGGAGGGTTGACCACGCGGAATTTCAGGTTGTTGCCACTTTGGGTCGCATCCTGCGACAGCTGGGCCGTGTTTGAACGCTCCAGCAATTGGTCATACTGCTTCTTGGTGACGTCGTAGTTGCGCATCAGCTGCTGCAACGTGGCCTGCACGTCGGTGATCTTGTCCGCCTGGTTCTTGAGATCGGCAATTTGCTGCTTCTGCAAGCCGATCTGCGTGGCCAGCGTCTGGATATTGACCTGAGTGGTGTACATGGATTTTTGCATTTCCTGATACACCGGGTTGTCCGAGGCCACGTCCATCACCGACCCCTTCGCAACCGTTTTTTGCAGGTCCGCGCGGCGCGCCTGGAGTTGCGCAATCATGCGCTTGGTGGACATGCACATCCGGGTACTCATCCGTGTAGCTGAGCAACAGCGTGTTGAGTTTCTGCTGGTAAGTGGCAATCTGCTGGTCGATGCCCTGGGTGCGCGGATCGATCCCCGAAGAGGCCGAGCCCGTCGCCATCGCGCGCATCTGCTGCTGGGTGGTCGCGCGGCCGGCGACGGCGGTGTCGTACTGGGCTTGCAAGGTCTGCAACTGCGTCTCGGCGGCCTGCAACCGCGCGAAGTAAGTGCTGCCGCCCTGGCTGGGAATATAACCGACATTGGCTTTCTGGAAATCCGCGAGTTTCTTCTCCGCCTCGGTCAGCCGTTTGCCGTAATCCTGGACCTGCTGGTCCAGGAAATTCTGCGCTGTCGTGGTGGAGGCGGTATTCGCACCCACGGTATCGTTCATCAGGATCTGCAGGAACGCCTGCACCACCTTTTGCGACATTTGCCGGTCGTAGTCGCTGTAGCTGAGGTTGTAGAGGTTCTTCGTGCCAGCGTCCTTGATGCGGACGGCGGCGCCCAGCTTCAGCAGCAGCGCATCCTTGTCCGCGGGCGTAGTCGCACGCAACGACAAGCCGGTTTTGTCCGCCACTGTCTCGAGATTGGGACGCGAGAGCAGCGTGTGGGTGACTACCTGCAGTCGCTCGCGGACGTCTGGCTGCACCGCAACCCCTTCAACAGCGGATTCGTCAACGCATCGGTGTCGGCATATACCTGGGCGGTGGCTTCATACTTGTTCGGCAGGCTGAAAACCAGCAGGGATCCCACGATCATCACGCCCCACGCAACGATCAACGCCCGCCAGCGGTAACGCCATGCTGCACGAGCCTCCAGCAGCACGTACTGCAACAGCTCATGTAAATCGAATGATTGGACTTGCATTGAATTCTCTTCCCCATGTCGCCAGCGGCGGTTGCGTAGCCGATTCGTCGCGTCAAAACAGTGACTGGGGGATGATCAGGATATCGCCGGGTCGCATGACCACGTTGTACTTGATGGCGCCATCCATCGAGTTCGCCGAGCCGCACCGGGATGGTCTGCTCCGTGCCGTCAGGCAGATGGCGGATGATCTTGGCGCTGTTGCCGGCGGCAAACTTGGTGAGACCGCCGACGTCGATCATTACATCCAGGACCGTCATGCCGCTGCGATAGGGCACCGCCTTGGGCGTCGTTGCCTGTCCGACCACGCGCACTTGCTGGCTGTAGGCGCCCACGAAATTCTTGACGATCACGGTGACCAGCGGCTCACGGATGTAGCGACTCAAATCCTTCTGCAGGTCGCCCGCCAGTTCGTCTGGAGTCTTGCCGGCCGCCACGATGGACTGCACCAGCGGGATCGAGATACGCCCGTCCGGACGCACCGGCACGGAGGTCGACAGGGTCGGATTGTCGCGAACGAAGATTTCCAGCGAATCGCCCGGACCGATGATGTAGCGCTCCGTCGGTTGCGCGGCCGCCGCGGCCGAGTCGCTCGACGGTCGGCGCGGTACTGCAGCCTCCGACCAGCAACACGCCAACGATCATCACCAACCAGAAAAAGCCTTTCCGCGGTAGCGATTTCACTTGCTCTTCTCCTTAGATGTCAGCGGGCGCCGCGTCCGAACAGGACCACTTCCACGGTTTGAACCAGGATGCTCAGATCGAATACGAGGTTGTGGTTTTTCACGTAGAACAAATCGAACTTCAGCTTTTCTTCGGCATCCTCCATCGAGGAGCCATAGGTGTAGCGCAATTGCGCCCAACCGGTCAGCCCGGGCTTCACGCAATGGCGCAGGCGATAATAGCGAATGCGGGTATTGAAATCGTCAACGAACTCCGGCCGCTCCGGGCGCGGACCGATGACGCTCATGTCGCCGCGCAACACATTCCAGAGCTGGGGCAACTCGTCCAGGCGGACCTTGCGGATGAAGCGCCCGACGCGCGTGACTCGGTCATCGTCCTTGGAGGCCCAGCGCGCCACGCCGTCGCACTCGGCGTCGGTACCCATGCTGCGGAACTTGATGACGTGGAACGGTTTTTCGTTCTCGCCGACACGTACCTGGCGGTACAGGATCGGAGCTCCGCGGCCGGACTCCAGCCGGACCGCGGCAGCGGTCAACAGCATCAGCGGCCAGGTCACCACCAACACCAGCAAGGCCACGATCACATCGAAGGCCCGCTTGATCATGCGGCGCGTCGGCGAGGCGTTGAAGCCGTCGGAAAACACCAGCCACGACGGGTTGGTGAGGTCCATCTTGATCTTGCCCGCTTCCCGCTCGAAAAACTCGGAGAGCTCGGTCACGGCCATGCCGTAGCGCTTGCATTCCAGCAGATCACCCACGGGCAAGGTGCCGCGGCGGTCGTCCGGACCCACGACGATTTCATCCACGCCCATGCGATCCGACCACTTGCACAAGGCGCTGTCGGGATGAAGCAGCAGGGTTGCCGGTATGGACACCTGGTCGGTGCCGATCGGCACGTAACCCAGGATCTTGAATCCGCGCTGGTCGGTCTTGCGGCGCATCTCATGCAGCACCTCGGCGGCACGCTCGCCAGCACCAAGGATCACCACGCGGCGCTTGAACAGGTCGGCGTCCACGAAACTGAGGAACACCATGTGCCACAACGCCACCGCGCGAATAGGCGAATATCAGCGCGATGGCCAGAACGCCGCGGCCCAGGTACGCCTGAGGGGCTACGTAATAAAGCACGGTAAGCACGGTGCCACCCAGCAGGAAGGCGGCGCCTTGTCGGCTGAGACGTCCCAGCAGGCCCGCCCGCAGGTGGACTTCGTACAAACCAAGTGCCGCCATCGAAAAAATCAGCACCACCGCAACCAGTGGAGCGCGCCAGCGCAGCGTGTGACTGAACATGGATTGGGTGTCGGCATCACTCCAGAAACGCAATACCACGGCGACATAAACGCTCACCAGCAGCAGCGCGAACTCGACCAATACCAGCAGTAATTGCCAGCGCAGTGCTCGTTGTCGGAACAGTCGAAACATGTTCGTGTCCTTTAAACTTACGAACTAATCGCTGCCTATCCAATTGCGCGGAAGCGAATGTTCAGTATGTCACAGTCACAACCTCGTAAATCTAGTGTATTCGAGCTGGAACCCGCGCATGAAATGCACGTGAAGTACGCGTGAATCGGGTAATCGGACAAACGTTGGCAGGAGATTTCGAAGTGTCAGGCCCCGTCATTTTTTTGACGCCAGGCCTTCAACCGGGATTCAGTTTCGGCGCCTCGACTCGTCACCGTCCGCGCCCGGCCAGGCGCGTCGCCGACAGGCCCCGGGTGACGTGCCGCGGCATACGCCCGCAAAAATCGCTCGGTGCAAGTGTCGTTGCGGGTCACCTCCCCCGTGACCGCCGGTTCGTCACTGCGAAGGCTTTCCCCTGGTTGGCGCGCATTGACATTGATCGGCGTGGCAGGCAGCTCCAACCGCGCGAGTGCGCCTTCCGGTCGGTCTTCCCCTGTCTGCCTGGTCAGCGCCTTGCGGCATTCGGCGTGACGCAGCACGAAATGGATCGCCAGCTCTTCCGGCGAAATGATGTCGCGCGTGTGATCGATGACGTCTTCCATGCTGGCTTCTCGATGACGGGACCGGAGCGATGCAGGGAATGCAAGCAACATCCGCGCCAAACCGGGCCGCGGACGCTGCCGGTCGACTGAAGCGAGGTCAGAAGACTCCCCCAGCCCTCCGGGCAGCTTGTACTCGCTGCAAACATCGGCAATCCCGCCGATGTTTCCCCGCATTGCGGGGAAAGCGAGTGCTGAGGCGTTCGACGATTCGTGTCGCGCCCATGATTTACCTTCCTCCGCGCAGCGGGGGAAGGTGCCGAAGGCGGATGGGGGGCGCTCTCGATCTTCACCTGCCAGCGCCCCTTTCAGCCCTCCAACAATTCGAGGCACGATGACAATCTTCCTTCCCTGCGCAGCGCGGGAAGCGAGTGCTGCGGCGCTCGACAATTCGTGGCCTAACGATGGCTTCCCTTCACCGTGCAGCGGAAGGTGTCGAAGGCGGATGGAGCGCGCTCGTCGGCGCACAGACGACACTAACCAGGAAGTTCCTTCAGCCAAACCAGCAACTTTTGCTGTGCCGGTTGCGGCGCCTCCAGCGCCTCCAGTGCGCGTCGCAGCGCGGGCAAATCTTCGGCGTTGTCGACGTCCGTCAGACACCCGATGGCGCCGATCGCACCGTAGGGCGCCAGTTGCCGTTGCAACTCCGATGCAGCCTGCGGCTGCGAATAGCGTACGCGTGTCCAGACTTCGCGGGGGAGCGTCACGCGTCCCCCAAACAACCAGAAGCCGCCATCGCTGGCGGGGCCGATCACGAATGGCGTGTCCGCCTCGTCCAGCACGCTCAGCGCGTGTTGCAGCAGGGCGACGGTCAACTGCGGCGCATCGGCTCCGATCAGCAGCACGCTGCCATGACGAGCCTGGAGTCGCGCGTACACCGTGTGCAGGCGCTCGCCGAGTTCGCCCTGTCCCTGATGCAGCGGCACGAATCCCGGCCATGCGGTCAGTGCAGCCGGATCGGCTTCGGCGACGGCCCAGTACGGCGTCAACCAGGGCTCGCACGCGCGCGCGACCTCCGCGGTCGCGGCGGCGGCCAACTGATGGAAACGCAGCGCCGCGGTTACGCCGATGCTGGCAGCGAGCCGCGTTTTCACCGGCGACAGGCCGGGCGTCTTGACGAAGATCGCCAGCGCCGCCTTCATGGCCGCCCCTTGCGCAAGGCTCGCCACGCCGGCCAGGCCTGCACGAAAGTCAGTCGCCAGTGCCGCCAGGTGGTACGCAGCCAGCCGTGCCGCGCGTATTGGCGTGCGCTGGTTTCGAGTACGGCGGGAATGTGCCGCAGCGGCAGCCCGGCCCGCCGCGCCGCCCACACCAGCAGGTGGTCCTCGCCGCGAGTGACCTGTTCGTCAAAGCCGTGCAAGGCTTCGAACGCCAGGCGTGGGAGCAGCAAGCCCTGGTCGCCGAAGGGCAGTCCCAGCCAGTGCGCGCGCCAGTTCGCGCCGGCCGCATTCAAGGCAGTGCTGCGCGGCCCGTCCGGGCGAAATGCCAGCGTGAACCAGCCCAGCGCGCGGTCGCCCTTTGCCACGAAGTGCTGCAATGCATCCAGCGTATTTGCACGCAGGCGCGAGTCGGCATGCACGAACCACAACCACTCGCCCCGGGCCATGCGCGCGCCGAAATTCTGCTGGCGCGCGCGACCGGGCTCGCTGCGGCAGGAAACGTAGCGCAAGTGCGCCGGCCACGCCGCTGGCGCGAGGCATTGCACGTCATCGGCACACACGAGGATGACTTCGCTGTCCGGCGGCAACGCAGCGAACTGCTCCAGCAAGGGCAGCCATTCGTTTTCGCCCGGCGCCAGCGGCACGATGACGGACAGCGATGTTCGCGGGAGACCGGTCGCGTCAGGCACGACCGGCTCAGCAACAACCGGGTGCGGCGCCGGTCGCCGCACCGGGGCTCGCGCTGGCAGGCGCGCAATCGAACAATCCGAAATGCTGCCGCTTGTCGCCATCCACCCGAAAATGCGCCGTGTAGCGACTCTTCGAAAGCATGTCGGCGGTATTGCCGCAAACCGGCGTCGGCCGGGCGTGTTCGAACCGATGGTGATCGTCCAGTTCGAAGGCATGCGGATGCCCGCGCAGGCTGCCCAGATAAGTGGCGACCTGGCCGTAGTCTTCGCAGCGATCTTCCAGCGGCAGCTTGAATGCGCGAAACGTGATCGATTCGAAATGTGCGAAGCCAATGCGTTGTTCGATCGCCGCGTCGGTCAGTGCAATCGGGCTGCGCGCACACACGCGGATGTCGGCCACGCCCAGTTCGGCGAGCAGACGGCGGAAGTCCTCCGCATACAACGCGCCGGCCAGGCATTCGCCAAGCAGTACCGGATCGGCCAGCAGCTCGCGCGGCAATCGGCGGTCGCAGAACACGTCGGAGAAATACAGTTCACCGCCGGGCTTGAGCACGCGGAACGTTTCCGCAAACGCGCGATGCTTGTCCGGCACCAGGTTCAGCACGCAATTGGACACCACCACGTCGACCGAGCTGTCGGCGATGCCCAACCCGGCCAGGTCGGCCAAGTCGCCCAGATGAAATTCGACATTGGACTGGGCATGACCGAAGGCCTTCGCATGGAACGCTCGATGGCGCTCGGCCACTTCCAGTTGCTGCGCAGTCATGTCGACGCCGACGACCCTGCCGTGCTCGCCGACCAGGCTGGACAGCAGATACGCATCGCGGCCGCTGCCACAGCCAAGATCCAGCACGGTCATGCCCTCCAGCGCGGGCGGCAGCGGCGAACCACAGCCATAGAAGCGTTCGCGAACTTCCGGATGCAGCTGCGCCAGGATCGTGCGCAGTGGCTCGGGCATCGCGCCGACGCTGCAGCAGGCGGTGGTGCGCAGGTCCGCACTGCTTTTCAACGTTTCGCCGTAATAGTCGCGGACGCTGTCGCGAACCAGGGAGTCATCGCGGTTGAGTCGGTCGGTTTTGGCAGTTTCGGTCATGGTCGGTTCTTCGTCTCAAGGGTTTGCCAGCAATGCGTTGCCATGTTCGCTCGCATTTCTCGTGTAGGAGCGCACCCTGTGCGCGAGGCTCTTGCGCGTCGCCTCATTGTCACATCACGGGCAAGAGCATCGCGCACAGGGTGCGCTCCTACAAGGACGGCTGGGGCATCGCGCACGACCGCGGGAAGGCCGTTGCACACAGGGTGCGCACCTACGACGTCAGCGCACCTCCACAGGAGCTGCCGGCGCCCGCGGTGCAGCCGTAGCAATGATCGCCAAATGCGATCGGATCGCGCTCGACGTCGGTGAACGATTCGATATCCCAGATGCTGCGCTCGCGCCCACCCTGCGGCAGTTCCAGCGCCTGGTTGAAGTCGCAGTCGTACAGCTGGCCGCGCCAGTCCACCGACAGCAGGTTGCGGCACATCACGCCCAGCGCCGCCTGCGGGTTGAACGCATCGATCAGGGTGTGCATATAGCTGTCGTAACGACCTTCGCGTTCGAGCAGGTGCAGGAAGCGCTTGATCGGCATGTTGGTGATGGTGAACAGGCGATTGAACACGATGCCGAAATGTTCACCCAGCTCATGCCGGTAGGTCGCCTCCAGTGCGCCCTGCGACGGCGGCAGGCTGGCGCCGATCGGGTTGTAGACCAGATCGAGCTCCAGCGCGCTGCCGGGCTGACCATAGCCCAAGCCATTGAGCTGATGCAGGGCGCGCAGGCTGGGGTCGAATACATGCTGGCCGCGCTGCTTCTCGACGTTGGCCTTGCTGTAGCAAGGCAGCGAGGCGACCACTTTGACGCCCTGCGCGGCGAGAAAGCCGGCGGTGTCCTCCTGTCCTGGCCGGAACAGCACGGTGAGGTTGCAGCGGTCGATCACGGTCTTGCCCAACGCGCGCGATTCGCGCACCAGGGTGCGGAAATGCGGGTTCAGTTCCGGTGCGCCACCGGTCAGGTCCACGGTGTGAATGGCTGGCGCCGCGCACAGCAATTCGAGCAGGCGATCGACGGTGGCCGAGCCCATGATTTCAGTGCGATTGGGTCCGGCCTCGACATGGCAGTGCTGGCAAGCAAGATCGCACAACTTGCCCACGTTGACCTGCAGGATTTCCAGCGGCGCGCGCGGCAGGCTCAGGCCGTGCTCGCGCAAGCTGCGGGCAAACGTGGGCGGGCGGGCAGAAAGAACGGCATTCACGGGAACTCGCTCCTGTTCGCAATGGTGCGCACGGTCTGGGGGCGCGCAGTGTTCATTGAGCGGCCTCGGCCGTGGCGGACGGCGCCGCTGCAGGCGTCAGCGTCAGGTCGCCGAACCATGCCTGGGTGTGACCACCGGTATTGTCGGTATCGGCGGCCAACGCAATGCCCGTCACGCGCGGCGCGGGGCGGCCAAACGCGGCACGGAAATCCGCCGCCAGGTCACGCTGCTGGACCTGCCAGGCGCCCGCCTCCGCATTGCCGCTACGCAAGACGATGATGTGGATCAGATCGGTAAAAGCACTGGGTGTCATCGTACCCACCGGGTGCCGGTTGTCCCACACGTAGCACAAGGCGGCGGTCGGTATCGCATGACCGAGGCTGCGACTGGCCAGTTTGAGTTTCATGCGTTGCAGCCAGGTCAGCCGCGAACGTGGCACATCGAAGAAAACATACACCCGTGCCGCGAAATCGTCGCCGGATTTCTTCGACAGATTGGCCTTCGCCACGCTGCGGTCCACTTTCCAGCGCCAGGCCAAGGTGGTGGTCGCCGGGATATCCAGCGGGTGCGCAATGGCACCGGAAGCACGCCTGGCATTGATGCTGAACACGTTCTCGTTGCCATCGCGCACGATCGCCATGCGCGCCTTGGCGTGATGGCGCGACATCGCATGGATTTTCCAGCCCGTCGGGAGATCCGGACCGGGTGCGGCATCGGAAAAGCGCAGGGCCATGGCCGCCGCAGACACCGTCGCCGATGCGGTCAACGCCAGTACCACTGCCACGAGTTTCAGCATCGGGTTCACCCCCGCCGCCACGCGTGATAGCGCGCCAGAGCGCCCAGCACGCGCGCCGGCGCGTGCGCCTTCTTCCAGTTGCCGGCCGCGTACTTGTTCGCCTCGGCCCAGGTCGGATAGGCGTGGATGGTGTTCAGGATCTTGCCCAGGCCCAGCCCGTGGCGCATGGCCAGCACGAACTCGGCCAGCATCTCGCCGCCATGCGCACCCACGATGGTGGCGCCCAGGATGCGATCCTTGCCCGGCGGCGTCAGCACCTTGATGAAACCGTGCGGGCGGTCCTCCGTGATCGCGCGATCCAGTTCTTCCAGCTCGTAGCGCGTCACCTCATAAGCCACTTCCTGCTCCTTCGCCTCGCGTTCGTTCAAGCCGACCCGCGCGACCTCGGGATCGACGAAAGTCACCGCCGGAATCACCGAATAGTCGGCACGAAAACGCCTGAACTGGCCGAACAACGCGTTCACCGTGGCGTACCAGGCCTGGTGCGCTGCGGTGTGGGTGAACTGATAGGGGCCGGCGACATCGCCACAAGCGTAGATGTTCGGATACAACGTGGCCAGCCAGGCATCGGTTTCCACCGTGCGTGCAGTCGGAATACCCAGCGTCTCCAGGCCGAAACCCGTCGTGCGGGGCTTGCGACCGACGGCCACCAGCAACTGGTCGCAGCACAGGCGCACCTGCGCGTCACCCACCGCGCAGACCAGCACGCGCTCGCCGCCATCCCGTTCGACGGCCACGGCGTTGTGCCCGGTGCGCACATCCACCCCGTCAGCTGCCAGTCGCGCCTGCACGAATGCCGACACCTCGTCGTCCTCGCGCAGCAGCAAGCGATCCATCGCCTCGACCTGGATCACCTGCGAGCCCAGCCGTGCAAACGCCTGGGCCAACTCGCAACCGACCGGCCCGCCGCCCATCACCAGCAGGCGTCGCGGCAACTCGCGCAACTGCCACAAGGTGTCCGAGGTCAGGAATCCGGCATCCTCGATGCCCCTGATCGGCGGCACGAACGGCTCGGCGCCCGAGGCAATCACGATCGAGCGCGTGCTGATCGGCTCGCCGTCCACCTCCACCACCCACGGCGACACGATGCGCGCCTGGCCGCGCCGTACATCCACGCCCATGGCGGCGTAGCGCTCGACCGAATCGTGCGGTGCCACCGTGGTGATCGCCTGCTGCACGCGTTCCATCACCGCGCGGAAATCCACTCGCACGTCGTCGATGTCCACGCCGACCGATGTCGCGCCGCGCGCCTGCGCCGCCAACTTCGCGGCATGGATCAACGCCTTCGATGGCACGCAGCCGGTGTTGAGGCAATCGCCGCCCATCTCGTGCCGTTCGATCAGGGTGACTTTGGCCCGCACCGTGGCCGCGATATAGGCGCTGACCAGACCAGCCGAACCGGCTCCGATCACCACCAGGTTGCGGTCGAACTTTTTGGGTTTCGGCCAATTCGCGTATACCCGCCGCGCCTGGAACCGCGTGACGATCCAGCGAGCAAGCAGAGGGAACACGCCCAGCAACACGAACGAACCGATGATCCGCAGCGACAGGATGCCGGACAGCGAATCCAGACTGGCCAGTTGGGTGCCGGCGTTCACGTAGACCACGGTTGCCGCCAGCATGCCCAACTGGCTGACCCAGTAGAAGGTGCGCACGGGCAACGTGGTCAGGCCCATCACCAGGTTGACCACGAAGAACGGAAACACCGGCACCAGCCGCAGCGTGAACAGGTAAAAGCCGCCCTCGCGCTGCACGCCTTCGTTGATCGTGGCCAGGCGTTTGCCGAAGCGCTGTTGCACCATGTCGCGCAGCACGAAGCGGCTGGCCAGGAAGGCCAGCGTGGCGCCGATGCTGGAGGCGAACGAGACCAGCACGGTGCCTTCGAGCAAGCCGAACAGCGCACCTGCGCCCAAGGTCAGCAAGGTGGCCGCCGGCAACGACAGGGCGGCGCAGGCCACGTACACCAGGAAAAATCCAGCCGCGAGCCACACCGGGTGAGCCTGGCGAAACGCGTTCAGATCCTGCTGGCGCGCCTTCAGCGCTTCCAGGCTCAACTGGTGCTGCAAACCCAGGGCGAAGAACGCCAGCACCGCGCCGAGCAGCGCAATGATGATCAGCCAGCGAACCAGCGTGAGCCTGCTTTTCATCAACCTTGAGAACCTTGGACGACCTTGGCATGGAGCATAGCGGGACTCGCGATGAGACCAGCGTTACTGGCGCGGGAGTCCGTGCTGCGCATATGGCGTGGTTCGCCTGAGCTGGCGCGCCGGTTACGCGTACGTATGGAGAAGATGGGTTCGCCGGGGTCCCCGAAATGGCAGGAAGCGTTGCCGAGGCAAGACGGCAACCGGGTCACGCTCGTGGATGGGCGCCGGGCCCTGCTACGATGTTCGGGAAGGTCTGATCATTCGAGATCCGCCAACCTCATTCGAGATCAGCCACCTTGATCAGCTTTCTGCTCAGCCATGAACGCGTGATTCGGCTGGGCGCCTTTGCGGGCATCTTCAGCGTGATGGCGCTGTGGGAAGTGCTGGCGCCCAGGCGCAGGCAAATCATCGGGCGCTGGCAGCGCTGGCCGTCCAACCTCGGGATCATCGTGCTGGACAGCGTGCTGGTTCGCTTGATCCTTCCCACCGCCGCGGTCGGTGTGGCGCTGTTTGCCCAATCGCATGGTTGGGGGCTGTTCCACGCGTGGCGAATGCCCGAATGGTTCGTACTCGTGGCGTCCGTGCTCCTGCTGGACCTGGCCATCTACCTGCAGCACGTGATGCTGCACGCCGTGCCGCTGCTGTGGCGGCTGCACCGGATGCATCACACCGATCTCGAGTTCGACCTGACCACCGGCGCACGCTTCCATCCGCTGGAGATCCTGTTGTCGCTGGTGATCAAGCTGGGGGTCATCGTCGCGCTGGGCGCGCCGGCGGTCGCGGTGTTGGTGTTCGAGGTCGTGCTGAATGTCACCTCGATGTTCAACCACGGCAATGTCCGCCTGCCCCGGCGACTGGATCGGGTGCTGCGATGGCTGACGGTCACGCCGGACATGCATCGTGTGCACCACTCCTGGTATCCGGACGAAACCAACTCCAACTTCGGCTTCAACCTGTCGTGGTGGGACCGAATATTCGGCACCTACCGCGCGCAGCCGCGGGATGGTCACACCGGCATGACGATTGGCATCAACCAGTTTCGCGAACCGCGCGAACTGCGCCTGGACCGGATGCTGTGGCAGCCGATGCGCGGACCGGTGGACAGCTATCCGATCAACCGCGAACGGGGAAATCCCCGGTGATGGAGATGCACGAGCTGAGCCGGTCGCCGTGATCAGCCGCTTCGGCTAACAGCTCCAGAGCACTTTATTTCAGATGAATTGCGTAAAACGCGCAAAATTTCGCTACATTGTGCGGGCCGCAAGGCCTCCGAGCCCATGAAAGCCGGAGTATCCCACTATCGAGACGAAATCCATGGCTACCAAAACCACTGCCAAGAAAGCACCCGCCAAGAAGGCTCCTGCCAAGGCTGCCAAGCCCGCCGCAACCGTCAAGCCGATGAACGAGACCCTGTCGAAGTCCGGGCTGATCGCACACATCGCCGCCCAGGCCAACGTCGACGCGAAGACGGTCAAGGCCGTGCTCGCCGGCCTCGAGTCGACGGTGATCGCGTCGGTGCACAAGAAAGGCGTGGGCCAGTTCACCCTGCCCGGTCTGTTCAAGATCAACGCGGTGAAGGTGCCGGCGAAGCCGAAGCGCAAGGGCAAGAACCCGTTCACCGGCCTGGAGCAGGTGTTCGCGGCCAAGCCGGCCACCGTCAAGGTGAAGGTGCGCCCGCTGAAGAAGCTGAAGGACGCCGCGGTCTGATCGACCGGTCTGATCTACCCGATCTGATTCGCGCTGTTTGATCCACGCTGTCTGATCCACCCGCAGGCCGTTGTCCGGAGAAGCACTTCCGGGCAACGGCCTGCGGCATTTTGGTCGATGCATAAAGCGAAGGCGGGCAAACGATAGTGACAGCCCTTCTCCCTTCGGGAGAAGGTGGCGCGCAGCGCCGGATGAGGGTGCGAGCGAAGCGCGGAGTCGCAGCGTCAAGTGCTGTCGCAGTACGCTTCGCCCGCACCCTCTCCCCAACCCCTCTCCCGGTGGGAGAGGGGCATCTTCCCTTCTTCCGACGGCGACCGTGGGAGTCCCCTCGGTGAGAAAGGTCAGGAGAGCTGGGGTTTGACACCAATCAGAAAACTTGAAGCGGGCGCCACGGCAAACAAATAGACGACCACCGGGATATTGCTAGTATCCAAAGTTCTCCCCCAACTGGTGACTGCCCGTGAAGCGACTGCTCTTGTCCGCACTCGTCATTTCTGTCTGTGCCGGCGTCCAGGCGGCCGATACGCCAAGCTTCAGCACGCAGCGTTTGTCCAACGAGGTGAAGACGCTTTCTTCGGATGCCTTCGAGGGCCGCGGCCCGGACACGCCGGCTGAAACGAAAACCATCGACTATGTGGTGGAGCAGATGAAGGCGGCCGGGCTGCAACCCGGCGGCGATCTCAAGGATGGCAAACGAGGGTGGACCCAGGCCGTGCCCTTGCTGCGCTCCCAGATCATCGGCCAGCCGTCGCTGGGCCTGCAGCTGGACGGCAAGACGGAGAAACTGACGCAGGGCGAACAGATCGCGATCCGCGCACCGATGGATGGCGCCACCTCGGTGGACATCAACAACGCCCCGCTGGTCTTCGTCGGGTACGGCGTGAAGGCGCCGGAGCGCCACTGGGACGATTTCAAGGGCGTCGACCTGCACGGCAAGATTGCCGTGGTGCTGGTCAACGATCCCGATTTCGAGACCGGCCACGGCGACTTCGGCGGCAAGGCGATGACTTATTACGGCCGCTGGACCTACAAATACGAGGAAGCCGCACGCCAGGGTGCGCTCGGCCTGCTGGTAATCCACGAAACCGCACCGGCCTCGTACGGCTGGGCCACGGTGAAGAACTCCAACACCAATACCATGTTCGACATCGTGCGCGACAACCCTGCCAAAGTGCATCCGCAACTGGAGGGTTGGATCCAGCGCGACCTGGCGGTGCAGATGTTCAAGCACGCAGGACTGGATTTCGACACGCTGAAGAAGCAGGCGCAGACGCGGGCGTTCAAGCCGGTGGCGCTCAAGGGCGAAAGTCTCTCGGCGAACTTCAAGGTCGACAAGAGCGTGATCACCTCGCACAACATCGTCGGCCGCGTCATCGGCAGCAAGCATCCCGACCAGACCGTGATCTACAGCGCGCACTGGGATCATCTGGGCATCGGCCAGCCGGACGCGACCGGCGACCGCATCTACAACGGTGCGGTCGACAACGCGACCGGCACCGCGGCGCTGATCGAACTGGGACGCGCCTTCGCGCATGCGCCGCAGCCGGAGCGTTCGGTGGTCTTCCTCAACGTCACCGCGGAAGAAAAGGGCCTGCTCGGTTCGGAGTACTACGCCACCCATCCGCTGTATCCGCTAGCCACCACCGCGGGCGTGATCAACATGGACGCGCTCGATCCACATGGGCCGGCCCGCAATTTCACCATCTCGGGCAATGCCAAACTCGGTTTGCTCGACGACCTGGTGACCGACGCCGAAACAGTTCAACATGGTCTACACGCCGGACCCGAAGCCGGAGGCGGGGTATTTCTTCCGCTCCGATCATTTTTCCTTCGCCAAGCGCGGCGTGCCGGCCGTCTCGTTCGGTTCGGGCAACGACTGGGTCGACGGCGGCGTGAAAGCCGGCAAGGCGGCGAGGGAGGAATACACCGCCAGGCATTACCACCAGCCCTCCGACGAATGGCAGGCCAGTTGGCCATTCACCGGCATGGCGCGCGACCTGCAGTTGCTCTACACCGTGGGCAGCCAGCTGGCCAATTCGGATCAATGGCCCGGCTGGGGCAAGGACTCCGAGTTCCGGGCCGCGCGAGAAGCCACGGCGCATCAGCGCAAGTAGACCGCCTGGTGTCGCGTCGCGTGGAAGCTCGATGTGACACCGCAAACCTCCCTGCCTTCACCCGCGAAACGTGGCGCACCCCTGTAGGAGCGCACCCTGTGCGCGATGCTTTCCGGCCGCGTGACGAAAAGCATCGCGCACAGGGTGCGCTCCTACAGAAAGGCGTGGGCGACGCAAAGGCGTGGGGCGACACAGCGACCGGCGGGGTCTTTCGCGCAGGGAGCCACAAGCCTCGTCAGGGCGGCGACTTCAATCCAACCGCGCGAACCAAGCCCCGTGGCCGGGCAGATGCAAAGCGCCCCCCTGCATCGTGCCGGCCTGCAAGCCATGGCCGTCGATCGCGGTCGGCACGCCCGGCAGGGGCGGCAAGCTCAACTCGATGGCTGACGCGCCGAGATTGAACACCACCAGCAGCGTTTCCCCCTCGAACCGGCGAATGAACGCGAGCACGGGTTCGGCGGTGTCGAGGAACTCGATGCTCGCCCCAGCGCAGTGCCGGATGCGACTGCCGCCAGCGCATGAAGGCGCGAAATCCGTTCAATACCGAATGCGGGATCGGCCTGCTGCTGCGCCACCGCGCGCGCGCGGTGCTCCTCGGGCACGGGCAGCCACGGCATGCCATGGCTGAAGCCGGCTTGCGCGTCGGCATCACTCCAGGGCATCGGCGTGCGGCAACCGTCGCGTCCCTTGAACTGCGGCCAGAAGGCGATGCCGTAGGGATCGCGCAGTGACTCGTAAGGCACGTCGGCCTCGGTCAGGCCCAGCTCCTCGCCCTGGTAGAGGCACACCGAACCGCGCAGCGAACACACCATCGCCGTGAACAGGTTGGCCAGCCGCGCCGAAGCGTCGCCGTTGCCCCAGCGGCTGAGCACGCGCTCCACGTCGTGGTTGGAAATCGCCCAGCATGGCCAGCCCTCGGTCATCTGCGCTTCGAGCTGACGCACCGTGTCGCGGATATGCGCCGCGCTGAAATCCTCGGTCAGCAACTCGAAGCTGTAGCCCATGTGCAGCCGGCCGGCGCGCGGTGTATTCGGCCATCGTCGCCAGCGAGTCCTCCGAGGAGATCTCGCCCAGCGCCGCCACGTCCGGATAGCCATCCATCAGCGCGCGCAGTTCGCCGAGAAAAGCCAGGTTCTCCGGCTGCGTGTTGTTGTAGTAGTGATACTGGAACGCGTACGGGTTGTCCGGGCTGAAGCCGCGCCCCACGCGCTGCTCGCTTGGGCTTGGGCGGGTTGTCGCGCAGCTGGCGGTCGTGGAAGCAGAAGTTGATCGCGTCCAGGCGGAAGCCGTCGACGCCCTTGTCCAGCCAGAAGCGCACGTTGTCCAGCGTCGCCGCGCGCACCTCGCGGCTGATGGAAATTCAGGTCGGGCTGCGAGGCCAGGAAGTTGTGCAGGTAGTACTGGCCGCGCCGCGGCTCCCACTGCCAGCCGACGCCGCCGAACAGCGACAGCCAGTTGTTCGGCGGCGTGCCGTCCGGCCGTGCATCGGCCCACACGTACCAGTCGGCCTTCGGGTTGTCGCGGCTCTGCCGGCTTTCGCGAAACCACGCATGCTCGGCCGAGGTGTGGCTCAGCACCTGGTCGATCATCACCTTCAGGCCGAGCCCATGCGCCTTGGCCAGCAGGCGCTCGAAATCCTGCCAGCGTGCCGAACAGCGGATCGACGTCGCGATAGTCGGCGACGTCGTAGCCGAAATCCGCCATCGGCGACTTGAAGAACGGCGCGATCCAGATCGCGTCGACGCCCAGGTCCGGCCACGTAGTCCAGCCGCTCGATGATGCCCGGCAGGTCGCCCACGCCGTCGCCGTCGGTATCCAGGAAGCTGCGCGGATAGATCTGGTAGATGACGGCACCGCGCCACCAGGGGGCATCACTCATTCGCGTGTCCATGCAGTTGCCGCCCGGATTCCAGGACACGCCACATGGCGGACCTGCCGAGCCTGGCAGGCAGCTTAATGGCTGCATGCGGCGGGCGCCGTGATCGTGCATACGTATTCATGGATGGCGCCTGCCGCTGTGCAACATCCAACACCGCAATTCCGTTTGGCCGTCCATGACGGAACCTGTCGTACCCGGCAAAATCACCGGAATGACGTCATTTCCGCAACTATTCCGGTGCTGCCAGAACACCGCGGCAACACCGGCGCAAACAGCGCTCCTCGTCACCTTCCAGGTCGGTTCTGCGACGCGACGCAACAGAATGAATACGTATGCAGGAACGGTTTGGCCTTCCACAGCCGTCCTAACATCGGCCCCACGGGTAGACAGCGCATCCGCTCGCCAGCATCGCGGGCCGCCGTGTCTTGCCATGATCGCAACCATCACAAGATTGCAGTACAACCCTGGGAGGGGACAACGGTGATACTCAAACAAAACGTGCTTGCCCTGGCATTGGCATCGGTCGGTCTCTGCGCTTTCTCCAATGCATACGCGGCGGCGCCGCTCGCCCGTCCTGCGATTGCACAGCAGGACACCTCGACCACACAAAACGCGACTCCCGCGGAGACGGATACCGCCACGAGTCAGGAAAAACGCGATCGGAAGGCGGCCAAGAAAAATGCGAAGGAGCTGAAGGCTGTCGAGGTGAACGGCTTCGTCAGCAGCATCGAGAACTCCACCGCGCTGAAGAAGAACGCCAGCACCATCGTCGAGGCGATCTCGGCCGAGCAGGTCGGCAAGCTGCCCGGCATCTCCATCGCCGACGCGCTGGGCCGCCTGCCCGGTCTCGCGGTGCAGACCGTGGACGGCCGCCCGCAGGTGCTGACCATCCACGGCCTCGGCCCGGATTTCTCCACCGCGCTGGTCAATGGCGGCCAGCAGGTCTCCACCTCGAACAACCGCGACGTGCAGTTCGACCAGTACCCGTCGAGCTGGTTCGACAACGTGGTGGTGCACATGAGCCCGCAGGCCGACCTGATCGGCCAGGGCCTGTCCGGCACGGTGGACATGCACACGATCCGCCCGCTGGAGAAGAGCGGCCCCGAAGCGGCGGTGAATGCCAGGTACATCTGGAACGACATGTCCCAGCTGGCCAACGGCAAGGGCGTCAGCAACAGCGGCCGCAACCTCAACGGCGTGTGGGTGGACCAGTTCGCCAACCACACCATTGGCGTGACTTTGGGCGTGGACCTGGAGGACAACCCCTCGCAGATCCAGCACCAGGCACCGTGGGGCTACGCCACCGATGCGAACGGCGACTCCGTGGTCGGCGGCTCGAAGAACTACGGCATCACCGACTCCCTGAAGCGCAACGGCCTGCTGGCCACCGTGCAATGGCAGCCGAACGAGTTCTACACCGGCACCGTCGACCTCACCTACGACAACTACAAGGAAACCCAGCAGGCCAAGGGCATGGAGTTTCCGCTGTTCTACAGCTCCGCGCAGCTGCAGCCCGGCGGCGTCGTGATACCGGATCCCCACATCAACGGTGGCGGCTTCGTGCAGAGCGGCACCTACGGCGACGTCAAGCCGGTGATCCGCAACGACTACAACAGCACCAGCGCCCGGGTCTACAACTTCAACTGGGACAACAAGTTCACCATCAACGAAGACTGGTCGGTGGACGCCGACGCAAACTATTCGCGCGCCACCCGCCATGACGTCGACCTCGAAAGCTATTCCGGCACCGGCTACACCCCGACCAACGGCGCGCTCGACACCGTGGGCTTCAACGAGCGCGGCAACGGCCTGCTCTACCTCAACCCGTCGCTGGACTACACCCAGGGCGTGGTGCTGACCGACCCGCAGGGCTGGGGTGCCGGCAGCGACGTGGTGCAGGCCGGCTTCATCAATGCGCCGCGCACCGTCGACTACCTTGCCAACCTGCGCATCGCGGTGGAACGCAGTTTCGCCAGCGGCCCGTTCTCCAGCGTGGAGTTCGGCGTCAGCAACAGCAACCGCAACAAGTCCTACCACATCGACCAGGCCTTCCTGACCCTGGGCGGCGGCACCCTCAGTGGCGGCAGCGCGGTCGAGACCGCACCGATCCAGGGTGGCAGCAACTGCGATCCGTTGTCGTGGATGGGCATCGGCCCGCAGCTCTGCTACAACCCGTTCGCCCTGATCGACAACGGCAGCCTGGTCAACGTACCGACGTTCGGCTCCAATCACCGGCACGCCGCCGGACTGGAAGATGCATGAGAACGTCTTCACCCCGTACTTCCAGTTCAACATCGACACCAACCTGGGCGGCATCAGCCTGCGCGGCAACTTCGGCATGCAGATGCAGCACACCGCGCAGCGCGCGAGCGGCGAACGCGTGGCGCCGGGCAGCGCCATCACCGGCAACGCGATCGAGCTGATCCCGGTGACCGGCAGCACCAGCTACACCCGCTACCTGCCCAGCGCGAACCTGATCTTCGGCTTCACCGACAACGACGACCTGCGCATCAGCGCCGCCCGCACCCTGTCGCGCCCGCGCATGGACCAGATGAACGCCAGCCTCGGGGTAAGCGGCGACATCACCAACTGCCGAACACCAATCCGAACCAGGCATTCTTCAGCGCCTCCGGCGGCAACCCGAAGCTCACACCCACCATGGCCGACAACTACAACGTCAGCTACGAGCACTATTTCTCGGGTCCGGCGTCGGGCTACCAGTGCAACTCCGCCGACCAGAAGAACTCGGATCTGTGCCGCAGCGGCGGTGGCGGCTACTTCTCGGTGTCGGGTTACTTCATCGGCCTGCACGACTACATCAACCCGAACGCGTCCTTCCTGTACAACTTCAGCCCCTTCCTGCCGTTCACCCTGAGCCCGGCGGAGCTGAGCCAGCTGGGCACCCCCTACGGCATCGTGAGCGGACCGACCAATGACGGCCACGGCTACGTGAAGGGCGCTTCAGGGTACCCTGAACCTGCCCTTCAACCTGCTCACCCCGGTGCTCGACGGCTTCGGCACGATCCTCAGCGGCAACCGCACCAAGAGCTCGCTGGTGTATGGCGGCAACTCCACCCCGATCACCGTGCCCGGACTGTCCAAGTGGGTCGCCAACGGCACGATCTACTACCAGCACAACGGTTTCGAGGCGCGCATCAGCGACAGCTATCGCTCGAACTTCCTGGGCGAGGTGTCGGGCATCAGCGCCACGCGCATCGAGCAGACACTGAAGGGCGGCAGCACTTACGACGCCCAGGTGAGCTACACGTTCGAGAGCGGCCGCTTCAAGGGCCTGACGCTGATCGCGCAGGGCTCGAACCTGTCCAACAAGATCTTCACCACGTTCCAGAACAACGACCCGCGCCAAGTGCAGACCTGGGAACGCTACGGCCGCACGCTACTCCGTGGGCGCCTCGTACAAGTTCCAGTAACGCGAGCAACACACCTGCTCCTCCGCGGGCCCCGTTGCGCAAGATCAACGGGGCCTTTTTTTGACAGACGGAGCGGCGCGGGTTACTGAAGGCTGATCGCAACCGGAGTCACGGCAACGACATGAACTCAGCACCGATCCAGCGCGTGGTGATCGTCGGCGGCGGCACGGCCGGCTGGATGACCGCCGCCCTGCTCGCCCAGGCGCTGGGCCCGCAACTGGATATCCGGCTGATCGAATCAGACGAGATCGGCATCGTCGGCGTGGGCGAGGCCACCATTCCGCAGATCCGCCACGTCGCCCGATTCCTCGGCATCGACGAGGACGAACTGCTCAAGGCCAGCTGCGGCACGATCAAGCTCGGCGGTGCAGTTCAACGACTGGCGGCGGATCGGCGATACCTACCTGCATGCATTCAGCGACATCGGCCTGCCGCTGGGCCTGTCCGCGTTCCAGCATTACTGGCTGCGGAGCCGCCAGCTGAATCCCGACGCGCCCGACCTGTGGGCGTATTCGATCAACGCGCAGGCCGCCAACGCCAACCACTTCGCGCGCATGGACAAGGTCGGCGACAGCCCGCTCACCGGCATCCGCTACGCCTACCACTTCGACGCCGCGCGCTTCGGCCAGTTGCTGCGCCGGCATGCCGAGCAGCGCGGCGTGCAAGCGCACCGAGGGCAAGGTGGTCGACGTCGCGCTGCGCGGCAGCGACGGCTTCATCGAATCGATAACGTTGGAAAGCGGCGAGAGCATTGGCGGCGATCTGTTCATCGACTGCTCCGGTTTCCGTGGGCTGCTGACCGAGGGCGCGTTGAAGACCGGCTACGACAGCTGGCAACACTGGCTGCCGTGTGATCGCGCGGTGGCGGTGGCGAGCGAACACGGCGACACGCTGCGCCCGTATACGCAGGCCAGCGCACAGCGAGGGGGCTGGCAGTGGCGCATTCCGCTGCAGCACCTGGACAGCAACGGCCACGTCTACTGCAGCCGCCACATCAGCGACGACGAGGCCACCGCCACCCTGCTCTCCCACCTCGAAGGTCCGGCGCTGGGCGAACCGCGCCAGTTGCGCTTCCACACCGGCATCCGCAAGCAGGTATGGAACCGCAACTGCGTGGCATTGGGGCTGGCCAGCGGTTTCATCGAACCGCTGGAGTCGACCAGCATCCACCTGATGCAGTCCGCGGTCAGTCGCCTGCTGGCGATGTTCCCGGACAAGCACTTCGACCCCGCGCTGAGCGCCGAGTACAACCGCCAGACCCGCGCCGAGTACGAACAGACGCGCGACTTCATCGTGTTTCACTACAAGGCCACCGAGCGCGACGACACGCCGTTCTGGCGGCAGTGCGCGGCGATGGACATCCCGCCGGGCCTGGCGCACCGGATCGAACTGTTCCGCAACCACGGCCACATCTTCCGCGAAGGCGAGGAGCTGTTCACCGAGGTCGGCTGGCTGCAGGTGATGATCGGCCAGGGCATCATGCCGCGGCGCCATTCGCCGCTGGCCGACGGCCTGCCGCAGGCACAGCTGGACGAGTTCCTGGCCAACATCCGCACCCTGATCGACCGCGCCGTGGCCGGCATGCCCGGACATGCCGATTTCATTGCCCGTCATTTCAAGGCTGGTGACTGGCCTGTTGTCGGTGAAGGCCGGCGGGCCGAAACTCAGTAGCTGCCTGGAGCCCCGGATGATCCGCTATTTCCTGCTGACCTTGTTGATCCTGTGCACGACCCTGCCCGTGGCCGCGGCGCGTCCATCATCGCAACCGGCGGCCTCCGGGGTGTGGTACGAGATCTTCGTGCGCAGCTGGGTCGACACCAACGGTGACGGCATCGGCGACTTGAACGGCGTCACCGCGAAACTCGATTACCTGCAAGTCGCTGGGCGTCAGCGGCATCTGGCTGATGCCGATCAACCCCTCGCCCAGCTACCACGGCTACGACATCACCGACTACGACGGCGATCAATCCGCAGTACGGCACGCTGGCCGACTTCGACCGCCTGCTGGCCGAGGCGCACAAGCGCGGCATCAAGGTGATCATGGATCTGGTGATCAACCACACCAGCAGCGAGCACCCGTGGTTCAAGGCCGCGCGCGATCCGGCCAGCCCGTACCACGACTGGTACAGCTGGGCCGAACCGACACCGACCTGCACGCGGTCAGCGCCACCGGTTCGCCGGCCTGGCACGCCGCGGCGAAGGCCAGCACTACCTCGGCATCTTCACCGCCGAAATGCCGGACCTGAATTACGACAACCCGGCCGTGCGCCAGGAGATGATCGCGATCGGCCAGTTCTGGCTGAAGCAGGGCGTCGACGGTTTCCGCCTCGACGCCGCCCAGCACATCTACTACGAACTTCGAGATCGCAGCGGAACGATCCGCGGTGCTGGCGAAGAACCTCGCATGGTGGTCGCAGTTCTGCATGGCATCGACACGGTGAACCCGGCACGCCTACGTGGTCGGCGAGGTCACCCAGGAAACCCGCCGAAGCTGGCGCCGTGGTTCAGGCGCGCTCAGCGCGGTGTTCGACTTTCCGCTGGCAGACGCAGTTGATCGAGAGCGCCCGCAGCCGGGCAAGCCGGCGAACTGCCCGCACTGCTCGATCGCACCACGCGCGATTACCACGCGGTCACCGGCAAGTACGGCGTGGACGCGCCGTTCCTGTCCAACCACGACCAGGAACGGGTGATGAGCCAGCTGCACGACAATCCGCAGCAGATGCGCATTGCCGCGGCGATGCTGCTGACCTTGCCCGGCCAGCCCTTCATCTACTACGGCGAAGAGCTTGGCATGCGCGGCGAGAAACCCGACCCCGACCTGCGCGAGCCGATGCGCTGGTATCGCGCAGCCGCAGGGCACGGACGAAACCAGCTGGAAGACATTCAGCGCGGGCGACGGCGCCGACGTCACCGGTGCAGGCCAGCAGGCCGATCCGCACTCGCTGCTGGCGCGCTATCGCGAACTGATCGGCTGGCGCCGCCAGATCAGCGCGCTGCGCGATGGCGCGCTGACCACGCGCGACCTGGGCAACCCGCAGCTGGTCGCCTGGGAACTGCGCGACGCCCACGGCCCGGTGCTGGTGGTGCACAACCTTTCCGGCAGCGCGCAAACCATCCGGCTCGCTGCGCACGACCTGCAGCGCTACGTCGAGCATCGTGGCACACACGGCGGATGCGACCACGCTGGCGCAAGGCGTGCTGCGGCTGCCGGCGTACGGCTCGGCGGTGCTGCAACCGGCCGCGGCCAGCGCCAAGTGAGTTCGGCGAGCACCTGCCGCCGTTCCCGCTGCAAGCCGGAGGTGCTTTATCAACAGCGCAGGCTCGGACCTTCCTTCGTCGCTCCGACAGCCGGCGATGACCTATCGGCATCACCCTGCGTCTGCGCGAGCACGATCGACACGACTGCACCGACCCCACCGCGGAGCCCAGCCATGATCCGACCGTTCGCCCTGCTCGCCGGCGTGTTCGCCACGACGCTCGCGCTCGCTCCGGCAGCCCCGGCCTTCGCCAAGGCGCCCGATCCGCGCCGGCGACCGATGCCCGCATCGACATCCCCACCGACACCGGCACGGTGCGCGTCACTCTGCGCGCCGCCAACGTCGTGCACCTGAGCGCGCTCGCCGACGGCAAGTCGCCGGCGCGCTCGATGGTGCTCGATCCCGCGCTCGAGCCCGCCCCGCCCATCACCGGCGAAGCGGCGACGACGCTCACGCTCACCTCGCCGCAAGTGCACGTGCGCTACGACCGCGGCGCCCACAGCCTGTCCATCGCCGACGCCGAAGACCATGTGCTGCTGCGCATCGCCGATCTGGCCGCACTGGCCCACGGCAAGCTCAACGCTCGACCACGCGGCCGGCGATCCGATGTACGGCATCAGCGGCTACAACGCGTCCAGAAGGATGTCAGCGCCGGCATGCTGCGCGCAGGGCAAGCTGGAGGCCAAGGCCGGCGAGCAAGGCTGGGCCGGCGCGCCGTTGGCGTGGAGCACCGCCGGTTACGGCGTGCTGGCCGACATGCGACGGCGGCCAGTTCACCCTGACGCCCGGCACAGCATCGAGATCGCCGCAGCCCGACGAAGCGACCAATGGACGTCTACATCATGCGTGGGCGCACCCAAGGCGATCTTCGCGCGCGGTCGCCGAGCTCAGCGGCCACACGCCGCTGTTCCCGAAATGGGCGATGGGCTTCACCAACAGCCAGTGGGGCATCGACCAGAAGGAGCTGCTGCAGATCGTCGACACCTACCGCGCCAAACACATCCCGATCGACAACTTCACCCTGGACTTCGACTGGAAGGCCTGGGGCGAGGACGACTACGGCGAGTTCCGCTGGAACCCGGTGAAGTTTCCCGACGGCCCCAGCGGCGCACTGGCGAAGCAGCTGCACGCGCGCGGGCATCCAGCTCACCGGCATCATGAAACCGCGCATCCACGTCGATACCGTGGAAGGACGCTACGCCACCGCGCACGATTTCTGGGTGCCCGGCGAGAAAGTCAGCGACGACTATTTCTCGCACAAGCCGGTGAAGAACATCGACTTCGACATCCCCGCCGCACGCACCTGGTTCGGCGACCTGGCGATGAAGTACGGCTACGACCACGGCATCGCGGGCTGGTGGAACGACGAGGCCGACACCACCGGCAGCGACACCGAGTTCATGAACATGCAGCGCGCGCTGTACGACGCGCAGCGCGCACGTCTCGACCTGCGCGTGTGGTCGATCAACCGCAACTTCTGGCTCGGTTCGCAGCGCTACGCCTACGGCCTGTGGTCGGGCGACATCGCCACCGGCTTCGCCAGCATGGCCGGCCAGCGCGCGCGCATGCTCAGCGCGATCAACGTCGGCGCGATGCAATGGGGCATGGACGGCGGCGGTTTCAAACGGCACGCCGACGCCGGAAAACTACGCGCGCTGGATCGAGTTCGGCGCGTTCACGCCGATCTTCCGCGTGCACGGCGACGTTCGGCCAAAAGCGCCAGCCGTGGGTCTACGGCCCGGTGGCGGAGAAAGCCGCCACCGCTGCGATCCGCCTGCGCTACGCGCTGATCCCGTACATCTACAGCTACGAATACCAGCGCCGCGTCAGACGGCGTCGGCCTGGTGCGCCCGCTGCTGTTCGACTGGCCGCACGATCCGAACGTGCGCAACGACGTCGACAGCTGGCTGTTCGGCGACTGGCTGCTGGTGTCGCCGGTGGTGCAGCAAGGCCAGACCGCGAAAGGACATCTACCTGCCCGCCGGCCAGCTGGACCGACTGGTTCAGCGGCAAGGTTTACCAGGGCGGCCAGACTATCCATCTGGCGATCGACAGCAAGGGCTGGGGCGACATCCCGCTGTTCGTGCGCGACGGCGCGATCATCCCGACCCAGCCGGTGATGGATTACGTCGGCCAGCAGCCGGTGACGCGAGCTCACCGTCGAAGTCTTCCCGTCCAGCCAGCGCACGCAGTTCGAGTACTACGACGACGACGGCACCACCTACGACTACGAGCATGGCGCGATTTCCGCCAGTCGCTGGCGGTGCAGCGACACGGCCACACGGTGACGTTCGACACCGGCGCCGTCAGCGGCAGCATTCAGGCCGGCGCTGCGCTTCTATCTGCTGAAGATCCACGGCATGCGCGGCCAGCACGGTAACCGTCGCTGGCAAACCGCTGCCCTCGCGCCACGGCGTCGACGACCTGCAGAAGGATGGGACCGAGGGCTGGGCCAGCGGCCACGACCGGTTCGGCGCCGTCACCTGGGTGCGCATGGCGGCCGCGACAAGCGCAGACAGTCGAGTTGAGTTCGCGCTGACAAAGTTGTTTGCCGCAGCCGCGGAAACCGGAGCTGATTCCGCCTGCGCCGCACCACGAACTGCACACACGCGATTGCTGGACGCCAGCGGCAGTTTGCAAGACACTCCCCTGCACGGGATGTAAACGTTTACATGAGCACGCTGCAGATCACGGTTGCACCCTGCAACGCCCAGTCGACAAGGAAACTCCGATGACACAGCTCCTCGTCCTTCGCCGCCTCCTGCTCGCCTTCGGTGCCGCGCCTGCTGGTCGCGACCGCCACTGCCGCCGCCGCTGCGCCCTCCACCGTGCAGATCCGGGTGCGACGCGCAGGCCACCGGCACACCCTTCCCGCATTTCTGGGAAACCACGTTCGGCTCCGGCCGTGCATCGCTTTCGCTGCGCGACGACTACCGCAAGGACCTCGATGCGGTGCACCAGGCCACCGGTTTCAGTTACATCCGCTTCCACGGCATCTTCGACCACGACGTGGGCCTGGTGAACCGCGAGCCGGACGGCTCGATCCGCTACAACTTTTCCTACATCGACCAGATCTACGACGGCCTGCTCGAACATGGCGTGAAGCCCTTCATCGAGCTGGGCTTCATGCCGCCGGCGCTGACCTCCGACCCGAAGGCACTGCAGGAATTCTGGTATCACCCGAACGTGGCGCCGCCAAAGAATTACGCCGAATGGGACGCGATGATCACCGCGTTCGCCAAACATCTGGTCGGGCGCTATGGCATCGACGAAGTGGCCAGCTGGTACTTCGAGGTGTGGAACGAGCCGAACATCGGCTTCTGGGTCGGCAAGCCGGCGCAGTCGACCTACTTCACCCTGTACGACCACACCGTACGCGCGCTGAAGGCAGTCAATCCGCGCCTGCGCGTCGGCGGCCCGGCCACGGCGCAGGGGGCGTGGGTGCCCGCGTTCCTGGCGCACACGAAACAGGAAAACCTGCCGGTGGATTTCGTCAGCACGCATGTCTATGGCGACGACACCGCGGAGAATGTTTTCCACACCGACGAGAACATCCCGCGCCGCGACATGGTGTGCCGCACGGTGGACAAGGTGCACAAGGAGATCCTGGCCTCGCCCTACCCGCACCTGCCGCTGGTATTCAGCGAATACAACGCCAGCTACGCGAACCTGCCCAACGTCACCGACACCACCTACATGGGTCCGTGGATAGCGAACACCATCCGCGAATGCGCGGGCAAGATCCAGATGATGAGCTACTGGTCGTTCTCCGACGTGTTCGAGGAACAGGGCATCGTGCGCAACCCGTTCTACGGCGGCTTCGGCCTGATCGCCGCCGACCGTATCCCGAAACCCGCGTTCAATGCGTTCGCGCTGCTGCACAAGCTGGGCGACCGCCAGCTCAAGACGCGGATCCGATTCGGCCCTGGTCACCAGGCGTGACGACGGCACCGTGGTGCTGGCGTTGTGGAATTACGCCCTGCCCGTGGGCAAGACCGCCAGCTACACGCCTGGCGAACCGGCGGGAGCGCCGAAACACTTCAGCGTCGACGTGCAGCAACCTCGCCGCCGGCGCGCACGCCACCGTCTGGCGCGTCGACGAAACCCATGGCAACGCGGTCGCATTGTTCAACAAGATGGGCCGCCCCGACTTCCCCAGCCGCCAGCAGATCGTGCAATTGCGCGAAGCGGGCCAGTTGGCCGCGCCGGAGCAACTCGACCTGCACAACGGCAAGTTCGAGATCGACATTCCGCCGCAGGGGCTGGTGGTGGTCGAGTTGCGCTGAACGCGCGCAGCGGATCAGAAAGCACGCAAGCAAATGCCCACGCCTGACGCAGCCAGGCGACGCCGCGATGAATACGTATGCAATCGCTGGTTGTTGCGTTGCGACGCTGTCTACCATGTCGGCACCGGCCAACGAAAAACGCGCCACGCGGCGCGCCGGCTATTGTTCGAATCGTGCCGTGATCCTCACTCCATCGGAGCCGCCATGACCTTGACCCGTATCCGTCTTCCGCCAGCGATCCCCGCCCGCCCATGTTGAGCCTGCTGTTGACCGCTGCGATGGCCACCGGCACGGCCGCCCCGGTCTGGCACGACGGGCTGGACTGGCACGGCGTCCATGTGAGCATGCAGCGCGATGCCAAGGGTGCCTACACCCTGGCTTGGCCGTTCGGGCAGCGCGTGATCGAGCCTCAACCGCTGCGCGTGGACACCGCCAGCGTGCTGTTCGACGGCTTGTACGCGATGGCGCAGGATGATCTGCGACAGGATTCCGTAAGCGCGATCCGCGATGGTGCGTTCGATCATGGTTCGCCGATTCCCTGCCACTGCTTCGAGACCGGGCTGAAGTGGCCGTATGTGTGGACGCGCGACCTGTCCTACGCGACCGACCTGGGCCTGTGGCGCTTCGACGCGGCGCGCGCGCGCAACGGCCTGGAATTCAAGTTGTCCGGGGTGCGCGTGCCGACCGCGCCGCAAGGCCTGTATGTGATGCAGGACACCGGCTCGGGCGGCAGCTGGCCGATCAGCACCGATCGTGTGGTGTGGTTCCTGGCTGCACGGCATCTGCTGGACGACAGGAAGTTCGCCGACAAGGTGTGGCTGGCGCTCAGGGACACGCTGGCGCAGGACCGGCAATATGCCTTCGACCAGGCCTTCGGCTTGTATCGCGGTGAGACCTCTTTCATGGACTGGCGCGAACAGAGCTATCCAGCCTGGACCGCCGACAACGTGCGCTTCATTGCGCAATCGTATGCGTTGTCCACCAACGTGCTGCACTACCAGGCGCTGCAACTGGCTGCCACGCTGGCCGAGGCACATCAGGATGCCACCGCCGCGAACGATTACCGCACCCACGCGGCGGCCTTGAAGCAGGCGATCAACACGCACTTCTGGCGCGCCGACCGCGGCATGTACATGAGTTATATCGGAGGCGACGGCACGCCGGTAGACAGCTACGACCTGCTCGGCATCGCGCTGGCGGTCACCAGTGGCGTGGCCGATGGCGAGCGCGCGCGCCAGACGCTGGCGAACTACCCGAGCTGGCCGGCCGGCAGTCCGGTGATGTGGCCCGAACGCAGCGACCAGCCGATTTATCACAATCGCGCGATCTGGCCATTCGTCAGCGCGTACGCCCTGCGCGCCGCGCGCACGTGAACGACCCTGCCCGCATCGCGCACGAAATCGAATCGGTGCTGCGCGGCGCGGCGCTGTACGGCTCCAACATGGAGAACTACGAACTGCTGACCCAGGGCCAGCATGTCGATGACGGCAAGCTCAGCGGTCCGGTGGTCAACTCGCCACGCCAGCTGTGGTCGGTGGCGGCCGCCCTGGACGTGGTGACCGAAGGCGTGTTCGGCCTGGAAGAAGATGGCCGCGTGCAGCCGAAACTGCCAACGGCGCTCATGCCAATGCTGTTCGGCGACCGCAACGCCATCACGCTGGACCTGCCCGATCGCCAGATCACGCTCGAACTGCCCACCCGGCGCCAGGGCAACCTGCTGGTCGCCGCGCACCTGAGCACGCAGGGCAAGCACACCACGGTGACCTTGAAGGCCGTGCAGGTGGACGCGGCGCCCTTGCACACCGGCGCGCCGCTGTATGCACCCGTAGCGCCGGCCGCGCCCGCGCTCGTAGCCGACGGCGATCACTGGACGATCAAGGGCGAAGGCAAGCTGCGGCTCTACGCCAATGGCCGGCGCGCCGGCGACATCGACGGCAGCGGCACGCTGCCGCGCACGAACCATCTCCTCTGCGTGCGCGCCACCCGCGTCGATGCGCAAGGCCTGGAGTCCCTGCCCAGCCCGGCCACCTGCGTCGGCAAAGTCGACGCGATCAGCGGCGACTGGCCCCGCCACTGGACTGCACCAGGCACTGGTCGCTACCGGGTTTCGGTGAACTACCGCAACGCCAGCGGCCCGATCAGCACCGGCGTGACCGCCGCGGTGAAATGGCTGGAAATAAGCTGCGACGGCAGCGCCGTGCAGCGCGTGCCGCTGGTGATGCCCCACAGCGCAGGCACCCAGCGTTCGACGTTTGGCGAGTTCGACGCCAGCGCCAACGCGCGCTGTTCGTTCGTGCTGGCCGATGGTTTCAACATGAGCTATCTCCAGCATTTCGCCCACTACACCGGCGGCCGCGGCGGCATCGACGGAGCGCTGAACCAGGCCGACATCGACGCCTTGCACATCGCGCCTCTGGCCGCGGAACCGGCGACCCGATGAACGACAAGCCCGAACTGTCGTTCTGGCAGATCTGGAACATGTGCTTCGGCTTCCTGGGCATCCAGTTCGGTTTCGCGCTGCAGAACGCCAACGTCAGCCGGATCTTCCAGACCCTCGGCGCCGACGTCGACCAGATCCCGGTGTTGTGGATTGCCGCCCCGCTCACCGGGCTGATCGTGCAGCCGATCATCGGCTACTGCTCCGACCGTACCTGGAACCGCTTCGGTCGCCGCCGCCCGTATTTCTTCGCCGGTGCGGTGCTGGCCACGATCGCGCTGCTGGCGATGCCGAACTCGTCCACGCTGTGGATCGCCGCCGGCCTGCTGTGGATCATGGATGCTTCGTTCAACGTGTCGATGGAACCGTTTCGGGCCTTCGTGGGCGATCAGTTGCCGCCGCAACAGCGGCCCTTGGGTTACTCGATGCAAAGCGTGTTCATCGGCGTCGGTGCGGTGGTGGCGTCGTTCCTGCCCTGGGTGCTCACGCACCTCGGCGTCGCCAATACTGCGCCGGCCGGCGAGATCCCGCACTCGGTGAAATACGCGTTCTACGCCGGGGGCGCGGTGCTGCTGGGCGCGATGCTGTGGACCATCCTCAGCACCCGCGAATACCCGCCGGAGCAACTGCGATCGTTCACCGACAATCAACTGGATCACGCACCCACGGCAGTGGGCGGCGCGTGGAAAATCGGCGTGCTGCTCCTCGTCCTGGGTATCGCGATGCTGGGCTTGATCGAGCAGCTGGCGCTGGCGAAGGAGCTGCACCTGCTTGCCGGCGGACTGGTCGCGTTCGGCCTGCTGTTCGTCTGGCTGGCGTTTACCCGCCGCGGCGGCATGCTGCGCCAGATCATGGGCGACCTCTACGGCATGCCCACGCCGATGCGCCGGCTCAACTGGGTGCAGTTCTTCTCCTGGTTTGCGATGTTCGCGATGTGGATCAACACCACCCAGGCGGTTTCAGAGACGTTCTATGGCAGCAGCGACACCACCTCGGTGGCGTACAACGAAGGGGCGAACTGGGCTGGTGTGCTGATGGGCACCTACAACGGCGTCGGCGTGCTCGCCGCCGTCGCGATTCCGGTCATGGTGCGCGCGATGGGATTGCGCCTGAGCCACCTGGTCAACCTGTGGCTGGGCGGCCTCGGCCTGCTGTCGTTCCTGGTGATCCGCGACCCGCACTGGCTGATCGCCTCGATGGTGGGTGTCGGCTTTGCGTGGGCGTCGATCCTCTCGTTGCCGTACGCGATGCTGTCGGACAATCTGCCGGCGGCGAAGATGGGCATCTACATGGGCATCTTCAACTTCTTCATCGTGATCCCGCAGCTGCTCGCGGCCAGCGTGCTCGGCGTGCTGCTGAAGCTGTTCTTCCACAACCAGCCCATTTATGCGCTGGGGCTGGGCGGCGCGAGTCTGCTGCTGGCCGGCTTGTGCACGCTGCGCGTGCGCGTGCCCGCGAATGGCGTCGCCGCGGCAGTTGCCTCCTGACCCGGTCGAACCGCACTCACGCCCTCAGTCAGACGTACTCGACCACTTCCAGATCGAAACCGGCCAGGCCCACCAACTTGCGCGGCGTGCCCAGCACACGCAGCTGGCGCACGCCGAGGTCGGCCAGGATCTGCGCACCCAGGCCGAGCTGACGCCACTCCTGCTGCTGTGCATCCTTGGGCGCCTGGGCACTGGGCTGGCCCTGCAATCGGGCCAGCAACGCCTCCGGCGTGTCTTCACCGGAGAGCACCAGCAGCACGCCGCGATCCTCGTCGGCGATCCGGCGCAGGGCCGAGGTCACGGTGAGGCCAAGCTCGTCGCGCTTGAGGTGCAGCACATCGGACAAGGTATTGCGCACATGCACGCGCGCGAGCACCGGGACACCATCATCGACACGGCCGCGCACCAGCGCAAAATGCAGGCCGTGGCGGATCACGTCGCGGTACGCCACCAGCCGGAACATGCCGAACTCGGTCTCCACCGCTTCCTCGTGCACACGCTGCACGGTCTTTTCCGTTTCGAGGCGATAGCGGATCAGGTCGGCGATCGAACCGATCTTCAGCCCATGCCTGGTCGCAAAGACTTCCAGCTCGGGACGGCGCGCCATCGAGCCATCCTCGTGCAGGATCTCAATCAGCACCGCCGCGGGCTCCAGCCCGGCCAGCGCCGCCAGGTCGCAACCCGCCTCGGTGTGGCCAGCGCGAGTCAGCACACCACCCGGTTGCGCAGTGAGCGGAAAGACGTGGCCGGGCTGGGCCAGGTCCTGTGGCCTCGCATCGGGCGTCACCGCCACCTGGACGGTGCGCGCGCGATCGTGCGCCGAGATGCCGGTGGTGACGCCTTCGGCCGCCTCGATCGAGACCGTGAAGTTGGTGTGGTACGAGGACGTATTGTCGCTGACCATCGGATGCAGGCCGAGCTGGCGCGTGCGTTGCTCGGTGAGGGTCAGGCACAGCAGGCCACGCGCCTCGCGCGTCATGAAGTTGACGTCCTCCGGCCGCACCATCTGCGCGGCCATGATCAGATCCCCCTCGTTCTCGCGGTCTTCGTCATCGAGCATCACCACCATGCGACCAGCACGGATGTCTTCGAGGATTTCGGGAATGGTATTGAAGGGCATGGGAGTGTCCGCGTCGTTTGTTCCCTTCTCCCCTTGGGAGAAGGTGCCCCGCAGGGGCGGATGAGGGTTCGGGCGGAGCGAGATGTTCGGGCCAGCCCGGACCCTCACCCCTGCCCCTCTCCCGGCGGGAGAGGGGTTCAATCACAATCAGGCGAAGCCGTGCTGCTTGAGAAATTTCTCGTCGAGGCGCAGCGCCTCGCCACTGGCCAGCAGCCGCTCGACATAGCGCGCGATCACATCCACCTCGATGTTTACCGCATCGCCCGGACGGCGCGCGTGGAAGGCGGTGTGCTCCACCGTATGCGGAATCAGATTGACGCCGAAGCGATCGCCGCTGACCTCGTTGACGGTGAGGCTGGTGCCGTCGATGCAGACCGAACCCTTCGCCGCGATGTAGCGTGAGATCGCCGCCGGCACGTCGAACGTCCATCGCTGCGAGCGACCATCCGACGCGATCGAAACCACCTTGCCCAGGCCGTCGACATGGCCGGAAACCAGATGGCCACCGAGCCGGTCGGCCAGCCGCAGCGCCTTCTCCAGATTCACCGGATCACCGGCCTCGAGCTGGCCGAGCGAGGTCAGCGACAGGGTTTCATTGGAGACATCGGCACTGAAAGCGTGCGCGCCCAGGGTGATTGCGGTGAGGCAGACGCCGGAGACGGCGATGGAGTCGCCAAGCTGCGCGTCGGCCAGGTCGAGCTCGAGCGTATCGACGTGCAACCGCACGTCGCCCCCGCGAGATTCCAGCCGCGCCACGCGGCCCACGGCCTGGATGATGCCGGTGAACATCAGCGCCGCTCCTGCAGGAGCGCACCCTGTGCGCGATGCTTTTCGGCACGCGGCGAAAAGGTTCGCGCACAGGGTGCGCTCCTACAGGTTCGTCCTGGTCGGGAGCGGGCGATTGGTGCGGAGCGGAGGCTGCAGAAGCTAGTGTTGAATTTCATGCATCGTTTCCCGCGCGGGATGAAGCTGCGAAAAACGCCCCAAGGCATGAGGCCTGGCCGGCGCACAAGGATCGCCAGCCGTGCCGTCTTCTCTTTATCCGGACTGTGCGGAAGCAGCCGCCTGCTTCCAACCGTCGGCTCCGGCATCTGACCGGATCTGCTGACCTCACGACCCTTGCCGTGAGCGCTCGCGGGCTCGCCCCGAAAGGCCTACCGCCGGTGGGGAATTTCGCCCCGCCCTGAAGACGCTGTGTGATGTTCGCCAGCCAGGCTGGCCTTCGCATTCTAGCACCGGCACATCAGCAGGTCCGTTGCATGACCACGAACGCCGAGTTGCCCAAGGCGAACGGCCGAAGCGAGCCGGTTGGAACTCAGACTGATCGCAAGCGCAGTCGCCAGTCCACGCCGATCTGGCGCTGATCCAGCACCTGCAACCGCCAGCGCTGCGCCATGTCGGCAATCGTGGGCAGATGCAGCAGCGCCCGCGCGCTGTCGCCCAGCAGCAGCGGCGCCACGTACAACAGCAGTTCGTCCACCAGGCCGGCCGCGAACAGCGCCCCGCACAGCGTCGGACCGGCCTCGACCTGCACTTCGTTGCAACCGCGACCAGCCAACAACTCCAGTGCCGCGCGCAGGTCGATCATGTCTCCCGGCGTTGCCACGACCGCCCGCTCCACCCGCGCAAAACGCCCGTCCGCACAGGAGGCCGTCGCGCCGTGCAGCACCAGGGTCGGCGTGGAACCATCGAGCACGTGGCTGCCGCCCGGCGTGCGCAACTGGCGATCCAGCACCACGCGCAGCGGCGGCGCGATCCAGCCTCTCCCCGGGGAGAAGAGGACTAGGGTGAAGAGCTGCCACGGAGCGCAAGGCCGCCCCCTCACCCCTCTCCCCGCTGGGGGAGGGGAAAAGCTCGCCAGAGGACGTTTCATTGGCAGCCGCACAGTCAGCCGCGGATCGTCGGCAAGCACGGTACCGCTGCCGGTGAGGATCGCCGAACTGCGCGCACGCCAGTGCTGCACATCGGCACGCGCGGCCGCGCTGGTGATCCACTTCGATTCGCCATTGGCGAGGGAGGTGCGCCCGTCCAGGCTCATCGCCAGCTTCGCCCGCACAAAGGGACGGCCGCGTTCGATCCGGCTGAAGAAGCCGATATTCAGTTCACGCGCCGCTTCCTGCAGCAGCCCGTCTCGACGCCGATGCCCGCCGCGCGCAAGTTGTCGATGCCGCGGCCGTTGACTTGCGGGAACGGATCCTCGCTGGCGATCACCACGCGTTTCACGCCCGCGGCGATCAGGGCATCGGCGCAGGGCGGCGTACGTCCCTGGTGCGCGCATGGCTCCAGCGTCACATAGGCCGTGGCGCCGCGCGCGCGTTCGCCGGCGTCGCGCAGCGCGAGGACCTCGGCATGCGGCTCGCCCGCGCGCTGATGCCAGCCCGTGCCCACCACCTCAACATCTTGCGCGATCACGCAGCCCACGCGCGGATTTGGCTGGGTGGTGTACAGGCCACGCTCGGCCAAGCGCAAGGCATGCGCCATGTGGGCGTGGTCAGCGGCGGAGAAGGAGGCCGTCACCGCGCCGCGTGCATGTAGGAGCGCACCCTGTGCGCGAGGCTTTTCGTCACGTCATGAAGAGCATCGCGCACGGGGTGCGCTCCTACGGGGATGCCGGGCGCGTCATTTGCCTTCACGTTTGCCACCGCCGAGCAGGGGCAACTGCAGTCCATCCAGCTCCGGCAGGTCGCGTTCCAGCTTTTCGATCTCCTCGCGGAACGCCTGCACGTCCTCGAACTTGCGATAGACCGAGGCGAAGCGCACGTAGGCGACCTGGTCGAGTTTCTTCAACTCGCGCATCACCAGCTCGCCGACCTGGCGCGAGGCGATCTCGCGCTCGCCGCTCTTGCGCAGGTCGTTGACGATCGTGCGCACCGAACTGTCCACGTCATGGCTTGGCACCGGGCGCTTCTGCAGCGCGCGCTCGAAGCTCACCCGCAGCTTGTGCTCGTCGAACACTTCGCGCCGCTCACCGCTCTTCACCACCGTCGGCAGCTTCAGCTCGGCGGTCTCGTAGGTATTGAAGCGCTCGCCACACTGCGGACACTCGCGCCGCCGCCGCACGCTGGAGCCGTCATCGGTCAGACGCGAGTCGATGACGCGGGTGTCTTCGTACTGGCAGAACGGGCAATGCATCTATGGGGCGGGGAACGGGGAACGGGGAATGGGGAACGCCCGGCCGACGGCGAGCTTCGATGACAGCGCATTCTTCAGTGCCTGTAGTTGTCTTGCGAGCCCGTGCAGTAGTGTCAGCAACGACGACAAATCACCTTTGGACAAATAGCCGAAGCGCTGAGCAAGCAGCAGTTGCGTCTCGACTTCCGCAATTGATCCTGACGCCATCGACAAGAACCTCAGATAATCTCTCGTGGAACTTCGTGCATTACCTTCGGCAATGCACGATGCGATGGAAACCGAAGCTCGGCGCACTTGACCGGTCAGTCCAAAGCGCCCATCGAGCGGAAACGCCCGCGTCGCTGCATGAACTGCCTCAGCCAACGCCATCGCCTCCTGCCAGACCCTCAATTCCCGATAATCTTGAACTATCGGAACCTCCATGTTCCCCATTCCCTGTTCCCCGTTCCCGCTTCACCCGTAAACCGGAAACTTCCTGCACTGCGCCGTCACCGCGTCGCGCACCTTGGCGATCACCGCCTCGTCGTCTGGCGCATCCAGCACGTCGCAGATCCAGTTCGCCAGCGCGGTGACCTCGGCTTCGCCGATAGCCGCGGGTGGTGACGGCGGGGGTGCCGATGCGCAGGCCGGAGGTGACGAATGGCTTGCGTGGATCATTCGGCACGGCGTTCTTGTTGACCGTGATGTGGGCCCTGCCCAGCGCCGCCTCCGCGTCCTTGCCCGTGATGTCGCGGCCGATCAGGTCGACCAGCATCAGATGGTTCTCGGTACCACCGGAGACAATCTTGTAGCCGCGATCCATGAAGGTTTTCGCCATCGCCTTGGCGTTCTTCACCACCTGGGTCTGGTAAGTCTTGAACGCGGGTTCCAGCGCTTCCTTGAACGCCACCGCCTTGGCCGCGATCACGTGCATCAGCGGGCCACCCTGGATGCCGGGGAACACGATCGACTGCAGCTTCTTCTCGATCTCTTCGCCCGCCGGCCCCATTGAGGAATGTTTGCTGACGATGAAGCCACCACGCGGACCGCGCATGGTCTTGTGCGTGGTCGAGGTGACCACGTGCGCATGCGGCAGCGGGCTGGGGTAGACGCCGGCGGCGACCAGACCAGCGACGTGGGCCATATCCACGAACAGATAGGCACCCACCTTGTCGGCAATCGCCCGGAAGCGCGCCCAGTCCATCACCTGCGAGTAGGCGCTGAAGCCGGCCACGACCATCTTCGGCCGGTGCTCGAGCGCCAGCCGCTCGACTTCGTCGTAATCGACCAGCCCATTTTCGTCGACGCCATACTGCACGGCATTGAACAGCTTGCCGCTGATATTGGGCTTGGCACCGTGGGTGAGATGGCCGCCGTGCGCCAGGCTCATGCCCAGGATGGTGTCGCCCGGCTGCAGCAGCGCGAAGTACACCGCCTGGTTGGCCTGCGAGCCCGAATGCGGCTGCACGTTGGCGTAGTCGCAATCGAACAACTGCTTCAGGCGCTCGATCGCCAGCTTCTCGGCCACGTCCACGTACTCGCAGCCGCCGTAGTAGCGCTTGCCGGGATAACCCTCGGCGTACTTGTTGGTGAGCTTGGAGCCCTGCGCCTCCATCACCCGCGGACTGGCGTAGTTCTCCGAGGCGATCAGCTCGACGTGATCTTCCTGGCGCCGGCCTTCGTCGGCAATGGCCTGGGCCAGTTCGTCGTCGTAACCGGCAATGCTGCAGTCCTTGGGGAACATTCTGACCTCGTGACATCGTGGCGGGCAAGACAGAAAGTGTAGCCCCGACAGGCGTTTCCGGCCACCGGCCGGGCAGTCGTGACCCGTCGCGGGACGCCCTCCGACCAGGCCCCTCCTGCCCTATAATGTACGGTTTGACGAATCCCCTTTCCGTGGCCGCCTTGTCGGCAGCGCGGCGCCCGTTTTCGGAGGTTGCATGAGCTCGCAGTACATCTTCACCATGAACGGGGTCAGCAAGATGGTCCCGCCGAAACGGCAGATCATCAAGGACATCTCGCTCAGCTTCTTCCCCGGCGCCAAGATCGGCCTGCTCGGCGTCAACGGCGCGGGCAAGTCCACCGTGCTGCGGATCATGGCCGGCGTGGACACCGACTTCCAGGGCGAGGCGCGCGCGCAGCCGGGCACCAAGATCGGCTACCTGGCGCAGGAGCCGGACCTGAACCCGACAAAGACCGTGCGCGAAGTGGTCGAGGAAGGCGTCTCGGAGATCCTCGATGCGCAGAAGCGGCTGGAAGAGGTCTACGCCGCCTATGCCGAGGACGGCGCGGATTTCGACAAGCTGGCGAAGGAGCAGGAAAAACTGGAAAACCTGCTGGCCGCCAACGACGCGCATGCGCTGGAGCGCCAGCTGGAAGTGGCCGCCGACGCGCTGCGCCTGCCGCCGTGGGACGCGGTCATCGGGCCGCTGTCCGGCGGCGAAAAGCGCCGCGTGGCGCTGTGCCGCCTGCTGCTGTCCAAGCCGGACATGCTGCTGCTGGATGAGCCGACCAACCATCTGGACGCCGAGTCGGTGGACTGGCTGGAGAAGTTCCTGCACGACTATCCCGGCACCGTGGTGGCGGTCACCCATGACCGCTACTTCCTCGACAACGCGGCCGAGTGGATCCTCGAACTCGATCGCGGCCGCGGCATTCCGTGGAAGGGCAACTACACCGAATGGCTGGAGCAGAAAGACGCGCGCCTGAAGCAGGAAGCCAGCTCCGAGAAGTCGCGCCAGAAGGCGATCGCCAAGGAACTGGAGTGGGTGCGCTCGGCCGCCAAGGGCCGCCAGTCCAAGGGCAAGGCCCGCCTGGCCCGCTTCGAGGAACTGAACTCGGTCGACTACCAGCGCCGCAACGAGACCAACGAGATCTTCATCCCGCCGGGCGAGCGCCTGGGCCAGGAAGTGATCGAGTTCGAAGAACGTGACCAAGTCGTTCGGCGACCGCGTGCTGATCGAGGACCTCGTCGTTCAAGGTACCGCCGGGCGCCATCATCGGCGTGATCGGCCCCAACGGCGCCGGCAAGTCCACCCTGATGAAGATGATCATGGGCAAGGAAACGCCGGACTCGGGCGAGGTGAAGCTGGGCCACACCACCCAGCTGGCCTACGTCGACCAGTCGCGCGACGCGCTCGATCCGAAGAACAACGTGTGGCAGGAAGTCTCCGGCGGCTCGGACATCCTCACCATCGGCAACTTCGAGATCCAGTCGCGCGCCTACATCGGCCGCTTCAACTTCAAGGGCACCGACCAGCAGAAAATCGTCGGCAGCCTGTCCGGCGGTGAGCGTGGCCGCCTGCACATGGCCAAGACCCTGCTGCAGGGCGGCAACGTGCTGCTGCTCGACGAGCCGTCCAACGACCTGGACGTGGAAACCCTGCGCGCGCTGGAAGACGCGCTGCTGGAATTCCCCGGCTGCGCGATCGTGATCTCGCATGACCGCTGGTTCCTCGATCGCATCGCCACCCACATCATCGCGTTCGAAGGCGATTCGCACGTCGAGTTCTTTCCCGGCAACTACAACGAGTACGAAGCGGACAAGAAGCGCCGCCTCGGTGAGGAAGGCGCACGGCCGCACCGGGTGAAGTACAAGAAGCTGGCTTGAGGCTGGTCTAAGCCCCGGGCGGCGTCTTGTGCCTTGAGTCCCTCTCCCCTCGGGAGAGGGGTTGGGGTGAGGGTACGGTCGGAGCAAGATCTGGAGAGCTGATGCGAAATTCAAACCCTCGCTCCGCCCGAACCCTCTCCCCTGCCCCTCTCCCGGAGGGAGAGGGGTTTCTTTGATGAGGCACGGAGACCCCGATGCACTTCATGCAATCCCTGCAACAAGCATGGACCCGCAACGATTCACTGGTCTGCGTCGGCCTCGATCCGGAGCCCGCGAAGTTCCCCGCGCACCTGCGCGACGATCCCGACGCCGTATTCACCTTCTGCACCGCCATCGTCGATGCCACCGCCGACCTGGTGTGCGCGTTCAAGCCGCAGATCGCGCACTTTGCCGCACTGCGCGCCGAAGACACGCTGGAGCGCCTGATCGCGCACATCCATGAAAAGCATGCCGGTGTACCGGTCATTCTCGATGCCAAGCGCGGCGACATTGGCAGCACGGCGCAGCACTACGCGACCGAAGCATTCGAGCGCTATCGCGCCGACGCAGTGACCCTGAACCCCTATCTCGGCCGCGATTCGATCCAGCCCTTCCTCGACCGTGCCGACAAGGGCGTGATCCTGTTGTGCCGCACGTCCAACCCCGGCGGCGCCGATTTCCAGGCGCTGGATTGCGGCGGCCTGCCGCTTTACCTGCGCGTGGCCGAAACGATTGCACGAGACTGGAACACGCACGGTAATTGCGCGCTGGTCACCGGCGCTACCTGGCCGGAAGAACTGGGAAAGGTGCGCGCGGTGGTCGGCGACATGCCGCTGCTGGTGCCGGGCATCGGCGCCCAGGGCGGCGACGTGGAAGCGGTGCTGCGCCACGGCTGCACGGCCGACGCCAACGGCCTGATGATCAACTCCTCGCGCGGCATCATCTACGCCGGCAGCGGCGAAGGCTTTGCCCGAGCAGCGCGCGCGGCGGCCGATGATTTGCGACAGGCCATCAACCGCTACCGCTGAACGCGCGGGCTGCCCACCGCGCCGCGCGACGCGATCCATAGTCACCGCCGCACCTGCCGCCGGCGGCGGATCGTACCCGCTTTAGCCGGTGGCGCTCTTGGCCGCCTGCTGCGTCTTGATCTTCAGATCCAGCGTATCGGCCGCATCGAGCAGCGCGCGCGCAAAGCTGCGCACTTCGGCCGGACGCAAGGCATACCAGTTCCCGTCCTTGCTGGCATCTTTCACGTTGCGTCCCGCACGCGACATGCAATGCGGCCGGAAAATCACCATGCCGGTGAGCGATTCGGAGCTGATATCTGCAGACACGATCTGCATGTGCGTTTCGTCTTCTTTCTTCACTGGACATCTCCCGGGCGAAGTCTCGCCCTGTACCAGCTTACGCCCCTGCAGGTTCACGAGTTGTTTGAAGCCGACCAAGCGCTGCCTGGCACGGTCGCTGTGCAACGGGTTCAACGCCTGCAGTTGCTGCAGACGATCATGAGGCGAGTTGCGCACAATGATCGCTCTTACTTGTAACCAAAGCCGCCGGAGGAGACTCCAATGTCCTACTCACCCAAGGAACTCTCCCACATGACTGGCCCGTCAATATCCCTGCCGAAGACTGGAATCGCACGCAGCGTCAGATAAGCAGGTTGCGCATCGGCATGATCCTTTTGCTGTTGCTGGTCGTGGCACTGGTCATCGCCTTCTTCATGCTGCGACCTGGCCAGGCCAAGGTCATCCGCACCCAGGGGCTGGTGATCACCGATGCACAGGGACGCGATCGCATCCTGATCGGCGCACCGGTACCGGCCAGCACATACCGTACGCGCAAGGACGATGCCTCGGACGGCATCATTTTCCTCGGCAAGACCGGCGCAGACCGCCTCGCGCTCGGGCAATGGCCCGCAACATTTATTGGTGGCAAGAGTTGCAAGCGAATCGGTGATGGCGATAACTACGGCATGATCTTGTACGACACGAGAGGCAGTGAGCGCGGCGGCATGGGCTTCATGGCTATGGGCCGCGTCGGGTTGATGCTGGACCGGGCTACCGCTCCGTTTGACGCGATCGGCATGATGGTCGACGACAAGGAGAATTTTGCCGGGTTGATGGTCAACTACAGCGATCCCGAGGGCGCGGGACTCCGCCATTGAATTGGGTACCGATCCCAACAGCGTCCACATCAAGATCAACGGCAAGGACGGCCTGCCGCGCGCAAATCTGAACTTCGACGGGACGAACAAGCCAGCCTGGCAAGTCGACGACGCCGCATAGGCAGCCAAGGCCGCGCAAGGCGCAACACACGGACCGTTGCACATATTCGACCCATGCGCAGCGTAGTCTGCGCATCGGCATCAATCGGCCACGCGCAAAGGCTTCGCCATGGCGGCCGGCGTCACACGATTCGGCAACAGGCTCGCACGCAGCCAGCGCTCGCAGGGTGCCGACAGCCAACGCTCCACCGCCAACCCGAGCAGCCAGCACAACGGCAACGCCAAGAGGTACCACAGGAAGCCCCAGCGCAGGTCGCCGCCGGCCAGTCGGAAAATCCGTACCACCGCAAACACCACGAACATGTGGCTGAGGTAGATCTCGTAGCTGAGCCGACCCCAGGAACGCAGCCAGTCCAGAGCCGCGACTGGCATGCCAGTCGCCACGGCGCTGGCGTTGCGCGCAGGCCAGCAGCAGGCATAGTGCCGAGAGCGCCAACAGCAGCATGTAGCCATCGCGCAGCAGCTGCCACATCACCGCGCCGTCGATCGTCGCCGCCGCCAGACCAAGCGCGCCGAGCCAGCCCAGCAAGGTGGTCGTGCGAGCTGGAAGTATCCGCAAGCGCGCTGCCAGCAACGCACCAAGCACGCCGATGGCGATGGCCGACATGCCGGGCAGGTAGGCCTTCTCCTGCCATATCTCGTTGCCGCGCAAGGCCGCGTGCGTCCACGGCATCGACAGCGCGAGCAAGACCAGCAGCGGCACCAGCACCCAGCGCTGGCGCGTCAGCAGACACACCAGTGGAAAGCCGATGTAGAACACTTCCTCGATCGACAATGACCACAGCACGTCCCAGTTGCCCGGCAGGTAACCGGTGCGTCCCTCGTACCAATTCAGGTGCAGCCCGAGCGCTGCCCAGATCGCACCCGGCAGCGATTGGCCCGGGCGACTGATGGTGTAATCCGGCACCGCCAGTCCATGCAATACGGCGAGCACGGCAATCAGCCCCAGCAGACACGGCACGATGCGGGCGAAGCGACGCGCATAGAACGCACGCAGGTCGATCCGCTCCAGGCCACCCCAGCGTTGCAGCGCATTGCCGGCAATCAGGAAGCCGGAGATCACGAAGAACACGAACACGGCCTCGTAGCCGTTGTAGTTCAGCCGGCCCAGAAACCACGGCGGCAGCAGCTCGGCCAACGCGGTCTTCTTCAGCGGAATGCGCAGGCCGAGGTGATTGAGGATGACGAACAGGATGGACAGACCGCGCAGGAGATCGATGCCGGGATTGCGGCCTGTCGGCGCAGACTGTAACTCTATCCCGTCAGTCACCCACGACTGCATGGGTTCCATCGGTGACATCGGCCTCCCTGTCGTCAAGGAGCTGCATCATCCATGCGCAAGCCGCTGCGCATCAATGCCGGCGCGCAAATTCATGCAGTGACTTCCACCCCGCGCCAGAATGCCACGCGGTCCTTGATTTCGCGGGCGGCCTCTTTCGGCGCCGGGTAATACCAGGCGGCGTTCGCATTGACTTCGTCCCCCACTACCACGTCGTAGTAGCTGGCCGTGCCCTTCCACGGACAGGTGCTGTGGTGGTCGCTCTCGCGAAAATGTTCGCGCCGCAACGCATCGGCGGGGAAGTAGTGATTACCCTCGACCATGACGGTTTCGTCGCTCTCCACGAGCACCGCGCCATGCCAGCTCGCCCGCATCAGTCGTCTCCCCTTTCCTCACCTGGAAACAGCACGTCGGTATAACCGAATTTGCTGAAATCGGTGATGCGCGAGGGATACAGCCGGCCAATCAGGTGATCGCACTCATGTTGCACTACGCGCGCGTGGAATCCTTCCGCGGTGCGCTCAATTCGCGCACCTTGCGGGTCGACGCCCTCATAGCGGATCAGCGAGTACCGACTCACCGCACCACGCAGGCCGGGCACCGACAGGCAGCCCTCCCAGCCCTCCTCCATATCCTGCGACAGCGGGGTGATCACCGGATTGAGCAAAATCGTCTGCGGTACTTCCGGCGCGTCAGGATAGCGTTCGGAGTGTTCGAAACCGAAGATCACCAATTGCAGATCCACACCGATCTGCGGGGCAGCCAGCCCGACGCCGTCCGCCGCATGCATGGTTTCGAACATGTCGGCGATCAGCACGTCCAGCTCCGCGCTGCCGAGCATCGAGGCCGGCACCGGCGGCGCGATTCGCAGCAGGCGCGGGTCGCCCATTTTCAGGATTTCACGAATCATGCATGGCCTCGACGTGGAATCGCCATCTCCTGATCATTTAGGGTCGATGCGGGCCAATGCAAGTCGCGTGATTCAGCGCTTCAACTGCAGGAAGCACAGAGCCAGAGCGTCATGTTGATTTTGTCGAACCCGCAAGCGGGTTCAACGGCCGCCAAACACCTTCTTCAGCAAGTCGGTGGTGCGGGCGCCCGGGTTGGTACGAATGGACTGTTCCTGTGCACCGATTTCGGTGAACAGTCCATTGATCGTCTCCTTCGTCACGTAGTCGTCCAGATCCAGCGGGCCGCCGGCCTGGTCCGACTTGCCGCCGCCAAACTTGCCCAGCATGCCGCCCAACTCACCGCCGCTGTGGCCGGAGGTGAACGACTTGTATTTCTCGGTCACCCCGACACTGCTGGTGGCCCGGGCCACGATCGGGTGGATGCGTGAGGTCAACGCATCGCCGGCCACGCGACGAAAATAGTCGGTCGCCGCGTGGTCGCCGCCGGTGAGGATGCCGCGCGCGTCGCTGAGCGTCATCTTGCGGATCGCGTCGCCGAAGATCTGCGCCACCTGCGGCACGGCTTTCTCAGCGGCCCGGTTCATGCTCAGCTCGAACGCATCGACCTTGGCACCCTGGCCAAGCTGGCGCGCGAGCCTGGCGGCCTGATCCAGCTTGCCCGGCAGCGGAATGCGTACCTTCGGATTGTTCCAGAAACCACCGTCGCGACCGAGGCTGTTGATCGCGTTGGTGGTGCCTTTGGCCAGCGCTTCCTTGAGCCCGGCGGCGATGTCGCTGACGGGCAGGTTGCTGCCCAGCTGCGAGGAGTCGGCGTGGTGCGTCGACTGCTTGACCTTGTTCAGCAAGTCCTTGAACTGCCCCGAGCCGGTGGCGGCCACCGGCAGCGCGATCAAGGCCAGGGCCACGACTAGAGCGGTGCAACGAGTGCGTGTCTGCATGCCAGTTTCCCGATGGTCGGTTGAAGACCTAGTGTACGCCGTCAAAATGCGATTCATGCCGGGCTGATCGACCACGGACGGTGTGGCGACGGCACCTCGGGATGCCCGTCACGTGGTACGGGCGCTCCCTTGGCGTGTGGATTAAGCTCTTGCCCGTGCGCTCGTCCATCGCCGAGGAGAATCGCTCATGCAAGCCCTCATGCCCCGTCAGACCGGCCCGGCCAGCAGGATTCTCTGGGCCGCCATCGCCATCGTGGGCGCGGTCTGCCTGGGCGTGGTCGCGCTGCGCCGCGGCGAACCGATCAACGCCATCTGGCTGGTCGCCGCCTCGATCGCGATCTTCGCCATCGGTTACCGCTACTACGGCAAGTTCGTCGAGCATTCGGTGCTGCAGCTCGATCCCACGCGCGCACCGCCTTCGGTGCTGCGCAACGACGGCCTGGACTATGTACCCACCGACAAGTGGGTGGTGTTCGGCCATCACTTCGCCGCGATCGCCGGGCGCCGGCCCGCTGGTCGGCCCGGTACTGGCCGCGCAGATGGGCTACCTGCCCGGCACCTTGTGGATCCTGTTCGGCGTGGTGTTTGCCGGCGCGGTGCAGGACTTCATGATACTGGGGCTGTCGCTGCGCCGCGATGCCCGCTCGCTTGGCCACATGCTGCGCGAGGAACTCGGGCCGCTGCCCGGCATCGTGGCCATGATCGGCGTACTGGTGCTGATGATGATCGTGCTGGCGGTGCTGGCGCTGGTGGTGGTCAAGGCGCTCACGCACAGCCCCTGGGGCACGTTCACCGTGGCCGCCACGATCCCGATTGCGTTCCTGATGGGCGGCTACATGCGCTGGTTCCGGCCGGGACGCATCCTGGAGGTGTCGATCATCGGGCTGATCCTGCTGCTGGTCTCGATCTGGGCCGGCAAGTTCGTGGCCGACTCGGCCACGCTGGCGCCGCTGTTCGACCTGGATGCCAAGGCGCTGGCCTGGTGGCTGATCGGCTACGGCTTCGTCGCCTCGGTACTGCCGGTGTGGCTGTTGCTGGCGCCACGCGATTACCTGTCCACCTTCCTCAAGATCGGCACCATCGCGCTGCTGGCGCTGGCCATCCTGATCACCGCGCCGGACCTGCAGATGCCGGCGGTGACCCGTTTCATCGACGGCAGCGGCCCGGTGTTCTCCGGCAACCTGTTCCCGTTCCTGTTCATCACCATCGCCTGCGGCGCGGTGTCCGGCTGGCACTCGATCATCGCCTCCGGCACCACGCCCAAGTTGCTCGCCAACGAGGGCCAGGCGCGCATGGTCGGCTACGGCGGCATGCTGTGTGAAGCCTTCGTGGCGATCATGGCGCTGATCGCCGCCACCTACCTGCATCCGGGCGTGTATTTCGCGATGAACTCGCCCAGCGCGATCATCGGCACCACCGTGCAGGAGGCCGCCACCACGATCAGCCAGTGGGGCTTCGTGGTGACGCCCAATGAATTGATCGAGACGGCGCGCAACATCGGCGAAAACAGCATCCTCAGCCGCGCCGGCGGCGCACCCACGCTGGCCGTGGGCATGGCGCAACTGCTGCACAACATCATGCCTACGGCGGAGGCATGATGGCGTTCTGGTACCACTACGCGATCCTGTTCGAAGCGCTGTTCATCCTCACCACGGTGGACGCCGGCACCCGCGTGGGTCGTTTCATGATCCAGGAGATCGCCGGCCTGATCCACAAGCCGCTGCAGGAAACCAATTCATGGGCCGGCAACCTGCTGGCCACCGCGATCTGCGTATTTCTGTGGGGTTATTTCCTGTATCAGGGCGCGGTCGATCCGCTGGGTGGCATCAACACGCTGTGGCCGCTGTTCGGCATCGCCAACCAGATGCTGGCCGCGATCGCGCTGATGCTGGCCACCGTGGTGGTGGTGAAGCTCAAGCGCGAGCGCTACGTGTGGGTACCGGGCATTCCGGCGCTGTGGTTGATCATCTGCACGATGACCGCCGGCTACCAGAAACTGGTCGGACCGATCAGCTTCACCGCCGCCGCCAACAAGTACTCGCGCCGCGATGCAGCAGGGCCAGTTGCTGGCCCCGGCCAAGACCACCGCCGCCATGCAGCAGATCGTCACCAACAACTACGTCGACATGGCGCTCACCGGCCTGTTCATGGCGCTGATCGTGGCGATGGTGCTGTTCTGCCTGCGTGCCCTGGTCAAGGCCTGGCAGACCAACCATCCGACCGCGCACGAAGAGCCGTACGTGGCGCTGAGCAGCGTCGCCGGCTGAGGAGGACGCGATGAACACCACTTTCCAGTCCGTGCGCAAGTGGGCGGTGCAAACTGCCCGGCTTTGCTGCGGGATTCCCGATTACGACGCCTATGTGAAGCATTTGCACGAGCATCATCCCGAGCGCAAGGTGCCGAGCTACGAGGCGTTCTTTCGGGAGCGGCAGGAGGCGCGCTACAAGGGCGGCGGGGGGCGTTGCTGCTGACCGGTATTCGCGGAAGGCCATGGTTTGCGATCGGGCCAGATCTGCGAGCCGATGCATCGGCTCAATCGCCCGACCCTCTACAATCACGCCAATGTCAGCCAGTGATTCCACCATCAGCGCGCCATCGGATGCCGCGCGCCAGCGCCATCCCGGCCTGCTGGTCATCGCGTACTACGAAATCATCAAGACCGTCTGCCTGCTGTTGCTGGCACTGGCGGCGTTCCACCTGGACCGGCAGGACAACTTCCAACAGCTGGTGCACTGGCTGGAGCACCTGGACCTGACCGGCAGCAATGGCCTGCGCTGGAAGCTGGTGGAGACCCTGGTGGCGTTCGGACCCAGCAAGTTCGTGGCGGTCGGCGTGGTGACGCTGGGCTATGCCGTGCTGTTCGCGATCGAGGGCATCGGCCTGTGGCTGGGCAAGCACTGGGCGGAATGGTTCACCGTGATTGCCACCGGTTCGCTGATTCCGCTGGAGCTGTACGAGACGCTGTACCACTTTGGCTGGATCAAGCTGGCGATGCTGGTGGGCAATGTGGCGATCATCGTGTACCTGGTGCGGATTGCGTTGCAGCCACGCGCATTGCGCTGACTGCACGATTCGTTTCGGCCACCGGCGTTGACATGCGGACGCTCTCTCGACTGCGAGTTTCCTCGCGCCTAGATTTGCATGCCCAGATACTTCGCCATGATGGCCTTGTCCGCTTGCAGCTGTGCAGGCGTGCCTTCGTAAACGATGCTTCCGTTGTTCAGGATGTAGCAGCGGTCGGCCAGCGACAAGGCAGCACGCACATTCTGTTCGACAATGATGATCGTGCGTCCGGCGGCCGCAAGCCCGCGGCACACCTCGATCAGATCGCGCACGATCAGCGGCGCCAGGCCCTCGAAAGGCTCGTCGAGCATGATCAGATCGGCGTTGCGTATCATCGCGCGGGCGATCGCCAGCATCTGCTGCTCTCCGCCCGACAGCTGCTTGCCGCGGTTGCGCTTGCGTTCGGCCAGGCGCGGGAAGGTCTTGTAGATGGCATCCAGCGACTGCGGGTTCCTGCACGACATTGCCGCAAGCTGCAGGTTCTCGTGCACGCTGATGGAACCGAACACCCGTCGTTCTTCGGGCACCAGTTGCATGCCCCGCTGCGCGATCGCGTGCGGCGGCAGATGCTGGATCTCCTCGCCCTTGTAGCGGACGATGCCGGTCTTTGGTTGCACCACCCCCATCAGCGACTTGAGCGTCGTACTCTTGCCTGCGCCATTGCGGCCGAGGAGAGCCACCACCTCGTGTTCGTCCACGCGCAGGGACACGTCGAAAAGGATATGGGAATCCCCGTAGTAACTGTTGACCTTGTCGGCCTCAAGCAGGCTCATGCCCGTCCACTCCGCCGAGATAGGCTGTCTGTACTGCCACGCTGGCACGGATCTCGTCCGGCGTGCCTTCCGCCAGCTTGCGGCCCTCGTGCAGCACGGTGATGCGCTCGGCCAGCTGGAACATCGCGTCCATGTCGTGTTCCACGACCACGATGCTGCGATTCCGGTGGATCGACTTGAGCAGCTTCACCACCAGTACGCGTTCCTCCGGTCCGAGGCCGGCGAGCGGTTCGTCGAACAACAGCACATTGGCGCCAGTCGCGAGGGCCAGACCGATCTCAAGCCTGCGTTTTTCGCCGTACGGAAGTTCGGCCACCGGTGAATCGATGCAATGCGACAGGCCCACGAGTTCAATGGCGGCCTCGACCTGTTCGTCGAGTCCCTTCAGGTGATGTGTGTCGCGCAACAGGTCGAGCCTGAATCGGCCGCGCCGGCGTGCCAGCACCGGCACGGTGACGTTCTGGCGCACGGTGAGGTGCTCAAACAGCTGGTTGATCTGATGGCTCTTGCTCATGCCCAACTGGCATACCGCCGTGACGCCGACGCCGGTGATCTCGTGGCCACGGAAAAACACCTGCCCGCTGGTGGTCGGCAGCTCGCCGGTCAGCATCGCGAAGAACGTCGACTTGCCCGCCCCGTTGGGCCCGATCACGCCACGCAGCTCGCCATCGGCGAGAGAAAAGTTGACATTGTCGACCGCCGTGAGCCCGCCATATTGCTTGCTGACGCCGCGCGCCTCGAGTACGGGACGGTCGCTGGCCACGGCCGCAACCATATCCAGTTCGGGAACGTCGCGCGCAGCGTCCAGGCTGGCGACCACGGCACCGGCCGGCCGGATCCGCCGCCGCGAGAACAGGCGCACCAGCGCACCGCCGACCCCGAAGCGGAACACGGTGACCACGATCACGAAGATCACGCCGAGGATCAGTTTCCAGTACGCGCCGATGCCCGCAACGCCCTGTACCACGTTGAAGACATACAGCCAGATGGTGGCGCCGAGCAGCGGGCCCAGCAAAGTCGCCACGCCGCCCATCACGGTCTGGATGATCAACTGCGCCGAGGTGTCGATGGCGAACGCGTCCGGCGGCATGAAACCCTGGAACACGCCCAGCAGGCCGCCTGCCACGCCGGCGTAAATGGCGGCGATCACGAACACGGTCAGCTTGTAGTGCTGGGTCGCGTGTCCCAGCGCGATGGCGCGCTTCGGGTTGCCGCGGACGGCACGCAACACCGCGCCGAACGGTGAACGCACGATGCGCCGCGCGATGATGTAGCCCACGAAGAAAAACACCGCGACAAACCAGTACATCGGCAGTCCGCTGGCGATGTGGACCGTCGCAAAACCCAGCGGAAGCTCCGCGGGCGGGACGCCGGCAATGCCGTTTTCGCCGCCCGTGAAGTTGCGCAGGACGGAGTTTTCCAGGAAGAAGAACATCTCGCCAAACGCCAGCGTGCTCATGGCGAAGTAGATTCCACTACGCCGCAAGGTCAGGTAACCGATGACGACGCCGGCCACGGCCGCCGCCACCGCGCCCGCCAGCAATGCCAGCAGAATATTGGTGGTGCCGTTGGTGAGTAGCCAGGCGGTCGTGAAGCCACCGGTACCGTAGAACGCGGCCTGTCCGAACGACAGCAACCCGGTATAGCCGAACAGCAGGTCGAAACCGATGCCGAACAGGCCCCAGATGAGGATCCGGGTCATCAGCCCCGGGCTGAAGCCGAGGTACGGCAGCAGGAATGGCGCGACCACCAGGGCCGCCAGCACCAGCACCTCCGGCAGCCCGCGGCGCACCGCCGACTGAGTACTCACTGGGCTCATTCGCGGCCTTCCAGGCCCATGATGCCCTGCGGGCGGAAGATGAGGATCAGCGCCATGACGATGAACAGCATCACTTCGGAATACGACGGATCGAACATGGAGGTGAGGCTGAGAATTTCGCCGGCGATGATGCCGCCCACGATCGCGCCCGGAAACGACCCGATGCCACCGATCACGACCACGACGAACGAATCGATCAGGACCCGGAAGCCCATGTCCGGCTGCAGCGTGACGATCGGCGCATCGATCGTTCCGGCGTATCCGGCAACCATCGCGCCGAGACCGAACACCACGAAAAACGCGCGCCGGACATTGATGCCCAGCATGCCGACCATGGCCGAGTCCTCGATGCCGGCGCGGACGATCAGGCCAAGCTTCGTGCGGTACAGCAGCAGGTACAGCACCAGCAGCGTGCCCGCCGAGATGAACAGCGTCTCGAATCGGTACAGCGGGTAGATCAGCGACCCGATGTGCACGATGCCCTCGCCCCAGGCGGGCGCGGGCACCGACAGGTTCGCGCCGCCGAAGATGCCGCGGATGATTTCGACCAGGATGATGGCCACGCCAAACGTGACGAGGATCTGGTCCTCCGGCGGACGGTCGTAGAACAATCGCACCAGGCCGCGCTCGAGGATCAAACCCACGACGAGCGCGACCAGTGCGCCAGCCGCCACGGCGAGCACGAATGATTGTGTCCCGCCGTAGACCGCATACCCGGCATAGGCGCCGACGACAAACAGCGCCCCATGCGCAAAGTTGACCACGCCCAGCGTGCCGTAAATGATCGTCAGCCCGGCACTGATCAGGGCCAGCAACAGGCCGGCGGTCAGGCCGTTGAACATCTGCGACAGGAACAGCGACAGGCTTGGCATGCAATCCTCCTCAACCGGTGCGGCAGATCGCCGTCGGACGCCCGGTCACACGTACGGACCCAGCTTGCAACTGAACAACTCAAGCGGCGGCAACACCGACCCGCCCTCGACTACCTGCAGGACCTCGAAGAAGTCATCCTTGTTGCGCATGTCGGCGGGTTTCTTGCCGCGGACGATCGGGAAGTTGACGGCCGCCTGATGATCGCCACCACGGAACCAGACCGGGCCGGTCGGTCCTTCGCGCTTGACGCCGGCCTCCAGGGCCTTGACGACATCCGGCGGATAGAACGTGCCGGCGCGTTCCACGCCGTCGGCCCACAAGGCCATGCCCAGGTACGCGACGAAGGCCGAGTCCTGCGGCCGCTTGCCGCCGAACTTGTGCATGTAGGCGTCGACGAACTCCTTGGCGCCCGGGTACTTCGGGTCCTCAGCCATCGTCCACCAGAAGTTCGTGGTCGCGTACACGCCCTGCATGATCTCGGCACCGAGCGAATTCGCCAGGTACGAGGACATGTACGGCACCACGACTTTCATCTTGTTGAGAATGCCGAACTGCTGCGCCTGCTTGATGGAGTTGACCGAGTCGGCACCGTAGTCGATGACGACCAGCGTGTCGGCGCCGCTGTTGGCGATGTTGATGAGGTAGGAGCTGTAATCGGTGGCGCCCAGCGGGTGCACCTGCTCGCTCACCGACGTCCAGCCGCCGTCTTTCGCGCTGAATTCCTTGAATTGCGTGGTGGTGGTGTGACCGTAGGTGTAGTCGGGAATCAGGTACGCGGCCTTGCGGTTCTTGCCGAGTTCCTTCGCCACCACGGGCGCCAGCGCCTTGCACGCCATGTACGCGTACCAGCAGGGACGAAAACCGTAGCGCTGGCACTTTTCGCCCGTGGTTTCCGTCGAGCCGCTGATCGCGGTCATGAACACCGTCCGTTCGCGATTGCAGTAATTTTCCAGGGCAATCGCCACGGCGCTGCTGGTGCTGCCTGCGACCAACATCGCCTTGTCGTTGGTGATGAAGCGCGTGGCCAGCTGCACTGCCGAATTGGGCTTGGTCTCGGAGTCGCCCGCCTGGACTTTCAGGGTCTTGCCCAGCACGCCTTTCTTGGTCAACGGCGAGATCCGGCGCATTTGCGCGGCTCCGGAGTTCAGCTGCTCGGCGGCAAGCTCGTAGCCGTTGCGTTCCTCCTCGCCCTGCGCCGAGTACGGTCCGGTCAGGTCCACCGTAAGACCGGCAAACACGGTGTTGCCACTGACGCCTGCCGGGAAATTGCCGATGGGCGCCTTGGACTGCGCCATCGCGCGGAACGACATGCCGGACAGCACCGGGATCCCCACCGCGGCCGCACCCATCGCGCCAGCCAGTCCTTTCAGCACCAGGCGACGCGATGGCTGCTCAACGCTATCCCCATTCTTCTTGCGCTCGTTCATTGCTTCGTCTCCTCAGGTAGATGGCGCGCATCAGCATCGACGCGCGATCGCAACGTCAGTCGTGACAGGCGGCGCCGGCTCGACGGGCTGCCGCGGGCCGTCTCGTGTTCATGAGGAACGCGCCGGTTTCGGGTGCCACCGGCCACACGCTGCGGCAGCCGGACGCCGCGCCTCCCAAGCCGGGCGACACCGGTGTCCTTGGCTTCACGGTCATGACGGCCACCCCGAAAACGGCACTGGCATCAGCATGCCCACGCCTCGTGCACATCGCCATTAGACGAAGGTCGATCAGGGATCAGAGCCGGGCGCGAAGGACCACGCGGCGCGCGTGAACGAAAGGCCCGCAGGGGAGTCGACAGAAGGTCGACTCCTTTTCGCCAGCACATGGCGACGGCATGGATGCCGGAGATGAGGCAACGCAGGAGCGGTTGCCCGAGGTGCTGTCGAAAAGCCCGGCCGCGGCTCACGGACTTGTCGGGCGCAGCCCGGCAAGCGCCGAGGAGGGTGGCCTCTCTTTTGGTGACTTTTCTCTGGCCACGCAGAGAAAAGCCACTCGCCCTCCGCAGGAGGACGAAACGTTCTTGATCTTCTTCATGTATTGGCGAGAAATCCGTGTCGACATTGCAACGTTTCCAGATGCTTCGCCGGGCGACAGAACAAATCCAATCCCACCCCTCACACCTCGTGGTGCACCGCCTCGGCCAGCGGCACCTCCGGATCGCGCAAGCGCCGCGGCAGCAATTCCACCAGGTACATCGCGGCCAGGATCAGGCCGCCGCCGGCCAGCATGCGCCAGCTCAACACGTCCACACCGAGCAGCACCGCGAACGCGGCGGCGAACACCGGCTCGGTGGTCATCACGATCGCGGCGCGCGCCGCCGGCAGATGCGATTGGGCCCAGGTCTGCATGAGCATCGCGGCGGCACCGGCAATCAGCGCCATGTACAACACGGCAAACCACGCACCGGGATCGGGTGGCAGGGTCGGTCCATGCGGAGCGGTCGCAAGCAGGCAGACGAGCGCGATCGCCACCATCTGCACCGCCGACAGGCCGAACGCCTCGCCGTGCCGCGACCACTGGCCGAGCAGCACGATGTGCAACGCATAGCACACCGCCGAGGCCACGGTCAGCCACACGCCCCGTCCCACCTCGAAGCCGTTGAGCGTCAGCAGGGCCAAGCCCGCCGTGGCCAGCGCGACGGCCAGCCACACCATTCCCGTCACCCGTTGTCGCAGCAATACCAGCGCCAAGATCGGCGTGAAGACGACATACATGCCGGTGGCGAAGCCGCTGACACTGGGCGAAATCAGCGCGAGCCCCCACGTCTGCAGCAGTTGGCCGACACCATAGATCGCTCCGAGCAACAGCCCGCGCAGAATCTGCGACCGACCCAGGCGCCATGCCTGCCGCGCAAACAGGGCCAGCATCGTCACCGCCGCGATGGTGAAGCGCACGGCGAGGAAATCCGCCACTGGCATCCGACTGACCACGTCCTTGATCAGCACGAAGGTCGAACCCCAGACCGCGGTCATCACGACCAGGCCCAGCGTGGCAAGAATGGTGATTGCGCGAGGTGAGGGCATGGGGATTTATACGGGGAACGGGACGGGGAACGGGAACGGGAACGGGGAACGGAAGGGACGGGTAACGGGGAGTAGCAAGAACCTGTGCCGGGTCAACGTGATGCGTTCGTTCGGCATGCGTCGCTGGCCAACACGGCGATTTAGCAAGTTCTATGACCTGATCACCCGTTCCCCGTTCCCCGTTCCCCGTTCCCCGCCTTCTTCTTCCTCCCCAACCGCCACAGCTGCCCTGGAATCTGCGCCAGGAAGTGCACCCAGATCCCCAGCCACACCGTGGCCGCGATCAACGGATTGCGTGCTGCCGGATCGTGGCTGCGAAACCAGCGCCACATGCCGCGATGCTTGTGCCGGCTGACGAACACCGGCCGGTGCCGGCTGGAGCTGCCCTTGCCGTGCGCCACGCGTACATCACCGGCGAGCAGCACCTGATGGCCGCTGTCGCGCACGCGGCGGCACAGGTCCAGATCCTCGCAATGCAGGAAATATTTTTCGTCGAAACCACCCAGGCGTTCGAACAGTTCGCGCGACATCAACATCAGGGCGCCGGAGATCGCTTCGGCCTCGATCACCTCGTCGGGAATTTCCCGCTTTACCTGCACGGCGTCACCGCGGCGCCCAAGCAGGGTATTCAGCGAGCGACGAAGCAAGGGGTCGCGACGCCAGGACGCGGGGTCCGGACGTCCATCGGCATCGCAAACCACCGCGCCGATAAGGCCCGCGTTCGGATGAGCCGCCTGCACGGCCAGCAGCCGCATCAGGTCCTCTTCGCCCAGCAGGCAATCGGGGTTGAGGATCAGCAGCGCCTGGCCGTGTGCCTGTCTGGCGGCAAGATTCACCGCGCGGCCGAAGCCGAGGTTGTCACGGTTGTAGATCACCTTGAGCCGATCATCGTGTTGATGCGCGCGCTCGATCGCGGGAGGTATGCCGTCGAGCGACGCGTTGTCCACCAGGATCAGCTCCAGCGGCAGGCTGCAGGCGAGCATCAGGCGCACGCATTCGCGCAATTCCGCCCCGCTGTCGGCCGCCACAACGATCACGCTGAGCGGCAGCGGGAACGGCGAGTCTTGGGAGCCCCAGTTACGCATTGGACAAGTATGCACGCAGGGGCATGGCGGTAAAACTGCCGTGGACGCCAACTCGCCATCCGATCCATACCGACGCTCGATCGCGACGTCCCTTCTGCCCTCGGCGACCTCGGGATTCCCTTGTGGGTGAAAAGGTGGCACGCAGCGCCGGCTGAGGGTACGGGCGAAGCGTGAAGTTGCCATACCAGGCATTGACACCCGTTACCCCGGGCGAACGGTTTTTCTCAAATCCTCCTGAAGGGAAATGGCTTTCGAAGGCCGCATCTTGTCGAACAATGAAGTTCCACGCGACCGCCGCGAGGACGGACTCAATCCTCGTCGTCATGACCCAACACCGCGTGCAAGGCCACGGGCGCGTCGCCCTCGTCCCGGTTCAGCCACGGCTGCTCGCGATACCAGCCGAATCAATTGCCAGCCACGGAGTCGATGCCGACGATCGCGCTGGCGATCCCACAGCACGAGCACGCGCTGATCCGACGTGCGCGCCGCGAACCAGCGTCCTTGCGGACTGAAGCCGACCTGCGCAAAGCCCAGCTGTACCTTCGGCGCATCGACTTGTTCGCCGTCGCTGAAGCGGCAACCTTCGGCGCAGCAATTGACCACGCCACCCTGCGGATCGCGCAGCTCCCCGACAGCTGCCTGCCATACCGGCAGTTGCAATTCGATGATGTCCGCCGGTGGCCCGATCGGTCCGCGCGCGAGCTCGGGCCAATCCTTCGCGGCCGTGGTCGCCGGCGCGCGGCGCAGGTCCCGGTCCAGCCACGCCTCCAGCCCGGCCAGCAAGGTGTAGCCGGCCAGCGCGCCGAGCAGGGCGGCGCCCCAGGCCAGGACATCCCCGCCCAGGGCGCGCTGCAGGGCAATCAGCCATCCGGGCAAACCCCAGCGCAGCGCATGGCGGATCAGTCCGGCATGGCCTGACTGCAGTCGCGGCTGCAGCAAGGCCACGGCAGCCGCCAGCGCCAGCAGTGCCGGGAGGCCGAGCCACCACGGCAGCAGCGCCAGGCCGACCACCCACAACAAGGTGTACAGCACCGTCATCCACGCGGGGCGACGCCATGCCATTGCTCAATTCCCCCACCCTGCATGGCGCATGACAGCTTTCGAAAGGCCTGACCGCCAGGACGAGAGCGCCGCCGAACACCCGTGACGCCACGCGTCGCGGGAAGATTCGGGCAGTCGGCCGAGCCGGACGCCTGGAACCGTCTTGCAGAACGTCGCCGGCACAGGCGTTGGACGAAGCTCACGACCGGCGGGCAATTTGGTCACGAGTCCTCAGCCGCACCAGACCCGGGCGTTGCGAAACATGCGCATCCAGGGTGAATCCTCGCCCCAGGTGGGCGGGCACCAGCTCAATTGCACGCTGCGGAACACGCGTTCGGGATGCGGCATCATGATCGTCACGCGGCCATCGGCGGCGGTGAAACCGGCCAAGCCGCCGGGCGAACCGTTGGTGTTGAGCGGGAAGTCCTCGGTCGGCTTGCCGCGGTTGTCGACGAAGCGCACGGCGCGATGGGCTTTTACCGCGCGACATTCATGCGTGAAACTGACTCGCCCTTCCCCGTGCGCCACCGCCACCGGAATCCGCGAACCGATCATGCCCTCGAAGAAGATGCTCGGTGAATCGCAAATTTCCAGCGTGGCCACGCGTGATTCGTACTGTTCCGACGCGTTGCGCAGGAACTGCGGCCAGTGCTGCGCGCCGGGAATGATGTCCTTCAACTGCGACAGCATCTGGCAGCCGTTGCATACGCCCAGCGCGAACTTGCTCTCATCGGAAAAGAACGCCGCGAACTGCTCGCGCAGCATCTCGTTGTAGAGGATCGAAGTGGCCCAACCGCGACCGGCGCCCAGCACGTCGCCGTAGGAAAAACCGCCGCACGCCGCGAAACCGCGAAAATCGGCCAGCCGCACCCGACCGCTGGCCAGGTCGGACATGTGCACGTCGACCGCATCAAAACCGGCGCGGCTGAACGCGGCCGCCATCTCGACCTGGCCATTGACGCCCTGCTCGCGCAGGATCGCGATGCGCGGTCGCACGCCGCTGGCGATCAACGCCGCGGCGACATCCTCGGCCGGATCAAACGTCAGTTTCGGGGTAATGCCCGGGTCCGCGTCATCCAGTCGCCATTCGAGTTCCGCGTCGGCGCTGAGCGGGTTGTCGCGCTGACGCTGCATGGCGTAGCTGGTTTCGCCCCAGGCCGCGTGCAGCTTGCTCCAGTTCCACTTGAACAGCGTCTCGTCGCCCAGCAGCAACTTGATGCCGAGTTTTTCCTTCGGCCGGCCGATGTGGTGACTGACGCCGGCCAGTCCGAACTTCACCAGCAAATTCTCGAACGCCTCGCGGTTGGCCCTGGCCACTTGCACCACCGCGCCCAGCTCCTCGTTGAACAGCGCGCGCAAGGTGGCTTCGGCCCAGCCGTCGAGGCGGATTTCCAGGCCGCAATGACCGGCAAAAGCCATCTCCAGCAAGGTTGTGATGACGCCGCCGTCAGAGCGGTCGTGGTAGGCCAGCAACAGGCCGCCCGCGTTTGCCTGCTGGATCAGGTCAAACAGTGACTTCAGCCGCTTGGGATCGTCCAGGTTCGGCGGAATGCCACCGGAACGACCGAAGACCTGGGTCAACGCCGAGCAACCCACCCGATCCCGCCCGGCGCCCAGGTCGATCAGCCACAGCTCCGAATCGCCGCGATCCAGTTTGAGCTGTGGCGTCAGCGCGCGACGCACATCCTCGACCCGGGCGAAGGCCGTGATCACCAGCGACACCGGCGACACCGTGCGCTGCTCCTGCGCGCCGTCCATCCACACCGTCTGCATCGACAACGAGTCCTTGCCCACCGGGATCGAGATGTCCAGCTCCGGACACAGTTCCATGCCGACCGCGCGAACCGCGTCGAACAGCGCAGCATCTTCGCCCGCGTGGTTGATCGCCGCCATCCAGTTCGCCGACAGGCGCACCTCACCCAGGCTGGCAATGGGTGCGGCCGCCAGGTTGGTGATCGCCTCGCCCACGGCCAGGCGTGCCGCATCGGCACTGTCGAGCGTGGCCACCGGCGCGCGCTCGGCCATCGCCATCGCCTCGCCGGCATAGCCGTCGAAATCGGCGAGGGTCACCGCGCAATCGGCCACCGGCACCTGCCACGGGCCGACCATCGGGTCGCGATGATTGAGGCCGCCGACGGTGCGATCCCCGATCGTGATCAGGAAACTCTTGCTGCCCACGGTCGGCAGGCGCAACACGCGCAGCAGTGCCTCGTCCACGTCGATGCCGGTGAGGTCCGGCACCAGGTCGATCCGCGGCTTGACCCGGGTGGCGTCGCGATGCATCCGCGGCGGCTTGCCGAACAGGACATCCATGGGGAGGTCGATGACGGTTTCCCGGGAATCGGGAGAAGCTGCAGCGGAGCGGGTCACCAGCAGGCGACGTTCTTCGGTGGCGTCGCCGACCACCGCGTACGGACAGCGCTCGCGCTGGCAGATCGCTTCGAAATCGGGCAGGTCTGCGACGGCGATCGCGAGCACGTAGCGTTCCTGAGATTCATTGCTCCATACCTGCATCGGCGACAGCGAGGGGTCGTCGCAGGGAATCTTCGACAAGTCGATCACGCCGCCGACACCGGCGTCGTTGAGCAATTCGGGAATTGCGTTGGACAGGCCGCCGGCGCCGACGTCATGCACGCTGACGATGGGCGTGTGCTCGCCGCGCGCGCAGCAGGCGTCGATGACTTCCTGGCAGCGCCGCTCCATTTCGGCGTTGTCGCGCTGCACCGAGGCGAAATCCAGTTCTGCGCTTGAGGCGCCACCGGCGACGGACGACGCCGCGCCGCCACCCAACCCGATCAGCATCGCCGGGCCGCCCAGCACGATCACCTTGTGGCCCGGCTGCACCGGGCACTTCAGCACGTGTCCCGGGCGGAGGTTGGCCAGGCCGCCGGCCAGCATGATCGGCTTGTCGTAACCACGGCGAAAACCCGCCTGGCCGGGCAGTTCGCTTTCGTAAGTACGGAAATAGCCGCCCAGGCAGGGGCGTCCGAACTCGTTGTTGAATGCCGCCGCGCCGAGCGGACCATCGCGCATGATCTCGAACGCGCTGGCCATTCGCGGCGGCAGCGGGCGCTCCACTTCCCACGGCCGCGGATGACCGGGAATGCGCAGGTCGGATACCGAGAAACCGGTGAGGCCCGCCTTCGGCTTGCCGCCGCGTCCGGTGGCGCCTTCGTCGCGGATCTCCCCGCCGGCACCGGTGGCCGCGCCGGCCCAGGGCGCGATCGCGGTGGGATGGTTGTGCGTCTCCACCTTGATCGCAAAGTCGATCCGCTCGTCGTGACCGCGCCACACGCGATCGGCCGGGTCGGCGAAGAACCGCCGCCCCACACTGCCCTCGATCACCGCGGCATTGTCGGAATAGGCGGACAAGGTATGCGCCGGCGAACGCTGGTGGGTGTGCTTGATCATGCCGAACAGGGTCTGCTCCTGTTCCGCGCCATCGACCGCCCAGGTGGCGTTGAACACCTTGTGCCGGCAATGTTCGGAATTCGCCTGGGCGAACATGAACAGCTCGGCGTCGCTGGGGTCGCGGCCCAGTTCGCCGTAGCGATCCACCAGATAGTCGATTTCGTCATCGGCCAGCGCCAGGCCCAGCTGGATGTTGGCATCGGCGAGCGCCTGGTGCGGGTCGAAGCCCAGCGCCACGTGCACCAGATCACCGGGCGTGCCTGCCAGGAACAGGCCTTGCGCCTCGTCCATGCGCGTCAGCACCGACTGGGTCATCGCATCGTGCAGCACCGCGATGATCGCCGCACGATCCGGCGCGTCGCTTTCGGGCAGGCCTTCGATGTGCCATGCCAGCCCGCGCTCGACCCGGCGCAGGTCGAAACCCGCCCCGTGCAGGATGTCGGTGGCCTTGCTCGACCAGGGCGAGATCGTGCCCAGCCGCGGCACCACCCACAGCGTGGCCGGTTGCGGCGCGGCGTCGCGCGCCTCCAGCACGGCGAGCAGGCGCTCGCGCAGCACACCCGCTGGCGCGTGATCACTGTCGAGAAAGTAGACGTACCAGCTGGCCCGCACGCGCACGCCGCGATGCACCGCTTCCAGCCGGGCATTGAGTCGTTCGAGGCGAAACAGCGAGAGGGCGCTTTGCCCGTCGAATGCGATCATGCGGAGGAACGCCGCCGTGCGGGGGGAAACGCCCATTCTAACTCAATGCTGCAATACGGCATAAACCGCCGCCGCACTGCCCGCGAACCGGATCAGCCGCCGTCCCGCAGCGACTGCAGCAGCTGCTCCGGGGTCACGTAGCCGCCGAGCATGCGGCCATCCGGCCCGATGATGGACGGGGTTCCGCTCACGCCAAGCTTGAGGCCCAGGTCGAACTGGTTCTTGACCGGATTGACGCAGGTGGCCGCCGCGGGTGCATGCCCCTTTGTCGCCGCGCTGAGCGCGACCTTGGGGTCCTTCGCGCACCACACCGAGACCATCTCCTTGTAGGTCGGCGTGAGGCTGCCCGAGGTAGTCGTCACCCCTTCGCGCGGCCAAGCCAGGTATTCCACCGCAATACCCGCCTTGTTGAACGCCGCAATGTGCTCATGCAGGGCGCGGCAAAAGCCGCAATTGACGTCGGTGAAGACGGTTACCGTGTATTTCGGGTTGGCCGGCGCGAACACCACGCGCTGGGACGCCGGCACCTTGGCCAGTGCCGCCTTGCGGAACTTTGCCCAGGCGTCATCGCTGAGATTCTCGCGTCGCGTGAGGTCGACCACGTCGCCGTGCATCAGGTACTTGCCGTCGGCGCTGATGTAGACCATCTGGCCCGAGGCGATCACCTGATAGAACCCGGGCAGCGGCGCCGGCTGGATCGAATCCACCTCGGCCGCCGTCGACAGCTTGTGCACGGCCTGCTGCACCATCTGCACCACCGCCGGGGTAATCGTGGGGCCCACCACCGGCGCAGGTGCGGGCGCGGCCGCGGCGAAGACCTGGCCCGCCGACCCGAGCAAACCCAGCAGTAATATTTTTTTGAACATCAGTGACCTCGGTGACATTCGGCGCATGCGCAAGCGCAGCACGACAACCATGAATTCTCGCACAAACACCCCACCCGCTTGCGCCCACGGCGGCGAAACGCCACGCCCCGGCGCTCAGTAGCGCAACACACTGTGCAGCAGGCCACGTTCCACCCAGCGCGATCGTCCCTCCAACGCCATCAGCTCGATCACCACGCCAGCCCCGAGCAATTCGGCGCCCGAGCCTTCCACCAGCTTCGCCGCCGCCTGCAGCGTGCCGCCCGTAGCCAGCACGTCATCCACCAGCAACACCCGCTTGCCCGGCTTGACCGCATCGCGCTGCATCTCCAGCCGATCGCTGCCGTACTCCAGCGCGTAGGCCACCGCCCGCACCGGCGGCGGCAGCTTGCCAGGCTTGCGCAACGGCACGAATCCCGCGCGCAGCCGCAGGGCCAGCGCGGCGCCGAAAATGAAACCGCGCGCCTCGATTCCGGCGATCAATTGCACGCCGCTGCCGTGCCACGGCTCAGCCAGCGCCTCGATACAGCGGGTAAACCCTTCTGCGCTGGCCAGCAGCGGACTGACGTCACGAAACATCACCCCGGCGCGGGGAAAATCCGGCACGCTGCGAATCAGCTCGGCCAGGTCTTGCATGCAGTGCCTCCGCGGAAAAGTGGCCGATGAGATTTCAGATGACCCGGGACCAGCTTCGCCCAGCGGCGCAGCGGGGGCTACCTGCCGCGTAGCGCGGCTGAAGCGAGGCTACGACCAGGCCACATTGCCGAAGCGCCAAACCTTCGCTGCGCCGTTCACTGGAACGTTTTCGCCATCGCGCGAAGCTTTGCGCGCAACGGATCGAGTTTGGCGCCGTAACGGGGGCTGCGCGCGGTATCTCGGCGCAAGGGTTGCCGCACCTGGGCCGCGCTGATCGTGAGCACACTGCGCGACGTCTGGTGAAAGGCAAGGCAGCGAGGATCGAAGGGCAGCCCGCAGAAATCCAGCAAGCGACGGATTTGCGCTTCGGGGTCGGCCTGCAGTGCTTCGTACTCGTGATCGAAATATCGGCGCGGGTAGCGCTGTTGCCACAACCTGCTCAGGCGCGCATAGCCGGCGTAGTAGCTCGCGATGTCGTCGAGGTCGTAGCTGTAGTGGACGGACCCGTTGCCGAACAACTGGCGATACAGGGCAAAGCAGGTTTCCAGCGGATCGCGGCGCGAATTCACCACGCGAGCCCCCGGCAGCATCGCCAACGCGGCGCCCACGAAGGCCCAGTTGTCCACGTTCTTGTCGGTGAAGCGGGGCCGACCCTGGCGCCAGCGACGCGTGCGCGCCAGGTACTCCTTTCCGAGGCGATGCCAGTCCCCGGCAGTCGCCGATGGGACCCAGCCGGGAAAGGCCAGTCCACGGCGCGCGGACTCCTCGATGAGGATCTGCGGCAACACCTGGACTTCATCGGCGCCGTCGACCTGCGGATGCGAGGCGAGAATCTGCTCGGTCAGCGTGGAGCCGGAACGCGGCAGGCAAACGACAAAGATGACCTCCTCGCCCAGCGCGGCGTTCAGCGGTGCCGGTGAGGGATGGGCGAATGCATGGGCGATGGCATCCACGCGGGCGCCCTCCTCCTGGCGACTCCAGTACAGACTGCCTCGCTTCAACGCATTGGCCCTGGCCAGGACGTCGAACGCGGTGGCGCAGTCGTCCTGGTCTTCCAGTGCCTGGGCGAGGGTGAATCCAAGCAGCAGACGAGAATCGTCCGCTAGGTCCGACCGGCCAAACTGGGCCTGCAACTGCGCGATGTCTCCCTTGCTGAAAGACTCGATCTTCAGGTTGGCCAGGGCAAACCAGGCCGTCGCGCAGTCGGGCTGTCGGCGCAAGGTTTCGCGGTTGATCGCCACGGCAGCGACGGCGTCGCCCAGGCTGGCCAGTACGCCCGCCAGCGCATTGCGTGCCTGGATATGGCCCGGATCGATGGACACTGCGCGCTGCAGAATTTCGCGTGCCCGCTCCAGGCAGGCGGAAAACTGCAGCGCCTTGCCGAAGTTGTACCAGCTCGCGGCTGACTCCGGGGCCAGCTCGCAGGCGCGTTGCAGGTATGCCAGGCCCGCATCGTTCTCGCCGGTTTCGATCAGGGCGCTACCCAGGTTCATGTTGAGCGTCGGATCGTCCGGGCCGGTGGAGAGCGCATGGCGCAAATGATCGATGGCTTTCGGCGCGTCGTTGCCCATCAGGGCGGCGATGCCCAGCAGCCGGTATGCCTCCGTGCAGTCAGGCGCCAGCCCCAGCACCCGGGCCAGCACTTGTCCGGCCGCTTCGAGTTGGCCGCCGCTGATGGCCCTGCGTGCCTCAACGAGCAGCGCTTCGGCTTCCGCCGACAACCCGACGGCATGCCTGGGCCCGAATGGTGGTGCCGCGTTTGCAGTCATGACCGGTAATTCCCGGACGAACGAAAGCGAATGAAAAACCGCGAGGACCAGAGTGCACTTTCGCTTTCGACAAGTCGACTGCGAGCTTCGGTTCCAGTGCAAGAGATCGTCGCATGCGCCGTCAGACCTGCACTCCGTGACGTGCGCGACGGCACCTGCCGCACCATCCATGGCACGGGTCGAAAACACGCGCTTCGCCACATCCACGTCGATGAGCTTGCAGCGCCATGTTCGTCGCCTCCCGCGTTGCAGTAGTGTGTTGCGCATGAGCGGAGATACGTCATGAGCCGTGCGCTACCCACCGGCGAACACTCACTCCAGCTCCCTCAAGCAGACGGCTCGACCTGTACCGCGGTCCCATAGGCCAGCACCTCGGTGACGCCCTGGGCGACGTCGTTGGCGTCGTAGCGCATCGCGACGACGCCGTTGGCGCCCATGGCGGCGGCGTGCTGCAGCATCAGTTCAAACGCTTCCTCGCGCGCCTTCTCGCACAGTTCGGTATAGATCGAGATGTTGCCGCCGACGATGGTCTGCAGCGCCGCGCCGAGATTGCCGACCACGCTGCGCGAGCGCACGGTGATGCCGCGCACGATGCCGAACGAACGCACGATCCGGCAGCCGGGAATATCGTTGCCGGTGCTGACCTGCTGCGGAGGAATGGGTTTGGCCATGGTGTTCTCCTGCGTGGGTGGAAGTTGCCGTGGTGTCGGAGTGACTTCAAAGCAGAGCCGCGTAACCAACGCGCGCATCCGGCCAGCGCGGCACGAAACCGCTGGCCAGCAGCCGCGCATTGCTGAGTCGCTTGCTGCCGATGCCGGCAGGCGGCGGTCCATCGAGCTGGCGACGGCGCATGATAGGTGGGCCAGATGGTCGTACAGCACGTCCAGCGGCAGCGGCGTGTTGTCCACGCCGAGATAGAGCGGCGCCGGATCGGCCAGCTGCAGCAGGTGCGCGATCGCCGCAGCGGCATCTTCGACATGGATGCGGTTGGCCCAGTGCGGCGTGGGCGCGGCACCGGTGCCGATCCGGCGCGCAGCCGATCGAGCAGTTGCAGGCGAGCGGGCCCGTACAGACCGGCCAGCCGCAGCACGATGGATCGAACCGGTCGCGCTGCCAGCAGCCGCTCCGCCTCCAGCAGGGTTGCGCCGTTGAACCCCGGCGGTGCGGCAGGCGTGTCCTCGTCGACCCAGTCGCCAGCGTGGTCGCCATAAACGGCGCTCGAGGAGACGAACAGCACGCGGCGCAGCGAATGCTCGCCCAGCGCGCCGAGCAGGTGGCGCAGGCCGTCGACGAAGGTGGCGCGATAGGCGCGCGGATCGCGTCGATCCGGCGTGGGCAGGTAGACCAGCTGGGTGATGCCTGGCGGCAGCGCCTGCAAACTGTCCGATCGGGTCGAGGTCCGCCGGCAACCATGCGATGCCCTTCTCGCCCAGTGAAGGTGGCTGCCGGCGCAGCGCCCACACCTGGTCACCGCGCTCGCACAAGCGTCGCGCCACGCGCAGGCCGAGATCGCCACACCCCGCCAGCAACACCTGTTCGCTCACCGCGGCCCTCCTGCTGCGCCTGTTAGCATCCAGGCATGAATCCGTCGTGCAACCTGTTCATCATCGGGCCGACCGGCGCCGGCAAGACTTCGATCGGGCGGCGGCTCGCCGATCATTATGGCCTTTCGTTCGTCGATCTCGATCAGCAGGTCGAACAGCACTGCGGGGTGGACGTCGGCACCGTGTTCGAGATCGAGGGCGAGGCCGGTTTCCGCCAGCGCGAAAGCACGCTGCTGGAGACGTTGAGCCGGCGCACGAACGTGCTGCTGGCGACCGGCGCTGGCGCCGTGCTGGCCGACGCCAATCGCCACTGGCTGCGCCAGCGCGGCTATGTGGTGTGGTTGCAGGCCAGCATCGAGCAACAGCTCGAACGACTCGAACGCGACCAGCGCCGCCCGTTGCTGGCCGTGCCCGATCGCCGCGCGCGGCTGCAGGCGATGGCCGCCGCACGCGAGCCGATCTACCGCGATATTGCCGACCTCGCCGTGCCCGGCCACCATGGCGGCGTCAGTGCCGCCGGCGAGCGCTGCATCGCCTTGATCGACCGGCATTGGCGACGCGCCGCCACTTCCTTCGCCATCGCAACAAGCATGAACAAATCCGCTGCACGAGCATCGACGTCGCGCTCGGCCGGCGCAGTTATCCGGTATGGATCGGCAGCGGCCTGCTCGGCGATCACGCGCGCTGGCGCGCGCTCTTGCGCGGGCGACACGCGCTGGTGATCAGCAACACCACCGTGGCGCCGCTGTATCTGCCGCGGATCGAGGCGGGGCTGGCGGGCCTGCACTGGTCATCGTTCCTGCTGGAGGACGGCGAGGTGCACAAGAGTTTCGCCAAGTGGGCCGCGCCCTGGACGCACTGGGCCAGCTCGGCGCCACCCGCGACGCCTGCGTGATCGCGCTGGGCGGCGGCGTGGTGGGCGACCTCGCCGGATTCACCGCCGCGTGCTGGATGCGCGGCATCGACTTCATCCAGATGCCGACCACCTTGCTGGCGATGGTGGATTCCTCGGTCGGCGGCAAGACCGGGGTGAACCTGCCGCGGGGCAAGAACCTGGTCGGCGCGTTCCACCAGCCGCGCGCGGTGATTGCCGACATCGACACCCTGGCGACCCTGCCCGGGCGCGAATACCGCGCCGGCCTGGCCGAGGTGGTCAAGGGCGCGGCGATCGGCGACGAGGCGTTCTTCGCGCTGGCTGGAACACAACGCCGACGCGCTTGCCGCACACGATGGCGACACGCTGCTGGAAGCGATCGCGCGCAAGGTGCAATACAAGGCCGGCGTGGTGGCTCGCGACGAGACCGAACAGGGCGAACGCGCCCTGCTCAACTTCGGCCACACCTTCGGCCATGCCCTGGAAACCGCCGGCCACTACACCGCCCTGCTGCACGGTGAAGGTGTCGCGATCGGCATGCTGTTGGCCGCGCGGATGTCCGAGCGGCTGGGCATGAGCGAGCCCGCCGATACCGCGCGGCTGGAGCGACTGCTGCGCCGACTCGGCCTGCCGGTGGCGATTCCGCCCGGGATGGATGCCACGCAGCTGCTGGAGCTGATGCGGCTGGACAAAAAGAACACGGCCGGCCAGTTGCGCCTGATCCTGTGGCGCGGAATGGGTCGCGCCGAGATCGTGGGTGGCGTGGACGAAGCGCAGGTGCAGGGCATGCTGGATGAAGCGATCGCCAGCGTCCGGCCCGTCGCATAGACCATCCGTCCCTACCCGCCGACCCCGGGCCGGTGCATCATGGCGGGAATCAACTTTTTGCCGGGACACACCATGCATCGACTTCGCTGGATCCTCACCACCGCAATGGTGTGCAGCTCAAGCAGCTTTGCTGCCACGCCTGTCAATCCCGCCATCGGCATCGATCTGCAAGGCATCGACCACGGGGTCAGGCCGGGTGACAATTTCTTTCGCTTCGCGAATGGCGACTGGCTGAAAACGGCCACGATACCCGCCGACCGCGCCAACACCGGCACGTTCTACGAGGTCTTCAAGAAAGCCGAAAACGACACCGCCGACCTGATCCGCCACGCCGGCGCCAGCCACCCGGCTGAAGGCAGCAATGCACGCAAGATCGCCGATTTCTACGCCGCGTGGATGGACACCGCCGCCATCGAACAACATGGTCTGGCGCCACTCAAGCCCGAGCTGGACCGGATCGAGGCCATCAATTCGCGCGCCGACCTGGCGCGGGTACTGGGCAGTCGCCTGCGCGCCGACGTCGATCCGATCAATGCCACCAACTTCCACACCGAACACCTGTTCGGCCTGTTCGTGACCCAGGGACTGGAAGATCCTTCGCGGCACATCGCCTACCTGCTGCAAGGCGGGATCGCGATGCCGAGCCGCGACTATTACCTCTCCAGCGATCCGCACATGGCGGCGTTCCGCGCCAAATACCTGGACTATGTCGCGGCCCTGCTGAAACAGGCCGGCGTCGCCGACAGCGCGGCCAGGGCGAAGGCCATCGTCGCGCTTGAAACGAAGATCGCCAGGGCGCAGGAAAGCCTGCTCGACAGCCAGGACATACACAAGGCCAACAACCTTTGGCGCGTGGCCGACTTCCCGAGCAAGGCCCCGGGCCTGGACTGGGCCGCCTACTTCAAGGCAGCCGGGCTGGACAACCAGCAACAGATCGACGTGTGGCAGCCGGCGGCCATCACCGGTCTGTCCGCCCTGGTCGCCAGCGAGCCATTGCCGGCGTGGAAGGATCTGCTGGCGTTCCACACGCTCGACCACAGCGCCAACCTGTTGCCGAAAGCGATCGCCGACCTGCACTTTGATTTCTACAGCCGCACGCTGCAGGGCACACCCCAGCAGCAACCGCGCTGGAAGCGGGCGGTGGCCGCCACCAGCACCGATCTGGGCGACGCCGTGGGGCAGCTCTACGTCAAGCAGTATTTCCCCGCCTCATCGAAGGCCACGGTCGAGCAACTGGTGCACAACCTGATCGCCGCCTTCAACCAGCGTATCGACGACCTCAGCTGGATGACCCCGGCCACCCGCGAAAAGGCCAAGGCCAAGCTCACCACGCTGAAGGTTGGCGTCGGTTATCCCGACCACTGGCGCGACTATGCCTCACTGGACATTCGTCCCGACGATGCCATCGGCAATCATCTGCGCGCCGAGCAGTTCGAATACGCCCATCAGCGCGCCAAGCTCGGTCAGCCGGTGGACAAGGGTGAGTGGTGGATGACGCCGCAAACCGTCAACGCGGTCAACCTGCCGCTGCAAAACGCGTTGAACTTCCCCGCCGGGATCCTGCAACCGCCGCTCTTCGACCCGAACGTCGACGCGGCCGCGAACTACGGCGCGATCGGCGCGATCATCGGCCACGAGATCAGCCACAGCTTCGACAACACCGGTGCCGAGTTCGACGCCCAGGGCAAGCTGGAAAACTGGTGGACGCCGGCCGACCTGGCCCACTTCAAGGCCACTACCCGGCAGCTGGTCGAACAGTTCAACCAGTACCAAGCCCTGCCGGGCCTGCATGTCAGCGGCGAACAGACGCTGGGCGAGAACATCGCCGACGTCTCCGGTCTCACCATCGCCTACCTCGCCTATCACAAGTCGCTCGACGGCAAGCCAGCCCCGGTGATCGACGGCCTCACGGGTGACCAGCGCTTCTTCCTCGCCTTCGGCCAGGCCTGGCGTTCCAAGATGCGCGACGCCGCCCTGCGTCAGCGCCTCGCCACCGACGTGCACGCACCACCGCAGTTCCGCGCCGAGACCGTGCGCAACATCGACCAGTGGTATCCCGCGTTCAAGGTAAAACCGGGCGAGAAGCTGTACCTGGCGCCGAAGGACCGGGTCAAGATCTGGTGAGGCGCTTCGACCACTGGTTGAGGCAGTCCTTCTCACCTCGGCGACCTTGTGAACGCCACTTGTGGGATGAAAAGGTGGCACGAAGCGCCAAGTGAGGTGGCCTTCTCCCCTCGGGAGAAGGTGGCACGAAGCGCCAAGTGAGGTGGCCTTCTCCCCTCGGGAGAAGGTGGCGCGAAGCGCCGGATGAGGGTGCGGGCGAAGCGTGGGGCCGCGACGTTGTGCACTTGCACTGCTTCGTCGCGCTGCATGTCATCTCAGATACGAATGGCACTACTAAAACGCCGTCAAGCAAGTGCCATTCGAGTCAGAGGCCTTCAGCGCGCATCGCGGCCTTGACGCCCGCGTCATCGTGCATGCGCTTGAAGAAGCGATCCAGCCCATCGAGGCCACTCAAGTCGATCGCCTTGGCCTTGGCCCAACGCAGCAGCACAAACAGATACGGATCGGCGATCGAGCGCTTGTGCTCCAGCCAGCCAGTCGTGATCCCTCAGCGGGACATCGATCAGCTCGAACAGGCTGCGCAGTTTCTTGCCGGCGTGGGCGGCCAGGTCGGCGTGCTGCGACTTGTCCGTGACGTAGCGTTCCGGCGAGAAAATCGGCTTGAACGCCGGATGCATGTCGGAGTTGATGAAGGCGAGCCAGCGGTTGACCTCGGCGCGCCCGCGCGCTGTGCCGTCGCCGGCCAACTGTTTGTCGGGGTGCAGGTCAGCCAGGTAATGCAGGATCGCGAAGTTCTCGGTCAAGACCAGGTCGCCATCGACCAGGACCGGCACCAGACCCGCCGGATTGAGCTTGAGAAACTCGGGGGATTTCAACTTGTCGCGCTCGACCTTGATGACCTCGTACGGCGCGCCGATCCATTCCAGCACGATGTGATCAGCCAGCGGACAGGCACCCGGCATGTAATACAGTTTCATGCGAATCTCCTCATCAGACCCGTCGGAAGATGGGGGCGAAATGCAGTCATTTCAAGGCACGGACCGCTTGGGGTGGCGCCCTTCGCACGCACGCGTCAACGCGCAGAAAGGCCATCGCCGTCGAGGCTCGCCGTTGAAACAGGAAACACGCCGGCCAGCAACGGCGCCGACCACCAGGGCGACGTTGCTTCAGCGCAATTCCTGCACCACGAGCGCCAGCACCACCGCCGCGAACACGCCGGCGACGAGGTCGTCGACCATCACGCCGAAGCCGCCCTTGACGCGGCGATCGAACCAGCGGATCGGCCACGGTTTCCACACATCGAACAGGCGGAACAGGACGAAGCCGAGCGCGAGCATCCACCAGTGGAAATCGCTCGCCGGCAGCAGCGCGGGCACCAGCAGCGGAACCAGCGTGACCCACTGGCCGATGAACTCGTCCCACACCAGGCTGCGGTGGTCGCTGACACCGAGGATGCGCCCGGCAATATCACAGGCCCACACCCCGATCGCGAAGCCGACCAGCAACAAGACCAGGTAGATCCACAACGGCAGTTCGCGCAACAACAGCCACGGCAGCAGCGCGGCGAGCGAACCGAACGTGCCTTGCGCCACCGGCGTCAGGCCCGAGCCGAAACCGCAGGCGAGCCAGCCGGCCGGACTGGCGAGCAAGGCGCGCCGCTGTTCGGCGCCGAGCTGCTTTTTCGCACTCACGCGAAATGTTCCCAGCCCGGTGTGGCGCACTCCAGCCAGGCGCCATCCGGGCCGCGCACGCGCACGCCCTCGCCGGCCACGATGCGGCCGATCCGGGTCGCGCCGGCGCCGAGGCGGGACAGGTCGGCCTGCACCTGGGCGGCGCCGCTCGCCGGCACGCAGAAGCACAGTTCGTAATCGTCGCCGCCGCCGAGGGCGAACTGCAACGCCGTGGTGTCGTCGTAGAGATCGAGCAGGGCCGACGAACGCGGCAGCAGCGCGGCATCGATCTCGGCGCCGACGCCGCTGGCGGTGCAGATATGGCCCAGGTCGGCGAGCAGGCCATCGGACACGTCGATACAGGCATGCGCCTGCTCGCGCAACGCGATGCCGGCGGCCAGGCGCGGGGTGGGACGGTTGAGTCGTTCGATCAGCTGTTCACGCAAGTTGGCGTGGGTACCCTCGCTACGTGGGGGAACCTGCAAGGCATGCAGGCCGGCGGCGGCATCGCCGAGCGTGCCGGTGACCAGCACCACGTCGCCGACGCGCGCGCCGGCACGGGTCAGCGCCTTGCCCGGCGGCACGAAGCCGTGCACGGCCACGCTGACCGTCAACGGCCCGCGCGTGGTGTCGCCGCCCACCAGCGCCAGCCGCTGCGGTTGCGCCAACTGCATGAAGCCTTCGACAAAGCCTTCGACGAAGGCCTGGTCCGCGTGCGGCAGGGTCAGGCTGAGCAGGGCCCAGGCCGGGCTGGCGCCCATCGCGGCGAGGTCGGACAGATTCACCGCCAGCGCCTTCCAGCCGATATCGGCCGCAGCCGTGCCACGCGGAAAATGCACGCCCTCGACCAGGGTGTCGATCGCCATCACCAGGTCCTGGCCGGCGGGTACGGCCAGCACGGCGGCATCGTCGCCGATACCCAGGCGCACATCGTCGCGCGGCTGCGCGGTGCGCTGGCGGATCAGCTCGATCAGGTCAAATTCCATGGCGTCGCTCACAGCGGTTGCGCGGATGAACTCGACGACGCGCACGTGAACAGCAGCACGGGATCGCCCATGTACGTGGTTTGCTCGCGCAGCGTGAAACCGGCTTTGACGGCGAGGCGAATCGACGCTGCATTGTCCGGATCGATGATGCATGCCGACGTGTGCTCGCCCAGATGCGCGCGCCCCCATGCCATGACCGCCGCCAAGGCCTCGCTGGCATAGCCCTGGCCGTGGCTGGCCGAAGCCAGCACCCAGCCAAGCTCGGGCATGCCATCCAGCGACGGCGTGATCTCGCGCTTGAAATCCGCGTAACCGATATCGCCGATGCAACGACCGCTGGATTTCTCCTCGATCGCCCAATAGCCGTAGCCCAGCACGCACCACAGGCCCGGATAACGCAGCAAACGCAACCAGGCTTCCGGCGACGTGGATGGCCGGCCACCGATGTAACGGACAACCACCGGGTCCGACCAGATCGCCAGCAAGGCGGCATGGTCGTCGGCACGATGTCCGCGCAGGCGCAGGCGCGGTGTCTCGATCACGGGGACCGGGTCGGCAGGTCCGGGGTCGATACCGGACCGTTGCATCAGCCGCGCTTCTCGACCACGCGCAACTCGGCCGCCAGCTTGTCCAGCACGCCGTTGACGTAGCTGTGGCCGTGATCGGCACCGAAGCGCTTGGTCACCTCGATCGCTTCGTTGAGCACGACCCGATAAGGGACGTCGGGACGGTATTTCAATTCGTAGGCAGCCAGCCGCAGCACCGCCCGCTCGATCGGATCGACCTGCACCACTTCGCGATCGAGGTGCGGACGCAGGCACGCATCCAGTGCCTCGACGTTCTTGTCCACGCCGCGCAGCAGGTCCTCGAAGTAGTCGAGGTCGGCCACCTCCATGTCCTGCTCATGGCGAAACTGTTCGATCACCGCGTCCATGGCGCTGCCACTGAGTTGCCACGCATACACCGCCTGCAGCGCGCGGCGGCGGGCGCGCGAACGCGCCTGCAGGTCCAGGCCATGCGAGGGCTGGGACATCAGAGCTTCCCGTACAGGTTGGCCATTTCCAGAGCCGCCAGCGCGGCGTCGGCACCCTTGTTGCCAGCCTTGGTCCCTGCGCGCTCGATGGCCTGCTCGATGCTGTCGGTGGTCAGCACGCCGAACGCCACCGGCACGCCGGAACCGAGAGCCGCCTGCGCCAGGCCCTTGGCGCACTCGCCCGCGACGAAGTCGAAATGCGGTGTGGCGCCACGGATCACCGCTCCCAGCGCGATCACCGCCGCGTACGTGCCCGAATGGGCAAGCTTGTGTGCGGCCAATGCGACCTCCCAAGCTCCGGGTACGCGAATCAGCTCGATCGCGTCGTCGTCCACGCCATGGCGCACCAGCGCGTCGCGCGCGGCCGCCACCAGCGATTCGACGATGAAGCCGTTGAAGCGGCCGGCGACGATCGCGAAGCGGCCTTCGGGCGTGGCGAAATCGCCTTCGATGGTCTTCATGCTCTGTTTCCTGGAAGCGAATCCGTGCGGGCTGATTATTTTACGGGTTTTCGGCGATGCTGGCCGGAACGAGGCGTTTGAGGTGCGGATAGCCGCTGGCGTCCAGCCGTGCGGCGTGGCCGTCGACGCGCAGCCGGGCCGGGGCGCCGAACGGCAGCGTGAGCTGTTCGCCGGCATGGCCATGCGGCAGGCCATCGACGATCGGAATGCCCGCAACGCCGCGCAGTTGGGCGAACGCCGTGGCCAGGTCGTAGCCATTGTCGCGGCCGCCGGGCCCGCACTGGGTGAAATGGCCGAGCAGCAGCGCCTGCTGCCGACCCAGGACGCCGGACAGGTGCAATTGATAGAGCATGCGCTCGACCCGGTACGGCGCCTCGCCAATGTCCTCCACGAACAGGATGCCCCCATCGATCGCCGGGAAGTACGGCGTACCGAGCAGGCTGCACAGCACCGCAAGATTGCCGCCCCACAATGGCCCGTGCAGGTCGAGGCTGGTCTCGACGCTGCTGCGCCACGACACGCTGAGCGCCGGCGAGGTCAATGTGGTCCAGAACTGCTGCCAGCTGAACTCGCGGCGCGGTTCGGCACCCAGATCGGCCAGCAACGGCCCGCTGAACGTGCACAGGCCGCTACGGGCGTACAAGGCCATTTGCACTGCGGTGAAATCGCTGTGGCCGACCAGCGCCAGTGGCTCGTCAAGCAGGCGCTCGCGCAAGCCGGCGTAATCCAGATGCTGCAACAACCGCGCGGCACCGTAACCGCCGCGTGTGGCCAGTGCGATGTCCGGCAGCGTAGCCAGCATGGCCAGCACATTGATGTCGCCGGCCCGCTCGGCATCGCTGCCGGCGAAACGCAGCTCGGTGCGCTCCAGCACCTCGACGCCCTCCACCTCGCAGCCAGCTTCGCGCAACCGCGCCAGACCACGCGCCATCGCGGCGGGGTCGTGCGCATGGCCGGAAGGGGCAATCAGTCGTATGCGGGCTGGGTGCATGGGGAACTTGGGTCGATCGAAACCGGGCGGATCGGCTCGCACCACGGTGGCTGCAAAGTATGCCGCAGGCGGCATGGCGGTGGCATGGCGTCGCCGGGTTTTTGCAAGGATGGCCTCAGCAGGGTGCGGCCAGGGGATCGTCGGGTTGCGCGCCGATTTCATCGATAGCCTGGCGTGCTTCGCTCAGCGTGGCCTCGACTTCGCGCACGATGCCCTGCGCTTGCGCCAGGCTCGATTCAGGCACCATCACCGCGATGTAATCCATCGCCGGCAGTTGGCCCACGCCTCCGGTAAGGTATTCGCCGGCGATGAAGGCCGGAATTTCCTCGGCCTCCAGCGCATCCTTGACCAGATGGGCATCGAACAGGTTTTCGGCTCGATAGACGGTGCGCATGGTAAGCAAGCTAACCTGCCCCGCCCCGCGGGGCAAGCGCTTGCGGGGCATAGCGCCCTGCGTCCGGATACGGCGACAGGGTAAACTTGACGATTTCCACCTCCGCGCGCGAGCGTCACCCGATGTCGACCGACCACCCCGTCCCAGAATCCGCCACGCCGACCGCAGCCACGGGACCGCAGGATTTCATCCGGCAGATCGTGCGCGACGACTTGGCCTCGGGCAAGCACACGGCGATCCATACGCGGTTTCCGCCGGAGCCCAACGGCTATCTGCATATCGGCCACGCCAAGGCGATCTGCCTCAGCTTCGGCATCGCCCGGGAGTTCGGCGGCTGGTGCAACCTGCGCCTGGACGACACCAACCCGGGCCGGGAAAACCCCGAGTTCGTCGCGGGCATCAAGGAGGATGTGCGCTGGCTCGGCTTCGAATGGCATGAATTGCGCCATGCCTCGGATTATTTCGAGGTGTTCTATCGCGCCGCGCTCAAGCTGATCGAGGATGGCAAGGCCTACGTGGACGACCTCGATGCCGATGAAGTGCGCGCCTATCGCGGCACGCTCACCGAGGCGGGCCACGATTCGCCGTATCGCAAGCGCTCCATCGCGGAGAACCTCGACCTGTTCCAGCGCATGCGGGCGGGCGAATTCGCCGATGGCAGCAAGACGCTGCGCGCGAAGATCGACATGGCCGCGGGCAACATGAACCTGCGCGACCCGGCGCTCTACCGCATCCGCAAGATCCCCCACCAGAACACCGGCGATCTTTGGCCGATCTATCCGATGTATGACATTGCCCATGCGCTGTCGGACGCGATGGAAGGCATCACCCATTCGCTGTGCACGCTGGAGTTCGAGGACCACCGCCCGCTGTACGACTGGTGCGTGGACAACGTCGACCTGCCGGCGCATCCCGAATTGTGGCAATCGGCGGTCGATGCCGGACTCGACGCCAAACCGGCCAAGCCGCGCCAGATCGAATTCTCGCGGCTCAATCTCAGCTACTGCATCACCAGCAAGCGCAAGCTGGCGCAACTGGTAAGCGAAGGCCATGTCGACGGCTGGGACGACCCGCGCATGAATACCCTGCGCGGCCTGCGCCGACGGGGTTTCACGCCGGCCGGGTTGCGCCTTTTGGTCGAACGCGTGGGCGTAAGCAAGCAGAACAGCGTGATCGACTACGCGGTGCTGGAAGGCTGCATCCGTGAAGACCTGGATGCCAGCGCGGCGCGCCGGATGGCGGTGCTCGATCCGCTCAAGCTGGTGCTGACCAACCTGCCCGAGGGTCACGAAGAGACGCTGACGTTCCCGAACCACCCCAAGAACGAGAGCTTCGGCACGCGCCCGGTGCCATTCGCACGCGAGGTGTGGATCGAGCGCGACGATTTCGCCGAGGTGCCACCGAAAGGCTTCCACCGACTCAAGCCCGACGGCGAGGTGCGCCTGCGCGGCGTCGGCATCGTGAAGTGCATCGACATCATCAAGGACGCCAACGGCACGGTGACCGAGCTGCACGCCACGCTCGATCCCGAAACCCGTCATGGCCTGCCTGGCGCCGATCGCAAGGTGAAGGGCACGATTCACTGGGTCAGCGCGAAACACGCCGTGGCCGCCGAGGTGCGCCTCTACGATCGCCTGTTCAGCGTGGCCGCGCCGGACAGCGAAGACGATGGCAAGGGCTGGCTGGAGCACATCAACCCTGACGCCAAGCGCGTGGTGAGGGCCTGGCTGGAGCCTGCGGCGGCGCAGGTCGAGCCGGAACAGCGTTTCCAGTTCGAACGGCTGGGCTATTTCGTGACCGATCGTGCCGACCATCGCGCCGAAGCGCCGGTGTTCAACCGCACCGTGACCCTGCGTGATGTCTGGGCACGCGCGACCGACAAGTAGACGAAGGAAACCATGCTGCCTCTGCAGATCCACCTGACCCTTCCGCCCTGGATCGGCGATGTCACCGACACCAACAAGCGTTATCAGAGCGACGAGGAACGCGTCGGCCTGGTGATCGAACTGTCGCGGCAGAACGTGGATCGCGGCGGCGGCGGTCCGTTTGGCGCGGCCGTATTCAACAGCCACAGCGGACGGCTGGTCGCGGTCGGCGTGAACCGGGTGGTGCCGCAGAGCTGTTCGGTCGCCCATGCGGAAATCATGGCGCTGATGATCGCCCAGCAACGCCTGAGTCGGCACCGCTTGAACGAGGACGGCGGCCACTACGTGCTGGCCACCAGCTCGCAGCCCTGTTGCCAGTGTTACGGCGCGAGTGTGTGGGCCGGCATCGACGAGCTGCTGATCGGCGCCCGCGCGGAGGACGTCGAGCGGCTCACCGAGTTCGACGAAGGCCCGCTGCCGGACGACTGGATCGGCGAGCTCACCCGCCGCCGCATCGCCGTGCGCCGCGACATCCTGCGCGAGCAGGCCTGCGCGGTGCTGGCCGCCTATGGCGCCAGCGGCACGCCGTATTGAGCCGCTGGCGCGCCGCGTTGCCGCTGATCCTGCTGTTGCTGGCAGGCATCGTGCTGCTCGCCTCCGGCTCGCTGCATGCATTGACGCCACGCGAGCTGCTGATCCATCAGGCCGAGCTGCACGCGCAGATTGCACTGCATCCGTGGCTGACCCGGCTGGCCTACATCGGCCTGCTGACCCTGAGCGTGGCCACCGGCATCCCGGGCACTATCGTGATCATTCTCGCCGGGGGCTTCGCCTTTGGCGTCGTGGACGCCACCATGACCTCGTCACTGGGGCTCATCCTGGGCGCGTTGATCCTGTACCTGGCCAGCCGCTATGCATTCGGGTCCGGCGAGCGCCGACCGCCCGCACTGGTATCCCGACTGCATCACGGTTACGAGCGCCACCCGGTCAGCTACACGCTGTTCCTGCGCTTCGTGCCCGTCCTGCCCTTCGGGGCGGTCACCGTGGCGCTGGCCTGGTTGCGCTGCCCGCTGTGGCTGTTCCTCGGCGCCAGCTGGCTGGGCGGCACGGTGTCGCTGATTTTCGAAACTTCGGTCGGCGCCGGCCTGGGCGACGCGATGAGCCAGGGCAACGGTTTTGGCTTTGGCATGTTCATGCATCGCGAGGTGCTGCTGCCGCTGGGCGCCATCGCCCTGCTCGCCCTGCTGCCGCTGTTGCTCGAACAGCTGAGCCGGTGGCAGCGTCGCCGTACCCTCAAATGAACTCCGGCCCGGCTCCGCGCCGGGCGGCTGTCAAGCCGTTCATTTCGCGCTAGTGTTGTGCCTGTGCGCGGCAAGGGTGCGCCGCGTGGGCGTCACGCGATCGCGCCGGTCGCCCTGTGCTGGTGATGGGCCACCCAACGGGAGCACGCGGACGATGGATCTGGCGGGAAACTCGTGGCCGGTACGGTTGTGGCGGCATACGTCGCTGATGCAGCGCATGGCGTTCATTGCCTTGGTGCCGACGCTGATCACCGCCGTCCTGCTGGTGGCCCTGCTGACCCAGCGCCAACTGGCCAGCTTGCGCCAGATGGCGCAGACCAACGCCGACGCCATTGCCGCGCAGACCGCATCGGTTTGCGTGCAACCGCTGCGCGAGATGCGTCTGCGCGAACTGCTGCGGATTGCCGAATCCATCGGCGAACTCCCGCACGTGACACGGGTCCAGATCCGCACCGCAGGCGGACAGATCCTCGCCGACCATCGCGCCGCCGACGACAACCCGTCCGAGGTCACCAGCATGGTGCGCGAGATAGTCGATGCCCGAGCCGTGCCCGTGGTATTGGGCTCCGTACTGGTCAACGTCAGCCTGCATGACGCCATTGCCGCGCAGCATGCAAACATCCGTTACGCGGTGCTTGCGCTGTTGCTGAGCCTGCTGGTGGCGGGTGTGATTGGTTGGCAGGTGGCGCGCTGGATCAGCGCGCCGTTGCGCCGACTGGTCGGGGCGGTACGTCAACTGGGTCACGCCGACCAGCCAGTCAGCGTGACGGTGACCGACTACACCGAAATCGGCGAGCTCCAGCGCGGCTTCAATCATGCCGCCGCCGCGCTGTTCGACAGTCACCGCAGCATGCGACGACAGATCGAACACGCCACCCAGGAACTGGTATGGAAGAACGCGGCGCTGGAAACCGCCCGCGCGACCCGCGCGCGCTTTCTGGCGGCCGCCTCGCACGATCTGCGCCAGCCACTGCATGCGCTGACCCTGTTCTCGGCCGCACTGGCCGTGGACGAAGACGACCCGCACCGGCTGGATCGGATCGCCCATATCCAGGAATGCGTGCAATCACTCGATTACCTGTTCGGTGAGTTGCTCGACTTGTCGCGGCTGGAGGCCGGCGCCGTCCAGGCCGAGATCAGTGAGTTCCGCCTCGACGAACTCCTGGCTGAAATCCACCGCAACTTCAGCATGGTCGCCGAACAGCGCGAGCTGTCACTCAAGGTCCACCCCACCCGATGCTGGGTGCGTACCGACCGCGTGATGCTCACCCGCATGTTGAACAACCTCGTCAGCAACGCGCTGCGCTTCACCCACTTGGGCGGCGTCCTGATCGGCGTCCGGCGCAGCGGCACCGACCAGGTGCGCATCGAGGTGTGGGACACCGGCACCGGCATTGCGCCGGAACACCTTGCCAACGTATTCGAGGAGTTCTATTACATCGACGATCACGCCAGCGCGGGATCCGATGACGGTTCACCTTCCGGCCCGGGTCTGGGCCTGGGTCTGGTCACCACGCAGCGGCTGGCGCAATTGCTCGACACCAGGGTCGAGGTGAAATCACGGCCAGGCCGGGGCAGCGTGTTCCACTTTGCATTGCCATTGGCCAGGGCACACGCGTTCCCCGCAGCAACCGGGAACGAAGCAACGGGTGATCTGGCAGGGCGGCGCGTGCTGGTACTGGACGATGATCCGGCGATCCTTTCCGGCATCAGTTTCCTGCTGCGCAGTTGGGGTTGCGAAGTGGCGGTCGCCGAAGATCGCCAGCAGGCGCTGGAGGCTGTCGAGAACTGGCCCGCGCCGGCCGATATGGTGATTTGCGATCTGCTGCTTCGTTCGGGCGAACGCGGACCCGATCTTTTTGCCGAACTCGATCGCCTCTACGAACGCGATGGCGAAGCACGCTTCGCGCGCCTGCTGATCACCGGCGAAACCCGCGCCGATCGCCTGCGCGAGGTGATCGCGGAAAAAATCCCGCTCTTGCACAAGCCCGTGTTGCCGCGGCAGCTGCTTAGCGCAATGCTGGCGGCCCTGACCGAGCGGCAGTCGCTGACATCACCATGACCGGTCCGTTCGGAGCCCGATAAAAAACGGGCGCCGCATGGGCACCCAGGTGATTGGTGGGTCGTCCGGGATTCGAACCCGGGACCAATAGATTAAAAGTCTACTGCTCTACCAACTGAGCTAACGACCCGACGCGGTGCGACATGCCTGGCCAGAATGAAGCCAAGCCGCCGATTTTACGGGCTGCACCACGGTGGCACAAGACAAAGCCTCCCTCATGCGTAACGCGTGGGATCGGCGATGCCGGCCTCGCGGAAACCGTGCGCACGCAACCGGCAGGCATCGCAATGTCCGCAGGCGCGGCCCTCGTCATCGGCCTGGTAACAGCTGACGGTGGCGGAGAAGTCCACGCCCAGGCGTTGACCTTCGCGGGCGATGTCGGCCTTGCTCAAGTCCATCAGGGGTGCATGGATGCGGATGCGCGCGCCTTCGACGCCGGCCCTGGTGGCGAGGTTGGCGAGCTTTTCGAACGCGTCGATGAAGGCCGGGCGGCAATCCGGATAACCCGAATAATCCACCGCATTGACCCCGCACCAGATATCGCTGGAGCCGAGCACCTCGGCCCAGCCCAGCGCGATCGACAACATGATCGTGTTGCGCGCCGGCACGTAGGTCACCGGGATGTCACTGCTGTCTGGCGCATCGAGCGGCACATCGATATCCGCCGTGAGCGCCGAGCCGCCGATGCTGCGCAGGTCGATCGCCACGGTCTTGTGCTCGACCGCGCCCAGCATCGTGGCGACGCGATCGGAGGCCGCCAGCTCGGCGTTGTGGCGCTGGCCATAGGCCACGCTCAGCGCGTGGACCTGATAGCCCTGCTCGCGCGCCAGCGCAACGACAACGGCCGAATCCATGCCGCCCGATACCAGCACGACAGCCTTGCGCAACGGTTTTTCCGACATGACTTGTTTCCACCAGATGTGGCCGATCACCGGCCGCAAGCGCCGCCAGGACAGGCGAGCGGCTTATTTTCCGGGCGTATCGTTCCACAGAAGCTTGTGCAACTGCAGCTGGAAACGCACCGGCAACCGGTCGGCGATGATCCACTCGGCCAGATCGCGCGGCTGCAGCGCGCCGTGCACCGGCGAGAACAACACTGCGCAACGATCGGCCAGGGCATGCTCGGCGAGCATCGCACAGGCCCATTCGTAGTCCTCGCGACTGGCGAGGACGATCTTGATCTGATCGTGCGGCAACAGATGGTCGAGGTTGGACCAGAGGTTGCGCCCGCTTTCGCCCGAACCCGGCGCCTTCAGGTCCATCACCTTGTGCACGCGCGGATCCACCGCCGAAACGTCGAGGGCGCCCGAGGTTTCCAGCGAGACCTCGTAGCCGACGTCGCACAGTTTGCGCAGCAGGATCAGGCAGCGCTTCTGCGCCAGTGGCTCGCCACCGGTAACGCAGACACGCTTCGCGCCGTAGCGGGCGACCTCGGCCAGGATATCGTCGATCGCATGCCAGTCGCCACCATGGAACGAGTATTCCGTATCGCACCAGACGCAGCGCAAGGGGCAACCGGTGAGTCGCACGAACACCGTGCGCCAGCCGATCGCGTCGGCCTCACCCTGGATCGAATGGAAGATTTCGGTGATGCGCAGGCGCTCGGCAACAGCCGCGGCTGGCGTGGCGTTCACCACGCGCAGGTCATCGTCGCTCACGGTCTCAGCCGCCGGACTGGACTTGCAGGCGCTGCAAACGCTCCTGCGCCAGGCTCGCCGAATCCGAACCCGGATACTTGGCGATGACCTGCTTCAACGTGACCTTGGCGGCGGCAACCTGCTTCAACTCGATCTGGCAATAACCGACCTTGAGCAGCGCATCGGGCAGCTTGTCGCTCTGCGGGAACTGATCAACCACCTGTTTGAACGCCTCCAGCGCCACCGAGTAGTTGGTGGTGACGAAATACGATTGCCCCAGCCAGTACCAGGCGTTCGGTACGAGGGCGTGATTCGGGTATTGCTGGATGAAACTGCGAAACTCACGCGAGGCGGCCACATAATTGCCTGCGCGGATCGACTGAAACGCGGTGTCATAAGCTGACTGCGCTGCCGCCGGATCGGCGCTCGCGCCGCCGCTGCTGGAGGGCGCGGCCGGCTGGTTCGCCGTGCTGCCACTGCTTGTTGCGACCGTGGTGGCCGCTGCCGGATTGGCAGCTGGCGCCTGCGGTTTTCCCGCGTTGCCCGCGCCGCCACCCTCGAGACGCGCGAGGCGCGCGTCGAGGTCGGCGTACTGGGCCTTGTTCTTGTCGTTGAGCACTTGCAGCTGATGCTGCAACTCCTCGATCTGTCCCTGCATCTGGCGCAACTGTGCGCCCATCTGCTGGACCTGGTTGACCACGCCGGTACCACTCTGGTCGCGATTTTGCGCCTGCTGCTCCAGCCGCGTGACGCGGTCGGCCAGGCTCAGGCGGGAATCCTGGGCGAATACCGGAAACACAAACAGCATGGCGGACGCGATTGCGCCCGCCATGCCGAACCTGGCTGTGAAACCGTTAGCCAGTTGCTTCGTCATTACTGCGCCGTGTAAACGATCTCGACGCGGCGGTTCTTGCTCCAGCAATCCTCATTGTGCTGACGGCACACGGGCTTTTCCTTGCCGTAGCTGATCACCGTCATCTGGCTGGCGGAGGCACCGTTTGCCTGCAGCGCGCTGGACACCGCGTTGCCACGACGCTCACCCAGGCCAAGGTTGTATTCACGCGTGCCGCGCTCGTCCGTGTTGCCTTCCAGGCGCATCTGTGCGCTCGGGCGATCCTGCAGGTACTTCGCATGGCAAGCCATGATCTGCTGGAATTCCGGCTTGATCTCGGACTTGTCGAAATCGAAGTACACAACGCGCTGACGCAGGCAGGCATCGGTATCGAGGTCGGCCGGGGTGTACTTGTTGCTGGTCGCGGTGGTTTCGGTAGTCGCTGCAGCTTGTTCCACCGGCGGCTGGGGTTTGACTTCCTGCTTCTTGCTGCACGCAGCTGCGCCCACACAAAGCAGGGCTACCAGGGCAATGCGAACGGTTTTGTTCATGGTGACATTCCTTAAACGAGTTGAGTTCCGACAAACAGATGACGATGGGAGATTACAAAACAACTTCCGCCGGTTGTCCGACTGTTATTGTGACATCTGAAAGATCGACGATGCGTGATACTGCATGCCGCTCTGACTGGCGAGGCTGCGACGAGCGCATTCCCACCTGAAACCGAAACACGCCGATGGCTTCGTTCGGGCCCGTTCCCTGGGCATTATGTCGTCGCACAGTTTCTGCACGACAGCACAAAAATTCAAGGCTTGCGGTAAGGCCCCCAAGCTGGCTCCTGCACGTTGCCCTCGGCGAGTTTGAGGCGCTCTCGAACCATCCCGTCGCTGGACACGGAATACAGGACTCCTCGGGTACCTTCGGTGGCAGAGTAAAGCAACATACTTGCATTGGGCGCAAAGCTGACCGAGTCGTCCAGCGGACCCGGCGAGATAAAGCGCTGCTGCCCGCCCAGGCTCTGATCCTGAATAACGATACGATACACGTTCCCGCTGCCCTGCACCATGGCAATCTGCTTGCCGTCGTAGCTCACCGAGGCTTTGGCGTTGTATTGCCCCTGGAAGGTAATCCGCTGCGGCGTGCCGCCGGTGGCCGGAATCTGGTAGATCTGCGGTCGGCCGGAGCGGTCGGAGGTGAAATAGATGCTTTGGCCGTCCGGCGACCACTGTGGCTCGGTATCGATCGCCAGGTTGTTGGTCACCCGGGTCGCCTGATGGCTCGCCAGGTCGATCACGAAGATTTCCGGATTGCCGACATAGGACAGCGACACCGCCAATTTCTTGCCATCCGGCGACCACGCCGGCGCGCCGTTGATGCCTTTGCGCGCGGAGACCAGCTGACGTGCCCCGGTGAGGATGTTCTGGATGCGGATCGAGGAATTGCCATCTTCGAACGAAACGTAGGCGATGCTGGATCCGTCCGGCGACCACGCCGGCGACAGCAGGGACTCGCGCGAACGCACCGCCACCTGCGGGTTGTAGCCATCCGAATCGGCCACGATCAGCGAATAGGTCGTCTTGTCGCCCAGGCCGACCGCGGTGACATACGCGATGCGGGTCCAGAATGCGCCACGGACGCCGGTGATCTTCTCGTAGATCTTGTCGGCCATCCGGTGCGCCACACCGCGCAGATCGGCCGCCGGCGTAGTAAAGGTGCCACCCAGCAGTTCCTGCTGCTTGTTGATGTCCCACAGCTCGTAGGTGACGTTGAGCGTGCCGCTGCCCTCGCCGCTGATCCGCCCGACCACGATGTAATCCTGCTTGAGCAGACGCCAGGTGGCGAACTTGATATCCGACCCCTGCGCCGGCGTTTCCACGATTTCGCTCTTGGCCAGCGAGCGGAACTTGCCCGAGCGGTTGAAATCGTTGCTCATCACGGCGGCCACGTCGGTCGTCAGTGGCGTCCCGCCCTGTTGGGCAAACGGCACCACCACGATCGGGGTGGCCGTCTTGACGCCACCCACGATGTCGACCGTCAGCGGCGATTGCGCGGCAACCGGGCCGGCGAACCATGCCGTCGCGATCAGCAGGATGATGGCGAAGCGTGAAGTGAGTTTGCGCATGGATTTGCTCATTGCGGCCGGAAGATGAGAGTGAGGTTGCGCTGAAACACTTTTTCGAAACCCTTGTAGGGCAAGGTCTTGGTTCGCAACACCGCATTTTCCAGCGAGCGTCGACCGGCATCGTCATACGGGCAGCTTGAATCCACGTTCGCACTCAGGACGTCGCCACCAGGTGATTGCACGATGTGAACCGTGCACGGAACATCCGGCATGTTATCCGGACGCAGCCAGTTCGGCGTGACCGCATTCTGAATGGCCGCTGCGTATTCGCTGCTCAGATCGCTGTTCGGGCTGTTGTTGCCAGTCTGCAACTGGTTCGCGTTGGGCACATCCGAACGCGCGTTGTCCTGGGCGTTCTTGAGGTCCTCCATCTGCTGTTTGGCTTGTTTTGCTTTGCTGTCCAGCTGTTTGGTCTGGGCCGAGGCGGCGTCCATCTTGGCAAACAGTGCGTCGAGCTTCTTCTTTTCCTCGGCCTTTTTCTTTGCAGCCTGGGCGTCCAGCTCCGACTGGCGCTGGCGCTCTTTTTCTTCCTGCAGCTTCTTGGCCTCCTCGGCCTTCAGCGCCGCGTCCTCGACCACGCGCTCCTGGTCCACCGTGTCCGGATGTTTCGGCGGCGGTGGCAACTGGCTGACCGCGGGCTTTTCCGGCGGCGGCGGCGTGGGCGGCGGCACGCTGGGCGGCGGCGGGACCGTGTTGGGTACCGGCTTGACCTTGACCGCCTTCGGCGGCGGACTGCCGGTCGGGCCGATCAGGGTCGCCTCGATGATCGGCCCCTGCAATTGCAATGGCCTGGAACAGGTGATCGGGTTCAACGAGGCCGGCAAGCCGAGCGCGGTGATGAAGGCCTCGTATTTCGAGCACGGCAACACCGCGAGGAACAGGAACCCCACGATGCCGATGTGCAGGACGGCGGATAGTACGACCGCCTTCGGCGTCGCCCTACTTTCGTCCATGGGACGTGCTCTTGCCCTGGCCGTCAGGTGCACCTGGCTGGCCCATCAGCCCGACCTTGGCCACGCCGGCCTGCTGCAGGTCGGCCAGCACCTTGAAGACACCGCCGTAGGAGCCGCGCTCGTCACCGCCGACCAGCACGCTGACCTGCGGATTCTCGCGCACGAAAGCGCCGACCTTGAGCTTGAGCGTGTCCTCGTCCACCAACTCCTTTTTTGCGCCGCTCAGGGTCAGGTAGAGCTGGCCATCCTGCAGCACCGAGACGAGCACAGGGTCTTTCTTTTGCTGCAACGACTTGGCATCGGACTGCGGCAACTGCACGTCGACGCTGTTGTTGAGCATCGGCGTGGTCACCATGAAGATGATCAACAGCACCAGCATCACGTCGATGTACGGCACCACGTTGATTTCGGATTTGAGCTTGTAGCGCTTGACGCGCCCGGAAGTACGCATGGCTGCTGCTCCGCTCAGGCCGCGTCGTCGGTCTGGATCTGCCGCTGCAGCACAGAAGAGAACTCTTCCTGGAAGACGTCATAGCGCGAGGCGATGCGTTCCACCTTGGTCGCGTAACGGTTGTACGCCCACTGCGCCGGGATGGCCGCGAACAGGCCCATGGCAGTGGCGATCAGGGCCTCGGAGATGTGCGGCGCGACCACGGCGATGGTCACATCCTTCATGTCGCCCAGCCCCTGGAACGCGCCCATGATGCCCCACACCGTGCCGAACAGGCCCACGTATGGACTGATGGAGCCGACGTTGGCGAGGAACTCCAGGTTGCGCTCGAGCAGCCCGACCTCGCGCGTGCCGGCCACCTGCATGGCGCGCTCGGAACCCTCGATCACGCTGCGCGTGTCATGCGTCTTGCGCTGGCGCTGGCGGGCGAACTCGCGGAAGCCCGATTCGAAGATGTTCTCGATGCCGCCATTGTCGCCGCCGCGGTTGCTCACCTCGCGGAACAACTGGGCAAGGTCGCCACCGGACCAGAAACGCTCCTCGAACGCCTCGGCGTCTTCCAGCGCCGCCTTGGTCTGGGTGTATTTGCGGATGATGATCACCCACGACAGAAACGAGAACACCAGCAGGATCAGCAGCACCAGTTGCACCGGCACGCTCGATTCCGCGACCAACGTGAAAATGTTCAGTCCACCATTCATGGCTTGCAGGTTCTCCGCGGGTTCGGGCTTGAATTGGTCCAGCAGGCTGTCGGACTTCGCCTGGTCGGCCTGCGAATCCGGCGGTGCGGTCCACATCCCCGTCGATGCTTGATCCATGGAACCACGTTGGACCGGCGAATCGTCAGAAATCTGTCCTCACACAGCCGCATTCTCGTCTCGACCAGCAAAACCGACCGCCTCCTAGGGTACGAATTGCGAGATCAGATCGGGCGGTATCAGTGCCGGTCGCATGCGCGCGAGGTCCACGCAGGCCACCCGCACGCTGGCACGAATCAGGCAACTGCCGTCCGCTCTGGTGATCGTCTGGGTGAACAGGATACTGGCAGAACGCCACGCTTCGACTTCCACCGTCACCGACAGTTCATCATCCAGCAGGGCTGGCTTGAGAAAGTCGATCTGCATGTCGCGCACCATGAAGGCCAGCCCGGTCGCTCGCTTGAACGCCATCTGGTCGACCCCGAGCGCACGCATCCACTCGCTGCGCGCGCGCTCCATGAAGCGCAGGTAGCCCGCGTGATAGACCACGCCGCCGGCGTCGGTGTCTTCCCAGTAAACCCGCACGGACCAGCAAAACGGCGTGGCGGGCAGCTCAGACATCGTCGGTATCCGGGGTGAACAGATCCGCCGCCTGCGCCTGGCGCGGCGGCGGTACCAGTCCCAGGTAACGCCAGCCCCTGGCGCTGATCATGCGCCCGCGCGCCGTACGCACGAGGTATCCCTGCTGGATCAGGTAAGGCTCGACCACGTCTTCCAGGGTGCCGCGGTCCTCGCTCAAGGCGGCGGCCAGCGATTCCACGCCCACCGGGCCGCCGTCGAAGTTCTCCACGATCAAGCCAAGCAGGCGCCGATCCAGCTCGTCGAAACCTTCCGCGTCGATCTTCAGCATGTCCAGCGCGGCCCGGGCCGCCACCAGGGTGATCTCGCCATCCGCGCGCACTTCCGCGTAATCGCGCACCCGGCGCAGCAGGCGATTGGCGATGCGTGGCGTGCCACGCGAACGGCGGGCGATTTCCTGCGCCCCCTCCGGCGCGCACGCGATGCCGAGGATGCGCGCCGCACGCCGCACGATCGACGTGAGTTCCCCGGTGGTATAGAACTCCAGTCGCTGCACGATGCCGAAGCGGTCACGCAGCGGCGCGGTGAGCATGCCGGCGCGGGTCGTGGCCCCAATCAGGGTGAACGGCGGCAGGTCCAGCTTGATCGAGCGCGCCGCGGGACCCTCGCCGATCATGATGTCGATCTGGAAGTCCTCCATCGCCGGATACAACACCTCCTCGACCACCGGCGACAGTCGATGGATCTCGTCGACGAACAACACGTCGTTCGCCTCCAGGTTGGTCAACAGCGCGGCCAGGTCACCGGCGCGCTCGAGCACCGGGCCGGACGTCGAGCGCAGGTTGACACCGAGCTCGTTGGCAATGACGTGGCTGAGCGTTGTCTTGCCCAGTCCGGGCGGCCCGAAGATCAGCACATGATCCAGCGCGCCGCCGCGCTTGCGAGCGGCCTCGATGTAGATCGACAACTGCTCGCGCACGGTCTGCTGACCGAGGTATTCGGCCAGTCGCTTCGGCCGGATGCTGGCTTCCAGCGCCTCGTCGTCTAGCTGGGCGGCCGCGGTGATGATGCGGGGTTCGGTCATTGGGGAATTATGACGGCTTGGACGCCTGAGTGGGGCTGAAATCGACAGCAAGAGCGCCCATGCCCATGAGTCAAAGAAGTGCTTCCTGCACTTCTTCGACTCGCCAGGGTTGGGCGATGCCCAACCCTGGCTCCGCGAATCGACCGCCACGGCGATCGATTCGCGTGCGATCCATCCGTGGATCGCAGGTGGAGATCTGATCCGCTGCGCAGATCAGATCTCCACCTGCGTACCCAGCTCGATCAGGCGGTTGCCGGGAATCTGGAAAAACGCGGTGGCTGGCAGCGCGTTGCGCGAGAGGATCACAAACAGCCGGTCGCGCCACAAAGCCATGCCCGGGCGGCGTCCCTCGGCAATCACGGTATCGCGCGACAGAAAGAAGGTGGTGTCCATCATGTCGAACGTCAGACCCTCGCGCGAACACTGGACCAGCGCCAGCGGCACGTTCGGGTCTTCGGCGAAGCCGAAACGCAGCGTCAGCGAAAAAAAACCCTCGCTCAGCGGCACGATGCGGATGCGTTCCTCCGGCTCGGCCGTCGGGGTCTCCAGCGTCTCCACGGTCAGCAACACGTTGCGCTCGTGCAGCACCTTGTTGTGCTTGAGGTTGTGCAGCAGGGCATGCGGTATCGCGTGGAGGTTGGCCGTGAGAAACACCGCGGTGCCCGGAACCCGCAGCGGTGGATGAGCCTCGATGCTCTCGAGGAAGGGCACCAGCGCCAGTCCACCCTGCTTCAGCCCGCGCAGCACCAGCTCGCGCCCGCGCCGCCAGGTCGTCATCATGATGAACAACAGTACGCCCAGCACCAGCGGAAACCAGCCGCCGTGGGTGATCTTCAGCGCGTTGGCTGCAAAGAAGGCCAGGTCCACCGTCAACAGCAACGCACCGACCAGGACTACCCAGAACCAGTGCCAATGCCAATGTTTGCGCGCCACCACCAGGGCGAGCACGGTAGTGACGGTCATCGTGCCGGTCACCGCGATGCCATACGCGGCACCGAGATTGTCGGAACTGCGGAAGCCCAGCACCACGGCGAACACCATCATCATCAACAGGCGGTTCACCCACGGCACAAAAACCTGGCCCGACATCTCGCGCGAGGTATGCACCACCGCCATCCGCGGCGAATAGCCGAGCGACATGGCCTCGCGGGTCATCGAAAAGGCTCCGGAAATCACCGCCTGCGAGCCGATCACCGCCGCCGCCGTGGCCAGCGCGATCATCGGATACAGCAACGTCGTCGGCACCATGCGATAGAACGGGCCCTCGATCGCCGCCGGATCGCCGAGCAGCAAGGCGCCCTGGCCGAAGTAGTTCAGCAGCAGCGATGGCAGCACGAAACCGAACCAGGCCAGACGTATGGGCGTTTTGCCGAAATGGCCCATGTCGGCGTACAACGCCTCGGCACCGGTCAGGGCCAATACCACCCCGCCGAGCGCGATGAATGCGCCGTAGCCATGGCGGACGAAAAACTCCAGGGCGTAGCCAGGATTCAGCGCCGCCAGCACCTGCGGATGCAGCGCGATCTGGCGAATGCCCAGCACCGCCAGCACCAGGAACCACAGCACCATTGCCGGTGCGAACATCCGGCCGACGACATGCGTGCCATGACGTTGCAGCGCGAACACGCCGCCCAGGATCAGCAGCGCGATCAGCACGACGAATCGTGCCAGCGCCGGTTCGGCCACCTTCAGCCCCTCGACGGCGCCGACAGCACCGAGATCGCCGGGGTGATGACGCCGTCGCCATAGAACAGCGACGCGCCGAAGATGGCGAGCACCGCCAACAGCCAGCGCCCACGCGCCGAGCCGCCGCCGAGCGAGCGCTGAGCCAGCGCCATCAATGCCATGATGCCGCCTTCGCCCTTGTTGTCGGCGCGCATGACGAAGGTCACGTATTTCAGCGACACCACGATCATCAGCGCCCAGAAGATCAGCGAGAGAACGCCGAGCACCGCCGCCCGCGACGGTGTCGCGCCGTGCGTGCCCAGCGTCTCCGCCATGGTGTACAGCGGGCTGGTGCCGATGTCGCCAAACACGATCCCGATGGCCCCCACGGCCAGGGCGGCGCGGCGTGGTGACGGTCGCTCGATCGCTGGTACTGGTGCTGATGTAATCATGTGCGAAACCGACATGGGCCGGGGAGGTACGAGCCTTGTTGCGGCTTCAGATCTCCAGCTGCGCGCCCAGTTCGATCAGGCGGTTGCCGGGAATCTGGAAGAACGCGGTGGCGGGCAGCGCATTGCGCGCCATGAAGGCAAACAGCTTGTCGCGCCAGCGTGCCATGCCCGGGCGACGCTCGCTGGAGACGATGCTTTCGCGCGACAGGAAGAACGTGGTGTCCATCATGTCGAAGCCCAGACCCTCGCGCGTGCACTGCGACAAGGCAAGCGGGATATCGGGATCCTCGGCGAAACCGAAGCGCAGTTCCAGGCTGTAGAAATCGCTGCTCATCGGGCTGATCTGGATCCGGTCCTCGGCATCGGCGACCGGCGTCTCGAGGATCTCCACCGTCAGCAACACGTTGCGTTCGTGCAGCACCTTGTTGTGCTTGAGGTTGTGCAGCAAGGCGTGCGGCACGGCGTTCTGGTTCGCGGTGAGGAATACTGCCGTGCCCGGTACCCGGATCGGTGGATGCTCGGTCATGCTCTCGATGAATGGCGCCAACGCCAGGCCGCCCTGCTTGATCTCGCGCACCACCAGTTCGCGGCCGCGACGCCAGGTGGTCATCACGGTGAACAGGAGCAGGCCCAGCACCAGCGGGAACCAGCCACCATCGGGGATCTTCAACGTGTTGGCGCCGAAATAACTCAGGTCGACGGTCAACAGCAGCAGCGCGACCAGGATCACGGAAATGTGGTTCCACTGCCACATGCGGCGCGCCACGATCATGGTCAGTACGGTATCGATCGCCATGGTGCCGGTGACTGCAATGCCGTAGGCGCCGGCCAGCGCATTGGACGAGCCGAAGCCGATCACCGTGGCGAGCACGGCCACCATCAGCGCCCGGTTCACCCATGGCAGGAAAACCTGGCCGATCGCCTCGCGCGAGGTATGCACCACCTGCATGCGCGGCAGGAAGCCCAGTTGAATCGCCTGCCGCGTCACGGTGAAAGCGCCGGAGATCACCGCTTGCGAGGCGATCACCGCCGCCGCCGTGGCCAGGCCGATCATCGGGTACAGGCCCCACGAGGGCACCGAGTAATAGAAGGGGTTGGCGATCGCGTCCGGATGGACCAGCAGCAGGCCGCCCTGGCCGAAATAGTTGAGCAGCAGCGCCGGCATCACGAAACCGAACCACGCCGCACGGATCGGATAACGCCCGAAATGACCCATGTCGGTATACAGCGCCTCCGCACCGGTCACGCACAGCACCACCGAGCCCAGGGCCAGGATCGAGGTCTTGCCATGGGTCAGGAAGAAGTGCAGCGCGTACCAGGGATTGAGCGCACGCAGCACGCCAGGCGCCTGGATGATGTTGTGCACGCCGATCACCGCCAGCGCCAGGAACCACAGCATCATGATCGGTCCGAACAGCACGCCGATCCTGGCCGTGCCATGGCGTTGCAGCCAGAACAACCCCAGCAACACCACCACCGTGACCGGCACCACGAAGTGGGACAACCCCGGTGCGGCGACCTGCAGGCCTTCGATCGCGGACAACACGGTGATGGAAGGCGTGATCACGCCGTCCCCGAAAAACAGCGCCGCGCCCAGCAGGGCCATCAGCGTGATCACCCGGCGCGCGCGTACCGATTTGCCCACGGCGCGCTGGGCCAGGGTCATCAGGGCCATGATGCCGCCCTCGCCCTTGTTATCCGCGCGCATGACCAGGCTGACGTATTTCACGGCCACCACGATGATCAGTGACCAGGTGACCAGCGACAGGATGCCCAGTACCGTGCTCGGATGCGGATGCAATCCATGTTCGGGCAGGAAAGTCTCATGCATCGTGTACAGCGGGCTGGTACCGATGTCGCCGAACACCACACCGATCGCACCGACGATCAACGCCGATTTCGCACTGCGGCCGTTGTCGGCGTCGCCGGAGGAGGATGACTCCGCCTGATCCTGCTGTGCTTCGCTCATGGAAATCCTGGCGGCCTAATTGCCCAGCGCCGCGCGCAGCGCCTTGCGGATGATGGTTTCGGCATCGTCGCCCTCGGCGGCAACCTTCTGTACCAGCCGACTCACTTCGGCGGGCTTGTAGCCCAGTTGCTGCAGCGCCACGCTGGCCTCGCCAGCAGCATCCAGCGGCACGGCGGCATGGCGCAGGGATACACCGGCCAGCGTGGACATGCCGTCGAGACGATCGCGCAACTCGACCACGATGCGTTCGGCCGTTTTCTTGCCGATGCCGGGAATCCTGGTCAAGGCGACCACGTCGCCGGCCTGCACCAGTCGTGCGAAATGGTCCGTGGAAACGCCGGAGAGGACCGACAAGGCGATCTTCCCGCCAATCCCGCTGACCTTCAGCAGGTTGCGAAACAATGATCGCTCGCTCTCATGCAGAAAGCCGTACAAGGTGACACCGTCTTCCTTCACGGCATGATGAGTGAGCAGGATCACTTCCTTGCCGAGCCCGGGCAGGTCGTAGATCGTGGACATGGGCGCTTCGACGTCGTAGCCGATGCCGCCCACCTCGACCAGCAACGAGGGCGGGTGTTTGGCAACAAGGATGCCGCGCAGGCGCCCGATCATGCGTGTCGACTCCAACGGCTACGGACCGGCATTTTCATCGGCGCCGGCGCCAGGCGGTGCGCGGAATGCCCACGCGGGCCAGGCTGGCACGCGTGTTGGCGTGGGTTATCGCAATCGCCAGCGCATCGGCGGCGTCGGCCTGCAGCGGCCCGCTCAGGCCGAGCAACACGCCCACCATGTGTTGCACCTGGGTCTTGTCGCTGCGGCCGCTGCCGACCACGGCCTGCTTGACTTCGGTTGCCGCGTATTCGTGCACCCCGATCCCCTGACTGACCACCGCGCAGATCGCGGCGCCGCGTGCCTGCCCCAGCTTGAGCGCCGAGTCCGGATTGCGCGCCATGAACACGCGCTCGATCCCGCACTCGACTGGCCGATGCGCGGCGATGATGTCACACAGTTCGTCAAAGATGCGTTTCAGGCGCAACGGAAAACTGGCCTCACCGGCCACGGCGAGCGCGCCGTGAAAGACATGGACGAGCTTGCCATGGTCGTTCACGTCGATGATGCCGACACCGGTACGCTGGCTACCCGGGTCAATGCCGATGATGCGCACGGGCCGGGAGCCGGGAATGGGCAATCGGGGGTCGGTCAATGCATCGAGCCTGGGTCCATTCCCTATTCCCCATTCCCCATTCCCCGCCTTGCTGTCAGCCATCAGCTGGCAGCAAGGCGTTGTGCGAGACCTCGCTCACGTCATCCAGGGCATCGAGATTGGCGAGCAGGTCGTGCAGGGATTCGCGCGCCTCCTCCGGCACTTCGATGCGATTGTTCGGGCGCATCACCACGCCGGCATGCTCGGCATTCAGGCCGGCATCGATCAACGCCTGCTGCACCGCCTCGAAATTCTCCGGGGCACACAACACGATGCTTTCGCCATGTTCGTTGATGACGTCATCGGCACCCGCTTCCAGCGCGGACTCCAGCACGAATTCCTCGGCACTGGCCTTGTCCGCGGTGGCGAACACCAGTTCGCCGCAATGGGTGAACTGGAAGGCCACCGAGCCCGACGTCCCCAGATTGCCGCCATGCTTGGACAACGCATAGCGCACATCGGCCACGGTACGGGTCGGGTTGTCGGTGAAGCAATCGATGATCAGCGCAATGCCGGCCGGACCGTAACCCTCGTAGCGCAACTCCTGCATGTCCTGGCCGCCGTCGGCACCCGAGCCACGCTTGATCGCGCGCTCGATGGTGTCACGGGTCATGTTCGCCGACAGCGCCTTGTCGACCGCCGCGCGCAACCGGGGATTGCCGGCCGGATCGGCCACGCCGGCCCGGGTGGCCACGGTGATTTCGCGAATCAGCTTGGTGAACACCTTGGCGCGCTTGGCGTCCTCGGCATTCTTGCGACCTTCGATGGAAGGACCTCTACCCATGGTGATTCCTGCAGATCCGGCTGGACAAGCCGCTGATTTTACCTGAAACCGGCTGCCGTGCCGGCACGCCATGGCGGTGATTCAAGGCAGGGAGGCGGGAAAATGCCCGCCACGCAGGAACTCCGCCACCAGGCGCGCCACTTCGGGCGAAAACAACAGGCTGGTGTGGTTGGACTCGACCACGCAGTGGTCCAGGAGGCCTGGCAGGCGGGTCTCCTCGACCGCCACCGTACCGTCATGCTCGCCCTCGAAATGACCCAGCATCGCGCCCAGGCCCAGCGGCTTGCGGCCGGCGATCATGCCGACCTCGCGCGGGCCGTCCCAGCGCTCGAAACCCTGCTCCATCAACTGCCGATTGTTGCCCAGCAGGATCTCGCCGCCACGGCCCCAGCGCGCCACGCCACGCGCCGCCGCGCTGCCGCGCAGGGGCGAACCGAGGCAGACGATGCGCCCCGGTGGCAACGCCTCCGTTTCGCTGCAGGCGCGCAGTGCCAGCAGGCCACCCAGGCTGTGTCCGACCAGGTGCACGGCCTCGGCCTCGTCCGCCAGTTCGGCCATGCGCGCATGCAGGCGATCGAGAATGCGCTGTTCGCTGGCCGCCACGCTCAGGTAATCGAAGCGATGCACCCGGAATCCGGCCTCCATCAGGCGATGGTGCAGCATGGACAGCGCGAAACCGCGCATCCACAGGCCATGCAGCAGGATCACGTGCTCGGACATGGGGTGGGCTCGGGGGAACGGGGAACGGGGAACGGGAACGGGAACGAGGCGATTACATGCCAACGAGGGTGAAAATTGCGGGTTTCTTCTGTTCGATCGTCCCGCGGCCACGCGAGCCAGCGCGCCGGTTGCTATTCCCCGTTCCCCGTTCCCCGTTCCCCGCTAGTGACTTGCACATGCAGCTCTTTCAACTGCGCTGCGGCGACTGTCGAGGGCGCGTCGGTCATCAGGTCCTGCGCACTGGTGGTCTTGGGGAACGCGATCACGTCGCGGATGGATTCGGTGCCGGCCATCAAGGCGGCAATGCGGTCGATGCCGAACGCGACGCCGCCGTGCGGTGGCGCGCCGAATTTCAGCGCCTTCAGCAGGAAGCCGAACTTTGCTTCCGCCTCCGCCGCGCCGATGCCAAGCAGTTCGAACACCGCACTCTGCATGTCCGGGCGGTGGATACGGATCGAACCGCCGCCGATCTCGTTGCCATTGAGCACCATGTCATAGCCGCGGCTCACCGCCGTGGCCGCATGCGCGCGCAGGTCGGCGATGTCGTCGATCTTTGGCGCGGTGAAGGGATGATGCAGGGCGACATAACGCTGCGCTTCGGCGTCGTATTCAAACATCGGGAAATCGGTGACCCACAGCGGCTTCCAGCCCGCTTCGACCAGGCCACGATCCTTGCCGATCTTCAGGCGCAGCGCACCCATGAAATCGCTGACTGTCTTCCAGGCGCCGGCGCCGAAAAACACGATGTCACCGGTCTGTGCCGCCGTGGCCTTGAGTACGTCTTCCAACGCCGCGTCATCGAGGAACTTCGCCACCGGTGACTTGATGCCCTCGCGTCCCTTCGCCAGATCCTCGACCTTGAGCCAGGCCAGGCCCCTGGCCCCATAGCGCGCGGCGTACTCGCTCAAGCTGTCGATATCCTTGCGCGACAGCGCTTCGCCACCGGGGACGCACAACGCGGCCACCCGGCCGGCGGGATCGTTCGCCGGTCCGGCGAATACCTGGAACTCTAGGTGCTTCACCACCGCGGCCACATCGACCAGCTCCAGCGCGATGCGCAGGTCCGGTTTGTCCGAGCCGAATCGGCGCATCGCCTCCTGCCAGGTCATGCGCGGGAAGCGGGCGTCGAGGTCCACGCCCTGTACTTCATGGAACACATGACGAATCAGCTCCTCCACGGCGTCCTGCACGTCCTTTTCCTCGACGAAGGCGAACTCCATGTCGAGCTGGGTGAATTCCGGCTGGCGATCGGCGCGCAGGTCCTCGTCGCGGAAGCAGCGCGCGATCTGGTAGTAACGATCGAAGCCGGCCACCATCAGCAGTTGCTTGAACAGTTGCGGCGATTGGGGCAGCGCAAAGAACTGTCCGGGGTGCACCCGGCTGGGCACCAGGTAGTCGCGCGCGCCTTCCGGGGTGGCCTTGGTCAGGATCGGCGTCTCCACATCCTGGAAGCCGCGTTCGTCGAGATAGCGACGCAATGCCTGCACCAGGCGGATCCGCTTGCGCATCATCGCCTGCATCTCGGGGCGGCGCAGGTCGAGGTAGCGGTAGGTCATCCGCATGTCCTCGTTCGGATTCTCGTGCAAGGCGAACGGCAGCTCCTTCGCCGTGTTGAGAATCTCCACGGTGTCGGCCAGCAGTTCCACCGTGCCGGTCTTGAGCTTGTCGTTCACCGCCAGCCGCCGGCGCAGGGTGCCGGTCACGCGCAGGCAATACTCGTTGCCGATCTCGCCGGCGAGCGCGAACGCCCCGGCGTTCTCGCGCTCGATCACCACCTGGGCCAGGCCCTCGTGGTCGCGCAGGTCGACGAAGGCCACATGCGCCTGCAGGCGGATCGTGTTGACCCAGCCGCACAGGGTCACGGTCTGGTCGATCAGGGTCTCGTCGATGAGGCCGCAATAGTGCGTGCGCATGCGCTGGAAACTCCGGGCCGCGAGGCGGCGTGGACGAATGAAAAGACCCCGAAGTTTAGCATTGCCGCCGCCTCGGCGAGAGGCCGACGCCCGGCACGGCGATCAAAATCGCGGCTCAAGGCAAGCCGGAGATCGGGTCGCCCCTACCAGCGTCGATCGACCAGGAACTGGCCGCGACAACCGTGATCGACCCACACCCCGGCGCGATTCCAGCCCCAACTGTAGCCCTCGGTACAACGGGCGTCGGACAGGCGCCGCAGCAGTTGCGCCCGACCGTGCCGGCCCAGGTCGACCCGACACATCTGATAGCGGCTCTTGTTGCTGTCGCACTGCAGGCGAATCGACCGGTCCCAGCCCGGGCCCGGTTGCCAGCCCGCCCCAGATCCGGGGCGATCGTAGCCGCGGGCACGATCGGAGTAGCCACCGCGAGCCTCGGCAAAAAGACCCCGGCAACCCCGATCCACCCACAGGCCTTGCCGGTCCACGCCCCAGCTCTGGCCACGAATGCAGGCGCCCTTCGATTCCTGCTTGACCAGTTCGGCATCCCGCCACGGCATGTTGCACCGGTTGAACTTGGCGTCATTGCTTTCGCAGCGGATGGTACGGCTGCCCTGCGCCTGCACCGGCACGGCGGCCGTCAGCGACCAGACACCGGTGAGGCACGCGAAGACAGACACGAGGATACGGTTTGACATGGACATCCGGGCTTCTCCGCTGAGGGGTTGTGACTATCCAATCTCTCAGGCCGGCCATGGATGGCCGGTCGCGGATCGGTCACGCAAGTGACTGATTCGCGTGAGCACGTCCGGGCATGTACCGGACGGGCGATAGAAGAAAACCACAGTGAAGTGGTTTTCTTCACAGACTCTGAGATCAGGCCGCCAGTTCGGAAGTCACTATATCAAGGCGGACGGCGCCCGGCAGGGGGCCTGATCAGGACGCCGAGTCACCGGCGACAGCCTTGCTCGGAGCCGCTGCGGCAGCAGGCGTCGAAGCTGTCGAAGGTGTCGGCGCCGCGCCACCAGCGCTTTCAACCGCCGGCGCGGGAACCTTGCCGCCATCGGCCAGATGGTGCTTCTTTTCGCCATCCTTCTTGAAGTCCGTCTCGTACCAGCCGCTGCCGGCCAGGCGGAAGAACGGCGCACTGACACGACGATGCAATTGTGCTGCCTGGCACGCCGGACAGATCGTGGGATCGGCGTCGGAAAGCTTCTGCAGGTGATCGAAGCGATGCCCGCAACGGCTGCATTCGAATTCGTAAATGGGCATGAAAACTCCGCAATGGCCGCCAACCGGGCCTGACAGCCTCCCATTATCGTGCCGTTCCCGTCGATTTCAATGTGCCACTCGCACATGGCGCCCACAGCAGTGGCGGAGTAGCCTGCGCCAAAGATACGGGGCACCGCAAGGAGCATCCGCGTCGCGCTGTGACAATTCTGTCGCGCTGTGACAATTCTCAAGAATGGACGTCTATACGGCCATTGACGAAAACCGTCACTGGTTATAGGGTTCTTTTGCCGCGTTGCAACAATTCCTGTCCCGGAGATTCCCATGAAAAAGCGCCTCGACCATTTCGTACCTGCGAGCCTGTCTGTCGCCGTGCTGTTTGCGCTCTCCAGCGCAGCCTTCGCGCAGGACACCACCCCGCCGGCCAGCGCCGCCCAGGCCCGGAACCTCAGCACCGTGATCGTCACCGGCACGCGCGCGAGCGATCGCACCGTGAGCAGTTCGCTGACCCCGATTGACGTCGTTTCGGCGAAGGTCTTGCAGCAGACCGGTACCACGGACCTGCCCACGGCGCTTGCCCGCATCATTCCCTCGCTCAATTTTCCGCGCCCGGCGGCAGCAGATACCGCCGATACCCAGCGGCCCGCCCAGCTGCGCGGGCTCTCGCCGGACCAGGTGCTGGTGCTGGTGAACGGCAAGCGCTGGCATCCCGGCGCGATCCTGCTGAACAACGGCGTGATCGGCCGCGGCTCGCAATCGGTGGATCTCAATACCATCCCGCTGTCGGCGATCGATCACATCGAAGTACTGCGCGACGGCGCATCGGCGCAATACGGTTCGGATGCCATCGCGGGCGTGATCAACATCATCCTCAAAACCGGGGCAAAGGGCGGCGATGTCGAAGTGACCGGCGGTCAGTACTCCGCAGGCGACGGCAGGCAGTGGCAAGGTTCGGCCAACTTCGGCATCCCTCTGAATGACGACAAGGGCTGGTTACGCCTGTCCGTGCAGAGCGGCAATGAGGATCACACCAACCGTGCCGGACCCGACAGCCGCGCCGGCTTCCCCCAGCTTGGCGTGAATTTCCGCCAGGGCGACCCGGACGTGCACGACACCAACGTGCTGCTCAACGCGCAGTACGACCTGACGCCAGACGTGCAGTTCTATGCGTTCGGCCATTACGGCCGCCGCCAGAGCACATCACCGGCGTTTTTCCGCTACGGCATCAACTCGCCGAAACCGAACAACCCGCTGGTAGGCCAGGTGTATCCCGACGGATTCCTGCCGTTGGAGCACGCCGATTCCACTGATCAGTCCATGGTCGCCGGGCTGCGCGGCAAGATCAGCGGCTGGCGCTGGGACCTGAGCGGCAACTTCGGCCAGAACCGTGTCTCCTACGAAACGGTCAACAGCCTCAACTACGCCTACTTGACTGATTTCGGCAGCACACCGACCGAATTCCACGACGGCATCCTCAGCGCCAAGCAGCAAAGCGTTGATCTCGACATCGCCAAGGAGGTCTCTGTCGGCTGGATGCCCAATCCGGTCACCGTGGCCTTTGGCGCCCAATATCTGCGCCAGACCTATGGCATAGCCGCGGGCTCGCTGCCGTCCTGGTACGTCGGTTCGTCGGGCGTCTCCGGCGGCGCGCAAGGCTTCGCCGGCTGGCAACCGAGCAATGCGGTCGACGCCTCGCGCCATGACGTGGCCGAATATCTCGACCTGGAAACCAACCTCAGCGACCGGTTCGCGGTCGCCGCCGCGGTGCGGCATGAGCAATACAACGATTTCGGCAATGCGACCGCGGGCTCGCTGTCCGGCCGCTTCGACTTCACCGACACCTTCGCCATCCGCGGCAGTGTATCGACCGGTTTCCGCGCGCCCGCGTTGGGTCAGGAATATTTCTCGCAAACCTCATCGCTGTTCTTCGCCAACGGCAATTCAACCGGCCTGCCCGCGGGCATCTACAATGCCGGCCTGGTGCCGGTCGGCAGCCCGATTGCGCGACTGCTCGGTTCCGAGCCACTGAAGCCGGAGAAATCGAGGAACGTCACCGTGGGCACGGTCTGGAATCCCACCGCGGCATTCTCGCTCAGCCTCGACGTGTACCAGATCAGGATCCAGGATCGCATCGCGCTGTCCGGCGCGATCGCGACCACCTCGCCGACCGTGATGGACTATCTGGCGGCCAACGGCATCAGCAACCTCAACTTCCGCAGCCTCAATTACTTCACCAATGCCGGCACCACCCGCACGCGTGGCGTGGACGTCGTGGCTTCCTACCTGGCCGATCTCGGCAATGCCGGCACGCTCGCCAGCACGCTGAGCGCGAACTACAACCAGAATGTCGTCACCGACGTAAAACCGAACCCCGCCGTGCTGACCAACCTGGGCGTCAATTTCGTGCGCCTGAACCGCCAGGACATCCAGGGTTATCTCGCGAACTCGACACCCCGCAGCAAGCTGATCCTCAGCGAGCAGTACAACGTCGGCAACTGGGGCGTCACCGGCACGCTGACCCGCTACGGCCGTTACACCAACTACGTCAGCAGCCTGGCCAGCTACAACCCGAACGCGACCCCACCGGTGGTCGATCAGACCTTTTCGCCCAAATGGATCCTCGACCTGGCGGTGAATTATCACCTGGACAACTGGATGTTCACGCTGGGCGCGGATGATGCACTCGACACCTATCCGGACCGGAACATCGCCAACAACACCAACAACGGCACGCTGCCGTATTCCACGTTCTCCCCGTTTGGCTACAACGGCGCCTACGTGTACGGGAAGGTGCGCTACAGCTGGTAGCGCGTTCGCGTTGCACCTGGCGCGTGGAAAAATCCCGGCATGCGCCGGGATTTTTTTCACGTCGTATCAGGACTGCTCGAAAACCAGATGGCCGCCGGCAACCTTGACGCGGATGGTACTGCCCGGCTGGAAACGGCCTTCGAGAATCTGTCTCGCCAGCGGGTTCTCCAGTTGTTGCTGGATGGCACGCTTCAGCGGCCGCGCCCCGTACACGGGATCGAAGCCCACGTTGCCCAGCAAGGTCAACGCGTCATCGCTGACCACCAGCTTCAACTGGCGCTCGGCCAGGCGCTGCTCCAGGTAGGCCAGCTGGATCCTGGCGATCGCGCGGATCTGGGTCTTGTCCAGCGGGCGGAACACCACGATCTCGTCGAGCCGGTTGATGAACTCCGGCCGGAAGTGCGCCTGCACCACACCCATCACCGACGCCTTCATCTGGGTGTACTGCTCTTCTTCGTCGCCGCCATTTTCCGCGGCGTCCTGGATCATCTGCGAGCCGAGGTTCGAGGTCATCACGATCACCGTGTTGCGGAAGTCCACGGTGCGACCCTGGCCATCGGTGAGGCGGCCGTCGTCGAGCACCTGCAGCAGGATGTTGAAGACGTCCGGGTGCGCCTTCTCCACCTCGTCGAGCAGGATCACGCTGTATGGACGCCGCCGCACCGCCTCGGTGAGATAGCCGCCCTCCTCGTAGCCGACGTAGCCCGGGGGCGCGCCGACCAGCCGGCTCACCGAGTGTTTCTCCATGAACTCGCTCATGTCGATGCGCACCATCGCGTCGGTGGTGTCGAACATGAATTCGGCCAGCGCCTTGCACAGTTCGGTCTTGCCCACGCCGGTGGGGCCCAGGAACAGGAACGAACCACTGGGGCGGTTCGGATCTGACAAGCCCGCGCGTGCGCGGCGGATCGCATCGGCCACCGCGTGCACCGCCTCGTCCTGGCCAACCACGCGCTTGTGCAGTTCATCTTCCATGTGCAGCAGTTTCTCGCGTTCGCCCTCGAGCATCTTGCTGACCGGGATGCCGGTCCAGCGCGCCACCACCTCGGCGATTTCCTCGGCGGTGACGCGGGTCTGCACCAGCTTGAAATCCTGTGTCTCGGCGGCCTGCGCCGCGGCGAGCTGTTTCTCCAGGGCCGGCAATTTGCCGTACTGGATCTCGCTCATCCGCGCATAATCCTGCGCGCGCCGGGCGGCTTCCAGTTCCTGGTTTGCCTGCTCGATCTGCTCCTTGACCTTGGTCGTGCCCTGCAACGCGGCCTTCTCGGATTTCCAGATCTCGTTCAGATCGGAGAACTCGCGCTCGAGTTTCCCAATGTCGGTTTCCAGATCGGCGAGGCGCTGTTTCGATTCGCTGTCCTTTTCCTTCTTCAGCATCTCGCGCTGGATCTTCAGCTGGATCAACCGGCGCTCGAGCCGGTCGAGTTCCTCCGGCTTGGAATCGATCTCCATGCGGATGCGCGAGGCGGCCTCATCCATCAGATCGATCGCCTTGTCCGGCAGCTGGCGGTCGGCGATGTAGCGGTGCGACAGCGTGGCCGCGGCGACGATCGCCGGGTCGGTGATCTCCACGCCGTGATGCACCGCGTAGCGCTCCTTCAGCCCGCGCAGGATCGCGATGGTGTCTTCGACGGAAGGCTCGCCCACGAACACTTTCTGGAAGCGCCGCTCCAGCGCCGCATCCTTTTCGATGTACTTGCGGTATTCGTCCAGCGTGGTGGCACCGATGCAGTGCAGCTCGCCGCGCGCCAGCGCAGGCTTGAGCATGTTGCCGGCATCCATCGAGCCCTCGCCCTTGCCGGCGCCGACCATGGTGTGCAGCTCGTCGATGAACAGAATCACCCGGCCTTCCTGTTTGGACAGGTCGCTGAGCACGGCCTTCAACCGCTCCTCGAACTCGCCGCGGAATTTCGCGCCGGCAATCAGCGCGCCCATGTCCAGCGCCAGCACACGGCGGTCACGCAAACCTTCGGGCACCTCGCCCTTGATGATGCGCTGGGCCAGGCCTTCGACGATCGCGGTCTTGCCCACGCCGGGTTCGCCGATCAGCACCGGATTGTTCTTGGTGCGCCGCTGCAACACCTGGATGGTGCGGCGGATTTCCTCGTCGCGGCCGATCACCGGATCGAGCTTGTTGCGCTCGGCGCGCTCGGTCAGGTCGATGCAGTATTTCTCCAGCGCCTGGCGTTGTTCCTCGGCATTTTCGCTTTGCACTTTTTCGCCGCCGCGCAGGCTTTCAATCGCGGCTTCCAGGTTCGCCTTGTTCGCCCCGGCCGCCTTCAGCGCCGCGCCCAGTTCGCCCTTGTCCTCCAGCGCCGCCAGCACGAACAGCTCGCTCGCAATGAACTGGTCGCCGCGTTGCTGCGCCAGCTTGTCGGTGAGGTTGAGCAGGCGGTTGAGGTCGTTGCCGAGATTGATGTTGCCTTCCTGGCCGCGCACCACCGGCAGGCGCTCCAGGATCGCATTCACGCGCTGCTGCAACGTCGGCACATTGACCTGCGCCTGGGTCAGCAGCGGCGCGGTGGAACCGCCCTGCTGTCCGAGCAATGCCGCCATCACGTGGGCGGGCTCCAGCATGTTGTTGTCGCGACCGACCGCCAGCGACTGGGCATCGGCCAAAGCCTGCTGGAAGCGCGAGGTGAGTTTGTCCATCCGCATGAGCTTGTGTCCCGCTGGTCAATTGGCGGCCTCCCGCCACTGCGAAAAAGATGCGGACGGCCGCCCCGGATTCAAGCGCCGCGCGCCGTCAGCAGGTGACTTTCACATTTGCTTTGATACGGTCACGCTGATGTCCAGCGCCCAAGCCAGCCCGAATGCTTCCCTTCCGGCCGCACCGCTGCCCGATGAGGGCGCGTGCTGGGCGTTGCTGCTGGATGTCGACGGCACGTTGCTGGATTTCAGCGACGATCCTGCCGCTGTCGCCGCGCCTCTGGCGCTCATCGACCTGCTGCACGACCTGCATGCGGCGCTGAACGGGGCGCTGGGGTTGATCAGCGGCCGCACGCTCGAAGACCTCGATCGCATCGTCGGACACGCGCGCTGGGCGGCCGCCGGCCTGCATGGCCTGGAACTGCGCCACGCCGACGGCAGTTGTCGTCGCGGCAACGTCAGCACCGCCAGCCAGGCCCGCATGCGCATGCTCGCAGGTGAGCTCGCCGCCCGCTTCGACGACGTCCAGATCGAAAACAAGCAGCAGGCGCTGGCGCTGCACTGCCGAAATGATCCGCACAAGCTGGCGCTGCTGCGCGAGGCCGCTGAAGCGTTGCTGCCGCAGCTGCCCGATTACGAGCTGCAGCCGGGACGGCAGGTAGTGGAATTCAGGCCGGCGGGGGTGGACAAGGGCGAGGCCGCGCGGCAATTGCTCGCCATGCCGCCTTTTGCCGGCCGCCTTCCGGTGTACGTGGGCGACGACCTCACCGATGAACACGCGTTCGAGCAGATCAATCGCGTCCATGGCATCAGCGTGCGCGCTGGCTCGCGCGAACCCACGCTGGCGCGATTCTCGCTCGCCGATCCGGCCGCGGTTCGCGCCTGGCTGCAACGCGTCCTCGACACCATTTCACATGGAGACTCATCGCATGTCGGACTCCCCCGTGGAATCCCGCCGCGCCAGCCTTGAGCTGGGCGTCATCGGCAACGGCAGCATCGCCGCGCTGGTCGACGATCGCGCCCGCATCGTCTGGTGCTGCCTGCCACGCTTCGATGCCGACGCCAGCTTTTGCGCCCTGCTGTCCCCGAAAGGCGGCGGTGGCGACTGGGCGATCGAGCTTGAGGATTTCCAACGCGCCGAGCAGCACTACCTGCCGAACACGGCGGTGCTGGTCACGCGCATGTTCGATCGCCACGGCGGCGTGATCGAGGTCGTCGACTTCGCCCCGCGGCATAACGTGAACGGCCGCCTGTATCATCCCGTCACGCTGGCGCGCAAGGTCAATCCGCTCAGCGGTTCACCCCGTATTCGCGTGCTCATGCGCCCGCTGTGCGAGTACGGCGCGGCGGCGCCGAAGACGACCTCCGGCAGCAACCATATCCGCTACCTGCTCAGCGACACCGTGCAGCGCCTGACCAGCGACGTCTCCACGCCGATGATCGAGCGCGGCCTGGCCTTCGGCCTGGAGCGCCCCGCCCACTTCGTGTTCGGTCCGGACGAGACGCTCGGCGAGAGTCCGGCGGAGTACATCCACCAGATGCTCGAGCGCACCGCCAGTTACTGGTACGAGTGGTCGCGTTACCTGGCCGTGCCGTACGAATGGCAGGAGCCGGTGATCCGCGCGGCGATCACGCTCAAGCTGTGCCAGTACGAGGCCACCGGTGCCATCGTGGCGGCGCTGACCACCTCGATCCCCGAGTCTGACGGCAGTTCGCGCAACTGGGATTATCGCTATTGCTGGCTGCGCGACGCGGCCTTCACCGTGCGCGCGATGAACCGGCTTGGCGTCACGCGCAGCATGGAGGAATACATCCACTATGTTTTCAACGTGATCGCCGCCGATGGCGAGGCCGGTGGCGACATCGGCCCGGTGTTCGGCATCACCTTCGAGCGCGAACTGCACGAACGCCAGGTCGACAGCCTGGCCGGCTATCGCGGGATGGGGCCGGTGCGGGTCGGCAACGATGCATGGCGCCAGCGCCAGAACGACGTCTACGGCTCGGTGGTGCTGGCCGCCGCGCAACTGTTCTTCGACTACCGCCTGGAACATCGCGGCGACGCAGCTGACCTTCCGTCGACTGGAACGCATGGGCGCGGAAGCCCTGCGCGTGGCCGAGCAACCGGACGCGGGCTTGTGGGAATTCCGCGGCCGCGCGGCCGTGCATACCTATTCGGCCGCCATGTGCTGGGCCGCGTGCTACCGCCTGGCGCACATCGCCACCGAACTGGGGCTGGACGACCGTGCCCGCTACTGGCACGAGCAAGCGGTGACGCTGCACGCGCATATCGAGGAGCGCGCGTGGAACCGCGAACTGGGCCATTTCGTCGATGCCTACGACGGCGAAAAGCTCGACGCCAGCCTGTTGCTGCTCGCCGACATCGGCTTCATCGAGGCCAGCGATCCGCGCTTCGTGGCCACCGTCGACGCCATCGGCGAGAAGCTTGGCCGGGGTGATTACCTGTTTCGCTACGTGGCGCCGGATGATTTCGGCACCCCGGAAACGAGTTTCAGCGTCTGCACGTTCTGGTACATCGAGGCTCTTGCCGCCACCGGCCGCAAGGATCGTGCCCGCCTCCTGTTCGAGAACATGCTCAAGCAGCGCAACGCGCTGGGACTGTTGTCCGAAGACATCGCGCCAGGCAGCGGCGAAGCCTGGGGCAACTTTCCCAGACCTACTCGATGGTCGGCCTGATCCAGGCCGCCTTGCGCCTTTCGCGCACCTGGGAGGACGCCCTCTGATGACCGCGGCAAAGGCAGCCGATGGCCGCCTGGTGGTGGTATCCAACCGCGTGGCGTTGCCGCGCAGACGCGGCGCCGGGCGGGCTGGCCTCGGCGCTGCAGGCGGCGCTGCAGGACCGCGGCGGCGTGTGGTTCGGCTGGAGCGGCAAGCTCGCCGCGGAAACCGGCGGCGAGGTGCATCGCCAGCAGGAAGGCGACGTCGAGTACGCCACGGTCGACCTTTCACGTGAGGACCATCAGGCCTATTACACCGGCTTCGCCAACGGCGCGTTGTGGCCGCTGCTGCACTACCGGCCCGACGTGGTCGACTACCAGCGCAGCCACCTGGCGGGCTACATGCGGGTCAACGAGATCTTCGCCAAATGCCTGCGACAGCTGCTGCGCCCGACGACACGGTGTGGGTGCACGATTACCACCTGATTCCGCTGGCCTCGATCCTGCGGCGCATGGGTGTGAAAAACCGCATCGGTTTTTTCCTGCACACGCCGCTTCCGGCCGCCGGCTTGCTGATTGCCTTGCCCAATCACCGCGAGCTGCTGGAAACGCTGGCGAGCTACGACCTGATCGGTGTGCACACGCCGCGCGACCTGCGCGCGCTGGAGGACTACTTCCTGCATGAGGCCGGCGCGACCATGCGCCTCGGCGGGCGGCTGCGCATGCCCGACGACCGGGTTTTTCGCGCCGCGGCTTTCCCATCAGCATCGACACGGCGGGCGTGGAAGCGACCGCGCGCGCGGCCGTCTCGAAGCCCGAGGTCACGCAACTACGCGACAGCATCATCGGCCAGGCGCTGATCATCGGCGTCGACCGGCTGGATTACTCCAAGGGTCTGCCGCAACGCTTCAGCGCCTATGCCCGCTTGCTTGAACGGGACAAGGCGCTGCACCGGAAGGTGACCTTCCTGCAGATCGCGCCACCCTCGCGCGGCGCGGTGCAGGAGTATCGCGAGATACGCCACGAACTCGAGCGCAGCGCCGGTCATATCAATGGTCACTATGCGGCGCCGCAATGGACGCCCATCCGCTACATCAGCAAATCGTTCCCGCTGTCCGTGCTGGCCGGCTATTACCGCAGCGCGCGCGTCGGGCTGGTGACCCCGCTGCGCGACGGCATGAATCTCGTGGCCAAGGAATACGTCGCCAGCCAGGACCCGGCCGATCCCGGCGTGCTGGTGTTGTCGCGTTTTGCCGGTGCGGCGGGCGAGCTTCGGGGACGCGTTGCTGGTCAATCCTGCCGACACCGAGGAAGTCGCGGACGCCCTGCAGCAAGCTTTGCGCATGTCGCGGCGCGAGCGACGCCAGCGCTGGACGGCGATGATGGAGTTGCTGCGTGACAACGACATCACGCACTGGCGCACGACGTTCCTGGACGCGTTGCGTGGCGAACGGGCGGACGCGCGCCCGGCGCGGGCCGCGGCGCGTGCGCAGGCTGTAGCGCGAAACTAGGCGCTCAGGAACGCGGCCCGGCGAGCCAGATCAAGCTGGCGAAACGGCCACTGCGGGCGCCATCGCGGCGATAGGAATAGAAGCGCGGATCGGCGTGCGTGTCGAACCCGCCGCCATGAATGCGATCCAGCCCTGCCAGCCGCAGCCGCTGCCGTGCCAGGCCGGCCAGATCGCAGGTCCAGTGCCCGGGCCGGGTGGCCTCGAAACAAGTCGTCGCACCTGGAAAACGGTCCACGAAGGCAGCGCGTACCTCTTCGCCCACCTCGTACGAGGCTGGCCCGATGCACGGCCCCAGCCACGCCAGCAGGCGCCGCGCGGGCGTTTCCAGCTGGGTCAGGGTAGCCTCCAGCACGCCAGCCGCCAATCCGCGCCATCCGGCATGGGCGGCGGCGATTTCCCTCCCATCGTCAGCGCAGAACAGCACCGGCAGACAATCGGCGGTGAGGATCGCCAGCACCGTGCCCGGGATGTGGGAAACCGCCGCATCCGCCGGCGGTTCGTCCGCACCTGCCAGCGGACCGAGCTGTGCCACGCCGGTGCCGTGCACCTGGCGCAACCAGCGCGGCGCCGATGGCAGGCCCAGCGCCTGTTGCAGCGCACTCCGATTCGCGCCTGCCGCGTCGACGGCATCACCGCTGTGCAAGCCGAGGTTGAAGCGCTCGAACGGCGGCGCCGAAATGCCTGGCCCGAGTCGGGTGGTGACGGCGGCATGCACCTGGGGCGCGGCCGGCCAGTCGGGGAAGATCCAGCTGTCGGTCATGGGTTAGGGAAGAGGCTGGTCGGGAGTCGGGAGACGGGGAACGGGGAACGGACGGGGAACGAACGCAGAGCATCGCATATCCATACCGGCTCCCGCTTCACGATCAGTAATCGTCGGAACCGTGTGCGGCCAGATCAGCTCGCAGTGCCTCGATCAGCGCCCGCTGGTCCGCGGGACGCTCGGCGTCGAAGGCCATTGTCTCGCCGGTGACCGGATGGACGAAGGACAGCCGTTCCGCGTGCAGCGCCTGGCGACGGAAGCCGCGCAGCGCGGCGACCAGTTCCTCGCTGGCGCCCTTGGGCAACTTCAGGCCGCCGCCATACAACGGGTCGCCTACCAGCGGATGGCCGATATGCGTCAAGTGCACGCGGATCTGATGGGTGCGGCCGGTTTCCAGCTGGCACTGCAGCAGGCTGTGCGCGCGGAAGCGTTCGCGCAGACGGTAATGGGTCACCGCACGCTTGCCGTCTTCCTCATCCCGCACCGCCTGGCGCAGGCGATCACCCATGCTGCGTCCGATCGGCTCGTCCACGGTGCCACCCGCCACCATCGTGCCGAGCACTACCGCCTCGTACTGGCGCTCCACCTCGTGCCGCGACAGCAGGTCGACCAGCGCGGTATAGGTGGGCAAGGTCCGCGCGACCACCATCAGACCGGATGTGTCCTTGTCCAGCCGGTGCACGATGCCGGCGCGCGGCAGCTCGGCCAGCTTCGGATCGTGATGCAGCAGGCCATTGAGCAAAGTCCCGGCCGGATTGCCGGCGCCGGGGTGCACGACCAGTCCGGCCGGTTTGTTCAGCACCAGCAGGTGCTGGTCTTCGTGCACGATGTCCAGCGAGATGGCTTCCGGTTGACTGTGCACCTCGGTTTCAAGCTCGACCGCCAGCGCCACCTGCTCGCCTCCGCGCAGCAGCTGCCGCGGGGGCGCGGCAGCCCCATCCAGGGTCACCGCCCCGGCCTTGATCCAGCCACTCAGGCGCGAGCGCGAGTAATCAGGGAACATCTCGGCCACAGCCTGGTCGAAACGCCGTCCTGCCGCGCTCAGCGGAACCTCCGCCTGCTGCCGTATCGTGGTCATGCCTGCCACCGCGGGCGGAAGCCGCTTTCAGCTATCATGCTCGTTCGTTTCAACATCCGAATTCAATCCTATGCGCGTATCAAGTGGCCTGCCCACGTTGTCGTTGTTGCCCCGGCCTGCTGCCAGGCTGCTCGCGGTTCTGGCGCTGGTCATGGCGGTCAGTGCCTGCTCGATGTTTGGCCACAAGGGCCAGTCCATCGACACGATGCCGGTGGAGCCGCTCTACACCAAGGCACACACCTCGTTGGAGAACGGCGATTACGCGGCTGCCAGCAAGGCCTACCAGCGCCTGATCGCACGCTTCCCTTCCGGCGCCTACAACGAACAAGCCCAGCTCGACCTGGCTTATTCGCAGTACAAGGACAACCAGCCGGACGATGCCCTGTCCACGATCAACCGCTTCATCAAGACCTACCCGACCAACAAACACGTTGATTATGCCTATTACCTGCGCGGCCTGATCAATTTTGGCCGCACCACCGGTTTCGTCGAGCGCGTCACCAAGAGTTCCGGCGGCCAGTCGCGGCGCGACCAGGGCTATAACCTGCAGTCGTTCGATGATTTCTCGGAGCTGGCGCGGCGCTTCCCGGACAGCGCCTACACGGCCGATGCACGCCAGCGCATGATCTATCTGCGCAACCTGCTGGCCCAGTACGAGATCAACGTGGCGGAGTTCTACCTGCGCAACAAGGCTTACGTGGCCGCCGCGGATCGCTCGCAATACGTGATCGAACATTACCAGCAGGCACCACAGGCCGGCGACGCGCTGGCCATTCTCGCCCGCAGTTACCTCGCCCTGGATCGCAAGGAGCTGGCCGCGCAGACCCGCAAGGTGCTCGCGCTGAACTATCCCGATCATCCGTATCTGCACGACCCGAAGTGGCCGCATGCGCCATCCACTCTGCGCAAACTGATCCCGTTCTCCGGGCATCATTGATCGGGCCGCTGCGCGGCCGGGAATAGGGAGAAGGAAAGCAGGTTTCGGGCTCCGGGAACCGCTCCCGCTCTGCCTATTCCCTACTCTCTATTCCCTCAATCCTTCACCGCCAGCCGGACGTTATGGGATAGCGCCGCTCGCGACCAAACGCGCGGGTCGTCACGCGTGGGCCGGGGGCGGACTGGCGGCGCTTGAACTCATTCAGCAGCACCAGTCGCACGACCCGACGCACCGTATCGGTAGAAAAGCCCTGCGCCACGATCTCGGCCTGCGACTGTTCGCGCTCGATGAAGCGCTCGAGAATCCCGTCCAGTTCGTCGTATGGCGGCAGTGAATCCTGGTCCGTCTGGTCGGCGCGCAATTCCGCCGAGGGCGGGCGGTTGATCACTTCCACGGGAATCGGGAATCGGGAATCGGGAATCGACAAGCCCGGGGTAACGCTGCTGTTTCCATTCCCTGGTCCCCATTCCCTGTTCCCCGCTCCATTGCGCCACCGCGCCAGCCGGTACACCGCCGTCTTGTACACATCCTTGAGCGGCGCATAGGCCCCGCACATGTCGCCGTACAGCGTGCAATAGCCCACCGCCATCTCGCTTTTGTTGCCGGTGGCCAGCAGCAGTTGGCGGTGCTTGTTGGACAGCGCCATCAGCAGCACGCCACGGGTGCGCGACTGCAGGTTCTCCTCGGTGGTGTCGCTGGGCTTGCCGGCAAAGGCCGGCGCCAGCGCGGTGATGAAGGAATCCACCGTTGGCTCGATATCGATGACGTGATAGTCCACGCCCAGCTGTTCGGCCTGGCTACGCGCGCCGTCCAGCGAAAGCGGCGAGGTATAGCGGGTAGGCATCATCACCGCCGTGACGCGCTCGGCGCCCAGCGCGTCAACCGCCAACGCCAGCGTCAGCGCCGAATCGATGCCACCGGAGAGCCCGAGCAGCACGCCGGGAAAGCCGTTCTTGTCGATGTAATCGCGCGTGCCGCGTACCAGCGCGGCGTACAGCACCGCCTCGGCCGAGGCGTCCGCCGCCACCGGCCATGCGTGCGCCTGCAGTGTGCGGGTGGCGCCATCGAAGGTGGCCCACAGCAGCGCATCGACGAAGGCCGGCGCACGCGCGGCGATCGAGCCGTCGCCATTCACCAGGATGGAACTGCCGTCGTAGACCACGTCGTCCTGGCCACCGACCAGGTTGAGGTAGGCAATCGCGCAACCGCTCTCGCGCGCCCTCGCCAGCAACACCGCTTCGCGCTCGGACTGCTTGTGCTGGTCCCAGGGCGAGGCGTTGATCACCACGATCAGTTCGGCGCCGGCTGCGGCCGCCTGCGCCACCGGCTCCGACCGCCACACGTCCTCGCAGATCAGCAGGCCGACGCGGACCCCGTCGATCACCGCCGTGGCCGAAGCATGCCCCGGGCGGAAGTAGCGCTTGTCGTCGAACACGCCATAGTTGGGCAACGCCTGCTTGTATGCGGTGACCTCGATGCACCCTTCGCGCAACAGGCTGGCCGCGTTGTACACCTCGCCTTCGCTGTGCGGATGCCCGACCAGCGCCGCGATGCCCGGAGTCTGCGCGGCCAGCGCTTGCAGCTCTTCTGCACACGCCGCCAGGAAACTGGGGCGCAGCACCAGATCCTCTGGTGGATAGCCGCTGAGAGCCAGTTCAGGGAACGCCACCAGTCCGGCGCCACCGCTACGTGCTGCGGCAATCAGGCCCGCCATCTTCGCGGCATTGGCCGCGACGGCGCCAACCGGAAAATCATGCTGGGCCAGCGCCAGACGCAACTTTGTCATGGGGAAAGAGGATATTGGTGGGAGAAACGAAGAATGGTAATTGAATCTAGTGGAATGAAGGCCACACTCCCATCCGCCCTGACGGGCACCTTCCCCCTGAACGGGGAAGGGCACCAAGCCAAGCGCTCCCCCGCAGGCATGGGGAGAAGCACCGGCCACGTGCCGAGCGAAGTTCGCTTCCCCCGTGCAACGGGGGAAGGTGCCCGCCAGGGCGGATGGGGGCGCCCCGAAAAACAAAAGGCCGCGCAATGCACGGCCTTTCATCAACGAGGTGCAATCACCGCTTACTTCATCAACTGCGCCAGCGCCTTGCCCAGATCGGCCGGAGATTTCACCGTGGTGACACCGGCCTTCTCCAGCGCGGCGAACTTCGCCGCGGCGGTGCCCTTGCCGCCGGAGATGATCGCGCCGGCATGGCCCATGCGCTTGCCGGCCGGAGCCGAGGCGCCGGCGATGAACGACACCACCGGCTTGGTCACGTACTCGCCGATGAACTCGGCCGCGTCTTCCTCGGCGCTGCCGCCGATCTCGCCGACCATGATGATGCCTTCGGTCTGGGCATCGTCCTGGAACAGCTTCAGGCAGTCGATGAAGTTGAGGCCGTTGATCGGGTCGCCGCCGATGCCGATCACCGTGCTCTGGCCGAGGCCTTCGTTGGTGGTCTGGAACACCGCTTCGTAGGTGAGCGTGCCGGAGCGCGAGACCACGCCGACCTTGCCCTTCTGGTGGATGTGGCCTGGCATGATGCCGATCTTGCATTCGCCGGGGGTGATGATGCCGGGGCAGTTCGGCCCGATCAGCACGATTTCCGGATGCTGCTGCAGCACGTTCTTCACGCGCAGCATGTCGAGTACCGGGATGCCTTCGGTGATCGCCACGATCACCTTGATGCCGGCATCGATCGCTTCGAGGATGGAATCGGCTGCGAACGGCGGCGGCACGAAGATCACCGACGCGTCGGCGCCGGTTTCCAGTACGGCTTCATCGACCGAATTGAACACGGGCAGGCCGATATGCTCGGAGCCGCCTTTGCCCGGGGTCACGCCGCCGACGATCTGGGTGCCGTAATCGAGGCACTGCTGCGCGTGGAAGGTGCCCTGCTGGCCGGTGAAGCCCTGCACCAGCACCTTGGTATCTTTGTTTACGAGAACGCTCATGGAAATGTCCTGTGTCGTGTGTAGGAGCGCACCCTGTGCGCGATGGCTTTTGCTTTTCACATGGACCAAAAAGCAATCGCGCACAGGGTGCGCTCCTACCAAGGGTTATTTGGCCGCAGCCACGGCTTTCTGCGCCGCGTCGTTGAGATCGTCCGCCGGTGTGATCGCCAGGCCGGAATTGGCCAGCAGTTCGCGGCCCTGATCGACATTGGTGCCCTGCAAGCGCACCACCACGGGAATTTTCAGGCCCACTTCCTTGACCGCGGCGATGATGCCCTCGGCGATCATGTCGCAGCGGACGATGCCGCCGAAGATGTTGACCAGGATGCAGTTGACCTTGTCCGAGGAGGTGATCAGCTTGAACGCCTCGGTCACGCGCTCCTTGGTGGCGCCGCCGCCGACGTCGAGGAAGTTGGCCGGCTCGCCGCCTGCCAGCTTGATCACGTCCATGGTGGCCATCGCCAGGCCGGCGCCGTTGACCATGCAGCCAATGTTGCCATCCATCGTCACGTAGTTGAGGTTGCTCTGCTGCGCGGCGGCTTCGGCCGCGTCTTCCTGGGTCAGGTCGCGCATCGCGGCCAGATCCGGGTGGCGGTATTCGGCGTTGTCGTCGGAATTGACCTTGCCGTCCAGCGCGGCGAGATTGCCGTCTTCCAGCACGGCCAGCGGGTTCAGCTCGACCAGCGACAAGTCTTTCTCGTTGAACAGCTTGTACAGGCCCAGCATGATCTTGGTCAGCTGGTTGACCTGCTTGGCGGTCAGGTCCATGGCGAAGCCGAGCTGGCGGCACTGGTACGGCTGCAGGCCTTCGACGAAATCGACCACGATGGTGTGGATGTCTTCGGGCGTGTCCTTGGCGACCTGCTCGATGTCCACGCCGCCGTGCTTGGAGGCGATGAACGAGACTGCCTTCGAATCACGATCGACCAGGATCGACAGGTACAACTCGCGGGCGATGTCGGTGGCGTCGGTGACCAGCACCAGGTTCACCGGCAACGCGCGGCCGGCGGACTGGTAGGTTGCCATGTTGGTGCCGAGCATGCCCTTGGCGGCGGCACGCACGTCGTCGAAGCTGCGGCAGAACTTGACGCCACCGGACTTGCCGCGGCCGCCGGCGTGGATCTGCGCCTTGACCATCCATTGCGAACCACCGAGCGCCTTGGCGGCATCGACGGCGGCATCGGGGGAGTTGGCGACCTTGCCCGGCGGAACGGCGATGCCGTACTGCGCGAACAGTTCTTTGGCCTGGTATTCGTGGAAATTCATTCGATACCTCGAGCGAACGGAGAAACATGACGGCCGCACGCGGAATCTCGGCGTGGGTCAGGGAAATCAAACGGGGCGACGGCCCGTCGACAACGCGACGTGCGTGCCGGACACCGGCTGAAACGGACCATGCGACCGCCTATTTTCGCGGAAGCCGGCCATAATGAAAAGGGTGCGCGGCCTGGAGGGCGCCGCGGAAGGGGTTTTCATGGGCTCCACGCGCTCGATGCCGGTCGCACGAGCGCAATCGACGCGCCTTATACTCCACCAAACCACCGGAACCGTCGCCACGTGTCCAGCTCAGCAACGTTCACCGATCTGCGCGCAGGGATGGCAACGATCCGCCATGAGCTGTCGTTCCTCAATGTGTACCGGCTGGTGCAGTCGCTGGTGTACATCGGCCTGGCCTACAGCCCGATGGGCGTGGGCTGGCCGGAACTCTCCGCGCATGGCTTCGCCCGCACGCTGGCCACGCTGTATCTGATCTTTGCGCTGGTGGCGCTGCTGCTGAACCGGCGCAGCATGCCTTACGCGAAAGTTGCCGTGGCGGCCGCCCTGCTGGTCGACATCGCCGCCGCCGTGCTGGCCATCATGGCGATGCACGATGCCCGCATCGGCATTGCCATGATGCTGGCGATCAACCTCTGCGCGGGCGCCTTGATCCTGCCGCTGCGACTGTCCGGGTTCTTCGCCGCCGTGGCCACCCTGGCCATGCTCGGCATCTCCCTGTTCGGCTGGTCGTTCTCCGGCGCCAACACCGGCGACCGCGACCTGCTGGAGTCCGCCTTGTTTGGCCTGGCGTATTTCGCCACCACCGCGTTGTGCAGCGTGCTGGGCCAGCAATTGCGCGCCACCGAGGCACTGGCCGAACAGCGCAGCACCGACCTGGCCAACTTGTCGCAGATCAACGAGTTGATCATCCGTCGCATGAAAACCGGCGTGTTGCTGGTCGATGACGCCAACCGCATCCACCAGATCAACGAATCGGCCTGGATGCTGCTGGGCAACCCCGGCGCCGACCAGCGCGATCTCGGCCAGCTCGCGCCCGAACTGTCGCGCCGCCTGTACCACTGGATGACCTCCGGCAAGCTCGATGAAACCGCCACCCAGCTCGCCGACGGCGTGCCGGAAGTGGTGCCGCGCTTCACCCGGCTGGCACCCAACGACGACTCGCATGTGCTGATTTTCCTCGACGACACGTCATTGCTGTCGCGACGCGCGGAGGAACTCACGCTGAGCTCGCTCGGCCGGCTGTCCGCCTCGATCGCCCACGAGATCCGCAATCCGCTGGCGGCGATCCGCTATTCGGCGCAACTGCTGGCCGAATCCCAAACCATGGACAGTACCGACCAGCGCATGGTCGAGATCATCAACAACCATTGCATCCGCCTCAACGAGATCATCGAAAATATCCTGCAGTTGTCCCGGCGCGAACGCTCGCGCCCGGAGACGCTGGACTTGGGTGACTGGGCGCAGGACTTCGTCGGGGAGTACGCGCAGGGCAACGATCTCGGCGCCGATTCGTTGCGCGCCATCGCAAACAGTGGCGTGGCGGTCGTTGCACTGGCCGATCCGCAGCAGCTGCAACAGGTGGTCTGGAACCTGGTGCAGAATGCCCTGCGTTACGGCCGTCTGCCCGGCGAACCGGCGCGGGTCATGGTGGTGGCACGGCAAGGCGAACACGGCGTGCCGATCCTCGAGGTGATCGACCGCGGCCCCGGCATCGCGCCCAAGGTGGCCGCGCAGATTTTCGAACCGTTCTACACCACCCACGAATACGGCACCGGCCTTGGCCTGTACCTGGCCCGCCAGATGAGCGAGGCCAACCAGGCCGCGCTGGAATACGTGCGCGTGGCCGGCGGCGGCAGCTGCTTCCGCCTGACCCTGACGCCGGCGCAGATGGGCAGATCGGGCGTCGAAGGCGACAGCGATGCATGATTTTGGTGCGCCACGCCACCGGGCACGGCGCGCCCGTGCCAAAACACCGTCGGCGTGCGCTTTGCTCTTGTTTGCGCCCACGGGTATTCTGATGAACTTCCACTGTGCACACGACCAACCATGAGCCTGCAGACCGTCCTGGTCATCGACGATGAACGTGATATCCGCGAACTGCTGACCATCACGCTGGGGCGGATGGATCTTCAAGTCGAAGCTGTCGGCACGGTGGCTGAAGCCCGGCGCGCGCTGAGCGAGAACACCTACGAATTGTGCTTCACCGACATGCGCCTGCCGGACGGCAACGGCCAGGAAATCATCGAGCTGATCGCCGCGACCTGTCCGGATACACCGGTGGCGATGATCACCGCCTATGGCAACGTCGACGCCGCGGTGAACGCCCTGAAGGCCGGCGCGTTCGACTTCGTTTCCAAGCCGGTCGATATCCAGATGCTGCGTGGCCTGGTGCGTACCGCCCTGCGGCTGGCCGAGGAACGACGCGACGGTGGCGGTGTCGCCAAGGTCAGCGGCTCGAACGATCGTCTCATCGGCGGCTCGCCGGCGATGGAACAGGTACGCGCCACCATTGCCAAGCTCGCGCGCAACCAGGCTCCGGTCTACATCGCCGGCGAGTCCGGCGTCGGCAAGGAGCTGGTGGCGCGGCTGATCCACGAACAGGGACCGCGCGCCAGTGGTCCCTTCGTGCCGGTCAACTGCGGCGCGATTCCGTCCGAGCTGATGGAAAGCGAGTTTTTCGGTCACCGCAAGGGCAGCTTCACCGGCGCCGGCGCGGACAAGGAGGGGCTGTTCCAGGCAGCCCAGGGCGGCACCCTGTTTCTGGACGAGGTCGCCGAACTGCCGCTGCACATGCAGGTGAAATTGCTGCGCGCGATCCAGGAGAAGGCCGTGCGTCCGATCGGCGGCCGCGACGAAATCCCGGTGGACGTGCGCATCCTGTCCGCCACGCACAAGAACCTGAGCCAGCTGGTCGAGCAGGGCCAGTTTCGCCAGGATCTGTTCTACCGCATCAACGTGATCGAACTGCGCGTGCCGCCGCTGCGTGAGCGCCGCGGTGACGTACCGCAACTGGCCGCATTCATCCTCAAGGCGCTTGCCAGCAAGAGCGGCGAAGAGGTGGGCCAGCTTTCGACCAGCGCGATCGAGGCCCTGGAAGCGTACGATTTTCCCGGCAACGTGCGCGAGCTGGAGAACATCCTCGAGCGCGCGATGGCCATGTGCGACGGCGCCAGCATCGACGCTGCCGACCTGATGCTGCCACAGCGCGGCACGCGTCCCGCCCCGACTGAGAGCCTCGCGTCGAACGCCGGCCATGCGCCACCCGTGGCCGCATCCCCCTCCGCCGCAGACGGCGGCCTGGACGACTACATCAGCAACATCGAGCGCACCGCCATCGTCAAGGCGCTGGAAGAATCGCGCTACAACAAGACCGCCGCGGCCCGCAAACTCGGCATCACGTTCCGTGCGTTGCGCTACAAGTTGAAGAAACTCGGCATCGACTGACGCCCGACTCCGTCCACCCGTGAATGGCATCCGCGACGCTGGTGTCGCTGCGTGTCCTTCAGCTCTCCGGCTCCGCGCCAGCGGCGCCATTCAGCGCCCTGTGCAAAGCGCCCAGCAACGCCCGGGTAACGACCGGCTTGTCGATCACGAGCAACCTTTCCAGTGGTGGCAACCCGTGCATGTCAGGCGGGGAATCCGGGTGTGCCAGCAAGACTACGGCGCCGTGGTAACCCCGATCGAGCAGCGCCGACAAGGTACGCACCCCGGTGAACAGGTTCATGTCCGCATCCAGCACCACCAGATCGGGCAGGCCGCAGGCCTCGATCCACTGCAGCGCGGCCGTGCCGCTCTGGCTGGCCTCTGCCTGGTAACCCCACGCGTTCAGGGTGTCGACCAGGATCGACAGCTGGGCGGCCTCTTCCATCACCACCAGCACGCGCTCGGCAGCGCCTTCCAGACCCGTGGTATCGCCGAGCGATGCCGCATCGGCGGCCAGCTCCTCCAGCGGAATGTACATGTCGAAACGGGTACCGCTGCCGGGTTTGCTATCCACCCGCATCACCCCACCGTGCGCGGCAACAATTCGTTTGCACGACACCAGGCCCAACCCGGTGCCGGCCTCCTTGGTGGTGAAGAACGGCTCGAACAAGTGTTGCAGCGTCGCCTCGTCCATGCCCGGACCACCATCGATCACGCTGATGCGCAGGTAACTTCCGCAGCGGGGCTGCTCGTCGGACAGGAAAAATCCGTCCGACAATCCAGTCCGCGAAGTCTCGATGCGCAACTTGCCGCCGTCCGGCATCGCCTGGATCGCGTTCAGGCACAAGTTGAGCAGGCATTGCTGCAACTCGGTGTGGTTGCCCTCGAACGAGAGCTCCGGATCATCGACGACCAGTTCCATGGACACCGAACGAGGCACACTGCCCTGCATCAGCAACTCGAACGCGCTGATCAGCGCACCCAGCCGCACCTGCTCGGCCCGCCGTGCGCCGCGCGCGAACGAAAGCATCGACTGCACCATGTCCAGGCCGCGCTTGCCACAGTCGCGTACCAGCTTGCCCAGCCGCGCCAAGCGTGGATCGTCCTGGTAATCCTGCAAACTGTCGCCGGCCAGCAGCAGCGGTTGCAGCAGGTTGCGCAGGTCGTGGCTGAGTCCGCCGGCGAGCATCGCCAGGCTCTCGAATCGCTGCGCGCGCATCAGTTGGGCCTCGGCCCGGCGACTCGCCCGACGCGCCTCCACCTCGGCCAGCGCCCGCCGCACGGCGCTGGCCAGCCGGGCGGGATTCTGCTTGAGGATGTAATCGGTGGCGCCGTTGCGCAGCGCCTTGATCGCCGCTTCCTCGCCCAGCGTGGCAGAGACAAAGATGAAGGGCAGATCCTCGTCGCGTTCGCGCAGGAGCTCCAGTGCATGCTGGCCGGAGAAGCCCGGCAGACTCAGGTCCGACAACACGATGTGCGGATTGAACTCGGCCAGCGCCGCCAGGTAGCCAGCCTGGTCGTCGACCACGCGCGCGACATGGCGGATGTCATCGGCATCGAGCTCGGCCAGCACCAGCTCGGCATCGAGTTCGTTGTCCTCCACCTGCAATACGCGGATGGTCGGCATCGGATGCGGCGACCGGCTTGGCATGATATTCCTCGTGACCTCATCACATGGCCGGACGCGGTTGCCGCAGAAATTCCGGCACCGTCCCCGCCCGCCTGTTCGTGCGTCAATCGATGTCGGGCGCCTCGTTCAAGACCGCCCAGAACCGGCCGAGCGTACGCACGGCCTCGAAAAACTGATCCACATCGACCGGCTTGATCACATAGGCGTTGACGCCAAGATCCCAGCTTCGGGCCAGATCGGTCTCCTCGCGCGAGGAAGACAGGATCACCACCGGGATCCGCCGCATGCGTTCGTCCCCGCGCATCTGGGTCAGTACCTCCAGCCCGTTCATGCGCGGCATCTTGATGTCCAGCAGCACCACCGCCGGATCGCCCGACTCCCGGTCCGCCCAAGCGCCACGCGCGTAAAGATAATCCAGGCATTCCACGCCATCTTCCACATGTACCACGGGGTTGGCCAGGCGAGCCTCGGCCAGCGCATCCATCGCCATCTCCGCATCTGCCACGCTGTCTTCCACCAGCAACACGGTGCGAAGCTCTTTCTTGTTCATGCCGCCGACTCTCCGCTATGCGCCCCGGCCACGTCGGTTGCCGGCAGCGAGAAATGGAATCTTGCACCCTTGCCTGGTTCGGCCTCGGCCCAGACCCGGCCACCATGACGCGTCACGATGCGGCGTACGTTGGCCAGGCCGATGCCGTTGCCGGGAAATTCCGAGGCCCGGTGCAGGCGTTGAAAGACACCGAACAATTTTTCCGCATACTGCATGTCGAAACCGGCGCCATTGTCCGCCACCGTGAACTCGTAGTCGCCGCGGCCGCCACGACTCGCGCTCACCTCGATGCGCGCCACTTCGCAGCGCGCAGTGTACTTGACGGCATTGCCGAGCAGGTTTTGCCACACCGTGCGCAACATGTTGGCGTCGCCGATCACCATCGGCATGGCGCCGATCGTCCACACGATCCGGCGGTCCTCGTGGCTCGACTCGGCCAGGGCGCTGGCCTCCTCCACCAGCGACTGCATGTCCACCGCCTGCAGCCGCAACGGGCCGCGCCCCAGTCGCGAAAACACCAGCAGGTCATCGATCAACTGGGCCATGTGCCGGGCCGAGCTGTCCACCACCGCGATGTAATGGGCCGCCTTGTCGTCGATCCGTTCGCCCAGATGCTGCTCCAGCTTGCGTACGAACCCGGCGATGTGGCGCAGCGGCGCGCGCAGGTCGTGCGACACGGAGTAGCTGAACGCCTCCAGCTCGCGGTTGATGTCCGAGATCTGCGCCACCTTGCCCTCGAGCTGACGGTTGAGCTCGGTCACCTGCTTCTCGATCAGCGCACGCACCGTGACATCGCTCGCCGTCATCAGCAGCGTTGGCTCGTCGCTTTCCTGCTGTTGCAGGCGCCGCGCGTTGACCACCACGTGCCGTTCCGGTTGGTCGTCGAGGTGTTGCACGACGTCGTAATCCCACAGCTCGCGATCGCGCAGCAAGACGTCCTTGAGTCGCTGCAGCAAGGCGGGGTCGTTCCAGACGCCGCCGCCGATCTCCGTCAACGGTCGCGACGTCTGCTGCAAATCCTCGCCATACAGCTCGCTGAAGGCATTGTTCACCAGCAGCGTGCACAGATTGGCATCGAACAAGGCGATCGGCTCGGGTACGGAATGCAGGATCAGGCGCGCACGCTGGACGGCCCGGCTTTCGCGGGTCTCGGCCCGCAAGCGCCGGCCGATCTGCTGTTCGGAGACGATCACGATGATCGCCAGCAGCAGCAACTGCGCCAGCGCCGTGATGGCCAGCACGAGTTGGCCGCTGAACGCGCGGTTTGCGGACGTCTTCTCGCGCACCACCAGCAGACGATCCTCGCTCTGCACGATGCCCGCTATCTGGGCATTCACCGGGAACAAGTCGCCGGCCGTGCGCAGCGACTCGCGCGCCCCCACCGGATTGCCCTGTTGCAGCCGCACTCCAGCCTGGCTCATCATGGCGAGGCGTCCGTTGATGCTGTTTTCCAGGGCGCCGATCCGGGTCTGCTGCTGCGGATTGTCGCGCGTCATGGATCGCAGCTGCCGCAACAGGCCGGGCAATTCCGCCGCTGCGCGCGCGGCGCGTGCCTGGGTGACGGCATCCTGGTCGCCAATCAGCAACCGATAGGCCGCCGCCTCGCTGTCGTGCGCGATGCTGGCAATTTGATAGGTGACCGAGCGCACTTCGCTTGAGTGCGTGACCCAGTCGCTGGCCATCCGGGTCTCACGGGTGTTTTCGCTGGTGACGAAATAAGGCAGTCCCACGATGATCAGGATGGCCAGCAACAGGCCGCCGACCCGCCATCGGATGATGCCGCTGTATTTCATTCCACTCGTCCCATCTGCACACCTGTCCCGTCAAACTCTCGTATTCTGGCACGTCCGCACGCCATGCCCGCGCACGGCGCCGGACGCTCAATCGCCGCGCATGCCGTTCACGTTCGAACCTGCGGCGTTGCCTGCACCCCATTGCCGGTTCGGGGTCGACTGCATGCGAAAATGCAGTTCGCCGCCGGCGAGGATGTCGGCGTGCCGGATAGTCGGCCGATCCAGCGGCTTGCCATTGAGCGTGACCGCGCCGACCCAGGGATGCGCGTCATCCATCGGTGAAGCGCTCACGGTGAAGCTGCGCCCATTGGTCAAATGGAGCGTGGCCCGGGGCACGAACGGCCGTCCGATCGCGTACACGTCGCTCGCTGGCGTGACCGGATAAAAGCCCAGCGCCGTAAAGATGTACCAGGCGGACATCTGGCCAAGGTCATCATTGCCGCTGAGGCCATCCGGTCGAGGCGCGTACTGGCTGTCCATGATCTGCTTCAGCCGTTGCTGGGTTTTCCACGGCGCCCCGGCGTAGTCGTACAGATAGGCAATGTGATGGCTCGGTTCGTTGCCGTGCGCGTACCAGCCGATCAGGCCGGTGATGTCCTCGACGTTCTTGAAATGCGCCGGGTCGACCTTGGCGTCGAACAGCTGGTCGAGTCTGGCCACGAACTTCGCGTTGCCGCCCATCGCGCGGATCAGCCCGGGGATGTCTTGCGGCACGTACCACGAGTATTGCCAGGCATTGCCCTCGGTATAGTCGCTGCCGTAGCCGGCGAAGGTCGGGTCGAACGGCTCGCGGAACTGACCGTTGCTCAGCCGCGCCCGCATGAAACCGGTTTTCGGATCCCAGGCGTTGCGCCAGTTGCCTGCCCGCTTCAGGAAGGTGGTGGCGATGTCACGCTTGCCCATCGCGCCGGCCATCTGTGCCAGCGACCAGTCGTCGTACGCGTATTCCAGCGTCTTCGACGCCGCCTCCGGCTCATGGTCGATCGGCACGTAGCCGAGCTTCATGTAATCGGCGAGGTCACCGTAAGGTCCGTAGGTGGCGCTGGCGACCATCAGCTTCAGCGCCGCATCGGCATCAAAACCACGCACACCCTTGATGTACGCATCGGCGATCACCGGCACCGCGTGATAGGCGATCATGCACCACGTCTCCAGCCCCTGGTACGCCCATACCGGCAGGATGCCGAATGGACTGGCCTCGCCGGCGGCGATCAGCGAACGGATGAAATCCGTGCTGCGCTGGGGATCGAGCAATACCATCAGCGGCTGCTGCGCCCGATACACATCCCACAGCGACCAGCTCGAATAGAAATCGAAGCCCTGCGCCCGATGCACCGCATGATCCGGGCCGCGGTAGTCGCCGTTGACGTCCATGCTCAGCGTCGGCGCCAGCATCGCGTGGTACAGCGCGGTGTAGAACAGAGTCCGCGCCGGCTTCGGCGCATCGACATCGATCACCGCCAGCGCCTTGTTCCAGTCCGCGGTCGCCGCGGCACGGCGCGCATCGAAATCCCAACCCTGGCCGTCCTGGTCGAGATTGGCCAGTGCATTGGCTTCGCTCACCGGCGAGATTGCCACCTTCACTTCCAGCGGTTGGCTCAATGTGCCGAAGTCGAACACCCCCTCCAGCGCACGACCATTCTGTGCGTCATGGTCTTGCGGCCGGTTGCCGGGCCCGGCAAAACCCTTGTAGAGCAGATCCGTCTCGCGGTTGTACAGCTCACGCGAGGTCATCGGCTGCGAGAAACGCATCGCGAAACACAGCTCGCGTCCCGGCGCCCAGCCGCGCGTGGTGCGACAGCCGGTGACGCTGCCATCCGGGTGCACGCGCAGGCTCGCCCACAGCACCTTGCCCGGGTAGTCATAGATGCTCGGGCGCAAGTCGAGCAGCAGGTGCGCGGGCTTGTCCTTCGGGAAGGTGTAACGGTGCCAGCCGACCCGCCGACCCGCGGTGAGTTCGGCGCGCACACCGTAGTCGCTCAGCGTCACCGCGTAGTAGCCCGCCTGCACCACTTCGCTGGCGTGCGAGAAACGCGAGCGGTAGCCGCTGCCGGGCTTGGCCGGATCGCCCGGTTCCAGCCGCACGTCGCCGGCAATCGGCATCACCAGCACGTCGCCCAGATCCGAATGGCCGGAGCCGGAGAAGTGCGTGTGCGAGAAACCCATGATGGTGGGATCGCCGTACTGGTAGCCGGCAGCCCACTTGTAGGCGTGCTTGAAGTCCGGCATCGCGGTGTCCGGCGACAGCTGGATCATGCCGAACGGCACCGTGGCACCGGGAAAGGTGTGGCCGTCGCCACCGGTACCGATACGCGGATCCACATCGGCGGCATGTCCACCCGATGCGAGTGCGCACCCGCAGATCGTGGATGCCAGCAACGCGAGCAATATCGTGGTGCAGCGGCGCATGAAGCACCTCATCAGCCAGGGGAGAAGCGAGGAAGGTAGCACTGCGGCCGGGTATGCTGCAGCGCGCGACTGCTGTCTTGATGAAAACGGCTACATTGTCACTGCCGCGGCTTTGCCGCCCGGCCCTGCGTAACTTCGACCCTTCTGCAAACCGGAACCCAACGATGGCCTTTGCCGCCCAGCCGCCTCATACGTCTGCGCCCATCCCGGATGACCGCGCCGGCCGCCAGCCATACACCAGCAATCCGCTGGCGTTGGGCGTGCTCACCACGATCTTCTTCATGTGGGGCTTCCTGACCTGCCTCAACGACATCCTGATCCCTCACCTGAAGTCGAGCTTCCAGCTCAGCTATGCGGAAGTGATGCTGGTGCAGTTCACCTTTTTCGGCGCCTATTTCCTGATGGGTGTACCAGCCGGTCGACTGGTGGCGGCGCTGGGTTACAAGAAAGGCATCGTGGCCGGGCTGGCCATCGCCGGCATTGGCGCGCTGGGTTTCTGGCCCGCCGCGGCCCTGCATCTCTACCCCGCCTTCCTCGGTGCGCTGTTCGTGCTGGCCACCGGCATCACCGTGCTGCAGGTGGCCGCCAATCCCTACGTGGCCCTGCTCGGACCGGAGAAGACCAGCTCCAGCCGGCTGACCCTGGCGCAGGCGCTGAACTCGTTCGGCACCTTCCTGGCGCCGTGGTTCGGCGGCTTGCTGATCCTGTCCAGCGTGGTGAAAGACCCGACCCAACTGGCGGCGCTGGCACCGGCCGATCAACTGGCTTACCAGACCCAGCAGGCGCAGGCCGTGCAAGGTCCCTACATCGGCCTGGCGGTGGTGCTGTTCCTGCTCGCCATCTTCGTCTGGCTGTTCCGCCTGCCGGCACTGACCGAAGCCACCGACAAGGGCGACCACGACCGCCACAGCTTCACCGACGTGTTGCGCCACCCGCACGTGCTCTTCGGCGTACTGGGCATCTTTTTCTACGTCGGCGCCGAGGTGTCGATCGGCAGCTTCATGGTCAACTACCTGTCGATGCCGGACATCGGCCACATGAGCGAACAGGAGGCCGCGAAGTACGTTTCCTGGTACTGGGGCGGCGCCATGATCGGCCGCTTTGTCGGCTCGGCCTTGATGGCGAAAATCTCGCCGCGCAAGTTGCTGGCGGTGTTTGCCGTGATCAATGCGCTGCTGGTGCTGACCACCATGCTGAGCACGGGAACGACGGCGATGCACAGCATCATCGCGATCGGCCTGTTCAACTCGATCATGTTCCCGACCATCTTCGCGCTCGGCATCGAGCGGCTGGGTCCGATGACCAGCAAGGCGTCGAGCCTCCTGATCATGGCCATCGTGGGCGGCGCCGTGATCCCGCAATTGCAGGGCGTGCTGGCCGATCACATCGGTTTGCAGCATGCCTTCTTCCTGCCCCTGCTGTGCTACCTGTACATCGTGTTCTACGGCCTGAGCGGCTCGAAGATTCGCAGCAGCGTCGACTGATATCGTCCCGCGCCGACCCGCATGACCACGCGACCCATCCTGTGTTTCGGCGAGGCCCTGGTCGACCTGCACGTCAGCGGGGTCGACATGCATGGGTTCGCCGCCGGTTTCACGCCATTCGCCGGCGGCGCGCCGGCCAACGTTGCCGTGGCCGCGGCCCGGCTCGGTGGCTGCGCCCGCTTTGCCGGCATGCTGGGCGGCGACGCCTTCGGCGATTTCCTGTTCGCCGGCCTGGGGCTGGCCGGCGTCGACACGGTGGACGTAGTGCGCAGCGCGACCGCCAACACCGCGCTCGCGTTCGTCAACCTGGATGCCCACGGCGAGCGCAGTTTCAGCTTCTATCGCGAACGCACCGCCGACCTGCAATTCCGTGCCAATGACTTCCGCACGGACGCCTTCGCCGACGTGGCCGTGTTCCACGTCTGCTCCAACAGCATGACCGACCCGGCGCTGGCCGAGACGACGCGCGAGGGCATGCAGCGGGCGCATGGTGCCGGCGCGCTGGTCAGCTTCGATCTCAATCTGCGCCCGGCGCTATGGCCGGCGGGCGTCGATCCGCTGCCGCTGGTTTGGCCAGCCCTGCACCTGGCCGACCTCGTGAAACTCTCCGCCGAGGAATTCGCCTGGCTGGCCGTCGACGGCGAACAGGCCGTGCTCGACCGGCTGTGGCGGGGTCGCGCCCGCTTGCTGATCGTGACCGATGGCGCGAAGCCGATGCGCTGGTTCCATCCCGATGCCGAGGGTGAGTTGCCCGGCTACGCCGTCACGATGGTCGACAGCACCGCCGCCGGAGATGCCTTCGTCGGCGGCTTGCTGTGCTGCCTGGCCGAACTCGACGCGACGCCTGACCGGCTCGACCAACTGGTTGGCCAGTTGCCTCGGCTGCACGCGATGCTGCGTTTCGCCGCCGCCTGCGGCGCCCTCACGGTGACCCGCAAGGGTTCGTTTTCCGCGATGCCAGACGGCGGCGAGGTGCTGGCCTTCATGGAAAACCAGGCCTGAGCGCCATGCCGATTCCGCTCGACAGATTCATGATGCGTGAGCACGGCCGAGCAGCCGGCCACGCCGTCTGCCCGTGCCGGGGCCGGCCCCGCGACGATGCCTCGCGCCAGCATCGGTGTCGCGTGATCGCCATGAATACGTATGCGGAGGCTGGTTGCTGCAGCGCGATGCACCCTAGCCTAGTGCAGGAGGCCGCGCCCGGCCCGCTGCCCGCCAGGAGACCATCGATGAAGCCGACCGCACGCGTCCGCACGCCACGCCAGGCACCGCGGTGCTGAGCGACCGCCCCGCGCGACAAGCCGGAGCTGTCGTTCCGGCAAATCTGGAACATGTGCTTCGGCTTCCTCGGCATCCAGTTCGGCTTCGCCCTGCAGACCGCCGACGTCAGCCGCATCTTCCAGACCCTGGGCGCCACGCTGGAACAGATCCCGGCGCTGTGGATCGCCGCGCCGATCACCGGGCTGATCGTGCAGCCGATCATCGGCCACTATTCCGACCGCACCTGGACGCGACTGGGCCGGCGCCGGCCGTACTTCCTGGTCGGCGCGCTGCTGGCCACGCTGGCCCTGCTGTGGATGCCGAACGCCGGCACGCTGTGGGCGGCGGCGATCGCGCTGTGGCTGATGGACGCCACCTTCAACGTGGCGATGGAGCCGTTCCGCGCCTTCGTCGCCGACCAGTTGCCGGTGCGCCAGCGTCCGCTGGGTTATCTGATGCAGAGCTTCTTCATCGGGCTGGGCGCGGTGGTCGCCTCGATGCTGCCGTGGCTGCTCACCCACTTCGGCGTCAGCAACGTGGCGCCACCGGGCATGATTCCCGACACGGTGAAGTACGCCTTCTACGCCGGTGGCGCGGCGATGTTCGGCGCCGTGCTGTGGACGGTGCTGAGTACGCGCGAGTATCCGCCGGAGCAACTGCAGGCCTTCGACCCGGCACCTGCCGCACACGCGCTGCCCGACCTGCACGGCATCTGGCGCAACGGCGCGACGTGGCTGTTGGCCGGCGCCGTGCTGGCCTGGCTGATCGAACAGTACCGGCTGCGCCAGGAGGTCTACCTGCTCGCCGCCGGCCTCGCCGTCTACGGCTTGCTGCTGCTCGGCTACAACCTCGTGCTGAAACTGCGCCCCGCGCTCGACCACCAACGCGGCCTGCTCGGCCACGTGCTGGGCGACCTGCACACCATGCCAACGGCCATGCGCCAGCTCGCCTGGGTGCAGCTGTTTTCCTGGTTCGCGCTGTTCGCCATGTGGATCTACACCACCGCCAGCGTGGCCCAGGTGCAATTCGGCGCCACCGATGCACACTCGGCGCTGTTCAACCAGGCGGCCAACTGGGTGGGCGTACTGTTCGGCGTCTACAACGCCTGCGCCGCGCTGGCCGCGCTCGCGATCCCGTGGATGGTGCGCCGCTGCGGGCTGCGTGTCAGCCACCTGATCAACCTCTGGCTCGGCGGCGCGGGCCTGCTGGCGTTCCTGTTCATCCGCGACCCGCACTGGCTGCTGCTGCCCATGCTCGGCGTGGGCTTCGCCTGGGCCTCGATCCTGTCCCTGCCCTACGCGATGCTGTCGGACAACCTGCCCGCGGCGAAGATGGGCGTGTACATGGGCATCTTCAATTTCTTCATCGTGATCCCGCAACTGATCGCCGCCAGCGTGCTGGGCGAGTTGCTGAAGCGGTGCTTCCATGGGCAGCCGGTATGGGCGCTGGCGGTGGGGGGCGTTAGCCTGTTCGTGGCGGGGCTGTGTACGTTGCGGGTGCGGTTGGCGGAATAGCCATCAGCGTGTTCGGGGTTGCCTGATGCTGCGTTGGCTAAGGTTGTCGCCTGTTGCTGATCGAGCCGTTGATCCAGCTTCATGAGCTCGCGCCGAGCTGGGCCGCCGCACCGAGGAATCGACAACAAGCGAGGACTGGATTCGGCCAAAAGCGGCCGATCGAGGGACCTTGCTTCATGCCCAAAAGCAGTCACGCGCGGAGCCGCAGCAGGTCTCTACGGACCATCACCTTCCGTTTGGCTGAGTAATCCGCAGCATCGGCTTGCCGTGTGCGGGTTTGAGCGGAAAAAACGCTTCGTGCGTCGCCGAATCCACCGCCACGACGTGGGCATTGGGTCCAAGCCGCGCGGTTCCGAGCGCACTGACCGTTTGTCCCCTTACCTTGAACACCGAAACTTGGCCCGATTCGCCGGCCACATACAACCAGCCGAGTGCGTTATCAAAGCAGTAGTCCGATCCTTGGCCACATCGACGACGTGATCGCTTCCGGTTCGCAAGGTCGAACACCAGCAGCTTGTCGTTGCCCTGGCAGGCGACGAACGCAAACCGCTCGGAGCGTCGATGTACAGGCCGTGGTTGTCTTTGGCGCCCGGCAGGTTGATCCGTGCTACCACCTTGTCGGTGGCCGGGTCGATCTCCACCAGTTGATCCCGGGTTTGCGCATTGGCAAAAATGTGCCGCGACCCCGGATCGTACTGCGTGTTGCCGACTTCGCCTCCCAGCGGAATGGTGGCGACGCGCTTGTTGCTCGTCGCGTCAATGACCGTGTCCTACCGCCATGCTCGTCGGAGATGTAAGCTTGTGCACGCCGGGCGCATAGGCCATGCCGTCCGGGTAATCACCGCCGGGCATGCGCGCAACGATCTTGAAAGTCCTGGCGTCGACCGCGACCATTCATTGGTTCCGGTCGCTGACGCATACACGCGATCCAGTTGCGACACGTAGAGCACCCCGTGCACGTGGCTGACATCGGGGATGGTCGCGATGACCTTCCGCTGCGCGGTGTCGAACACCACCACCGCGCTGTCGCCGAGATGCGCGAGGAAAAGATGATGACGTTTTGCGTCGAGGCTGGCGTAATCCCAACGCGTCGCACGACCGGGCAGCGGCACGTCCGCGACGGTCGTCAGCGGCAATCGGCTCGTTGGCTGGCCGGCTTGGCTGCACATAGGCATGGCTGCAGCAAGCACCAGAGGACACTCAGGCGCCCAGACTCGATAGAAGAAGTGGTTTGGGATGGTTTTCATTCGCCGGTGCCGTATTGCAAAAAAGATCATACGCCCATCATCACGTTCGCAATTCTTCCGGTGGCTTCAGGTGCCGGAACTGCGCCAGCAGCAGGAGATCGTAAATAATCTTGAGGGTGCCGCAGATCAACAGCGGCCACGCGAATGCGGAAGTTGCGAACAGTGCGCCCGCCATGGCCGGACTCGCGGCCGAAGCGAGGCTGCGCGGTACGGAGGTGAAGCTCGCCGCAGCAGGCCGTTCGGCCGCGGTCACCACCGCCATCACGTAGGATGAACGGGCCGGCACATCCATCTGCGAGAGCGCGGCGCGGATCAGCAGGAGCGCCAACGCCAGTCCAAGCGAGGGTGCAAGCGCGGCCAGGACGATCAGGCACAAGCTGGAAGGGATATGCGTGAACACCATCGTGTTGACCAGCCCGAAGCGTCGTGACAGGCGTGCCGCGACCGGATACGCGTGCTGACAGCAAACTGGTCGCAAAAGAAGAACATGCCGGCAGCGGCGAGTGAAAGATCGAAATCGCTGGAACAGCCACAACGCCAGCAGCGATTGCACCACGAACCCGCCCGCGAACGCGTCCAGGCTGAACAGTGCGGCCAACCTGATCACGATGGCACGCCAAGGCCCGAGCGCGCGCGAAGGTACAGTTTTGCGGAACGGCCGCTGCGGCAGGCGCGCATAGAGCAAGCGTCCCGCCACGCCGAGCAACGCATACAGGACGAACATCCCGCGCATCGCGCTCAACTGGTCGAGCCCGAGTGGCGCCACCATCTCGGGCGCCCCCGCAACCAGCGCACCCACCGCTGCGGCCAACGCTCCGGCCAGGCTATAGCGCGCGAACATCCGGGTGCGCTCGGCATTGCCGGCTTCGCGTGCCAATGCCGCGTGCTCCAAGGGCACGAACACACTGACGTTGCCGGCGGACGGATTGATCGTGCCCGCGAACGCGATCACCAGCAGCACCGCGTAATCGCGGGAGGCAGCGAATGCGAGTCCGGAGGCCACCATCAGCCCGGCCGCGATCAGCAGCAGCCGGCGGTAGCCATAGCGTGCTCCCAGCAGGCCCGCGCCGATCGTCAGGCAGGCCGAACCCGACAGCGACGCGGTGGCGAGCACTCCGACCGCCAGCGGTGTAAAGCCCAGCGCCAGCAGGTAAGCCGGCAGCAGGATCGCGACGAAACTGTCACCGAAGTCGCGCAACGCGCGCGCGGCAAACACACAGTTCAGCGGATTGAGCGCCCGTCCGGATGCTCCGGCGACTTCGTCCATCGAAGCACCCATGGGTCCATGGCACTTATGACATTGGTGTAGCATACGCTACATGGTCGTAAAGATCCCCACTTGGCTGATGCTGGTGGTGTCGCTGCCAGGGCGCAGCCAGACGCCCCGCATGCGGCTATGGCGAGCGCTCAAGGGTGCCGGCGCGGCGATGCTGCGCGATGGCGTGTACGTACTGCCCGAAAACGATGGAGCAAGGGCGCTTTTCAAGGCTCAGGTTGACGAGGCGAACCAGGCCGGCGGCAGCGCCCACGTGGTGCCGTTCACCTCGACCGATCCCAAGCAGGAAGCCGAACTGCGCAGCGCCTTCGATCGCACCCAGGCTTATGCGCAAGCCCTCGAACGCCTGGCGGTCTGCGCCGCGAACTGCGGAAACTGGCTGAAGCCGAGGCGCGCAAGCGACTCACCGCCTCCCGGCGTGAGCTGGAAGCGGTGGCCGCAATCGACTTCTTTCCGGGCGTGGCACGGGCGGAGGTGGAGACCGCACTGGCCGGACGCCGAACACGCGCTCAACGCGCAGTTCGCGCCTGACGAACCACGGGGAAAGAAACGACGATTCCGCATCGCCGCACGGGACTACCGAAGCCGCGTGTGGGCCACCCGCCGGCACCTGTGGATCGACCGCGTCGCTTCGGCCTGGCTGATCCGCCGTTTCATCGATCCACGCGCGCAATTCCGTTGGTTGAAGAAGCCGGCCGATTGCCCCAAGCGCGCAGTGGGGTTTGATTTCGACGGCGCCGAGTTCAGCCACGTTGGCGCGCGCGTGACCTTCCAAGTCCTGGCAGCGAGCTTTGGTCTCGATCGTGATCCGCGCCTGGCACGGCTGGACGCCTGATCGGTTATCTCGCCATCGGCGGTGTACCCGTGGCCGATGCCGCCGGCTTCGCCAGCGTCATGGCGGGTGCGCGCGCCCGGCACGGCGAGGACGACAACGCGCTGCTGGCAGACATGTCGACCGTGCTCGACTGCCTGTACGCGGCTTATTCCGAAACGGAAGGAGGTTCATCATGAATGCTCGTATTTCGCACCTCTCGGCGCGTTCCTTGTGGACGTTGTTGGTCATCGCGGGCGTGGCCCTCGCATGTGGTTCTGCCATCGCCGCTTCGCTGGATGCTGCAGCGATCAGCAAGGCAGCCGGCACCAAGGCAACGATCCAGAAGGACGGTGTAGTGAAGATCGGTTGGAGCGCGCAGCGACGTGCCGGTCACGGTGGACGGCATGCGGCTGCCGCCGTCCGCCGGCCTGGGGTCCTGGGCCGCGTTCACCACCGATGGGCACGGGCCATGGTCATGGGCGACACCGTCGTCTTCCAGGACGAGGTGACGCCGGCGATGGACGCCGCATTCGCCCACGGCCTGGAGTGACCGGCCTGCACAACCACTTCTTCTACGACGAGCCGAAGGTCTACTTCATGCACATCGGCGGCAAGGGCGACCGGCGATGAGCTCGCCGCCGGCGTCAAGGCGGTCTGGGACGCGATCAAGGCGGTGCGCGCGGCAGCACCCGCAGCCGGCGACGAGCTTCGGCGGCACGCACCGAAGGCGGGCAAGATCGACGCCAGCTGCGATCGCCAAGATCCTGGGCCGCCCGGCGGAAGCCAGCAACGGGGTCGTTAAGGTGACGATCGGCACGCAGGGACGATGCACGGCGTCAAGGTCGGCGGCTCGATGGGCCTGACGACCTGGGCGGCCTTCTGCGGCAGCGACGAGCTGGCCGCCGTGGACGGCGACTTCATCATGACCGCCGCCGAGGTGCAGCCGGTGCTGCGGGCGTTGCGGAAGGCGGGCATCCACATCGTCGCCCTGCACAACCACATGATCGGCGAGCAGCCGGCTTTCTACTTCACCCACTTCTGGGGCAAGGGCAAGGCCGCCGAGCTGGCACAGGGATTTCGGGTCGCGCTGGATGCGCAGGCCGCCGTGGCGAAGCCTTGATACTGTTGCCCGATGTTGCTCGCCGTGACCCTCACATCGGCGCTCTCCGTACCGACGTCGGCTGCCGCATCCGTGCAGCCGACGCGGGCTCAAGCGGTGCAGGTGCCGCAGGGTTCGATCGTGCTCGATGGCGCGCTGAATGAAGCGGCGTGGCGGCAAGCGCCCGTGTTGAAACTGACCGAGCAGGATCCCCATCCGGGCCAGCCCACGCCGTATGTCACCGTGCTGCGCGTACTGCGAGACAGCACGCACCTTTATTTCGGCGTGATCTGCACGGATCCGGACTCCGCCAACCTGGCGATGCATTCGCTGGAGCGCGACAGGGATCAGAAGCACGACGATCATGTCACGATCGTGCTCGACACACTCGATACCCATCATTTGGGCTATGTGTTCCAGGTCAATGCCGGCGGCGCGCGCACGGACGGGCTGATGTCGCCGGCTTCGAGCGATCCGAATTACGACTGGGACGGTATCTGGAACGCCAAGGTGCGCCGCACCGCGACCGGCTGGACGGCCGAAATAGCGATCGACGTGCGCAGCTTGCAAATCAGGAAGGGGGCCGATGTCTGGGGGCTCAACATCCAGCGCTACCTGCCACGCGACCAACTCAGCCTGCAATGGACCGGCATCAGCCTCGACGCTTCGATCTTCGATTTGACACGCATGGGATCCCTTGCGGGAATTGGACACTATCAACAAGGTCACGGTCTCGAAATCGCCCCTTACGCGCTGGTGCGTCACGACAGTGTCGGCAATCGCAGCGCAGGCCAGGTCGGCGGTGACGTGCGTTACCACCTGACGCCCGGCATCACCGCCACGTTGACCTTCAATCCGGACTTCGCCGAGGCGGAAGCCGATACCGATCAGGTTAACCTGACGCGCTTTTCGCTGTTCTTTCCCGAGAGCGGGGTTCTTTTCGGAAGGCGCCAACATATTCACCTTCGGCGCCGGTCTGGTCGACAACAACACCTTCCTGCCGGTACTGACTCGCGCCGCATCGGGCTGGTAAGCAGCGAGACCGTTCGGGTGGACGCCGGCGCCAAGATCCTGGGCAGCGACGGACCCTGGACGATCGGCGCGCTGGGCGTACACATGGGTCGTTCGGATGTGAGCAATCCAACCGATCTGTTCGTCGGCCGCCTGACCTACGATGTCGACGACCATCTGCGCATTGGCACGCTGCTGACCCACGGTGATCCAACCGGAGCGACGAACAACAGCTTCACCGGCGTGGACGCGGTCTGGCACACATCCACTTTCCGGGGCGACAAGAATCTGGTCCTGTCGGGCTGGGCCGCGCACTCCGGCGATCCGCTGCCCGGGAAACATGCCGGCTGGGGCGTCTTCGCGAACTACCCAACGACTTTGGAGCGGCTATTCAGCGTCGACCAATTCGGCGAAGCGCTGAACCCCGCGCTCGGATTCCTGCTTCGGCCGGGGACACGTCAGTACGACGCCTACATCGAATACGCACCGCGTCCCACCGGCGATTGGCTGCGCTGGACACGACAGTTCTTCTACCAACTGGAACTATTCCAGGTGGACGATCTGCGCGGCACCACGCAGACGCGACGCATTTTCGCGGCCCCCTTCAACGTGGCCACCGCTCGGACGCACACCTCGAGTCGACTGGATTCCCGATTACGAAGCCTTGAGCGAACCGTTCGGATCGCCAAGGGCGTAACCTTGCCGGTCGCCGCTACCATTCTACCGTTACCGCTTGGAGACGCAATCGTCCTACGCACGGCAGTGGCAGGTCGGCAACGTCGTCGAGTTCGGCCGTTTTTACGATGGCCACCTGAACCAATTCCAGCCGTTCGTGAACTGGACCACCCCGAACGGCAAGCTGAGCTTCCGACTCCAGAACGAAACTGATTTTGGTTACCTGCGCGAAGGCAATTTCATCCAGCGCCTGTACGTGCTCAAGGTCGCTTACTACTTCAGTCCCGACCTGACTGTCTCAACCCTGGCGCAATACGATTCAACGATCGGGCACGCGGGGGTCAATCTGCGCCTGCACTGGATCCTCTCGCCCGGCCGGGACTTCTTCCTGGTGTTCAACCATGGCATCGAAGCCTCCGTCACCGACCCGAACGCGCGGGTGCAGTCGATCTCCAACGAAGTGATCGCCAAGCTGAGTTGGGATTTCATCCAATGATCGCGAAGGCTCCCGACCTGCCATCCGATGCGCCAGCGCTTTCGGTCTCGCTGCGCCAAGCCACTCGTGTCTGGGCAAAGGTGGGTCTGATGAGTTTCGGCGGACCGGCGGGACAGATCGCGGTGATGCATCGCGAGTTGGTCGAAACGCGCCGCTGGATCAGCGATGCGCGTTTCCTGCATGCGCTGAACTATTGCATGCTGCTGCCGGGACCCGAGGCGACCAGCTCGCGATCTACATCGGCTGGATGCATGCACCGGACGTTCGGCGGCCTGATCGCGGGCATCCTGTTCGTGCTGCCCGGCTTCGATCATCATCGTCGCACTGAGCTCGTGTATGCCACTTACGGGCAGGCGCCGTGGATCGTGGCGATCTTCTTCGGCCTCAAGGCCGCTGTGCTCGCGGTGGTGATCGAAGCGGTCCTGCGCATCGGCCGCAAGGCGATCAAGAACAGCGTCATGCTGGCGATCGCGGTGCTCGCGTTCATCGCAATCTATTTTCTTCACGGGTGCCGTTCCCGCTCATCGTGCTGGGCGCCGGTTTGATAGGCCTGGCTGGGCGGCGTTGGTGGCTGCAAAAGTTTCCCGGCACCCAGTTCAGCCGCCGCGGATGCCTCGTCGGTCTACCTGGTCGATCGGCTGCTCGGGCGCGGCGAGCTGAGTCATACGGGGCGTTCCGCTGCGCGCGTCGATGCGCGTGTTGCTCGTGTGTGCTTGGCTCTGTGGTTGGACCGATTGTTGGGGTTATAACGGATATTCGGTCGTGAGAGCGTGTTGGCAGAGCAAGGCATGTTCTTCGGCCGAAGCAGCGATGGTCACGTTTGGTGGTGCCTACGCGGTGCTGGCCTATATCGCGCAACGCGCGGTCGAATGGTTCGCATGGGTGACGGCGGGAGAGATGCTGGATGGGCTGGCGTTGGCGGAAACGACGCCGGGGCCACTGATCATGGTGGTGCAATACGTGGCTTTCATCGAGGCGTTCGGCACCAGGCGGACTGTCTGCCGATGCGGCAGGCGTGCTCGGTCGCTGCTGACGACTTGGGTGACGTTCACGCCGTGCTTTCTGTGGATCTTCCTTGGCGCGCCATATGTGGAAGCATTGCGGGGCAACCGCGTGATCAACGCGGCGCTCTCAGGAATAACGGCAGCGGTGGTCGGAGTCATACTCAATTGTCCGTGTGGATCCCGCTGCACACAGTGTGGGCACGACGTAGCAATTTGATTAGTTGGCATCTCGACTCTTAGCAAAATCAGCTTATGCCGCGCGGTGCTGGTGGGTGCTGCGTTGCTGGCGATGTTGCGCTTCAGGATCGGAATGGGCTGGACTTTACACTTGATGCTATCCCGGTGCCGCGACCAACTCCCTTTGGGTCGACTAAGAGTCGTCGCACCGCGTTCACTCGTGCGGTGTTGGTGATGGATGTCCGGGTAATGCGGATGGCTGTGCGTCAGCGGCGCATGGGTGTGCTCGTGGGTATGCGGTTCGTGGCCGTCCCAGTCGAAATCGTGCGTGTGCTGGTGGTGTTCATCATGTACGTGGCGATGCGTGTGGGTGATCGGCTCATGGGTATGCAGGTGTTCATGGCGTTCGGTCAGGTGCAGCCACACGCCGGCGCCCATCAAAACGGCAGCTGCCCAGAACATCAGCGAGGCGCGGTCGCCGAACGCCAGGATCGCAATCGCCGCGCCCATGAACGGCGCCGTCGAGAAATAGGCACCCGTGCACGCCGAACCCAGACCGCGCAAAGCCAGAACGAACAACACAAGACTGATGCCGTAGCCCAGCAACCCCACCGTCATTGCCTCAACGACGGCGGTCCCGGCGGGAAAGCGCGCGCCGAGCAGCAACGCGATGCCGGTGTTGACCACGCCAGCCACGATGCCCTTGAACCCCGCGATGAACAGCGCGTCCGAGGCCGAGACTTTGCGGGTGAAGTTATTGTCCAGCGCCCAGCACAGGCAGGCGAGCGCGATCAGCCCGGCACCCCAACCCAATCGTTCCTGGTTTGCCCCGACCGGTCAAGCGAGAAGCACGCTTCCGCCCATCGACAGCGCAAGGCCGACAGCACACGGCGGTTGGCGTTTTCGCGGAACACCATCCACCCAGCAAGGCGGTCAAGCCGGCCTCGGTAGATTCAGCAGCAGGGACGCCGATGCCGCGCTCGTACGCGTCAGAGCTAACATCAGCAGCAAGGGGCCGAGCACACCGCCGAAACCGATCGCGAGCAGGTACCAGAACCATTCGCGGCGACTCATGGCCGGAGCGCGCCAGCGCCGATCGCGCATGGTACGAACCGCGCCGAGGCCCGCGCCACTGCCGAGATACAGCAGCCCCGCCAGCATCACCGGCGAGGTCGTGCAGCAATTGCTTGGCCAGCGGTGTGCTGGCGCCGAACAACAGTGCGGCGCCCAGCGCTCCGACTGCCACGGAGGAGTGGTCTCGCGCGACATATTCGGAAACAACCAATAACCGCCAGCGCAGGCCGGCTTGACAGAGGAAGGAAACAGTCGCCACTGGCAGCTTGGGGGGGTCATCGGATCGAGCAAGGGTGCACGCTGGATACGAATGGCCCAGATGTGCCCGTGAGGTCATGAATCCGACAGTTCCAGCGACCAATTGGACAAGCGCCGCCGATGTTCGCGGCACTTCCGGTTCCTACCATGACGCAAGTCAAGCAAACCCGCGATCGCCGCGGCGGCTTGCACGAAACGACAGGAATCCGAGATGGCCATCGACCTCGACCGCCCCTACCCGCTCACGTGCGCAGCAGATCGCTGACTACCGCCGCGACGGCTTCATCAAGCTCAAGCAGGTGTTCAATGCGGACGAGCTGGCGCACTACGGCGCGGAGATCACCCGCCTCACCATCGCACTGAACACGCAGACCAGGCCGCTGGACGAGCGCAGCACCTACGACCGCGCCTTCCTGCAGGTGATGAACCTGTGGTGCGAGAGCGGCACGGTGCGCGAGTTCGTGTTCGGCAAGCGCCTGGCCGGTCTTGCCGCCGCGCTGATGGAAGTGGACGGCGTGCGGCTGTATCACGACCAGTCGCTGTACAAGGAGCCGGCCGGCGGGATCACGCCGGCGCACGCCGACCAGTATTACTGGCCGCTCGACAGCGATCGCACCATCACCGCCTGGGTGCCGCTGCAGGCGGTGCCGCAGGACATGGGGCCGCTGGCGTTCTTTGCCGGCAGCCAGCACGCGGAGTTCGGCCGCGACCTGGGCATCTCGGACGAGAGCGAGCGCGCGATCACCGCGAACATGGAGGCGCAGGGCTTTCGCGTGGTGGACGAACCGTTCGATCTCGGCGAGGTGAGTTTCCACTCCGGCTGGACTTTCCACCGCGCCGGCCCCAACCGCTCCGTGCGGCCGCGCTCGGTGATGACGGTGATCTACATGGATCGCGACATGCGCCTGAAGGCGCCGGACAACCACATGCAGCAGGCCGACTGGGAACGCTGGTGCCCTGGCGCAGTGATCGGCAAGGTGATCGACACGCCGAAGAATCCCCTGCTTTTTGAGAGCAAGCTGTTTGAGGACAAGGTGCCCGCATGACGGCTGGCGTCATCCGCGGCAGCGCGCTCGTCGCCGACGGCGAGGGCCACTTCAGCCTGGAGACCGTCGAGGTCGATCCGCCCGCCGCGGGCGAAGTGCGCGTGGCGATCGCAGCGGCCGGCGTCTGCCACACCGACCACGCCTCGCTGCGCTGGCCCGGCCCGCTGGTGCTGGGCCACGAGGGTGCCGGCCATGTCGAAGCCATCGGCACCGGCGTGGAAGGTCTCGAGATCGGCCAACCCGTGCTGCTGAACTGGGCGATCCCCTGTGGCCATTGCTTCCAGTGCGAGCGCGGCGCCGCGCCGCTGTGCGAACGCACCCACGAACTCGATGTGCCGCAGCTCGGCAGCAGCCGCGCGCATGCCGGCGCCACGCGCTGGCGCGGGCAGGCCATCGAACGCTCCTTCCACCTCGGCACCTTCGCCAGCCACACCGTGGTGCGCGCCGAGGCGGTGACGCCGCTGCCACCGGAGCTGCCGCTCGATGCCGCCTGCATCCTCGGCTGCGCGGTGATGACCGGGGTGGGCTCGGTGGTGAACGCGGCCGCGGTGGCGGCCGGCGACACGGTGGCGGTGCTCGGCTGCGGCGGTGTAGGCCTGAACGTGGTGCAGGGCGCGCGCATCGCCGGCGCGCGCACCATCATCGCCATCGACCACGTCCCTGCCCGGCTGCAACGCGCACGCGAGCTGGGCGCCACCCACACACTGATGCCGCACGCGCACGACGACGATTACGTGCAACTCGTCGCCGACGTATGCGCGCTCACCGCCGGCCGCGGTGCCGACCACGCCTTCGAAGCCACCGGCGTGCCCGCACTGGCCTTCCTGCCCTTGCGGCTCGCGCGCAACGGCGGCAACGCGCTGCAGGTGAGCGGCGCGCATGGCCACGCCACGGTGGAACTCACCGACCTGTTCTGGAACAAGCGCTATCTCGCGCCGCTGTACGGTGGCTGCGTGCCCTCGCGCGACTTTCCGCGGCTGTTCGGCTGGATCGCCGAAGGCAAGCTGGAACTCGCCTCGCTGATCAGCCACCGCTATCCGCTGGAATCGCTGGATCGCGCCTTCGACGACATGCTGGCCGGACGCAGCACCAAGGGCGTGTTGCGCATCGCATGAGAGCAGCCAGGACAACACATCGCGCGGACCCGGCGCCCGCGAACCGCACCGATGCCGTTGTAGGAGCGCACCCTGTGCGCGATGCTTTCCGGCACGTTGGCAAAGAGCATCGCGCACAGGGTGCGCTCCTACGGCAAGCCGTTCGCGCACGGGGTGCGGCGGTAGCGCGAGGTGGCCATGAGCGATAGCGGCTTCCGCACCATCGAGGTCTCCGATCCCGCCATCGCGGCGGACGGCCTGAGCTTCGCCACCGTCAAGAGCCGCGCGCTGGGCCGGCGCGCCGACGTCACCTTGTTCGTGCCGCCCTCGGCACGCGGCGTGGCGAACCTGCCGATCGTGATCCTGCTGCACGGCGTGTACGGCTCGCACTGGGCGTGGGCGCTGAAGGGCGCGGCACACCTCACCGCCGCGCGGCTGATCGACGAAGACGCGCTGCCGCCGGTGATCCTGGCCATGCCCTCCGACGGGCTGTGGGGCGACGGCTCCGGCTATGTGGCGCATGCCAGCCACGACGCCGAACGCTGGATCATCGACGAGGTGCCCGCGCTGGCATGCGAGCTCGTCGCGGGCTGTACCGCGCGCTCGCCGCTGCTGGTGGCCGGCCTCAGCATGGGCGGCTTCGGCGCGCTGCGGCTGGCCGGCAAGTATCCGCAGCGCCTCGCCGCCGCCGCTGCGCTGTCGGCGGTGACGGAAACCGCGCAGTTCGATGCGCTGATCGAGGAACGCCGCGACGGCTGGAGCGCCGCGCCCGCCGACCGCAGCGTGCTGGCCGCACTGATCGGATCTGCCGGAACACTGCCGCCGCTGCGCATCGACTGCGGCCTCGACGATCCGTACCTGGAAGCCAACCGCGAACTGCACCGCAGCCTGCAGCGCGCCGGCATCACGCACCACTACGCCGAAAGCGAAGGCGGCCACGACTGGACATACTGGTCCACCACGCTGGAAGGCACGCTGCGATTCTTCGGCGACGTGCTGCACACCACGGGAGACGATCCATGAAATTCGCACGATCGCTGTTCGCCGTCCTTGCCGCCGTGCTGCTGACCGGCCTGGCCACGCCGCCGCTGCGCGCCGCGGCCGCACCGCCCGTCCAGTCGCAGAGCCAGGTGTTCTACCAGATCTTCTTCCGCAGCTTTCGCGACTCCAACGGCGACCGCATCGGCGACCTCAAGGGGCTGACCGCGAAGCTGGGCTACATCAGGCAGCTCGGCGCCACCACCGTGCTGCTCACGCCGCTGCAGCCCTCGCCGTACTACCACAACTATTTCGCCACCGCGTTCAAGGCGATCGACCCGGCCTACGGCACGATGGACGATTACTTCGCCTTCGTCCGCGCCGCGCATGCGCGGGGCTTGAAGGTGTATCTCGACCAGGAGTTCCAGTACGTCGCCGAGGGCCACCCGTGGTGGCAGGATTCGATCTGCAAGCCGCACGCGAAGTACGCCGATTACCTGTTGTGGAAAGACAAAAAGCACTGCGTGGCCGAGCCCTTCCTCGGCAAGGCGAAGTGGGCTGGCTACGACGGCCGCGACATCGGCATCGCGATGGTGAACCTGGAAAACCCCGCGGTGCGTGACTACTTCCGCGACCTGCTGCTGTACTGGGCCGACCCGCACGGTGACGGCAGCGGCCGCGACGGCGTGGACGGTTTCCGCATCGACCACATGATGGACGACCTCGACCACAAGGGCCTGGACACGAACCTGTTCGACGGCTTCTGGGCGCCGATCTTCCAGGCGCTGAAGGCACGCCGCCCCGCAGCTGCGCATCCTCGCCGAGCAGGCCGACTGGGGCTACGGCGAGAAATGGCTGACCAAGGGACATGTCGACATGGTGTTCGCCTTCCCGCTGCGCGGCGCGCTGGTGTCGCTGGACAAGGCGACCATCGTGAAGAACATCCGCGCCACCGACGCCGCCACGCCGCCCGGCAAGCGCCAGCTGATCTTCCTGGAGAACCACGACATCGACCGCTACATGTCCGAGGTGCACGACGACCCCGCCAAGGCGCGCGCCGGTGCCGCCATCGCGCTGATGCTCAAGGGCGACCCGCTGATCTACTACGGGCAGGAGCTGGGCATGCGCGGCGTGCAGCCGAAGAACCTCGGCAAGTCCGGCGGCATTCCGCTCACCGACGCCGTGGGCATCCCGGTACGCGAGGCGTTCCGCTGGGACGCGAACCTGGAAGCCCCCGGCTCGGCCATCTGGTACCGCGGCGACCAGTGGTTCTGGAAGGATCGCTTCAACCGCTCGCACGACGGTGTCTCGCTGCAGGAAGAACGCGCCAAGCCCGATTCGCTCTATCACTGGTACAAGAAGCTGCTCGCGCTGCGCCACGCGCGACCGGAAATCTCCGCCGGCAGCCAGCGCATTCTCTGCGACGACGACAGCGCGGTGCTGTGCATCCTGCGCGAGGATGGCGCGCAGCGCACGCTGCTGCTGGTCAATCTCGGCAAGACCGCAGCGCGACCGAAGCTGGGCGCACCGGACTCGTCGACGGCACGCATTGGATCGACCTGCTCGACGACGGCAAGCCCGGCGCCGCGGGTGCCGCGCTGCAACCGCTGCAGGTGCGGGTACTGGGTACTTCTTCGACGCACTGATACCGATTCGCTTTCCATTGCATGGAACGCTTCAAGCGCTCCATTCGCGGCCGTTTTGCTCGCCATCCCCACGAATACGCACTGCTGTCAGGGATACTTCGCAAACGCCCTTCTCCCCTCTCCCCCCGGGAGAGGGGTCGGGGGAGAGGGTTCGGGCTGGCCACTGCGTCTCGCTCCGCCCGAACCCTCTCCCGGCTGTCGCCACCCTCTCCCGGGGGGAGAGGGACTCACCCATCAGCGCCTGTGCGAATTCAAGTCGCTCGGTTTCGATGTTCAAAGCGAGAGCCTGGGTGCTTGGAGTCTGCAGACTGGGACGTTGGGTATTCCGAAATGCAGTGCGCAATCGCGGAAATGACGACACAGTGATCCTCGATCATTGATCCCAAATTCGCATGAGCCCTCCGGACTCGCGAAATCGGGGACAATCCGGCAGATCACGGCGACACAGGCTACGGCCATGGCCCTACCTCATCTCGACCGCCCGATCTGCGAACCGGTGGAATTGCCGCCCGGCGCGCCGTTGCGCGCCGAGCGCGTGCAACAAGGCCGTGAGGCTGCGGCCAGCGAGCCGTTCGTGCACTTCCATGACGTGCACGAGCTGGTGCTGTTCGGCCGCGTGACCGGCCACTTCGACGTCGAGGATCGTCGCTACACGCTGGTGCCCGGCTGCATCGCCTTCATCCCCTCGATGCACCAGCACGATTTCGCGCTGGAAGCCGGGCCGCGCGACTGGGTGCTGGTGCAGATCGAGGCCGCGGCCGGCGAAGCCCTGGCGCGGCTGGCCGAACTGGAGCGCCTGCGCGAACCGTTCTGCGCCAAGCCGGGCCGGCGCCTCGGCCAACGCCTGCAGCAGCTCGCCGGCTGGCTGGTCGAGCTCGACGCACGCGACCCTTTGGCCTTGCCGCTGGCCGAACTGCTGCTGCGCGCGGCGGCACTGGCGCCGCCGGTCGCCGCTGAAAAGCTGGCCGCCGACGCACGCGGCCTGCAGCGCCTGCGCCCGGCCATCGACCGCCTGCGCCGCCGCCCCGCGGATGCACCCGGCGCGGAACAGGCCGCGGCGCTGTGCGCGATGTCAGCCGCCTATTTCAGCCGCCGCTTCAAGCAGCAGGTCGGCATGAGCTGGAGCGACTACGTGCGCACGCACCGCCTGCACCTGGCCAGCCGCCGCCTGCTCGAAACGCCGCAGAGCATCGCCGCCATCGCAGCGAATCTGGGCTTCGCCACGCCCTCGCACTTCGGCGAGCTGTTCCTGCACCGCTACGGCATCACGCCGGGCGAGTACCGACGCGCGGCGCGCGTGCAGGCCGCAGCGCCGCACGGCGTTCAAATGCGATGACTCGCTACGCTCGCCCCCTACGGGGCCAGCCTTCGGCTGTTCAATGGTCGCGCGGAATGATGAGGTCCACAGGCATTAGCGCGAGGGCGCCATAGCATGCCGCGGCAAGCCATCGCGTCAGGGCGCAGAGGTCACTCCGGACTCTTCTCGGACGGCCGGATAATCAGACGGGTCTTGAAAGTCCGCGACTATCGACAAATCAGACCGGCCCACCGTACGGGCGCTCACGCCCGCCTTGCTTTTGCGGCGCGGCGCAGCGCGGATCGGCCTTCGCGGCAACCGTCGCAACCAGGTTGCTGTCGATGGTCAGGCACTGATCGGCGATCGCCGCCACGCTGTTCCGGTGCGACACCACGATGAGTATCGTCCGTGGCAGCCGGCGCCGCATGGCGGCCAGCACGTGCATCTCGGAAGGGGCGTCGAGCGCACTGGTCGCTTCATCCAGCACGGCGAGGAAAGGCTGGCGCAGGATCACCTGGGCCAGCAGCAGTCGCTGCAGTTCGCCGCCGGACAGTCGGCTCGATGCACTGTGCAGCGTGGTGTCCAGCCCGTGCAGCGAGCCGGCCAGCCGCTTGTCCAGACCGACATCCAGCAGCACGGCTTGCAGCATTTCCTCGCTGGCTTCGGGCGCCGCCCAGCGCAGGCATTCGCGCACCGAATATTGCCAGGGCCGCACGCTCTGGCTGACATAGGCACCATGCCGCACGAGTTCGCGGTATTCGCCGAAACCGATGGATTGCCCGTCGACCCGTGCCGCGAAGATCCCGGGCATGCCCATCCCGGCCAGCACATCGACCAGACTGCTCTTGCCGATGCCGGAATCGCCGGAAATCAGGGTCAGTTCGCCGGGTACCAGGCTCAGCTGACAAACATCGAGGCCGGCCAGTGGCGGCGCCAGTTGCACCCGTTCGATATGCAGCGTCGCGCTCCTCGTCGTCGCCCACGATGGAGCCGCCGGTGAACGAACCGCGTCCAGCCCCATGTAGCGTTGCCAGAGTTCGAAAGCCGGTGCGGCCGAGCGCAACTGCTGGAAGCTCTGCCGGGTCGACACCAGGTAAGGCAGCAGGCGCCCGAGCAGCAGGCAGGCGGCGATGAGCGCTGCCTGGTCGACCCCGCGCCAGCGATAGGCCAGCACGAAGACCGCCGCAATCCCGACCGCCGCCAGCAGTTCAAGCAGCAGGCGCCCGTTGGCAACGAGTTCCAGCTGGCGGCGGTAGCCGTGGCCGAGCTGCGCGGAAATGGCGCCGTAACTGTGCTTTTCAGCGTCCTCCCGCTCGAACGAACGCACGTGACGCAGGCGTCGCGGGAAATCCTCGCTGTGCCAGAAAAGCCGCGTCATGTCGGCGACATACTGGCGACCGACCCGCGATTGCTCGCGACCGAAGGCGCGCGACGCGATCACGCCAAACGCGACAAACAGCGGCGCCGCCAGCATCAACGGCGGACATACCCAGAACGCCGCCACCAGACTGACGACAGAAGTGACACCGGCGACCAGCAGTTGCTGCAAGGCGCTGAAACCCTGGGTGATGATTTCGACGTTGTAGGTAAGCACATTGGCGATCTCCGCCGACGTCGAATCCGCCAGGGCATCCAGCCGCGCATCGAGCAGACGCGCATGCACCTGGCGCCGTCGGGTCACGCCGTATCGCGCGGTCAGCCGGGCACCCAGTCGCGCGGTCAACCAGCGCAACACGGCAAAGGTGAAGGTGGCCGCCGCGAAGATCGCCGCCTGCATTTCCACGCCACCACGCACGGCGAACACGCCGCCGGCAAACGTCAACGCATGGCCCGGCTGCACCAGCGGCACCAGCAGCACCGCCGCCAGGCTGCCTGCCAGCGCGCTCGCCAGCGACAGCAACACGTAAGCCACGGTTTCCACCACGTCGATGTGCGTGAACGTGCGCAGCAGCGAGCGCAGCATGTCGAAAGCGCGATCGCGTGCCGGCCGTGCTTCGCCGGACGTATTCATGCGTGCGTGCCGACGACGGATAGCAGCTCCCGCAAGGCATCGACCGAAGCCTGCGGATTCCGCCCGCGACGCAGTTCGCAGGCACCCCGCTCCACCAGCTGCCGCTCGAAGCTGGACCAGCCCGGCTGACTGGACGCATACGGCTGATCAGCGCGCAGTCGTGTGGCGATTTCGTGGGCGGGCATCGGCCTGAGCAACGCTGCGGGATCGTCGGCCATCTGGCTGGACACGAACACCGCGCCGGCCAGCGCGAGCGGCTCGGGCGCCAACCGGCCATGCCCCAGCCTCAAATCGGCCTCGAATTTCTCGACACCGCTGCGGCGACGGATGACCGGTGCTTGCACGACCCAGCGCCGGACTCGATCGTCATCGACGAACCGCAGCGCATCGCCCTGCACGTGCAGAAAGTTGGCGACGCCGGTGGCAAGCATCCGCTCCGGCTGCACGAAGACGGCATCCTCGGCGAGAAAATCCAGCCCCTGCAACAAGCTGTGCAAGGCCAGCGTCGACTTGCCCGCGCCGCTTGCACCCAGCAGCAGGATGCCCCGGCCGCCTCGGCCGACGCAGGCGCCATGCAGGGGCACCAGACCCAGTCCACGCGCAGCCAGGGTGAACACGGTGAACTCGATGAGTTCATAGCGCAGGTGGTAAGGACACCGCAGCATGTCTTCCGAGGCCACCACCAACGCACGCCGCTGCGCGGGATCCAGCACCACGTAGTTTGAGGCGTCCATGACGCCGCAGATGAAACCTGCGCCGGATTTCACCTGCACCGGCGGCGGCTCGACACCCTGTGGCGGGGCCCGCCGCAGCACCAGACGGAGCTCGATGCGAAATTCCGTCCCGGTCATCGGCAACCGTTGCGGCGGCAAACCCGCGTAGGCGGCATCGACCAGGCTCAGCAGCGCCTCGCTGTCGCTGTCGAAGCGGAAGCGGCCACCCATGATCTGCAGGTCCACGCCAGACACCGGACCGGATCGCTCATCGAACGGGTCGGCATGGGTGTCGCGGACGCCATCGCGGGAAGTCAATGTCATCGTCGTCGATCGAAAGTCCCGCTGGCACGCCATGGTACGACCCGCATTGAACGCACCCGATCGGCCGCACTCCTGAGTGCCTCCCCGGGCGGCAAAGGTTGTGCCTGCTCCATCCGCGCTGAATTTCTTGCCGGACGAGGCAACCGAAGCAGCGCGCCAGGGCACTTACGTCCAGTCAGCGCTGATGCAGGAGCCGAACCGGCCCACGGCTGCCGTTGCTTCCCACGATGATGATCGAGGCCTCCACGTGATGCTCAAGATTCAGGTCGGCCACTCCTACTTCCTGAGTTACGACCCGAAACAGTGGGAACGCGGCAAGCCTTATCCGCCGCTCGCCACGATCCAGGTTGCCGCGCTCCTGCGGCAGATGGGGCACGCGGTCGTGCTGTTCGACGCGATGCTTGCCGCAGGCGTGGAGGACTATCAGGCGTCGCTGCAGACCGCGCAGCCGGACGTGGTGGTCATCTACGAGGACAACTTCAATTACCTGACCAAGATGTGCCTCGGCCGCATGCGCGAGGCGGCCTGCCAGATGATCGCCGAGGCGCGCGCGCGAGGCGCGCGCGTGATCGTCGCCGGCTCCGACGCATCCGATCATCCGGACGCGTTTCTGGCGGCGGGCGCGGATGCGGTATTGATCGGCGAAGGCATTGCGGCACTGATCGAACTGATCAAGCGACTGCAGCGGGATCCGGGCCTCGACACGCAAAGCTGGGTCGCCGGCATCGCCGGCGCGGCCACGCTGACGAACGGGCAAACGCAACTGACGCGCGTCGGCGTGATGCCGCCGGATCCACGCCTGATCGGCCGCCCCGCCTGGGATCTGGTCGACATCGAACGCTATCGCACGATGTGGTTCGAACGGCACGGCTACTTCAGCCTCAACATGGCAGCGTCGCGTGGCTGCCCGTTTCGCTGCAACTGGTGCGCCAAGCCGATCTGGGGCAACCACTACAACCAGCGCAGCGCGCGGGACGTGGCGGCGGAAATGACGTACCTGAAACAGACGTTCAAGCCCGACCACATCTGGCTGGCGGACGATATCTTCGGCTTCCGCACCGACTGGGTGAGCGAGTTCGGCGAGCACCTGAGCGCCGCCGACGGCTCGGTCCCGTTCACCATCCAGACCCGCGCCGATCTGATCAGCGAGCCGATGGCCGCCGCGCTGGAACATGCCGGCTGTGCCGAGGCCTGGCTCGGCGCGGAGAGCGGCAGCCAGCGCGTGCTGGACGCAATGAACAAGGGCACCAAGGTCGCCGACCTCGTCACCGCCCGGGCACGGCTGGGCGAACACGGCATCCGCGTGGGTTTCTTCATCCAGCTCGGCTATCTCGGCGAGCAGCTGGCCGATCTGCTGGCGACGCGCAAGCTGATCACGCAGGCCGTTCCGGATGACATCGGCGTCAGCGTTTCCTATCCGCTGCCGGGGACGAAATTCTACGAACAGGTCAAGGCCCAGCTCGGTGCGAAGACGCACTGGCAGGACAGCGGCGACCTGGCCATGATGTTCCACGGCGCCTACGACTCGGACTTTTATCACCTTGTGCGCGACCTGCTGCACGAGCAGGTCCTGCTGCAACAATCCAAAGCCACCGACCAACCGGAACATCTCCGGCAGGCCAGCACAACGCTTGATGCGCGCTGGGGTGAACTGATCGCATCCGAAGACATGCACCGCAGTGAGCCCGCACCGCCGACGCTTGCAACGGTGCCGGAGGACAACCGGCCGCCTCGTCATGCTGCCACCGCTCAACATCGTTAGGGCCGGCTTGCGCCGCACCACCGAGGCGCTGGCCGGGGAATTGGCGCAGCCGGGCGGCGCGATGCCCGAGTGGAGTGACCTCGAATGGCGGCTCGCGGCAGCGGCAGCGGCCGCGCACGGCGTGTCACCGCTACTGTGCAAACTCTCCCCCTGGTCGCAGCCACCGTGGCGACGATTCCTGGCGGACCAGCGCGAGCATGTCACGCGGCGTCACCAACGCATCGAGGACCTGCTGATACGCATCGACGCGAGTGCACGCACCGCCGGGCTGGCCATTGTTCCGTTGAAAGGCTCCGCATTGCACGCCTTGGGAATCTACGCAGCAGGCGACCGGCCGATGGCCGACATCGATCTGCTGGTCCGCGAGGACGATGCCGCAGCAACGATCAAGCTGCTGCATGAGCTCGGTTACGTGGAGTCGTTCGTCGCATGGAAGCACCGGGTATTCAAGCCGATGACCGGCGAACCCTTTGCCGGGCTGGGTGAACACCGCGATACGCCAGTCAATATCGAGCTGCACACCCGCATCCAGGAACGGCTCCCGGTGACCGCCGTCGACATCACCGGGCGGATCCAGCCGCCGCAGCCCCGGCCGGGTCTGAACCCCTATCCGTCGCCCGGTGCACTGATGAATCACCTGCTGCTGCACGCCGCAGGCAACCTGTGCAATCGCAGCCTGCGCCTGCTGCACCTGCACGACATCGCGTTGTTGTCCGCGCGCATGTCCGCAAGCGACTGGGAGGTGTTGTGGCACAAGGACGCCGCCGACTCACCTTGGTACGCCCTGCCGCCGCTGCTGTTGGTCGCACGTTACTACCGGGATGCGATTCCCGTAGGAGTGCTCGCACGACTCGGGATCGATTGCCATGTCCTGTTGCGGATGGTGTCGCGCCGCCAGACCCTGACCCAGGTTTCGTGCTCGGAACTGTGGCTGCACGCATTCCATGGCATCGAATGGTCGCGGTCTGCCCGCGAAATCTGGCGCTATCTCGAAAATCGGATTCGGCCCACGCTGGAAGCCCGGCAGGAGCGCAGCGACATGCTGCGGACACAGCTCTGGCTGCAGCAGGGGCCAAGCTGGGTCGGGCTGCCGCAGGGTCGACGCATCCTGACCTGGCTCACCCGGCCGGTGCCGCGGATGGACACCATGTACGTGGTGCGCGCGGCACTGGAAGCCGCGGCGCCCGCGCTGTAGAAACCGCCCACCAATGAGGGCAGAGAGACCAGCGATGGGCGCGCCGCACACCCGCATCGCCGTCGGCAACGCACAACTGGCGGACATCCGGCTGCGCTGTCCACGCTGCGGAACCGCCATTGATACCCTGGATTGCCCGGCATGCGGGTTTGCCATCGTGATCGACGACGGCATCGCGCGCGCCCTGCCACCGGAATCCGCCGCACACCATGCCCGGTTCATCGCGGATTACGAACGGATCAGATCATCGGAAGGCCGCGGCAGCGCAAGTGAGGACTTCTACCTCGCCCTTCCCTACCGCGACACCACGGGAAGGAATCGCGGCCAATGGAAGATGCGCGCCCGAAGTTACGACTATATCGTGCGGCATCTGCTGGACGGCGGCCGCGGCCGGATCCTCGACCTCGGTGCGGGCAACGGCTGGATGAGCTTTCGTCTGTCACTCGCCGGTTATCGATCCTGTGCGGTCGACCTGCTCACCAACGATCGCGACGGACTGGGCGCGGCGCGGCATTACCAATCGTGCCTGTCGACACTCTTTCCACGCTTCCAGGCCGAGATCCGCCGCCTCCCGTTCGCGGACGAGCAGTTCGACGCGGCCGTGTTCAATGCTTCCTTTCATTACGCCGAAGACTACGAAGCAAGCCTGGGCGAAGCGATCCGTTGCGTGAAAAAGGGCGGCATGGTGATCATCAGCGATACGCCGTGGTACGCCCGGGACACGAGCGGCCGACAGATGCTGGCCGAGCGTCGCGAAGCTTTCCTGCGTTGTCATGGCACCACTGCCGACGCCATCGCGAGCCTGGGCTACCTCACCGATGCGCGTCTGCGCAGCATGGGCGCCGCGCTGTCGATCCGCTGGGAGGTGCATCGTCCCTGGTACGGCCCGCGATGGGCGATGCGCCCGCTCATCGCAAAACTCCGCGGCCGCCGCGAGCCTTCAAGGTTTCGACTTTACGTCGCCCGCAAACCCGCCTGATTCCTGCGTTTCCGGGGATGAAGCTGGTACAGCGCCTCGAACAGTCGCGCAGTGCCATCGGCGTCTTCCAGCAGTGCCCGGTGCTGTGCGGCCCCGGCCAGTTGCAGCCGCAGCGATTCATCGGCAAGCACGTGCCGGATGGCACCCGCCAGCGCGGCCCAGTCGCCGACGGGCACGACGCAGGCCGCCGACGGCGACCATTCCACCAGATGCCCGACCGCCGTGCCGACCGTCGGCACGCCAGCCACCGCCGCCTCCAGCAACACCAGCGGGCCAGCCTCATGCCGCGACGACATCACCAGCAGGTCGGCCGCTTCCATCAGCGGACGTAGTTCGCGTTGCGTCTTGAATCCGAGAAAGTGGACGCGGTGTTCCAGCCCAAGCCGATGGGCCAGCCGCTGCATCTCACCCTGCAACGTGTCCACGCCGACGATATCCATGCGGAACTCGAGCCCGGCGTCGCGCAGCGCCGCCAGCGCCCGCAACAGCGTCGACTGATCCTTCACGCGATTGAGGCTGGCGACGTGGATCAGCCGTGCCGGACCTGCCCGGCGTCCGCGCGGCGCGCGCGGTGGCCAGGCCCGCAGGTCGACGCCAAGCGGTACGCGTTGCGCCTCAAGGCCGAGCGCCTGCAGCGCATCGATGATCGGCGCGCTGGCCGCCGTGATCACATCGGCACCGCGCAGCACGCACGCCTCGCGCAATCGCCCTTTCCATTTCCGTCGTCCGCCGTAGCCGATCGCGTGCAGCGCGACCAGTTCGCCGCCGGCGACATGCACCAGGCTCGGCCGCCGCAGCAGCTTGGCCGTGGCCACGGCGACCAGGCTGCACGAGCCGGAGAAGATCGCGTGGATCACATCGAACGGCGCGCGGCGATGCTCGGTGCGGATCGCCGCGATCGCACGCAGCCGGGTCCAGCCGTCGCCGATGTTGTGGATGCTCGCGCCGGCGAGTTCCCAGCGACCCGCTGCCGTTTCCTGGTGCAGCGCGAAGACATGCACTTCGTGCGTCCGCGCCAGCCGCTCGATCAGCGCCAGCAAGGCCGGGATCACCCGAAACTCGCCGCTGCGATCCACCCCGCCCGGTACCACCAGCGCAAGTTTCACGATGCTTTCCGGCGATCGTCGTGGACTTGCGCGTAAGCGTCGGCCCACTGCCGACCCACCGCGGCGAACGACAGCGCTGCGTCGAAATGCCCCCGCACCTGGGCCGATCCGATCCGGCTTGACGCCGCCGTGACCAGTGCCTCCGCCAACCCCGTCGCGTCACCGCAAGGCCACAGCTTGCCGATGCGACCGCCGTCGGTCAGCGCGCGAAAAGAAGGGATATCCGTGACCACGGGCGTGACGCCGCAGGCAAGCGCTTCCAGCAACGCGTAACCGCTCCCTTCGGCATGGCTGCCCGAGACGAACACATCCGCGGCCTGCATCAGTCGCCCGACCCGCGCATGTGTCACCTTGCCCAGCAAATGCACGCGGCCAGCGAGTCGGGGATCGCACGCGATGCGCTGCTGCACGTCAACGAGCAGCGGCGCGTTGTCGAACACGCACCAGAGTTGCAGGCCGGGTAACTGCGACACGGCCTCGGCCACGCCATCGAGCACGGTCAACGGGTCCTTGTTGGGGTTCAAGTGCCCGACCCACAGCGCGCAAGGCTCGCCGCAAAGGCCGGTTTCGGCACGGGCCAGGGCGCGGTCACCAGGCGTGAAACGACTGCTGGATTCGGGTATCGCGAACACGCGCACCTGCGGCTGGAACAGGCCGGCGACGGCGAACGGCTGCGCCTGTTCCCGCGCCGTGAAGGCGACGCCCGCGACCGCCGCATACCAGCGCCGCCACTGCGGCCGTCGCCACCAGCGCGGCGGTCGATCGGCGTGGTCCTGCAGGATGATCGGCAGCGCGGGCAGGCATCGGGATATGGCGAAGGCGTCCTCGGCGAAGCCAAGGCTGTGCCCATGGAGAACGTCGACCTTGACGTCGGCGAGCAGGCGGGCGAACCAGCGGGCCCGGTCCTTCGCCACTTCCAGCCCGAGGACATCGACGAAGTGGTAGTCAATGCCGTTGCGCGTGATCAGCTCCTCGCGCGCTGCGGCCTGGATCACCGAAACCCGGGTGCCGGCGCTGGCCGCCGCCTCGGCGATGTCCACCAGCGAGTGCCATCGTTCGAGCACCATGGAATGCGCGAGCCCCGCCGGGGCGGGCAGGAAATTGAGTTGCGCGACGTGCACGACCCGTGCCCGCCTAGGAGCCTGTTGGACTTATGAAGAATCGGCTGCAAATTCGGCTGCGCGGTCCATATTTCCGCCGATTCTTGGCCGATAGAATGACTATCGGCCGGCAAATCGTCGAAAATCTGTCCTCGCGCAGCCGAATTTTCGCTTTCGATTCCATAAGTCCAACAGGCTCCTAGAGGCCCGAAACCTGCGGCATGCGCAGGCGCACCAGTCGGTTGGCCAGCTCCAGTTCCCACGGCCGGTGATACCTGCCGTAGCGATAGCGCCAGAGCGCCATCGCGCTCAGGCCGCGCTTGGCCCAGGGCGGCGAACGCAGGTCCTGCACCGTGGGGTAGCGGCAGCGCAGCACGGTGACGAAATCATGGATGCGCTGGCGCAGCTTGTCGTCCAGCCAGGGCGCGTCGGCATGGCAGGTGTAGTCGACCCAGCGCGGCTGCGCCCATTCCTCCGGTGTCGTGGGAAATACCACCGGCTCGCCGTCGAGACCGAACAGCGGTTTTGCCGGACGCCGGGCACGGTCCTGCTCGTGCCGGCTGTTTTCCGGCAGCGGCGTGTAGATGTAGATGACGACCTCGGACTGCGGATTGACCCGCTTCAGCGCGCGGATGAACTCGAAGGTGTGCTCGGTCTCCTCTTCGGTATTCTCCGGTGGCGCGACCATGAAGGACAGTTCGGGGATCACGCCATGGCGCCGGCACAGCTCGACCACCGCCATCGTCTGATCCGGCCGCGTGCCCTTGCGGATCTCCTTGAGCATCTGGCCGTTCGGCGATTCCGCACCGATATACGCCATCCGCAACCGGCTCTTGCGTACCAGCCTCCACGCACGCTCCGACAGGTTCAGCAGCGCGTCGGAACGGGCGAAGCACCACCACGGCATCTCGAACCGGGCCATGACTTCGAGCAACGGCAGCATGTCCTTCTCGCGATCGAAAAAATTGTTGTCGAAGTACTGCACCGAATCCGCACCGAGTTTGTGCTTGAGATAGCTCAGGTCGCGTTCGAGCTGCTCCGCCGCCGGCAGCACCGTGGTGCCGCCGAACATCGCGGCCACGCCGCAGAACGTGCAGCGGAAACGGCAACCGATCGATGCCTGATGCGCGACGGTGCGGCGGCCGAGATAGGTGCGTGCCAGGTAGCGCCGCGGGTCGCCGAGCTTGTCGTAGGGCAGCACCAGCCCGCTGTCGGCCCGCGTGAAACGGCGGTTGGGGTTGTGCACGACCGCACCATGGTTTTTCCACGACAACCCGCCGATCGCCGCCAACTTCGCCGGCGCCTTGCCGCCCAGCACGGCGATCAGTTCGGGCAGGGTTTCCTCCGCCTGCCCGCGCACCGCGTAGTCAACGTAAGGGGCGGCCAGCGCCGCATCCGGATTGAGCGTGGGGAAATAGCCACCCCAGATGATCGGCACCGCTGGAAAGCGTTCGCGGATCGCGGTGGAGACGGCAATCGCCGGCGCCAGCTGCGGGCCGCCCATGACGCTGACGCCGACCGCGTCGAAGGCGTTCTGTGCCATCGCGCGCAGGGTGTCGTTGACGAAATCGCGGTCGACGTTGCCGTCGATGATCTGGCCATGGCTCCCAGTACGCTCCAGCGCCGCAGACAAGTGCAGCAGGGACAGCGGAAAGCGCGCGCTGCGCCGCGAAGTGATGGTCGGGTTGATGAGCAGGATGTGTGGCGTGTGGGTCATGGCGAAAGTCTGCAATCGGAGACGTCACGGCTCGCGCCGCAACCGGAACACCAGCACCACGGGAACCTCCAGCGCGGTGCGGTCGAAGCGCGCACCGGTGGGGATATCGGCCGGATCGAGCATCGGTTCCAGCACCTGCTCGATGCGCAGCCCGAGCGTGGCGCAGGCCGCGTGCCAATGGCTGTACAGATGTTGCGTGTGGTGCACGGCGTAGTGCCAGTCGCCGGATTTGAAATCGCGCAGCCAGCCCAGCGTGTGCCCGATCGGATGCACGTCGCTGCACAACAGCGTTCCGCCGGGTCGGGTCACACGACGCAATTCGGCCAGCGCCTGCTGCAGATTTTCGAGATGACCGACGACCAGGGCGCAGATCGTCAGGTTCGCCCGCGCATCCGGCACCGGCAGTGCCGCCAGGCTGCCCTGCACCAGCTCGATGTCCGCCCCAGTTCGCCACGCGGCCAACTCGGCATCGGCGCGCGCGAGCATCTGCGGCGAAAGATCCACGCCGATCACGCGGGCCGCACCACGTCGCAGCGCATGCAGCATGTAACGTCCGCTGCCGCAACCGACGTCGAGCACGGCCTCTCCGTGCAGCGTGTCCGGCATCAGCCCGAGCATGGCGCGTTCTTCCGCCTGCATCACCGGATTGTGGGCGTGCGCCGGATAGCTCGAGGCCCACAAGGCATACGCCTCTGCCGGCATCAGCATCGAAGGACGCGGTGCCACGACTATCCGGCCTCCATGATGAGGTCGCGCACGCTGTGCGCAGCGACCAGTTCGAGTCCGGGTTCGAGCGCCACCAGTGCGGCTTCGGCCAGCGGTCTGGCCAACAGTTTCGGTTTGCCGTCCAGCGTCACCGGCACGGTTTCCGTGCCAGCGACTGCAAACCATTCGGCGAAGTCCGTATCGGCAATACAGGGGACGCCATGGCGCACCACCGCACGGATCTGGCTGCGCTCGATGCCCACCAGGGCGCAGCGCTCGTCGCCACCGCGGTCCTCGACGATCACCATGTCCGCCGGCGCTCCCGGTGCGAGGCTGCCGCTCGATGGCAGGCGCAGGATGCGCGCGGCCTGGCTCGTGACCAGACCCAGCAACTGGTCCGGGCTCAGCTCACCGCGATCGGCGACACCGCTCATTTCATCAAGCAGGTCGCGGGCACCGCTGAGCCGCGAGTCGCTACCCAACGCCAGCCGGCCCGCCGCGCACAGGCGCCTTGGATCCAGCGACTGTCCGAGCAGGTTGCGGTTGCTGCTCGGACACCAGACCACCGCCGCGCCACGGGCAAGCACCCGATCGATGTCCTGCTCGCGCATGCCCACGCCATGGACCAGTACGCTGTTCGCCGCCAGGCAACCCATCTGGTCGAGCCGGGTCAGTTCCGCTTGCGCCGTCACATCGGTGCCTTCGGCCAGATGGATCAACCAGGGTCGATCGGCGGGCGTGTCGGCAAAACTCTGCCGGATCGGCGGGCCGTAACCGGGCCAGCCCAGCGCGTAGCTCCAGCCGTAGTCGCGCAGCAGTGACACCGGAAAATCCATCTCGTCGAGCGCCGGATGCCAGGGGTCGTGATGCACGACGCAGGTGGTCCCGGCAAGCAGATTCTTCAGCGCCCCGTGGCGCAGCCGCAACGCCTTGGGCACCTGCAACGCGGCGATCACCGCAGGCTCATCGAAATGCGCCTGGAAGGCGGCGATCCAGGCGTAGCTGTTGGGAAACGGTGCGCCGGCTTTCAGCGGCGGAACCGCGTTGAGGTGCAGATGCTCGTGCGCGTTGATCAGGCCGGGGAAGATCAGGTGGTCGTGCAGGTCGAGCCGATACGCCCGCGCCGCCAGCGATGAGCCGATCCGTCCTCCCCGGATCGGCAGCGGCATGCGCGAGTGGCCCTCGGGCGTGACTGAGACGGCCCGGCACAAGCTGACATCCATCGTGGCCTGCAGAACGTCCATGGGCTCAGCGCCGCCGCATCACGATCAGGAAATGGTCGCCCATGTCGCGCAGCAGCGGCAGCGCGCCCAGGCGATCGTCGAGCCGGCCCAGCCGATCGCACCACTGGCGCCGACGGCGGTAATAGCCCACCAGGTAAGGCGGCGGCATGAACAGGCTCAGCGCGCGATGGCTCTCCAGCGAAAAGCGGTCGGCAAAGGCGCGGTAGAACTCGCGCGGCAGGTAATAGCAGGTCCAGATCGTGTGGCGGTTCATCCCTACCGCGGTCGCGCCGCGTGCGGCGCGCACGCCGGCGCGCTTGAAGCGGCCGCGCAGCGCGTAGTAGCCGAGCTCCCACGGACAGATCCGACCCATCACCGAAAAAACCAGGGTGCCGCCCGGGCGCAGCAGGCGCGCGCATTCGGCAGCGACGGCGCCAAGATCCGGCGCGCAGTTCAACGGGCCGAAGTTCGAATAGATGCCGTCGAACTCGCCTTCACCTTCAAGCCGATCGAGCTGCTGGATGCCGAGGTGCATGGCCGTTACGCGTGACTGCTGGGCCGCCGCCGCTGCGCGCGCGCGCGTGCGTTCGACCATCAGGGGCGACCAGTCGGTGGCGACGACATGAAAACCGCGTCGTGCAAATTCGAGCGCGTCGATGCCGGTGCCACAGCCCAGGTCAAGCAGGTGGGCGCCGGGCGGCATCTCACCGTGCACGGTGTCCCACAGCGTTACCCGCATGCGCTGGATCAGCTCGTTGTTGCCGCGAGGCCCGTCGTAGTCGGCGGCGACACTGTCGAACGCGCGCTGCGTTTCGAGCAGCTGGCCCTCGTCCAGCGACGCCTGCCGCGGATGCTGGCGGACACCCTCGGCGGGCGCCGCGCGGTGCCAGGTTTCCAGCTTTTGCAGTCCACGCATATCGAACGAACTCCGTTCCACCATGAGGCGGCCTTCCACTCACCAGGACAGCTTCGCGCCCACCATCAGCCGGTTCCGGCAACTCCATGGGTCTGATCCGTGAGTGCCCGCAGGCCCTGTTTTGGTTGAATGGCGACGGTGAGCGGATGTAGCGCCTGCTGCATCGCGATGAATCCGACCATGGCCCAGCCAGCGAAACCGGGACCCTCCCCCCTTCACGCGGATCGTCGCTTGCCAGCCACCAGCACGGTCGCGAATGCACCCAGAAACAGGCCCAGCAGCAGTCCGATACCCCAGGTCAGCTCGGGATTCGGAAACGCCTGTTTGTCGGGGACATAGACCGGCCACACCATCGAGGTCTGATACGTGTAGATCGGACCGAGGCGTTCGAGCAGATCGGCCCTGCCGTGCTGCAAGCCGCGGATCTCTTCGTCCTTGTTCGCCAGCAGCAGGCTGGCGAGCATCGGGTTCTGCAGGTCCTTGCTGCCCGCACCACCGTTGCTGCCCCCGGCAGCTGCCTTTTGATAGCGAGCCCGCTCGGCCTCGGCAGTCTGCAGGTCGTCCTCGAGCTGGGTGAGGCGGGCGCGCGCCGCCTTCAGCGGCATCGCTTCGAGGCGTTGGTGGACCGCCTGCAACCGGGTAACCGTCGCCGTGGCCAGCGCGGTGGCCTGCTCGCGGGAATAAGCCCGCACGGTCAACCGGATCAGCGGGCCGGCATAGGGCATCGGTTCCAGCTTCAGGCTGTTGCGATAGAGCCTGGCCACGGACGAATCGCGCGCATAACCGGCGCCCTTCAGTATCTCGTTTTCGAACGGCACCAGTTCCAACCGCTCGATCACGCGCAGCAGCGGCTCGATCTTCGGATCCTGGCCGCCCAGCACCTGCCCGACCTGCCCGATCTGGATCCAGGCGGTCGCCTGCCACTGACGCTTCACCGTATGCGCGAAGACATAGGTGCAGACCAGGGTCAGGAGCAGCACTCCCACGAACCACATCCATCCGCGGGTGAAGATCCGCCAGAGATCGATCAGATAAATTTCGTCTTGTTCCATGGTTCGGTGCTCACGGGGGAGAGGTTGGAGATACGGTTTGCGCAGCCAGCGCCGGCACCTGTGCCGGCCCGACGCCTGAGTGTTCTGGCGACCGCCGGTTCGGCAGCCAGGTGGAAAGAACCTGCATGAGCAGGCACAGGCCGATGAAGCCGGCATTCGTCCACGTGTAGGCCTGGGGCGCGAACGGCGCCATCACGCAGACATAGGAAACGCGCAGGAAAATCAGCAGGGAAAACAGCGGTACCGTGGAGCGCAGGCGCTGCACGCTCCACAGCAGCATCGCGTACAGCACGGCGATGGAGGCCACCGCGCCAATCGGACCGAGCGCCATCAGAAACGGAAAGAATTCCGTGCCCACGTTGATGTTCGGCGCATCCAGTGGAATGGTCGTGCCAGCCGTCGCGACGGACCCGCTCAGCGGGACGATCTGATTGATGAGGAAGCTGGTGTTGACGTAGTGCCTGGCCAGGATCGCGCTGAAGTTGTAAGGCCCGGCGCTGGCGTAAAGCAGCAACCACTTGATGCCTTGCGGGGCCGCGCGGTACATGGCGCTGAAAGGCAGGGTGACGTGATCCAGCGGCCCGGAGCGCAGCATGCCGAGTATCGAGAAGGCACTGACCCCGGCGAACGCCAGGGAACCGACGGTCTTCCACGGCAAGGGTCTGGCCTCGTCACGGCGCAGCACGATGACCAGCGCAAACGAGAACACGGTGGCGAAGACCCGGTTGCGGTCGATCACCAGGATCGGAAACAGGAAGCCGATGGCGATGAGCGTATTGCGCAGCCACCTGCTCCTGGCGCACAGCAGCCCGATCGGCGGAAGCACCCAGCAGATGTCCGACACGTGCCGGACATGCTCATGCCCGCCCTTCATCACGGCGTAGGACGACGGATTGTTGAACAGCGGGATCGGAAACAGCGCCAGATCGAGCACGCAGAAAACGGCGATCAGCCCTGCGAAAGCGAGCGCGACAAACGCATCGCGGGTGCCTGCATAGCTGCGCGCACGAAACCGCATCGCTGGCGGAATCCTGACTCCCGCCAGCACGTCGAACAGCATGATCGCCGCGGCAACCACGGCCAGCAGCAGCAACCCCGGCAGGTAATCGACGGGGAGATCGTAAGTGAGCAGGGTCAGCCCGCAGGCCACCAGAATCGGTAGCGCGAGGTAAGCCGACGGGAGGCACAGCAACCGTTTCATGTCGCCTCCGCGCCGTGGTGCGCAGGCCGCGGCCGGCATTTCGACAGCACCGTCAGCCACAGATACACCAACAGGTGCCGTGCCAGCGGCCACGGCCGCCGCTGCAGGAACGAGACCTTGGCGCCGATGTAATGCGACTGCGCCCTGAGCAGAGTCTTGTACGGCTCGTCGAACAGGCACTCCCGGCGCAACGCGACCTGCCGCGATTCGGCCAGGTTGCCGATGCGCGTCGCGGTGTGTCGCGTCTTGCTCAGATTCGTGCGATGGAGGCGGTAGGCGCAGACGCTGACGTCGATGAAACCAAGCGCATCGCACGCCGCCAGGCGCAGAAACAGATCCCAGTCTTCGATGCGCAGGCCTTCGCTCCAGCGGTCGACGGTGTCCAGCGCGCTCCTTCGCATCAAGGCCACCGGCCCGCCGATGGCCCAGTGGCTGATGATGGCGCGACGGATGCCATCGTCGGATTGGTAAAGACTCTTGTTGCCGTGAAGTACCCGCATGCCGCTGTCATGCGTCTTGTTCCCGTCCTGGTCGACGACGACCGAATCGCCAATCACCGCCCCCTTGTCCGGATGTGCCAGCAGGTAGCGCACCTGGGCGTCGAGGCCACCGGGCAGCAGGTAGTCGTCGCTGGCGCCCGGGCGGAGGAACTCGCCACTCGCCCGCACCGCCAGCTCGTTCAGCGTCGCCGCAATGCCCCGGTTTTCCCGTCGCACGTACTCGATCGGAAGATCCATGCAATGCGTCGCCACCCAGTCGGCGATCCGTTCGGCGGTGCCGTCGGTCGAACCGTCGTCGATGATCATGAGCTCCTTGGCCGGATAGGGATCTTCCAGCACGCTGTCGAGACAGCGCTGCACGAAACGCTCATGGTTGAACGCGGGTATCAGCACGGAAACCAGCGGCATCGCCGCCGTGTTTGCTGGCACGTGGCCGCTCATCAGCGCAGCCCTCCCAGGTAACGCCGGGCAACCAGCAGATTGAAGACGAGATACAGCAGGTAGTTGACCGCGAAGGCATACATCGCGCCGACCAGGCCAAAGCGCGCGGCAAACACGTAGACCAGCACGAGGTAGCTGGCTGCGAACACGCATTCGGAAATGACGAAAAGTTTCGTCATGGCCTTGGCCAGCATCAGGTAGGAAAGAATGAAGGAGGCGATCTTGATGACATCGCCGACCAGCTGCGGGCCGTACAGCGCGTTGGCCGAGGCGAAATCCGGCGTGAACAGCAACCGTGTCACCCAGTCCCGCAGGACATACACCGTGACCGCCAGCACGACGACCGCCGGCAGGATGTAGCGATACGCGTTGCGCAGCTCGCCCATCAGGGCCGTGCGGCCGTGCGTCGAAGCGAGCTTGGGCAGGTAATGAATGTTGATCGCCGTGGTCAGGAACAGCAGGTAGGCGTCCGATACCTTGCTGACGGCCTGCCAGTAGCCGACCCGCTCCCAACCAAACTGCAGCGCGAGGTGATCGCGCACGGCGATATTGACCAGCGGCGGCAGCACGGCGGACGTGATGGTCATCACCGAAAACTTCGCCAGCCGCAGGCTCATCTCGCGGTCGTAATGCGGCTGCAGCATGCGGCGCCGGAAGTACGAGCTGCGCCACCACGACGGCAGGCCGACGAGCAGCCACAACACCTGGGTCAGCACCAGCGCCAGCAGCGCGCCATACAGATGCAGCCAACGCGCCAGCCAGACCATCATCACGATGCCGATCACCGACCCGCTCACCTGGATGAAGGCCAGCCGGCGCACATCCATGAAACCGTTGATCACCGCGAGGATGTAGTTGAGCAGCGCGATGCCGAGCTGCGCAACGGCGAGCACGCGGATCAGGCCGGCATAGCCGCGGATCGCCCAGCAGCCACGACGCGATCTGCCGGCTGAGCAACAGCGCCACCCCGCCCATCAGGCACGATGCGCAGAACGCATACCACAGCGCGGCGGAAAGCAGGCGCGACAACAACGGCGGGTCGTCGCGGTATTCGGCGACATGCTTGACGATGGCTGCGCTGATGCCGCCGCCGGCCAGCACCGCCAGCAACGACATCAGGCTCATGAACTGGCCAAGCTTGCCCACGCCCTCGGGGCCGGCGAACCACGCCACCAGCTTGATCGCCACCAGCCCGGCAAGCAGTCGTGCGGCGGTCGCGATGCCGGTGTAGAAGCCGGTGCGAACGATGTTCATGTGCCACGCCCGAATGCGTTGCAGGCGTCGATCACCCGATCCACGTCGCCATCGCGCAAGGTCGGCCCCATCGGCAGACTCAGCACTTCCTCGTGCAGTCGCTCGGTCAGCGGCAGGTGGGCAGCTTGCAGCGAGGGATACGCAGGCTGCCGATGCGGCGGCACCGGATAGTGCACCTGGGTCTGGATACCCTGCGCCTGCAGGTGCTGCCGCAGCGCATCGCGCTCGGCGCAGCGAACCACGAACAGATGCCAGGCGTGCCGTTCTTCGCTGGCGACGTCCGGCAGCCGGATGTGCGGATGGCGGATGCCGTCGCGATAGCGACGCGCCACCCGGCGGCGCCACGCCACGTCCGCATCGAGGTACTTCAGTTTCACCCGCAGCATCGCCGCCTGCATTTCGTCGAGGCGCGAGTTCAGCCCCTGGAAAAGATGGCGATACTTCACGTCAGAACCGTAGTTGCGCAGTGCCATGATCCGCTGCGCCAGCGCATCGTGGTCGGTCACCACGGCGCCGCCATCGCCCAGTGCGCCGAGATTTTTCACCGGGAAGAAACTGAAGGCCGCCGCATCGCCGAAGGCGCCGGCCTTGCGTCCGTCACGCATCGCGCCATGCGCCTGCGCCGCGTCCTCGATCAACAACAGCCCGTGCCGCCTGGCCAGTGTCAGCAGCGCCGGCATGTCGGCCAGCTGGCCATACAGGTGCACCGCCATGATCGCGCACGTGCGTGGCCCGATGGCCGCCTCCACAGCGGCCGGATCCAGGTTGAAACTGCTCGGATCGGGTTCCACCGGCACCGGAACCAGCCGGTTTTCGGTGATCGCCAGGAAGGTGGCAATGAAGGTATTGCCGGGCACGATGACCTCGTCGCCCTCTTCGATGGCACCGAGCTGCCTGTAGCCGCGCAGGATCAGCGACAGCGCGTCCAGTCCGTTGCCCACGCCCACGGCATGGCGCACGCCGCACCAGGTGGCAAACTCCTGTTCGAACGCCGCCAGTTCGTCGCCGAGCACATACCAGCCCGAATCGATGACGCGCGCCGCCGCGGCCTTCAGCTCATCGGCATGGCGCGCATTGACGTCCCTGAGGTTGAGGAACGGGACGTCGGCCAGGGCAGCCCCCAACAGTTCGTTCTTCATCAGGACGTTCTTCATCAGAGCGGCCACTCATAGAAATCGTGCACGATGGCGCGCGCCCCGAAATATTCCTTCTGCGTGACCAACCCGCGGTTGAGCACCGCCCCTTCCTGCTCGGTGGAAATGCCGAAGGAGAAGTAACGCCTGCCCGCATACGTGCTGCCGATGAGCTCGGCCAGCAGAAAGCTGAGCGCATCGAGCTGCCGCCCCTCCGCCGACGCGGCCAGATACTGGGTGTGCACCACCCGACCAAAATCGTAGACGAGGGCACCCGCGAGCAGGACGCCCCCCTTGCGCGCCTCGTACAGCACGATCTGCTGCGGGAAGCGCGTCTGCAGCAGGCGCAGTTCCTGCAGGCTGTGGGTTGGCGCGACATGGTGCGTGTGCAGCACCTCCGACAGCAGGGCGTGGAAAGGCGCCGGATCGGCCCCCACCTGCAAGCCGATGCCCGCCTGCGCCGCCGTCTTGACGGAACGTCTGCGCGCCTCCGTGAATCGGAAGGGTTCCTGCAACGCAATCACTGACGACAGGTCGCGGCGCACCAGGCGCGCACCCATGCAATGCAAGGCGTAAAGATCCTCGTCGGCCGGATACGCATGGAATACATGCGGCACGGCCTTGTAGACGACGCGTTCCACGCCCAGCGCACGATAGCTGTTGGCCAACTGCTCGAACACGGCGAGCGTCGACTCGGCGCGCAAGGCATGGCCGCTTATCAGCCCGGCATAGGTGAGCCCGCCATGACTGGTCACCAGCTTGTCGCGGATGCTCGCCGGAAATACCGCCACGACCTCGCCGTTGCGCTCGACGACTTGCGAGCAGTCGACGAGGCGATCGGCGTGGTAATCCATGTAACCGCGCCGATGCAGCAGGTTGCCGTTCCTGGAGCGATCGACCAGCGCGTCCCAGGCGTTCGCATCAGCCGGTGCGTAGGGCCTAACCGCGATCATCTGCGCCACCGTCGAGGCGGTGCATGCTGGCTTCGGCCAGGCCGAATCCATCCACCCCCATGTCGTTGCCGTTGTAGAACATCAGCAACTTTTCGCGCTGGCGGATCAGCGCCGGATAACAGATGACCCGCGAATCCCAGCCGCTGGCGGACAGCGTCAGGCCCAGCAACTCGTCATGGCGTTCCCAGTGGACGCCGTCGTCGCTGCAGGCCACGCCGGGAAAATATTCGCCGGTGAGATTGCCTCGCGTGAAATACATGACGTAGCTGCCGCCGAAACGGCACACCCGCGGCCGGCCGATCCGGTACTCGCTGCCGCGTGGCAACAGGCAGACCTGGTCCTCCTGCGGCATGGCGCGGAGATCGTCCGTCTCCGCGTAGCGGATGTGGTAACGCGGAAACGGCTGGCCGCCGATGATTTCCCAGTCGTCGCCGACGGCATACCACAGGCGCCAGCGACCGTCCTCGTGGATCGCCGAATGCACCGCACCGATCGTGCTGCGGCCGGGCGCGCGATCCAGGATCGGCGTTTCCTGCACGCGCCGGAAGTGATCGCCGCCGTCGGTCGACATTGCCAGGCCGGTAAAGGCCAGGAACTTGGCCCTGGCCACGCACTGGAAGCCGACATAGAACATGTGCAGGCCGCCCGGCGCATCGACCACATCGCCGAGGATCATGCCGTTGTCGTCGAAGCAGCCGCCCCGGCCGATGTCGAGCACCGGCTCGGCACTGACGCGCACGATCGTCGCCGGGTCGTCCGCGCGTACATCGACATAGCCAATGCGGCTGACGCCATCGTCATCGCGAAAGCCCGCGTAGACGCGAATCAGCTCATCGTCGATGCGATGCGGGGTCGGCGTAAGCGCCGAGTGGCGCATCCAGCCGCCGACGCCATGCCGCGCGGTCTCGAACACCAGCCCCTTTTTGGTCCACTCGAACATGCGCGCTTCAAAGCCTCACATCGAGGCTGGACTTGCCGGGCATGGCATGGGCCGGCGAGCCGACGTAGATCCGGCCCGGCTCGGTGTCGCGCGTCACCAGCGCTCCGGAGCCGATCACATTGTCCGGCGCCACCTTCACGTGGTCGTTGAAGGTGGAGTTCACTCCGATGAAGCTGTTCTCGCCGATCTCGCAATAGCCCGAAATGACCGCATGCGAGGCGACGAACACGTTGTCGCGCACGACCGTGCGATGTCCGACGTGGTTGCCGCTCCACAGGATGCAGTTGTTGCCGATGCGCACGAAGGGCTGGATCACGTTGCCTTCGAAGATGAAGCTGTTCTCGCCCACTTCGGCGTTGCGCCACACGAAGGCGCGCGTGCTGACATACGTGGCAAGCCGGTAGCCCCGGCGTTTCACCTCCTGGTAAAGACGCGTGCGCAGGCGGTTGAGCTGGCTGGACGGGATCGCCACAAACACATCCACGTCGGCCGGCGGGTACTGCGCTTCCAGTGTTTCGCAGGCCACCACGGGACGACCCGCCAGCATGGGCTGCGCGAGGTAGTCGCGTTCGACGCTGAAGGCCACCACGTCGTAGTCGCTGTCGTGCTCGAAATATTCGCAGGCGATCTGCGCGAACTCGCCGGCGCCGACCAGGACTAGCGGCCTTGACATGCCATCAAGCCCTCCAGCTGCACGGCGCCATTTACCTCGCGCAGGAAATCGGCGTAGTCGGTGATGTAGTCGTCCGGGTCAAACAAGTGGTCGGCCAGCACCATCAGCACGCAGTCGTCGCTGAAGTCGTAAAGCTCGCGCCACACCATGCTGCCTAGCAGAAGCCCCTGTGCGGGATCGTCGAGCACGACCTTCGCCGCGCCGCTCCCGTCGTCCAGCAGAAAGGTCACCGAGCCTCGTACCGCCACCGCCAGCTGGTTGAGATGGCGATGCGCGTGCCGGCCGCGATGCACGTCGTTCCTGGTGGCAAAAATGTAGTACACGCGCCGGATCGCGAACGGCACATCGCCGTCCTGTTCCAGTGCGATGAGCATGCCGCGGTTGTCACCATGTTTGTGCAGCTGGACACGTTGGATTTCCATGTTTGAGGCCAGTCTGCAAATCATTGGATGACGACTTACATGGCTGAGTGCCGTCTGGCTGACCAAAGGTTGCGTCGAACACCGGGAACCACGGAACGCCGGTGGCGTCCTGTCCGCGATCGGATCCGACGTCACCGAACCGGGCGCGACCACCGGGCATCCAGGCATCGTGCGCAACCTTTCACGGCCCGGTCGGCACTTACCCGCATCTTGCAGCGACGGGCTGGTGTTGCCTGGGCGCCATCGCTGACCGGTACATGGCCCTTCGTTTGTTGCCGCATCCGATCCAGACCCAAGGAAATCTCATGTTGCCTTTCCTGAATCGACCTGCGACTTGCCGACCCGGAAACAGGTACCTGTGGCACGGCCTCGCGTTGTTGTTGCTGCTCGCCAGCCACGCCGCCCATGCGGTTCCGGCATTTGCCCGCCAGACCGGCTACGTCTGCGCGGTTTGCCACTCCAGTGCCTACGGCGGCGGTGACAACGGGCCGGCCCTGACGCCGACCGGCATGCGCTTCAAGCTCAACGGATACACCGATGCGAATATCAAGGGTGCCTTGCCGGTGGCCGTGCAGGTCATCGAAGCGCACACCAATCCTGCCCGCGGCGACAGCCGGACCCGGCTGACCGAAGCCGATCTCTACCTGGCCGGGCGGCTCACCGATCAGATAGGTGGCTTCGTCAAGATCGAGACCGACAATATCGGGCCCGGCAAATACAACACCCGGCTCAGCAACCTCGACCTGCGCTATGTCGCCAAGGCGCTCAAGCTCGGCGGCAAGGAGCTGACGCTCGGCGTGAGCGTCAACAACAACCCGGGATTCGACGATCCCCTCGCTGTCTTGCCGGCCGCTTCGACACTCGGGCCACCGGGAGTCACCGGCACTTTGCTGAATCTTTCCAGCCCTGGCGCACCGGCCAATCGCGTCATCGGTGCCACGGTCTACGGGCTGTATGACTCCGACTGGTATGGCGAAGTCGGCACCTACAACTCATTGCAGACGTCCGTGCAGGATCGTCTGGGATATTCGATCGGCAGCGACCCGGGCAAGCTCCGAGACACGGGATACTTCCGCTTCGCCTACATGAAAGAGCTCAAGACCCAGTTCTTCTCCGCCGGCGTGGTCGCGATGACGACCCGGCGCCAGCTTCCCCGCTCGGGGCCGGCCGACAAGATCACCGACATGGGTTATGACCTGACTTACCAGTACCTGGGCAACCGGCAGAACATCCTGCAGCTCAGTTACGTGAACATCTTCGAGAAACGCGATTACGGCAGCACCCCCGCAAGCCCTGTCGTTCCGGGTCTCTTCGCGCAGGCGCATGGCGCAGCCCGCGATCAGATACTGACTACCATCTATACGTTCAAACAGACCTACGGCATCGCGCTGTCGCATATGGTGAGCACCGGATCACGCGACCCGGCCCGTTATGTCCCGTATGGCAATCCCGATACCACCAGCAATCTCGTCAGCGTGTTCTGGGTCCCTTTCGGCAAGGAATCCTTCAATTCCCTGGCCAACATGCGGATCTACGCCACCTGGTTCCGTTTCAGCCGGTTCAATGGCGCCAGCACGAACATCTTCGGTGCACCGCCAGGCGCCCTGCCGACCAACGCAAGGGATCTGGACGCCTTCACGATTTCCGTGAGCGCAGCGCTCTGAAGGTGCGCGAGGCCGTCGGCGCGTGGCCATATCCACTTCGCTGCGGCTTGTGCCGCCGCGGGGTCCTGATCTCCCGAATGTCAGCGCCGTGCCTGAACATGGTCGACGCCTGACCGTTTCCGGTGACATGAAAACACTGGACCTTCGCGGGAACGATGACGCTTGAGCAAGTACCATCCAGGACCTTACCCTCGCCAGCCTGCCGGGTGCACACTTCCACGGCACGGTTTTCGTGCGTTTGCGTGCCAGGTGGATCTCATGGCGGCAGGTGGCCCACCGTGCGCGAAAGTCGTGTTGCGCCGCTGGCGTGCCTGGTTCCGTCGCCCTGACCTCGTCGTCCGTGACGCCTTTCATGTCCGCGCCGGCCTGGGTCTGATTTCACTGGCCTTGGCAGCATGTCATCCCTCACCACTTCATGCCCAGTCGACAGGCCTGAGCGCCACGGTTGCACTCAGTTCGCAATTGATTGACCGCGGCCTGGCGATCGCTCCGGCCTCACCCACCGTGCAGGCAGCTGCCTCCTGGATCTCGCCGGCAGGTTGGTCACTTGGCCTGTCGGGAGGTACGGCACTGCGTTCGCCCCGACGTATCACCGAAACCCTGATCCAGGGATCACGCTATTGGTCGCTTTCCAGCGATTGGCAGATGCAGACAAGCCTGCTTTACTACCGATATTCCGGCAACGCCGGTTCGATCGCCTATGACCGTGGTGAAGCGGGGATCAACTGGCTGTACAGGGACATCCTGACGTTTGGTTTGTCGGCCGTACGCATCATCGGCGCGAGGGATCACCGGCTGCGTGCCGCCGCCGATCTCGATTTCCACTGGCCATTGACGGGACACTTTTTCCTTTCCGCCGGTGCAGGTGTCGCCCATCTCCCATCCATCCCCCACGGCTACCGCAGCTACCGCTACGATCATGACCGCGGGACCCTCTACCACTACGGCCACGCCGGGTTGATGTGGGGCAACGGGCCATGGCGGGTGGAACTCGATCGCGTCATGACGGATCTGGGGTCGCGGCGGTCAACGGAGGACGCGAGCGCACAGCCCTGGATGGCGACGATTTCGCGATCTTTTTGATGTACGGGCAACCTTCTGTGGCCGAAACGGTACTCACGCACTGACCGACCGCGGTCTGACCACCTCCTGCGAAGCCATGAACGACGCTGATACCGACGCTGACGCCACTGACCGCATGCTGCTCCAGCGCATGTCGATGGGCGACCGCGCCGCGCTGGCGGTGCTGTACCGCAGTTACCACGGCAGGTTGTGTCGCTTCCTTTCGCGCTTGACGCGGCGCGCCGACATCATCGAGGAGGTCATCAACGACTGCTTCTGGATCGCCTGGCAGAAAGCGGGCAACTTTCACGGCGACTCGCGTGTTTCCACGTGGATCATGGGCATTGCCTACCGCTGCGGGCTGAAGGCCCTGCGCCAGCATGGCGACGAGGCTGTCGCGGACGACGCCCTGCCGGAAGATCGCGTTCCCGCACACAACCCGGACGAAGATCGCGAATTGCGCGACTGGCTGGACAAGGGCCTCGGCCACCTGTCGGTGGATCAACGGGTCGCGATCGAGCTGGTCTACGGCGTGGGGCATTCCCTGGATGACGTTGCCGCCATCATGCAATGTCCCGTGGGCACGGTGAAGGCGCGGCTGTTCCACGCGCGCGTGAAGCTGCGCAATGTCCTTCCCTCCCTGGCTGGAGATTCGCCGATACGTGAGGAGCGCGCACCATGATGTTCCAGACCATTTCCGGCAGGGACTGCGCCCGTGCCTGGGAAGCCATGCCCTGGGTACTGCAGGGCAGCGCCTCGCAGGAGCAGGGCGAATCGCTGATGAGTCACCTCGTGCACTGTGAATCGTGTCGCGCGGAGTTTGCACAGCAAAGTCGTTTGCAGCTGGCCATGTCGTTGCCCTCCAATATTCCCCTCGACGCCAACGTCGGGCTGAGACACTTGCTGGGCCGCCTCGATGCACCGGTTCCGCAGGAGCCGCCGGCTCGTTCACGAGCGGCAAACTGGTTGACCCGTGCGCTGGTCGCCGCCGTGCTGGTCCAGGCTATCGGTATCGGCACACTGGGCATGAAGTTGTGGTCGGAGGACAGCAGTCCCCTGTACCGCACCCTCAGTCAGGCGTCCTTGCCCGTGGTCCCGGGCTCGATCCATGTCGTACCTGATGCGACCATGAAACTGGCCGATTGGGACGCCTTGCTGCACGCCCTTGGCCTGCATCCGGTTCCTCGACTACGAGGTCGAGATCGGCCTGGTCATCGGCGCCCCGCTGCGGGTGGGCGACAGCGTGGATGCGGCAAGCGTGGCCGACCACGTTGGAGCGCTCGTCGTCACCAACGACGTCTCGGCTCGAGACGTGCAGCTTCCCAGGACACAGTTCTTCGAGTCGAAGTCCTATCCGACGTTCACGCCGGTCGGTCCGGTCCTGCTCGTCCTCGAGCCGGGCGACTTCGACCGCTTCGGAGAGTTGCGCCTCCGGCTCTCCGTCAACGGGGACCTGCGCCAGGACAGCACGGTGGCTGACATGATCTACCACCCGCTGCAGTCGCTCCGAGCACTGGCGCGGTTCCAGCCCCTCGACACAGGCGACCTCGTGCTGACGGGAACACCAGGCGGCACAGCTCTCACGGCTCCCCCGCGCGTGATCGAGGTCATCGGCGCGATGCTCCCCGCGGCCACCAAGTGGAAGGCCTTCTTCAAGCGACAGGCCGGCAACCGGAAGTACCTCCAAGACGGTGACGTCGTCGAGGCGACGATCGCCACTCCCGACGGTGCGCTCGAGCTCGGCCGGCAGACCAACACGGTGAGGACCCACGCATGAACGACAAGACGATCGGCGCCGATTCGGTGCAGGCCCAGCCCGGCTCGATCAGCCTTTGGCCCGAATACTCCACTCCGGATGACCTGACGACGCTCGAGACCCAGCCGCTTTCGACGCGCGGACTGCCGGAGACGACCTACGACGTGCTGCGGCGGGCAGTCCTCCTGTGGCCCGACCGCACTGCGATCACCACCATGCCCGACGCGGTCCGCTGGCCTGAGGGCGCATCCCGGACCTACGCCGAGCTGTTCGCAGACGTCAACAGGACCGCGAACCTGTTGCGCTCCCTGGGCGTGCGACGCAGCGACGCGGTCGCACTCCTCGCGCCGAACGGCGCCGAGCTGATAACGGCGACGCTGGCGGCCCAGGTCGCCGGCGTGGCGGCGCCGATCAACGCCGGACTGAGCGCTGAGCACATCGTCGAGCTGCTCAAGGCGTCCGGGGCCGAGGTGCTGGTGTGCGCCGGACCGGAGATCGACCAACGGGTGTGGACCCTCGCGTCGACGGTCGCCAGCGCCGTCGGCATCACAGCACTGGTGCTGCTCGGACCCGTCGCCTCGAAGCCGATCGGCCATCCCGAAGCGACCCGGGTCGTCTTCCTCGCCGAAGCAGCGGCGGCAGAACCGGAGGCGGCGTTCCTGGGCGAGCTGCCACGAGCCGACGACATCGCCGCGCTCTTCCACACCGGCGGAACCACCGGGACACCCAAGCTGGCGGCGCACACCCACGCGAACGAGGTGATCGACGCCTGGTCCGTCGCCACGATCTCAACGCTCGGTGACGACGCGGTCATCTTCGCCGGATTGCCACTCTTCCACGTGAACGCGCTCGTCGTCACGGTACTGGCGCCGTTACTGCGCGGTCAGTCGACGGTGTGGGCGGGCCCGGCGGGCTACCGCGATCCCGCGCTCTACCCGCTGTTCTGGCGCATCGTCGAGCATTACCGCGTCGCAGCGATGAGTGCGGTCCCGACCACCTACGCGATGCTCGCCCGGTACCCCGTCGATGCGGACATCTCTTCCCTTCAGGTCGCGATGGTGGGCGCTTCCGCGTTGCCTCCTGGTGTGCGGCGCGACTTCGAGGCACGTACGGGCGTCCCGCTGCTCGAGGGCTACGGCCTCACCGAGGGGACCTGTGCGAGCGTTCGCGACTTCGTCGGCTATCACCGCGAGGGCGCGGTCGGTCAGCGGATGCCGTACCAGCGTATGAAGACGATCGAGGTCCTCGGCGACGGCAGCTGGGTCGATCTGGCCGGCGGCGAGGTCGGCGTCCTGGCCATCAACGGCCCCACGGTCTTCCCGGGGTATGTCGTCGGCCGGGTCGCCGACGGCTTCGTGCTCGACGGCCTCGGCAAGCTGCGTGACGGCTGGCTCGAGACCGGCGACCTCGGCTCCGTCGACGAGGACGGTTTCGTCTCCCTCGTCGGCAGGGCCAAGGACCTGATCATTCGCGGCGGTCACAATATCGACCCCGCGATCATCGAAGGTGCTCTCCTGTCCCATCCCGATGTGACCGGGGCGAATGCGGTCGGGCGGCCGGACGCGCATTCCGGCGAGGTTCCCGTGGCGTATGTCACGGTCGCCGCCGGATCCACGACCTCGGAAGCCGACCTCGTGCGCTGGGCCGCCGAGCGCGTGCCGGAATCCGCCGCCGCGCCGAAACACGTCCAGCTCCTCGACGAGCTGCCCGTCACGCTCGTCGGCAAGCCATATAAGCCCGCGCTTCGCGCCGACGCCGCCCGGCGCGAGGTCACCGAGGCACTCGCGGACGTGGACGGCGTGGTCGAGGTCACCAGCGCGGTCGACGACGGCTCGGTCGTGCTGGAGGTGGCCGTGGACGACACGGCGCACGTGCGGGAGGTCGGGGAGATCCTTGCGCGGTATGCCCTGCGGTCCACAGTGCGCCTCACGGACTGTGCGAACCCGGAGCAGGCGTCGTGAGCATCGGGCGTGCGAGCGACGAGGACCGGGGTCGACGACCGGTGGTCATCGTGGGGGCCGGCCCGACAGGGGTGACGGCGGCGCTCCTCCTCTCCCGGTACAACATCCCGACCGTCGTGCTCGACCGATGGACGAGCATCTACGCCCGGCCTCGCGCCGTGCACCTCGACGATGAAGTCCACCGCATCCTCGGTCGCCTCGGCGTGGGCGACGAGTTCTCAGCAATCTCCCGTCCGGCGCGCGGCCTCAGGTTGGTCGACCGCGATCTCCGGGTCCTCGCAGAGTTCGCGCGCGATGACGCCGCTGGCGTTCACGGCTACCCCCAGGCAAACATGTTCGATCAGCCAGCTCTGGAAGGCCTCCTTCGAGCGCGGATGCGACGGACGCCGCTGATCAGCTTCCGTGGAAACGTCGAGGTCGTGGCCGTGCAGCCGGTACAGGACTGGACGGGCCCGCTGCTCGTGCACTTCGACGACGTGGAGTCCGGAAACCGGCAGGTGATCGAAGCCGATCATGTGCTCGGGTGCGACGGCGCCAACAGTGTGGTCCGACAGTCGATGGGGTCCCGGATGATCGATCTGGGTTTCGAGCAACGTTGGCTGGTCATCGATGTGGAGACAGACGCCGACATCCGCCAGTGGGACGGTGTGCACCAGGTCTGCGATCGCCGACGTGCCGCCACCTATATGCGGATCGGACAGCGCCGGTACCGGTGGGAGTTCCGGCTCCTCGACGGTGAGAGCCTGAGCGACTTCGAATCGATGAGCGACATCCATCCGCTCATCGCGCCGTGGACGCAGGGGACCCCGCCACAGCAGCTGCGCCTCATCCGGATCGCCGACTACGTCTTCCGCGCACAAATGGCAGACCACTGGCGCCGCGGGGGCGCGTTCCTCCTCGGCGACGCCGCCCACCTGACCCCTCCGTTCATCGGCCAGGGCATGGGTGCCGGCCTGCGCGATGCCAACAACCTCGCCTGGAAGCTCGCGGGCGTCGTCCACGGCGCCCTTGAGCCGACGGCACTCGACAGCTATGAGGTCGAGCGCAGGCCGCATGCGCGCGCGATGATCAGCACGGCGATCGGGATGGGTCTCGCGATGACGGGTGGCGGCGCTGTCGGGGAAGCGTTGCGAGGATTGGTGTTTCCGCACGCGCACCTCCTCCCGGGTCTTCGGCGCCTCATCGTCGACAGCGTCAGTCCGCGACTGGGCCGGTCGTCGCTGTTGGCGCGCCGGGGGCCTGTACGATCATCCGCTCTCGTCGGCACTCTGGCCCCCAACGCCCTCCTGCGCACGGGGGAGCGTCTCGACAGCGTCGCGCATGGGTACGTCCTGGTCACGCGGAGCGTTCCGTCGCGCTTCCTCGCAGCAGAACTGGCGCGGCGGCGCATCGTGACCGTGACCGCGGTCGACGACGAGCCGCTCGGTGCATGGCTGCGTCGGTCAGGTACGGTCGCGGCTCTGGTTCGCCCGGACTTCACCGTCGCCATGGCGGGGAGCGACCCGGAGCGGATGGTGGCGCACCTCCCGGGACTCGCATCCGATGCGGGGCGCCGACCGGGTGCAGTGGCTTGGAGTGCGGGCCTCGACGCCCGATTGATGCCGCCTCGCTGCATACCGGCGACCAGAGTGCAGTATTGTTCAGAACTGATGACACTGGATACTCAAGGCAAGGCAGACGGAACCCCCCGAGGCGCGGCCAACCGCCTCGATCGCCGGAAGGCACGGACCCGGGCGGCACTCATCGAGGCGGCCCAGGCGATGCTCGCGGAAGGCCGCACGAACGCGCCCGTCAACGTCATCACCGAGGCCGCCGACCTCGGCACGGGCTCCTTCTACAATCACTTCGACACCAAGGAACAGCTGTTCGAGGCGGCGGTGATCGACGCGTTGGAGCGGCACGCCGCCTACGTCGAAGTACTGACGAGCGGTCTGGACGACCCAGCGGCGGTGTTCGCCCAGAGCTACCGCCTCACCGGCCGCCTCCACCGGCAGCAGCCGATGCTGAGCAAGGTCGTGCTTGGCGACGGCCTGCGGATCCTGAACTCGGCGGACGGCTTGGCGCCTCGCGCCCGCCGCGACATCCAGGCCGCCGCGGCTGCCGGAAGATTCCGGGTGTCCGATCTCGATGTCGCGATGATCACGGTCATCGGTGCCGCACTGTGCCTGGGCCAGATGATCCATGATCGGCCGGAGGCCGACGATGCGGGGCTCACGGATCAGGTCACCGCCGATGTGCTCCGCGTGCTCGGGATGAGCGCTCAGGAGGCGCAGGAGCTCGCGTTCGCTCCGCTTCAGACCCGACTCGCCTGAGAGAGCAGGATTCGAGAAGCCGCGGTGAGGCCTCGAACCCAATAATGGTGAGAGCTCAGACAACAGGGAGGACACCAATGACTACCGCCACATTCAACAAAGAGGAAAAGGCTGCAATGAAGGCGGCCATCGCCGAGAAGAAGGCCGCGCAGGAAGGTGCGGACGCTGCAGCCGCGTGCGACGCCGCGATCGCCGCGATGACAGGCACCGACAAAGAACTCGCCGAGGCCTTCCACCAACTGGTCAAGGAGAACACGTCGCTGGCGGCGAAGACCTGGTATGGGATGCCTGCATACGCCGACGCCGACGGCAAGACGGTCGTCGCCTTCAAGCCGGGTTCGAAGTTCAAGATCCGCTATGCGACCCTCGAGTTCCAGCAGGCGGCGACACTGGATGACGGCAACGTGTGGCCGGTCGGTTTCGCCCTGACCAAGCTGGACGACGCGGACAAGAAGCGAATCGCCGCCATCCTGAAAGCCGCAGTCGCCGCTGAGTCCCCGGCCTCCAGGCGACCTCGTTCTCCGATGTACTCGCCTTCACCGGCGCGCCCCGCGGCTCGGTCTACCACCACTTCCCGGCGCTCCGACGAGATCGCCCGACGATTCCTCGCGATGTGGCGCAGCATCCTCGAACGGTCGGGCTTCAGTGCCGGATGCGCGGTGCTGGCCGTCACCGTCGCCACCGATTCCCGCGCCCTCCTCGAGCACGCCGCATCGGTCTTCCGCACCTGGCGGGGGCGCCTCGCCCGCTCCTCGAATCCGGCGGCCTCGCGGCAGGCGGATGCGGCCGGCTTCGCATCCCTTCTCGTCGCCGCGAGCGAAGGGGCCGTCGTGCTGGCTCGCGGGCCGAACAGAGCATGGAGCCGTTCGACCTGGTCGCCGAACAGCTGCATGCGGAACTGAAAGCCGTCTCGCGCACTCGGTGACGACCTCCGAAGTGGGGGTGCCGTGTCCCCCAAAATGCCGCTACCGGGCGGGGACCGGATAGGGTGAGGCTCGGAGGGTAGAGGGGAATCAATGGGACAGGAGACCGTCGTGACGACGAAGAGCGTGGTGCTGCGCCCGCACGCCCACCTGTTCACGCGCGGCATCGTCGCGGTGCTCGCGCTGACGACCCCTGTCTTCGCTGTGCTGTACTGGCTGACGATTCCCGATGGCGTCTGGCCACTCGTACTCGCGATCCACATCGTGGTCGTGCGTCGTGACGGTGCTCGCGGTGTTCGCGTTCTTCGGCACCACGATCCAGATCCTCCCCGACGGAGTGCGCGAACGCGGATTCTTCGGTCGCGTGTCAGATATCCGGCCGGGGACGGTCGGCGTCGGTGGTGCTCCTCGATCTCTACGAGGGCAGCACGCTCGACACACTCCCCCAGCTGTTCGTGACGGATGTCGACGGCCGCCTGCTGCTCCGCCTCCGCGGACAGTTCTGGTCGCGCGAAGACATGGAACGCGTTGCCGAAGAACTCGACGTGCCGGTGACCACCCGGAGCGAGTCGATCACGTTGACGGAGCTGAGGCGCGAATCCCCTGAGTTGCTGTACTGGTTCGAACGCTTTCCGCGCGTCGGGCGCGGATAGCTGCGCGGCTGTTCCGTGCTCGTCGCGACGAATCGCGCTGCGCCGCGCGACGCGTGCCGTGAAAGTATTACATCGTGAAGACCATCGTCGGCCGCCGGTCAGCAAGGGCCTGCTGACGCCGGAGCCGCCGAGAGTCCGGTGAGCATCGAACGCTACTGGGCAGGCGACGGAGCCGCGGCGCTCGTCAGGCACTACTGGGTTCCCCGCTGGAACCTTCCCGGAAGGGCGAGCAGCTCCGTCAGGAGGTGCTGGAGTATCCGACGACGAACATCGTCATCGAGGACGGCGAGGCACGTCTCTATCGCGCGCATCGGGGACGCAGCGCGCGCACGCCTGGCCGGCGCGGGATGGGCGTTCGGGGCGATGCTGCAGCCCGGCACCGCGCGGATGCTTCTCGGCGGAGCATCCGCTCCGCTCCGGCGTCGGCGGAGCTCGGCGACCTCGGGCCGACGGGCGCCGGCGACCTCGCGGCCGAGATCAGCCGACTCCTCCCTCGGGCGCCGACCTCGCCGCGATCGACGTGTTCGAGCGCTGGCTGCTGGACCGCGTGCCCGAACCCGACGACGAGGCGCTCCTGGTCAACCGGATCGTCAGCGAGGTCGAAGGCGATCGCGACCTGCTCCGCGTCGAGCAGCTCGCCGACCGCTGCGGCATCGGCATCAGGCGGCTGCAGCGCCTCGTCGGAAGCCATATCGGGTTCTCGCCCAAATGGCTGATCCAGCGCTATCGGCTGCAGGAGGCCGCGGCCGCGCTCCGCAGCGAGATCCGCCTGCGCTCGCCGACCTCGCCGCGGCCCTCGGATATGCCGACCAGGCCCATTTCAGCCGGGAGTTCAAGACCGTCGTCGGTTCGACTCCGGGCGCGTATGCGGCGGCGGCCCGCACCGGACACGCCGGGACGCCGATGACGGCGAACGAAGCGGCCGATTCGGTCGTCGCCCCGTACTGACGCGCTGGAATCTCATCCGCGACGGCCGGCATTCACGACGCCGTCAGCGCGCTCGTCCCTGTCGTCGCGCACGGGCGCAAAGCCGTCCTCAAGGTGGCCACGGAACGCGAAGAGGAGCTCGGGCATCCGTCTCATGGTCTGGTGGGACGGGCACGAGCTCGGCGCCGGTGTTCGAGCACGACGGCCCCGCCATCCTGCTCGAGCGCGCCGAAGGCACCCGGTCCTCGACCGCCATGGCCGAGACGGGCGGCGACCAGGACGACGCGGCGACAGGGTACTGTGCGAGGTCGCTCGACTCTTCATGCGGTGGCGGAGAACCGCCTGACGGCCTCGTGGGCCTCGACCGCTGGTTCCTGGAGCTCTTCCTGCACGCCGAGACGCGAGGCGGTTTCTTCGTGCGGGCCGCATCCGTCGCCCGAGCGCTGATCGACGACCAGCGCGAACAGGTCGTGCTGCACGGTGACGTGCACCACGGCAACGTGCTCGACTTCGGTGAAGACGGATGGCGTGCGATCGACCCGAAGCACGTCACGGGAGACCGCGCCTTCGACTTCGCGAACATCCTGTGCAACCCCAACGCTCGCGTCGCACTCGCACCCGGGCGACTCGAGCGGCAGCTCACCGTCATCTGCGAGCAGACCGGCATCGGACGCGAACGGATGGCCGCGTGGACAGTCGCGTGGTGCGGGCTCTCTGCAGCCTGGGGCGAGCGCGCGGACGGCGACCCGGGCCACGCCCTCCAGGTCGGCTTGCCGCCGAACGGCTGCTCGGCTAAGCGCGCGAGCCGGTCCTCCATACCCCAGGGCTGGCCGTAGCCGCCCTCGGCCTCCGGGCGCGCCATCAGGTCGAGGAACGGCTGCGCGTCGAACGCCTCCGGGCCGAGCACGCCGACGCCCGACCAACCTCCGTCGCGAGCAGCTCGAGCGCGATCACCGGGTTGAGCGCGGTCTGCCAGACGACGCACTGGCTCTCGTACTCGCGCATCGTCCACTCGTTGTCGCTCACGTGGTACAGATAGACCTCGCGCGGCGATCCGTCGATGCCGGTGCCGGTCACCCAGACGCCCGCGCAGGTCTTGCCGGTCATCCGAGGGCCGATCGTCGCGGGGTCGGGCAGGGCCGCCGCGACGACATCGCGCGGCGCGACTGCACCGGGCCGTTCTCGCTGCGCACGCGGAGCGGTGTGGTCGAGTCGAGGCCGAGCTGGTGCAGGGTGCTCAGAATGCCGATGAACTCGTCGCCGAGCCCGTATTTGAACGTCACGCGCTTCGCGTCGATCCAGCGCGGCATGAGCAGCACCTCTTCGTGCTCGACGTTGACGCATTCGACCGGGCCGATGCCCTCCGGGAACGATGAACATCTCCGGCTCGCTGAACGGCGGCGTCGTGTACCAGCCGGCATCCTTCTCGAAGATGACCGGAGGATTCAGGCACTCTTCGATCGTCGTCCAGATGCTGAACGATGGGGCGAAGATCTCGTTGCCCGTCGGCGTCGCGCACGACGAGGTTCGCGCCGTCGCGCGTGCCCAGCTCGTCGAGCTCGCTGAACAGGTGGTCGGCGGCGTAGCGGGCGAAGACATCGCTGAGGCCGGGTTCGACGCCCATGCCGACCAGGGCCAGCCGGCCCGCGCGTCTCCCAGTCGCCGGCGCTGCGCGAACTGGTCGTCGCCGAGCTTCACGCCGGTCTTCGTGTACGGGTCGGTCGGATGCGGCTCCGACAGGCTCATCGCCATGTCGAGATAGTCGGCCCCTGCGGCGAGCGCACCGGCGAAGATCGTCGGCACGAACTTCGGCTCGACCGCGTTCATCACATGGGTCGACGCCGTGCTCTCGGGCGACCGGCTCGACGCTGTCCGGATCGGATGCGTCGATCGAGCCGGCGCGAAACGGCCGGCGATCTCCGCGCCGTGTTTCGCGCGATCCACGCGATCGTCTTCTCGGCCCGCGCCATGTCGTAGTCGCTGACGACGATCTGCTCGTAGAAGCAGCGCCTCGCGGCGATCTTCGCGATGGCGTCGCCGACGCCGCCGGCGCCGACCAGCAGAATTCTCATGACGCTCACCCTACCCGTCGCGCACAGCACTGTCTGCACCGCCGCGAAGTCGTGCCCGTGCCGGCCGCAGATCACGCACCAACGCGAGCCACGCGGCGAGCCATGGGCGCGCGACGCGGCCGACGTTTCGTGCGCGATCACCGGACATCTATGCCGAGGCGAGCGAGCGCCGTCCAGGAGACGGGCGGGAGCGTCACGGTGACGGTTCGTCATCGGCGACTCGACGGCTCGTTGGCGGTCGAAGGCCGACCCGCTCCTGGTCGTCCAGCGTGTTCTTCGCGTGGATGTCGTCGGCATCGGCGAGCGTCTGCGCGTCGAGCAATCCGAGACGCCGTGCAGTGCCGTCATGTCGATCGTGACCGTCGCGTCGTCGGTCTGGCTGCGGTTCACAAGGAAGACCGCAGTCGTGCCGGCCTCCTCGTCGTGCGTCGCGACGGCGTCGACCAGATGCACTTCGCCGTACACCTCGGTCTGATAGGTGTCGCTGCTCGTCAGCTTGACCTCCAAGAGCGATGCCCGTGGCCAGCCGCGAGGTGAGCGCGAACGGGAAGAACGTGGTCTGCCGCCAGGCCGGGCCGCCCGGCTCGGTCATGATCGGCGCGATCACGTTGACGAGCTGGGCGAGCGATGCGCTGGTCACCCGGTCGGCGTGCTTGAGCAGCGAGATCAGCAGGCTGCCGAACACGACGGCATCGGCGACGGAGTAGACGTCCTCGAGCAGGCGCGGGGCGACCGGCCAGTTGTCGATGCCCGTCGATCTTGTCGACGCCGTGGTAGCGGTCGATGTACCAGACGTTCCACTCGTCGAAGGAGATGTTGATCGTCTTGTCGCTGCCGCTTGCACGGCCTTGACGTGGTCGGCGGTCGCGACGACCGACTCGATGAAGCGGTCCATGTCGACGGCCGAGGCGAGGAAGCTGCCGAGGTCGCCGTTCTTCTCCTCGTAGTAGGCGTGGCAGGAGATGTAGTCGACGTCGTCGTAGGTGTGGCTCGAGCACGACGCGCTCCCACTCGCCGAAGGTCGGCATGTGCGCGCTCGACGATCCGCAGACCACGAGCTCGAGCGACGGGTCGAGCTGGCGCATGCGCCTTCGCCGTCTGCGAGGCGAGCTTGCCGTAGTCGTCGGCGGAGCGGTGGCCGAGCTGCCACGGGCCGTCCATCTCGTTGCCGAGGCACCACATCCTGACGCCGAACGGCTCGGTGCGGCCGTTGGCGATGCGCTGGTCGGACAGCGCGGTGCCGGCGCGGATGTTGGCGTACTCGAGCAGGTCGAGCGCCTCCAGCGTGCCGCGGGTGCCGAGGTTGACGGCGAGCATCAGCTCGCTGCCGACCTTGTCGAGCCACGACGGCGAACTCGTGCAGGCCGACCTCGTTGGTCTCGGTGGAGTGCCAGGCCAGGTCGAGGCGGCGCGGGCGCTCCTCGCGCGGGCCGACGCTGTCCTCCCAGCGGAAGCCGGAGACGAAGTTGCCGCCGGGGTAGCGGATGGTCGAGACCCCGAGCTCGCTGCACCAGCTCGATGACGTCCTGCGCGGAAGCCCTCGGCGTCGGCCGTCGGGTGGCCGGGCTCGTAGATGCCGTCGTAGACGCAGCGGCCGAGGTGCTCGACGAACGAGCCGAACAGTCGGCGGTTGACGGCGCCGACCGTGAAGTGCGGGTCGATGGTGAGGCGTGCGGTGAGCATGGTCTTCTTTCGATGGTGAGTGCGGGATGGAGCAGGGGCGTGCGCTACTTGAGGCTGCCGAGCGAGAGGCCGCCCTGCCAGTACTTCTGCAGGGAGAGGAACGCGATGACGAGCGGGATGATCGAGACGAGCGAGCCGATGATGATCAGGCTCCAGAGCGAGTGCGCCGCCGCCGTTGTTGGCCGAGGCCAGGCTCTGCCACAGGCCGAGCCCGACGGTGATCGGGAACAGCTTGGTGTTCGGCAGCATCGCCAGCGGCAGGAAGTAGTTGTTCCAGGTGCCGACGATCGACAGCAGCAGCACGGTGACGATCGCCGGGCCGCATCAGCGGCAGCGCGACCTGCAGGAAGGTGCGGAACTCGCCCGCGCCGTCGACCCGCGCGGCGTCGAGCAGCTCGTCGGGCACGGCATCCGCGGTGTAGACCCGCATCAGGTAGACGCCGAACGGGTTGAGCAGCGACGGCAGGATGACCGCCCAGATCGTGTTGGTCAGGCCGCAGTTGCGACAGCAGCATGAACGTCGGGATGACCAGCGCGGTGAGCGGCACCATCACCGAGCCGAGCAGCAGCGCGAACGATGAAGTTGCGGCCGCGGAACCGGAACTTCGCGAAGCCGTAGCCGGCGAGCACCGCGAGCACGGTCGCGCCGACGCCGCCGGCGAGCGCGTAGAGCACGCGAGTTGCCGAGCCACTGCAGGTAGATGCCGCCGTTGTAGGTGAACAGGTCGCTGCAGGTTGCGCGAAGAGGTCGAAGTTCTCGGCGAACCACAGCGCGCCGCCGTGCCGCCGAACAGCCCGGCGGCATCCTTCGGTGCTGGCGACGAACAGCCACCAGAACGGGATCAGGAAGTAGATGACCAGCACGCCGAGGAAGAGGTGCGCGACGACGTTGCGGCGCCGGGCGCGCGTCCGTGCGCGCGTGCGCGTCGCGGTCGTCGGCTGCGGCGTCGACGTGAGTGCGGTCATGTGAGGAAGCTCCCTCGCTTGCGCGTGACGAACAGGAAGATGTAGACGCGCGATGAAGACCACGATCCCGAGCGCGAACGAGATCGCCGAGCGCGTAGTTGAAGTTGCGCGTAGCGAGAACGCCAGGTTGAACGCGTAGATGTTCGGCGTGAAGTCCGGGCGTGATCGATGCCGTTCGGCGAGCGGACGCAGGATCTGCGGCTCGGTGAAGAACTGCAGCGTGCCGATCAGCGCGAAGACCAGGATCAGCAGCAGCGCGGAGCGAGACCAGCGGCACCTTGATGCGGAGCGCGATCTGCCAGGCGTTCGCGCCGTCGATGCTTGGCCGCCTCGTAGAGCGACGGGTCGATGCCCTGCAGCGCCGCGTAGATGATGATCATGTAGTAGCCGGCCCACTGCCAGGTGACGACGTTCATCAGGCCGCCGAAGACGTTGTCCGGGCTGAGCAGGAACGGGCGCGTGCGCGCCGAACAGCGCCGAAGATCTGCTGCAGCGGGCCGAAGCGTCGGGCTGTAGAGGAAGCCCCACATCAGCGCGCCGATGACGGCCGGGATCGCGTACGGCAGGAAGATCATCAGCCGCGAGAACCGCGCGAACCGGGTGGTGAGCGCGTCGAGCATCAGCGCGAGCGCGAGCGAGACGAGCATCTGCACCGGGATCAGCACGAGCGCGAACCGGATGACGAACCAGACGCCGCTCGAGGAACGACGGGTCGGTGAACGCCTTGACGTAGTTGTCGAGCCGGCGAACTGCGTGCCGCCGTTGCGAGCGCCCTTGCTGAACAGGCTGAGGTAGAACGCGTACGCCAGCGGCGCGACCAGGAAGACGAGGAAGACGACGCGCGAACGGGGCGATGAAGAGCCAGCCCGATCGCGCTGCGGCGTGCGCGTCCGTGCGCTGCCGGCGGCGGCTGCCGGTGCCGCGACCGGTCGCGGCGCCGGCGGCGGTGTCGATGGTCAGTGTCGACGTCATGCATGGTCTCCGTGCTGTCGATCGGATGCGGGATGCGGCCGGCCGGGCCGCGCGGTGCACGGCCCGGCACGGCGACGTCGGACTACTCGGTGACGGTGAAGCCCTGCTCTTGGCGTACTTGACCATGCTCTGCCTGCAGGTCGTCGGCCGCCTGGTCACCGGTGCGTCTTGCCCGCGTTGATCTTCGCGAGCTGCGCTCGGTGAGCTGCGCGTAGTAGTACGACCGGAACGGGCTGTAGGTGAAGCCCTTGTAGGCGTTCTCCGCCGGGACGTAGACCTCCTTGTTGGCCTGTCTGGCCGTTGAAGAACGCCGACCTCGTTGTTGACGAACTCGTCCGACGTCAGCACGCTCTGGTTGAGCGGGAAGATGATCTGCGTTCTTCCAGCCGTCCGTCGAGCGAGGCGTCGTCGGCGTAGATGCCCTATGGCGACCTTGGCCGCCAGCTTCTTGTCCGTCGCCTGCGTGGTCACCGCGAAGGCCGAGCCGCCCCAGTTGACCGAGACCGGGTTGGCCGCGTCCCACTGCGGCAGCGGAGCGACGGCGAACTGCCCTGCGTCGTCGCCCTTGCCGACGCCGGCGCCGGTCAGGTAGCCGGGAGCCCAGGCCGCCGAGACGTAGGTGGCGTAGTTGCCGCCGACCACGCCGGAGATGTAGTCGGTGGTGAACTGGTCCTGCGTGCCGACGAGGCCCTTCTTGACGAGGCCGGCCCAGTAGTCGAGCACGTCCTTCGAGGCCTGGTCGTCGAGCTTGATGCCGATGTTCTTCGGGCTTGGCCAGGTCGTAGTTGAAGGGCACGGCGCCCTTCTGGATCGTGCAGCGCCATGATCGACGGCCGGCACGTTGCGCGCCGAGGTCGCCGAAGAGCGGGCCGCCGGCGTCCTTGACCTTCTGCGCGGCCGGCTCGTACTCGTCCCAGGTGGTCGGGCGGCGTGATGCCGTACTTCTCGAAGACGTCGGTGCGGTAGATCATGCGCCATCGGGCCGCCGTCGACCGGGATCGCGTAGACCGCGTCGCCCTGACGAGACGTCCTTCCAGGCGCCCTCGCTGAAGTTGTCCTTCACGTCGTTCGCGCCGAACGTCGCTGATGTCGACGAGCGCGTTCTGGATCTCGAAGCTCGGGAGCGGTCGGCCTCGAGCATGATGACGTCGGGCGCGCCCTTGCCGGCCGAGATCGCGGTCTGGAACTTGTCGTACTCGTCGTTGCCCTGGCCGGCGTTGGTCCAGCAGACCTGGACGTCGTTGTGGCCGTTGTTGAAGTTGTCGACGACCTTGGCCATGTTGGGGTACCAGCGCCCAGACGCGAGACCTGGGGCGCGTCGTTCTGATCGATCTTGTTGGTGCAGTTGGTGAGCTTGGGGTCGCCGCCGCTCGTCGCCGGCGCCTCCGCCGCGGCTGCAGGCGGCCAGCGATCGCGGCGAGCGCGAGCGCGGACGGCGCCGCGATCAGGAGCTTTCTTCTTCACTGTGGTCTTCCCTTCGGTGGTGCGTGTCGGACTTCGTTGTCGGCGCAGTGACGGTGAGCCGGATGACCGTGCGCGGATCGTCGACGACTCGTCGCTCGATTCGCGTCCGGTCTGATCCGTGCGTTTACAACGTTGTAGGTAAACGTTGTAAAGCGACATCATGCCGAGCCGACGCGCGACTGTCAAGCGGTCAAGAGCCGCGATGCGCGACCGACGACGTCGGACTGCGCGCTCGAGCGACGGCCGTCGACTCGCGCTCGACGATGCGGAACGCCGTCGCGATCTCGCGCGGCGCGATCGCGCCGTCGCGGCTCGTCGCGATGCGCTCGAGCAGCACGCGCACCGCGGTCTCGGCGATCTCCTCGCGGCCCGGGTCGATCGTCGATGAGGCTCGGCAGCGAGTACCGCGTCTCGTCGATGTCGTCGAAGCCGATCACCGCGACGTCCTCGGGCACCCGGATGCCCGGCCTCCTGCAGCACGCGCATGGCGCCGAGCGCGAGCGTGTCGTTGAACGCGAACGACGCGCGTCGAACTCGACGCCGGACTGCGAGCAGCGCGCGCATCGCCGTCGCGCCGTCGCCGCGGTGCCAGAGCGCCGACGTCGCACGATGAGCGTCTCGTCGAACGGGATGCCCGGCGGCCTCGAGCGCCTCGCCGGTAGCCGCGCAGCCGCAGGCCGGCCGAGCCGATCACCTCGCCCTCGTGCGCGCCGAACGCGACGATCCGCCGGCGGCCGAGCGCGATCAGGTGCTCGGTCGCGGCCCGCGACGCCTCGACGTTCTGCATCGTGACGTGGTCGGCGGGCCCGTCGAAGATGCGCTCGCCGAGCAGCACCAGCGGCGTACGGCATGTCGACCAGGCCGACGTCGTCCTGCCCGAGCGCCGAGCGGGCTGAACAGGAGGCCGTCGGTCATGCTTGCGGCGCGGGCCGCGCAGCAGCTCGAGCTCGCGGTCGCGGTCGCCGCCGGTCTGCTCGATGATCACCGACCAGCCCGTCGCGCTCGGCCGCGCTCGATCACCGCGTCGGCGAGCTCGGCGAAGTAGCGCGAGGCTCAGGTCGGGCATGGTCAGGCTGATCGACGCCCGGTGCGCCCGGAGCGCAGGCTGCGGGCCGAGAGGTTCGGGCTGGTAGCCGAGCTGCGCGATCGCGTCGCGCACCCGCTGCGCGGGTCGCCGGCGCGGATGTGCGGGTAGTCGTTGATGACGTTCGAGACCGTCTTGATCGAGACCCCGGCGAGCCGGGCGACGTCGTGCATGGTGACCGCCACCGTCCGCCTCCTTCATCGCGGACCGGCCCCGCAGACGAACTCTACAACGTTGGAGACGCTTTCCTCGAAAGGATGAACGGATGCGGCCTGGCAGGCCTGAAGTCGGCCAACTGGGCGTGCATGGCGAGCGACACGAGCGGCGGCCGCGCCGGCCCCCGGCGAGGCCGTGCTCGTGTGGGCGCCACTCGCCTACAAGCTGGCGGACGAGGGGGCCAGGC
>CAVYSP010000008.1:0-11194 GCA_963771235.1 uncultured Gammaproteobacteria bacterium
AGTCCGGGTCGTACGTGCCGGATGCGTTCAGCCAGGCTGGCATCAGCACCAATCTCGCTTCCGGTCCGACCGGCGGCAGTACGACGTCAACGAGTACTACCTCGAAGTCGACGTGCCGATGCTGAAGGACTTCCGTTGGCCAAGGAGTTGAGTCGATCAACGTTGCGACCCGCTACTCGGATTACAGCTCGTTCGGCGACACCACCAACAACAAGTTCAGCCTGACCTGGCAGTCCGATCGACGACCTGCTGGTTCGCGGCAACTACGCCGAGGGCTTCCGTGCTCCGACGATTGGCGACCTGTACGGCGGCATCAGCGGCACGTTCGACTACTACACCGATCCTTGCGACATGCGCAGGTGCGGCAGGGAACAACCCAGCCGTCGCCGCCCGCTGCGCTTCGGGCTTTGGTGGACAGCCGGGCGTTCCGGCGGGCTTCCGCAGCCGGGCCAGGGTGGAACACCTTGTACGCCAACTTCCCGTGCCAGACCGGTACGCAGTTCTTCGCGGGTGCCAACCCGCACCTCCAGCCGGAAACGGCGACCAGCAAGACCTTCGGCATGGTTTACAGCCCGAGCTGGGTTGAAGGCCTGGACCTGAGCCTTGGACATGGTACCGCATCCGCATCAAGAACGCGATCACCGGCGACACCACCACCGGTCAGCTGAGGACTGCTATGTGCTCGGTGTCGTTTCGCGTTGCGCCAGCACCCTGTTCCAGCGCGATCCGACCAGCGGCGCAGTTGTCTATGCCCTGCGTGGTGGCACGAAACGCGGTTTACCGAAACCGAGGGCTATGACTTCGGCGTCAACTATCGCCTGCCGGAGTTCTCGTTTGGTCGCTTCGCGGTGCATTGGAACACGACCTACATCGATCACTGAGCATCAAGTCAGACGATGAAGATGCGACGCCGATGTCTCGCCCAGACGGGCTACGGCGGCAAGTTCCGCACGCGTTCCAACCTCGGACTCGACTGGACCCTGGGCGAATTCGGCGCAACCTGGACCACCCGCTACTATTCCAGCATCACGGAAACGTGCTCGTGGGATGACACCGCTGCAGACGAGTCCGGTGCACGATCGGGCCACATCGCTCCGGATACCGGTCTCGATCAGCCAGAACCGTACCGGTGCGAACACCTTCCACGACCTGCAGGTCCGCTGGAATGCGCCGTGGAACGGCACGTTCTCGGTCGGCGCGAACAACCTGTTCAGTCATGAAGGTCCGATCCTGTACTCGGCACCGAACTCGCAGTTCCTGGGTTACGGCGGCTTTGACATCGGTCGCTTCTACTACGTGCGTTACAACCAGAACTTCTAAGCTTCACCTGAACCGAGGTTGATAAAGGCCGGGGCCCCGCAAGAGGCCCCGGCCTTTTTGTGGGCGCTCCACTGTCGCCTGCACCAGGACGCCTTCGCGACGCTTGAAGTCCTGCCAATGTGGCTTGCAGCGACAATTGTGCGTGTTATGTTGCTGTTGCCATTCATGAGCACGGGAGCAACGCCATGCGGATGGGCCTGGCAATCGACGCCGCCTGCGACGTCCGGATGCATTCCTGCAGCAGAGACCACGTTGCGGTGATGCCGATTACGGTGAAGGTCGACGGCGAAACCTTCATGGACGACCGCGAGCCGGGCGAACTGCAGCGATTCATCGAGCGCCGGCTCGGCAGCCGTAGCCACTCGGCGGAGACCGAACCCAGCCCGGTGGAAGATGTGCAGAAGCTGTTCCTGCAAGAAGCTGGTGCTGGAGCAGGATTGCGTGTTCTGCCTGACCATCACCGCGACCCGCAGCCCGATCAACGAGCACGTCAACAAGGCCAGCTTCGCAATTCTGAAGAACTACCGCCAGGTTCGCGAACAAGCTGCTCGTCCCGGGCCCGTTCATGATGCGCGTGGTCGATACCCGCAACATCTTCGCCGGCGCCGCTCCGGCGATTTATGAAGCGAGCCGGATGATCGCCGCGGGCGATACCCCGGCCGCCTATACGCGAACGGTTTGCTGCACATCGCCAACCACAGTTATGGCTACATGCTGCCGCGTGACCTCTATTACCTTCGCGCTCGCGCCAAGAAGAAGAATGATCGCAGCGTCAGCCTGTTCACGGCCATGCTCGGTTCGGCCCTGGACATCAAGCCGATCCTGCGATGCTTCCGGGGTGAAACCGGTCCGGTGGGCAAGGTGCGCGGATTCACAGGGAGCCGAGGCTCTTTTCGATGACGCGGCCAGGCGGGTGCGGGACGGCTTGCTGGTGCCGGTGGTTTGCGTGAGCTACGGCGGCGACCTGGCGGTGCTGCGCCAGCTACCGGGTTATCCCGCCTTGCGCGCGGCGTGCGAGGAATGCGCAGTCGAGTTGATGGAGGCGCATATGAGCATTACCGGCATGGTCAACGTGGGCGAGGGGGCACTGACCCTGGGTCTGGCCGCCGAAGAACACGACGCGGAATTCTGAGTCGTTGGCGGCAGCGCCTGCCTGCGCTACCCGCAGTGTGCAACCTGTCGCGACGCTGAACACGCTGCTCCAGCGTGGTCGATTTTCATGCGCCGGAATGCTTGTGGGCCGGTGAAGTATGTAGTGCGCAATCAGCACAGCGCCGCGCGCACGACCGGGAAAATGGCCGTCAGCCAGCGCGCGTATTGCGCGGCGGAAGGATGCAGACCGTCCTCGGCCAACAGGTCGGGATGGCGGCGCGAGATCGGCGTGATGTCCACGAACTGCGCACCCGTATGCTCGACCTGCTCGCGCGCGATGGCATTGAAGGCGTCCAGTGCGGCGGCGATGACGCCCGCATCGCGCTCCTGCTCGCGTGCGAAGCGAGTGACGCCCCAGTCGGGAATCGACACCACCACGACCCGTGCGGACCGGCCGCCGGCCAGTGCGATGGCGCGCCCCAGCAACCCGCTGAACTGCTCGCGGTACTCGTCGGCCCCGCGGCCCCGGTATTGATTCTGACGCTGATCTGCAGGGTCACCAGGTCGAAGCCGTGCGTCAGCGCGGCGTCATCCATGCCTCGCGCCAGCTCGTCGGTGGTCCAGCCGGTGACGGCCACGATGCGCGGATCGTCGATGGCCGTGCCGGAACGGCGCAGGCGCTCGACCAGTACGGCCGGCCAGCGCGCGGTCGCGGCCACTGCTTCGCCAATGGTATGAATCGCCAAGGGCCAGATATTGCAGTGGCGTCTGCTTCCTCATGGACAATATCGAGCACGCGAGAGCGCAGCCGGCTGGCGAGCGATACGTTGGGTCCGTTCATACGCGCGCCGGTTCAGTGCGCCGCGGATTTCGTCGCGGGCGTCGGCTAGGCGAGCGCCGGGGATGATCGGGATCAACGCAGGATTCCTTTGGCGTGGGTGGCCGACATCGTGGTCAGTGGGATCGATGCTGGTGTGGTGGTGCACTGTTGATGGAACTTATGAAGGGCTCTGCGCCCAAATAGCATCGACGGGGAATCTATGAGCAGAGATGAAGATGCGAGTAGCTCCAGAGATAGTGCTGAGCCATGCGGGGTGCCAACTTGGTGCGGCGGATCAGCTTCAAGCTGACCAGCGTACGAGCGGTACGGCGCGCCCGCTCGTGCTCATCAGGGTTGACGGAAAACAGAATAAAGAGATTGCCGTGACGTTGGGGCGCGTGCAAGTAATCCCTTGGCGCGAACGCTACCGTCAGCGGCTGTCCATGGTCGAGCGCGATCTGCCTTGTGGTGCGCGGCCGGCCACGGGTGCACGCCTGGTGGCATTCACAACTTAGACCACGCCGAACGCGGCAACACTGGAGCATGCGCACAATGGCAGCGATGGCGGGCGTCTGCGGCCAGTGTTCCACGTCACTGGCGAGCCACTCAAGCCTCGCCTCGTCTTGAGCGAACTCAGAGATCACACGACACCCAAACACAGCTGCTGGATCAACTGCGTGGACCGACATGAAAACGCTGCGAAAGCTCAGACTCCGTCGCCTTTTTTGATGGCCCCGCTCCGGGGCGAGCTATGGCCGATGTGCGCCGAAGAAGCTGACACGCGCGCGCGATCGAGCCATGTGGAATTCGCAAGACCGCTCGGTCAACGTTGGCTGTGGGCTTCTTTCGCCAACCGCCCCGTCATCCGGACCATTGACCAATTTCCACACGTCGTCGCGCAGGACCCGCATGTCCGCATCGTCTGGCAAGGCACGAAGATAGGCGTCATAAGCTGCAATGGCCTCGTCATTGCGCCCGAGCGTAGCCAGGATCCACGCCAACATGCGGGTGGGCGCCGATAGTTTGGGTTCGATCGCGAGCGCCGCACGATAATGCGCGATCGACTGGCCGTAGAGCTCTTCCATCCGCGCGGCATCGGCGAGGCCGATCTGCGCGATCACCGCATGGCCCGGTACCAGCAGCAAGCTTTGATAATGCAACCGCGCCTCCGCCGGGCGATTGTCTTTGAGGAGCACCTCTGCCAGCCACACACGCGCCGCGTGGAGGTCTGGTTGCAGGCGTAACGCGTTGTTCAGCGCGGCTTCGGCAAATGCAAGTACGCCACGCTTGGTAAGCGCTTCGCCGAGCAGAAGCTGGATCATCGCAAAATCGGGTACCAGTTCCGCGGCACGGGTCAAGTAGCGAACCGCTGCCTCGTTGTCGTCGCGCGCCAGCATGATGGTGCCCAGCCCGGCCAGCGCGTGGCCATCCTCGCCAGCGCGCAGGGCTATCCGGAAATGTTCTTCGGCCGTCTTGGCATCGCCGCGATCCAGCGACAGCTGGCCAAGACCGACATGGGCACCGCCCAAGTTCGGATTCAATGCCAGCGCGCGGAAATAGGCGGTGCCTGCCGCTGCGGGATCGCCTTGCTGTCGCAACAAAGTGCCATGGGCGAGTGCAAGGTTTGGGTTATCCGGCTGCAACTCGAATGCCCGGGTAAACAGGCTCAGTGCTTCTGCGCCGTCACCCCGCTGATGACGCAGCATACCGAGTAGGTGTAAGGCGTCGGGATCGTCCGGATACTGCGACAACCATCCGCGATAGCCGCGCTCGGCTTCGACGAAGCGACCTTGTTGGTGCAGGTTGTAGGCGTCCTGGAGCGTTATCATGGAATGTGTGCGTTCAAGGGGACAACGGAGCGGTGGCATGGTCACTCTGTGCTGGCGTCGCCAGACTTAAAATTATGCCGTATTGGGTGGGCCGGGTCGAGCGTGGCGCCATGCCCGTATTTCGCGGCGGCTTTCGCTTCCGCCTCATTCGTCCGCAAAACGCAGGAGTTCCGGGACGAACTGCGCGTAGCCGCGCCAGCGTCCGACGGCCCGCGTGTACACCGGCTGGCGAGCCTGCCAGACGCTGGCGGTGCCGATGGCGCTGCGCGCTGCATTCGGCATGCCAGAATCGAACGGTGCTAGCCCGAGCGTCGCGGCGAGATCGCCGATGACAGCCTGCGGATTTCTCCACTAGATCCTCGTAGCGCACTTCGAGCAGGCGAGGATCGTCGGCGCGCCCTCGCCATCAGTCGCCTGCAGCCGTTCAGAACCGCCGCAATATCGGCGAAATCGTAGGCGAAACGGTATTCCACCGAACCGAAATGCTGGCTCCAGATCGACAGCGCCGTATCCCTTTGGCTACGTCGACAATGAACGATGCGCGCCTGCGGAAACAGCGCGCGGATCAGATCAACGTGCAGGAAATTCAGCGGCTGTTTGTCGACAAACCAACGCAAATCCAACTGGCTCTGCCGCAGTTCGGCCAAATAGGAAACCGCAATCTGCTCGAGCTGAGCCAAGTCCGGGTTGCCGGAACGAGCCATCTCGTCGGAAAAATGCGAAGCCAGTCCAGTTCGCCGCGATTGCATACCTCGGGCGAGCGCCCCAGCAATTCGGCCACTAGCGTGGTACCGGAACGCGGCGCGCCGACGATGAAAACCGGGATGCATTCGGTGGCGGCCGGCGTGCGTTGCGGCAACGGTGTGTTGGCTAGGGGTCGATCATGCGACGCCAGGTCTTGCGCGACCAGCTGCGGTGATCGATGAGACGATTCGCCTCGCGAAGAAACGACGCGGCGTGTGCATAGTCGCCAAGATCGTCGGCAAGACTTGCCGAGTGCGAACAGGACGGATGCACGCGCACCTTGCGAGAGGTCTGGTCGAGCCAGCAACGCCCGGAAGCGCGCCAGATCAACATCGTCCGGATTGTTGTAGCGCTTGATCGACGCCAGGCCGTAGGCAGCCCCCGAAATCCAGCGTCTTCGGATCATGATCGAGTGCGAACAGGTAGTGACTGCGGGAACGTTCGTATTCTCCAAGCTGACCCAGCAGCGCCGCCAGGTAGGTATGCACGAACGGGTCGCCTGAGCCAATGGCGATAGCGGCTTCGCATAGCGAAACGGCCCCCTGTTTGCGTCCGCAGGCAGCCAGCATCCTGGCCGCACGGATGCACCATGTCCGACGGTTGGGGTGAGCATCCGAACAGGTGGAGCAACACTCTCTCCGCTGTCTCCCCGCTACCCTGCTCGATATACAACCTAGCCAAGGTGAACGCCGCCGCGATGTGCTCGGGCTCACGCGCAAGTATTCCTTCCAGCAGCGCCTGTGCACGAACGTGGTCCCGCAGCTGCCAGCGTACGCCGGCCAACGCAAGATGCATTTCCTCGTACTCGCCATGGCGAGCGACGCCTGCCTGCAGGACCACTGACGCGCCAGTGAAGTCCCCTTTCAATGCCAATGCCTGTCCCGCCTCCAGCCATTCCTCGACGGCCTTTTCCTCCAGCTCCGAGTAACGGTCGAAACGCCACCGAACTACCCTTCTCCTGCCCCGGTGTGGATGCTCCGAGGCGATCTGTTCGGTACTTGTGGCCTGGTCGGCGGCGGTCATGTCAGCGTGTCATGGCGTGAATTCAGCATGGTACTGCGTGCCTGATTCGGCCCGGCCTGCGGCCACCACGCCAGCCCGCCCGGAAATTTCCAGGCAAGGCCGAGTCAAGGCCGCTAGGGGACGAATTGGATACGCTCCTCAGTACCCGACATCCTCGCACCGATGCCGATGCGCGGCATCGGCCGTGAGGACCCCGGCGTCAGTTGCCCTTGGACTGGGTAGCGCCGTTGCGCAGCAAACTGTCCTGGAAACCCTGCTGCGAACTACGCCGGGTGTTGTCGATCTCGGCCTGGGTGCGGCAGACCTTCTCCTTGAAATTGGAGCCGGTCCGCCGCTCCATCGTGCAGATCAGCCGATTGCCCTCAGTTCTTGGTCAGCACCGCGTTGATGCGTTCCTGCGCATTCATCAAGTCGACCTGTTCGTTGTCGTTGAGCTCGCTGGCCGCACCGCGCTTGCTCAACAGGGTCGCGATCCTCTCAAGGTCGGCGTTGACCGCCGAGCGTTCACTTCCGCTGATGCCGCCATATTCGCCCCGCGGTCCCATCTTTCTCGCACCTCGGCAGCCTGTTTGGCGAAGGCCTGCGGCGTATCCGTCACGATTTTCCACTTCGGGTCCGTGGCATGGCTCATGATCGGCAGAGCAAATACAGCGCAGGCAACAACCCATAATAAGCCCGCTGACTTTCTATTCATCGATATTCCTCTGTGCTGAGGTGCGCCAAGCACCCGCATGGTTCGGCGCCGCTCACGCGCGGCTCTCGCCGATCTAGGTACCACGAAAATACAGGAATCTTCGACGTATCCCACGGCGGGTGAGACGAAAGTGCCCCGACTATCCTGCATATTACTTTTGGCTCTTCCCCAAATCCTGTGGGCAGATTTGAGCCGCCGAGCGGTTCTTTAGCGACATCAATACCAAAAGCGTCCCACGGCGTGTTTCAGCGTGCCGGAATTGATCACCGTCATCGATGACTACACCCCGCAATGCCAACAAAGCCCTAATGGACCGAGCGGCCGCGACATCCTGCGAAAAGTCGCGCCGCCAATCGACGCTCATGCTGGAAACAGAAAGGCAGCACTATAAGAGAGTGTACGCAGTGGCGCGCGGGAAGGTTTGCCGACCGAAACACGGTTTTTCGCCGGACCATGCCCGGGCGGGGCATAATTGCTGCACCAGGCCACGCAAGCTTCGTCATGAGCAACGCCGAAACGATCGAACGACTGCGGCATATCGGTTGGCGTGGCGAGCTGTTGCCGGCTGAGGCTTGCGTCGTCGCGCGCGTCGTCGCGCAGCATCGCGCCGGTTACGAGATGCACGACGGCGCAGGCCGCTGTTCAACGCGCAGCCCGCGCGCGCGATTCCTCAAGCGCGGCATCGATCCGGCCGAGCGGCCGGCGGTCGGCGATTTCGTGCTGGTCGCCGCGGGCACGCCGCCGCAGATCGAACGCGTGCTGCCGCGGCGCACGCTGCTCTCGCGCGCGGCCGCCGGCGAGCGGCACCAGCGCCAGATCATCGCGGCGAACATCGACACGGTGTTCGTGCATGAACGGCCTCGACGGCGATCTCAACGCGGCGCGCATCGAGCGCTATCTCGTGCTCGTCGAGGACAGCGGCGCGATGCCGGTCGTCGTGCTGACCAAGGCCGAACGCGCCGAGACGCCGATGCGGCGATCGCGACGCTGCGCGCGCGCGTGCCGGTGCCACGTCGAGATCCTCGCGATCAACGCGAAATCGCCGGAGAGCATCGCGCCGCTGATGAAGTATCTCGGACCGGGCGACACGCGCGGTGCTGGTCGGCTCGTCGGGCGTCGGCAAGTCGACGCTGACGAATACGCTGCTCGGCGAAGCGCGCCAGGCGACGAACGCCGTGCGCGAGCACGACAGCCGCGGCCGCCATACGACGACGCATCGCGCGCTGATGCAGCTGCCGTCGGGCGGCTGCCTGATCGATACGCCCGGCATGCGCGAGATCAAGCTCACCGGCGAGGAGGATCTCGACCAGGGCCAGTTCGCCGACATCGACGCGCTCGCGCAGCAGTGCCGCTTCGGCGACTGCAGCCACCGGAGCGAGCCCGGTTGCGCGGTGCGCGCGGCGCTCGACGACGGGCGGCTCGATCCCGGAGCGCTGGCGGAACTATCAGAAGCTGCGCGACGAACTGCGGCCGGCGGCTACGCTCGAAGCGCAACTGCGCCGCCAGCGCGGTGGACGTCCGATGGAACCGCCACGCGGGCATCGGCCAAAACGCGAGCGGGAATCGGCGGGAGGAAAAGCCGGTGAGGCTGCTTCACTACCGAAGTTCCGAGAAATTTGACGCAGTACCAGAGCGTCGCCAGACGGTTGCTCGAGAACGGCCGGGGTCGTTTTCAATCTGACCGAACCGAGCGGGCGGCACGTAGGTAACAGGCGCGGATCGGGCGATTGCGGGAACGATCGTTGCCTTGCGCGCCTTGCAAACGCCGAGGGGCGCCGCTACCGTCGCGCGATGTCAGTTTTCGATTCGCGCAAGCCGCGCACCGCGATGAGCACTTCTTTTCTTGCCCGCTCCACGACGGCAGCGCCGTGGATTGTCGTGCACTCATGACTCCGCCGGCCGCAGGCGAACTTGAAGCGCGTTGGCACCAGGCCAAGCGACACCTTGATGCCCGCGACACGCGTGCGGCGATGGTCGAACTCGACGCCATCACCACGATCGATTCGCGCCAGCCGATGGCTTGGCTGACGCTGGCGCGTCTGGCGTACGACGAGCGGCGCTGCCGTGCTGCCGTCGAATATGCACGCAATGCCGCGGCTGCGGTGCGCGAATCGCGCGATTGGCACTGGTTGCCCGATGCCGCACTGTTGTTGCAAGGACTGGGCGAATCGCTGCTTGCAGCGGAGCTCCTTCAGGCGGCCGATCAGGACCATCCCGAGGTGACGGCCGCGGCGGACCGGATCGCGCAGTGTTTCGGCCAGGCAGATTTCCACGAACACGCGCTCCGCGTCCTCGACGCCGCGCTGGCTCGGAGCGAGCCGACGCCAACGCTTTCCTTCATGCGGGCGACCACCTTGCGCCATCTGGGCCGCAAGGCCGAGGCAACCGCTGAGTTCCAGCACTGTCTGCGACTGGCACCCGGCTACGCCGCGGCGATGTTGATGCTGGCTCAGCACGACCCCGCGGCCGACCCGCAGGGGCAGATCGCACGTATCCGCCAAACGCTGCAACAATACCCGCAACCGAATCCCCTGAACACTGCGTTGCTCGATTACGCGTTGTTCATCCATCTTCATGCAGCTGGCGACAGCGCAACGCATGGGAAGCGCTGATGCACGGCGCGGCGACCAAGCGCCGTGGCCTCGGCTGGCAGCCCGAGCGCGAAGAGGAGCGCGTCGCGGCGATCCGCAGCGTGTGCCAGGCTTCGTTTCTCGGGTCGGTGCCGGTTGTCGAGGGCGGGCCCGTGCCCATCTTCATCGTGGGCCAGCCGCGCACGGGCACGACAGTGCTCGAGCGGATCCTGGGCAACCACAGCCAAGTCGCCTCGGCCGGTGAGCTCAACGATTTTCACCTGCAGTTGTGCTGGGAAGCCGACATGCTGGTCGAACATGTCGATCCCCTGTTGTTGCACGCTTGCCCGAGCCTGGATTTTGGCGCGATCGGGCGTGGCTATCGTCAGCGTACCGGCTGGCGCGCCAAGGGCCGGCGCTTCCTGATCGACAAGATGCCGGGCAATTTCTGGTATGCCGGCTTGATCCACAAGGCGATGCCCGACGCGCGCATTGTCTGCCTCGTGCGCGATCCACTTGACACCTGTTTCTCCAACTTGAAAGAGCTGTTCGCGGGCAACGCCTATCCGTACAGCTACGACCCTGGAAGCCGCCGCGCAGCATCTTCGCTTCCGGCAATTGCTGCAGTACTGGGATGAGGTCATGCCGGGCGTGGTGCTGACCGTGCGTTATGAGGACATGGTGCGTGATCCGCTGCCGGTGACACGGCGCGTGATGGAGCATTGCGGCCTGCCGTTCGAGCCCGGATGCGTGGATATCCTGCGGAACCAGGCGCCGTCGGCGACCGCGAGCAGTTCGCAGGTGCGCGAGCAACTCCACTCCCGCGCCATCGGTGCCTGGCGCCGCTACGCGGAGCCGCTGGAAGAGGCGCGCGCGTGGCTTGCCGCGCGCCTGCCACCGGATGCTTTCGTCGCTTTCTGAACGCGCGGGAGCAAAGGCTAGGGAGGTCGCCTGCGATGCTCGCGTGGAGTCGCAATGCCACTTCGGCATGCGGGTGCAGCGCGGTCTTGCGTTGCTTGGTCCGTGCTGCCGGTGAAAGCGTTCGTGCGGTGCGAACGCGGTGCGCGCAGGATAGGGAGCTGCCGTGAAGAAACTCGACGAT
>CAVYSP010000009.1:0-24391 GCA_963771235.1 uncultured Gammaproteobacteria bacterium
CCGAGTTCCTCCGGGTTGGCCCGGGCACGTTGCGCCAGCGCCAGGGTCAGGTCGCTCCAGTTTCGTGTAGCTACCGCGAGCGGGCCGATGAAGGCCTGCAAGGACTCGGTCCCGGCGTGCTGCTGGCAGAACGCGCTGATCTCTTCCAGGAATTGCTTGAAGCCCACGCCTTGCAATTGGAGGATCTTGCGCCCGAGCAGGTCGGCCGCCTGGATGCCGGTGGTGCCTTCGTACAAGGTGATGATGCGCGCGTCGCGAACGAACTGCTCCATGCCGTTCTCGGCAATGTAGCCGTGGCCGCCATAGATCTGCAGCGCTTCCTTGGTGCACTCCTGCGCCAGTTCGGTGGTCATGCCCTTGGCGATCGGGATCAGGAACGCGACGAGCTCGCCTGCCTTCTGTCGTGCCGCCTCGTCGGTGGCGCGGTGTTCGATATCAGTCTGCAGCGCGGTATACAGCACCAGTGCGCGCGAGCCTTCGACGAAGGCGCGCTGGGTCAGCAACATGCGCCGCACGTCGGGCTGCACCAGCAGGTTGTCGGCCGGCTTGTCCGGGAATTTCGGGCCTGATAGCGAGCGCGACTGCAATCGTTCGCGCGCGTAGTTGAAGCTGTTCTGCAGCGCGCGCTCCGACAGTGCCAAACCCTGCACGCCGACCGAGAGTCGCGCCGCATTCATCATGGTGAACATCGCGGCCAGTCCCTTGTGCGGCTTGCCGATCAGGTAGCCCTCGGCGCCGTCCAGGTTCATCACGCAGGTCGAACAGGCGTGGATGCCCATCTTGTGCTCGATGGCGCCGGCCGCGATGGTGTTGCGTTCGCCGAGCGAGCCATCCGCGTTGAGCTTGAACTTGGGCACGATGAACATCGAGATGCCGCGACTGCCCGCGGGCGCGTCGGGCAGGCGCGCCAGCACCAGGTGCACGATGTTCTCGGTGAGGTCGTGCTCGCCGGCACTGATGAAGATCTTGGTGCCGGTGAGCTTCCAGGTCGGGTGGCCGTTGGCGTCGGCCGCGCCCGGTTCGGCGCGGGTCTTGAGCAGGCCCAGGTCGGAGCCGGCCTGGGGTTCGGTCAGGCACATGGTGCCGGTCCAGCGGCCGGCCACGATCGGCTTCATGTACAACTCGCGTTGCCATTCCTCGCCGTGCTGTTCCAGTGCGTGGGTGGCGCCTTCGGAGAGCAGCGGATACAAGCTCCAGGCCAGGTTGCCGGACTGGAAGATCTCGGTGGTGGCGATCCCCAGTACACCGGGCAGCGCCTGGCCGCCGTAGGCCTCGGGGTTGGTGAGACCGGTCCAGCCACCCTCGGCGAACTGGCGGAACGCCTCCTTGAAACTCTTCGGCGTGGTCACCGCGCGGGTCGCCTTGTCGAAGTGGCACCCTTCCGCGTCGGCGGGAGCATTGGTCGGCGCCAGCAACTGTTCGCTGAGTCGGGCGGCTTCTTCCAGCACGGCATCGAGCAGGTCGCGGCTGTGCACTTCGCCGCCTTGCAGCGCGGTCAGGATCGGCTCGGCGCCAAGCACGTCAAACAGGGCGAAGCGCAGATCGTCGAGCGGGGCCTTGTAGGCAGTCATCTGGTGTCCTCGTTGAAGAGTCGTCGTGCGGCGCGGCTCAGCGCCAGGTGTTCGGGATGCCCGGTACCGGCGATATCCAGCCGTTGCCGTCAAAATCAAAATCGCGGGCCTGCTTTTCCTGCTCCGGCTTGGCATGGGTGCTGCCCTGGATCTGGTAGGCACGGCGCCCGCGCTGCCCTTGCCGGCGGCCTGCTGCAGCGCCTGGCTCATCGGAGCGGTTGGCAGCAGCTCGACCGGGAGCACGTCGCCAGCCAGCGCGGGAATGTCACGTTCAACGGCCGCATGCAGGCGAATCGGAGCCAGCGAGCCGATCTTCAACTGGCCCTCCACCGAGGTGAAATCCATGTCGCCGTAACTGTTGTTCTGGATGCGCAGGGTCACCCGCCATTGGCCGTTCGGCAGTACGGTCAGTTGCTGGATGCTCAGCGTTGGCGGATACACGCTTTTCTTCGCCGGCCCGCAGGCCGCCAGGCCGGCGCCGAGCAGGATCAACAGAAATCCGCGTAGCAGTCGATTCATGGGGCACCTCAAACGGTTGTTTGAATCTTAGCAGGGAACGGGGAACGGGGAACGGGGAACGGGGAACGGGGAATGGGGACGGGGAACAGGGAACAGGGAACAGGGGACGGGAACGGGAACGGGAACAGGAACAGGGAACAGGGAACACCGAACTCCGCTTTTCCCCATTCACGCCAGTTTCCATTCCGCGCCGCAGTCGTCATCATCGTCATTCTTTCCTTTCACGCCAGAAGACTCGTCCATGCCCCAGGTTTCGCGTCGCCGCCGCTTTGTCGCCCATCGCTCGCCGATACACGGCAACGGCGTGTTCGCCGCCCGTGCGATCGCGCGCGGTGAGTTCATCGTCCAGTACAAGGGGAAGTTGCGCACGACGGATGAAACCGACGAATTGTATGGCGACGGTGGCGAGACCGGTCACACGTTCCTGTTCACGCTCAACGACGACTACGTCATTGACGCCAACCAGGACGGCAACAGCGCGCGCTGGATCAATCACAGTTGCACGCCCAATTGCCGCGCCGTGGTGGAGGAAAGTGCCAGCGGCGATCCGCGCCGCGACAAGGTGATGATCGAGGCGATCCGCGCGATCAAGCCGGGCGAGGAATTGACTTACGACTACGGCATCGTGCTGGCCGTGGCGCATACCGCGCGCCTGAAAAAGCTGTGGGCCTGCCACTGCGGCTCGCCGGCGTGCACGGGTACCTTGCTCAAGCCCAAGCGGCGGAACGGCTGAGGAGAAAGCGGCCGAAATCGGTATCGGCTGCCGCGGGTCGGCGCTGGCGCGACGGCAAAAACCGCTTCTATACTCGGACCGGTTGTGCGATATGGGGCAAGGCAGGCGGACAACAGGGGAGCACGATGGAAATCAATCCATATGCGGCGCCAGCGGCCGTGGTCGACGACGTGCCCGCTCATGTCGAAGGGGACCTGGAGAGCCGCAAGGCGAGTCGGGGCAAGCGGCTGGGGGCGGCCTTGCTTGATGGCGTGATCAACGTGCTGTGGCTCGCACCGCTCATGCTGGGTATCGTCATGGCCGGCGGGGTGAGGACGGGGACCAGGTCGGCTGGTCCGATGCTCGCGCTGATGGCGTTGGCGCTGATCCTGCTGCTGGCGATGATCGTGGTCAATTGCGCGCTGGTGCATCGCGATGGGCAGACCATCGGCAAGCGCATCCTGAACATCGCCATGGTGCGCAGCAGTGGCGATCGCATGGGACTGGTCCGCTACATCTTCCTGCGCCTGTTGCCGATCAGCGTGCTCGGTGTCATTCCGTGGGTGGGCCAGTTTGCGGGGCTGGTGGACCTGTTGCTGATCTTCGGCACCCAGCGTCGTTGTCTGCATGACCTGATTGCCGACACCATCGTCATCGACGTTTGATGATCGACACGATCCGCGAGATCGAGACACCCGAAGGCATCTCGCTGCGCCTGCGTGCCGCCGGTGCCTTGCCCCGCGCGCAGGCATGGATGCTCGATCTTTTGCTGCGCGTGGGCGTGCTGTTCTTCGCGACCATTCCGCTGTCACTGTTCGGCCTGGGCGGCAACGGCTTGGTGCGGCTGCTGATCTTCGCGCTGATGTGGGCGTATTCGGTGGTGTTCGAGGTGTGCTGGAACGGACAGACACCGGGCAAGCGCGCGCTGGGTTTGCGCGTGGTCAATGCGGACGGCACGCCAGTCACGTGGCTGCCATCGGTGGTGCGAAATCTGTTGCGGGTGGTCGATATTCTGCCCGGCGTGTACGGCGTCGGGTTGGTCAGCACCCTGATCGATCCCTGCGCGCGCCGGCTCGGCGACATCGTCGCCGGCACCCTGGTGATCCATGCCGGCGAATTGCCTGCCGGTCAGCAGGTGCCCGCCTTGCAATCGATCCCGTTGTCGCTGGTGCTGGCCGTGGACGAGCAGGCGGCGCTGGTGGAATTCACCGAACGCGCGGGCCAGCTCACCGTGCAGCGGCAGGAGGAACTGGCGAACCTGCTGACCCCCCTGACCGGGCTGCGCGACACAGCGGCCATTCGGCGACTGGTGGCTCATGCCAACTGGCTGCTGGGGCGCGCATGAAGCAGGAACGTTTCGTCGCCCTGCATGGCCGCGAGTGGGACAGTCTGCAAGCCTGGCTGAGTGCACTGGAGCGCCAGCCAAAGCGCACCCTGCGGCAGGAACAGGCGCTGGATTTTCCGTCCGCGTATCGACGTCTGTGCCATCACCTCGCGCTGGCGCGCGGACGTGGCTACAGCCATGAGGTGACGGATCGGTTGCAGCGGCTGGTGCAACAAGGTCATCTCGTGTTGTACCGGCCACCGGCACCGCGCTGGCACCGCGTGGCCAGTTTCCTGGTCGCCGGTTTTCCGCGCCTCGTGCGTTCGCAGTGGCGCTGCATGCTGGGGGCCGCCGTGCTGTTCTACGTGCCGGCGCTGGTCACCCTGGTGCTGCTGCAGGTGCGCCCCGAGCTGGCGCATACCGTATTCAGCAGCGCCCAACTGGCGCAGTTCGAGAAAATGTACGATCCGGCGAATCCGCACATCGGTCGCAGCAGTGGCACCGATCTGCAGATGTTCGGGTTTTACGTGATGAACAACGTCGGCATCGCGTTTCGCACGTTTGCCTCGGGGCTGTTTTTCGGCGTGGGTGCGATCTATGTGCTTGGCGCCAACGGCGTGCTGATCGGCGGAGTCGCCGGGCATCTCACGGCGATCGGCTACGGCGGTCCGTTCTGGCGTTTCGTGGTGGGGCATTCGCCGTTCGAATTGAGCGCGTTGGTGATCGCCGGCGGCGCTGGATTGCAGTTGGGCTTGACCCTGCTGGCACCAGGACGGCGGCGGCGCGGTCCGGCGCTGGTCGCGGCCGGCTGGATCGGCGCGCAGTTGGTGCTGGGGGCGTTCGCGATGTTGCTGGTGGCAGCGTTCATCGAGGCGTACTGGTCGTCCATCGCCGCGTTGCCAGGCGTGGTGAAGTTCGGCAGCGGCGGTTTGCTGTGGGTGCTGGTGCTGGGCTGGCTGTGGCGTGGCGGCAGGACGGGCACGCATGGAGCTTGAGCGGATCAGCGTGATGTTGCGCCCGCGCGTGCCACGCGAAGCGCTGGATCTGGGTGCCGCGGTGTTGCGTGCGAATGCGCGTGCGGTGTGGTCGGCATGGTTCGCTTTCACCCTGCCGTTGTTCGTGTTGTGCAACGCGCTCGGGGTGTTGCTCGGGATACCGTGGCTGGGCCTGGTGTTGATGTGGTGGTTGAAGCCGCTGTTTGACCGGGTGCCGCTGTACGTGCTGTCGCACGCGGTGTTCGAGCAGGCGCCGCACTGGCGCGAGGCATTGCGTGGCCAGCGTCGGTGGAGCTGGCGCAGCACCCTGGCCGGGCTGACCTGGTTGCGTATCGACAGCCATCGCGCGTTGCGCCTGCCGCTGGACCTGCTTGAAGGAGCCGCCGCGAAACAACGCTCACTGCGCTGGAAGGTGCTGCGGCGGCGCATCGGCGGCGTGACCAGCATGCTTACCTACACCTGCCTGCAATTCGAACTGGTGCTGTTCCTCAGCGTGTGGCTGTTCGCGCTGTTCCTGATACCGCACGAATGGCGACCCCAGTCCCTGCCGGGCTTTTTTCGCGATGACATCCATCACGCCGCCACGCTCTGGACGCTGGCCGCCGCGGGCGTGGCCTATCTGGCGATGAGCGTGATCGAGCCGCTGTACGTGGCTTGCGGTTTCGCGTTGTACCTGAATCGGCGTACGCAACTGGAGGCGTGGGACATCGATCTGGCTTTTCGGCGTCTGCGCGCAAGGCTCGAAGGCCTGGGCAAGGTGCTTGGCGTGTTGTTGCTGTGTAGCGGCGCGCTGGCTTTGCCCGCCCGCGCGACAGCTCCGGCACGTGCCGCGAGCGTGCCGCCCGCGCCGGTCGTGATCAGCATCGACAAGATCTTCCACCAGCCGCCAGAGCGCAGTGACGCGCGCTTTGCCGCAGCGGCCGCGCAGGCGTATCGCGACCCGCGCTTTGGCGGTGAACACACGGAGCGCCGCTGGGTGTTCAAGTACCCGTGGACATCCGACACAAAAGTGCAGAGCATGCCGTTCCCGCTGCTGGGACAGATCCTGTCGGGCATCTTCAAGGGGCTGCTGTGGCTGCTGGTGATCGGCGCGCTGGGTACGCTGTTGTGGTTCGCGTGGCGCCATCGTGGGCGCTGGGCGCGGGAGGCGGAAGAGGACGCGCCGATGACACCGGCCAGTGTGCAGGCCAGCGTCCACGGCGAGCAGCCGCTGCCGGCAGATCTGGCTGGTGCGACCCGCCAGCTGTGGCAGGCGCAGCGGCGACGCGAGGCACTGGCTTTGCTGTATCGCGGTTGCGTGGAGCAGACCGAGCGGTTGCTGCAAATGCCGCCGTCGACCGATGCGACCGAGGCGGACTGGCTGCGCCAGGCCACGACGATTGGCGATCCGCTGCGTGCACAGCGGGTTATCGCGATCGTGCGTGCGTGGCAGTTTGCCGCCTACGCTGGGCGCTATCCGGACGATGCCGCCATCGAGACTCTGCTTGATGGCTGGCCGGTACAGGCCGGGGGTGCGGCGTGAATCGGCGGCCACTCTATATCGCCTTGGGGGTGCTGGGTGCGGCGCTGCTGCTGGTGGCCGGCTTCCTTGCCACGTTCGAGCACAAGAACGTCACCGAGCCCGTAGTTGCCCACGGTGAGGCGCGTTACAACCCGTTTTTCGCGCTGCAGCTCGCGCTCAATGGATCGGGCTTGCCGACGCGTTCGCTGACCACGCTGGACCCGACCAAGCTGACGCTGAAGTCGGGTGACACGCTGCTGCTGGGTGCCGACGCCGCGCGTGTCGATATCAACGATGCCAGGCGAATCGCTGCGTGGGTACGCGGCGGCGGGTATTTGCTGGTGTCGCCGGGTTCGGCCAGCGTGGCGCACATGCCGCTGTTCGACGCGCTTGGTTTGATCGATCCGAGGTCAGCGTCGTTCGCCTGCATCAAAGCACCTGTTGTCGAGCCTGCCCGCAAAGATGAAGCGCAGATTTGTGCAACGAGGTTCCGGCTCAAACCAGCGGCAGTGGCAAGCGTCGACGCCGCCATCGGCGACGCACAGGATGGATATCTGTTTGCACGCACTCGTCTCGGCAAGGGAACGGTCAGCGTGCTGGCCACCTTCACGCCGATCACCCGCAGCAGCCTGAAAAACACCTGGTCTCGGCAGCTCGCCTGGCACCTGCTGGCACCGAATCGCGACCAGGGCACGATCTACCTGGTGTACGCGCTGGACGGTCCCTCGTTCCTGGCCTTCGTCGCCGTCAAGGGCTGGCCGGCGTTATTGGCGTTGACGCTGCTGCTGGCCGCATGGATGGCGATGCGCAGCGCGCGGCTGGGTCCGCTGCTGCCGACGCCGGCGCTGCACCGGCGCGCGCTGCTCGAACACGTGCAGGCTGCCGGTGAATACCTGTATCGCCGTGACGCCGGTCGCACCCTGCACAGCCTGGCCAGCCAGACCGTGCTGACGCGCCTGCGCCGACGAGATCCGGCCTGCGTCATGCTCAACGGCGACGCACTCTACGCCCGCGTGGCCGAACGCAATGCACTCGATGTCGCGCAGGTCGCGCAGGCTTTCCAGTCACCCGCGAACGCGCAGGCGTTCCGCGCTTCCATCATCACCCTGGCCCGACTCAGGAGTCGTCCATGACACCCGAAATCCTCACCGCTCCCGCCACGCCGCCGGCGCCGATGTCGATCACCGAGCTGGGCGAGCGCACCCGCGCGTTGCGTACCCAGGTGGCGCATGCCTTCATCGGCCAGGAGGCGGTATTCGAGCAGGTGTTGCTGGCCCTGCTGGCCGCCGGCCATGTATTGATCGAAGGCGTGCCCGGCCTCGGCAAGACCTTGCTGGTGCGTGCGCTGGCCGCGTCGGTGAGCTGCAGTTTCGGCCGCGTGCAGTTCACCCCCGATCTGATGCCCGCCGACGTTACCGGCCATGCGATTTACGACCCCAAGACCGAGCGCTTCCAGATGCGCCGCGGTCCGGTGTTCGCGAACCTGCTGCTGGCCGACGAGATCAACCGCGCGCCGGCAAAAACCCAGGCTGCGCTGCTTGAGTCCATGCAAGAGGGGCAGGTGACCATCGAAGGGCGCCGTTTTGCGCTGCCCGAACCGTTCATGGTGGTGGCCACGCAGAACCCGATCGAACAGGAAGGCACTTATCCGCTGCCCGAGGCGCAGCTCGACCGCTTTTTGATCAAGGTGGTGATCGGCTACCCCACGCTGGAGGACGAGAAGCGCATGGTCGCCGGCGTGGTCAACGGCAAGATCGCGGCCGATCTCGATGTGTCGAAGGTACGCAGCGTGCTGAGCCAGCCCGAGCTGCTGGCAGTGCAGCAGGGCGTTGCCGCGATCCGCATGGATGCCACGGTGACCGATTACGCCGTGCGCATCGTGCGCATCACGCGCGAGTGGCCGGGCGTGATTGCCGGCGCCGGGCCGCGCGGTGGTCTGGCGCTGGCGCGGCTGGCGCGCGCGCAGGCGGCGGTGGACGGTCGCGATTTCGTCACTCCCGACGATGTGCGTGCGGTGGCCTTGCCGGCCCTGCGCCATCGCCTGCTGCTGGCACCGGAAGCGTTGATTGAACGCCAGCGCCCCGACGACGTGCTGAACGCACTGGTGCACAAGGTGCCGGCACCGCGCCAATGATGCGACCGGCGCCCACGCTGTTGTGGTTGCTGCTCGGCTGGACCGTGCTCGGCGTGCTGGCCAGCCTGGGCTCGCTGCCGCTGTCGGCGTGGCTCGTTGGTGGCGCATTGATCGCGTTGTTCGCGGCGATCGATGGCTGGCGCCTGCAACGGTTGCCCGCGCCCAGCGTGCAGCGGGAGGTGGTGCCGGTGATGCCGTTGGGACCCGAAGCACGGGTCGGCTTGCGCCTGCGCGGTGCCACGCGGCACGCCCAGAAACTGCGCCTGCATGACCTGCATCCGGGTGGTTGGGCGGTGCGCGGGATGCCGCGCACGCTGGTTTTGCCAGCGCGCAGCGACCTGGTGCTGGACTACGCGGTGACGCCCGACGCGCGAGGTCAATTTACGTTCCAGGGTTGCCAGGTGCAGTTGCGCTCGCCGTGGCATGGCTGGACGGCGCGTCGCGTCGTCGGCGCACCGTCCAGCGTGCGCGTGTATCCCAATTTCGCCGCGCTGGCCGAGTTGGCGGGCCTGAGCGTGGAACTGGCGTCGCGCAGTGTCGGGGCGCGCTTGCAGCGACGCCGTGGTGAAGGCACGGAATTCCAGGAGCTGCGCGACTATCGCGTGGGCGACAGCCTGCGCAAGATCGACTGGAAGGCCACCGCGCGCGCCAGCCGTTTGATCTCCCGTGAGTACCGCGACGAGCGCAACCAGCAGGTGGTGCTGATGCTCGACTGCGGTCGGCGCATGCTGGCGCAGGACGATCATCTGGTGCACTTCGACCACGTGCTCAACGCCTCGCTGGCGTTGGCCAGCATCGCGCTGCGCCAGGGCGATGCGGTGGGTCTGCTGGCATGCACCGGACAGGAGCAGCGCTGGCTGCCACCGCAACAGGGCAGCGGCGGCATGGACCGGCTGCTGGGTGCCGGTTACGACCTGCAACCGATGCCGATGGCCACCGACTATCTTGCCGGCGCCAGCGCCTTGCAGACACATCAGCGGCGCCGCGCACTGGTGGTGCTGGTCACCAACGTGCGTGACGAAGACGACGCCGAATTGCGTGCCGCGGTAAACATGTTGTCCAGACGTCACCTGGTGATGCTGGTCAGCCTGCGCGAACTGGCGCTGGATCGCGCCGCCGCCGTGCCCGGCGACGAGCTTGAGGGCAGCATTCGCAGCGCAGCGGCGATGCACTATCTGGCCGAGCGCGAGCGCGTCCACGAGTCGCTGCGCCGCGAAGGTGTCAACACGCTCGACGTCAGCTGCAGCGAATTGTCCGGCGCGTTGATCGAGCGTTATCTGGCGATCAAGCGGGGGAATCGGTTGTAGGAGCGGTGTTCGGTGTTCGGTTTCTGGTGTTCGGTGTTCGGGTTTCGGGTTTCGGGTTCGGGTTCGGGTTTCGGGTTTCGGGTTAGCGTGGAATCTCGTGTTGGAGCCCCTCTCCCACCGGGAGAGGGGTTGGGGAGAGGGTGCGGGCGAAGCGAAATGCGCCAACACTCAACGTTGGGACGCCGCGCTTCGCTCGCACCCTCATCCGGCGCTGCGCGCCACCTTCTCCCGAAGGGAGAAGGGAGCCTGGGCCGAGCCTTGACGCCAATCCGAACACGGAACACGGAGCACCGAACACCGAACACCGCTTCCCCTCACCCCTCCTCCACGTGCGGTTTCCACGCCTCGCCGAGCTGCTTCTGCACGTTTGGCGGCACCGCTTCGTAGTGGCTGAAGTCGAGGCTGTAGCGGCCGCGGCCGCCGGTGATCGATTTCAGCTCGGCGGGGTAATCGGTCAATTCGGCCAGCGGGGCTTGCGCCTTGAGCAGCAGTTCGCCGCCGCGCTGGACCGCGGTGCCCATGATCCGCGCGCGCCGACTGGCCAGGCCGCCGCTGACGTCGCCGGCGTTGTGCTCGGGAAGGGTCACCTCGATGTTGACGATCGGTTCCAGCACGATCGGGCGTGCCTTGCCGACGGCATCGAGGAAGGCCTTCTTGCCGGCGCTGATGAACGCGACCTCCTTTGAATCGACCGCGTGGCATTTGCCGTCGCACACGGTCACGCGCAGATCGTGCAGCGGATAACCCGCGACCGCGCCGCGCTCCATCGCCTGGCGCACGCCTTTTTCAATCGCGGGCAGGAATTGTCCGGAGATCACGCCGCCCTTGGTCGCGTCGACGAATTCAAAGCCCGCACCGCGATCGAGCGGTTCGACACGCAGGAACACTTCGCCGAACTGGCCCGCGCCGCCAGTCTGCTTCTTGTGCCGGTGATGGCCCTCGGCAGGAATCGCGATGGTTTCGCGGTAGGCAATCCGCGGTGGACGGGTTTCCACCTCCACGCCGTAACGCTCGCGCATGCGTTCCAGGATCACCTTCAAGTGCAGGTCGGACAGCCCGCGCACCACCGTCTCGTTGAGCGCCTTGTGATGCTCGACGCGAAGACAGGGGTCTTCCTCGGCCAGCCGCGCCAGGGCGTTGGACAACTTCTGCTCCTGGCCCTTGTGCTTCGGCTCCAGCGCCACGCCGTACATCGGCGTGGGAAAGGGCGGTGGCGCCAGCGAGATGCGGTCCGCGTCGCGCGAGTCGTGCAGGACCGCGCCGTAGTGGATTTCCTCGACCTTGGCCACCGCCGCGAAGTCGCCTGCAGTCGCCTCGTCGATTTCGACGTGGGACTTGCCCTGCAGGCGGAACAGGTGGCCGACCTTGAATGGCTTGCGGCTGTCGCCGACCAGCAACTGGCTGTCGCGGCGCAGCGTGCCCTGGCGCACGCGGAATACGCCGAGCTTGCCCACGAACGGATCGTTGATGATCTTGAATACGTCGGCGATGACTGGCGCCTCCGGGTCGCTGGTCATTTGCAGCGGTTTGCCGTCACCGTCCACGAACGGCGGCGGGTTGCCTTCGGCGGGATTCGGCAGCAGCCGGGTGATGATGCCGAGCAGCTCCTTCACGCCCGCGCCGGTCCGAGCGCTGACGAAGCAGATCGGCACCAGGTGTCCCTCGCGCAGGCATTGCTCGAACGCGTCGTGCAACTGCCGCGGGCTCAGCGCATCCTCACCGCGGTCCAGGTAGGTGCCCATCACCGTCTCGTTGATCTCCGCCACCTGGTCGAGGATCTGCTGGTGCGCTTCGGCGAGAGAGGAAAAGTCGGTGACGCCGTCACGATGGAAAAAGCAGTCAAGCACCTGGTTGCCGTGGTTGGCAGGCAGGTTCACGGGCAGGCACTCGCTGCCGAATTCCTCGCGCAGCGCATCCACCAGGGCGGCCAGGTTGGCGCCATCGAAGTCGATCTTGTTGACGACCAACATGCGCGCCAGGCCGCGCTCGCGGGCGTGCATCATCATCCGGCGCGTGTTGTGCTCGACGCCGTTCATCGCGTTGACCACGATGGCGACAGTCTCGACCACCGCCAGCGCGGCCAGCGTGGCACCGCGGAAATCCGCATAACCGGCGGTGTCGATCAGGTTGATGCGGCAGTCGTCCTGCTCGATCCGGGCCATGCAGCTGTCGATGGAGTGGCCACGAGCCTTCTCCTGACTGTCAGTGTCGGAAACGGTATTGCCGTGCTCGACCGTGCCCACGCCCTGGATGGCTCCTCCGGCATGCAACAACGCCTCGAACAAGGTGGTCTTGCCGGCGCCGGCGTGACCGGCGAGCGCCATGTTGCGGATGCCTTCCGGGTTGCTGGACACGATGCGACCTCTTTCCGGTCAGGGCGTGGCCTGGTGCGTGAGCGGTGCCGCGTGAGGCCGCGCGTTGGCGATGGACGGTGCCGGGCGGTCATGGCCAGGCAACGTCGACAGTGCTCCAGCCTTGTGCCAGGAGGCGATCCGGTCAAGCTGCATTGCGGGGGAACCGGCCGCGCCAGGGCGCTGTCTGTTGCGCATGGGGTGTGCGCTGGCGCGCGGCCGTCACGGTCCGGCAAGGTTCAAGCAGCGTCCGCCATCCTGCGGTGGTCATCCGCTTCCCACGAGGCATCGTCATCGCCGTTGCACCGCAATCCAGCTCATCCCGGGCATGGCCGCCCTCGCCGCCGAGGGTCGCCGCGCCTGCCGACCGCGACTGGCGGGCGCGGGCTGCCCGGCAGCAGGAGCGTTGGCGCGAGCCACCGGTCGAACGGACCATTCGCCGCGTCGCCCTGGCCCTGGTGTTGTTGCTGCACGGCGTGTTTGCGCTGGTCGCCTGGTATGGCATGCGTCCGCCGCTACGCCCGATCGTGCGGACGACGCCCGAGCAGGTCATGCAGATCCAATTCTTCGACACCGAAGTCGCCCCGATCGCGCCTCCGCCGGCACCGCCGCCGGTTCCGCTTCCTCCGCGCACACCGCCGGTGCCGCCGGCCAAGGGCGCCCTGGTCGTGCAGCCGCCACCCGCTGCGGCCGCCGCGGCGCCGCGACTGTTCGATGACAAAGGTCGGCCGTTGTTGCCCGCGCCCGCAGCCAGTGCGCCCACGCCGGCGTACGTGCAGCGCATGCCGCAGGGGGATGCGCGAATCATGCAGCACGACAGCCCGATCAAATACCAGCCGACGCGTTTTGCGGATGACTGGAACCATGGTGGCAGCTCGGTCGATGACGCGCTGCAGAAACTGGTGGACAAGACCACCGTGAAAAAGACCGTCCGACTGCCCGGCGGCATCCGTCTCCACTGCGCGGTATCGCTGGCCATGCTGGCCGGTGGCTGCGGCGGCGATCCACCCCCGCCGCCATCGGCCAAGGACGGCGATGAGCGTCTCAACATGGCGCCGGCAAGCCCGCTGGATGGTCACGCGCACGGATTCAAGCCGCCCAGCGTGGAGGCGTGCATCGCGATGTATCGCGCGGGCAAACCGCTGGCCCATGGTTGTCCGGTCGATACGCCCAATCGTTCGGTGGACGCGGAAGTGCGCGAACGCGCGGCAAAAGCGGCCACGCGTCCGTAGCTTGCGTAGCGACGTCCGTCGAAAACGCAGGGCGCCCGCTACACTGACCGCATGCCCGCGTTGCCTCCGGACCCTACCGCTGCTGGTCGTACCGTCAACCCCGCGCGGACTCGGCTGGAGTCACCGTTGGCCGCGGCCATGCGCGGTCGCGTCTACCACTTGCGCAGACAGCCGCCACCGCGCCAGCGCGGCCGCCAGGTGTTGGCGATCGTCGGTACGCTGCTGGTGCATGTGTTCTTCCTGTTCGGGTTCGTGCTGGGGGCGGCATTCCAGCCCGCGCTGCCGCCGCCCCACACTGAACAAGCGTTGCAGGTGCGCCTGATCGAACCACCGGAACCGCCGCCGCCGCCCGCAGTGCGTGGCACGCCGCCGAAGGAGCGCGGTCCGCGTCATCAGGGGCAGCGGCGGCCGCCGGCGGCACACCACGAGCCCGGCGCGAATACCGCGGCACGCACCGCGAACGCGCCGGCGACACCTCCATCGCCAGTGATCCCCACGGCCAGCCAGGCGCCGGCACCGCCGCCGCAATCCATGGTCGACACATCGCCCGCGGCATCCCCGCCAGCGTCCGCACCGCTGCCGCTGCCCAGGGCGGTCGCGCCGCCGGCGAACCGCCGGCACTGGTGGTGTCGATACCGACCCCGCTGCCACCGGTGCCCCCGCCATTCCAGCCCGAGCCAGTGCGCCCGGCACAGGTCGAAGGCAACCGCCCGGTCCTGCCACCCGCGTCGCTGGCCTTGCCCAAGGTGGTCGTCCCCGCGCCAGCCAACCTGCCGGTCATGGCGATACATATGGATGTGTCGCAAACGGTTGCACCCGCCAGCGTGATGCCTGCACCGCAAGCTGCGGCGGCGCCCGAGCTGCCTCGCCCGCAGCCACTGTCGCTGCCCGTGCAGCAGGCGCCCACCGTCACGCGTCAGGCCCCGGTGTCGATACCAGCGCTGATTGCACCGCAAGCGGTGAATGAGGCGCAGGCGAGTGCGGCATCTTCTCTTGCGCCAGCGGCGCCGGCGACCGTCGCTTCCGCATCGACTCCGCCCAGACCGATGCCGATCACGACGCTCGACCTGGAAGCGTTGGCCCGGGCACCCACCACGCCACCGCGTGCCTTGCTTCCGGCGTCCAATACCTCGATCGCGGTGGCAGCAGCCACCCCGCTGGCAGCGGCACCCAGTCCGGCCAGTGCGCCGGTTCCTTCCGCCACGCCGCCAGGGGCAGCACCCGCGAACTCGGCCTCGGCTGTGGCGGCGCCTGACCTGGCGGCCGATGTCAGCCGCGCGCCGGACGCCACGCCGCAGGGCAGCGACAGCGCCATCGTGGGCGAACCGGCCGGTGCTGCCAGCGCAGCGTCGACGCCGGCGCCGGCTGCGCTCAATGCATCGCGCCAGCCGGGAACCGCTGTCCAGTCAACCGGAACGCGCGGCAAATCGCTGGCCGCAGGCAGGCCCGGTGGCGACCAGCCCGGCGCGATGCAGGGCGCGCCGCACGGTACCGTCGGCGACTACGTCCAGTTGAAACCGAGCGGCGACACCGAAATCATGCGTCGCGGTGCGCCGGACATCGGCTACCAGCCCACCCGTTTCGACAAGGACTGGACCCCTGAAAACGAGAGTTCGGTCGACACGGCGTTGCGCCGCGCCGTGGAGAAAACCACGGTCAAGCACACCTTCCATTTGCCGCGCGGCGTGCGCGTCGAATGTGCGGTCAAGCCGCTGTTGCCGATCGCCCTGTTTGGTTGCCGCAATCCCGACCCGCCTGCCGCGCCCGTCGCCGACAAGGTCTACGACCCGATGCATCTCGCGCCCACCGATCCGCTGGCACCGCCTCCGGCGGCGTCCAGCAGCCCGGCGGCAACATCAGCGGCAACCGCACCCATGATCAGGGTCGACCATGGCGCCGAATGTGCGGCTGCCCGTCTCGCTGGTGGTCCGCCACCGCCGGGCTGTTCGGCCGACGTGCACATCGTGCAGCCCACCCACGCGCCTGCATCGTCGGCCAGCTCGTGGGTGCCGGCGAGTGACCAGTTTCATTGAAGTGCGCCAGTGGGGCGCAGCGCTGAACGCGGGCATTCGCTTTGCCCGACGCGCCGGCAGCGCCGGCGAGAGTGTTGCAATCGAAGCAAGTTTCCACGCATGCAAACGGCAATCCAGGTCCGCCATGGACCAAAGCCGCCGCCTTACTCGTAGCAGGTGCCAGTGCGCCGCACTTCGACGGTGGCCCATTGTGCGGCCGGGCAATCGGCAGCAATGGCCAGGGCCTCGGCGCGGTCGGCGACATCGATCAGGAAGAATCCGCCGATCATTTCCCGCGCTTCGGCAAACGGGCCATCGACGACGGTGCGGCGCCCTTCGCGCACGCTCAGGCGGCATCCGTCGGCTTCCGAGGTCAGCGCCTCGGCGGCCAGCAAGACGCCGCGGGCCGCGAGGCCGGCGCCAAACGCCTGCATGCGTGCGTACAGTTCGCGGCCTTCCGTCAGCGTGCGTTCGCTGCGTTGGCCGCGGGGTTCAAGGATGGTCAGCAGGTAAGACATCGGATGATTCCAGAGTGGGCGCGCTTGAGCGCGTTACGTGGGGAGACGAGTGCAGGTGGCCGCGCGCCGCGTCAGCAGGTCGCGTTCGCGTTCGTTGCCGGCCAGTGCCGCTGCCCGCTCGAAGGCGGCCCGCGCCTCATCGCTGCGGCCGAGTTTTTCCAGCAAGTCGCCACGCACGCTCGGCAACAGATGATAGTCCGCCAGTCGTGGTTCATCGGCCAGTGCGTCGAGCAGGGCCAGGCCCGCCTGCGGACCTTCGACCATGGCCACCGCCACCGCGCGGTTGAGCTCCACCACCGGCGACGGTGCGACCTGCAGCAGGCGCGTATACAACGCCAGCATGGCCGACCAGTCAGTCGCGGCGTAGCGCGTGGCCCGCGCATGACACGCGGCCAGCGCCGCCTGCAGCGCGTAGGGACCTTCGGCGCCACCCAATGCTTCGGCACGCGCCAACGCGGCCAGTCCGCGGCGAATGCGCGCGGTGTCCCAACGTGCGCGATCCTGCGCGGCCAGCAGCACCGGCTCGCCATGGGCGTCGGTGCGTGCGGCGAACCGCGAGGCCTGCAATTCCATCAGCGCCAGCAAGCCGTGAACCTCCGGCTCGCCTGGCGCCAGCGACACCAGCACCCGAGCCAGCCGCAACGCCTGTTCGCACAGCGCCGGGCGCATCCAGTCGGGGCCGGCCGTCGCGGCATAGCCCTCGTTGAAGATCAGGTAGATCACCTCCAGCACCGAGGCCAACCGTGGCGCCAGCTCCGCATTCGCGGGCAACTCGAACGGCACCTGCTTCTGCGCCAGCGTGCGCTTGGCGCGCACGATGCGCTGGGCGATGGTGGCTTCCGGCACCAGGAACGCGCGCGCGATCTCCGGTGTGCTCAGCCCACCGAGCACGCGCAAGGTCAACGCCACGCGCGCCGCGGCGGACAGCACCGGATGGCAGGCGGTGAACACCAGCCGCAGCAGATCGTCGCCAATGGCACCGTCGCGTTCCATGTCATCGTCGTCCGCGCCTTGCAACAGCGCCGTCTCGTAGCCGAGCTGCCGGTACTTGCGCGCGGCCAGCGCGTCGCGGCGCAGATGGTCGATGGCACGCCGCCGCGCGGTGGTCATCAGCCAGGCGCCGGGCCGCTCGGGCACGCCGTTGGCCGGCCATGTTTCCAGCGCGGCAACCAGCGCATCCTGTGCCATTTCCTCGGCCACGCCGAAATCGCGCAACAGGCGCGTCAGGCTCGCGACGAGCCGGGGCGCCTCGATGCGCCAGACGGCCTCGATGCGGCGATGGATGTCGTCGGTGGCTGGCATGGCGACCGATCACAGCATCACTCCACCGGCAGCGCAAGCGCGGCGCCACGCACGGCGATCGTCGCAGCCCCGTCGCGACGCGCATCAATGGCCGGTCAGAGCCTGTGAAGAAAACCACTTCCTGTGGTTTTCTTCTATCGCGCGTCCGGTGCAGGCCCGGACGCGCTCACGCGAATCAGTCACTTGCGTGACCGATCCGCGGCCGGCCATCGGGCAACCGCTCCTGCGTTGCCTCAACTCGGGCATCGGGCAACTGCTCCTGCGTTGCCTCAACTCAGGCATCCATGCCCTCGCCATGCCCTCGCCATGGCCGGACTGAGAGGTTGAAAAAATTCACAGCCTCTCAGCGCCGTGCCGGTCCGGGTTCCGCCGCGGTTGGCGCCTGCATGTCCGCGAAGCCCGCGGCGGCGGTTTGCACGTCCGCGGGGAAATCAGCCATCTCCTGCACCTGACGCACTTCGATGATCTCGTTGGGCCCGGCCGGGCAACGTCGCGCCCATTCGATGGCTTCGTCCCGTGAGCTGACGTCGATCATCCAGTAGCCGCCGAGCACTTCCCTGGCTTCGGCGAACGGGCCATCCGTGACGCTCGGCCGGCCGTCCGCGAAACTGACCCGTGCACCCATCGACGGTGGATGCAGCCCATCCAGTCCGAGCAGCACGCCGGCCTCCTGCAGTTCGCGGTTGTAGGCCATCATTCGGGCCACGGCCTTGGCATCGGGCATCGTGCCGGGCGCAGCATCCTCATAGCCGCGCGGAATCATCAGCAACATGAAGCGCATGGTGTGTCTCCCTCGATATGTCGGGTGGGTGGCGCGCATCAGGCGCCGGACTTGGGTCCCGCGACGATCATCCACCCCAGCCCGAAGCGGTCGGCCAGCATGCCAAAACTGGAGGCGAAGAAGCTTGGCCCGAGCGGCACCCGCACCTGGCCACCCTCGGCCAGTGCATCGAACAAGTGGCGGGCCTCGGCATCGTCCTTCGCTGTCAGCGACAGCGAGACCCCCTCGAACTGCGGCTGCCCCTTGGCGTAGCCATCGGAGACCAGCAACTGGCTCTCGCCAATCTGCAGGCAGGCGTGCATCACCTTGTCCGCTGGGGGCGGCGGTGCTCCGTCGCCGCCACCGGCGTTGTCAGGAGCATCGCCGTAGTGCATGAGCATGAGCACCTTGGCGCCAAGCGCCTGGCCGTAGAACGCGATGGCTTCCTCGCAACGGCCGTCGAAGAAAAGATAGGGCTGGATTTGCATGGGATGTCCTCAGGCAGGGAAGTGGGGCCGGAATCCGGCTCTCTGTAACACGACGAGCGGTCGTCGTCGAAATCGACACGCGTGGAAGTTTTCGGCGCGCCGCCAATATGCGACAGCGTCTGTGCTCGCGAGGTTGCCTGAACGCTTTCGAAGCGGCGGCCGTGCCAGCCCTTTTGGGACCTCGAAAAACCTCCGACGAGCAAAAAGGCGGTTATTCGAGATTCCCGTTTGCCACCTCGGGAGGGATCGCAACCCGGTTGCCGCAAGGTATCGCGGCGCAGGTCGCTCCCACCGTGCCCGTGGTCAGAGCGCCAGGCCACCCTGCGACTGCGCCGTGGGTACCGCGCGGGCACGCGAGAACGCCAGCAGCTCGCCCAGCCGCGCGCCTTTTTCCTGCCAGTCGTGAAACAGCGATTCGCCGACCAGTGCGTAATGCCAATCGCGTCCGCCGCGTTGATCCGGATCGAGCGCATTGATCCGCTCGCACCACGTGGTCGCCGCCTTCAGCTTGCGCTGCACGTTCGGGTGGCTGACCTGCTGCTGCGCCTTGGTCTCGACCAGGTAGATCGCGTCGGCGGTGCGCACCAGGAAGTCGGGAATGTACAGCGCGGCCAGGCCGTCGTCCTTCACGTAGCGCAGGCGCACGAAGTCGTGGCGATTCTCGCTGATCTTGCAGAATGCCTCCACGTCGGCGTCGGCTTGTGCCCATTCGATGAAGGCGCGTTCCAGTCCACCGCTGCGGGTCGGGTAAGGGAGCCGCGTATAGATGCACTTGGTCACTTCCAGCGAGGCGCTTTCGCGCACCATCAGTTTCGTCACTTCCGACAGCCGGCGATGGCGCACCTCGGTGTTGCCGGTGACGGTGTGTTCCTCGGCGCGCACCAGCGCCAGGCCGAAGATCTTCACGATATGGTCGAGCACCGGCTGCAGCAGCAACAGCCGCCAGCCTTCGTTCTCAAACGGCTCGAAGGGTTCGTCGAACAACCGCTCGCGGATGTAGTCGTCCAGCGCGGTGGCCAGCACCGTGGTATTCATCTGCAGATACGGGCCGATCCAGGTGCCTGGCGATCTTGTTGCCCTTCGGCAGCGGGTGATTCAAGGCCTGGCTCACGCGCCGGGTCAGCCGCGACAGCAGCTCGTTGTAGCCGCTGACGTTCATCGCCACGCCGTCGACGCGGTAGTCGCCGAACAGGGTGCTGCTCTGCAGGTCCTGCGAGGTGAAGGTGTCGCCCTTGCCCAGCAGTTCGGCCAGCTTTGCGCGGCTCATTGCGCTGAACGGCGACAGCGCGGCGACGTCGATCGGCAGGTGTTCGACGTTCTCCTCGGTCTCGCGCAGGATGAACGGGATGGCGAAGTCGTACTGCTCGTAATCCTCGCGCAACTCGGCGGCGATCAGGTCGCCGGTGCTGCTGCCTCTCGTCGTCGCCGGTCTCGCCGACCAGGCCCTCGCGCATCAGTTCGTCGTAGAAGCTCTGGAAGGCCGGGTGCTCGACGATGGAGAGGATGTCGATCAGCGAACCGGGCTCCTCGCCACGGTTGATCTGCTCGCGGTTCTCGCGCTTGATGTCGGCGTATTCCGGGTCGCGCCACATCAGGCGCAGGCCGCGGCCGATGGTCTGCTCCAGCAGGATCTGCGCCTGGCTGGAGCGCAGCGGCACGATCACGCAGATGTTGTTGACGTCGAAACCTTCGCGCAGCATCAGCACGCTGACGATCACCCGCGGCTGCGCATGCTGGTCCACGTTGAACAGGCGCTGGCGCAGCGGCGCCCATTGCTTCTCGCCCAACTCGGCCTTCCTGCCGGAATCGACGGTGAGCACGTCGTCGTCGTGCAGCCCTTCGTCGCGCAGGAACTGCGTCACCAGCGGCGATACCGTGGTGTCCTCGCACACCACCAGCATCTTCGGATGGCGCGTGGCATCGAACGGGCGAAATCCGCCTCCAGCTTGCGCAGCTTCTGCAGGCCGGCGCGCAGCATCACGCGCTGGCCTTCGGCAAGCGCGACATTGCCATCGGCATCGCGCTCGGCCTTGAACTCCAGCGGCAGTGCGCCGAGCTCCTTGCGCTTGTCCAGCACCAGCGACTTCACCAGGCCCAGCCGCATCGCGGCCTTCAGATCGAAGTCCACCACGATGTGCGGGAAATACAGCTTGCGCTTGTTCTTTCCGCCGCCCACGTCGTTGTACGGCGTGGCGGAGAAATCCATCTGCACGAAACGGCGGCCCTTGCCCGCGGCGATGATCGACAGGCTCTTCTGCCATTCGACCTCGGTGGTCTCGCCTTCCTTCTTCAACTCGTGGATGTGGTGCGCCTCGTCGTTGAACACCATCAGCTCGGGCAGGTCGGCGAGATAGGAGAGCACATTGCCGCGCGCCCAGCGCCGGTCCAGCACGTCGAGGCTGTTGCCGGCGGCGCGGCCCGGCACCAACGGCAACACGTCGTAGGCTACGCGTGAAGCGTCGGCGACCATGCCGGGCGAGTCGATCCATTCGGCCTCGTCCTGCTCCGCTTCCTCCTCGGCCTCGCTGAGCAGATGCCAGTTGGTGATCGCGATCATGCCGTTGCCGGTCGCCTTCAGGCCGATCTCCTGCTTCTGGCAGACGTTGCCGCGCACGAACTGCGCGATGCGTTCGCGCCGTGCCGGCGGCGTGAACAACTCGGCGTAGCTGGCGATGTCGGAGCTGGCGAAGTCGCGGCTCTTGTCTTCGTTCTCCTTGCCGAGGAACGCATCGAGCAGGCGCTCGTACACGATCAGCCCCGGCGCCACGATCAGGAAGCGGCGGGTGAAGCGCGGGTCGTCGCGGCCCTCGTCCAGCGCCGCGGTCTTGTTCAGCAATTGCCATACCAGCAGCGCCTGCAGCACCCAGGTCTTGCCGGTGCCGGTGGCCATCTTCAGGCAGTACTTCGGGTGGCCGTGCTTGTCCTGCGTCACGTCGGCGAGCCGCGTGCCTTCCAGCAGCGCATCGGCGCAGACCTGCTGGTACAGTCTTTCAGGTTCGGACTGTCCAGCACTTCGTGAGCCACGATCACGTTGAGGATGGCTTGGCGTTGGCCAGGATGGAAATTGAACGTGCGCGACTGACAGGCGTCGTCGCCGAACCACCAGCGCAGCAGCTCGGCGGTCACCGGCGTCACCAACTCGTAGATGTCGGCGATGCCCTGTCCAGGCCAATGCACAGTTGATTAGTTCGTTGGGTCAGTGCCGCAGCAAAGCCAGCGGGTTGGCGGTCACGCATTGCCTTGCTCCTCCTGCTTCGCATCGTAAACATATTGTTTACTAGTCGGGCGAAAACCGACCAGGTAAACAGGAGTGACCGGGTGATCAGGAGCTTTGCCGACAGGGAAACGAGCCGTTGTTTTCCGTCGGAGCCGCCAAGCGGTTTCCGCCAGATCGTGCGTCGCGCGATCCGGACGCCTGCAGCACCTGCATCTTGCCAACCGGGTCGAGGATCTGCGCAAGCTGCTTTTAATCGCCTCGAAGCTTGAAAGGTGGTCGGGCCCGCCAGTGGAGTATTTGCGTCAACGAACAATGGCGAGGTGTGTTTTCGTTTTGAAGGCGGTCGACGCTTTCGATGTCGAGATCGTCGATTACCACTGAGGAACTGCATACCATGTCCATCCCCGCCACCAAAAACTGTCCGACGCCCATTCACCCCGGCGAACTGCTCGAAGAGATCCTGGGTGATCTCGGCATGAGTCAGGCGGCCTTCGCTCGCGCGGTCGGAGTTTCGCCGATGCGCATTTTGCACGTCGACCCGTGGCGAGCGTCCGGTGACAGCGGAGCTTGCTGCGGTTCGGCCGCGCCTTTGGTCAGACCCCGCAGATGTGGCTCGAATGTGCAGACCGACTACGACATCAAGATCGCCGAGCGCGTATCAAGGACAGGTCTGCGTAAAGTTCAGCGTGTTGGCTGCCTGACGGGATACGGAGCGTTCGCGCGAGCCATCACTCCCGCCCTCCGCCACCACCTGCACCACCTCGGCCTCGAAACGCAAATACGTCCACCACGCGCACGCAGACGCGCCGCTCGCCGGCCTTGTGCGGCACGCTGAAGTTTGCGGCGGTCACCACGCGCAATGCGTCATCGTCGTTGGCGGCGTCCGCGCTGTAGCCGCCTTATCGAGCGGAACACCGCGCCGTCGTAATCCGGGTCCACCGCCCAGTACTCGATCAGCGCCAGCGGCTCTGCGTTGGCCACCTTGAGCAGCTTCCTGCGGTTGTCCTCGTCCAGGTTGATCGCCTCGGCGCAAGAGTAGCACTCAGTCGTCGAGGGTGTACCTGTAGCTGTTCCTCGCCACTGCGCGGCGCGCTGCACCGGCTTGATCGTGAGGTACTGCAGGCTGGAGAAGCGCACCTGTCCGCGCAGCTTCTCGATGCCGCCCTTCTTGCGCAGGCGGTCGAGCAGGTCGGGCGGGATCACCAGCACTTCCAGCCGCGGGTCGTTCAGCGCGGTGATGCTCTGGCCGATCCACGGCTCGAAATTCCAGCCCAGCACCACCACCCGGTCCCAGCCGCCGAGCAGGTGCTCGCGCTGCGCGATCGCCTTGCGCAGGGTGGCGTCGCCGGTGAGCTTGTTCGGCGAATCCACCAGTACCAGCGTCTTCTTGCCACCGAACACCACCGCGCCGAGATTGCGCAGCGGGTTGTCTTCCGGCTGCAATGGCAGCGCGCCATACAGCGACAGCACGATCGCCGACAGGTCGCCGACGCGGAAGCTGCGCCCCATGCGAACTCTTCGCCGCCTCGACCTGGTAGTCGCCGATGGCCTGGTAGAGGAACGGCTTGGCGCCCTGGTCGATCAGCCGCTTGCGCATGATCATGCAGGCGGGCTTGCCGAGGTCGGTGGTGATCCAGCGGCGGCCGAGTTTTTCGGCGACGGCGGCGGTGGTGCCGGAGCCGCCGTAGAAATCGGCTACGAGGCCGTTCTCGGGTGCAGGATGCCTGAATTATTCGTTCAAGAAGTTTCTCAGGCTTTTGCGTGTCGTAGCTGCAGTCGCTTCGCTTAGCTCGTGAGTTTACCGGTTGATCTACGGATCGATCCAGAGGTCGTGTGCACGTTGGCCTCCGGATCTCGTCGAGATAGCTTTTGTACGTGAGGCGGCATGCCGTTTCTGCTAGTAAAAACGATCCTGTCCGTCTGACCATCCATCGCTCAATACGATTCGCTGAGATGCCCCATCCACTTGTTCGGCAGGCAGGTTCGATACCTTGTCGCCAAACTTCGTCGTTTTGAGTCACGGTTTATCCATGACGAGCTGTGGCGGTGTCGAGACGTAACGCTTTCCGACCTGACTCTGACGTCGCGAAATGTGCCTTCGCCGATTATCCTCTGTCAGTATCGGTGAACTGTATCGTTGAAAGTGTAATCGATCTGTCTTTGATGTAGAAGAAAATGAATCTGTCGTGGATGATTCCCGAATCGTTGCGCGTCGTGTGCGTTGTCGAAGCGTCGCCAGACGATTGTCGTTTCGGAAGTTGTCCTTGTCCGAAAATCTCATCCAGCAGCAATTTTGACGTAGTGCCCGACGTGCCAATCCAGATGCACATAGATCGAGCCCGTATCGCTCAATAGCTCCCGCATCAGGATCAGCCGCGGCGTGATCATCGCCAGATACGACGCCGTCCCATCCGACCACGTATCGGAATACGCGAACTGCTCGATCAC
>CAVYSP010000010.1:0-5811 GCA_963771235.1 uncultured Gammaproteobacteria bacterium
TCGGCCCGACAGTTGCCCGCTGCGGGTGACCTGCACGCCAGCGCTGGCGCAGGCTCTGGTGCCCGAGGCGGTCACGTTGTTGCGCAAGGTTTTCCCCGATACGACCGTGGAGCTGTTCACGCAGCACTCGACCGTGATGTGCGAGTCGCTGCTGCTGCATGAAAGCGACATCGGCCTCACCTTGCAGGATATCGTTCCGCAAAGCCTGAGCCAGGAATCGCTGTGCCGCGGACAGGTGATGGTCATCGCTCCCCCTGGCTGGTGGTCGGCGACCGAGATGGCGCTACCGTTGCCGATCACCGCGCTCGCCGGTCAGCCCATGATCGGTATCGCGGTACAGGATGCGCTGGGCAACATGTTGCAAAGCCATCTGGCCCAGCTCGACCCGGCACCGCAGACCTCGGTGCGCGTGCAGACCTACCAGCTCGCGCATGCACTGGTCGCACAAGGTGAAGGACTGGCGCTGGTGGACCCGTTCACGGCCCGCCGCGATGGCGGCAAAGAGGTGCAGACGCGCCCACTCAATCTGCGCCTGGACGTCACGCTGTACGCGATTTGCCGGCCTGACAGCACTTTGAACCCGGTGCAGAAACGTTTCCTCAGCCTGGTGCGTCATCTCGCGCAGGGCATGCTGGCCGCATGAGCGTCCATGGCCGGAGCACCCGCGACCGCTGCGTTTGACGCTGCTGCCGTCCGGCAGTCCTCGGCTGATCGGCACCGGCAATTACACGGCGATAGCCTGCAGATGGGTTCGGACGACTTGTTCGGGAATCTCCTCCCGTAGCCGAATGGCCGATCGCGCATGCGGCGAACCGCTGCAGAAACGCCTGTCTTTCCCGTCTGCCTCGGCCGTGATCGCGGGCTCGGACCTGTGCCGGGCTGACGCCGGTCCATGCGCTGGCGGGAACCGACCACAACCTGCGGTTATGCAGTTATGCGTTTTTTTCATTGGAGACTGGCGCGTGCTGATGACTATGCTCAGCCGCGGAAGCGGGGTGGGAAGGACCTCCTGTCTGGTCGAAGCGTGCCGTCACCGAATGCCAAGGTGCGCCGGTGCGACATCCCCGTGCCGCGGCGTCGCGCAGCAATACAGGTCCACTGATGGTTGCCATCGCCACGCGAGGCATGGCGACGCATGAGTTCTCCAGAAGCATTGACATCAGAGTCATCACGGTACGTTCGCCCGCTGGCTGGCCGAGCCATTGACCCAAATGGGATGCACATCCAATGAAGCGCAAACTTGCAAGCACGGCACGTCGCGGCCACCTTTGCCAGCGCAAGGCGCTGGCACTGGCCATCGGCTCGGCCTGTTTCGGATTCAACTGAGAGCAGCGCATGGGCCCAGTCGACTACCGGCACCATCTACGGCACGGTACCGCCGGGGGCCGGCGAAACCATCCAGGTCACCGGGGGCGGGTTTCCACCGCACCATACCGGTTGGCTCTTCGGGCAAATATTCGATCACGCTGCCGGTCGGCACGTATACGGTGTCCCTGCTGCGCGATGGCAAGGTGGTGAGAGCCGCACGAAGTCAGTCCGGTGGCCGCAGGTGCGGTGGCGGTGGATTTCACGGCAGACGGCGCGCGGGACGTCAGAACCTCGACGCGGGGTCGTCACGGCAAACGCCCTGCCCCCCTCGACGTGAACACCACCAATCAGGTCACGACGATCACCTCCAACAGTTGCAGCAGCTGCCGCTGCCGCGCACCCGGAGGACATCGCCATGCTGGCGCCGGGCGTCAACATGGGCTCGCCCGAATTGGGCCAGGCCCGCTCGGCACGCCGATCAACGTGTTCGGCGGTGCCTCGACGGCCGAGAACGCGTATTACATCGATGGCATGAACGCCACCGAGGCACTCAATAACCAAGGCGGCGTCAGCTGCCGTACGGCGCCATCGAACAGCAGCAGACCTTCACCAGCGGCTACGGCGCCAAGTACGGCCGTTCCATCGGCGGCGTGATCAACCAGATCGGCAAGAGCGGCTCCAACGAGGTGGCATTTCGGCGCGCGCGCCCTGTGGCAGCCGGCGAGATCCGCGACGCAACACGGCAATTACAATTTCGCCAATCCGCTCGAAACCGATCCCGGCAAGCGCCCCGGTGACTCACTACTACCGCAAGGGCGATCAGCCCAGGAAACGATCTACGACGCCTACCTCAGCGGCCCGATCATCAAGGACAAGCTGTTCTTCTTCCTGGCGCCGAGGAGGACAACGGCGGCACCACCATCGGCTCCGTGGCAGTCCGTCCGCCAACTACGAGACCCACGATCCCAAGCTGTACGGGAAATTGAACTGGAACATCAACGACAGCAACATCCTGACGCTGACCGGCCTGCAGAATTCCAACAAGACGTGGCAAACCGATTACGACTTCGACTACGACACCTGCAGACCGGAACGTTTTCCAACCTCGACCAGACGCTCAAGACCGAATTCAGCATGTGGATGGCCAACTACACTTCCTATCTCACCGACGACCTGACGCTGAACGCGATGGTCGGCAAGATGCACGGCGAGTACTACACCGAGCAGCCCGACCGGGATACGACCCGACCTGCCGCACATTGAAAGCCTTCCAGGATCCGGCCTTCGTTCCGCCCGGCGGCATCGCCAATTCGCAGACCAACTCGCAGCGTCCGACCCCCGCATCGCTCGAAGTCAAATTATCGTCTGAGCCTCGACTACAAGCTGGGCGATCACGATTCGGCGGCATCGACAACCTCAACTCCTGGGACCTCGACGACGGCTCCACCACACGGCCCGGGCTATCACTGGGCTACGGCAACGCCGATCCGGGCAAGCCGGTGTTCGGCGACGATCCCAGCGTCCCGCCCTAAGTGGCCGCCTCGCCGGACTGCCCACCGGGTGCGGACGGCAAGAGCACGGCTACTACGTGCTAAAGCACTCGACATCTCGCCCGCATCGGTGCGGGTCGCCCAGCGTGCCCAGTACATCGAGGACAACTGGCAGATCACGACCAAGCTGCTGTTCAAGCTGGGCCTGCGCGACGACCAGTTCGTCAACTACGACGGCTCCGGCCGCCCTACATCCGCGAGACCACGCCGCAGTGGGCGCCGCGCCTGGGCTTCAGCTGGGACGTGCACGGCGACTCCACCATCAAGGTCTTCGGCAACGCCGGCCGCTATTACCTGGCGCTGCCGTGGACCGTGGCGCTGTCCTTCGCCGCGCCGGTGACGAACGCCAGTCTTACGGAACCTACACCGGCATCGACCCGGTGACCGGCGAGCCGATCGGCTTCACGCCGCTGCCACAAAATCCGGCGACGGGCGTGTCGATCGACAGCGAATACGGCCAGGCGAAAGACCCGCGCGTATCCGCCTTCGCAGAACATCAAGGCCGAGTTTTCCGACAACTTCGTGCTCGGCATGCAGCAGCAGTTCGAGATGATGGGCGGAATGGGTGTTCGGCGTGACCGGCACGTACCAGCGAATGAACCGCATCATCGACGACTACGACGACGAGCAAAGGGAATGTGCCGCCGGGCTGAAGCAAGGCTACGACTGGATGACGCCGGGGACTTGCATCAATGGGCGCAGAGCCTCGTGCTGATCAACCCGGGCGAAACCAACAAGCTCCTGATGAAGGCGCCGGACGGCAGTCTCGTTCCGGTCACCTTCACCAAGGCCGATCAGGGTTTCGCCATCGGTCCGAAACGCCGCTACTTGGCTCGATCTGTCGCTGGACACGCGTGGGACAGCAAATGGTTCGGCAAGTTCGACTACGTCTGGTCCAAGACCTGGGGCAATGACGAAGGTCCGGTCAGCACGTATTCCCAGCAGAGCGGTTCGTACGAGTCGCTCACCACCGCGTGGGACTTCCCCGAGCGCATGGATTACTCGAACGGCATCCTGCCCAACAGCCGCAAGCACCAGTTCAAGATCTACGGCGCGTACCAGATCATCCCGGATTGGACGGTGGGCGCCAACGTCTACATACCTCCGGCACGCCGCGCCTGTGCCGCGGCTACTACGGTCCGACAGTCGCGTTGCACGGTTCCCACACGTATTACTGCGGCGGCATGCCGGTGCCGCCGGGTTCGCTCGGACTCCGCCGCGGGTCCGCGAACAGAATATGGGCCTGGACTTCAACCCTGCGCGGGCCGATCACAAGCTCGATTTCAACGTCGCGGTGTTCAACGTGCTCAACAACAGAGCCGGTGTTCTATAACGATGTATACGGATCGACCAACAGTCCCAACCCGAACTATGCACAGATCCAGGATACGCGGCCGCCGCGCAGCGTCCGATTCTCCGTCGCCTACGATTTCTGAATGCTCGAACCATCTCTCACCCACGCCGGGCCAGGTGCCCGGTTTTTTTGCGCGGTGCGAGTTGTGTCTTGTCCTGCCATGGCGACGGCGGCCGAGACGACATGAGGACCAACCCGATCCGTGCACTCCCGCGGCGGCCGCTGTCGTCGGTCGCCACACGCATGCTGGCCAGGGCGCGAAAGGAATTGGCTGACCGGCAGTTCGAAAACGCCGAACAGGCGCTCACTAATGTGCTGGCACTGGCCCCGGATCACCCTGATGCGATCCGCATGCTCGGCATGGTCGCCCAGCGTCGCGGCGATCACGCCAAGGCGACCGTGTTTCCGTCGCGTGCTCGCGGTGTGGCCGGCGGATTCCGATTTGCGCGTGTGCCTCGGCATCGCGCTGTACGAACAAGGCACGATCGAAGAAGCCGTAAAACATTGCGCATGCGTGCGAACTCGCGACCGACCTCCGCGCCGGCCTGGTTCAATCTCGGTGAAGCGCTCGGACGCGAAGCGCACTCGCACGAAGCGGTTACGGCCTTGCAACGGGCGAATCAGCTCGATCCCACACTCACCGCACGCTCTCGCTGGCGCGCGTAGCAGGCGAGCCCGGCCGCATCGACGCGGCGATCGCCGGATTCCGCGAAGTGCTGCGTCTGCGACCCGGGCAACGCCGAAGGATGGTTCGGATTGTCGAACCTCAACACCGTTTGCTTCGCCGCTCCTCCTTCGGCATGTCTGCATCGCTTCGCCAGATTTGGGCGCAAAAGAATCTCTCGCCACGCGCGAGCGAGACGCATCTCCTTCACCTACGGCTGGGCGAAGCTTGGAAAACCAGGACGACTACGCACAGGCCTTCGAGAGATTCCCGCAGCGCCAACGCGTCGCGGCGCAAACGCGTGAAATGGGATGCGGGGGGCCTGTGAACACCAAACGCATCGAAGGCGATCCAGCGCGCGTGTTTTCCGCCGACAATGCGCCGCCCGCTCAGGCCCCCGGGCCCGGCTGGGAGGCGATCCTGATCGTCAGCATTCCGCGTTCCGGTTCGACATTGGTCGAGCAGATCCTCGCCTCACATCCGTTGGTCGAGGGCGCGAACGAGATCAAGGACATGACCGAGTTGTTCGACGCGGAAACTCTGCGCCTTCCAAATCCGCATTTCCGGACTGGGTACCCGACGCCAACGCCAAAAGACTGGCAGCGCCTGGGCTGCGAGAATACTGGGTGCGGACCGCGCGCTCGCGCAAAGGTCAAACGGTTCGTTTCACCGACAAGAGCCTGGTCAGCTGGTATCTCGCGGTCGCCGCGCTGACGATGATGCCCTCCTCTCGCGCGCCGTGGTGATCCGTCGCGATCCGGTGGAAACCTGCCTGGCCTGTTTCCGCCAGCTTTTCAGCGACGTAATGGGGCATTCGCCTGCGACATCGAGGAGATGGCCGATTACTGCATCGACTTCCTCAAGCTCACGCGTTTCTGGCTGGAAAAATATCCGGACCGCGTGCTCGATCTTGAATATGAGGATCTCGTGGCCGC
>CAVYSP010000011.1:0-228083 GCA_963771235.1 uncultured Gammaproteobacteria bacterium
TTTCTAACTTCGCGTTTCACAATATTGTCCATTATATGGATAGCGATTCTCGGGTCGCCGATCGCTTATAGACAAAGGCGTCGCCAACATTTAGGAGTTCGAAATCGTTAGTGATTTTTAACAGCGATTCCGAAACGCCTACAAAGAGGTAAGCTGGACGCTGGATGTAGTCAGCGAATGTACGCACTACTCGTCGAATCGTTTCACTGGAAAAGTAGATGAAAACGTTACGACAAAAAATAAATGGAGCAGTGGCATACATCGAAACCTGCGATCTGTTTACAAGGTTTGCAGTGCCCCACTTCACGCGTGACAGCAGTTCCGGATCGATCCGCCAGCCTTCGCTTTCCTGCCTGAAGTATTTATTTCGCATTGCCAGCGGAAGATTGCGAAAAGCCCGGTCTCGAAATAATCCGCACTTTGCTTTTCTGAGAGCGGCTTCACTTCCGTCTGTTGCCTGGATCTCAATCGGAATTTTTTTGAACCAACCGGCCTCGGAGAGTGCCATTGCGATTGTCAACGGCTCTTCTCCGGTTGCACAGGCTGCACTCCAGATACGTAACGGTTCACCTCTGTGTCGCTCGACCCACTGCGGTACGAGGATATCAACGAGTGAGCGTATTTGATCCATCTCCCGCCAGAAGTACGTTTCTTGTACCGCGACGGCATCGAGAACTCGTCGCCATTCATCGTCAGCTCTATCGTCGTACTTCAGCAAATAGTAATAGTCCAAAAATGATTGAAACCCACGTTCGATGACCAGTGGGGTTAACTTGTCGAGAAGCAGATGGCCCTTTTCATTATCGAAGAGCATTCCGGTTCGCTCCTGCACCAGGTCACGCAAGATAGTTTCTGTACAGTTGGGGGCTAAAAGATCCATTACGCTTGTTCTTCAGTTGCTCTTAGCCGTGCTTCTTCTAAGGCTTCGGCGGCGACGCGAGCCACGTCCCGATCATCTGAGCGCACATAAGCACTAATCACATGCACCGCTTTGTTTCCGCCGAGTTTGCCGAGTGCCTCCAATGCCGCAATCCGTACATGGTTCAAAGGATCGTTTTCAACTACCGCAACAAGTGCGTCGATCGTATTTGAGTCATTCAAGCGGCCAAGCGACTTTGCCGCGAAGTAACGCACCCACTGATCATTGTCGTTGAGCGCCTCGGTCAGATTAGGTTCCGTTCCTTCAAGGTGACTCATAGCTGCAGCAGCGGCTGCTCTCACTACTGGCGTGTCTGTCCTCAGTTTTTGCGCAAGCACATCCGTAACGCGGTCGTCGTCGAGATAGGCCAGGTGCTCAACTGCGGCCCGACGAACGCGTTCATCCTCGTCATCACAGCACTGGAGCAGTAGTTCGCCACAGTCTGCATAACCAAAGTAACCTGCGATCTTTGCCGCTGATTCACGAACGAGCGGATCATTGTGTTGCAGGAGTGGTTTGATTCGCTCCGGCATTTTCGCCGAGCCGATTGAGTTCAACGCTCCCACCACCGCCTGGCGAGCGGCGCTATCTGAATCGCCGATCATTCTCAATAAAGGATCAAGAGCTCTCTCGTCACCGATTCTGGCGAGTGCCTTCGCTGCTTCAATTCTCATTGAAGAATCCTTCTCAAGAGCATTTGTCAAAGCGTCGGTTGCCTGGCGATAACCAAGCCTTCCCAGGACAGTGATCGCTGCTCGTCTGGTTTCAATGTCTTCTGACTGGATCTGATCGATTAAGAGATTGATAACACCTTCACCATGATGCGTAAGGGCTGTAAGAACCTCGTCGCGAACACTCGGTTCACCTAACAGCCGCACGAGCATTCGATCTACTGCGGGTCCGCGCAGCCATCCAATCACAACTGCAAGTGGACGCAACTCTTCATTCTCTGCTTCGGCTATTGCTGTCAGCAGATTCTGAGTGCCACTAGGTTGAATCGACTGGCGAGTCAGGTCGGCGATGTAGTCACCTTCGCCGAGCTTTTCCTCGAAGCGGTCGTACAGGGCAGTGAGGGCACTTGCGATCGGTATGGCGCTTCGGGGTTGTCATTCAAAACCTTGGTGAGTGGTTCCACTACTGTCTCATCGCCCAAAGCCCCCAGCGCTTCCGCAGCCGGATCGCGCAATGATTCAACTGAGAGGAAAGGAATCAAGCGAGGCGCTATTCGTGTTTCACCGATTCGCTTTAAAGCATCCAGGGCAGGGAAGGCGAGAAAGAAATCTTTTGATTCGGCAATCCGCAAAAGAGGCTCAACGGCATCATCACTCCCAAGTTTGCCGAGCGCTTCGATCGCATGAAAGCGGACATTAATGTTCTCGTCGTTTAGTGCGGCCAGCAGGGCAGGTGTTGCCGCTGGGTCTCGCTGTTCACCAAGTGCCAACGCTGCCTGTATTCGCAGATCGGGATCGGGATCATTCAGAAACTCGATCAACGCCGGCAGGGTGTCGACTTCTACCATCGACAACACTTGAAGGGCGCTGTTGAGAACTGCCAGGTTGTTGTGATCCTCTTTCAGCATCTGCAACAACGCCTGTATCGCTTTTGGCGCCGAACGTTTCGCCAACCCTTGAACTGCTGATTGGCGGACACGCCAGTCCGTATCGCCTATCGCTCCAACCAGGTTTAGCTCGTTCTCTATCTCATCGGCACGAGCCAGTGCTTCGGCGGCACTTAATCTTGTTTCCGGATCCGGACTATTTAGGAGTTCTGCGAGTTCACGTTCCCGTTCAACCCTGGCGGTCACATCTTCAATCGTAACGAGCACACCAACCACTTGCTGGTCCTCAAGCACGGGCGCGATGGTCGTTCTCTGTAGCATGTGTTCGAAACGGGCCGAAGGTTTTTGAGGAGGGCAAGGAATTAAATAGTGATGAAAAGCGGGTGCAAGAACTTCGACATTACCGTTCTTGAGAACCGTTTCCAGTTTCCTTATTAGCCCCCTGGTCTCAATCTCTGGAAACAGTTGGTGGATTTGTTTCCCTCGGGCCTCCTCAAAAGACACCCCGGTGAAACGAACCAGCACGTTGTCCCATACCTTGATCTTCAGTTCTGCGTCGGTAGTAAAAACACCAACAACCGACTCAGCTTGCAAATTTTCTGCCATCCTTAATTTTGTTTTGGCGACTGTGTCTCGCTGAGAGACACTTCGCTTATCAGGTTTCATCTACTTCCAAAGGGGTTCGACTTACAGAGGGGCCAGGGGTTTCCTGCGGGGGTGAAATGTCTTTCACATTTTTCCGTGGTTGGCGGTTGCGCTTCTTTGTTGACCGAACTGTTGTACCATTTGAGCCTAATGCGATCCGTATTGATATTGTCCATGATGTTAGACAACTGAAGTGCTGAACCGAGAAGGGAAGTAGTCGCATTCAATGTGTCCGTTGCGGTGCTCGCGTTGCGATCTGTGATGTGGCGAGTTTCTGCCAGGGATTCGCGAATAGACTCAGCGGATAGAGCGTGTTGAATATTTGCTTGCGCAATCAGGCGAACTTGTTGGGAGATGTTGGCAGTGGCCTCTCTCGTGTCCTTTGTAGCTCGGGCCTGTTCCGACACTGCACGAGCCAGCTGTTCTGCCTGTTGCCGCATCACGTCTGTTTCGCCGGTTATCTGACGGGCGGATACAGCTTGTTCGCCGGTTGCTTTGGTTACAATAGTGATCAGCTTAGTTAGCCGTATAGCCTCATCGGAGACCTGGCTGGTCGCGGTTGCCTGTTCCTGCAGAGATTTAAATGAGACTGATGCTGACCGTCGCATGGAGTTAAGAGCAGTTGCGATTTGTTGTGCGCCAACTGATTGCTCGTTTGCAGCCTTGCGAACCTGACTTGCGATCTTTGTCGTGGCCTGAGAAGCCTTGATGATTTCGCGAGCTGCACGCGCTTGCTCAGCCATCGCCTGGTTCACTTCCTTTGACACTTTCCGCATGCCGGTTGTTGATTGAACAATTGTCTGCGTTGTGCTGACTTGTTCAGCAGTTGCAGCTGCAGCATGTTTTGATTGTGCTGCGGCAGTTTCAATCGCCCTGCGCACCTCTTGTCCCGCGTTCAATTGCTCTTCTGTCGCTCTCGTGATCTGAGCGACGAGTTGCGTCGTCTCACTGACACCCGAGAGTATTTTTTCCAGACCTTTCAGTCCTTCCTCAGCAAGACGGTTGCCTTCATCTGCAATCCGGACACCGTCAGTCGTTGCTTTAATTGCCTCCTGCACTACTTCCTGGACCGACTGGATGATGTTCGCGATGTCTGCGGTAGCCTGGGCTGAGCGGTCAGCCAGGTTGCGAATTTCTTCTGCTACAACTGCAAAGCCGCGACCTGCTTCCCCAGCCCGCGCTGCCTCAATCGACGCATTCAACGAAAGCATGTTCGTTCGCTCGGCGATGACGTTGATTGTGTTGACAATGCCACCGATCTCACTCGAACGTTTACCCATCTCCCGAATAACGGTTGCCGATTGATTCATAGCCTCACGCACACGACCTGAACCTTCGATCGACGCGCGAGCCATTGCGCCGCCCTCACTCGCGTCACGCCCGACACGAGACGTTAGTTCGTGTGCGTTCTGCGCCATTGTGGCGACCGCCTGCATCGAACGATCCATTTCGGCCGCACTATTGGCTGCTGACATGGTTTCATCAGTTATCCGCGACGTGTTTTGAGAAACGCCCTGGATCGAACGAGCCATCTCTTCAATCGAGACGGCCACTTCGTCAACAGACGAAGCAAGATTTTCTGACATGGAGGAGACTTCTTCAATCGATGCGCCCATTTCATTGATTGCGGCAGAAGTCTGTTCGGCTGCGACTGTCAAATCATCGGCGTTTTCCGCGAGACCTTGATTCGAGCGCGCAGTTTCTTCCATCGCTGCTGCTGTTTCATTGATCGACGACGAGAGACTTTCAGTTTCGCCAACGACGCTCCTTATTGATGCGGTTAGCTCGGTTGCGGCGTTGGAAACGCCTTCGGCTGAAAGTGACATCTCCTGTGCAGTCTGCGTGACGCTCTGAATCGATGAGGCCGTCTCTTCGATGGCTGCCGCGTTCTCATTTACCGACGAAGCAAGGTTTGTAGCATTCGCTATGCACTGTTCGATTGAAGTGCCAGACTCGGTTATTGATGCCGAGATTTCTTCCATTGAAGAAATGATCGACGCCGCCTGATCTGCAGTTTCCTTGAGCGTATTGGTGAGTTGGTTGCTGCGGTCGAGCGCAGAATCAAGTGATACCACCTGGGAAACCGCACCTGTGGCGACTTCGTTAGCAATGTCCTTCACGAGGTTCGCTGTTTTGACAACTTCCTCGGCTTGTATGCGAATATCGAAGACATTCGACTCGAGATTGCTTCCCTCAGGCGCTCTCATTTGACTGGACATGTCAAGCTCCTTAGTTTTCGCACGCTGATTCAGCGCGTTTGTTAGGTCACTAACTTTCAATTGTGCTTACCGGGTTAGCTGCCGGAAGGTCATCTGCGATTTTCAAGATTTCGTCGAGTCGCAAAACAAGAATCATTCGACCTGAGATTGTGGCGATACCTTCCAGGTAATCACCGTTGAGATTCGCGATCGCCTGCGGCGCCTGTTGTATCTCGGCAGCAGGCAGCGAAGTAAACTCTCGCGCTGCATCGACGATCAACCCTACAGTTCGATTGTCGGCTTCCACAACTATGAGACGAGTGCGAAGGTCGTACGGGATCTTGGGAAATCCAAAACGTGCGCGCAGATTAACGGCTGGAATAATGCGCCCACGCGAAAGCACCACACCTTCCAGCGATTCAGTAGCGTTTGGAACTGGCGTAACACTTTCCAACATTTCCAACCGGCGCACAAATGCACTCCGCACCGCGTAGTGCGTATTAACCAGTTCGAACAAGACGAACTCATCTGAAGTGGGTGCCGGTGACGTGGTTGACATCGATGTACCGTTTAGTGTGTTTGTTGAGAAGCGTAACGCGACTCGTTCAAGATTTCCGCCACATCCAGAATAAGAATTGGCCGTCCGTCGCCAAGTTCGGTCGCACCGCCTACGCCGGGAACATTCGTCAGGGGATCACTCAGCGATCGCACCACCACCTCGCGAAGACCGAGGACCCTGTCGACGACAAGACCCGTTGCTCGATTTCCGGTTCCGATCACGAAAGCGTGAAGCGAACCCTCTTTCTTGTCTTTAAGATTAAAGACGCGCGACAAGCGGACAAGTGGCAGTACCTCGTCGCGATGGAGAATTATTTCGTTATTCTCAAGAACCTTTATGGACCCAGGTTCAATCTCGATTACTTCCTGGACTGAAGAACGGTGGATAGCGAATGTCTGAGCATCGGCAGTCGCGATAAGCGCATCGGTAATAGCCAGAGTCAAAGGTAACTCAATCCGAAAAGTGGTTCCTTTCCCAGCTTCGGTAAAAACAGAAAGGGAACCGTCCAGATCCTTGATTGCCCGGGCCACGACATCCATTCCAACTCCACGGCCACTGGCGCGATCGGCATGATCACGAGTTGACAATCCAGGTGCTGATATCGTTTCGAGCAATCGATCGAAGTCGATCCTACCCTCATCATCCCAAAGAGCAACCCCCGGTGCCTGGGTTGCTACACTCTTCACATCGATGCCACTACCGTCATCGCCAACTTCAATAACAACGAGCTCGCCTGCTGTTGTTGCGCGCAGATAGATGTGTCCTTCTTCAGGTTTGCCGGAAGCACTCCGCTCTTCTTCTGATTCAATGCCGTGACTGATCGAATTCCTCACCAAGTGTAGAAGTGGATCCATCAAACGTTCGACAAGAAACTTGTCGATTTCGGTTTCCTGACCACTCAGTTCCAGGGTGACTCGCTTTCGGGTCTCGCGCGAGATGTCGCGAACAACGAAGCGCATCCTGTCAAACACCTCCGCTATCGGCACCATGCGTACGCGCATGACGTCGTTGCGCAAATCGCGAAGCTGCTTGCCAAACGCTGCATTGACCTCTTGTAGTTGGCGCCACTGTGTCGGGGCTAACGAGGTTCTTATTGACTTCAGGTTCTGTTCCAGCCGCGCGCGAGTAACAACAAGTTCGCCAACCAGGAGCATGAGTTGATCGAGTCGGACCAAGTCGACGCGCACGGAAGTGGAGGTCGTTTGAGAAGTGGCAGGGGTTGCCGTGATCGGTTCAGCTTTTTCTTCGAGCTCTATTGGCTCGATGGTTAGTTCCAAATCCTTGAGCGCGTCCAGTTCACTTTCCGACGCGGAAGTCGCCACGATCAATTCAAAGAGTACGTCGCCATCATGGACGAGCGGCGTGGTGCTAAGAATCTCGCCAATACTCTGCAAACGTGCGCGAACAGTGTTGACATTGATTCCGGCTTCCGACCGAGCCTGACTTGGAGCGAAGAGAAATCTCCACTTCTTCTTGTCCTCGGTCTTGTAAGTCTGTTCCGCTTGCTCTCTCGCCGGCATTACGGAGGCAGTTTTCCCCGCGACTACTTCACTCAGTATCTTTATTGTGCGTTCGATGGCCGGCGCAGGAGCATGGGTCTTATGGGCGCTGATGACTTCTTCGAGAACCTTAGTGCCTTCGATTAGAGCATCGAAACCTTCTTTGGATAGCAGTGCTTCACCTTGCCTCAGCACTCTGAGATAGCCCTCCATCTCATGTGCCAACTGCTCGGCTGGCGAAAGGCCAACCATCCCTGAAATTCCTTTGATTGTGTGAAACGATCGGAATAACTCGTCGAGTTGAGAATTGTCAGCGATGGAACTATCGACAAAGCGTTCAATGTTCAGAAGTCCAGCACGAACCACGGCGAGATGTTCCTCGCACTCCGCAAAGTAGTCGTCGAGGAACTGATTAACGAAATCGTCAGGTGGTTGATTGAGGTCTGCCACTATGCTTTGTCGCCTGCCTCCGCTAATAGTCCGCGAACTTTGGCCTCGAGCTCGACTGATGAAAACGGTTTTGTGAGATAGAGACTTGCGCCGGCTGCCATAGCTTCACGTTGAATGGACTCCTCACCTTTTGTCGTTAATACAATCACGGGCATCGATTGGTACATCGGTCGCGCTCGCACAAACTTGAGTACTTCAATGCCGTGTAATTCGGGCATGTTCAAGTCCAGGATCATCAGATCGGCAGGTCCAAGAACGAGGTGCTCAATTGCTTCCAATCCGTTAGCCGCTTCCTCGAACCTACACTCGCCGATATTGGACAGTGATGTCGCGACCATCCGGCGCATTGTGCGCGAATCATCGACGATCAGGATTCTTCGCTTGTTAATTAAGGACACTTTTGTACTCTTCGAGCAAACACAAATATCCGGAAAGAGGGATTAAGAGGGGAAAGTCTTGGTTTTGGGGTAAAACCAACCGTCCAGGGGAATGAGTGGAAGGTATTACAGGGTAACTACTTTTAGCAAGCGTCGAGTATGTCCGATATGCTTTAGAAGACGCGCTTATCTTGTCGGAGGAAGTGTTCAACGTAAATACCCTTGCGACACTAAAACATTTCTACCTCTTGGCTTAAGAGTAAGAGTAAGACGAACCAACAAAGGGCGGCGAGATCTTCCGGACTCATCGAGAATATGGTGGTGGACAACGCCACTACTAGATGGTAGTGTCTCCGCCACTTCCGAACATCTGGGCCCTGAAGCACTGCCAGAAGTGGAGCCGTATAAGGCCGCTTTCCTATCAAGGGCCATTTAAATCCCATTTACAAGCTTAATCGTTGATGAGCTTTACGTGTTGGAGAATAAAAAGCTCGTCTCAGTTCCTATTTCTTAAAGGAGAAGCCAATAATGCTTCGCAAATATGTCTCTCTCGTACTTGTCTTGGCTGCTTTCCTGTTGCTGCCACTAGTCGCTCATGCCTCCCCGGTAACTTTATCCGGCGGTTCAGTCATCAGCGATACACCTCAACTGGGCGGTACTCAGGCCATGGCTATAAACAATCAACTTTTCGGCGCGTCTAGTGATACGACGTTTATGACGAAATTCAATTTATCCTCTATCTTCGTGACGAACTCTACGCCCACCTACAACTCAATTATTCGCACTGGCCCAAACTTTGAACTGCCAGTGTACTGAGCCTTACTAACGCCCTAATAGTGCGATCCCATTCAGTTTACAAGTTCTCGATCTGGCGCATGAGCGTGTCACCTGATGTTTGCCCTGACGGATCACCTAATTCGAGAAACTGGGACACTACCCTCACGCCTTAATCTTGTTGCCTCGTAGGTCCACCGGGAGTAGAGTTCATCCCTCCCTGTGCGATGGAAGACATTAAGAGCGAACCTCTTCAATTCGTTGGTGCGTTTCGTTGAAGAAAGCCCTGGCCTCGCCTGTGTCTTCTAATAGTTTATGAGCTTGAACTGGCGTCGCTCGTCCAACGAGCGCTTGCCGCCCGGACCGAAAGTAGTTCGATGACTTTCAACGTTTTCTCCCAACTTCTCGCAACTTGCCCTATACACGTCAACCCCCGCGTTAAAAATGATTCTGTAGAAGCGATTCTGAGTGCCTCCATTAGAGGTTCTGTCCGGATTTTACGCAGTAGTAAGTAGGAACAATTACATGTTCGAGATGTTTATCTTCAATCTCGAATGATCCGACTCTCTCGCACTCTGTTCATTATTGGCATTGTGCAGTGCGGAGAAGTATACCCACGCAATATCAGCAGGAAGGAATCACAAGATGAAACATTTGAAGACATATCTCCTCAGTCCAGCTGCGCTGGTAGGTGCACTTTTCCTGGTAGCGCTGATTTTAATAATTGGACCTTCTCCGAAAGTAGCGGCCCGAGTGGCCTTTGCGCCGGCCCCTCCGCCTGACTTCACCATTTATGCATTAGGTTTGAATAATCCGCGGGGCTTGAAGTTTGGTCCTGATGGCAATTTGTACGTTGCTGAAGGCGGAACAGGAGGAGCGAACTCCACCAAGGCAATTTGTCCGGAGTTACAGCTAACTGATTTTCCGGGTCCTTACCTGGGCAGCAATTCTGGTGGGCGCATTTCGGTGATTAAGAATGGCGTGCCCACAACGGTGATCGATACACTTCCCTCTAGTCAGACAGTTAATGGACTTGTCTCGGGCGTTGCAGATGTAGCGTTCATCGGCGACACGATGTACGCATTGCTAGGCGGAGCGGGTTGTTCGCATGGCGTCACCAGCTTTCCTAACGGAGTAGTTCGCATTAACCAAAATGGACCTCCATCTCTGATTGCAGATCTCAGCGCATTTCAACAAGCAAATCACGTTGCGCATCCTAACCTTTCCGATTTTGAACCGGACGGCACCTGGTACAGCATGATTGAAGTTCGTGGTGATCTTTACGCTGTTGAGCCAAACCACGGCGAAGTCGACAAGATCACAACAGGCGGACAGATTACCCGCATCGTTGATGTCTCTGCGACTCAGGGTCACATAGTGCCCACAGCTATTGCTTACAAGGGAAATTTCTTCTTTGGAAACCTTGGCTTATTTCCGGTTGATCCCGGCACAGAGCAGATCATGAAACTGAATCCGAGCGGTCACCTGAATACATGGGCCACCGGACTTACCACGGTGCAGGGACTAGTGATCGATGAACGTGACCGAATGTACGTTCTTGAATCGATGACAAATCCTGGTTTCCCGAGTCCCGCCCAATTGGGTTCGGGTCGGGTCGTTAGAATTGATCCTAACGGCGACCAAACGGTAATTGCGACGGGCTTGAGCTTTCCTGGGGGGATGACGCTTGGACCCGATGGTGCGCTATATGTCTCTAATTTGAGTTTTGGCGCGCCGCTGGGAGCCGGACAGATCGTGAGAATCGAACTACCGAATAAGCCAGCAAAAAACCAGGTTCACACAAACAGTAAGTCAGCAATGGAGTTGCCGGCTAATGTAGCAGCGGACATTCCAAGAGCATCTCCCGCGACACCCAGGCAAGATTCAGTTTCAGTTGGCCCACCGCTTCTGGTAAACCCAGTTGTCATTGAAAGTGCAAACATTGACTCAGTGTTGCAGCAAGATGCTTCGAAGAAACTCAGCGAGGACTCAGAGTTGAGTTCAGTTTCGATAAGTATCAACGAAGGTCGTGCTGTGCTAACAGGAACGGTCAATTCCGCAGGTGCGAGAATGAAGGCGGCGAAGTTGATCAAATCGATGCGTGGCTTGAGGTCAATCGAGAATGAGATTAGCGTGTCCCGTCAATGAAGGATGTTCGAGTTGTGCGTCGAGCTACTGCACGATTCGCTTACGAAGTGTGCAGCTTTCGCACTTGAAATCTGAAATCGTGATCTGGATCCTGGTTCGGGCGAAACAAAGCGGGCAGTCAATAAATGACTGCCCGCATTTTTTATCCTAAAACTGGTGAGCCGTGGAGGGCTCGAACCTCCGACCCGCTGATTAAGAGTCCACAAACGTCTGTTTTGCTGAGTATCGCTCAGTGTTTGCTTGTTCGTCTGAGGCAGTAATTTCCAGCTATACACAACTGTCATGTGTTGCTGAGTGCGACTGAGTTCTGATTGGTTGGCACCCCACTGGCACACCAAAAACTTTCCAGCAGGCACTACTTGGTTGACCGCGCTCTTTCGCTCGGCTGATGCTCTTGTGGAAGAACGCCTATTGGCAATTGGTTGAGAAGGGGAAATCGACTCACTAGTTAACTAATGAGAGTTTATTGAATTGACAGTTGCTGAGATTGAAATAGAATGCGCCGCAACAGGCGTCGTGATGGTGGGGTGAGGACATTATCACAGTGAGGCTTAACGTCTCGCGCCCCAACTAAAGGTCAGTTCAACGGGAATTTTTCGGATCCCAATCAAAATGTCCGCGTCGAGCCTTCCAGCGGCTAATGCCCACGCCGCCTAGTATGGATGCCGCCGCTAAGAAAAAACCCAGGGATTCGGGTCAAAGGAAAAGTACCAGTAACTAGCCAGCATGATGACTACCCCGAGCAGGCTAATATAGAACCGATTTCTTACTGTGTTTACTTTGGCCATATTCCCCTCCTTATCTGCATGGTGGCTGTCGATCCATCACCGATGTGCATGTTCTGCTAGACACAATAAGTATTACTACTTAGACAAAATTAGTAGTTACCTCACTGTCTAACAACTCGCCGAAGTGCCACAATCCCGCACAGAAACAAATCGTCGTGATCGCCGAAGACTGAGGTGCGAAGAATGCGCTTCGTTTCAGGCGTTCCCATTAGGAAACCTTCTTCGCCCAGCTTTACAGCATTGATCTGTTTCCTAAGAGCAGTTGTAAGTCCCATTTACAAGCTTAATCGTGCGGATGAGCTTTACGTGTTGGAGAATAAAAAGCTCGTCTCAGTTCCTATTTCCCTAATTTAAGGAGAACCCCCATGCGGAATTTAATGAAACATACCCTAGTGGCGTGCGCCTTAGTTGCAGTTTTCATGGTCGCGGCGGGAAAGGCTAACGCCGACCCGCTTGTCCTGTCGATTACACAATACGTCACAAAGCGGAGTAGCGGGAGGAACTGTCATCTTTGTCGGTTCGGCCTTTAACTCCGGCACGACAAACACAAATACGGTCGCGATTACATAATTGTGCGGCGGTAACGTTTCAATTCCCATCATCCTTTCTGTCGACACCGTTCGTTTGCCAATTGGCAGAATCAACAGGTGGCAAACGTCGCCACGCGTGGCCCACTACCGCTCTTTGAAACATTCCCCGGGTAACATCCACGAACGGAAGCTAGAGCGTTAACTTCTCGCTGTGGTTTAAAGCAATGTCGCCGGCGGTAGTGATGACTCGAACAATGTCCGATTTGACGGTCACTGTCCAGGCTCCCGTACCCGAGCCGACAACAATGCTCCTGCTCGGCACCGGGCTAGTAGGAATTGCCGCCAAAGTGCGCAAGCGGCGCAAGGCTGTCTAGCAAAGAATTGCCACACTAAAAACCGAAAGGCCAGTCAGCCGTCATAAGAGCGGTTGTGCTGGCCTTTCCAGTTCCTCACTTGGGCCTTGATGTCTTTGAATGCGGTTTACCTCTATCGATTCTTGCCAAGCGAAAATCCGCTCGCTAATTTTGCGGTATGAGTTCAGTCGGTTTCGTTCCCGGTGCAGTTAAGGAACCGCTAAGCCGAGGCAAGGACTATCAGAATCAGAATTTGGTTTTCTGCACGTCAATCGGCACTCCAACTCCAAACTCGCGATGTTATTGGGCTGCACCTCAAGCCAATTCTTTGCAAAGCATTCTGCGATGGGCCACATGAAACCGGACAACACAAAGTTGACATTCGCTGGTATGACTTGCGCCATACAACCGCGTCAGCGCTGTTGAGTGCTGGCACCAACCCGAAGATCGTCGCGGAGAAGCTTAAACACTCAGCGTCAACCTACACTCAACGTCTACAGTCACACGCTTCAATGCAACACGAGGCTGCTGGCGCTTTTAAAAAAGCACTTACTGGATAACGTTGGCACATCAAAAAAGGGCATCCAGATCGGATGCCCTAACTTATTGGTAAGAAATGGTGAGCCGTGGAGGGCTCGAACCTCCGACCCGCTGATTAAGAGTGGCGATCACAGTGTACTCCAGCAGGTTATGGCTCTTACGATTTATTAACGTTTGTAACGGGTTGCAGCCGCTAGCGAGTCTATCTGTTATCTGCTATTAACGCCTACTTTTGGGAATTCTGGTCACAAGTTGGTCACAAACCAATTCTCCGTTTTTTCGACCTGCGTGCTCGCGTAGCAAATATTCCGTCCACCAAGGCTAGCCATTTGGTGTTTCAATGAGCTGAGGCTAGCATTAAATGCCACTCGCCCAAATTTGCTGGAATAGCGGTGGCTGGTCGCTGTTATGTTGGAACCTCTCGTGTTGCAACATGAGAAAGTCTGATCCAATTAATGGTTCGGCAGTTCGATTAATTCGCGATGATTATCGTGTTTTCAAACGATCAAACCGTATCGGTTCTTCCCGATATTGACTCAGTTCATCGTGAGTGCGAGGCCGTTGATGTCGAAGACGGGGCCTACCGCTTTTTCGATGAGTCTGGCCGCCACCTCTTGGTTCATTGGACCAGCTTTGTTGAGCGAAGATCTCTTTTTGGTGGTAGCGAATCAGTTGGAGGCGGACGTTTCGAATTGGAGTTGGATCCTAAGGATGATGGTTCGGGTTTTGAAGTATCGCTTTCTAATGTCGTGGCACTCGTTCCCAACCCAACGTTTGAGACAATCGAAGATTTGGCTCGTTACGTTTCTGCGAATCGCCATTAAGAGATCAATGCCGGCAATCCACGCGCGCCTATAACCCCAGCTTGAAGCGGACTCGCCATGAGCGCGCTTCTTTGTTAAGTAGCGTGGGCGAGCCGCTCAAGCGCAGCCTTTGCGCTCCTTATAGAAGGACAGAGCGAAGGATTTTCCGCTACGCAGCAGCTATCCGTCTCTCCTTATATATATAGATCGTATGGCCGAGTGAGTTTCTCCCAACCGTCGGTAAGTTGGATCCGTCGCTGCCTTGCAATCGCGTGGTCCGAGCGACCGCACCCAAACAATCTCATGACTGTCTTTAACCGGGGATGAACAGATCGCGACGCTAAGATTGCGAGCAGGCAATTTTCGGAATCTCCAAATAAAAAGTCGCGCCCTGGCCCGGCTCGCTCTCCGCCCAGGCGCGCCCGCCTATGCGCTCCATCGCTTTGCGTACGATGGCCAGGCCAATGCCTGTGCCCGGATACTCGTCCGTCGGATTTAAGCGCTGAAAAATCCCGAAGATTTGATCGCGATACTTGCTGTCGAAGCCGATGCCGTTGTCGCGCACCCATACAAGGCAGCTCGTCGCCGTCTCCTTCGAGCCGACCTCGATGTGTGGCTGAGGCATCTGGCGGGTGAACTTGACGGCATTGTCCAGATAGTTACTGAGCGACTGAATGAGACTGTTAGCGTCAGCCAACACAGTTTCCCCATCGACATTTACGACGAAATCGATGTTGCGCTCGGCCGCCTCGCGCCTCTTCTGGTCGACCAGCTTTGTAATGAGGGGATGGAGTTCGAGACGGTCCTCCTTAAATTCCCTCCTTTCCAGGCGGGAGTAGTCCAGGAGATCGTCTATGAGCTGGCTCATCTCTCCGGTTGATGTTTGGATGGTATTAATAAAGGAGCGGGCCTCATCGGGGAGGTCTTTTGAGTAGTCTTCAACGAGCAGGCGGCTGTAACCGTCGATACCGCGCAAGGGGGCCTTGAGATCATGTGCGACGGAGTAGGCGAAGCTCTCCAATTCGCGACTCTTGTTGTTGAGCGCTGCGGTGCGCGCAGCGATGCGATCTTCCAGTTCGGCATTGAGCTGGGCGAGTGCTAGCTTGGCGCGCTGCCGGCGTCTTCTCTCGACGAGCAGCACAGCAATTAATGCGGCTTGCAGAACGATGAGCGTTAATGCGCCGACGATGCGCCACTTGTATTGCTGCCAGAAAGTCGGATCTTTGAACCGCACAATACTGCCGGGCGGCAAGCGGTCCTCGCTGATGCCCCAGCGCTTAAGCTCGCGCCAGTCGAACATCGGGACCGTCGGTACGTTTTGGACCGGGATGTCTTCTGCTCTCTCCCCGTTGGTAATTCTTCGCACCACTTCTGCCACTTTCCCCGCCGCAGCTTCGACGGTGTATACGTGGCCGCCGATGATTCCGAGACCGAGCGAGTGAACTGACATACCATAGATAGGAACCGGAGTGGCTTTGGTAATCGAAGAGAGCATTTCTCCTGACTCCAAAACCTTTCCTTGATCATCCTGCGCCTGTTGCCAGGCGTAGAGGACAAGCGAGCGGTCAGGCAAATTTGCAGTCCTGGCAACTAATTCCGCTGGAGAAAGATCTGTCAGGTAATTGATTTTTATTCGGCCCTCGAATTCCCTAAGTTCTTCCCGCGCCACCACCTCAAATCTCCGGTCGTGTTCAAGCGAACCACTAACGACAAATACCTGGTTCACCTCCGGATTTAAGTTCAACGCGAGCTCCAGAGTTTTCTTGTAGCTGCTGATAATAACGACACCGGTCAGTGACGTTTGGCCTTGGATTTCACTGGGTAGAGGCCGACTGGTGCAGTAGAAAACCAGCGGGACGTGTGGGAAGAGGTCACTGCGATATTTGAGCAGAAAATTCAGCGAGGCCTCAGAGTTAGCGACTACTACGTCGAGGCTGCGGTCGGCATACTTCTTAAGGAGATAGTCATGTAAAGCCTCAGCTTGGTTCGCTCCGGGAAACCGATTAGCTTCCAGATATTCCGGATAATATTCGACGTTGCCGGGAAGGGATGCTTGAAAACTCTGATCCCACAAGTTTTGGCCCTGATAGACTTTGTCGTACCAGTAGAGCACCAACACTCTCTTGGTTGCCGGAGGTTCAGCGCGCGTTACCGATGGCAGCCACGAGAGCGCCAACAACACCAGCAACAGCGGTAGACGAGCAATTTTCAAGTCGCTCTCTCTTAATAGCCCATCCTCTAGAAAATTAGCCTCGTAGCAAATTGAATCTGTCGTGACGAACCGGATTCGCCTGTGGGAAACCGTGTGTTCGTGATTCGGCCAAACGTGGAGTGCCCACAACATTGCCGGGCTGTCCAAAGTTCGCGTGATTAAAGAGATCGAAGACTTCAGCGCGAAATTCCAGGCGAAGACTCTCGGTAAGTCTCGTGTTCTTGGTAATCGAAACGTCAGTGTTATTGAAAGTCGGTCCGATAACCACATTGCGGCCCAGATTGCCAAAGCGCGCGACCGGAGTAAAGACTGAAGTGTCGAACCAGTCATCAACGCTGCCAAGGATATTGATTGGACCATTGACATCGGGCCTGAGTGTACCCGCCACGCCATTCACCGTGCTGTTGCTGGTGACGATATTGACCGGGTTGCCGCTTTGGGACTGCACAATCGCGGCCAGCTGCCAGCCATCGACCCATCGATTGTCATGAAATGGCAATTCGTAGAGCGCGCTGATGACAAAGCGGTGACGCGCATCGAAATCTGAAAGTCCACGATGCCGTCAAGGTCATAGCTGTTCTGGACGACGACTCCTTGAGTGCTGAAGGAGTTGTAATCGAGTGACTTGGACCAGGTGTAAGACGCGTCGAATTGCAAATTACGTGTAAGCCGCCGCGCTGGCTGTCACCCAAACGGCGTTGTAACTCGAATTGCCTGCGCTTTCCGCCTGCGTAATATTGCCAAGAGCGGTACCCGGTAATATCGGGCTCGAGTTCGACAACGCGGGATACGGACGTACGCCGTTCACAGGCTGGTTGATATTGCGTCGTGTGATCAGGTGTGTGCCTTTCGAACCAACGTAGCCGACCATCAGCACAAACGGGGTGAACTCATGTTGTACGTTCAAATTCCATGACTGCATATAAGCGTTGTCGAAATCATGGTCCACCGTCTGAGGAGCAAGGCTCGTGAGACCTGCCAGATTGATTGCATTGTCGAAACGAATACTGTCCGGTGAAGGTGAGCGGGATTGCCAGCGGCGGATTTCCGCTGGTTGGCGTCACCACGCTAGTCATCGGTTGATCGACATAAATCCATATGCAGCGCGCAACACTGTCTTAGCCGTCGTCAAATGGATCCCACGCAAAGCCAACGCGCGGCTGAAAGTTCTTGTTGTTCTGGTGATAGATATCGTCGATTCCTGAGCCGACCCGCACCAGCGAAGCGCTCTGGGGATCGAAGACAATAAACCGATCATAACGTTCGCTCGGCGTCATATTCCATTCGTATCGCAGTCCGAGTCCAAGCGTCAGATTCGGTCGCGCTTTATAATTGTCCTCGACAAAGAAACCCAGCGCATCCTCGGCAATACTGCTTGACTGGTTGCCCAGCGTCACATTGAAAGAGTTTGCATTGCCGGCCAGGAAGGCCGCCACGGTCGGAAAGTTGAACGAGCCTGTGACCTTGCCGAAAATTGTTGTTCAGAAACTGCCGGAATTCCCCACCGAACTTCAATGAATGCAACCCGCGCAGCCAACTCATGTATGTCAGCTACGACAAAGACTGTGTCGCTTCGTCCGGACGGTTGGGCCGCAGGTCCTCCGAAGTTGAGAGCTCCGCCGGCAACATTGATCTGGGGTAGTCCGATCGGCTGGGTAATTCCATTGAGAATCCCAAAGTCTGCCGGATTAAGTTGCGCATTCGGCGTGTGAGGAGGAAGTGAAGCGATTGAAGCCAAGGCGCACTTCGTTCACGAGGTTCGGACTGAAAATGTGTGTCTCATTAAGAGTGAAGATCTGTCGTAGAGGGCGAGTGATATTGCCGAAGCCAGGGATCGTGTTACCGTTCCGTGTGGGTTCTCGCCATCGACGTTGAATGTCGTAGTACCCATGCAGCCTGTCTCGTTCGCTAAGATTATAATTGATATCCACCGTCCACTGGTCGACGTTAACCGGCGCGCTGGCCGATCCGACAAACCGCGGCGTGCCGGATCGAGTCGGCGAAGTTCGCCCGTGGTATCAAGTTAAGCAACTTCGCGATCACCGGATCAGTAACCGACGCCCGCTGGGCGTCGCTCGGCACAAGGCTGTTGACGTTCAGTCCCTGACGTTGACGCAAGCCTTCGTAAGAGAAGAAGAAAGAATGTTTCTTCTTAATGATCGGACCGCCGAGATTGCCACCAAACTGATTACGCTTGAATGGCGCCGGGTGATTGGAAGTGAATTTGAAGAAGTTACGTGCGTCAAGCGCGTCGTTGCGAAAGAACTCAAACACTTCGCCATGAAATTCATTGGTACCTGAGCGTGTAGCAATGTTGACGATGGCGCCGGAGCTTTGACCGTATTCGGCGCTGAAGGTTGAGTTGTCGACCTTGAATTCCTGAATCGTGTTGATCGATGGTTGAAAAGTAATCGAGCTAAAGGTCAGATTGTTGAGCGTGATTCCATTGACCAGGTAGTTGACAGTTTCCTCACGATTACCGCCGGTGTTGATTGCGAGAGAACCCACACCGCGCATGGGCGATCCAGAGAAAGCACCTTGCGGAGGCGTAACTGATCCGGGGACCATCAAGGCCAGATCCAAAAAGTAGCGACCGTTGAGAGGCATCTCCTGAACCATACGTTGATCGACCACCTGACCAACAGAAACAGTTGATTGCTCGATTACGTTATTAGCCGTCGAGACGGTGACTGACTGAGACACTCACCGACCTGAAGTTGAAAGTTTTGGGTGAGCGTACGGCCAACTTCTAGCTTTGAATTCTCGATGATTGCGTTTGAAACCCGGAGCGCTGACTTCAAGTCGATAAGATCCAACCGGAAGTGCGGCTATTTGGTACCGACCATCATCGTCTGTCGAACCAACGCGTGCTATCCCAATCATGGGACTCACTGCAGTGATCTCAGCTGCGCGTAAAAGCGCACCGTTCTGATCAGTGACTTGACCTTCAATGGATGCTGTTGACTGAGCGAAACGAGGTGACAAACAACCGACAGGACGAGCAAGGCAGCGACTGTAAAGGGGCAGCGCAGCTTTTTCATGGGGAAACACCGAACTAAATGTGAGAGACCACTCGAAAGAGGGTCGTTACAAACGACGGGGGATCGGGTTCCTGTAATCCGAGTACTCTTTGGTGAGGACTGTACACTTCAAACTAAAGAACATCAAATGCTTTTTAGTCTGATCATTGAGTCACCTTTACGGTCGTTCCTACGACCAACGCTATTGCCAGGTTAACTGTGAGAGTTTTGCCCAGACGGTCGGTGCGGCATGCGCACTTCTATTTCTCTTACCATCTTCATCGTTTCCCGGCCGAGATCAACCGCGATGTCGAGGAAATGTTGGCCCATGCGTCGTGTCCGTTCTCCGCCCTTTTCTAATCGTCAATATCGATCCTGGGGAAAATGCCTTTCCCTCTCGGGAACAAGAACTTGATATTCAAACGCCAGATGTTGCCGACAAATTGTTTAGGCTGGCCTTTGGAGCCCGCAAACTCGGCATGGTAAATGAACTCAAGAGCCAATCTTCTCTTGACTATATAACCAATGTGCCACGCACCCTGACCTTTTCCAGAAACTTGTCATCAAGTCGCCAGAACGGTTCTACATCGCCGACTGTATAGCAGGTTCGGGTCCCCACCTTTTGTCACCCTTTGCCAGCGGGATCTCTATTGCGGTGCGGTCGCGAATTCGCGGCTGGGATGTCCAGTTGTTGTCCTGGTGAAAAGCCCTGTACTCGTACCGCACAAAGTTGAAGATGTTTATCTTCCCTTTGTTCGGCACGAACACCCTGACGCCCCCAACGGGACGAAGCTCAAAGCTGTTCGTTTGTGGTAGTTGTCGGAGGGTGCGAAGAGCGTTCCGGCCCAAAGCTCTAACCAGCCGCCCGAAGCCTTGGTTCCGAACGGCCTGTAGATAAAGCCCGGCAGGCGTTACGCCGACCGTAGTAAATTTCTTTTCCGGTGAGTAGACGACAATGTTATATTGCCACGCGATCCACTTTTCGTTGATGGGCATCGCAAAGACGAGGCTCGGCCGGTATTCCTGCCAGATGTTCTTGTCCTGTCCGCGCGCCGTGTATTGAGAAAATGGCGATGACGAGAAGGACACTCGCCATATATCGATAATTCCTGCGCCGCTGCATAAGGTGAACCCTCCCGGGTCTTCTTGATCAGTTACTGCTGAATTGGACCACTAAACAAAGGACCGCCGTTGCGATGCCGTCAATAGGTCCTCAGGGGTGGGTCGCAGCCGGCCTCCGTGGCTGATCTCCGCCGAAAGAAAATGTCTGTCACTCCCTCTCCCAGAACTCTCCTCAATTCTCTGACCCCAAAAAAGGGGATGAAGGCGAAGAAGATGACCAGGGCCCTGGAAAGCCATTCGTAGTTGAATCGGCTCATAACCTCATCAACGGCTCCCATTGGACCCAACCCGTCTATCAAGCCGCGGATCAAGCCCTCGGCAATATCAAAGACCGCCATACAAACAACAAACAGAAAAGTCTTGTATAGGGTTGGAACGATTAAAGGCTTTTCTTCAAGTCCCCGGCCCAGACGTAAGGTTTCTGCCACGAGAACGACTTTGCCTAAAACCAGCGCCCTGATTACGCTAATTCCGTAGTCCGCGTAGCTGATTCCATAATGGGCCAGTAACAATCTTCGATAACGTGGTAAAAACACCGAAGAAGATGGCCATATAAAGGACAAGCAGCCAATAGCTTTTCAGTTCATGTAGTATTTTCTGCTTCCAGCCCTTTTTTTTCTCATTCACGGTGTTCATTCCAAAACGCGAACTGCGATCGTCAACAGAACTTCAAGAACCTCACACGGCAGATCCAGGAACACGATTGCCCGGGGAAACTGCAAGTGGCGCATCTGGGTGGGCGAATGTTTCGCGAACGGCCGCCGAGCTCTTCCTCGTATTCGGCCATCACCGCGTTGAAGCGCCTCCGCAGCGTAGTCAGGTCAGGAGTCACAGAAGGGATTCGTCCCGGCTCCTGCGACCTCGCTTCCGCGGCCGTCAGCTTGTCGCTGCATGCGGCGCAGGCCCACGCATGGGTTAGAAGCGCTTCGAGCTCCTCGATCGGAAGAGATCCCGCTAGATAATCCGCAATGTGCGCCGTGACGTCCTGGCATTCCATGATTGGTCCCCAGCAAGGCTCTGATGGACATTGCTCCTGCTCAATCTATGACGGGCACGGGATCAGACTGCTTGAGATAGCGGATGTTGAAGGCGACCGTGATCCGGTCCGTCGAGTCCCCATTCGGCTGCACCCAGTGCGTCAGATAGGACGGAAACACCAGGAGATTTCCCGGTTTCGGGTTGATCATGAACTTGCGATTGAAGCAGGCGGCGCCTTCGATCATGTAGGCGTTGGCGTTGGCGCGCGGGTCGAGGAACTCGATCGCGCCGCTGCGTCCCTCCGGGGGCACGCTGGCATAATAGACGCCGGATAACGCGAAACCTGAGTGATCATGCGGCCCGTTGAAAGCGCCGGGCGGGTTGACGTTGATCCAGCCCTGGCAGAGCGCCCGGTTCGCGGCGAAATCGAAATCGGGCGAAAGCAACCGGGTGGTCTCCTGCACCGCCTCCAGGATGTGCGTGCGTAACGCCGTGCATCCGGGCTCGGTGCGACCGAAGAAATCGTCCTCGGAGTGCCAGCCATCGCGATTACTTCTGGTCAATCCGGGCAAACGCGCGCGCATCGCCTGCGCCTCCTCGACCAGCTGCTGGTTGAGGACTTCGCAATCCGGGATTTGGAACAGCATCATGGGCGAGGCGAACGCCGGCTCGACTTGGGTCAACTTGATCTTGCTCATGAACGTCTGGTATTGCGAACACATCTCAGCGAAACCACTCGTCGGCTAAGTTGCAGCGAATGAGTCGTTACACAGCGCGAGCCAACCGTTACCGCACACATTCGGATGGATCTGCGCGACAGGGCTGCAAACGTGAATCGCAATTATGATTCGCCGCGGAGCCACTATGGAACTTCCGCCGCGCGAGCAGGTGCGCGTTGGCCCAGGACTTTGGACAACGGCATCAGAACCAGCAGCCCAACGATAGCGACGACGATAATCATAACGACCACTTTCGGGTCACTAAAACTTTGACCGCCCACCACGAGCGCGGCGGCAATGTTGCGTTGCGCAGTGCCCAGCGCCAGGACCGGCCGAGTGTCCATGCCTGGTCCACCGAGCAACCACCCTACGGCAAAACCGACGGCAATGAAGAGGAGAGCGGCGAGGATGCCGCGCGTGCCGAACACGGCCAGCACGTTCTTGATGTTCGTCCCGATGATCAGCAACATCAGTAGAACTAGACTCAGACTGGAGATCGCATCGAGCACCGGTTTCGTGCGCGCGGCGGCAACCGCGAACCAGGCTTTTACAGCCAGCCCGCCAGCCAGCGGAAGCAACATGAGCAGAAACAGTGAACGGGCAATCTTCGCCGGGTTGACCGAAACGCCCGGCAGCAATAACGGCAGGACAAGCGGGAGATAGCCCACCGTGATGACCATTAGCAGCACCATCAAGCCCACCCCGAAGGCCAGGCTGCCCTTAGCGAGCTGGGCCAATTTCGGCAGGAACGGTGCGCCGGCTGCCACACCCAATAGCAGCAGACCCACGCCCAGCGGTTCGTCGAGCTGCAACAGCCTGGCGAGACCAAGGGCGGTGAGCGGCATCAACACAAAACTTGCCAGCAGGGATAGCACCAGCAGCCGGACATTGCGGAGCGGGGTGATGATTTCACTCACCGTGAGACCCAAACCAGTCGCCAGCATGCTGGAGAGTACAAAGACCAGCACGGCGACCGAGGTTACTTTCTGAATCAGTTCCATAGTGTTCACCTAGAAGAGCCACTGAAACTGGGGATGGATGCCGAATCCACTGTTCGGCAATCTCCCCGTGGAGGCGGGGTCCTTGTACTCCGTTTTCCCTAAGGTAAACTCCACCCCGATGCGGAACTTCTTCTTCTCCCCACCTAGATCCCAAAGAAGAGTGTTATAGAAGACTCTGTTGCGAGTCCGCCCGAAGAGGGTATTCGAGAGCCCCGTGATGTCACTGTTGTTAGGATCGTCTATAAACATACCGGTGTGATTGTGCACCATTGGCGTCAGGTAGACATATCCCTCGACCCATCCGCCGGTAGAGCGGATAGCCCTCCAAGTCACGGCATCGAGTGATTGGAGAACGCCGCCGACCATTTGCCCGAGTCCCTGGCCGGTGTATACTTCACCCTTAAATCCGAAGCGGTCTCCGAGGTTCGCTCGAAACTCGAGGTTGACTCCCCAGGTGGTTGAGATAACCCGCCGCGCAGGTTCGCTTGGAAGAGCGGTCCTGCGAAGCTTGCCTACCACGCCTGAGAGACCGATCTCCACGGGACGCTCGTTCAGCAGGCCGATCCGCGACGGCTTTCCCAGACCGAAAAGAGCGCGTCCTTCAAAATTCGGCAAACCGTTATCCTCGTCCAGACTGATATCCGGAGTTTTGATGGAATTTAGCGGCTCGCTTAACGCGCCCTGCAAAGTCAATTGCGAGTCGCTGCCCAATTTCAGGTAACGCTCCACGCGGATCTGGCCCTTGATGGTGTCGCCGACCGGCGCACCATCGACGGAAAAAGAGAGGGACGTCGGCAGGCTCGGAGCGAAGACGTCTAATTGCAGACCCGCAGCGAACCTCCACTTATCGTTGAACAACTCGCCATAGGCTTGCGTTAGCATGAACCCGTTATTGTCCGCAAAGACATTGGTGTTGTCGAAAAACACCGCCTGCATCTTTCCGCCGGAATGGAATTTGCCGATATCGGGTCCCCGGAAGAGAAGGCCTACCATCGAATTCCGAGCGTTCATGGACATGTTCTGCTGCGAAAACCCGCCGGCAAACTTCGGAAACAGGAAACCCGGAAGACCGGCTCCCTGCGTCCGCGCCGAGTTGAAATAGGCATCAAGCCTGAGCGCCCCGAAAAGCGTGATCTTGAAGTCTCCCTTGGTCCAACTCAAATCCTGCTGTGGCGCAGGAACGTTCAGAGGGGCCCCAGCACCAACTTCGGTGGTTGTCGCGGTCGCACGGGTTTGACTGTCTCTTCCTTCGCGACGTCTTCTTTTGCAGCGTTTGGGTCGGCGACGCTCGTCGTGGCATCTGTCGCGCCTTTGTCCGACTTGTTCTCCAACTCCTTCACGCGCATTTCCAATCGCTTGATCGTAGACCGGCTGGCCGCGCTGCTATCCTCGCTCTCCTGCACGCGCATCTCCAATCGCTTGATCGTAGATAGCATCTCTTCCAGTTTGGCTGCGCTACTAGCCTCGTCGTCAGCTTTAGTCGGAGCGTCCCCGGTCTTGACCGCAGGAAGGTTCGGCGTCGCGCTCGTCAGGTTAGGCGACTGGCCGCGCGCCGGCCCCGCCGCCGAGACCGCGAGGACGCAGACCGACAAGATGGACACTCGAGCGAGGAGCACACGGATGGAAATTCTCCTGTGGACACTCATGGAATTCTCCTGTGGAAATGCGTCGAAAGGGCCATTCTCAAATCGGCCACGGCCCCTCCAGACGCAGCTTACTGGCGGCGCTTCGCCGCTCCCCATCCTCCTGTAACGTCGAACAATGAGCACCACTGCCCATCAAATCCAACACACTTTTACCGAAACGACGGTTGCTCAATCCACGAAGGGCTGGCTGTAAAGCGGGCGCTCCTTTTCGCTAGCCAACCGCTCCTTCGCCGGCTTGGCCCAGTAGTCCCAGCGGGCACTCGGTGTGAATGCCCCGGTCACCGCCGCGTTGACCAGAGCCGGCGGGTTCCCGAAGATCCAGTTCATACCAAAGCCGCCTCCGAGCTTTACGTACTTGAAGCTGTCCGTGGCGATAGTGATGCCCTTCGGGTAGTGCCGGACCGGGTTCATCGCCATGCAGGTCTGATGGTAGATCTTGCCGCCGGCCTCCTCGATGATCTTGGCGTCTCCGTATTGGTGGGCCATATGGTAGTTGGGTGTGTCCGTCTGCACCCACAGCATCACGCCCTCCTTCACCTTCTTGCCCTTTAACAACCGGGCGACTTCGCGGACCTCTTCAAACGTCGCGACCGGACAGCCGAAGATGACGATGTCCACCGGTTTCGCCTTGTCCGGTCCGGGCGCCGGCGCGATGTTGTTGATGTGGTGGTACATCTCGACGATATCGTCCATGGTGACTTTGTAACGCTCCACATTCTTCGGCATGTTGCCTTTGAAGGCAGCCTCCAGCGTCGGGGACTCCGGCGTAAAGCCCATCAGGTGCATGATCGGGTCGTTCATTCCCGGCGAGCATGCGGAAACTATCTGTTTGGTCGCCGTCGGGCCCAAAATTTTTGGCAGGTTGAGGACGGCCATGATCCGGTTATCCGCCTTTTCAGCCAGGCAGGCGCCGAGCGCCGCCCAGTCTCCGGCGCCCTTCATGTTATCCCGCGTCTCGTCGTCCAGTTCGACAATGCATTTGGCTGCACGATTTTCATCGAGGTGGGTGCCGTACTTTGGCAGGCAGCCGGTGTAGGCGGCATAGACCGTGTTGATCGGAGATTCCCGATTTGTGCGTGCGCCGATGATGGTGTTGATGTAGGCCGCGGCGCTCGATTCTGAGCTGGCGCAGTACTCTCCAAACTTCGGAATGCACGTGTTGACCTGAGGCTGACACGACATCCAGGGGAGCCAGCCATGCTCCGTAAGCTTGTCGTAGCCCGCCTTGAGGCCTTCAACCATTTCATCGTCGACCTTGTAGCTGCCCTTGCCCGGAATCTCGAAATTCCAGGGGTTGCCCGTCTCATGCTGCTTGTCGAACTGGAGCAGGTACGGATCGTTCCCGGCTTGGGTACCCGTTTCGTCAGCGACGTGAGCGTCCTTCATCGCGAAGATCGGATCGTAGAGCGGACTGTGTCCCAGATCGTACATCTCGAGTTTCTTCTTTGTCTCCGGAGCCTGGCGGTCCTTCGAGTAGATCGGACAGCAGTTGAGGACCAGGACGAGGTCCACCATTTCCTTGGCTTCGATCGCTTCGCCAAAGTCCACCAGCTTCTCCATGGAGAACTTCTTTGCCTCGCCAAGATTGCCGTCCAGCATCTCTTGCTGGTGTTTCGTGAGTTTCATTACCATGGTCTATCTCCTTAAAATGATTGCGTTTCCAATGTCGTCGAACGGACTACTTGTTCTTCAAGCCGGCGCGGTCGCTTGCGCTTTGCGCGTGAGCGTGACGGTGGCCTTCTGGCCTACCTTCGGCGCGTCGATTTCCACCCAGTCGCCGTTCTTGATGGTCGTGATCGGGTCCTGGTCCAGGCTGTCGATGGCGGGGATGCCACCGGCAATGGCTCCGCTGATGTCGATATCGTGGACTTTCTGGCAAATGATGGCTGCCGGGCCGTGATGTGATTGCGTGCACTTGTAGTACAGACTGATGGCGCCGGTGGTGGAGCCCATCACCGTGGGATAGACCACGACCTTGCCAATGATAGCTTTGGCCCTGGAGGTCGGCGCCGGGCACCAGGACGATGCCGTCCTCGTTACCGACGTGGTTGAACGCCCATCCCATTCGTTGGCGGTTCACCGCGCTTCGCCGGCGGCCTTTCCTTTCGACCGGGCAATGCCAGTCAAGACGATCTTCTGCTCCATAAATATGCCTCCGTTCTTCATGTGTGGCGCCCGCTTCCTGGTGAAACGCAGCGCAATTGTGCTTAACGCTCATCGCCGGAATCAGAGACTTCCAAACCGATGGCGCGGTTTATGGCCGCCAACACTTCAATGCTTGAGTCCGTTTTGCGGAAGAAACCCGCGCAACCGTGGGCCTCAGCCTCGGCCGTAACCTCGGGATTGTCGTACGCTGTTATAAAGACCACTGGGGTGCTGTCTCTGACGGCTGCGAGTCTCTTTCTCAGTTCCAGCCCCGACATTCCCAGGAGTTGAATGTCGAGCACGAGGCAATCAAACTTCGGGTGCTTCGTGTCCGCGAGAAACTCTTCGGCCGACGAATAACTTATCGGTTGAAAATGTGCCGCCCGCAACAACCTGCTAAACGAGCGACAGACGCTCTCGTCATCATCGATGACGGCGATATAAATATTCTGGCTATCCATCTCATTCGGTGGGGAGCATACGACGGACAAGCAGCGCAAAACTACTACCCTTTAGGGAAGGTTGGCACTGCCCTTTAGGGAAGGTCTGGGTGATTACTAATTGAATAGCTGGTTCTAAGGTTCGAGGCCTTCAACCTCAATCCATAGCTTGGTCAACTCAGCAGTCGAATGAACGCCGAGTTTGGTGGTGATGGCAGTGCGATGGAGTTTTACTGTGCGCTCGTGAATCCCAAGATCCCAGGCGATTTCCTTGTTGAGCCGGCCACGCACAACGTGCTTGAGCACTTCAAGTTCGCGCGGCGTGAGCGTGGCAAAAGACGCGCGCAATGCGGCCCGCCTGGCGCGTTCAGATCGATCGCCGGCATCACGAGCGAGAGCGCGATTTACGGCGTCGATCAGCTCCTCCTTCGGGGCCATTTTGGTGAGGAAATCTTCCGCGCCTTTCCGCATCGCTCGAACGGTAGTTGGGATATCGCCATGGCCGCTGAGGAAGACGACCGGCAGCTTGTGACCAGTCTTAGCCAGAGCTTCCTGCAAATCGAGCCCGCTCAGACCCGGCATCTGCAAATCAACCAGCACACATCCTGGCGCATCAAGTTCCGGCTGGAGCAGAAACTCCACCGCCGAAGAGAAGGTCTTCACCACGAAACCGGAAGCAGTCAACGTTCGTGCGATGGCTGTCCGAAACGAAGCATCGTCGTCCACAATGCGAATCACTGGTGAGGGTTCAGTCACGAGGCACGCTCCTGCTGCGCCGCCGGCACGGTGAAGTAAACAGCAGCGCCGCCATTAGGATTGTTCTCTGCCCGAATGGTTCCGCCGTGGGCCTCAATGATGGTCCTCGAAATGGCCAGGCCCATACCCATGCCGTTGGGCTTGGTGGTGAAGAATGGATCGAAAATATGAGCCAGTCTGTCGCTCGGGATGCCGTGCCCAGTGTCGCTCACGGCGACTTCAACCAGCGTGACGCTGGGTTGAACGCACACATCTACTAAACGTCGATCCAACTCGGAGCCATTAAGTGCGTCCATAGCGTTGAGCAGGAGATTCAGCAGCACCTGTTGCAGTTGATTGCGATCGCCGCTGACCGACGGGAGCGATGATGCAGGCCTAAACGTCAGTTGTACTTTGCGGGTATCGACTTCTGGTCCAACCAGGCCGATGACTTCACTCACCAGCAGGTTCAAGTCAAGCAAACTGGGCTCAACCTCGCGCCGCTTGACCATTGAACGCATTCGGTCGATTAACGCTCCGGCACGTTGATCGTCTTTGCGGATGTCGGCCAGGATAGCGCGCAATTCTTCCAGGTCCGGTGACTGGTCTTGCAGAAAAAGCTCAGCCGCCTCAGCATTGCGAAGGATGGCGCCGAGTGGTTGGTTCAGTTCGTGAGCTAGCGAACTGGATAACTCTCCCAGCATCGTTACGCGTGATAGGTGGGCCAGTTCATTGCGTTGCCGCCGGGTTTCCATTTCGGCTCGCTTACGTCGGGTAATGTCACGCGCGATGGTTGAAGCGCCAATGATTATTCCGTGCTCATCCTTAAGTGGAGAGACTGTCAAAGAAACTTCGATTCGTCGTCCGTCTCGAGTCATGCGCACCGTTTCCAGATGATTCACGCTTTCTCCGCGCTGAAGCTGCTCAAGTATTCTCGTTACTTCTTCCTTACGCTCAGCCGGGGCCAGAGTAGAAACATTTCTCCCAACGATTTCGCTGGTCGTGTAGCCATAAATCCGTTCGGCGCCCGCGTTCCAGGTTGTGATCTTTCCGTCCAGGGTCTTGCTCAAGATCGCGTCGTCCGACGATTCAACTATCGCCGCCAAATTGCGATTTGCTTCCTCTGACTGGTTGAGTGCTAGCCTGGCGCTGCTGCCGGCGTCTTCTCTCGACGAGCAGCACAGCAATTAAAGCGGCTTGCAGAACGATGAGCGTTAACGCACCGACGATGCGCCACTTGTATTCCTGCCAGAAAGTCGGATCTTTGAAACGCACAATACTGCCGGGCGGCAAACGCGGTCCTCGCTGATGCCCCAGCGCTTAAGCTCGCGCCAGTCGAACATCGGGACCGTCGGTACGTTTTGGACCGGGATGTCTTCTGCTCTCTCCCCGTTGGTAATTCTGCGCACCACTTCTGCCACTTTCCCAGCCGCAGCTTCGACGGTGTATACGTGGCCGCCGATGATTCCACGACCGAGCAAGTGAACTGACATTCCATAGATAGGAACCGGAGTGGCTTTGGTAATCAAAGAGAGCATTTCTCCTGACTCCAAAACCTTACCTTGATCATCCTGCGCCTGTTGCCAGGCGTAGAGGACAAGCGAGCGGTCAGGCAAATTTGCAGTCCTGGCAACTAATTCCGCTGGAGAAAGATCTGTCAGGTAATTGATTTTTATTCGGCCCTCGAATTCCCTGAAGTTCTTCCCGCGCCACCACCTCAAATCTCCGGTCGTGTTCAAGCGAACCGCTAACGACAAATACCTGGTTCACCTCCGGATTTAAGTTCAAAGCGAGCTCCAGAGTTTTCTTGTAGCTGCTGATAATAACGACACCGGTCAGTGCCGTTTGGCCTTGGATTTCACTGGGTAGAGGCCGACTGGTGCAGTAGAAGACCAGCGGCACGTGTGGGAAGAGGTCACTGCGATATTTGAGCAGAAAATTCAGCGAGGCCTCAGAATTTGCGACCACGACGTCGAGGCTGCGGTCGGCATACTTCTTAAGGAGATAGTCATGTAAAGCCTCAGATTGGTTCGCTCCGGGAAACCGATTAGCTTCCAGATATTCCGGATAATATTCGACGTTGCCTGAAAGGGATGCTTGAAAACTCTGATCCCATAAGTTTTGGCCCTGATAGACTTTGTCGTACCAGTAGAGCACCAACACTCTCTTGCGTGCCGGCACTTGCTGAGCGTGGGTTACCAATGGCAGCCACGAGAGCGCCAACAACACCAGCAACAGCGGAAGTCGAATATTTTTCAAGGCTCTCTCTGATAGCCACTCTTAGAACATTAGCCTCATCGCAAAGTGCCTGAACAGATTGCTCAGGTGTTTGCGCGCTCTAGCCATCGCAAACTCAAATGGCGTTATGGCTGCGACAAATATTGCGGTCACCGGGAACGCCAGGGAGTGCGTCGGGCGCGCTGCTTGACGACCAAATGCACGGCCGCCAGCGTCAAACACACCACCGCTGTATTCAAAGGCGACGCTCAGCCAGCGCATCGGTTTACTCAAAGTCTATAAGCAAGGAGCGAAATTCATTACTGTTAGTTTTTACAGGAAAACGGCGAAAACCAGATTGCATCATTAGGGCCGTCGCTCGCTGAGTTTGCGCTCCAGTTTTATTCAAATGCAGACGAGACGGCTCTTCGATTTTCTATCAAAACCGTTCCACGTCGTCTCATGCCTTCTCACCCTTCACATCTATGGAACAGACTATGACCTGCTCTGAATATTGACTCGTCGGACGTGTTCTCAATCCTTTCCGCAGTTTTTTTGAAATGGAGGCTAAACATGAGTGTGCGCTATCAACGTGGTCATCTTCGATGCGTCAAGCGAAAGAACGGGTCTTCCTGATGGGAGTTTTTGTGGCGAAAGATTGGTCCAACTCTGCGGCGGTGAGGCCGCAACCAACCCGAGTGACGTCGTCGACGGCAGACCAGAAATTGCCTTAGCCTCGTAGCAAATTGAATCTGTCGTGGCGAACCGGATTCACCTGTGGGAAACCGTGTGTTCATGATTGTCCCCCAAACGATGGATGGGGTGCCCACTACATTGCCGGGCTGTCGTCGATCCGATCGTGAACGACGTCGGAACGTGAAACCAGAAGTGCCTGAATATGCCGAACTGCTTCTCTCTTTACTGCTGAAGCTGCTGAGGAAGAGACCCCGTTAGTAACGCCTCACTCTCATCTTAGAGGTTCGCTAGGGTAAGCAGTTGCTGCGCACCTGAAGTTGTTCAGACACGTCACCCCTAAAGGATTTCGCGTTTTGTCTACGTTGTCGACAAAAGCGGCTCGTTTGTATGTCGGCGCTGGTGCCGGAGATCAGCCCGATATACAGCGCCGTGTCGTCGTCGGTCACGCGGCGCGGGAATCCAGGCGCTGCGGAAAACGGGACCGCCAGGCAGTGTTTTGCCGTGCCATCAGTTGTCGTGATTGGCGGGAGCGTTCACGCGGGCCAGCTTGATGCGATGGTCCAGCTCGTTCAGGCGGGCCAGTTGCGGCTTGACGACCTGCGATTCGAACCTGGCCAACTCGGCGGCGGGCAGCGGCTGGGGCTTGGGCAGCGTCACGGTCTGCGGGTTGCGCTGCACGCCATCGACGCGGAACTCGTAGTGCAGATGCGGGCCCGTCGCCAGACCGGTCATGCCGACGTAGCCGATCACTTCGCCCTGGCGCACGCGCTCGCCCACGTGCTGGCCTTTGACGAAGCGGGACATGTGCCCGTACGCGGTACTGATCGTCTTGCTGTGCTGGAGCACCACGAAATTGCCGTAGCCGCGTTCCCAGCCGTGGTACTTGATCACGCCATCGCCGGCGGCGTGGATCGGCGTGCCACTCGGCGCAGCGTAATCCACGCCCTTGTGCGCGCGCATGCGGCCAAGGATGGGGTGCATGCGGGCCGTGGAGAACTTGGAGGAGATCCGGGTGAAATCGACCGGGATGCGCAGGAACGATTTCTGGATCGGGCGACCGTCCTCGCTGTACCAGCCATGGCTGCCGTCGTCCTTCTTGAATCGATAGGCCGTGTAGCGCTTGCCCTGGTTGATGAACTCGGCGGCGACAATGTCGCCCTGGCCGTAGCGCACGCCGTCGCGGTAGATATCGTCGTAGATCACCGTGAAGCTGTCGCCGATGCGGATGTCCTGCACGAAATCGATGTCGTACTTGAACAAGTCCGCCAGTTTGCCGACCATCGCTGCATTCAATCCGGCCTGGTCGCCCGCGGCATACAGATTGTTGCGAATGACGCCGTGCGCGACCTGCTCGCGCACGTCCATGTCGCGTTTGGTGAGGGTCAAGGTGGGTTGGGCACCGGTCAGCCGGATCACTGCGCGGCTGGTTTCGTCGGAATCGAAGCGAAAGCCTTCCAGGCTGCCGTCGCTGCCGAGCAGGAAATCGAATTCTTCGCCCGGGCGGATATGGTGCAGCGCCGAATCGTGAGCGCCGGCGGCATCCATCACCTTTTGCAAGTCGCCGAGACCGAGGCCGCGCCCGTTGAAGATCTCGGACAGGGTCTGCCCGGGTTGCACCTTGACGACCTGCCAGTCGTCCACGGTCGGCGCACGCGCGCTGATCGCGTCGGCTTTCGGCAGGGCCAGCGGCAACAACGTGTGCGCCTCGGGCAAGGCGGCCGGACGCATGGCGTTCGCCCAGGACGGCATGATGAAGCCCGCCAGCAGGGTAATCAGCAGTGCGGTCCCGGCCAGCATCCAGTGTTCGCGACGCCACTGGATCGGCTCGACGTCGACCGAACGGTTGAAGGACCAGTGCGCGCAGCGGTCATAGAAACGCGGGTGTAAGCGTTGGGTCTTGCGGCAAATGGCCAGCTTGCGCGCATGCAGCGCGCCCTTGTTTTCATCGGCCATGCCGTTTACCCCGTACCGTCGAGTCACAAAAAACTCGGCGTACCATAACGGTCATGTGTAGAAGGCGTCAATGTCTTTGCCATCAATGGTTTGCGATCCGTTTTCGATTAACGCACAATTAACGTCTGTGGCACACATCGACTGGTTGCCGGACGCGATTAGCGCCAACCCGGTCGCTTTTTTGCACATCAACAAGAGAGAGTTTCATGAGCGAGCCCGACGAGGCCCTGTCCACGATTGCGCGTGGTGCCGACGAGATCATCAAGCGTGAGGAACTGGTGGAACGCCTGCAGAGCGGCCGCCCGCTGCGCATCAAGGCCGGCTTCGATCCCACGGCGCCGGACCTGCATATTGGCCATACGGTGCTGCTCAACAAGATGCGCCAGTTCCAGGATTTGGGGCATCAGGTGATCTTCCTGATCGGCGATTTCACCGGCATGATCGGCGACCCGACCGGCAAGAACGTCACCCGCAAGCCGCTGACCCGCGAGGACGTGCAGGCCAACGCCCAGACCTACGCGGACCAGGTTTACAAGGTGCTGGATCCGGACAAGACCGAGCTGCGCTTCAACTCCGAATGGTTCGGCGCCATGTCGGCCGCCGACATGGTCAGGCTCGCCGCCCAGCACACGGTGGCGCGCATGCTCGAACGCGACGACTTCACCAAGCGCTACGCGGCGCAGCAACCCATCGCCATCCACGAATTCCTGTATCCGCTGGTGCAGGGCTACGACTCGGTGGCGCTGAAAGCCGACGTCGAGCTGGGCGGCACCGACCAGAAGTTCAATCTGCTGATGGGCCGCGCCCTGCAGGAGCATCACGGCCAGCCGCCGCAGGTCGTGTTGACCATGCCGTTGCTGGAAGGCCTGGACGGCGTCAACAAGATGTCCAAGTCGCTGGGCAACTACATCGGCATCAACGAGCCGGCCATCGATATCGTCACCAAGACGATGAAGATCGCTGACGAACTGATGTGGCGCTGGTTCGAACTGCTCAGCTTTGATGTTTCGCTGGACGCGCTGGCAGGCATGCAGCGGGAGGTGGCGTCCGGCGCGCTGAACCCGCGCGATGCCAAGCTGCGTCTGGCTCGTGAACTGGCGGCGCGGTTCCACGGTGCAGCTGCCGCGGAGCTGGCGGTCGCCGGCTGGCACGCCGTGGTGCGTGGGCAAGGCGATACCGCGATCTTGCCGCAGGCCGATATCGCGGTGCCTGCCGAAGGTTTGCGCCTTGCAGCCTTGCTTACGGCAGCCGGATTGACCGCAAGCAATTCCGATGCGAACCGCAAATTGAAGGAGCGCGCCGTACGCATCGACGCCGAGGTGGCGGAAGATGGCCAACGGGTCTTCGTCGCAGGGTTCGAAGGCGTGTTGCAAGTGGGCAAGCGCAATTTTGCCCGCGTCCGGTTGGTGCGGGGCTGATCGGCAAGTTCGGCGCAGACCTGTCTGCTTCCTGTCAGGCGTTTGCGCCGACTGTCAGGACAAAGTTCCCAGCACCGCCTTGCCAAAATATTCACAGCAGGTATCATGCGCGGCCCGCCGCCCAGCGGGCATCGCAACACGGGCAGACGACACCTTCGAATAGCCACAGCGCGCAGGTGTTGACGGGTCCAGAAAGCGATGTAGAATGGGCGGCTCACCCGGGACGAAAGGTCACGGGGCGTCACTGGCAACGGTGGCAAGCGAAACGATCTTTGACAGTGTGCGCAGGTGAATTGTGTGGACGTCTTGCGATGGAAGGTTACGACCTGTCCAAGCAATGCAAGCGTCCCACCAAGTAAAAAGTCAGTAATGAGTTTTGTCTTGGTTGGGAAAGAACGCTTCAGAAAGATAGATGGCTTCAGTCCGCGAGGACAAAGTTGTCGAAAACTTAAGTGAAGAGTTTGATCCTGGCTCAGATTGAACGCTGGCGGCATGCCTAACACATGCAAGTCGAACGGCAGCATGAGAGAGCTTGCTCTCTTGATGGCGAGTGGCGGACGGGTGAGTAATGCATCGGGACCTACCCAGACGTGGGGGATAACCTCGGGAAACCGGGACTAATACCGCATACGTCCTACGGGAGAAAGCGGGGGATCTTCGGACCTCGCGCGGTTGGACGGACCGATGTGCGATTAGCTGGTTGGTAGGGTAATGGCCTACCAAGGCGACGATCGCTAGCTGGTCTGAGAGGATGATCAGCCACACTGGGACTGAGACACGGCCCAGACTCCTACGGGAGGCAGCAGTGGGGAATATTGGACAATGGGCGCAAGCCTGATCCAGCAATGCCGCGTGTGTGAAGAAGGCCTTCGGGTTGTAAAGCACTTTTATCAGGAACGAAATACCGCGGGTTAATAACCTACGGGGCTGACGGTACCTGAGGAATAAGCACCGGCTAACTTCGTGCCAGCAGCCGCGGTAATACGAAGGGTGCAAGCGTTAATCGGAATTACTGGGCGTAAAGGGTGCGTAGGCGGTTCGTTAAGTCTGTTGTGAAATCCCCGGGCTCAACCTGGGAATGGCAATGGATACTGGCGAGCTAGAGTGTGTCAGAGGATGGTGGAATTCCCGGTGTAGCGGTGAAATGCGTAGAGATCGGGAGGAACATCAGTGGCGAAGGCGGCCATCTGGGACAACACTGACGCTGAAGCACGAAAGCGTGGGGAGCAAACAGGATTAGATACCCTGGTAGTCCACGCCCTAAACGATGCGAACTGGATGTTGGTCTCAACTCGGAGATCAGTGTCGAAGCTAACGCGTTAAGTTCGCCGCCTGGGGAGTACGGTCGCAAGACTGAAACTCAAAGGAATTGACGGGGGCCCGCACAAGCGGTGGAGTATGTGGTTTAATTCGATGCAACGCGAAGAACCTTACCTGGCCTTGACATGTCCGGAATCCTGCAGAGATGCGGGAGTGCCTTCGGGAATCGGAACACAGGTGCTGCATGGCTGTCGTCAGCTCGTGTCGTGAGATGTTGGGTTAAGTCCCGCAACGAGCGCAACCCTTGTCCTTAGTTGCCAGCGAGTAAAGTCGGGAACTCTAAGGAGACTGCCGGTGACAAACCGGAGGAAGGTGGGGATGACGTCAAGTCCTCATGGCCCTTACGGCCAGGGCTACACACGTACTACAATGGTCGGTACAGAGGGTTGCGAAGCCGCGAGGTGGAGCCAATCCCAGAAAGCCGATCCCAGTCCGGATCGAAGTCTGCAACTCGACTTCGTGAAGTCGGAATCGCTAGTAATCGCGGATCAGCTATGCCGCGGTGAATACGTTCCCGGGCCTTGTACACACCGCCCGTCACACCATGGGAGTGGGTTGCTCCAGAAGGCGTTAGTCTAACCGCAAGGAGGACGACGCCCACGGAGTGATTCATGACTGGGGTGAAGTCGTAACAAGGTAGCCGTATCGGAAGGTGCGGCTGGATCACCTCCTTTCAAGAAATGACAGTCGCAACCTTTGGTTGCAAGACGTCCACACAAGACACCTGCACATCCGCATGTAACCAACATGCTGGCCTGAACGGCCCAAGTTTTATGGGTCTGTAGCTCAGGTGGTTAGAGCGCACCCCTGATAAGGGTGAGGCCGGTGGTTCGAGTCCACCCAGACCCACCACCAAGTACCAAGTGTAGTTTCTTGGGGCCTTAGCTCAGCTGGGAGAGCACCTGCTTTGCAAGCAGGGGGTCATCGGTTCGATCCCGATAGGCTCCACCACCCTTGGGTACAGCATGAAACGCGGATGTGTTGCACACAAAAGATTTGAAATCACCCGGCATTGAGGCCGGTGTGATGTTCTTTGAAAACTTGCGTAAACGAGTGACAAGCGTCTTGGTTCAATCCGAACCGAGGCAAGTGACAAGGCACGAAAACGAAGTAACTTGGCTGCACCTGAGGAGGGTGCTGGCCCTGAGGCGACTTGGGGTTATATGGTCAAGCGACTAAGCGTATACGGTGGATGCCTTGGCAGTCAGAGGCGATGAAGGACGTGGCAGCCTGCGAAAAGTGTCGGGGAGCTGGCAACAAGCTTTGATCCGGCAATGTCCGAATGGGGAAACCCACCGCGCAAGCGGTACCGTGCACTGAATACATAGGTGTACGGGGCGAACCCGGGGAACTGAAATATCTAAGTACCCGGAGGAAAAGAAATCAACCGAGATTCCCTAAGTAGCGACGAGCGAACGGGGACTAGCCCAAAAGTATCTTGTGTTCTAGTCAAACGGCATGGAAAGGCCGGCCATAGATGGTGATAGCCCAGTCGACGAAAGGGCACTTGATATGAAAATGAGTAAGGCGGGGCACGTGAAACCTTGTCTGAACATGGGGGGACCATCCTCCAAGGCTAAATACTCCTGACTGACCGATAGCGAACTAGTACCGTGAGGGAAAGGCGAAAAGAACCCCGGAGAGGGGAGTGAAATAGACCCTGAAACCGTATACGTACAAGCAGTGGAAGCTCCGCAAGGAGTAACTGCGTACCTTTTGTATAATGGGTCAGCGACTTACTGTCAGTGGCAAGCTTAACCGTATAGGGGAGGCGAAGAGAAATCGAGTCTGAATAGGGCGCATAGTCTCTGGCAGTAGACCCGAAACCGAGTGATCTATCCTTGGCCAGGTTGAAGGTGCGGTAACACGCACTGGAGGACCGAACTCACATCTGTTGCAATAGATGGGGATGAGCTGAGGATAGGAGTGAAAGGCTAAACAAACTCGGAGATAGCTGGTTCTCCTCGAAAGCTATTTAGGTAGCGCCTCGGACGAATCTTCCTGGGGGTAGAGCACTGTTATGGCTAGCGGGTCATCGCGACTTAGCAAACCATGGCAAACTCCGAATACCAGGACAGACTATCCGGGAGACACACGGCGGGTGCTAACGTCCGTCGTGAAAAGGGAAACAACCCAGACCCGCAGCTAAGGTCCCCAAGTCATGGCTAAGTGGAAAACGATGTGGAAAGGCATAGACAGCCAGGAGGTTGGCTTAGAAGCAGCCATCCTTTAAAGAAAGCGTAATAGCTCACTGGTCGAGTCGGTCTGCGCGGAAGATTTAACGGGGCTAAGCCATGCACCGAAGCTCGGGGTGTGCACATTTATGTGTACGCGGTAGAGGAGCGTTCCGTAAGCCTGTGAAGGTGGATTGTAAAGTCTGCTGGAGGTATCGGAAGTGCGAATGCTGACATGAGTAACGATAATGGGGGTGAAAAGCCCCCACGCCGAAAGCCCAAGGTTTCCTCGCGCAACGTTCATCGGCGCAGGGTGAGTCGGCTCCTAAGGCGAGGCAGAAATGCGTAGTCGATGGGAAGCAGGTTAATATTCCTGCACTTTTCTATAGTGCGATGTGGGGACGGAGAAGGTTAGGTCTACCGGGCGTTGGTTGTCCCGGGGAAAGGAGGTAGGCATGGGTCTTAGGCAAATCCGGGACCCTTTATGCCGAGCACCGAGACGAGTCCTATTTTGGACGAAGTGACTGACACCACGCTTCCAGGAAAAGCCACTAAGCTTCAGCTATAGAAGAACCGTACCGTAAACCGACACTGGTAGGCAGGGTGAGAATCCCAAGGCGCTTGAGAGAACTCGGGTGAAGGAACTAGGCAAAATGGCACCGTAACTTCGGGAGAAGGTGCGCCCTTCGGCGTGGTCACGTGCGTGACTGAGCGTTGAAGGGTCGCAGTAACCTGGCCGCTGCGACTGTTTATCAAAAACACAGCACTCTGCAAACACGAAAGTGGACGTATAGGGTGTGACGCCTGCCCGGTGCTGGAAGGTTAATTGATGGGGTCAGCCGCAAGGCGAAGCTCTTGATCGAAGCCCCAGTAAACGGCGGCCGTAACTATAACGGTCCTAAGGTAGCGAAATTCCTTGTCGGGTAAGTTCCGACCTGCACGAATGGCGTAACGACAGCGGCGCTGTCTCCACCCGAGACTCAGTGAAATTGAATTCGCTGTGAAGATGCAGCGTTCCCGCGGCAAGACGGAAAGACCCCGTGAACCTTTACTATAGCTTTACACTGAACGTTGAGTTCTTCTGTGTAGGATAGGTGGGAGGCTTTGAAGTGCAGGCGCTAGCTTGCATGGAGCCAACCTTGAAATACCACCCTGAAGTGCTTGACGTTCTAACCTCGGCCCGTAATCCGGGTCAGGGACCGTGTATGGTGGGTAGTTTGACTGGGGCGGTCTCCTCCCAAAGAGTAACGGAGGAGCACGAAGGTACGCTCAGCGCGGTCGGACATCGCGCACTGTGTGCAAAGGCATAAGCGTGCTTGACTGCGAGATCGACAGATCAAGCAGGTACGAAAGTAGGTCTTAGTGATCCGGTGGTTCTGTATGGAAGGGCCATCGCTCAACGGATAAAAGGTACTCCGGGGATAACAGGCTGATACCGCCCAAGAGTTCATATCGACGGCGGTGTTTGGCACCTCGATGTCGGCTCATCACATCCTGGGGCTGTAGCCGGTCCCAAGGGTATGGCTGTTCGCCATTTAAAGTGGTACGCGAGCTGGGTTCAGAACGTCGTGAGACAGTTCGGTCCCTATCTGTCGTGGGCGTTGGAGATTTGAGGGGGGCTGCTCCTAGTACGAGAGGACCGGAGTGGACGTTCCGCTGGTGTTCGGGTTGTCATGCCCATGGCATTGCCCGGTAGCTATGAACGGAAGTGATAACCGCTGAAAGCATCTAAGCGGGAAGCACGCCCCAAGATGAGATCTCCCGAGAGCTTGACTCTCCTTAAGGCACCATCAAGACCAGGTGGTTGATAGGTCAGGTGTGGAAGCGCAGCAATGCGTTGAGCTAACTGATACTAATGAGCCGTGCGGCTTGACCATATAACCCCAAGTGGCTTCGTGGGTCTTGGCATAGCCTGATTCGAATTCACCTCGACGCTTGTCACTCGTTTACGATTATCTTTACGTGAGATCCCTCCCACGAGAAGAAGAGTCAAAACCCCGCCATCCATGGCGGACTCTTCAACTCTTCGAGGGCCTCTCGCGGGAGAGCCGGCTGTCAGGGCCGTCTCTTCACAAAATGTGGAGCCGGCGCTGACGCGCTGCTCCCACCCCTTCCCTGGCGGCCATAGCGGCGTGGTCCCACCTGATCCCATCCCGAACTCAGAAGTGAAACGCGCATGCGCCGATGGTAGTGTGGCTTTGCCATGCAAGAGTAGGTCACCGCCAGGGGCTTTATCCAAAGAAGGCCTCCCCACCCGGGGAGGCCTTCGTCTTTATGGCGTTTCGAGGCTGTTGCTGTGGCCATCGAAGATCGCGACCCGCAACAGGTCACCGCCAGGGGCTTTATCCTGAATACCCTCACCGGAAACGGTGGGGGGTTTTCTTTTCAAGGGCTGCTGCGGCGATCGAAGATCGCAGAACGCATCAAGGCTGCCCGCCTTGATCGCCTATGATGGACTGGCGTCGCACTTCCCCGCACGCCGCAGGAGGCAGCCGTTGTTTGTCCACGTCGAAACGCGCCGCCGACCTCGCTGGCATTGGGCGACCTTGCTGATTGTCAGCGTTTGCGTGGTGTGTTTTGTCGGGCTGTCGATGATGCCGATGCCGCAGCGCATTGCGTTGTTGCTGCGCTGGGGGACGGTGCCGGCAAACATCTTCAATTCGCACGATGCGCTGCTGCCGCAGTTGGCCGATCCGGCCCTGCTGCGCCTGTTCACGGCCTTGTTCATCCACGTCACCTGGCTGCATTTGCTGGGCAATTTGCTGTTCCTGGTGATCTTCGGTTTGCCAGGTGAGCGTGCGTTGGGCTCGTTGCGGTTCCTGTTGCTGTTTGTGGCTGGCGGCATCGTGGCCAACCTGATCGGTGCGCTGTCGCTGGCTGGCGTTCGGCTGCCCATCATCGGTTGCAGCGGGGCGGTGTCAGCGGTGGTGGGCACCTACGTGGCGTTGTTCCCGCGCGCCCGGTTGGGCCTGGTGCTGCCGCTGGGGCTTTATCTCGAGTTCGTGCGCGTGCCGGCGTTCCTGCTGATCGGGATCTGGGTATTGCTGCAGCTGCTGTTCAGCTACGCGGGGCCGAGTTACGGCTCCTACGTGTGGTGGGCGCACATTGGCGGTTTCGTGTTCGGCTTGTGCTTTGCGCTGGTTTCGCGGGACGCGATCGCCCGCCGCCTGCGCGGTTGAGGGCGTGGCCAGTTCAGGCCATCTTGTCCCATTCGTGGCGACGGGCAAACTGGCGCAGCAGGCGCCGCGCCATCGGCGTGGCGGCCACGGCGCGGAAGATCCGCTCGGGGTCGGCGCCTTCGCGGCGCAGGTCGGCGTGTTTGCGCCGGATATAGGCGCGCATCACCTCGGCGTTGAACTCAGGGTGGAACTGCACGCTGACCGCATTCGGGCTGTAGCGCAGGAGCTGGTGTGGATCACGCGCGGAGCGGGCGAGGGCCGTTGCGTCGGGCGGCGGCTCCAGCACGCTTTGCTCGTGGGTGGTGTGCGCGCGAAAACTGCCGCGCAACACGCGCGTCAGCGGATCGTCTTCATGCCCGCGCGACAATTCGATCGGCTGCGTGCCGATCTCGCGTCCGCCTGGCAGGTAGTCGACGCGTCCGCCCAACGCATGGGACATCAACTGATGTCCGTAACAGACGCCGAACAACGGCAGTTGCTCGTCCATCGCATTGCGAATCCAGCCGGCCACCCGTTCGCTCCAGGCGAGCCGCTCGGTGACCATGGCTGCCGAACCGGTGATGATGGCGCCGGCCACGGCCTGCACCGGCGGCAGCGCTTCGTCCGCGGCGACATCCACCACCTGCACCCGCTCACGCTGCAGCCCGGCGGCGAGCCGGAACCAGTGCGGGAAATCGCCATGGCGGGCGCGGATGGCGTCCGGCGCCCGGCCGGTGCGAATGATCAGTACGGGTTTCATGCAGGAATCCCACGGGGAGTCGAGCGCAGGCGGCGGTCACTCATCATCGAATCCGTCGATCGGCGGCAACACGGTGAGGATTTCCTGCGACCGTGGTCAGGCCGGCTGCGACCTGGTCGGCGGCCGAGATGCGCAGCGGGCGCATGCCCTCGGCCAGCGCCGCGTGACCGAAACCGCCCAGGTCGAGTTGCGCCGAGATCATTGCGCGCAGCTGCGGCGACAGCTTCATCATCTCGTAGATGCCGGTGCGGCCCAGGAAGCCGGTATTGCGGCATTCCAGGCAGCCCACCGGCTTGAACACCTGTTCCGGCAGCGGCATGGTCCAGCCGTGGGTAAGCACGTTCCAGGCTTGCGGATCCTGGCTGGCGGCCTGCTTGCAATGCGGGCACAGCGTGCGCACCAGGCGCTGCGCGACCACGCCGGTCAGCGTGGACTGGATCAGGTAGTGCGGCACGCCCAGATCGAGCAGGCGGGTCACCGCGCTCGGCGCATCGTTGGTGTGCAGGGTCGACAGCACCAGGTGGCCGGTCAGCGAAGCCTGCACCGCCATCTGCGCGGTCTCGAGGTCGCGGATTTCGCCGACCATGATGATGTCCGGATCCTGCCGCAGCAGCGTGCGCACGCCGGCGGCGAAATCCAGGTCGATCGCCGCGTGCACCTGCATCTGGTTGAACTCGGGCGAGACCATTTCGATCGGGTCTTCCACCGTGCAGACGTTGAGCTCGGGCGTGGCCAAGTGCTTTCAGCGTGGAATACAGCGTGGTGGTCTTGCCCGAGCCGGTCGGGCCGGTGACCAGCACGATGCCGTGCGGGCGCTCGACCATGCTGCGCCAGTTCGCGCTCTCGCTCGGCGAGAAGCCGAGCTGGGCGAAATCCTTGACCACCATGTCCGGATCGAAGATGCGCATCACCACCTTCTCGCCGAACGCGGTGGGCATGTTCGAAATGCGCAGCTCGACCTCGCGCCCGACGCGCGAACGCGTCTTGATGCGGCCGTCCTGCGGCCGGCGCTTCTCGGCCACGTCCATGCGCGCCGAGGATCTTGATGCGCGCCGTCACCGCGGTCATCACCGGCGTCGGCAGCTCGAACACCTTGTGCATGACGCCGTCGATGCGGAAGCGGATGCTGCTCGGTCTCGCGCCGCGGCTCCAGATGGATGTCCGAGGCGCGCTGCTCGAACGCGTACTGCAGCAGCCAGTCGACGATGTGCACGACATGGCGATCGTCGGCGCCGACTTCGCCGCTCTTGCCCAGCTCGACCAGCTGCTCGAAGTTGAGGATCGCCGCCGACGCGTCGCTGCCGGTCTTGGCGTCCTGCGCCAGCTGGATCGAGCGCTGCACGCCCGTAGAATTCCTGCAGGTAGCGGTTGATGTCGAGCGGGCTGGCGACGACGCGCTGGATGTCGCGGCGCAGCATCTGCGCCAGGTCGGGCGCCCAGCGCGTGTCGAACGGCTCGCTGGTGGCGAACGTCACCTGCGCCGACGCTCGCGGCGATCGGCAGGATGCGATGGCGCTTCGCGTAGCCATGGCTGACCACCTGGGTGACCGCGGCGACGTCGATCTTCATCGGATCGATTTTCAGATACGGCAGGCCGCGCGTGGCCGGCCAGCCATTCGGTCAGCACTTCCAGGCTCAGCGGGCGTCCGGACGCGCGCTGGTTGGTCAGCTTGGCGTTGGCGATCAGCACCAGCGGATGCAGCTCCACCGTGCTGCGCCCGCGCGCGTGCGCCCATGCGCACATGCTTGGCGTCTTCGGCCAGCACGTAGCCGTCGACCACCAGCGCGGCCAGCATCTCGTCGAGTTCGAGCCGGCCACGGCGGCCGAGCAGGCGTCGCGATTTGTGGTGATGCGGCCATCCGGCAGTGCGCTCTCCGCGCTGTGCCATGCGACTGGGTTTCCAGCCGCAAAGCGCGCTGCAGCTATACTAACGCGCTTTAGCCACGGTCACGGAAAGCCATGTCCTGCGCGCGACTTTCCAGGATGTGATCCAGACCCTCAACCGCTATTGGGCGGAACAGGGCTGCGTGCTGATGCAGCCGCTCGACACCGAGGTCGGCGCCGGCACTTTCCATCCGGCGACCTTCCTGCGCGCGCTCGGTCCCGAGCCGTGGGCGGCCGCCTACGTGCAGCCGTCGCGCCGGCCGACCGATGGCCGCTACGGCGAGAATCCGAACCGCCTGCAGCACTACTACCAGTACCAGGTGGTGATGAAGCCGAATCCGGACGAACATCCTCGAGCTGTACATCGGCTCGCTGAAGGAGCTCGGCCTCGATCCGCTGGTGCACGACCTGCGCTTCGTCGAGGACAACTGGGAATCGCCGACGCTCGGCGCCTGGGGGCTCGGCTGGGAAGTCTGGTTGAACGGCATGGAAGTCACCCAGTTCACCTATTTCCAGCAGGCCGGCGGCCTCGAATGCCGCCCGGTGACCGGCGAGATCACCTACGGCCTCGAACGCCTGGCGATGTATCTGCAGAACGTGGACAACGTGTACGACCTGGTCTGGACCGATGGTCCGCGCGGCGTCGTCACCTACGGCGACGTGTTCCATCCAGAACGAAGTCGAGCAGAGCACCTACAACTTCGAGCACGCCAACGTGGCCGAACTGCTGCGCTGGTTCGACGTCTGCGAGGGCGAGGCGAACAAGCTGGTCGCGGCCAACCTGCCGCTGCCGGCCTACGAGCAGGTGATGAAGGCCAGCCACACGTTCAACCTGCTCGATGCGCGCCGCGCGATCAGCGTCACCGAGCGCCAGCGCTACATCCTGCGCGTGCGCACGCTGTCGCGCGCGCGTCGCCGAGGCGTATGTCGCGCAGCGCGAGAAGCTCGGTTTCCCGGGCCTGAAGAACGCCGCGCAAGGCAGCCGAGGAGCGCGCCGCATGAACGCCGGCAAGTCGCTGCTGATCGAGCTGGGCACCGAGGAGCTGCCGCCGAAGGCGCTGGACGAACTGGCCGCCGCCTTCGCTGCGCGGCATCTGCGACGGCCTGGCCAAGCGCGGCGTCGGCGCCGGACTGGATCAGGCGCGTCGACCTATGCCTCGCCGCGCCGGCTCGCCGGCTTCATTCCCGCGCGTCGCGACGATCGCAGCCGGACCAGGCGATCGAGCGTCGCGGCCCGGCGCTGGCTGCGGCGCTCGACGCCGAAGGCCAGCCGTCCAAGGCGCTGCTCGGCTTTGCGCAATCCTGCGGCGTCGATGTCGGCCAGCTGGAAAAGCTCGAAACCGACAAGGGCGCGTGGTTCGTCTGGCGCACGGTGAAGCCGGGCCAGCCGCTGGCCGCGCTGCTGCCGGAGATCGTCGACGAAGCGCTGAAGGCGCTGCCGATTCCGACGCCCGATGCGCTGGGCCGATCACGACTACAGCTTCGTGCGCCCGGTGCACTGGCTGGTGATGCTGCACGGCGCCGAGATCGTCGACGGCGAGGTGCTCGGCCTGACCAGCGGGCGCAAGTCGCGCGGCCACCGCTTCATGCATCCGCAACCGGTGCATGTGGCCGACGCCGACGGCTGGCTCGATGCGATGCGCGCCGCCAACGTGCTGGCCGATCCGGTCGAGCGGCGCGCAGCGCATCCGCGAGCGAGATCGCGACAGGCCGCTGTCGGCATCGGGCGGCATGCCGCGGCTGGACGATGCGCTTGCTGGACGAAATGGCCAATCTGACCGAATGGCCGGTCGCGATCGCCTGCACGTTCGAGCGCGAGTTCCTCGACGTGCCGCCCGAGGCGCTGGTGACCACGATGGTGACGAACCAGAAGTTCGTGCCGGTGTTCGACGCCGACGGCAAGCTCACCGAGCACTTCATCGGCATCGCGAACATCGAGAGCAAGGACCCGGCCGAGATCCGCAAGGGCTACGAGCGCGTGATCCGGCCGCGTTTCGCCGACGCGAAGTTCTTCTGGGACGAAGACCTGAAGACGCCGCTGGCCAGCTATCAGGAACAGCTGAAGAACGTCACCTACCAGCAGGCGCTGGGCAGCTCAGTGGGACAAGAGCGTGCGCGTGGCCGAGCTGGCGCGCGTCGATCGCCAATCGGGTCGGCGTCGATGCGGCCGCAGGCGACGCGCGCGGCCAGCCTGGCCAAATGCGACCTGCTGACCCGCATGGTCGGCGAGTTTCCCGAACTGCAGGGCGTGATGGGCCGCTATTACGCCAGCCACGACGGCGAGCCGCGAGGCCGTGGCCGAGGCGCTGGACAGCTACTACCAGCCGCGTTTCGGCGGCGACGCGATCGCCGCGGACAAGCTCGGCCAGGTGCTGGCCGTGGCCGAACGGCTGGATACGCTGGCCGGCATTTTCGCCGTCGGCATGAAGCCCGGCGGCAACAAGGATCCGTTCGCGCTGCGCCGCGCGGCGCTGGGTCTGGCGCGCACGCTGATCGAAGGCGGCCTGGAGCTCGACCTGCGCGGCAGTTTCATCGAGGCGCTGGAGCTGTTGCCCGACGCCGCGCTGGCGGCGGGGCTCAAGCCGGGCAAGGACGGCAAGCCGCCGAGCCTGAATGCCGGCGAGCGCCGCGCGATCCTGCTGCGACGAGCTGGACGACTTCGTGCTCGATCGCCTGCGCGGCTATTACGCCGAGCAGGGCTTCGACCACGCGCAGTTCGAGGCGGTGCTGGCGGTGCAGCCGGCGAGCCTCGCCGATTTCGATCGTCGCCTGCGCGCCGTGGTCGAGTTCGGCCGCCTGCCGGAAGCGGCCAGCCTGGCCGCGGCGAACAAGCGCGTCGCCAACATCCTGCGCAAGCAGGCCGAGGAAGCCGGCGCGCCGCCGATCGGACGCGCGGTCGATCCGGCCCATTTCGAGGCGGACGCGGAACGCGAACTGGCCGCGGCACTGGCTTCAGCCCGGCGACGACAGCGCCGCGGCACTGGCCGCCGGCGACTATGCCGCGGTACTGGCTCGTCTCGCGCAATTGCAGGCGCCGGTGGACGCGTTTTTCGACAGCGTGCTGGTCAACGCCGAGGATCCCGCCGTGCGCGCCAACCGGCTGGCCCTGCTGAATCAGCTGAAGACGCAGTTCAGCGCCGTCGCGGATATTGCCGTGCTCTGACCATCGCGGCGGCGAAGCATATTGCAGCGGTAAAAAGCAAAACGGCAGCCACTTCGGCTGCCGTTTTGCCTGGTGCGATGTCCGCGCCCGCGGTCAGACGGTGCGACGGCTCTTGCCGACGCGTTCGGCCAGGTGGTGATTGAAGGCCGTCATGGCGGTGGCATCCACATTGACGCCGCCGGGGCCGAGGATTTCATAGAGATCGGTCAGCAGGTCGGTATTGTCGGCCATGCTCAACGGACTGCTCGCCAGGTCCAGCTCCGACTGCAGTATCTGCATGGCGGTATTCAGTCGCTGCGGATCCAGGCCTTTGACGTGCTCGGCCAGGGGCAGCTGCGTCACCGAACCGAGCTTCGCGCGCGGTCGTTGCGTGCGCACCACCTCGCTGCTGTACTGGTCGTCCTGCGTGCTTGTGGTCGGATCGATCTGGATCGCGCCCTCGCCCGCCACCAGCCACACCAGCGAGATGCCGAGCGTGCGCGCCAGGGTTACGCAGCGCGCGCGCGAGGGGTCGGTGTTGCCGTCGCGCCAACTGCGCACCACGCCTTCGGAGAAGCCGCACATGCGGGCGATTTCGGTGGCGCTGCCGACGCGCTGGATCAGCAGGCGAATGCGGTCAGAGAAGGTCCCGCCGCTGCTCTTGGGGGAAAGTTGTTGCGTATTCATGAGGGTGGCCATGTCAGGATGGGGGGAATGCGTCCAGGCAAACCAAGGGGTACAACGAACGACAGGGACTACGGGTTGACATATACACGCAATTTTTTGCGTTTACCTGGTTTTTTTTACAGATCGAGGGCAACCGCAGCTGACCTGGGTACATCCCGAAGCGGCAACGGCGACGCTCTGACAACGTAAAAACGCCAGAGTTTCCGCGGTCTGCCGGGCTTTCTTCCGATGACTTCCTGCTGCTACCGTCGTGCGGGCGTGCCCGGCTCCGCACCGGAAACGGGGAATCCCTCACCACAGGATGTTGCATGAGCCAGTTCAGGTTGCTCGGCAAACGCCGTTTCGCCCCGTTCTTCTGGACCCAGGCGCTGGCGGCGTTCAACGACAATGCGTTCCGCAATGCGCTGCTGATGCTGGTGGCGTTCCAGATGGGCCTGAGCGATCACGCCGCTTCGCTGTACACGAACCTGGCGCCGGCGCTGTTCATCCTGCCGTTCTTCCTGTTCTCGGCCAGCGCGGGCCAGTTGGCGGAGAAGTTCGAGAAGACCCGCATCATCCGCTACGTGAAGCTGTTCGAGATCGCGGCGATGGTGGTCGCGGCGGCGGGCTTCATCACCCACCACGTGGCCTTGCTGCTGGTGGTGTTGTTCATGATGGGCGTGCATTCGACCGTGTTCGGGCCGATCAAGTACGCGATTCTGCCGCAGGCGTTGAAACCGGCCGAACTGGTCGGCGGCAACGGCCTGGTCGAGATGGGTACGCAGATGGCGATGCTGATCGGCATGATCGCCGGCAACGCGTTGATGCGGGTGGCTGGCGTCGGGCCGTGGCTGGCGGCGGGCGCGACGATCGGCGTGGCGGTGGTGGGCTATCTGGCGAGCCGGCGCATTCCGCCGGCGCCGGCCACCGCGCCGGAGCTGAAGTTCAACTGGAACCCGGTCGGCGAGACCGCGCGGGTGCTGCGCATCACGCATGGCGATCGCGCGGTGTGGAATGCGGTGCTGGGCATTTCCTGGTTCTGGTTCTTCGGCACCGTGCTGATCGCGCAACTGCCGATCTACACGCGCGAGACCCTGGGCGGCGACGGCTCGGTCTACACCCTGGTGCTCACCCTGTTCTCGGTGGGCAGCGGCATCGGCGCGCTGTTGTGCGAGAAGTTGTCGAACAAGCGGGTGGAAATTGGCCTGGTGCCACTGGGCGCATTCGGCCTCACCGCGTTCGGCATCGATTTGTACCTGGCCCGGCATGGGATGGCGGCGGCGCGCGGGCTGGACTGGCTGGCATTCCTGCACGGCGCCGGCAGCTGGCGCATCGTGCTCGATCTCACCGCCATCGGCGTGTTCGCCGGTTTCTACGTGGTGCCGCTGTTCGCCTTCGTGCAGTCGCGCACGCCCCGCGAGCGGCTGTCGCGGGTGATCGCCGGCAACAACATCGTCAATGCCTTGCTGATCGTGCTGGCGGCCGGCTTCGGGCTGGGGCTGGGCGCGCTGGGACTGGACGCGGCGCAGATTTTCCTGGCCGCCGCGCTGCTCAACGTGCTGGTGGCGGCCTACATCTTCACCCTGGTGCCCGAATTCCTGATGCGCTTCATCACCTGGGTGCTGGTGAACACGCTGTACCGGGTGCGCGTCGAGGGCGTGCAGCACGTGCCCGAGGAAGGGCCCGCCCTGCTGGTATGCAACCACGTCAGCTACATGGATCCGCTGCTGCTGATGGCCAACCTGCGCCGGCCGGTGCGCTTCGTGATGTATTACAAGATCTTCAACGCCCCGCTGCTCAGCTTCGTGTTCCGCACCGCCAAGGCGATCCCGATCGCCGGGCACAAGGAAGATCCCGCCGTGCTGCAGCAAGCGTACGAGGCGATCGATGCCGCGCTGGCCGATGGCGAACTGGTGTGCATCTTCCCCGAGGGCGGCCTGACCGCAGATGGCGAGATCGCGCCATTCCGGCCCGGCGTGGAGAAGATCCTGGCGCGGCGACCAGTGCCGGTGCTGCCGATGGCGTTGCGCGGCCTGTGGGGCAGCGTATGGAGCCGGCGCGATTCGCGGCTGCGCCGCATGCGCCTGCCGCGCCGCTTCCGCGCCCGGGTGGAATTGGTCGTCGACGCAGCGGTATCGGCGCAACAGGCCAGCGCCACGACGCTGGAAACCCGGGTGCGCGAACTGCGCGGGGATCTTGCCTGATCAATGAGTCTCGCGCGGCAGCGGACTCCACCCACGGCCCGACCGGCTCCTAGCCCGCCCAACCCCCGATCACCAGCAACGCCACCACGCTGAGCCACGCCAGCAAGGCGCGCAGCAAGGCGCCGCGCAAGCGGCGCACTTCGTCCAGCGGGTCGCTGTGCTCCACCACGTAGCCATCGCCGGCTTCGATGTCGGTCAATACGTCGGCTTGCGCGGCAGCGCCGAGGAAACCCGGGCCGCGCTCATACCAGCTGGTGGGGCTGGCTTGGATGTGCCAGCGCCGCCACGCATCGATCACCGCGTCCCAGTGGCCGACCACGGCCAGGGTGAAGGTGAGCAGCTGCGCCGGTAGCCAGTCCAGCGCATTGGCCAGGTAACCGGCGGCCTTCTCGCTGGCGCTATCCAGAACAAGCGAGTCGTCGCGGGCCAGGGTCTGCGCCAGGCGGTACAGCAAGGCAGCGACCGGCCCGAGCAGGAAAAACCACAGCAATACCGCGAAGCGGCGGCGCAGCGCGGCATAGGCAATGGCCTCGCCCAACGCCGGTGCGTTCCAGGCCACGAAACTGCCGTCGTCCGCCAGCGCCTGCGCCGCCGCTTCGCGGCTGACGCCATCGGGCGCCGCCAGGATCGTCTCCAGGTCGCGCTCGAACTCGCGCGGGCCGAAGCAGTACAGCAGCACGACCAGGTCGAACAGCAACCGCGGCAGTTCGCCCAGCAGGGTGTGGTTGAACAGCCACGCCAGCAGCGCGCAGATCACCAGTGCCGGCAGCAACGCCAGCACCACGCGCCCGGCCCCGCTGGTATCGGACAACTGGCGTACCCAGCGCCGGAACAGGCCGTCCCGACGCCAGCTCGCCAGCTGCGGAGCAACGTGCAGCAGGCCCAGCGCGATCAGGACGGCAAGCAGACGGATGGCCATGGCGGCGAACTCCCGGACAATGCCGCATTGTATGCGAGCCGCCGACTGCCACGCAGGAATCCTCCGTCGCGCGATGCGTTAGCGCTCGTCCATCAGCTCACGCGTGAGAGCATCGACGGCCTCGCTCGCCGGCGTCCGCTCGGCGTGCGGCCCGCAGCCATCGGCTTCGAGCAGGCGGTCCATCTGTTGGGCCGTGACGAATCGGGTCTTGCTGTTCTGCATGTCGAAGTACATGGCGGTGCAGCGTGTCGCCACGGCCAGCTGGCGCACGAGATCCTGCGCACTCGGCGCCATCCGCAACCGGAAACCGCCGATTCGTGGGGTGGCGCTGCCGGGCAGCGGCACGGCCCGCACGCGTTGAGCGTCTTGCAGGCGGGTGCGGAAATCGCCGGCTTGGTAGTCGGGGATGGCCGAATTGGCCGGCGTCTGCGGCGGCAAGCTGGTGACGAGCGTCGACGCGGCGGTGGTTGGCGTGTTCGAAACGGTTTCAATGCGTTGCGGGCGTGGTGCCGGCGCCGGTGGCAAGCGCGCTCGTGACGGGATCGCCACCTTTGCCATCGACGGAGGTTTGAGCGGTGGGATGAAAATCAACTGCAGGGCATCATCCACGCCGCGCGGAGCCCGCGGGCTCGCTTCGCGGTACGGAGCGGGGCGCAGCAGCAGCGCCAGCAAGGCGATATGGCAGGCCGCCACGATGCCGAGCGTGGTCCCGCGGCGAAGTGCAACGGGCCACGCTGACCATGGATGCGGTGGCACGCTTGCCTGTGGCATCGACCATCCCGTGATTGGCCTGGGAGCGTGGGCTCCTGGAAACGTTCGACGCGAGCAACGGCAACGTGAGGACAGCGATTCGGCGTTTCGCCGGCCTTGGTGTTCGTTGGGTCAGAACGTGCGGATCGCGGACCAGGCAATCGCTTTGCAATCCCGAAGATTTACCGCCAAGGCGCTTGAGTCATGACCGCGACCTGACAAAGGAAGTTCGCCGGACGCGGCGTTCAGCGCACCAGCGTGTCCAGATCCAGCCCGGCGCGCAGCTGCAGCCAATGCGCCAGCAGGTGGTAGGAAATCGACAGCGCCATGGACGGGACGAAGCTGCCGTCAGCGATGCCGCTCACGATTTGTTCGGGCGTGAACCAGCGCGCGTCCTCCAGCTCGCGGTCGCGCATGCGAATCTGCCGCGACACGGCGGTGGCGATGAAACCGACCATCAGCGAGGCCGGCATCGGCCAGGGTTGCGAGGAGTGGTAGTGCACCTGGTCGACGATGACGCCGGATTCCTCGGCGACCTCACGGCGTACCGCATCCTCCAGCGCCTCGCCCGGCTCGACGAAGCCGGCGAGCGTGGAATAGCGATGCGGTGGCCAGCCGGGCTGGCGCCCGAGCAGGCACGCGCCCTCGTGTTCGACCAGCATGATCACCGCCGCATCGGTACGGGGGAAATGCAGCCGCGCGCAATCGGGATTGGTGCATTGCGCGCGATGGCCGGCGGACACCAGCTGCAGCGGCGCACCGCAGTGCGCACAAAAGCGCGTCTCGCGCTGCCAGTGGGACAAGGCCTTGGCATAGGCGAACAGGCCAGCCTCGTCCGCGCTGAGCAGCAGGCCGGCGTGGCGCAGGCTGGCCCGACGCGCGTCGAGCGCAGCCTCCAGCGCGTCAAGCTGTGCGGCGTCCTCCGCCACCAGCAGGAAGTGCGGCCGCTCATGCGCGATGCCGAGCAGGATCACCGGCGCGTCCGCAAACCACTGCGCGCGTTCGCCGCCATCGAGCCAGCGCAGGGCGTCGCCATCCCGGCGCAGGAAGGCATCGCCCGCCGCATCGAGCAGCAGGTAGCGGGCATTGCCGGCGTTCGCCTGCGCGGCGATCCACGCCGCTTCGTCGCGATGCTCGGCGTTGCGCTCGAGGACCAGGCTCAGGCCGGAAAAGGTGTTGGGTCGGGGCGGGGCGGCCGGGTCCATGGCGCCGCGATCAGGCGGTGAACGAGGAGCCGCAACCGCAGGTGGTCTTCGCGTTCGGGTTGCTGATCACGAATTGCGCGCCGCTGAGGTTCTCGGCGTAGTCGATCTGTGCGCCGGTGAGGTATTGCAGGGAAAGCGGATCGCACAGCAAGGTGACACCTTCGCGCTCGATCGCCACGTCGTCCTCGGCCTGCGCTTCGTCGAACGTGAAGCCGTACTGGAAACCGGAGCAGCCACCGCCGCTGATGTACACGCGCAGCTTCAGCTCCGGATTGCCTTCCTCGGCGATCAGCTCATGCACCTTGTGCGCGGCGGCGGCGGTGAACTTCAGCGGCGCGCCAGTGCTGCGGTAATCGGGGATCGGGACGATGGTTTCCATGGCTTTACAGATGGGGGCGTGGCAGGTGAGTGCAAGCATAGCGCGTACGCTCGATGCCACGGGGCCTGAACAGCCGCGCGTGGTCCGCGACGCCAGCAAACCCGGCACTATGCCCAATCTGTTCAAAGCCCGCTGACCGCCCGGAACCTGCAGGAGCGCACCCTGTGCGCGAAGCTTTTTGATGACGTGGCGAAGAGCTCGCGCACACGGTGCGCTCCTACAGGTCCAGGCGGGTGGGCTGCCGATGCCATGGCGGTGTGAAATACCTGCGCGTGGTCCGCGACGCCAGCAAACCGGACACCATGCCCGATCTGTTCAATCCCGCTGACCGCCCGGAACCTGCAGGAGCGCACCCTGTGCGTCGAAGCTTCTGGATGCCGTGCCAAAGACCTCGCGCCCAGGGTGTTCGCCGGAGGCGCACGGAACGGCGAAGCCGGTCGTCCAACGCCAAGAGCGCGCGAAGTTGCCGCGAGCGTGGCCCCGCGCTCGGCGCGCGGAACGCCCTCAGGCGGTCGCGACTTCCGCAACGGCGTCGGGCGCGCCGGATTCCGGCGCCAGCAGCGCACGTTGCGCCATATCCGCCTGGCGCGAGATACGCCCGTTGACCTGGGCGCCGGCGGCCATTTCCAGCGTGTGGTAACGCAGGTCGCCATCGATGCGCGCCAGCGGCGCCAGCTCCAGCCGCACGCTCACGTGGACGTCGCCGGTGATATGGCCGTTGATCACCGCATGCGGCACCTGCACTTCCCCTTGCACCTCGCCGTGCTCGCTCAGGGTGAACAGTGCATCGTCGCCCTCGGCCAGCACGGTGCCTTCGATGCGCCCGTCCAGATGCAGCGCGCCGTTGAAACGCAAGTCGCCACGGATCACCGTGCCGCGGGCGATCAGGCTGGTTTCGGGGCTGCTGGTGCGGCGCTCGCTGCGTCTACGGTTGAGCATCTCGGTCTCCCTCGGCGGTTGTGATGTTGCCGCTCAGCGCGGCGCTCCAGGCGACAGCGCGATTGATCGTCTCGCCGCTGTCCGGCTTGATCTGGATGCGCAGTCGCGTGGGCCGGAAATCCGCCGGCAGCAGGATCGTGCCCTGCAACTGCTCGAAATAGGTGAAACGGTAGGGTAGTCCGTCCGTTTGCGCGCCATCGCCCAGCGCCGGCCAGTCGAGAGTGACCACCTTGTCGCCACGCAGGCCCTCCACGCTGGCCGTGACATGGCCGCTGATCTCGTCGCCACGCTTGGCGTTCTGGGTCAGGCTGAGCACCAGCGTCCAGCCACGCGAGCCGTTGATCGGCTGCAACTTCACTTCCTGCAGCTTCAATCCCTGGCGCTGGCCATTGCCGCTGACCAGGCGCGAATAAAAGCCCAGATCAGAACGCAGTGCGCTGAGTTCCTTCTCTCGCTGTGCCAGCGTGCCGCGCAGGGCGGTGGTGGCGACCTCGTTGACCTGGCCGGCACGCTGCAGGTTCGCCACCTGCTGCTTCAGGTCGTTCACTTCGGCCAGCAGCGCGCGCTGTTGTTTGTGGTCAACTGCCGCGGGCGTGTCGCGCGCGGCCAGGAAGAACGCCAGCAAGCCGACCGCCAGCATACTGCCCAGCCATGCCAGCCCCCACCACAGGCGTCGCCAGCGATGGCCGACGTCGTCGTGCCTGCGCACCACGAAACGCGGCGGTGGTCGTGAGCCCATGGAAACGCGTTCCGGCAAAAGGCGAGGTATAGCCCGCACATGCCGAAAACGTCAAGGAACGGGCGCACACCGCGTGCGCCCAACGCAGCGTTGCGCGGATCGCGCCGCCGGATCAGCTCTGCATCTTGCTTTGCAGGTAGCGTTCCTTGCCAATGTCGTTGATCAACTTGAACTGGGTTTCCAGCCAGTCGATGTGTTCTTCCTCGTCGTGCAGGATGTTCTTGAACAGATCGCGGCTGACGTAGTCGGCGACGCCCTCGCTGTGCGCAATTGCCTCGCGCAGATCCTTCGTGGCGGCCACTTCCAGATCCAGGTCACCCTGCAGCGCTTCCACTGGATGCTCGCCGATGCGCAACTTGCCGAGGCGCTGCAGGTTCGGCAGCCCGTCCAGGAACAGGATGCGCTCGATCAGGCGATCGGCGTGCTTCATTTCGTCGATCGACTCCTTGTATTCATGCTCGGCCAGCTCGGTGTAGCCCCAGTTCTTGTACATGCGGGCGTGCAGGAAATACTGGTTGATCGCGGTCAGCTCGTTGTAAAGCACCTTGTTCAAAAACTCGATGACCTTGGCATCACCTTTCATGGCCTTTCTCCGTCACGACAGACACCGGCCACTATACAAAGTCGGCGTCGGCTCCGATGGAATGAGAACGGCAATGGTTTGCCGTTGCACATCGTTGAACACCGATGGCTGGTAAACGCCGAGCCACAGCCCCTTTTCCCCCTGCGGCCCTGGGAGTCCCCATGCGGGTGAGAAGGTAGCGCGCACGCGCCGGATAAGCGTGCGGCAAACCAGAGTCCCTTCTCCCCCCGGGAGAAGGTGGCGCGCAAGCGCCGGATGAGGGTGCGGGCGAAGCGTCCGGCCACAATTTCGCGCGCCGCATGCAGCCCTTCGACTTCGGCCCTGCTGGCCTACGCTCAGGGGAACGGTGAAGGACTGGCAGAGCAAATCGCCAATCAGGAACGTCTTTCCCCGACGAGCAGCGTTGCTGGAGTCACTTCGAGAAAAAGACGATTGCGACGCGCTTCGCCGCCAATCGGTTGAGAAGAAGTGACACGAGTGGCGCGAGTCGCCAGACCCACTTATGCGCGGACACAACACGCGCACTTCAAAGCCGCAAAGCGAACTCAGGCCGCGACCAGCGGCAACGAACAAAGCACCTGCGTCCTGGCGTGGTCGAGCGTGGCGCGGGCCTCGTCCTGACAGCAACCGCAGCAATCGCCGCAGCCGGTGCGCGCCTGCAGTTCGGCGAACGTCTGCACGCCAGCGGCCGCCTCGCGGCGGATGTCGTGGTCGGTGACGGCGTTGCACATGCAGATATACATGGCGTGTATAAGAACGCGAATGCGAATGATTGTCAACAACCACAGTTCGCCCGCTGCCTTTCGTTCAGGCGGCGGCCCGTCCATCGCCCGGCCCGGTCGGCAACGGGCCGGCCTCGTCGCGGGGTGGCATGCTGCCGATTTCCACGCTGAACAGGTCTTCCACCAGCGGCGCGAAGTTGCGCAATGCGCGCTCGTACACCTGCCGCTTGAAGTTGACCACGTGGGCGGCCGGGTACCAGAAATCCACCCAGCGCCAGATGTCGAACTCCGGCTTTTCGCTGGCGTCGAGCTTCAGCGCCTCCTCGCCACCCACCAGCTTGAGCAGGAACCACACCTGCTTCTGGCCGATGCAGGTCGGCCGCTGGTGCCGGCGCACATAGCGCTCGGGCAGGCGATAACGCAGCCAGCCGTGGGTGGCGCTGATCACCTCCACGTGGTGCGCCGCCAGCCCGGTTTCCTCCTCCAGCTCGCGGTACATCGCCTCCAGCGGCGTTTCGTCCGTGCGCATGCCGCCCTGCGGAAACTGCCAGCCGTCACGATTGACCCGGCGCGCCCAGAACAGCTGGCCGGCTGCATTCAGCAGCACGATGCCCACGTTCGGACGGTAGCCATCTACATCAATCATGTCGTCTCCTGGGGCCGCGCCCCGCGACCTGGCGGCAAAATTGCGACCAAGCCTCGTGCCCGATTCAACCACAGCCCGCGAAGCAGCGGCAAGCCGCCGACTTGAACGAGCGCGCCCCGCCCACTACACTTCCGCGCCCCGCCCGCGATCGTCCCGATCGCCCTGCGGCGGCCTCCCAATGGCTATGTAGCTCAGCTGGTTAGAGCACAGCACTCATAATGCTGGGGTCGGTGGTTCGAGTCCACCCATAGCCACCAAATGATCGTTCGAATGAAGCCCCGCGATGCAGCGGGGCTTTTGTTTTCAGGCACTTCGCCAGATGCAATGCTTGGTGGCGGGCGATCCGTGTCCAGGCACCGGCGCGCGGGCCTCCGCAAGTTGGCTTCCCCGCCACTTACTGGACGAGCCACGCGTGTCCATCGTCTTCACCAAGCGAGTTGTTGCAACGCCCAGCCCCAGGGACGCCCCGATGATGTAAGGGGCTTTACTCGGCTTTAGGAAACTCCAGGTTCAAGTGCACGCGACGCGCCTCAATAAAGCCGCGTAGCACTGCCCCCGTCCACGGCGAGCACCGCCCCGTTGACGTAGCTGGCGCTCTCCGAGCACAGCCAGACAATCGCGTTCGCGGTCTCCTCCGCCTTGCCCAGTCGATTCATGCCCGAATGACGAGCGACCAGCGCCTTGTACCCTTCTGCCGCACCGGGTCGATCGGGGTTGACCATTTCGCTCACGGTGAATCCGGGCGCGACCGCGTTGATGCGGATGGCCATCTGGCCGTAGTCGGCCGCGGCTGATTTCGTGAGGCCGACGACACCGAACTTGCTGGTCGCGTAGGGCGCATGGCCGACGTCACTCGGCTTGCAGCCGTAGATCGAGGCAACATTCACTATGGCGCCGCTTTTGTTTGCCAGCATGGCGTGTATCTCATGCTTCATGCACAGCCACACGCCCTTCAGGTTGACGCCGATGACTTCGTCCCACTGGGCCTCGGTCACGTCAGCTACCGGTGTGAACTTGGGTCCGACGATGCCCGCGTTGTTGACGGCACAGTCCAGACGGCCAAACCTCTCCACTGCCTCGGTGACCATGCGTTCGACATCTGCAGCGCGGCTGACGTCGGCACGAACAAAATGAGCGTCACCGCCCGAGGCGAGGATTTGTTGCACGACGCGAGTGCTTTGCTCGACGCGGCGGGCAGCGATGACGACCTTCGCACCCTCCTGGGCGAATTTCAGTGCGGTGGCTTCGCCCAGGCCAGAGCTTGCGCCTGTCACCAACGCGACCTTGCCTGCGAACATGTTCATGAGTGTGCCCGTCGATTCCGCCCATCGAGCGGTTAGTGGGGAAGTGGTTGGCTAGTGATGCGTTGCCGCCGGACTCGATGCCTCGCAACGGTGGACTCGGTTTACGCGATGATTCAAAAGTGCAGGTCCAATCTGCTCAAAAGATCTCGAACAGGCCCGCCGCACCCATGCCGCCACCCATGCACATGGTCACCACGCCGTAGCGCAGACCGCGCCGGCGCCCTTCGTGCAGAAGATGGCCGGTCATCCGGGCCCCGGACATGCCATAGGGATGACCGATCGAGATGGCGCCGCCGGACACATTGAGGCGCTCGTTGGGGATGCCCAGATGGTCCCGGCAATACAGCACCTGGCTGGCGAACGCTTCGTTGAGCTCCCACAAATCGATGTCATCGATGGAGAGGCCCTGCCTGGCCAGCAATCTGGGTACGGCGAAGGCGGGTCCAATGCCCATTTCGTCGGGTGCGCAGCCCGCCACCGCCAAGCCGCGATAGGCGCCAAGCGGCTGCAACCCGCGCCGCTCAGCTTGCTCGCGTGACATCAACACCAGCGCGGCGGCGCCGTCGGAAAGCTGCGAGGCGTTGCCTGCGGTGATGTACTGACCTTGCTTTACCTGCTGTCCGTTCGCGAATACCGGTTTGAGTCTGGCCAGGTCCTCGAGACGAGGTTTGCGGCCGGTTGCACTCGTCCTGGGTGATCGTGATTCCGCGAGTGCTGACCTCGCCAGTCACCTTGTCGGTGACCTTCATCGTCGTGGTGACGGCCGTCATTTCATCTTCATAGTGTCCGGCAGCCTGTGCTTCGGCCGTACGTCGTTGCGATTGCAGCGCGTATTCATCCTGGGATTCGCGGCTGATCTTGTAACGCGCGGCCACGATTTCTGCGGTCTCGATCATCGCCATGTACAGCGAGGGCAGCTGTTCTTCCAGCCGGGGATCATGGGTCCGATAGCCGTTCATGTGCTCGTTCTGCACCAGCGAGATCGACTCCACGCCACCGGCCACCGCTATGTCGAGCTCGCCAGTCATGATGCCCTTGGCCGCCGTCGCAATGGCCATCAATCCGGAACCGCACTGACGGTCGATGGTCATGCCGGACACGCTGGCTGGCAGGCCCGCCCACAGGGCGGCTTGTCGCGCCACGTTGAAGCCGGTGGAACCCTGCTGCATCGCGCAGCCCATCACCACGTCCTGCACCTCGTCGGGTGCAATGCCGGCGCGGCGGACCGCAGCGGCAATGGCATGCCCCGCGAGCGCCTGCCCCTGGGTGTCGTTGAATGAGCCGCGATAGGCTTTGCCGATCGGTGTGCGGGCAGTGGCAACGATGACGGCTTCGGACATGCTGAGATCCCCACCTTCGAGTGCGCCGGCACCGGCGCGGACAAAACAACGTTCCCGAACCACATGGGCGCACTTGTTCCGTGCGACGGGCCGGTGCGGTCCCTGGCCGGAGGTTTTCTACCCGGGCCGGCCTGCCTCCATCTGTCACCGCAGCGCCCTTCGCTCATCCGCGACGGCGCATCGAATCTCCAGTCGCCATGGCCAGAGACGCGATTTTGACCAATCCAAGCGAGCGCCTCACCGGTTGATGGCAGAGCCTGTCGACTTCGATCGTCTGCCAGAGACAACCGCGATCGACAAGCACCGGTCAGGCCTCGGTCACCTCGGTGGGGACGTAGCCGGCCTTGCGTAATTCATGACGACTCTGGTCGAAACCCTGCTCCGGAACGAGCTCTCCGTTCCTGTCGGCAACCTGCGCCCACTGCGCGAGCAGACTCTCGGCGGAAAGCGTTGCACCCGCAAGGTGGATCCCTTCGGTCAAGGTGATATTCGCCAGCTCGAAGCCGCCCGCACCGGCGCAGACGATGGCGCGCGTCGGCGCCGCTTCGGACACCAGCGCAAGCACGGCCGGGCTGACCAGCTCGGGGCGCAGCAAGGCCAGTTGTTCCTCCGGAAGGATGCCTTCCATCATCTGGGTCGCTGCGGTCGGCGCAACGCAGTTGACCCGGATGCCGTGCTTTACGCCCTCGAGCGCAAGCGTCTGCATCAACCCGACCAGTCCCATCTTCGCGGCGGCGTAGTTCGCCTGTCCGAAATTGCCGTAAAGACCCGAGGACGAGGTAGTCATGACGATGCGCCCGTAGCGCTGGGTCCGCATCGTCTCCCACACGGCCTTGCTGCAATGGGCGGCGCCCATGAGATGCACTTCCACCACCAGGCGAAAATCGTCGAGGGTCATCTTCGCGAACGACTTGTCGCGCAGGATCCCGGCGTTGTTGACCAGGATGTCGACGCGTCCCCAAGTGGTGAGTGCCGTGTCCACCATCCGTTGGACAAAGGCGACATCGGTGACCGAACCCTGGGCTGGGCACGCTTCCCCGCCAGCGTCGTTGATCTCGCTGGCCACCGCCGCGCCGCCGGCGCCCAGATCATTGACGACCACGCGCGCGCCGTGCCGGGCGAGTAGCAGCGCATGTGAGCGGCCCAGGCCGCCACCCGCGCCAGTCACAATCGCCACACGGCCTTTCAGATCGATCATTGGAGCCTCCTGATGCTTTGCGGCCCGGCGCGCGGGCTGAAAATTCCGGTCTGCGGCATCCACGGGGGGGCGGGCACCGGACGCACACCCTAGCACCCGGAAAAGCCGTGGTAAACATCTTCACTATAAACTTAGTTAATATTGACTCGGGACCAAAAACGGCGCCAAACTGCGACCGGGGTGTGCCGATCCATGCCGGCGCCACCACAACGCCGACTTACCACGCAAGCCGATCTATTGGAGGGGAGACATGAAAATCAATTCCAGGAATAGCCGTGCACGCTGGTTGGGGCTCGCGCTCCTGACGTTGCCGTGGTGCGGGGCGATACAGGCGCAGACCACGGCGGCACCATCCGATACCGGGTCCGAGCAGACCCCGCCGAAGGCCAAGGCCTCGGACAAAGTCACGACGCTGAAAGCGGTCACCGTCTCGGCGGAACGTCGAAATGAATCCGCTGCAGACCACGCCGATCTCGGCGACGGTGCTGAGCGGCGACGACCTGCTCAACCGCGGCGTCAACGTGGTCGACCAGCTGCAGTTCGCCACGCCCGTCGGCCACCGTGAACAATTTCGGCCAGGGCATCGATTTCAACATCCGCGGCATCGGCAAGGCCGAGCACAACACGCAGACCGGCCACCGGCGTGATCACCTATCGCGACGGCGTCGCCGACGTTCCCCGGCTACTTCGCCGACGAGCCCTATTACGACATCGCCACGGTCGAGATGCTGCGCGGGCCGCAGGGCACGTTCGTCGGCCAGAACGCGACCGGCGGCGCGGTCTTCGTCAACTCGAACGACCCGGTCATCGACGGCGGCTACCAGGGCTATGTGTCGGGCCAGGTCGGCAACTACAGCGACGTCGGCCTGCAGGGCGCGGTCAACATGCCGCATCAGCGACACGCTCGCCGCGCGCGTCGCGGTCAACAGCGAGAACCGCGACAGCTTCTAGAACATCTACGGGCCCGTATAGCGGCTCGGATGCCCGCCTGCGCTCACGCAGCGCGCCGCGTCGGCCTGCTGTGGAAGCCCAGCGACAGCCTCTCGGTGCTGCTCAAGACCGACTACAACCATCTCGACATGGGCGCCTATCCGGCCGATCCGGTGAACTCGCCCAACGATCCGTTCGACATCACCGCCAATGCCCCGCTGAAGGCGCTGGACCAGTTCTTCGCGCACGGTGCTGAAGATCGACTACCAGTTCGCCAACGGCGATCAAGTTCCGCTCGAGTCAGCGGTTATCAGCACGGCAACACGGCCTACAGGCCGACCTGGACGGCACCAGCACCGGGCAACAGCACGTTCCGCGACTCGGTCGACGAAACCATCTACTCCCAGGAATTCAACCTGATCTCGCCCGACAGCGGCCGCTTACCTGGGTCCTCGGCGCCTACTGGCAGAAGGACACCTACACTTTCCTCCCGGGCCAGTTCCTGATCGGCGTGCCGCGCAGGCTTCCCGGCCACCGAGTACGCGCTGCAGGGCACCAATCCCAAGAAGACATACGGCGCTGTTCGGCCAGGTCGGCTTCCAGCTCACCGACGGGCTCAAGCTCGAGGTCGGCGGGCGCTATTCGAAGGCCGCACCACCAACCACGTCGCCGTCGTCCAGTACGGCCTGCCGCTTGGTCGACGAGCAGACCGCCAAGTACTCGAACTTCTCCGGCAAGGTGTCGCTCGAACTGGAAGCTGAGCGCGAGCAACTTCCTCTATGCCTTCGTCGCCACCGGCTTCCGCCCGGGCGGCTTGAACGTGCCGGTCGGCCTCGGGCTGCCGGCGCCGTTCAAGGCGAGAAGGTGACGAGCTACGAAGCCGGCTGGAAGGCGGCCTGGCTGGACGGCCACCTGCGCACCCAGGTCGACGCCTTCCACAACGACTACAAGAACTTCCAGGTCACCATCGGCTACCCGGACTTTCCCGACGTTCGGCATCGAGCTGAACGTGCCCGAACACGACCAAGATCTACGGGTTTCGAAGCGCAGGTCCAAGCGGTCTTCGGCGACTTGTCGATCGTACCGGCAATCTCGGCTGGTTGCACAGCGACCTCGGCGCGTTCTACGCCACCGATCCGCGGCGTTCCCTCGTTCGCGGCCTGCGATCCGGACACCGGGCCCGCGAGCGCCACCTGCACGCAACCTGAGCGGCAGCGAGCAGACCTATGCGCCGAAGTTGACCTTCAATGTCGGCGTGCAGCGCGACTTCCGTGTCGGCCAGCGACACGATCACGCCCGCGCATCAACTACGCGCACATCTCCGAGCAGTGGGCGACCCTGTTCGAGAACGCGGCGCTCGGCGACCGCATCGGAAGCCGCAACATGCTCAATGCGCAGCTCGCCTGGCAGCACGGCAACTGGCTGATGACCCTGTACGCCACCAACCTGACCGACCAGCACTACATCGGCGCGCTCAATTCCGGCCTCGTTTCGCCGGCTCCCCGCGCCAGTACGGCATACGGTGCCACGTTCTTTTTCCAATGATCGCGCAGCGGTTCCGCCGTGTCGCCACGCGGCGGCACGGCGGATCCGCGCAAGGTGTTTCTTCATGCATGGCATCCTATGCCCTGACCGTCGACAAGTTCCTCGACCACGCCGCCAAGTGGTCGGCGCAACGCGAGATCGTGACGGCGGACAGGCGAGCGCGCACGGATCGCATCGGCTATGCCGCGCTGCGCGAGCGCAGCAACCGCCTGTCGGGCGCCTTGCGACGCTGGGCCTGCGCCTCGGCGACCGCGTCGGCACGCTGGCCTGGAACACCCAGCACCATCTCGAAATCTATTACGCGACGATGGGCGCCGGGCTCGTCTGCCACACGCTCAATCCGCGCCTCACCGTCGCGCATCTCGCGGCGATCATCAACGAGGCGGAGGATCGCGTGCTCGCGGTGGGCGTCGAGCCTGGCGCCGCTGCTGACGCGAGCTGCTGCCGCTGTGTCCCACGATCGAGCATGTCATGGTCCTGGACGGAGAGCTGCCGGACGGCTGCTCGCACTCGAGGGATGGACGGCCAAATCGTGGCTGCACGAAGCGCTGCTCGAGCAACGCGGCGCGGCGGTCGCCTGGGGCGACTTCGACGAGGAGGCGCCCGCCGGGCTCTGCTACACCTCGGGCACGACGGGCGCGCCCAAGGGCGTGCTCTACACCCATCGCTCCAACTATCTGCACACGCTGCGCGCGCTGCAGGCCGACGCGATCGCGCTGACCGCCCGCGACGTGGTGCTGGTCGCCGTGCCGATGTTCCACGCCAATGGCTGGGGCCTGCCCTTCGCCGCGCCGGCGGTGGGCGCCAAGCTCGTGCTGCCCGGCCGCCATGCCGATGGCGCCAGCCTGGCGACGCTGATGCGCGACGAGAGGCGTGACGGTCGCCGTCGGCGTGCAGACGGTGTGGCTGGGCGTGGTCGATCATCTCGACGCCGCCGGCGGCGAACTGCCCGACCTGAAGCGGGTGCTCATCGGCGGCTCGAGCTGCCCCGAGCGCTGATCCGGCGGATGGAGGAGCGGCTGGGCGTGCAGGTGCAGACCAGCTGGGGCATGACCGAGCTTGTCGCCGACTGGGCACCATCGCGCCGCCCGGCGGCTCCGTCGACCGGCGATCAGGCGTCCGGGCGGCCGCCGATGGGGCTCGACCTCAAGCTGACCGATGCCGACGGGACAGCCGCTGCCCGCAGCAGCGCGGCGTGGTCGGGCATCTCAAGGTCAAGGGCGCCAGCGTGCATCGACCGCTATTTCAAGGCCGACGCCGATGCGCTGGACGACGAGGGCTATTTCGACACCGGCGATCTGGCCAGCATCGACGACGACGGCAATCTGACCATCTGCGGCCGCTCCAAGGACCTGATCAAGTCGGGCGGCGAATGGATCAATCCGGCCGAGATCGAGGACATCGTCGGCCGCCATCCCGCGGTGCGGCCAGGTCGCGGTGATCGGCCGGCCCGACGCCAAATGGGGCGAGCGCCCGGTGCTGATCGTCGAGCCGCGCGAGGGCAGCGACGCTCGACCCGGGGCGCTGCTCGCCTGCCTGCGCGGCAAGGTCGCCGACTGGTGGATTCCCGACCAGGTCGTCGTGGTGCAGGCCATGCCGCTGGCCGCGACGGGCAAGATCGACAAGAAGCGACTGCGCGCCGATGTGCGGCGGCAGCGATTGACCAGCGAGCGATGTCGATCGTTGACGGACTGCAGCAGCGGTGCCTAGACTGGTCGCCGCCTGCACGACTGGCTGCCGCGTCGCGATGCCCAAGGCCACGAAAAAGCGAGTCGCCGCAGCAAGGCGGAGCAGCGCGCCGAAGCATCGAGCAGATCCTCGACGCCGCCGAATACCTGTTCTCCAAGCACGGCCTCCACGGCGTGACCCTGCGCGACGTCGCCAAGCGCGTCGGCATCCACACCACGCTGCTGCACTACTATTTCAAGGACAAGCGACACCTGTTCGAAGCGGTGTTCGCCCGCCGCGCCGGCGTCACCAGCGGCCGCCGCATGGCGGCGCTCGAGCAGTACGAGGCCGAGGCCGGCGACCAGCCCACGGTCGAAGGCGCGCTGCACGCCTTCCTGGACACCGACCTCGATCTCTACTACGAGGGCGGCGAGGCCTGGATGAACTACGCGCGCCTTCTGCGCGCGGGTCAGCAACACGCCCGAAGGCGCGGCGCTGATGGACGTGCACTTCGATCCGGTCGTGCTGAAGCTGGTCGGCATCCTGAAGCGCGCGCTGCCCGACTATTCCGACGAGGACATCTTCTGGGGCTACCACTTCGTGACCGGCGCGCTGATGAACACGCTGGCGCGCACCGGCCGCATCGACCGCCTGTCCGGCGGCCTCTGCCACTCCGACGACTTCCCGGCGGTCAAGCAGCGCATGGCCCAGTTCATGGCCGCCGGCTTCCTCGGCGCCTGAAGACGGCGCTCCGACGCCGCGTCAAGCCGTAACGACAGCGCGTAGCGGCTCGCTCGACGCCTTGCGCACTTCTCGCGGCGGCGGCGACGCCAGCCCGACGTTCCAGTTCCACGGCTGGTCGCCGCTCGCCTGGCGCCGGCAGACGGCTTCCTCGTGCAGCTCGTACATGCCCGGCATCAGATCGCTGCGCCGGCTGCGGCGCATCGGCGAATGCCATGTAGGCCGCGTCGTGCCGAAGGCCGGCCAGGCCGGCTGCCCTTGCGGCCTGCGGCTCGCCGGTGCGCGCGAAGCTGGTCCAGTAGTCGACCATCGCGTCGGACAGCGCGCGCTCGCTCGCGGCGTGCGGGATCTTCGGCCAGAGCGGCGGCGTGCGGTCGATGGTGCCGAACACGTAGGGCAGTTCGCTGGCGTGGAAGCGCGTGCAGGCCGGCCGCGTCCGCGGCCGGATAGCCGTGATCGAAGAGATAGAGATAGGCCGGCTGGCCGAGCGCCGCCTGCTTGCGCGACCAGCCGCTCCGCGGTCCAGCCGTAGAGCGCGTCGCGCGTCGTCGCGAGCATGCTCTCCTGCATGTCGGTCGCTCGGATAGAGCCGCAGGAATCGTCGGCGAGATCGCCGTAGCGCTCGCGGATCTGCGCTTCGTACTCGGCGGCGCTCGCGGGCGGACCGGCGGCGCGAGGACGTCAGCGAGCGGATCTCGCCGCTGTTGAAGCCGGCGAGCAGCGGCACGTGCGCCTGCTCGCCCTGTCGAAGACGTCGACCAGCTGTCGCGGCAGCACCTGGCCGTCGACCGTGCCGAACGGCGCGAAGCCCGCGGCCGGCGGCGGCGTCGGTCAGCTGCCGCGCATCCATCGCGCGCAGCGCCGCGAGGTCCGGCGCCTGCAGCGCCGCCGCCAGCTGCGCGCCGCGCTTCCTCGGCCGACGGCGTCGCCGTAGCGCGCGTGCTTCAGCTCCGGCGTCGAGATCATGTAGGCGCTCTGGGCGATCGCCTTGGCGAACAGGCCGCGCGCCGAGCGGCGAGGCCATCAGGTACATGACGCTGAGCCCGCCGGCGGACTCGCCGGCGATGGTGACGTTGCGCCGGATCGCCGCCGAACGCGGCGATGTTGTCGCTTGCACCCAGCGCAGCGCCGCGATCTGGTCGAGCAGGCCGTAATTGCCCGAGACGCCTTGCGGCGATTCCGCGCTGAGCTCGGGATGCGCGAGCCAGCCGAGCACGCCGAGCCGGTAGTTGATCGAGACGACGACGACGCCGCGCTCGGCCAGCCGCGCGCCGTCGTAGAGCGGCTCGCGGCTCGAGCCGCCCCACAGCGCGCCGCCGTGGATCCAGACGAACACCGGCGCGTTGCGCGCGTCCGCGGGCGCCCAGACGTTGAGCGTCAGGCAGTCCTCGCTCATCGGCACGATGTCTGCCGCGTAGATGTTCGTGAGCTTGCGTCGTCGGCTGGATGCAGGCCGGGCCGAACTCGCGTCGCCTTGCGCACGCCCGCCCAGGGCGGCATCGGCGCCGGCGGCTTCCAGCGCAGCGCGCCGACCGGCGGCGCGGCATAGGGAATGCCCTTGAAGACGTCAGATGTCGCCGTCGCGTCGTCCTTGCAAGCGCGCCGGCGGGCGCGTCGACGACCGGCGCGGCCTGGCGTCTTCGAGGTTGCGCATGGCGGGACCTTCGCTGCGAATAGGACGGAGCCAGGCTGGCAATGCAGACGATCAGGACGCGCCGAGGGCGCCGTGCGAAGCGGATCACGGCGTGATCATCCTGCTGTTTTGCGCTGGGCTCCTCGCGGCGCAGCACCCGCGCCAGCCAGAGGAAGAGCACGATGGCCACGACGTAGAAAGGGACGAGCGTGTAAAGCGCCATCTGCAGCGAATTGTCGCCGGATGCGCTGGCTGGAAGAGTCGCTGGCCACGCCGACATAGGTCGGGCCGAGGCCCAGGCCGATGAAGTTCATCACCAGCAGCAGCAGCGCGCCCGACATCACGCGCTGGTCGGGCCGCACTTCCTCCTGCACCAGCGCCACCGACGAGGAGAGGTAGAAGTAGTTGAGAACGCCATCGGCCCGATCAGGAACACCAGCGCCAGCGGCCAGGCGGCGCCCAGACGAAGCCGACGTAGAACGGCACGGCGAGCGACCAGCGAGATCGCCGGCAGCAGCGCGTAGGCCGCGCTTCGAGCGCCGGGTGAAGCGGTCGATCAGCCGCCCGGAGACGAAGCATGCCCGCCGCCCATGCCGATCGCCGACGACCAGCGCGTACCAGACGCGACCTCGTCCAGCGTCATGCCCTTCTCGCGCATCAGGAACAGCGTGGTGAAATTGCCCAGGCCATAGGTGATGAACTGCGTCGCGCCGCTGCCGAGCGCGGCGAGCACCAGCGCCGGGCGCGAGAAGAACATCCTCACGGTTTCGCAGAAGCCGGCCGTGCGCCGTGCGCCGTGGCGTCTGGCGACGGCATCGAGACCGCCGCGCTGCGGCTCGCGCACGATCAGACAGCACGCGACGCGCCGTGACCAGCCGACGCGCGCCGAGCGCGATGAAGGCGTAGCGCCAGCCGAAGGCCGCGGCGATCGACGCGCCGAAGGCGATGCCGAGCGCCGCGCCGATCGGCGGGCCGAGATTGTAGATGCCGAGCGCCGTGCCGCGGCGGCCGGGCGGGAAATAGTCGGAGATGATCGCGTAGGACGGCGGCACGCCGCCGGCCTCGCCGAAGCCGACCGTCATGCGCGCGACGACGAGCTGGGGATAGGTGGCGCGCCAAGCCGCAGGCCATGGTCGCCGCGCTCCAGATCGCGCAGGCGAGCGACAGCACCGTCACGCGGTTGGTCTTGTCGGCCAGCCAGCCGACCGGAATGGCGATGAAGCAGTAGAACAGCGCGAAATAGAGCCCGCCGATCAGGCCGAGCTGGCCGTCTGACAGATGCAGCGCGTCCTGGATCGGCTTGGCGAGGATCGACAGCAGCTGCCGGTCGAGGAAGTTCAGCACATAGACGAAGCACAGCATGCCGAGCGCGACCCAGGCCCGGACGCCGGGGACCAGCGGTGCATGGTGCGCCGGGACCTTGAGCTCACTGCGATGCGCGATCGTCACGGGCGGCGAGATTCGCAGGAACCTGGAGTGGCGGGGCGCCACCCCATCGGTAATGCATGCCGGCATGAATGCCGCGAGAACTGCCAGAGATGAAGTTTTGCCCGCACCGGAGCCACCTCTACTGATGGAGTTTCAATTTCGCAGGAGCTGGAAATGGGCTTGCCCTGCGTGACTCGAATCGTGCTTCCGGCGCCGTTACCCCTCGCTTCAGCCTCACGGCAGGCCACTTTTCAGCGTGGTGCAAGGGAAGGCCTTCCCGCTCGCATCATGCAGACAAATTCCGAGCGCGTCAATATTAACTATCGTCATTGTGAATATCATTTGGCTACGGAAATCTGCCGTCCTGGAAAGCAAGCGGCGAACGCCTTCGACGACGTGATTTCGGCAGCTGTCGACCAGGCAACCCGCTGGTCAAGGGCTGCCTGATGGGTGTTCATGGTGACAGGCAAGGCGGAGCAACCTTCGTTCCCTTGCCGACGCTAACCCCGCGTGAGCTCGACCTCGCCTTCGATCTCCACCGGAATATTGAACGGCAGCTCGGCCAGGCCGACGGCGCTGCGACTGTGTGCACCCACCTCCGGGCCATAGAGCTCAAGGATGAGGTCGGAAAATCCGTTGATGACCTGCGGCTGCTGGTGGAAACCGGGCGCCGAATTGACCATGCCGAACACGCGCGACCAGGCCGCTACGCGATCGAGATCGCCCAACGCACGCTTGAGGCTGGCGAGGATGGAAAGTGCGGTCAGGCGGGCGGCGGTGTAGCCCTGTTCGAGCGATACCTCGCGCCCGAGTTTGCCCAGGGGTTCGGCAAACGACCCATCCGGGTTCTGCGGACCGTGGCCCGAGATCAGTACTCGGTTGCCGAGGATCCTCACGAACTGGAACGGAAGGACCACTCCGGGTGGTAGCTGGGGCAGCGGCGGCAGCGTGAGTCCAAGTGCCGACAGTTTTGCTTCTATCTTTGCCATGGGTATTCCTTGGATGGTGGTCGACTGGCCGGCTTTGGCGCCCCTGAAACGAAGGGGTTCCGCTCTTCAAAAGATCAGGCCCGGCAAGCGGGTTTTGCGGCCTGACACCGTCCCGGCGCGAAGCGATCCGGGTTCATCGCGCCATAGCTACGGCGCAGCGTTTTCTTGTCGAGCTTGCCGACACTGGTCTTGGCCAGCGCATCCACGATCAGGATCTTGTCGGGTACGGCGTAGGTCGGGATCGCACCGGTGCCTGCCAGGTCCATGAGCTGCTGGCGGATGGCTTGCGGCTCCAGTGTCGTGCCGGAGCGGGGCACGACCAGGGCCAGCGGCCGCTCGCCCCATGTGGTGTCCGGGACGCCGATGACCGCCACTTCACTCACGCCGGGGATCTTGGAGATCAGATCCTCCAGCGCCAGCGAGCTGATCCATTCCCCGCCGGTCTTGATCACGTCCTTGAGGCGGTCGCGGATCTGCAATCGACCGGCAGCATCCACGGTGCCGATATCGCCCGAGTGCAGGTAACCACCTCGCCACAGATGTTCCGAACCTTCCGCGTCCTTGAGATATCCCTGGGTCAGCCACGGGCTGCGGAAGACGACTTCTCCCTGGGACTGCCCGTCATGGGCCTGGGTTTCCATGTCGTCGTCCACGATGCGCACGTCGCACAGCATGAAGGGTCGGCCGGCGCGCACACGCTGCACGGTCTGGCTGTCGATATTGCCCGCGACTTCCGCGCTGCTCAGGTGCATGACGGTCTGGATCGGCGCCGTTTCGCTCATGCCGTAGCCGGTGAATACGTCGATGCCACGTTCCAGCGCCATCCGGCACAGGCCCTGCGACAGCGCCGAGCCACCGATGACCATCTTCAGCTTCGACAGGTCGGTGCTGGCTGAATCGGGGTGTGACAGCAGCATCTGCAACAGGGTCGGCACGCAGTGCGAGAAGGTCACGCCTTCGTCGCGGATCAACTTCAGCATGAGCGCCGCTTCGTAACGACCCGGGTAGACCTGCTTGAGTCCCAGCAGTGTCGCTGCGTACGGGAGGCCCCAGGCATGCACGTGGAACATCGGGGTGATCGGCATGTAGACGTCTTCGCGATGGAGACGCCCCTGGGCGGGAGCCGTGCCGAGCCAGCCGGCGATGGCCATGGTGTGCAGCACCAGCTGGCGGTGACTGTAATAGCAGCCCTTGGGCACGCCGGTGGTACCAGTGGTGAAGAACGTGGTGGCGCGGGTATTTTCGTCGAAATCGGGAAAGTCGTAGTCCGCTGTGGCTGCGGCCAGCAGCGCTTCGTATTCGCCGACGAAGGAGGCATCGTCGGTGGGCGCCCCGGGCGCGCCATCGCGGATAAGGATCACCTTGACCGGCCTTTCCAGCTTGTCGCGAATGCCGGCCAGCAAGGGCAGGAATTCGTGATGGGCCAGAATGACGTCGGCCTCGGCATGGTTGAGGGTGTAGAGAACCTGTTCGGGCGACAGGCGAACGTTCACCGTCTGCAGCACGCAGCCCATCATGGGGATGGCGAAGAAACATTCGAAGTAGCGATGGCTGTCCCAGTCCATCACGGCCACGGTCATGCCCGGCTCGACGCCGATCTTCGCCAGCGCCGAGGCGAGGCGGCCGAGCCGTACCCACGTCTCGCGATACGTGAAGCGCTGCTGGTCGCGATAGACGATTTCCTGCTCCGGACTGTTCGCCAGCGGCGTGATCCACAGTTGCTTGAGCAGGAGCGGGAAGTCGTAGGCCGACGGGGTGCGCTCGATGAGGTTCCCGATGTCGATATGCATGGTGGATTCACCTGAAGACGCGGCCACGCCATGGCGTCCGGGGTCCAACGTCAGCGAAGCAGCGATTGTCAGCGTCACAGACCTGGAGGGTCAGGCGAAAGCCGACCTGCAGATTGGCCATCTCACCGACCCGGAATTCTTTTGTCGCAAAAGCGCGTCCATCGAACTGGCGTGGCGCCAGATCCATTCGGCAAGGCGGAGGATATTTTGCTCCGACATTCGCTTGCAATCTTCCTGAAGCGCGACCGTCCTTCGCCATGCGCGTCGTAATCGCGCGATCAGTCGTTCACCTGGCCGACCGCAGCGAACGCGCGCTCGAAGAATTCCACCGTAGCCTGGCGCGATCTGCCCGCAGCATCCAGGTTGGCTTCGAATCTCACCTCGCCGCCTCGCCCAAGATGGGAAAAGGGATCGTTCACGACTTGTGCGGGCTCGAGCCGATTGAAGCCATGCATGGCTTCGGGATACATCGTGACCGTGACGTCGCGTTGCGTCTGCTCGGGCAGGCTGCTTATCAGTTGCGTGCATGAATCAGGTTCGTCATACGCATCGCACTCGCCGCTCTGGATGAATACCGGGGCACCGGTGAGCTCGGCAAATTCGTAACCGGGAATCTTGTTGTAGCCCCAGCAAATGGGATAGAACGGCGCGTGTGCCGCGAATCGCAGGGGATTGGCGCCCATGTGCAGGTCGCTGTAGGGCCGTGTCGCGGTGAGCATCGAGACCACCCCGCCCCAGGAAAACCCGGTGATGCCGATGCGCCGGGCGTCGATTCCCGGACGCGAACCGAGATACCGCAGCGCGCCGTAGGCATCCGGCAGCGTTTCAGGGACGCCCTGCGGGCGTCCGTTGGGCCCGGCGCCACCGCTCAGTCCGCGGGGCGACCACATGTCGATTTCCAGCGTGGCGATACCCGCGTCGTTGAGCGCTTCGGCGTGATAGCTGCCGCGGCTGTCCACGCCGTTGGTGCCGTGGACGATCACCACGGCCGGAACGTTCCCGTCCCGTATCGGGACACGCAGCTGTCCGGCGATGGTCAGGGGACGTTCCTGCGATGCGTTCGAAAACGTGACGTAGGAAATGCGGGGCTGTGCACGAAGCTCGGACTGGAGCATGGCGGATCTCTCTGGCGTGCCTCGATGCTAGCGACAAGCCCGGGCCTCGTGTACCTGTCATTTTTGACAGTTATGCGGTCTGCTCCAGATGGCTATGCTCGATGTGAAACCTTTGCGGAGGGGTGCATGAACATCAAGCCAAACAGCCTGGCCTTTGCCATCGTCGCGGTTCTCGCCCTTCAACCTGCCCATGCGCAGCAGAACGGGAACGCCGGTGCCACGACGTCCGAAACCGCTCAGCTCGCCCAAGGCCAGAAGGCGCCGGCACGTACCGACAGCGGGCAGCCGACGAACCTGGCGGCCATCACGGTCACTGCCACCAAACGCGTCGAACTGATGCAGGATGTGCCGATTGCCATCAACGTGGTGACGGCGCAGGACATCGAATCCGCGGGGCTGACCAGTGCGGCCGACCTGCCCATGCTGGTCCCGGGCCTCACCATGATCCCGGTGGCCGGTCCGGCGGCATCGAACGTGGTCATCCGCGGCTTGTCCACGACCATCGGTGAGCCCAACGTCAGCTTCTTCATCGACGGCGTGTACATTCCTTCGCGCAACGCGCTCAACTTCATGCTGGCCGACAATATCGCGCGCGTCGAAGTGGCCAAGGGGCCGCAGTACGCCCTGTACGGTCGCAACAGCTTTGCCGGTGCGGTGAACTTCATCACCAAGGCGCCCAGCAACAAGCAGGAAGGCTCGATCAGCGTCGGCGTGGGCAATTACGGCCGTCGTGACGCCGAAGCCGTCGCTTCCGGCCCGTTCTCCGACGGATCGGCCTACCACTACCGGGTGGGCGTGGCCCGCAACGACTTCGGCGGCTTTTACCGCAACGAACTGACCGGGAAAAAACTGGACAAGACCAGCGCCCGGGGCGCCTTCCTGACCCTGGACGGCGCGCCCACCGACCGCCTGAACGGCCAGTTCAATCTGATCTACGACGGCATGCGGCGGCGTGATTTCGCCGAACAGTTCGTATCGAACAACGGCGGGTTCGCGCGCAATTTCAATGACAACCAGCAGTATTTCGGCGATCTGCCGTCGCTGACGCGTGGCTTTGCGGTCACGCCCGGTCACTTCGATCGCGACAGCATCCTGGCGTCGTTCACCGTGAACTACGACATGGATTGGGCCACCCTGACCTCGGTGACCTCCTACAACCATCTCAAGCTCGATTATCTCTACGACTCGGATTATTCGGCTGCACAAATCGCCATGGCGGGAACGCACGGTCCGCAGAACTCGGTCAGCCAGGACCTGCGGCTGGTTTCGCCGCGCAATGAGCACTTCGATTGGCTGCTTGGCGTGTACTACTACCACCTCAACGACGACCACGTCGACGATAGCGAGTACGTCGGCATGGCGGCGCCCCTGGGCAGCCTCAACAGCGACAACCGCGAGAGCACGCGCAGTACCGCGTTGTACGGCACGGCAACCTGGCACATGACGTCCCAATGGGATCTTGGCCTGGCGATGCGTTACACGCGTGAAACCAAGTCGGCCGATGCCATCACCACCAGCCTTCCCGCCGGGTCGACTGCGGTGTTCGGCGCATCGCGTACATTCACGCCATTCACGCCGGGCCTGTACCTGACCTACAAGCCGACCCGGAACAGCACCTTCTACGCCAGCGCGGTCAAGGCGATCAAGGTCGGTGGCTTCAATACCTTCACGGCCAACGGCGCGATTGCGCCGGACGAGCGCTCGTACAATTCGGAGCGCAGCACGAACTACGAACTGGGCGCGAAATTCAGCCTGCTCGATGGCCGCATGCTGCTCGACATGGACGTGTACCGCATCAACTGGCGTGACCAGATCGTCCGTACCGTCGGATCGATGGGCGCGCTGCTGAACACCAACGCCGGCCAGACGACCTCGAAAGGCGTCGAAGCCAACCTCCAGTACGACGCCACCCGGAACTGGTCGTTCAAACTGGGCGGCACCTACAACGATGCCAAGTACGACGAGTACATCTTCCCGATCGTCGCCGTACTCGGCGGCAACCCCAACCTGGCGGGCGTGCGGCTGCAATACGCGCCGCGCTATACCGCCAACCTGAGCGTGATCAACAAAGTGCCGCTCGGCAACGGCTGGACCTGGTCGACCCGGCTGGACGGCCAGTACCGCTCGGACATGGTGGCGATCCAGACCGGCACGGCAACCATTCCTTCCGCGGCACTATTCAACCTCAACACCAGTTTCGACATCGGCCAGATGCGCGTGTCGCTGTGGGTCGACAATGTATTCAACAACAAGGACGCCCCGGGTGCGGTATTCGCCGGCGATCCGGCAACGACATTCCAGTTCGCCACGCACCAGCGACCCGGACTGCAGTTGTTCCAGGCACTGGTCAATGCACCTGACCTGCGCAGCTATGGCGTGAACGTCCGCTACCGGTTCTGAATGATCGTGCAAACCTTGCCACCGGAACGCTGCCGATCCCGCCACTCGTGTACTTCGACACGATGTCCCGAATGAACGCCTCTGCGCTGCGGCCGTGGCAATTGGCTGGCTACGGCAGCGGCAGCATGGTGCTTGCGGCCTATTACCTGGTCAGCGCCTCGTTCCTGTTCTACGCGACCGCCATCCTGCAGGTGCCGCCCGATGTCGCGGGCCTGGTGATGGCGGCTTCCACACTGTGGGACGCGCTGATCGATCTGCCGCTGGGCTGGATGTCCGATCACACGCGCTCGCAGCGGCTCGGGCGCCGCCATCCTTTCCTCATCATCGGCGGAATCGCCGTCGCCGCGCTGAGCGTGTTGCTGTGGTCCATTCCGCAGGGACTCGATCTGTGGGTCAAGACCGCCTGGCTGGCCGCGGCCCTGGCAGGTCTGAAAACGGCCATCAGTACGTTCGTGATACCGCACACCGCCATGGGCGGCGATCTGGCCACCACCTACGATGCGCGTACGGTCGCCCAAGGCTATCGGGCGACCTTTCAGGTGGTGGGGATTGCGCTTGCGCTGGTCGGCAGCAGTGCCTGGTTCTTCCGCCCCACGGCCGCATTTCCGCAGGGCCAGCTCAACCCCGCCGTCTACGCGCCGATGGGTTGGGCCTGCGCCATCCTGGTGCTGCTGGTGACCCTGGTCACCGTGACCAGCACCTGGCGTTTCATTCCGCGCATGCGTGCGGATCGCGACATCGCCCGGCTGGACTGGCACGCGATCCGGGGCGTGCTGCGCGACCGCAATCTGCGCGCCCTGGTGCTGATGATCCTGGTGACCGAAGCGGGCGTGCAGCTTACGGTCGCGCTGGGCTTTCACATCAACACCTTTACCTATGGCCTGTCCGGCCCGCAAATCGCCATCCTGGCCGTGGCGCTGCTGCTCTCCGCCATCGTGGCGCAACCGCTGTGGATACGGGTAAGCCGGCGCTTTGACAAGAAGCCCGCCCTGTATGCCGCCATTGCGCTGGCCGCTGTCGGGTTGGTTGGCGCGCCGCTGACCCACGTGGCCTGGCACTGGTTTCCGCTGGAGCCATCCGCGCATCTGGTCGCCACCCTGTTGCCGTTCCAGATCCTGGCCGGGCTGGGCAACGGGGCGTTCTGGTCGCTGCCTTACGCGATGGTCACCGATTGCGCGCATGCGCGCGAGCGCACCAGCGGCAGCAACCTGGCCGGAACCTATACCGGGCTGTACATCTTCGCGTACAAGCTGGGAGGCAGCCTGAGCATCGCCGCAAGCGGCGCCTTGCTCGGCTTCATCGGCTACCAGAGCAACACTTCCGTGCAGAGCGCAGCGACCCGCTACGACCTGGCGGTCTATCCCGCGCTGCTGATGCTGCTGTTGTTGCCGGTGATCGTCTGGCTGCTTCACGCGTATCGCCTCAAGCGCGCGGATTTCGCGGCATCCGGCGGTGGCCTGCCCGGGTAGCCCGACTCGCGTCCTGTCGACACGATTGTTGTGATAGCGTGAAGGCGCCCTCGGCGCTTTCCAACTCGCGGGCGCATCGCATGCCGAGAGTGGAAACGTCATGACTCAGTCTCTGATGGCCAACGAAGCAAGCAACGAGCTGTGTGCCAACGACCGCATGCAGCTGTTTCGGCATGCCGAAGATTTTGAGGCACTGAGCAGCCGCGCCGGTCTGGTGGATTGCCTTGGCAGCCTGCGTGAATGGCTCGATCTGAGTGAGATCGTGGTGGCGGCCGGGACGATCCAGAGGCTGCCGGCCGCTTACGTGATCAATTCCGGTTACGACCCGGATTGGATGGATCTGTATTTGCGCGAGCAGTTTGTCCTGGTCGACCCGATCGTGCAGGCGATCCTCAACGGGCAACGCTTCGTGAGCCGGGCGGAGGCGGCAGATAACAGCCATGCCGTGGCCAGACGAGGCGTCAACGGCCCTACGCTGGATCGTTTTCTGGAAGCCGCGCAGGACTATGGCCGTCTCGGTTACGGGTTCGCCAGCGGAGTGGTATTCAACAGCCGCGTTGCCTTGTGTTCGATGATCTCTGCGTCGAGTCGGAACGAACGCGCGCCGATGGCATTGCGCGCCCTGCGACCGATGCTGCACCAGGCATTGATGCGGGTGTTGCTGCCGGAGCCGGTATTCCAGAATCTGAGCGAGCGCGAAGTCGCGATCCTCGAATGTCTCGCCAGTGGCCACAGCGACACCCAGATTGCCGATGCCATGGCGATCTCCGCATCGACCGTCCGCTTCCACTTGGGCAACGTGTTCGAAAAGCTCGGTGCACGCAACCGCTGTCATGCGGTCGCCATCGGTTTCCAGTCCGGTTTGTTGCAACGCTAGGCGAGTGCGGCCACGGCGGTCCGTGCCTCTCCGTAGCGGACTCGTGGGTCGCAAACACGACGGACCCCCCGACGGGTTCCTAGACGATAGGCACCTGGCTGACGTTGTTCTTCGGGTCCATCCAGAACGACTCGTTCACGAAGCGGCCGAAGATTTCGCGGGGCAGGATGGAGGTCCGCTCGATGGGTTCCACCTTCGGGCGCACGGTGTGCAGGCCGGGCATGCCGACGCGGGCGTCGAACTCGTCCGCGTTGTAGGCGATGTGGTCGAAGTCGTGTTCGAACCACGGCTCGCCGATGAACTGGTAGACCGCGCGCATGGCGGCCGACGGGTTGCGCACCAGACTTTCGTAGGTCAGCAGCAGCAGGTGGCCCGGGGCGTATTGGCCGTAAAACGCATCCTTGGTGGCCTGGAAGGAAAACCCCACCATGCCGCGCGGATCGGTCAGCGCCTCGACGCGCGAGTACACCGTGGTGTTGGTGTCGAAGCGGAACACCTTGCTGACGCCGACCGGTTGCCGGCGCACCAACCGCTCCATGCTGTCCAGCACCCAGGACAACTGGCGCACGCAGGCGATGACCTTCGCCTCCGGAAACAGCATCTCGAGCAACTGCATCCGGCTGCACCACAACCGGCTGGTGTCGAACATGATGCCGGCGTCGGCGTGCCCCGCGTAGAAGTTCTCGACCAGGCCGCGCAACAGCGCCACGCGCTGGTCGTCGGAGACGTCGAACGAAAAATCGTTCTTGCTGCTCGCCTCCGCGATCACCACGCCCATGATGTCGGCCAGCGGACTGGTCATGCTGGCGCGAAAGCGCGGGTTCTGGTTGAGGATGGCGGCCAGCAGCGTGCTGCCCGAGCGTGGCATGCCGGAAATGAAGTGGAATTTCCGGGTCGACTTCGCGGTATCGGGTGCGGCAGGCATCGGCGTGCTCTCCTCTGAATCGGTGATGTGGACTGCGCAAAAGCGCGCCGCGGGTGCCTGTCGAATGGTACGCGACTCCGGTTTGACAGGCTCCTGGCCTATGGCACGGCTGCCGTCGAGGCACGGATGCGCAATTCGTAGTCGACCTCGACCATCCTGGCGTCGCCCTTGCCCAGTACGCGCAGCAACAGTTCCTCGGTGGCGCGCCGGCCCATTTCGCGCACGGGTTGGTGGATGGTGGTCAGGGGCGGCCATACCTGGGTCGCAATCATGGTGTCATCGAAGCCGCAGATGGAGACGTCGCCGGGTACTGACACCCCGGCTTCCGCGGCCGCCCAGATCGCCCCGACCGCCATGTCGTCGTCGCCCGCGAAGACGGCCGTCGGTCGCTGCGGCAGGGCCAGCAACTGGCGCATGGCCGCCACCCCGGAGTCGAAGGAAAACCGCCCCTGGATCATGTACGTCGGGTCTCTCCTTCAGCCCGGCGCGCTTGAGACCGTCGCGATAGCCCGCCAGGCGCCAGATGCCGGCGCCGTGTTCGGGATCGCCGAGGATATGCGCGATGCGGCGGTGGCCCAGCGACACGAGATGCCCCACCATCGCCGCCGCGGCTTCGCGTTCGCGCAGCATCACGCCGATGCAGCCTTCGGGACGGCGCGGCGCGATCGAGGCAAACGGCAGGCCGCTTGCGCGCAGGCGATCCAGCAGCTGCGGATGATCGGTGATCGGCGGCGTGAGGATCAGCCCGTCGGGCTGGTGCCGCGACAGGGTGTCCTCGACCCGCTCGACGAAGTCCGGCGCGGTCGAGACCAGTGGCAGCACCATCATGCTGTAGTGCCGCGCCGCGCACGCCTCCAGCACACCGGCCTGCACTTCCATGATGTAGCTGGGCGAACGGTTGTCGTACAGCAGGCCGATGATGAAGGAGCGGTTGGTCGCAAGGCTGCGTGCGGAGGTGAGCGGCCGGTAGTTGAGCGCCGTGACGGCGGACAGGACGCGCTGGCGCAGCGACTCGCGCACGTTCGGTTCGTTGTTGAGCACCCGTGAAACGGTCTTGGTCGATGCGCCCGCGGTGCGGGCGACGTCGTCGATGGTTACGCGCGTCATGAAGATCTGGCCGGATTCAATGATTGGTTCCCTGCGCGGCGTCCGCAGGCACGCTCTGGCTGGGAACGTTCCACCCGCTGACTTCGATGACCGGCGCTGCGGTTCCCTGCGCCGCGTAACGCGCGGTCAGCGTGAGCGACTCGCCTGGCCACAGGGTGACGTCATTGTCGCTCCACAGGATCGGCAGCACGGGCTCGCCGTGCGCAGCGCGCCGGACCGTCACGTGCTGGAACAGCGCTACGGCCTTCGATGACGCCGGCACCGTCAGCGTGACCGCCACCACGTTCTCGTCGCCCTCGTGCCGCAGGGTCGCGCGCACCTCGCTCGTCGCAGTGGGCAGCGACTGCAATGCGGTCAGGTCCGCGTATTGCGTCACGGGCGTGAGGTACCAGTTCGACTTCGCCCAGTCGAGCACGTCGGGCTGCGTGGAAAGCCAGTAGACGTTGCGGCTGACAGGGTTCCCGTCGGCCGACTCCAGTTCGAGCTCGACAAAATGCGTGCGTGACAAACCTGTCAGCGTGGGCAGCGTCAGCAGGCGAGACGTGCGGTTTCCAGCGAGGTCGAGACCCGTCAGGCGCTTGTCGTAGCGCACGCTGCCGTCGAGGTTGCGCACGCGAATATGCGCGTGCAGGTCGTGCTGGTCGGTGAGCGTGTGGTTCACCAGCACGATCGCGCGCGTGTCGTACGAATACTGGATGTGCACCGGCTCGTTGCCCTTCTTCGCGCCGAAATACGCGCCCGCCGGGTTGAGGTAATAGTCGTAAAGATGCCAGTGCAGGGACGGCCAGGCGTTGTTGAGCATCCAGTAGATCACGCCGGTGGACGGGTTGGCCGCATCCATGTGCGCGTTGAAGGCCTCGAACTGGGCGCGGACATTGTCGTAGTTGGCAAGCTGCGCTTTCTGCACGTAGTCCGCGAGGCTTTTCGGCGGTCCGTAACGCCTGGCCAGCGCCGTGGCGAACGGCTCGATGCTGGAGAACGGCGACCACGCCGACGCCGCGTGGAACTGCCGGAGATTTGGATACTTCCACAGCGCCTCGCGTTCCTGCGGCGAGAGCATGCGCTCCACATCTTCCAGTCGCGGAATGTCGGCGCCCGCGCTCACTTCGGAATCGAAGCCAAAAGCACCGCCCAACTGGTCGGCGTACCAGTACGCGGGCGGCACCCACGCATACGGGCCGCGCATCTTGAAGCCCGACGGGCCAGTCTGCGCGGTTTGCTCCTCGGCCGCATCGGAGATGACCGGGTTGGGCCAGTCGGCATCGCGCAGCGTGTTCATGTACACCGCGGCAAGCGCCGGCGGCGGCGCATGGTCGCTGCCGATCAGGAAGCCGATGACGGAGGGATGATTGCGCAACAACCGGGCCTCGCTCGCCATCGATTCCGCAGCGATCTTTTGGTCCGCGTCGTTCCACGGCTCGCCACCCGTCTTGGCCGCGGACTCCCATTTGTCGCAGCATTCCCAGCCGGGCAGGATCAGGATCCCGTAGCGATCGGCGAGGTCGTAGAAGTGCTGGTCTTCGAGCTTGCCTTCGCTGCGGATCGCGTTGAGTCCGAGATTGCGTACGTAGTTGAATTCGGTGGCGACGCGCGCGGGGTCATGGCGCAGGAACATGTCCGGCGCCCAGCCGCCACCCCGGATCAGGACCGGCTTGCCGTTGATGAAAAACTGGCGGTAGCCCTGTCTGGTCAGCGTCGAGCGCACGCTGCGGATGCCGAAGGTCGTGTTCGCATGGTCGGAATCCGCACCATCGACAGCCACCGCGAACTGCGCCTGGTACAGGGGCTGCGCACCCATGCCGATCGGCCACCAGACCTTCGGTTGGTTTAACGTCAGCGCTGCATCGGTCGTGGGCGAAAACTCCACGGTTTCACTCTGCCCGGGCTGGAGCTGCACCACCCGGCGCAGCGCCACCCCTGCGACCGTGCCGGTTAGGGTCGCCTCGTGCGGCACGCTGTCGAGATTGCGGACGTCCACCTTCGCCGTCAGCGCGGCATGCGCGAGGTCCGGCAGCGAAAGGCTTGACGTCACCGCCGGGAAGCGCAGTTCGACGGGCCCGGTCTGCACGATGTCGACGCCGCGCCAGGGACCCATGTTGTTGTCGGGCGGCTGCGGATTCCAGTCCACCCAACCCATCGACAAGTCCAGTTGCGGATCGGCCGCATGCACGCGGAGCGCCAGCGTGTTCACGCCCGCATGCACCCAAGGCGTCACATCGAACACGCGCACGGGATACGCACCGCGCAGATCGGCCCGCGGCGCGACCCGGCGCCCGTTCAGCCACACGTCGGCGCCGCCGATGATCCCGTTGCTGCGCAACAGCGTATGCCGCCCCTTTGCGCCCGCGGCCAGCGTGAACTGCGTGCGATACCACCAGGGCACGACGAATTGGTGCTGGTTGGTATCGGGCACCGCCACCGCGCGCAGGTTGTCGCTGTGGAACACGTCCTTGTACACGTCGTTTTCCAGCAGCCCGGCCATGACCGTGGCGCGGCCACTCACCGGGTACCAGTCCTTGGTCGGGAATCCGGCGGCGGAAATCTTCCGCGCCACCTTGCTGCGCCTTGGCGCTCGCCTGGATTTGCCACTGACCGATCTCGGTCGCGTGGCCGACGGCCGCGTCAACCGGCGTCGGTGCGAAGACCTTCCCGGCATGAGCACCGGTCGTGGCCAGCAACGCCGCCAGCGCGACCGACCAGACTGCATGACCCGCATTCGTTCGCATGATGTCAGTTGTCTCCGAGATAGGCTTCCCGCACGTGCACGGGCGCAAACGGCCAGGATTTGTTGGCCTTGGCCCAGACCATGAACACCACCAGGCCCGCGACGATCCACACGCCGGACAGGATCAGCGACATGGTCGAGGCCGATACATAGACGTAGATCCACCCCAGCATCGCGACCACGCACGGCACCGGATACAGCCACTGCCGGTACGGCCGCTTGAGACCGGGCTGGCGTTTGCGCAACACCACCAGCGCGATGATCTGCGCGGCGGACTGCACGATGATCGTCGCTGCCAGCAACATGCTGATGACCTCGGTCAGGTCGAAAAACGTCCCGGCTGCCATCACCACGCCCATCGTGAGCAAGGCGATGTGCGGGAATCCATGTTTGGCGTGCAGTCGCCCGAACACCGACAGGAACACCTTTTCATGCGCGGCCTGGTAGGGCACGCGCGAGCCGCCGAGCAAGCCGGTGTACACCGAGGCGAATGCAGTCACGATGATCAGGAGGGTCATGATCGCGGCGGCCCCGTGTCCCCAGCTGTGTTCGACCACCAGCGAGGCCACGGATTTGGACTCGGCAATCACCTGCCACGGCGCCACGCCGAGCACGCTGATGTTGAGGATGAGATACACGACCATCATCGCGATCACCGAAATGAGGATCGACCGGGGCATCGTGCGGCCCGGGTCGCGCAGCTCATCGCCCATGTACGCGGTCGTGAAGTAACCGAGGTAATCGTAGATGCCGATGATGAGCCCGGCGCCGAGACCCACGAAGAACTGGCTGCCGGCGAACGCGCCGGCGGGATAGGTGAAGGCGAAACTCGCATGGAAGTCCGAAAAGCCGGCCGCGGAGGTCCCCAGCACGGCAATCAGCATGATGACCCACAGCCCGATCGTGATCGCGCGGATGGACTCGATCCGGCGGTACAGCAGAAATACGACCACGAAACAGGCGACCAGGCTGATGAGATGCACGGCCAGCCAGCTCAGGTGCGGGAAAAAGAATCCCAGGTACTCGACCATGCCGATGATCCCGGTCGACATCAGCAAGGGAATGGTCAGCAGCACCGTCCAGATGAACAGGAACGGCATGAGCTTGCCGGTGCGGTACTGGAAGGCCTCGCGCAGGTAGACGTAGGTTCCCCCCGAGCCTGGCATCGCGGCACCGAGTTCCGCCCAGACCATGCCGTCGGCCGCCGCCAGGATCGCACCGGCAATCCAGCCGATGATCGCCTGCGGCCCACCCATGGTGGCGACCATGATCGGAATGGTGATGAACGGCCCGATGCCGCACATCTGGGTCATGTTGATCGTCGTGCCCGAAAACAGGCCGATGGAGCGATGGAAGCCTGCGCGGGCGGGCGGGGTCGTGTTGGAATCGTGCATGTCTGCCTTGTGGTTGTCGGACTTCGGCCCGGGAGGTGGTGGAGCGGCTACGACGACGTGCTGATTTGCGTCCGCGACGTGCGGCCGCGGCCCAGTTCGGCCTCCGGCGTTCGTGCCTTCAACCGTAGCGCCGTGATCTGTGCGCGCCAGGCCCGCCGCGTTTCGCGCCGCCGGACGCGCATGTCGTACGCGCCCGGCTCGCAACCACCCCGCTCACCATTGCCCACGCACGCCGACCATGAACATCCGTTCGGAGAAGTTCGAATGCCCTGGCTGGTCGGGCCATACCAGGTAGTAGCGCTGGTATTTGTTGGTGAGGTTGGTGCCATCCACGAACAGCTGGCGCGTACTTGTTGATCTTGTACGAGATCGAGGCGTCGAGATACTTCTGCGGCGCCTCGTACATCTCCATGCCGGTGATGCCGCCCACGTCCTCCGACACCGCACGCCGCGAACGGTAGTTGTAGGCGAGACGGGCCTGGAAGCGGTCGTCCTGATACCACAGGATGAGGTTTCCGGATTTGGTCGAGTTGTCCTGGAACGGGATCTTGTGCCCGGCCAGATCGGTTTCGCCCGAATTGCTCGGCGCCCAGGTGGCGTTGAGTTCGATGCCGGTCTTGGACAGGATGCCGGGCAGGAAGGTGAAGCCCTGGCGGTAGTCGAACTCCGCACCATGGATGCTGTTGCCGGTGCCCTGGATCGGCTCGGTGATGGTGACGCAATGATTGCGCACGACGCCATCCTCATCCGGCAGCGTGCAGTCGGTGACGCTGCCATTCTTGATGAAGCTCTGCACGTTGATGCGGAACAGCGCCAGGCTGATCATGCTGGTGGAGTTGATGTAGTACTCGAGCGAGGCGCCGAAGTTGGTGGAGCGCCACGGATCGAGATTGGGGTTGCCGGTCGAATTGCCTGCCGCGACGCGAAACAGCGGCCCCGTCGGCGTTTCCACCAGCGAATAGTTCAGCTCCAGGCCGCCGCCCCAGGTACTGAGATCGAGCGGCATCGTGTTCTTGGAGTAGGCCAGGCGCAGCTTCAGGTCGTCGGTCATGTCCAGGGCGAAGTTGGCCGACGGCAGGATGTCCCGGTACCGGCGCTGGGTGATCTGGGTGCCCACATCGGCAGGCTCCGTGCCGTACGCACCCGGGTCGCCGGTCAAGTGCTGGGTGACGTTCAAGTTGGTGTTGATCACGCGTACGCCGACGTTCCCACTGTACGGCATGCTGCCGAGGTCGCCGGCGAAATTGGCTTGCAGGTATTCCGACGTTTCCTTCAGCCGCACGTTCCAGGTACGCCCCGGCGTACCCTGCCGCTGGGTTTCGGGATACAGCGACTTCCAGTACGCCTCGGGGTTGTCCATGGCGCGGGGGTCGACCGCCCAGAAGGTGATGCCGGAGCCGAGCAGATTGGCGTACTCCCTCCAGTTGTTCGCCAGTGGCGGTGGCGTGTTGGCCATCGATTGGGCCGACAAGGGGCCGGCACGAAAATACCCTTGCGCATTGCCGGCGGTGCACGCGCCACTGTCCAGCGTCACGTCGGCGGCGACGTAACGCACCAGGCAGCCGCCCGGATCGCTGGCGCCCATGCCGGCATACACCGGGGTGACCAGGGTGTAGCCGATGTTGTTGGCGCCGCGGATGCTGTTGCGCACGCCAAAGTCGAGCTTGATGCCATCGTCGAAGGCGAAGTGACCATCGAAGCGCACCGCGTTGAGCGCGACGGTGCGGTCGTAGTCGCCCGCGGATTCCAGTGTCTTCATGGCCCAACCATTGGGGTCGGCAAAATGGCTGGCGAGTTCGGGCGGCATGCTGATCGCGATGTTGCGGCCGAGGAAATTCGCCACGATCGGGATCGTGTTCTGCGCAATGCCGCCCGCGTTGAACACGCGGTTGCCGCCCAGTTCCGCGGGATACACAAAGGTACCGGGCGGTACGTCCGCGTCGGTGACACCGTCCATCAGCACGTTGGGCCACAGCGCGCCGTTGGATTCGGAAATGTTGAGGTCGGTCTCGACGTTCGACTGGCTCGCGGTATCACGGATGCCACGCAGGCTGCCCGTGAATGCACCGCCGTTGTCGAAATCCACCTGGAGATTGAAGTTTTTCGCGGTGGATTCCTTGCGCGTGATCTGCGAGAACGATTCCACGTCGCCGGGCCACTTCTCGTACACCTGGGTCGTGTACATCTGCATGCCGTCCCAACCGTCTTCGGGCGTCCCGTACGAGCCGGCCACGGGACTTCCCGTGTTGCGTGACTGCAGCGGCACGTAGGTCGCGCCCTGCCAGTTGGTGGAATTGATCTGCAGGCCGTAGGTGCGGTCGAACTCGCTCTGGTGCGCGTAGAAGTAATCGCTGGTCAGGGTGAACCCGTTGCCCAGATCCGCCTGGAACGAAGCGTTGCCGGACTTGCGCCGCCGCTGGGTGGTGGTGTTGTACAGGCCGATATTCTGGCTGCCCATGAACACGCCATTGGATTTTCCGTCGCCGTTCACATCGACGGTTCCGTCGGGATTCTGCACAATCTGCGGAGGAATCGGCGCGTCGTTCCACGGCGTCAGGAAGCCGTTGTAACCGCCCGCGCTGGCGGCGTTCTCGCCATTGAGGACCACGCCGTACTGGTCGAGGCCTTCGTTCGAGTTCATGCGCGTGGTGTCGGAGAAATCGGCGGATACCAGCAGGCCCCAGCGACCATCGGCGTTGTAGGAGATCAAGCCGCTGCCCTCGGGCCCCCACTTGTTGGTGGCGCGGCCGCGCTCTCCATCGGCGGAATAGCTGTACGTGAATCCGTTGGGCAGGTCCCAGGGCCGATACGTGTGCAAGTTGAGCGAGCCACTGATACCGGCGTCGGTCATGTTGGCGGTGGACGACTTGATGACGTCCACGCCATGGAACAGCGTGGCGGGCAGCATGCTGAAGTCGGGTTGTTGCGAGTCGATCTGGTCGGGCGTGATGAATGCCTCACCGTTCAGCATGGTGCCGACCTCGGGCAGGCCACGCACGTCCACCGAGGTTCCCACGCCGGCATCGCGGTTGATCTGCACGCCGGTGATGCGCTGCAGCGCGTCGGTGATCGTCACGTCGGGCAATTCACCGATGCTCTCCGCCGTGATGCTGTCCTGGATGTTCGGCGCCATCCGTTTCAGATCGATCGCGCGCTCCTGCGATGCCCGCACACCGACGACCGTGACTTCGGACAACGTGGTCACATCCTTGCTGCCCTTGGCTGTCCCGCTCTTGCTCGCGGGCGTGGCTTTCGTGGTGGCGGGCGACGGTGTCGCCTGCGCATCCTGCGGCGTGGAGGCCTGCGCCTGCGGATCGTCCGCCTGTGCCCCCGGGCCCGGTGATGCCATGGCCGAGGTCGCCACGGTGGCGAACAGCGCCATCGATATGGCGAATGACAACGGGTGCTTGCGATGTACGGTGGACATGGTTTTTACCTCTCGGGTTATGTCGGCCAGATTCCTGGTGCTACGCGGTGTTTCGACTCGTACCTGCCCAGCTGACGTACTGCGCGGCGAGTCGTTGCATTGCCGCTCTCGATGCATCCAGTCATGGCTTTGTGTGTCATGACCGCTTCCATCCTGTGTTCCCTTGCGGAGTGCCGATTCCGCAGGTCGTCTATTTCAATAGTTCCATTCGCGCCAGCGTCCATTGGCCGTCGCGTGGGTCGCCGGTGGCGAAGATGCACAGGTTGCGGTCGCCATGGCCCGGCGGCGGCGAAAGCTCTGCGCTGATTCGGGTTTGCCGGTGCGCTCGCGCCGCAGGCGTCAGCGGCAAGCTGGCAAGCAAGGGGCCGGTGCAGGAATCGGCATGGATCTCGAACTCGCCGCCTGCGGGGGTGCTGGGGCGGACGACGGCATCCTTGGCCTCGTCGCCGAAGCGCCAAGGCACGCGCCCGACGGTCAAGGCGACATGTTTGATGCCTGCCAGCGGTGCCTGCGCCCACAGCCAGCACATGTTGCCGACATCCACCTTGTAAACCGGCCTCGGGCCGTGCGCCGGCCGGTCGCCGCCCAGGCGCATTCCCGGTTGGTTTGAGCACGATGCAAGCTGGTTGCCGTCGCGGCTGAGCAACGTTGCGGCATCCAGCACCTGCGTGCGCGGTGCGGCGAGTTCGAAGCCATCGGGCGCGAATGTCGCCGCACGCAGCGTCACCCTGGCTTGCGTGGGAAACTCCAGCGGCTGGGCATATGGCGTGGAACTCGAAGTCGGCGCGGAGCCGTCCTTCGTGTAGCGGATCGCGCCGAAATTCACCTGGTTGGACAGCGCGACGTGTAGCGCGCCATTGTCACCCGCGGTCACGTCGAAGGCAGGTGCGAACGCCGTGTCGGCATAGCCGATGCCGAGCGCGCGGTAGCGCGCGAGTTCGGCGGGGAGGCGCTGCAGGAAACCGTTCCAGTCGCGCGTGCCCGCGGGCGACCAGCCCAGTTCCGCCAACGCGGCGATGCGCGGGAACAGCGCATGCTGGGCCCGCGCAAACGTGGGCACCAGTTCGGTCCACAGCTGGGCCTGCACGCCGATGACATGCCCGGCTTCGGCTGCGGTCGCGCCATGCGGGATGACCGCCGTGGCATAGGCCTGGCGCAACGTCACCATCGGCGGCTGCCCCGGCGATTCGTCGGGCAGGTCTGACTGATAGTGATCGAAGTACAGCGACTCCTGCGGCGCCATGACCACGTCGTGGCCTTGCCGGATCGCCGCGAGCGCCACGCGCTCGTCATCCGTGCCGTGCCAGGACATCACCACTTCGGACGCCGGCAGCGTCGCGCCGGCGACCAGTTCGTCATCCCAGCCGACCGGCGTACGTCCATGCTTGACGAGATACGCGGCGACCTGGCTGGTGAACCAGCCCTGCAGTTGATCCATGTTGGCCAGGCCGAGCCGCTGCATTTGTGCACGCACGCCAGCCGAGGCGTTCCACTGTTGCTTGTCGGCCTCGTCGCCACCGATCGAGATGTAGCGCGAGGGGAACAGCCGCATCACCTCGTCGAGCACGTCGTCGACGAAGCGCAAGGTCTTCTCGTCGGGATTCAGCAACCAGGGGCTGATGCCCCAGTCGGTCCACACGGACGGGCGCTGGCCGGTGACGCCCAACCACGGATAGGCGGCGACCGCCGCCTGCGAGTGACCGGGCAGGTCGATCCCCGGCACCACGGTGACGAAGCGCGCGGCGGCGTAGCGCACGATGTCGCGTACCTGGGCTTCGCTATAGAAACCGCAGTAGGGTTTGTCGGGACCGCCGGTCAGTTCGATGTCGAGGCCCACCGCCTTGCGGCATGCACCGGTTTTTGTGAGCGCGGGATACCTGGGGACCTCGAGGCGCCAGCCCTGGTCTTCGGTCAGGTGCCAGAGCAGCACGTCGAGTTTGTCGAGCGCCATCCAGTCGATCAGTTGCTTGATCTCGGCCACGCTCTGGTAGTGCCGTCCGGAATCGAGCAGCAGCGCCCGCCAGGTGAAACGCGGGTGATCGTCGATGACGCCCTGGGCAACTTCGGCCGTGCTCCCGCGGGTCCAGCCCGGCGGCGTCAGTAACTGCCACAGGGTGACGCTTCCGTAGAAAGCTCCCCGGGGCGTGCGCGCGGTAATCTGGATGCCGTGGTCGTCCAGCACGATGCGATAACCGGAGTCTCCCGTGACACTCGCGTGGGGATCCACGGCGAAGGTGATGGCGGGGCGCGGGCCAGTCGCAGTCGCCGTGCGCAACCGCAAGCCGCGCGTATCCGCCAGCAACTGCACAAAGCGGTCCACGATGGGCTGCACTTGCTCGCGATCCACACCGCGCACCGCGACCACGGCGCCGTCTGCAATCCTCACCACGCCTGAGTCGGCAGGACGCATCTGGGCCGGCTGCGGCACCAGCGACCAGGTGGATTTTGCTGGAACCGCCGTTGCGACGCCCAGGCTTGCCAACCATACGATGGCGATCGCGGCGAGACGCTTCTTTGTGTCCAGGCTCCACAGTCTCTTGCTGCCTGGATGACCTGCGTCGGTCGTTTGTTGACGCGCATTTTGCATGCGCGCACTGGCAAACCCGGACCGCGCCCCGCCCCGACGTTGGAGCGCTTGCGGCATTGTTGTCGCGCTGCAGTTCATGGCGTCGATCCACCTGCCACGGCACGCGGAGCCGCTGCAGCAGACGCATTGCGCTTGAGGTACCACTCGGCCGCCCCCAGCACGCCTTGGCGACCGTCCTCGGTCACCCACACCGGCACGCGCGACAGGAACGCACGCACGCTGCGCCCGTGCAGGAACCGCTCCTCGAACGCGCTGCGCTGGAGCAGCGCGAACATCGAATGCAGGAAGCCGCCGGCCAGATACACGCCACCGGTCGTCATGAAGGCCATGGCCAGGCTGCCGACGAAACTTCCCAGCGTGGCGCAGAAAATCTCCACCGCTTCCACGGCATGGGCGTCGCTACCCGACGCGGCTGCGGCGGTGACGGCTTCCGGTGTCGCCAATACGGGCGTGTCTCGATGCAACAGGCACAAGGTCACGTACAAGGTCAGCAAGCCCGGACCCGACACGAGGCGTTCATACGCCACATAGCCGCCCTGAGGCGCCAGATGCGCAAGAATCTTGCGCTCGCGCAGCGAGTTCGGCGCAAAGTCCATCTGGCCGGCTTCCGTGGTCAGCACGCCACCGCCAGCGGCGTCCGGCAGACGCACCGCGGCGCCCAGCCCGGTGCCCGGTCCAACCACCAGCGTCGGGCCATCGCCTTTGATGTCCGGGCCGCACAGGAGACGCCCTCGGCAGGCAAGCGGATTGCCCAGCGCATAGCCCTGGGCCTCGAAGTCATTGAGGAAGGCAAGCTCATCCAGGGCGAGCGATTGGCGTATCTGCGACAAGTGAATGGGCCAGGCGGGGTTGTCGCTCAGGACCTCGTTGCCCATCACCTGACCGGCGCAGGCGAGTACGCAGTGCCGCAGCGGGGCCTGCACGGCGATGCCATCGACGAACACCTGCAACAGATCCGCCAGCCCCGGGAAGTCGGCGCACGCAAACTTGCGATAGGCCAGCACGTCGACCCGGCGACCCTCCTCGCGCGAGGCCTGCACCAGCGCGACGCGGGCATGCGTCCCGCCGACGTCCGCCGCCAGAAATGGCGTCGCCGCAAGACTTGCTTGCCGATCCAGATGGTCGATTGCCGCGTTCATCGCGCTCCCCGCAGCTGAACGAAACCTAGCTTGCGAGTCATTGACACCGCTGTCAATTTGCGGTGCGTCATATTTTTGCGTCGGACGAGCGGGTCAATAACGGGTTGATATTACGAATAATATGACGGCAGTTCGGGTGTTTTTGATTCCCATGCATGACGCAGCGCGACAATCGATCAAGCCGTTGCGGCTGCCAGTGCGCTGCCTGCTCGCTGGTGACGAGTCAGCTTTTGCGGGCGTGGGTTCAGGAGGGTGCAGCCACCGAGGATTTCACGCAGATCGCCTGCCACCTGATGGAAGCGGAGCCGCTTCCGTCTTGGGGCCGCAAGTTCGAGTCGGTCAAACCCCGATCAAGCTTTCCGCCGGGATGCCCAGGTTCCGGTGCAAAGCCAAATTGCGAATCATTTCGAGGGTGAGCCCGCGCTTGCCGTTGAGCACCTCGTACACGCGATTCGGCTGGCCGATGGAAGGCACCAGATCCTTCACGGTCAATCCGCCCTGTTCCATGCGAAAACGGATCGCCTCGACGGGATCGGGTGCTTCGATGGGGTAGCGGGCAGCCTCGTAGGCCTCGACCAGCGTGGTCAGGATCTCGAAACGATCGCCGTCCGCGCTGCCCGGTTCCGGCTCATGCTCGAAGTACGCCGACAACTCGCGCAGCGCGCGCTTGTGGTCATGCGCGTTACGGATGGGATGGATATTCATGGCTTCTCCACGGTGGCGGCATCGACCCGGTCGTACTCGGCGTGCGTGCCGACGAACTTGATGTATACGGCTTGGTAGCGCCAGGCCAGGCAACGATGGATCGATAGTCCTCGCCCTTGGCGTCGAAGACCATCCGGTTGCTGCCAATGAAATCAAACATAAGCCTGAGCGCGGGCGTGCACAGTCATTGGCGACGAGTGCGTATCGGCCCCAGTTGTACAATTCGTGGATGAACATCTTCAAAGTCTTCACCCTCGAAGCCGCCCACCGCCTCCCGAATGTGCCGGAAGGCCACAAGTGCGCGCGCCTGCACGGGCATTCCTTCCGCGTCGAGATCCATGTGACCGGCGAGCCCGATCCGAAACTTGGCTGGGTGATGGATTTCGCCGACCTGAAGACAGCGTTCCAGCCGCTGTACGACCAGCTCGATCATCACTACCTCAACGATATCGAGGGGCTGGAGAATCCCACCAGCGAGATGCTGGCGCGCTGGATCTGGCAACGGCTGGAGCCGCGGCTTGCGGGGCTGGACAAGGTGCTGGTGCACGAGACGTGCACCTCCGGCGCCAGCTGCAGCCGGGCGGATTCGTGACGCGGTGCGCTACAACATCCATCGGCGTAACTGCAGGTTTCAGCTGAATATTTGTTGACTGGTCTGGTTTGCGGCTAAAATTTATGTTGCAACGCAACAGAAGCCTTGCTACAGTAGCTGCCACTACCCCCATCCTCCGTGAGGACATAGCCATGACCCAGCAAATCAACAACCAGATTTTCGCTTTCACCAAGCAGTTCACCGACAACGCCTTCAAGGCGCAGTCGTTGGCCCTGAAGGGCCTGGAGAAGGTCGCCGAGCTGCAGCTGCAGGCGCTCGAGCAGCACACCAAGGTGTCGGCCGAGTTCATCGCCGAGGCGATGGAGACCCGTGACGTCAACGGCCTGCGTGGCCTGTGGGAGCGTGGCAGCGAGCTGGGCCGCGCGAATGCAGAGCACGTCGTGGCGGTGTCGCAGGAAGTGATGGCGATCACCCAGAAGACTGCCGAGTCGCTGAATGCGCTGGCGCAGGAGCAGCGTCAGGCGGCGAATGACGCGGTTACCGCGCCGGTTGCCGCTACCGGCCGCAAGGCTGCTGCCAAGTAATTTCACAAGTTTTTTGTGGGTTGCTGTAACACCACTGGGCCGGACATGGGATGTTCGGCCCATTTTTTTGCGTGAGCGCAAGTTCTCACGATCGCGACAGATCGTCGCAGCGTCCCCGCAGTGGCCGGTTTACCGGTGCAGCGCGGCAATTCGTCGGCGCCGCGGCTTGTCCGCGCAATTGGCGCACTGATATACTTTTACGGATTGGAATCGTGGCAGGTGATTGAAACGATGCCGCCTGGTACGGGCCGCTCGGAGACGTTACTTGCTCAACAGCCCAGCCTCGGGTCGGCGCCTCGCGTTGCGCATCATGTTGCTGCAGCTCGCTGTGGCGTTGCTGGCGGGTGTCGTTTTCCTCGTCGGCGGGCGTCGCGATGCAGTGTCGGCCGCGATGGGCGGGTTGGTGGTGGTGCTGGGTACCGCGGTGATGTCCGCGCGGGCGTTCAGCGGCATCAGTAGCCCGGGTCTGGCGCTGAGCCGGCTGGTGACGGGCATGTTCCTCAAATGGATCGTGATCGTCGGAGGTCTGGCCGTGATCCTGTTCCACTACAAATTGCCGCCACTGGCCGCTGTCACGGGGTTGGTGGCAGCCTACGCGGTTCATCTGCTGGCGTTCAGATTCAAGGGTTGACACATGGCAAGCGAGTCGGGCGGGCTTACCGAATACATCCAGCACCACCTGCGCCACCTCACCCCGCATACGGGCGAAGGTGGTTTCTGGGCGGTGCATATCGACTCGGTCACCGTATCGCTGGCGCTGGGCGTGCTGTTCTGCCTGTGGTTCTGGCTGAAGGCGCGCAAAGCCACTTCCGGCGTGCCGGGCAGGGGCCAGGCGTTCATCGAGATCATCCTCGAGTTCGTCGACGGCCAGGTCAAGGACGTGTTCCACGGCGACCGCCGCGTGCTGGGTCCGCTGGCGCTGACCGTGTTCGTGTGGGTGTGGCTGATGAACGCGATGGATCTGCTGCCGGTGGACCTGCTGCCGTACATCACCGAAAAATTCGGTATCGGGCATTTTCGCGCGGTGCCGACGGCCGACCTCAATCTGACCTTCGCGATGTCGCTGACCGTTCTGATCCTGGTGGTTTTCTACGCGTTCAAGGCCAAGGGGTTGGGCGGCTACACGCATGAGCTGCTCACCGCGCCGTTCGAGGCCAAGGGCATGGTGGCCAAAGTCATCCTGGCCCCGGTCAATTTTGCCTTGAATATCGTCGAACTCGCGTCCAAGCCGGTGAGTCTGGCGATGCGACTGTTCGGCAACATGTATGCCGGTGAGTTGGTCTTCATGTTGATCGCCGGCTTGTTCAGCGCCGGTGCCGGCGTGGCCGGCTGGGCGCTGTACGGCGCGGGCATCATCGGCTACTTCGCCTGGGGCATCTTCCATATCTTGATCATCACCATCCAGGCATTCATCTTCATGGTGCTGTCGGTCGTGTACATCGCGATGGCGCAGCGTCATCACTGATCGCGTAACCCGCCGCACCCGTTTTTCGAGCACCCCGTCCAACCGTTTTCATCTACCAGTTTGAATTTCTTCAGGAGATCGTCGTGGAATTAGTCGCTCACATCGCCCAGCTGCAGTCCTTCACCGCCATTGCGCTTGGCCTGATCATCGGCCTCGGCGCGCTCGGTGCCTGTATCGGTATCGGCATCATGGGTTCCAAGTTCCTGGAATCCGCGGCACGTCAGCCGGAACTGGTGCCGATGCTGTCGACGAACATGTTCCTGCTCGCCGGCCTGATCGATGCCGCGTACCTGATCGGCGTGGCACTGGCGATGTACTTCGCCGTGGCGAACCCGCTGCTTTCCGACGTGTTGAAGCACGCGGCCGGCTGATTGCGCCTGTGACAACGCGGGCACGGATGTGCCCGCGTGCTTTCCCGTTATTCCGATAATCCGTATTTACAGGTGACGCAACGATGGAATTCAACGCGACCTTGATTGGCGAAATGATTGCGTTCGCCCTTCTGATCTGGTTTTGCGTCCACTTCATCTGGCCGTATCTCAACAAGGCCATCGAAGAGCGTCAGATCAAGATCGCCGAAGGCCTGAACGCCGCCGAGCGCGCGCATGCCGAATTGAAGGACGCCGACTCCAAGGTCGCCGCCGAGATCAAGCAGGCCCGCGTGCACGCCTCGGAGATCATCGACAAGGCCCAGCAGCAGGCCAACGAGATCATCGAGAGGGCGCGCGGCGAAGCGGTCAACGAGATCAATCGGCTGAAGACCTCGGCGCAGGAAGACATTGCCTCGATGGCGCAGCGTGCGCGCGATGAACTGCGCGGGCAGGTCGGCGCGCTGGCCGTGCAGGGGGCGAGCCGGATCGTTGAGCGCGAGGTTGACGCCTCGACGCACAAGGCCTTGCTCGACCAGCTCGCGGCCGAGATCTGACCATGGCGCAGTCCGTCACCCTCGCTCGTCCCTACGCCCGCGCCGCGTTCGAAGTGGCGCATGCGGCCGGCTCGCTGGATGCATGGTCGCAGGCGCTGGCCTTCGCCGCAGCCGTGGCGGGCGATCCGCGCGTGGTCGGCCTCGGCAACGATCCGCGGGTCGTGCCGGCGCAGCTGGTCAGCCTGCACCTGCCTGCGGGCATGGCGGCGGATGCGCCCTTCGGCCAGTTCCTCGCCGAGCTGGCCGAACAGCGCCGGCTGGGCCTGCTGCCCGAAGTGGCCGAGCTGTACGAAATCTTCAAGCGCGAGTCCGAGTCGCAGTTGCTGGTCAAGGTGACCAGTGCGATGACGCTGGACGCGGCGCAGGCCGAGCAATTGAAGGCCTCGTTGAAGCGCCGCTTCAAGCGGGAGATCGAACTGGAAACCCGGGTCGACGCCTCGCTGCTGGCCGGTGCGGTGATCGACACCGGCAGTGAAGTCATCGATGGTTCCGCCCGCGGGCGCCTGGCCAAGCTGGCTGGCGCGCTGGTGAATTAGTTTCACGCGAAATCCGTTTCGCGAAGAGCAAAACCGGCCGTCCATGGCCGGACTCTTCAATGAAAGAAATTTCAATTTTGGGATAGATGACCATGTCCAGCACCACACTGAATCCGTCCGAGATCAGCGAACTGATCAAGAGCCGCATCGAGCAGTTCAAGCTCGGCGCCGAAGCACGCAACGAGGGCACGATCATCAGCGTGTCCGACGGCATCGTGCGCATCCACGGCCTGGCCGACGCGATGCAGGGCGAAATGATCGAGCTGCCGGGCAACTCGTTTGCGCTGGCGCTGAACCTGGAACGCGACTCGGTCGGCGCCGTGGTGCTGGGCGAGTACCAGCATCTGCGCGAAGGCGATACCGCCAAGACCACCGGCCGCATCCTCGAAGTGCCGATTGGCCCCGAGCTGCTCGGCCGCGTGGTCGATGCGCTGGGCAACCCGATCGACGGCAAGGGCCCGCTCAACGCGAAGCTCACCGCGCCGGTCGAGAAGGTGGCGCCCGGCGTGATCTGGCGCAAGTCGGTCGACCAGCCACTGCAGACCGGCTACAAGTCGGTCGACGCGATGATCCCGGTCGGCCGCGGCCAGCGCGAGCTGATCATCGGCGACCGCCAGACCGGCAAGACCGCGCTGGCGGTCGACGCGATCATCGCGCAGAAGGACTCTGGCATTAAGTGTATCTACGTCGCGATCGGCCAGAAGCGTTCGTCGGTCGCGAACGTGGTGCGCAAGCTCGAAGACAACGGCGCGCTGGCCAACACCATCGTGGTGGTGGCTTCGGCCTCCGAGTCGGCCGCGCTGCAATACGTGGCGCCGTATTCCGGTTGCGCGATGGGCGAGTACTTCCGCGATCGCGGCCAGGACGCGCTGATCGTTTATGACGATCTGTCCAAGCAGGCCGTGGCGTATCGCCAGATCTCCCTGTTGCTGAAGCGCCCGCCCGGCCGCGAAGCGTATCCGGGTGACGTGTTCTATCTCCACTCGCGCCTGCTGGAGCGCGCCTCGCGCGTGTCCGAGGCTTATGTCGAGAAATTCACGCATGGCGAAGTGAAGGGCAAGACCGGTTCGCTGACCGCGCTGCCGATCATCGAGACCCAGGGCGGTGACGTCTCGGCCTTCGTGCCGACCAACGTGATCTCGATCACCGACGGCCAGATCTTCCTGGAGACCGACCTGTTCAACGCGGGCATTCGTCCGGCCGTGAACGCCGGCATCTCGGTCTCGCGCGTGGGCGGTGCAGCGCAGACCAAGATTGTGAAGAAGCTGTCCGGCGGCGTGAAGCTGGCATTGGCGCAGTTCCGTGAACTGGCGGCGTTTGCGCAGTTCGCCTCGGACCTGGACCCGGCCACGCGCGCCCAGCTCGATCGTGGTCAGCGCGTCACCGAACTGATGAAGCAATCGCAGTACTCGCCGCTGTCGATCGCCGAGCTGGCACTGTCGGTGTACGCCGCCGAGAAGGGCTATCTCGACGATCTGCCGGTGAACAAGGTGCTGCCGTTCGAGAAAGGCCTGCACGCCTTCATGCATCAGAACCATGAGGAACTGATGAAGAAGATCGTCGCCACCGGCAGCTGGGACAACGACATCGAAGCCACCTTCAAGGCCTCGCTGGACGAGTACAAGAAGACCGGGAGTTGGTGAAGTAGCAGGGCATGGGGAACAGGGAACGGGGAACAAGAGCAGGCTCGTTCCGCATCTGATTTTTACGTTCCCTGTTCCCTGTTCCCTGTTCCCCGAAGTGAGCAAAGCGAGCGAGTAAAGCATGGCAAGCGGACGCGAAATCAAAACCAAGATCAAGAGCACGCAGAACATGCGCAAGGTCACGCGCGCGCTCGAAATGGTGTCTGCCGCCAAGATCCGGCGTGCGCAGGATCTGATGAAGGCTTCGCGGCCGTATGCGCGCCTGATGCGCAAGGTGATCGCGCACGTGGCCCAGGCCAGCACCGATTTCAAGCATCCGTTCCTGACCGAACGCGAGCAGGTGGCGCGGGTCGGCTATATCGTGGTCTCCACCGATCGCGGCCTGTGCGGCGGCCTCAATTCGAACCTGTTCCGGCGCCTGCTGCCGGCGATCGCCGCGTGGCAGAAGCAGGGCGTGCAGGTGGACGTGGTGGCGATCGGCCAGAAGGCGGTTTCCTTCTTTCGCCGGATCAAGGGCGTCAACCTGGTCGGCACCGTGAGCCATCTGGGTGAGCGGCCCAAACTGGAGCGGCTGGTCGGCGTGATCAAGGTGATGATGGATGCGTACGCGTCCAACGGGCTGGATCGCGTGTTCCTGGCGTACAGCGACTTCGTCAACACGATGACGCAGACGCCGACCATCGACGCGCTGCTGCCGCTGCCGCTGGTGGCGGCGGAAATGGAGGCACACCAGGCGGCCGGCGAGTCGGCTTATGCGGGCGTCAAGCTGGAGGTCAGCCACGACTGGGATTACCTGTACGAGCCGGATGCGCGGACCGTGCTGGAGCACGTGCTGGCCCGTTACATCGAATCGGTGGTGTACCAGGCCGCGCTGGAGAATCTGGCCAGCGAGCACGCCGCGCGCATGGTCGCGATGAAGGCGGCGTCGGACAACGCGAACAAGGTCATCGAGACGCTGACCCTGACCTACAACAAGGCGCGCCAGGCGGCGATCACGCAGGAAATTTCCGAGATCGTCGGCGGCGCGGCGGCGGTATGAGTTGTGATCCGTCCCTGATCGCGGGAGAAGATGGCGCGAAGCGCCGGATGGGGGTGCGAGCGCAGCGCGATACGCAGAGTGCCGAACCCTCACCCCAACCCCTCTCCCGGTGAAGGAGAGGGGCTACCAACGACATTGAAGTTCGACGGAATCACAGAATGAGCCAGGGCAAAGTTGTTCAGATCATCGGCGCGGTTGTCGACGTGGAATTTGCGCGTGACCAGATCCCGCAGATCTACGATGCACTCAAGATCGATGGCACCGACATCACGCTGGAAGTGCAGCAGCAGCTTGGCGACGGCATCGTGCGCGCGATCGCGCTCGGCACCACGGAAGGCCTGAAGCGCGGCCTGCAGGCGCGCAATACCGGTGAAGGCATCAAGGTGCCGGTCGGCGCTGCGACGCTGGGCCGCATCATGGACGTGCTCGGCAACCCGATCGACGAAGTCGGTCCGATCGACGCCAAGGACCACTGGGTGATCCACCGCGAAGCGCCCAGCTACGACGAGCAGGCGGCGTCCAACGATCTGCTGGAAACCGGCATCAAGGTGATCGATTTGGTATGCCCGTTCGCCAAGGGCGGCAAGGTCGGCCTGTTCGGCGGCGCCGGCGTGGGCAAGACGGTGAACATGCTGGAGCTGATCAACAACATCGCCACCCAGCACGCCGGCCTGTCGGTGTTCGCCGGCGTCGGCGAGCGCACCCGCGAAGGCAACGACTTCTACCACGAGATGCAGGAAGCGGGCGTCGTGAAGATCGACAACCTGCCCGAGTCCAAGGTGGCGATGGTCTACGGCCAGATGAACGAGCCGCCGGGCAACCGCCTGCGCGTGGCGCTGACCGGCCTGACCATGGCCGAGTACTTCCGCGACGAGAAGGACGAGCACGGCAAGGGCAAGGACGTGCTGTTTTTCGTGGACAACATCTATCGCTACACCCTGGCCGGTACCGAGGTGTCCGCGCTGCTCGGCCGCATGCCATCGGCGGTGGGTTACCAGCCGACCCTGGCCGAGGAAATGGGCGTGCTGCAAGAGCGCATCACCTCGACCAAGACCGGCTCGATCACCTCGATCCAGGCGGTCTACGTGCCCGCCGATGACTTGACCGATCCGTCGCCGGCAACCACCTTCGCGCATCTGGATTCCACCGTGACGTTGTCGCGCGACATCGCTTCGCGCGGCATCTATCCGGCGGTGGACCCGCTCGATTCGACCAGCCGCCAGCTGGATCCCAACGTGGTCGGCGCCGAGCACTACGACGTGGCCCGCCGCGTGCAGGGCACGCTGCAGCGCTACAAGGAACTGAAGGACATCATCGCGATCCTGGGCATGGATGAGCTGTCCGAGGACGACAAGCAGGCGGTGTTCCGGGCGCGCAAATGCGAGCGCTTCTTCTCGCAGCCTTTCCACGTGGCCGAAGTGTTCACCGGCGCGCCGGGCAAGTACGTGTCGCTGGCCGAAACCATCCGCGGCTTCAAGATGATCGTCGACGGCGACGTGGACCACCTGCCGGAGCAGGCGTTCTACATGGTCGGCGGCATCGACGAGGCGATCAAGAAGGGCGAGGAGATGGGGGCCAAGAAAGCCGCCTGATTGTTGGCGCGAAAGCGGGAACGGGGATCGGGGAACAGGGAACAAAAGCACATCGCCCCGTTCCGTTATTGATTTTCCGTTCCCCCGTTCCCCCGTTCCCTGTTCACCGTTCCCTGTTCCCTGTTCCCCTGTTCCCCGTTCCCCGTTCCCGTCGAGCAAGCGAGACCAAGCCCCATGACAACCATCCACGTCGACATCGTCAGTGCCGAAGCCAGGATCTTTTCCGGCGACGCGACCATGGTCGTGGCCACCGGCGAGCTGGGCGAACTGGGCATCACGCCGCGTCATGCGCCGCTCATCACGCGGCTGAAACCCGGTCACGTCGACGTGCTGCTGGAGAATGGTGAACGCCAGCAGTTCTATGTCTCCGGCGGTATCCTCGAAGTGCAGCCGCAGGTGGTGACCGTGCTGGCCGACACCGCGGCGCGTGCGTCCGATCTGGACGAGGCCGCCGCCCAGCGCGCGATGAAAGAGGCGCAGGACGCGCTGGCCAACCGCACCGATGCGATCGAGATCGCCGAAGCGCAGACCCGGCTTACCGAGGCGATGGCCCAGCTGCAGGCGCTGGAGCGGCTGCGCAAGAATCTAAAGCACTAAAGATGCATGGCCCGTCCCGTCATCAAAACGCCGGCCTCGCGCCGGCGTTCTTGTATCAGGCATGCGCGGGGGAAATGGTCGGTGGGCGCGCGTCAACGAATAGCTCAGTGAACCAGACGGGACTTGCTGCGCTGGCTGCCTAGAGTTTATCGAGGCCTTTCCGCAACCAGCTGTCGAGCAAGCCCTTGTCGTACCGCAGCGGGTCCGTATCGCCCGGACGCGCCAGGCCGCTCTGCAGATAACCCATGTTGCGCAACTTGCGCGAGCCTTCCCGCAGCACCGTGCCATTGCTGCCGATCAGCTTGAAGGTCAGGTCGATGCGCGGCGGGTAGATGTCCTTCATGAAGCGCACATGCATCAGGTTGGGACCGCGCCAGGGTTCATAGCCCCCCGCCAGCTTGATGTCGGTGATGGTGACTTCCAGGCGATCGCCTGCCGGCAGCATCTTTTCGGCCCGCTTGATCAGGTGGGCTTTCAGCGGCTTCAGATAGTTGCTGTCGTTGAGACGGTCTTGCTGGCCGAATTCGCGGACCTCGCTGAAGTTTTCCGGATTGGCGTAAGTCACGGATACCCGCGCATCGGCCGCAGGCGCATTCGAAGCTGTCGCTGGTGGCGCCGCGACGGCTGCCGCCATGGTGGGTGCCACGCCGCCCGCCATCGCGAAAATCGCCAAGGCGATCAGGCTGAAAAACCTCACGTCGACCATGCGTTTCATGCTGCACCTCTCACGTTTCGTTCCCGGTGTCGCTCCAGCCGCCGGGGGCCAGTCTGGCACGATTTCCGTTGAGGTTTCGTGTGTTCCAGCGCCGCCACCGGTACGCCTCCACCACGCGCCCTGAACATTGGCCAGTCCAGACTCCGGGCGATATCCCTCGTCCGTCATGGAACTTCGTGACCATGCACCTTCGCTATCGCGGCTCCCTTGGATGGTTGCTGCTGGTCATCGTGTTGCTGCTGGTGCTTCGCGCCGTACTGCCGTATGTGGTGAAGCATTACCTCAACGAACACATGGACCGCATGGGCGACTATCACGGCCAGATCGCCGATATCGACATCCATCTCTGGCGGGGTGCCTATACCGTCGATGGCCTGCAGATCGTCAAGGTGTCGGGCAAGGTGCCGGTGCCGCTGCTCGATGCCCCGCGCACCGATATCGAGTTGAGCTGGCGCGCGCTGACCCACGGGCTGCTGCGGGGCAAGTTGGCATTCGACCTTCCGGTGCTCAATTTCGTGGACGGCAAGGGCGCGGACGACACCCAGAGCGGCAAGGGCGTGGACTGGCGGAGCAAGTTGAAACTTCTGACGCCGATGCGGCTGGATGAAGCCAGCGTGACCAACGGCACGATCACTTTCCACAATTTCGTGTCCAGCCCGCGGGTCGATCTCAAGATGACCGATGTGAATGGTACCGTCAGCAATCTCACCAATGTCGAACGCCAGGGCGGCAGCCGCGTGGCCAGGATGCACGCCACCGCCAAGGTACTCGGCGACGCTCCGTTGGAGACCCACGCCGAGTTTGACCCGCTCAAGGATCACGGCGACTTCAAGATCGACCTGCGTGTGAGCCACGTCGATCTCACCAAGGCAAACCAGCTGGCGCGTGCGTATGCCGGACTCGATCTGGCGTCCGGCGAAGGCGACTTCACCATGCAGCTGGAAGCCAGCCACGGCGAGCTGACCGGTTACGCCAAGCCGCTCTTTCACCACCTGCAGATCTTCAGCTGGAAACAGGACGTCGAGCAGGAGCACAAGAACCCGTTGCAACTTGCCTGGGAAGCCACGGCGCAAGCGATCACGTCCATCTTCAAGAACCACAGCAAGGATCAGTTCGCCACCCGCATTCCGATCAGCGGACGGATCGACGACAAGCAACTGGGCACCTTCGATGCCATCGTCAACGTGCTGCACAATGCCTTCGTCAAGGCCTATACGCCGCAGCTGGAACATTTGAAGCCCCCGCCCGCCCCCGACAAACACTGACCGCCATCGCAACATGTATCCTGCACGGTGTTTGGTCGAACGAGGCAGGGGTCGAAATGGGTGATGCAAACCTGCATGTGATCGTGCTGGCCGCCGGTGCCGGCACGCGGATGAAATCGAATCGCGCCAAGGTGCTGATGCCGCTGGCCGGCAAGCCCTTGCTCGCCCACGTGCTTGCCACGGCAAGGGCGCTGCAGCCGGCGGCGATCCACATCGTCTACGGCCACGAGGGCGAACAGGTGCGCGCCGCGTTCGCGGAGCAATCGGACCTGCGCTGGGTGCTGCAGGCCGAGCGGCTGGGCACCGGCCACGCGGTGGAACAGGCCATCGCCGAGGTGCCGCAGACGGCGCGCGTGCTGGTGTTGTATGGCGACGTGCCGCTGACGCGCGTCGACACCCTGCAGCGGCTGCTGGAGGCCGAGGGGGACCTCAACCTGCTCACCACGCGACTGGCCGATCCCACGGGCTACGGCCGCGTGCTGTGCAACGGCAATGGCAGCATCGGCGAGGTGGTCGAGCAGAAGGATGCCAGCCTCAGCCAGCGCGCGGTCAACCTGGTCAACACCGGCATCCTGGTGGCCGCGGCGGCACGCCTGCGCGGCTGGATCGAGCGACTCGACCGCAACAACGCGCAAGGCGAGTATTACCTGACCGACATTTTCCGGATGGCGGCCGCGGAGGGACAGTGGCGCGCTCAGCGTGGAATGCGCCGACCCGGTGGAAGCGGCCGGGGCCAACGATCCGGTCCAACTGGCCGAGCTGGAGGCGGCCTGGCGGCGGCGTACCGCACACGCTCTGATGCGTGAGGGCGTGCGCATGGCCGATCCGCAGCGCGTCGACGTACGCGGCACGGTCGAGGCCGGTCGCGACGTCGAACTGGACATCGACGTGATCCTGGAAGGGCGTGTGCTGCTCGGTGACGACGTGCGCATCGGCCCCTTCACGCGATTGAAAGACGTGCAGTTGGCCGCCGGAACGGTGGTGCTGCCGCACTGCGACCTCGACGGCGTCATCACCCACGGTCCCTGCACCATCGGCCCGTTCGCGCGACTGCGTCCGGGTACCGAACTCGCCGCCGGCGTGCACGTGGGCAACTTCGTCGAAACCAAGAAAACCCGGCTTGGGCAGGGCAGCAAGGCCAACCATCTCACCTATCTTGGCGACACCGAAGTCGGCGCCGGCGTCAACATCGGCGCGGGCACCATCACCTGCAACTACGACGGCGTGAACAAGTTTGTCACCCGCATTGGCGATGGTGCCTTCATCGGTTCCAACAGCGCCCTGGTGGCGCCGGTGACGATCGGCGCGCAGGCCACCATCGGCGCCGGCTCGGTCATCACCGCCGATGCGCCGGAAGGGCAGCTGACCGTGGCGCGTGGTCGGCAGCAGACGTTCGAGGGTTGGCAGCGGCCGGTGAAGAAGTAGGGCTGCGGGATGAGTAGCGATGGCACCAGAACCGGATCGTCGTGTCCAGGACTGGTCTGGGTGCATGAACCTTGCCCTGACTACTTGCTTTTTGTCCCGGCATCCTCGCGCGACCAGGATTCGTGCCCGTAGACGATCTGCCATCCCTGCGGAAGCTTTTTCCAGATGTAGCTCACGACGAACGTTCCGGTGCTGGTCTTGCCGTTCGGCAGCGTGCGGCGTGAAGACAGCGTTTGCGTGCTCACCGCGAGATCGGATGCCAGTGACATGATCTGGATGTCGCCCGTCGGCGTGTAAACGACGTCGCTCTTGCCATTGCGCCACCACTTCAGTTGCTGTGCGTGCAGCGCATCCCAGCCGTGGATCACCTCGCCGTTGAAGGCGAAAACCAGGCTCGGCTGATGCAAAAAGGGCACCATGAAGCGATCCGTGTCATGCGCATTCGCGGCTCGTTGCATGTCTGCCGAAAGCGATGGGATGGATGGCTGATGGCATGCCCGATCCGGTGCCGGCGGCACTGTTGTGGTGAACAGCAGGCCGAGACAAAGCGCGAAGCCGAGCGGGTTTTTCATCGCGGCGTACCTCATCGTGAGAATTCAAGGCTTGAGCGAGGCAGCATATGCTGCGGCGGAAATCATGTCGTCAAGCGTGAGCTTCGAAGCTTCCTGCTGCATCGGCAACGTCGCCATGCCGTTGCGTTCGCCATCCTGAAACTTGATCAACTGATGCACGAGATAGTTCGGCATGCGCCCGGCCAGTGGTGGAATCATGCCGACGCCCCGCAGGTCGGCGCCATGGCAGGCGATGCAGGCCGTGGTCTTGCCATCACCGGTGGTCGCCAGCGCCTTGCCGCGCGCGATGCTGCCGGGGGGTACATACGCGATGTACCCCGAGCGGGTATCGCCCAGCTTCGTGCGCGGCAGATTTACCGGGGTGACGATGATGCGGTTGCCAAGCGGTTCGCGGCCGGCACCCGCGATCGGTGCCCACATGAAAAACTCGCCGTGCATTTTCGGAACCGTTGCCGTTTCGATCACTTTGGTCCACGGCGTGAAGCGCAGTTTGGAGAAATACGCGGCAGCCAGTTGCAGGTCGGCGTCGCTGAGATGGCTCACCTCTTCGTGCATGATCGGGCTCTTGCGCTCGCCGTCGCGGAACGCCCGGATCTGTTCAACGATGTACGCGAGCGGCAGGCCGGCGGTAGCCGCGTCTTCCGGTCGCCCCAGCCCGGTGGGCAGGTGGCAGTGCGCACAGGGCCATGCCTGGTTGCGCCCCTGCGCAACGATCTGCGGCATCGGTGGGTGATCCTGCGGCCACCAGTCGGGTGCCACGAACATGGCTTCCGTCTGTGCACGGGTGTATGTCTGTGTGCTGCCGGGAATGTGCAACGGTGTCTTGCTGTCCGGTGGCGTGGTGAGCGTACCCGGCGCCGGTTCGGGTGGCGCGAGCCACGCGGTGGCCGCACGAACCTCGGTGCTCGCCTGGCCTTGCGCGGCTGCGCTTGTCAGGCCGCAGATGACCAGTGTCGATGACAGTACGACGACGATCCGATTCTTCACGGTGGTTTCCTTCAGCGATGCAGGATCAGGGTTGGCGCGATGCGGCATACGCCGCGACTGAAATCATGTCGGTGAGTGTCAACTTCGCCGCTTCCTCGCGCATTGGCTGCGCGGCGGCGTTGCTGCGCCCACCCGTCTGGAACAGGATCAACTGGCGCACGAGGTAAGTCGGCGAGCGTCCGGCCAGCGGCGGGATAGTGCCGACCCCATGCAGGTTGGCGCCGTGGCAGGCTGTACAGGCTGTGGCCCTGTTCGCACCGGTGGTTGCCAACACGTTGCCGCGTGCGACGCTGCCGGGTGGCACGTAGGCGATAAAACCAGAGCGCGCGTCGCGCAATTCGGTGAGTTTCGAGTTGGTGGAGGTTTCGATGATGCGCTCGCCGATCGGCTCGCGTGCACCCCCGGCATCTGGCACCAGCATCCAGTGCGCGATATGCGTCTTCGGAACCGTCGGGGATTCGATCACCTGCGTCCCCGGTTTGACCTCGAGCTTCGAGAAATAGGCCGCGGCGAGTCGCAGATCGACGTCGCTGACGTTGCGTGCCTCGGCTGGCATGAATTTCGCCGTGGTCGCTCGTCCGCTGACGCGCTCGCCGCGGCGAAACGCCTTCACCTGCTCGATGATGTAAGCAGCGGGCAGACCCGCAAGCACCGCATTCTCAGGGCGGCCTTGCCCGTTCGGCAAATGGCAATACGCGCAGGCCCACGCCGGCTTGCGGCCGCGGGCCACGATGCGCGGCATCGGCGGATGATCCTGCGGAAACCAGTCGGGTGCACCGAACATGGTGTCGTACTGCGCCAGCGTGTAGGTGCGCGTGCTGCCCGGCACGTGCAGCGGTTTGTGCATATCCGGCGGCGGCGCGTTCGGGTCGGACGGCGGATTGAGCGGAAAGGCCCAGGTCATCGCCGCGCGGATTTCGGCATTCTTCGATGTCTGCGCATTCTGTGCAAGGACAACTGGGCTGCCCGTCACCAACAACACAAGCGATACGGCTACTGAAATGGCGGTCCACTTTCCAATCTCGGTACGCACATCAAATCCCCGATCGACAAAGGGATGTTTTCGGATCCGCGTCGTCTGTAAACACGGGTGCTTACTGCGCTGCCGTTTCCGGCGGCTTGTACGGCAACCCCATCTTCTTCAGCACCCCCTTGAAGCGCGGATCGTGGCGGATCGGATCCCAGGTCGGATCGAGTCGCAGCAGCGCGGGCGACAGGAAGTAGTGATGGCCAGGCCGGGCCGCCGCCTGTGCGAGGGCATCGATTGCCGCCGCCGCATGGCCCAGGGCCAACTGGATTCTGGCCAGGCTCACCAAGGCGTCGGTCACGCCGGCTTGTTCATCGGATCGTCGAAACATCGCCATCGCTGCGCTGTTTGCCTTGACGGCATCGTCCGCCCGCCCCAGCCGGGCATAGGCAAGGCCGCGGGACGTGAGATCGTAGGCCGTGACGTCCAACGATGGCTTCCCCAGCAGGTCGACCACGGCGAGATAAAACGGGCGCGCCTGAGCCTCCTTGCCGGCCAGCCATTCCACGTTGCCGTGCAGCATCGCCGCGTGCAGCGCATTGACGCCGAACTGGCCGGCAAGGGTGGCCGCCAACGTGCGCGCCGCGCTGAAATCGCGCCGATACAGCAACAGGCTGATGCGCTGATCCAAAACCGACAGGTTGGGCGGCGTACCGGCGGGCATGCTGTCCAGCACCTTGGTCGCCGCGTCGATATCGCCAGTCGTCCGGAGCTCGAGCCGGCTCAGCGTTGCATAGGCTTCCGCATTCTGCGGGTCGATGGCCAAGGCGCGCATCAAGGCCTGCCGTGCGCCCGGGTAGTCGCCGACCATGCCGCGTGTCAATGCCAGCGAAAATGCCGTGAAGCTGTCGTTTGGATCCAGTGCGGCGGCACGCTCGCCCGCCCTGGCCGCTGCGTCGAAGTGGCCGAGATGCGATTCCATCCAGCTCAACTTGAGGTAGGCATCCGCGTTGTTGGGGCGCAGTTGCAAGGCACGTTGCGCCTCGTCGCGGGCAGCCTTGAAGTCGTGGTGGTTGAACCGATCCACCTGCGCCATGGCGATATGCGCCTCCGCCAGGTCGGGTGCCAGCGTCAATGCGCGCTTGGCGCTGTCCTCGGCGGCGCGCAGATTGTCGGCGGACCGATCCACTCCAAAGTAGTAGCTGTAGGTGCGGGCGGCCGACAATCCGGCCCACGCCAGGGCGAAGGCCGGATCTTCCGCCACGGCTTTTTCATAGGCCGCAATCGCCTGTGGCAACCCCGTGGTCCATGCGCCTTTTGAGGATGCTTCACCGTAAAAATGCTGCGCGCGCAGATAATCGTCGTAGGCCTGCGGGTTGCGCGTCGGTACCACGGCCACGGCCTGCGCTTCCGGCGGGGTGAGTTTGGCCTTCAAGGCGTCGGCCACTTTTTGTGCTACCTCGCCCTCGACGCCAAAGATATTGTCCAGTGTGCGCGGATACGCCTCGGCCCATAGATGGTTGTCGCTGTGCGCATCGATCAACTGCACGTTGATCAACACCTGGTTGCCGACCTTTTGCACGCTGCCTTCGAGAATCGTTGCCACGCCCAATTGCTGCGCGATGGTCTTCAGATCGTCAGGACGACTGGCGTACTTCGCGGTCGAGGTACGCGAGATCACCTTCAGATCGCCGATGTCGGCCAGCTTGGTCAGGATCAGGTCCTGCATGCCGTCGGCGAAGTAGGCGTTGCCCTTGTCGTCGCTCAAGTTCTCGAACGGCAGCACGGCGATGGATTTGGCGGGGATGACCGTTGCCGCGGTCGCTAGCTGTGGCGTGGCCCTGGGCGCGGAGGCCGTGGTGGCGGCGGGCACCACCCGCGGCGCTCGTGCGAGGTGCCACAGGAAACCGCCGCCGAACGCCAGCACCAGCGCGATGATCAGCAACTCGGTGCCGGTTGCGCGCTGTGCGCCGCGCTCGCCGTGATACCACGCCAGTATCAGCATCACGAAGAAACCGAGCGCGAGCGCCAGCGTGATGCCGCGCCGCACGCCCTCCGGCCAGCCGAACTGCTGGGCAACGACGTCGATGCCCTGCAGCAGCGCGAACGCTGCCGCCACGTAAGCCAGCGCCCATTGCACCAGCTTGCGTTCTCTCAGCCGAGCGAAGAACTGTTCCACTGCCGCCCCTGTCCCGATGCTCCAGCGAGTATAGAGCGGGCGATTCGGCGGCGCGGGTCAAATGATGGTCATGAGCGAGCTGGAGGGGCCGCGGGAAGCGTGGGAAAGACTCCGGGGCTGACGAACCTCGGCAAACCGGGCTCGATGAAGTGCCATGCGCACCGTCGCCCACTCGCTTCTGCCTCATACCAGTTCGCGTTCAATCAGTTGAGATGCTGCAGGCGGTGGCCGGGTGATCTTTGCCCGTCATCCCCGCGAGGCGCTACGCGACTTTTGTAGGAGCCCGCTCGCGGGCGATGCTTTTGCTCTTGTGATTCCCGATTCCCGATTCCCGTGAGAAGAGCATCGCCCACGAGTGGGCTCCTACAGGGGTGGCATGAGTGGCGTGGATCGAGGCACCACCAAGATGCATTCCGGATGGCGGCGCGCCTGACCCACGGCGCCGTTGCGCCAGTCCTTGGTGCTTGATCGCCATTCCGTCTCAGGCGTAGCGCCAGCCGTCGATTTCCACCAGCAGCTCGCTGCGGCAGATGTCACCTTGCAACAGCAGCAGCGGCACGCCGGGCAGGCGTTGTTGCAGGATGGCGCGCACCCGTGGCGCGTCGCTCGCGTGGCGCACGTAGGCCTTCAATGGCGAGTGATGGTCGAAGCCCGGAGCCATGTCGGCGCTTGAAAGCAGCGCTTCCAGGTTGGTCAGGGTTTCGTCCAGTTGAGCGGTCAGATCGTCCTGATGGGCCGACGCGTGGCCGACCACGGCCGCTGTGCCGGAGATCGCCAGCACATCGCGCGCCGGCAGCGTCATCGCCCGGGCGAAGCTGGGTGGGGTGCGGCCGTATTGGCGGGGGTAACACCAGGCACTGACCTGGCGCGGGTTCTCGATTCGTTCGCCGGGCTGGTCGCACGCCAGCAGATAGACCTGCAGCCGGTGCGCCGCGGCGCGGTGGCCGATCGCGGTGGCGGCGGGGAAACCTTCGGCAAAGAAATCACCCATGCCGGTGGCGCGGCCCTCGCAAAAGCGCTTGTAGCGCTCGGCGTCGCCATCGCCGTGATTGATCGCGCCGATGTAATTCCATACCCGCAACACATGCCGGGCGTGGCGAGCGGCCACGAAACGATGCAGCGCATCGTAGGCCAGCGTCGCGGTAGCGCAGGGACCGCCATGCTCACGTTCATCCAGCTCGATGGCGGCAAACAGCCAGCCGCCACCGGCTGACCAGCGCAGCGCGCCTTCGGTGCCGTGATTCACCGGCGCATCCACGCGCCACAGTTCCAGTGGCGGCGACGCCTCGAAGGCTTCCAGCGCAACTTGCAGATAGCGCGGGTCGGCCAGATGCGGGGCGTCCGGGCTGAAGCCGAACACGGCCAGCACGCCGGGTTCGTCCAGCAGTGCCACGGCGTCTGCCGTCCGATAGGACACCTGCGGTGCGCGCCGCCGCTGTGCCTCGACCTGTGGGGTTTCACATCCCTGAATCATGTTCTACAACCGGGAACGACAAGGGCGCTATGTTACACTCCGCCGCCAATGCCACCGGGGGGAGGCAATGCACCTGGCGTACGGAATCGAGCATGGCGGAACAGACAGCGGCGCAGCACGAGTTGGCCATTTTGGTCGTCGAATGCCTGAATCTCGAGGACGTCAGCGCGGAGCAGATCGATCCCGATGCGCCGCTGTTCGGCGGCCAGCTGGGGCTGGATTCGATCGATGCGCTGGAGATCGCGCTGGCGGTGTCCAGGCGTTACGGCTTCCAGTTGCGTTCGGACAATCCGGACAACCGGCAGATCTTCACCAGCCTGCGCAACCTGTCCGCGCATGTCGAGCAGAACCGCGCCGGCTGAGGCTCGCGGTTTCATTTTCCCTTCCTGCGGTCGTCGTCACGCCATGTTGCACCCGCCGTGGCAGCCTTGAGGTCCTGGCTGGACCGCCGTGGAAGCCTGCGTGAACGATGCGTCACAACACCATGCGATGAGCACGCGGCGCTATGCGCTGCTGTTGCTATTGTTGTACCCGGCGCTGGCCATTGTCGGCGCGATCACGCATCGGGAGATCTTCCCCTTGCTCGCGCTGGTGGTGTTGCTGAGCGCGGTGATGCTGTCGCGCCTGCTGTCGCGCCGCGTCGGACCCTGGTTGCTGTGGCTGCTCCTGCTGGCCGGCGTGTGGTTGGTGTCGCACTACGGTGCGGCTGACTTGTTGCTGGAAACCGTGCCGATCCTGATCAACGTCATGTTGGCGTGCTGGTTTGGCCGCAGCCTGGGCAGCGCTGAACCGCTGGTGGCGCGGTTCGTGGTGGCGATCGACGGCGCCGAGCGGCTGCGCCTGCCGGGTGTCGCGCGCTATGCCCGCCAGCTCACCTGGTTCTGGACCGTGCTGCTCGCCGGCCAGGCGTTGCTGTTGACACTGCTGTTGCTGTTCGCGGCGCGCAGCGGCCTGTTGTTGCGCCTGGGTGTGACGCCGCCGTGGCAGGTGCCCGAGCAGTGGGCCTGGGCGTGGCTGCACCTGGGTTGCTACCTGCTGCTCGGCGCGGCATTTGTCCTGGAATATGCCTATCGCCGCTGGCACCTGCGCCACCTCAGCCATGCCGGCCTGCACGACATGATGCTGAAACTGGCGCTGCGCTGGCCGCAGCTTCTGCGCGGCAACGGCACGGCGGCGCCATGAGCGGTTTCTCGCAAGGAATTCGTTTCGACGCCGGTCATCCGGCCCTGCCTGGTCACTTCCCGGGGCAGCCGCTGGTGCCCGGAGTACTGCTGCTGGAACAGGTGGCGCTGGCCCTGCGCAGCTGGCGCGGCCTGCGCCTGGCGCGCGTGCTGGACGCAAAGTTCGTGGCCCCCTTGCTGCCCGATGAATCGGCGCAGCTGGAGTTGACCGAAATGCAGGAGGCGGACTCGCGCATCCGTTTCCGGATCCAGCGCGATGGCGTGACGCTGGCGCGCGGCACCGTCGAGGGAGCGCCATGAACAGCGGCGCGCATTGGCAGAGCCGGCCGGAAGGCGGCGGCCGTTTTGCGATCTGGCTATGCCGCGCCATCGCACTGCATGGCGGGCGCCGGCTGGCGCGACTGTGCCTGTATCCGATCACCGGTTACTTCTACCTGCGCCGCGGGCCGGAGCGGCTGGCGTCGGCGCAATACCTGCAGCGCGTGTTTGGCGAACCGGCCACGCCATGGCAGGTGCTGAAGCACCTGCATGCGTTTTCCGCCACGATTCTGGATCGGGTGTTCCTGCTGGCGCATGGCGAGCAGTCGTTCAAGTTCGAGACGCAGGGCCTCGATCTGCTGGATCAGCGCATCGCGCTGGGTCGTGGCGTGCTGCTCCTCGGTTCGCACCAGGGCAGTTTCGAGGCGCTGCGGGCGCTCGGAGCGCGGCGACCGGACATGCCATTGCGGGTGGTACTGGACAAGCAGAAGACGCCCGCGTTGACCGAACTGCTGGAGGCGCTGGCGCCGGACGTGGCCACCCACGTGATCGATGCCTCGCAGGACGGCACCACGATCGCCCTGGCCATGGCCGAGGCTTGTCAGCAAGGCGCGGTGGTGGCGATGCTGGCCGATCGCGGTCGTGGCCATGAGATGCTGCGTCGCGCCGAGCTGCTGGGCGCGCCGGCACCGTTTCCGGTCAGCCCCTGGCTGCTGGCACATACCCTGCGCGTGCCGGTGGTACTGTGTTTCGGGCTGTATCTGGGCGGCGACCGCTACCGGCTGGTGTTCGAGCCGTTCAGCGAGCGGGTGGAGATCCCGCGGCATGATCGCGAGCCGGCGCTGGATGCCCTGATCGCGCGCTATGCGCAACGGCTGGAGCATTACATTCGCGTCGCTCCGTTCAACTGGTTCAACTTCTATGATTTCTGGCAAGACACGCCTGCTGCTGAGCCTGCTGCTGCCGTGGTGGATGGTCACCGCGTCGGCATCTGAGCCCGCCGCCTCGTCATCGGCGCAGACGCTGATCGCTACCCTGGGCCAGCCCGCGCCGGCGCATACCGCATTTGCGGAGGCGCGTTTCCTGAAAGTGCTCGATCGCCCCTTGGTCGTGTCGGGGCAGTTGTCGTGGCTGGGTGGCGACAAGTTGCAGCGCCGCGTTGATCATCCGCAACGCGAGAGCGCGACCATCGCCGATGGCGAGGTGACCCAGCAGCGCGACGGCAAGTCTCCGCGACACTTCTCGCTGAAGCGCGCGCCACAGTTGCAGGTGCTGCTGGACAGTTTCGTGGCCCTGCTCAGTGGCGATGCCGCGCGTTTGCAGCAGGCGTTCGAGGTTCGCCAGAGTGGCAATGCCGGCGGCGCGTGGACGCTGACCCTGGTGCCGCGCGATCCGCGCGTGGCGAAGACGGTCGCCAGCATCCGCATCGACGGCGTCGGCGACCAGTCGCGTTGCATGCACATGCAGGAGGCCGACGGCGATGTGGCGGTGGACCTGCTCGGTCCGCTGGCCACGAAGATGCCGGCCGAGCCCACCCGTGAGGCACTGCAGGCGTTGTGCCAGGGCATGCCCTGAGCATGCGTCCGGGCGCGCGCGCCACGCTGCTGGTGCTGTGGTTGCTGGCACTGGCCGGGCTGGGCTGGACGGTCAGCCAGCGCCTGAAGATCAGCACCGACCTGCGCAGCTTCATGCCGGCGCCGACCACGCCCGACCAGCGCCTGTTGATGGAGCAGGTCGGCGACGGGCCCGGTTCGCGCCTGTTGCTGCTGTCCATTGTCGGTCTTCCCGACGCACAACTGGCCGCGCTGAGCCAGGGGCTGGTCCAGGCGTTGCAGCACGACCCGCGCTACAGCCAGGTGCTCAATGGCAACTTCGACCTGGGCACGCTCGACCCGCAGTTGTTGCCCTATCGCTATCTGCTCTCGCCGACGCTGGACACGCAGCCACTGGACGAGGCGTATTTGCGCGACCAGTTGCAGCAGCGGCTGGAGGATCTGTCCTCGCCCGCGGCCAGCCTGCTGAAGGGCCTGCTGCCGCGCGATCCCACGCTGGAGATGTTGAAGCTGGCCGAGCGCTGGGCGCCGGCGAAGTCGCCGGAGCTGCGTGACGGCGTCTGGTTCACGCCTCGCCACGAAGCCTTGTTGCTGGTGCAGACGGTTGCCGCCGGCTTCGATCCGGGGGCGCAGCAGCAGGCGATCGATGGAATACAACTGGCCTTCCACGCGCTGCCGGGCAGCGCCGGGGCGAAGCTGGAGCTGAGCGGACCGGGCTACTTCAGCGTGGTGATCGGCGCGCAGACCCGGCATCAGGCCGACTGGATCGGGCGCATTTCCACGGTGGGTTTCATCGCGCTGTTGCTGCTGGCGTACCGCAGCATCAGTTCGCTGCTGCTGTCGGCGCTGCCGATCGCCAGCGCTGCGCTGGCGGGCATCGCCGCATTGACCGTGGCGTTTTCCGAAGTGCACGGCATCACGCTGGCGTTCGGCTTCACCCTGCTCGGCGTGGCGCAGGAGTATCCGATCCGCGTGCTGAGTCACCGCCGCGCCGGCGAGGATGCGCTGCAGAGCGTGCGCGACCTGTGGCCCCTGCTGCTCACCGCGATCGCCTCGGCCTGCATTGCCTATCTCGCGTTCTACGCCTCGGGCGTCAACGGGTTGAAGCAGCTCGCGGTGTTCACGATCGTCGGCTTGCTGGTGGCCGGCTTCAGCACCCGCTACCTGCTGCCCTCGCTGCTGCCGCGGCGCGTGCGCGACGTGGCCACCATGGGCTGGCTGATCACCGCGCGCCGCTGGGTCGACGAGCTGCCGCGACCACGCTGGATACCGCTGCTGGTGGCGCTGGCGATCGTGGCGATGCTGGCATTGGCGCCAGGGCCGTTCTGGCAGAACAATCTGGCGGCGCTGACGCCGGTGCCGCCGGCGATGCTGCAGCATGACGCGCGCTTGCGCGAGGCGCTGGGCGCGCCGGACGTGCGTTACCTGCTGGTGCTTGAGGCATCCACCGAGCAAGGCGTGCTGGCGCTGTCACAGGTGCTGCAGCCCAAGGTCGAGGCCTTGGTGGCGAAGCATGCCGTCGACGCGGTCGAACTGCCGTCGCGCTACCTGCCCACGGTCGCGCTGCAACGCGAACGGCAACAAAAATTGCCCGATCGCGCCACGCTCGAACATGCATTGCACCAGGCCTTGCAGGGCTTGCCGTTCCGCGCGGATCTGTTCCAGCCGTTCGTGGATGACGTGGAAACTGCGCGCGGGCTGCCGCCGCTCACGCCGGAACGCTACGCACAAACGCCGCTGGGCCAGCGCCTGGCCGCCATGCTGGTCAAGCGCGACGGACACTGGCTCGGCCTGGGTACGGTGAGTGGCGTGCATGATGTGCCCGCACTGCAGGCGCTGGGTCCGCAAAGTGGCGGGAAGGTGCGCCTGCTCGACCTGAAGGCCGCCTCCGAATCGCTGGTGGCCGCCTACCGCACGCGCATCCTGCAGGCGTTGCTGGTCGCCAGCCTCCTGCTGGTGCTGACCATCACGATGGCCCTGCGCCGCGCGCGCCGCGCCTGGCACGTGCTGGCGCCGATGACGCTGGCCACGTTCCTGGTGCTGGCGGTGGAGCGCATGGCCGGCATCGAGATCTCGTTGTTCCATCTGGTTGCGTTGATCCTCGCCGGTGGCCTGGGTCTGCATTACGCACTGTTCTTCGAACGCGACACCGGCGATCCGGCCGAACAGCGACGCACCTTGCATGCGACCATCGTGTGCGTATTGTCCGCGCTGCTGGTGTTCGGCATGCTGGCGTGGGCAACGATTCCGGTGCTGCGCGCGATCGGGCTCACCGTGAGCCTGGGCGTGGCCTTCCACTTCTGCCTGTCCATCCTGATGGCACCGCATGCCCATGCTGCCGAAGACTGATTGGGCGCACCTGATCCCGCACGCCGGCACGATGTGCCTGCTCGATGCGGTGTGCGCGTGGGACGAGCGCTGCATTCACGCCATCAGCGCGGGGCACGCGCGCGGCGACAATCCGCTGCGCGGCGAACATGGCCTGCACGCCGTGCACCTGGCCGAGTACGGCGCGCAGGCGATGGCGGTGCATGGTGGCCTGCTGGCGCGAGCGCATGGCGGCGACAGCGCGCGCCCGGGCCGCCTGGTCAGTCTGCGCGAGCTGGAGTTGTTCGAAGAGTACGTCGATCGGCTGGACGACCATCTGGACGTCCATGCCGAATGCCTTTACGCCGATGATGGCGGCGCTCAATATGTCTTTCGCGTCGAACATCGCGGCCGGTTGCTGGCCAGCGGCCGTGCCGCGGTGATTCATCCCGCCCTGTGAATCGAGGTCAGCGCATGTCCACTCCTTCCTCTCCCCGCCGCGCCCTGGTCACCGGCGGCAGCGGCGAACTCGGCGGCGCGATCTGCCTGGCGCTCGCCGCTGGTGGCTACCACGTCATCGTGCACGCGAATCGCAGCCTCCTTCGCGCCGAAGCGGCGGTAGCGACGATGAAGGCCGCTGGCGGCAGCGCGCAGGCCACCGCTTTCGACGTCTGCGACGCGGAGGTGACGCGCGCCGCGCTGGAAGTCCTGCTCGACGAGGGACCGATCCACGCGGTGGTCAACAACGCCGGCATCCACGATGACGCGCCGATGGCCGGCATGAGCGCGGACCAGTGGCACCGGGTGATCGACGTCTCCCTGCACGGCTTCTTCAACGTGACCCAGCCGCTGCTGCTGCCGATGGCACGTGGGCGCTTCGGCCGGATCGTGTCGATCAGTTCGGTGGCCGCATTGCTGGGCAACCGCGGCCAGACCAACTACGCCGCCGCCAAGGCGGCCTTGCATGGCGCCAGCAAGTCGCTGGCACGCGAAATGGCCTCGCGCGGCATCACCGTCAACGTGGTGGCGCCGGGCGTGATCGAAGGACGCATGGCCGACACGGCTTTTCCGCCCGAGCGCATCCGCGAATTGGTCCCGGCCCAGCGCGCCGGCACGCCGGAAGAAGTGGCGGCGCTGGTCGCCTTCCTGTGCAGCGACGCGGCCGCCTACATCAATGGGCAGGTGATCGGAGTGAATGGGGGGATGGCGTAGCGCGCGCCGGGCGTTGAGCATCACGTAACGCGCAGTGCAGATGCTCCCGTCGCGACGGGTCTGTGTTGCCAACATCGACGGCCATCCGGGCAGGCAACGCAGGGAGCGGTTTCAAGGCCCACCTGCAACATGATCAGTGAACCGTGGCATGACGCGTTTCAATACGATTTTCGCCTGCGCGCGAGGATTCGCGAAAACATGGCGGGAAGTCGCCGTCCCTCAGTGCATGCCATCAGGTGAAGTGTCTGTTCCGAGTTGAAGCTTGTCCCGCTCATAGTCGATAAGCGTCTGGTTGGCCAGCAGGTAATCCTTCCTGGCCAGCGCGGCTTGCAGTATCGCGGCAATTTCCTGACCGCTCTTGCCATGCAGCGAGGCGCGACGGGAGTTCAATGCAAAGTTGGGTTGATAGGCCGCCGCCACGCCCTTGGCCGCTTGCGGCGAAAGGCCGAGGGTTTGCCAGGCTTCCGCGAGTTTGGTGCGAAGCTTGGTCAAATTGCCCAGAGAATTGATGTGGGCCCGCCGCTCACTTTCTGCCGTGGCATTGAACGACTGGGCACGCATGCGACCCTCATTTTGCTGGAGGTTGTACGCCGATTGCGATGGCAGTTGCTCATGGGCGTTGCTTTGACCACCGGTGCTCTGGGCTTGGAGGGCCGGGGCAGCCAGGGCTGCCAGCGCGGCAACGAGAACAATTCGTTTCATGGGTTGATCCCTCCGCAGAACGACGAGCACGAGAATATCGGATGTTGCCAATAGCACCGGTGGGGCAGCGTTCCGACGGCCATGGCGGGTTCACCAGCCGACAGGCAGATTTACCAGCGACGGCCCGGAATCTAGATCCGTCAGTTTCGATTTACAAGTGAACCGACTCGATCGCGGAGCAGCATGAATCGCGCACGAAGGGTCGCTGCCATGAGCGTACGAGCGTGCCATCCGCCGCGGCAAGGTCGCGATGCTGTGCAGTGAACGCCGGTTCGCCGGGGCAAAAGAGGCGGAGCCCTGATGCAACGACCGTGGCGCGGCCGCATTCACGCCGCCAGTGCCGTGTCCGGGTTCGCGACCTGCAGCACGTCGACCAGCTTGCGCGTCTGTTGCACGATCTGGGCGAGGCCGGCCTCGTCGCATTGCAGGCTCAGGATCAGGCGCGACACCGCCGGGTCGTGCGTGGGTCCCACGGTCAGCGTATCGACGTTGTAGCCACGCGCGGCAAACAGGCCGGCCACGCGCACCAGTGCGCCGGCTTCGTTTTGCATCAGGATGGACAAGGTGTGCTTCATGGCGGTCTCCGATAGTGAGTCCCTCCCCGAAGGGGGAAGGAAAGTCAGAACATGGCGGCGCTGGCTTCCTCTATCAGTGCGGGCGCCGCGCGCGAAGCGATGAAATCGCCGGTGATCATCTGTGCGTAGCTGGCACCGGGGCCGACCATCGGGTACACGCCGGCATCCGGATCGATCATCACTTCGAGGAAGGCCGGGCCGGCGAAGCCGAGGAACGCGGCGATCGTCGATTCCAGATCCTCGTTGCGTTGCAGTCGTCGCGTCCAGGCAAAACCGTCGGCTTGCGCGGCGAGCAGGAAGTCCTTCTTGTGCAGGCTCTTGTCCGTCGCGGCGAAGCGGCTCTTGAAATACAGCTTCTGCCACTGCCGCACCATGCCGTCGCCGCGGTTGTTGAGTACCACCACCTTCAGCGGCAAGCCGTAGGTGGTGACCGTCTCCAGCTCGCCGATGTTCATGCGAATGCTGGAATCGCCATCGATATCGATCACCAGCGCTTCCGGATGCGCGAACTGCGCGCCGATCGCCGCCGGCAGCCCGAAACCCATCGTGCCCATCGAGCCGGACGTGATCCAGTGCCGCGGCGTGCGGAAATCGAAGTATTGCGCCGCCCACATCTGGTGCTGGCCGACGCCGGTGCTGATGATGGCGCGCCCGGCCGTGTGCCGGTTGATCGCCTCGATCACCGCGTACGGCTGGATCAGCGCGCTGGTGCGGTCGTAGTCCATCGCATGCGCGCGCTTGAGCGCCGCCACCTCGGCATGCCACCCGGCCAGTGCCGGTGTGATGGCATGCGCCCGACCATACTCGACGAGCCGTTTCAACGCGCGATCCAGCGGACCGATGTGGTGCCAATGCGGCTGCTTCACCTTGCCGATCTCGGCCGGATCGATGTCGACCTGCGCGATGAACTTCGCGTGTGGTGCGAACTTGTCGGGCACGCCGGCCACGCGGTCGTCGAAGCGCGCGCCAAGTGCCAGCACGAAGTCGCAATCCTCCACCGCGTAGTTTGCATACGCGGTGCCGTGCATGCCGAGCATGTGCAGGGCCAGCGGGTCGGTGCTGTCGAACGCGCCCAGGCCCATCAGGGTGGTGGTCACGGGCAACCCGAACGCATCGACGAATGCCCGCAGTGCGCCACTTGCGTTGGCGGCAATAACCCCGCCACCGGCATAGATCAGCGGTCGGCGCGCCTGCATCAGCGCGGCGAAGAACGCCGCGCAGTCGGTGTCGCTGAGGTTCGATTGTTCGACCGCGCGCAGCCGCGCCCGGTAACCGCTGAGCAGCAGCTCGCCGCTGCCTTGCCAGTCGATCGCCGCATTCTGCACGTCCTTGGGCACGTCCACCACCACCGGGCCGGGGCGGCCGCTGCGTGCCAGCATGAACGCGGTGCGCAAGGTTGCCTCCAGCCGCGACGCGTCGGTGACCAGGAACACATGCTTGGCACACGCACCCATGATGTTGCTGACCGGTGCTTCCTGGAACGCGTCGCTGCCGATCGCGGCGCTGCCGACCTGGCCGCAGATCACCACCAGCGGGATCGAGTCCGCCATCGAATCGCGCACCGGCGTGACGATGTTGGTGGCACCGGGCCCCGAGGTGACGATTGCCACGCCAACCTTGCCCGAGGCGCGCGCGTAGCCCGCTGCCATGAAACCCGCACCCTGCTCGTTGGCCGGCACCACCAGCGGCAGTGGCTCGCGGCCGTCGGCGCGCGCATGCAGGGCGTTGTAGCGAAACACCGCGTCGTACACCGGCAGGATCGCGCCGCCGGAATAGCCGAACATCACATCCACGCCTTCGTCCGCGAGTACCTGCACAATCGCCTCGGCGCCGCTGGTCGGCGTGTCGGCGAGTGGCGGATGCTCGGCGATGAAGTCTGCGGCAGCGCGGGCTGCCTTGGCTGATGTGGTCACGGTGGCTTCCTGAAGGCGCCGGTCGGAACGGCAGGTCGGGCGGAGGTGTTGTGGTACGGCGTATGGGGCTAGTTGCGGATCAGCTCTTCGGCCACCGGCTCGTGGGCGGGTGTGCCATAGACCGAAATGATGCGCAGCTCCTGCGCCAGTGCGGAGAAGCGTTCCCACGCGATGCCATTGACGTCCGCATCGCAGGTGAAGCCGTGGGCGTCGTCATCCTCGAATCCCACGTGGCGCAACTGGCCGGCACGCTCAGGCTGATGGTTGATCGAGAAATTCAGTTGCTCGGTGCGCCACATGGCGTAGGTATCCGGCACCACCGCCTGCGGTGGCTGGCCCAGGCGCGCGCTGTAGTCGGCGATGGAGGCGTCCAGGTCGGCAACGGCCAGGGCGATATGAAAACGTTTCATGGCAAACCTCATGTACTTCGATGATTGATGTGACGGCCGGTCCGCGGATGCTGGCAAGCCGGCATGAACTCAGCCCACTTTCTTCAGCGGCTGGACGGCGGGCTTCGATGCGTCCGGCTGCAACCACGGCATCTGCGCGCGCAGCTTCGCGCCGACTTTCTCGATCGGATGGTCGAGATCGGCCTGCTTGAGGCGCTTGTAGTTGGGCAGGCCGGCGGCGTATTCGGCCGTCCAGTTGCGCGCGAAAGTGCCGTCCTGGATCTCGCGCAGCACATCCTTCATGCGCGCCTTGACGCCGGCGTCGATCACCCGCGGGCCGCTGACGTAGTCGCCGTATTGCGCGGTTTCGGAAACGTACTGCAGCATCTTCGCGATGCCGCCTTCGTAGAACAGATCCACGATCAGCTTCAGTTCGTGGAACACCTCGTAGTAGGCAATCTCCGGCTGGTAGCCTGCCTCGATCAAGGTCTCGAAGCCGGCCTGCACCAGCGAGCTGGCGCCGCCGCACAGCACCGCCTGCTCGCCGAACAGATCGGTCTCGGTCTCTTCCTTGAAGTCGGTCTTGATGATCAGCGCACGGCCGCCGCCGATGCCGTCGGCATACGCCTTGGTCCTGGCCTCGGCCTTGCCGCTGACATCCTGTTGCACCGCCCAGATGCATGGCACGCCGCGGCCGCGTTCGTATTCGGTGCGCACCAGCGCGCCGGGGCCCTTGGGCGCCACCATGATCACGTCGATATCGGCACGCGGCACGATCTGGCCGAAATGGATGTTGAAGCCGTGCGCGAACAACAGCGCGGCGCCGGGTTTGATGTTCGGTTCGATCGCCTCCTTGTAGAGAGTGGGCTGCACCATGTCGGGGGTGAGCACGGCGACCAGGTCGGCGCCCTTCACTGCTTCGGTCGGCTCGGTGACATGGAAGCCATCGGCCTTGGCCTTGTGCCAGGTCGGGCCGTTCGGGCGCAGGCCGACGACGACGTCGAGGCCGGAATCGCGCAGGTTGAGCGCATGCGCGCGGCCCTGGCTGCCGTAGCCGAGTACGGCGATGCGGGAATGATCGAGAGTGTTGGAAGTTTGAGGGCTCATGCAGTGTCTCCTGATTGAGCCCCTCTCCCGTCGGGAGAGGGGTTGGGGTGAGGGTTCGGTTGTCGATGGAAGGCTGCGGCGATGCCGAACCCTCATCCGGCCCTTTGGGCCACCTTCTCCCGAGGGGAGAAGGACGCTTCTTGCGGGACTGTGGTGGGTTGGGTGGTGGCACCGTCGGAGGCCGAGCCCACCAGCAGGGCGAACTTGGCCAGCACGCCGCGGGTGGCCTTGGGGGCTGGCGGCTGCCACGCCGCGCGGCGCGCGGCGAGGTCGGCGTCGGTGGAGAGCTCGCGGGTGTTCGCGTCGATGCGGATGCGGTCGCCGTCCTCGAGCAGGGCGATGGCGCCGCCGCGGGCAGCTTCGGGCGCGATGTGGCCGACCATGAAGCCGTGGGTGGCGCCGCTGAAACGCCCGTCGGTGATCAGCGCCACGTCGTCGCCCAGCCCGCGGCCGATCAGGGCCGCGGTGACACCGAGCATTTCGCGCATGCCGGGGCCGCCGGCCGGGCCTTCGTTGCGGATCACCATGACGTCGCCCTTGGCGACGCGGCCTTCCTGCACGGCAGTGAAGGCGGCTTCCTCGCCTTCGAACACGCGCGCCGTGCCTTCGAAGTGCGTGCCGCCGTGGCCGGGCCCGTTCTTGCCGGGGATCTTCAGGATGCAGCCGTCCGGCGCCAGGTTGCCGTAGAGGATCGAGTAACCGCCGCGCGGCTTGATCGGCGCGCTCACCGGGTGCACCACCTGCTGCTCATCGACGCGCGGCGCACGGGCGGTCTCGGCGAACAGGGTGCGGCCGCTGACGGTGGCGGCGTCATCCAGCATGCCCGCGGCGATCAGCTCCTGTGCCACCCGTGCGATGCCGCCGGCATCGAACATCTCCACCGCGGTGTAGCGCCCGCCAGGCAGCAGGTCGGCGATTACCGGCGTGTGCTCGGAGGCCGGCTGGAAATCTTCCAGCGACCATTCCACCCCGGCTTCGCGTGCGATCGCCAGCAGGTGCAGCACCGCGTTGGTGGAGCCGGCGGTGGCCGCGACCATGCGCGCGGCGTTGCGCATCGCGGTGCGCGTGACCAGCGTGCGCGGCGTGCGCCCTTCCCGCAGGCACTCCATCACCAGTTCGCCGCAATGACGTGCGGCAGCGAGCTTGTCCGGGTGGGTGGCGGGGATGTCGTTCAGGCCCATCGGCGACAGGCCCAGCGTGGTCAGCACCATGGCCATGGTGTTGGCGGTGAATTGACCGCCGCAGGCGCCGGCACCATGGCAGGCGTCGCATTCCACCGCACGCAGTTCGGTGTCGTCGATCTTGCCCGCGCCGTGCGCACCGACCGCCTCGAATACCTGCTGGATGGTGATCGGGCGATTCTTGTGCAGCCCGTGCGCAATGGTGCCGCCGTACAGCGCCACCGCCGGGATATCCATCCGCACCATCGCCATCGCCGCGGCAGGGATGGTCTTGTCGCAACCGCACAACACCACCATCGCGTCGATGCAGTGGCCCTCCACCGCCGTCTCGATCGAGTCGGTGATGACCTCGCGGCTGACCAGTGAATAGCGCATGCCCGGCGTGCCCATCGCGATGCCGTCGGTCACCGCGATGGTGTTGAACTCCACCGGCGTGCCGCCGGCGGCGCGGATGCCGGCGGCCGCCTGCGCGGCCAGGTCGCGCAGGTTGAGGTTGCACGGACTGACGTCGGACCAGGTGTGCACGACGGCCACCAGCGGCTTGCGGATCGCCTCGTCGTCCATGCCGGTGGCGCGCAGCATGGCGCGGGCGGGGGCGCGGTCGGGGCCGCTCTTGATCAGGTCGCTACGCATGAGAAAAAATTCCAAAGGACAAAGTCCCTTCTCCCCGCAGGGGAGCCGGGTTGGCAGGCTTGCCAATTTGGGTGGCGCCAGGCGCCCGAAGGGCGAGCAGGCGTGGAGCAAGGCGGGCGCGATTCAGCTGCATGCGCGTACTCCGGGGAAAAGGCCCTGTCGTCCGCATGGCTTTCCAACGCGCTCAGCACCGCAGCCAACACCTGGTCAGTGCCGGCGCTCCCGCCGAGGTCGCGGCTGCGCGGGCCATCGCGCAGCACCTGTTCGACCGCGGCTTCGACCGCGATCGCCTCGGTCTCCAGTTGCAATGAGTGGCGCAGCAGCAACGCGGCGGAGAGGATCGCACCGACCGGATTGGCCGCGCCGGTGCCGGCGATGTCGGGCGCGGAACCGTGGATCGGTTCGTACAGTCCGCGGCGGCCGTCGCCCAGCGAGGCCGACGGCAGCAGGCCGAGCGAGCCGGCCAGCGCGGCTGCCTCGTCGGTGAGAATGTCGCCGAACAGGTTCTCGGTGACCACCACGTCGTAGGCACTCGGCCGGGTCAGCAGCAGCATCGCCATCGAGTCGACCAACTGGTGCTCGACGCTCACTTCGGGATACGCGGCGGCCAGCCGTTGTACCGTGCTGCGCCACAGCCGCGAGGTTTCCAGCACGTTGGCCTTGTCCACCGAGGTAAGGTGTCTGCGGCGACTGCGGGCCAGCTCGAAGGCGCGGCGCACCACGCGTTCGATCTCGGCTACGGTGTACCTGCATTCGTCGGTGGCAGCGTCCGCCGTGCGTGTCTTTGCACCAAAGTACGCGCCGCCGGTGAGCTCGCGCACGAACAGCACGTCGACATCCTGCAGGCGCTCGTTCTTCAGCGGCGACAGGTCGGCCAGCGCCGGATGCACCTGCAGCGGCCGCAGATTGGCATACACGCCCAGCGCGGCGCGCAGGCCGAGCAAACCCTGTTCCGGCCGCACCGGCGCGTTCGGATCCGACCACTTGGGGCCGCCGACCGCACCCAGCAACACGGCATCGGCTGTTTTGCACGCCGCCAGGGACGCGGCCGGCAACGGCTCACCGCAGGCATCGATCGCAGCGCCGCCGATCAATTGCTCGTCGAACGCGAAGTCATGCCCGTAGCGTGCGGCGACGGCTTGCAGCGCCGCGACCGCCGCGGCGGTGACTTCCGGGCCGACGCCATCGCCGGGCAGGGTGACGATGCGGGCCTTCATGCGCTCACTCCGTCAGATTGGAGGCCAATTTCTTGAAACGTGCGGCGAGCGAAGGCCGCTTCTCGACCTTCGCGTTCACGGACGAACGCATCAATCTGATCCATGTGCTGCAGCAAATAGCCGAGCTGGTCGACGCCGTTGAGCAGGCAGTGACGGGCGAAGGGTTCCAGTTCGAACGCGATGCGACCGCCGTCGGGCAAGCTGATGAACTGGCCACGCACATCGATACCCAGTTCGATGCCGGGGTGCTCGAGCAGCCAGCGATGCTCGGCCGCGCTGATCACGATCGCCAGCAGACCGTTCTTCAGCGCATTGCCGCGGAAGATGTCCGCGATCTCGCTGCTCAGGACCGCCTGGATGCCGTAATCCAGCAACGCCCATGGCGCGTGCTCGCGCGAGGAGCCGCAACCGAAATTGCGCCCGCCGACCAGGATCGAGCAGCCTCGCGCCTGCGGCTGGTTCAATGGAAACGCGGGGTTGTCGCTGCCGTCGGCCTGGTAGCGCCAGTCGTGGAAGCACAGCTTGCCCAGTCCCTCGCGCGTGGTGGTGGTGAGGAAGCGCGCCGGGATGATCCGATCCGTGTCGATGTTCTCGTCGGCCAGCACCGCGGTGCGCGACTGGATGTGCGTCACTGGTTTCATGCGGCCTGCTCCTCGCTGAGGTACTCGCGCGGGTCGGCCACGCATCCGGCGACCGCCGATGCCGCCGCGGTGGCGGGGCTGGCCAGCACGGTGCGCGCGCCCTTGCCCTGGCGGCCTTCGAAGTTGCGATTGGAAGTGGAGACGACCAGCTGCCCTGGCTGCGCCAGGTCGCCATTCATGGCGATGCACATCGAGCAGCCGGGCTCGCGCCACTCCGCACCGGCGGCGAGGAATATCCGGTGCAAGCCTTCGCGTTCGGCGTCGCGCCGCACCGTTTCGGAGCCGGGCACGACCAGCATGCGTACGCCGTTGGCGACGTGCCGACCCTGCAGCACGCGCGCGGCTTCGCGCAGGTCGGACAGGCGCCCGTTGGTGCAACTGCCGACGAAGACCAGGTCGACCGACATGCCCTGCATCGGCTGACCCGCGTGGCTGTGCATGTAATCCAGCGCGCGCTGGTCCTGGGTCGAGCTGGCGACCGGCACCGGCGCGTCGATCGCGATGGCGCTGCCCGGGTGGGTGCCGTAGGTGACCGTGGGCTGCACCGTGCGCGCGTCGATATGCACTTCGCGGTCGTAGCGCGCGTCGTCGTCACTGCGCAGCTCACGCCATGCGGCGACCGCCGCATCCCAGGCGGCACCCTGTGGCGCGCGTGGACGGCCCTGCAGCCACGCAAAGGTGGTTTCGTCCGGCGCGATCAGGCCCGCTCGCGCGCCGGCCTCGATCGACATGTTGCAGACCGTCATGCGCTCGTCCATCGTCAGCGCCTCGATCGCCGCGCCGCGATACTCCAGCACGTGGCCGGTGCCGCCAGCGATGCCCACGATGCCGATGATGTGCAGGATCAGATCCTTGGCGCCGACGCCGCGCGGCAGTTGGCCGTCCACATGAATCGCCATGGTCTTCGGCTTGCGTTGCAGCAGGCATTGGGTCGCCATGACGTGGCCAACCTCGGTGGTGCCGATGCCGAACGCCAGCGCGCCGAACGCACCATGGGTCGAGGTGTGGCTGTCGCCGCAGACGATGGTCATGCCGGGTTGGGTCGCACCCAGTTCGGGGCCGATCACATGCACGATGCCGCGGTGTGCGCTGCCCCAGCCATGCAACTCGACGCCAAACTCGCGGCAGTTCGTTTCCAGTTGCGCGACCTGCGCCTGCGCCTGGGCGTTCGCGTACGGCCGACTGCCATCGGCATTGGTGGGCAGGGTTGGCGTGGAATGGTCCAGCGTGGCCAGCATGCGATCCGGCCGGCGCAGCGGCAACCCGCGCTCGCGCAATTCGCTGAATGCCTGCGGCGAGGTGACTTCATGAATCAGGTGCAGGTCGACATACAGGACGGCCGGCGTATCGGCGGTTTCCGGTACCACCACATGCGCGTCCCAGATTTTCTCGAACAGGGTGCGCGCGTTCATGTGGCCGCTCCCATGGTTGCAGGCTCTTGATGGATGGCGGTCTCCCGATCTTCGCGATCAGGGACAGCCGCACTGACCAAGCCCAGCCAGCCCCAGCGGTCGGCTGTACGCCCGTCGAACAACCCGAAGAACGCCTGCTGCAGTGCGCGCGTGATCGGCCCGGGCGTGCCGTTGCCGACCGGCTTGCGGTCCACCGAGCGTACCGGCGTGATCTCGGCCGCGGTGCCGGTCATGAAGACCTCGTCGGCGCTGTACAACGCCTCGCGCGGCAAATCGTGCTCTTCCACCGGCAAGCCCAGTTCTGCAGCCAGGGTCAGCACGGAGTCGCGGGTGATCCCGGCCAGGATGCCGGCGCTGCTGGGCGGCGTCATCACCTTGCCCTTTTTCACCACGAACAGGTTTTCGCCGGCGCCCTCGCTGAGCAGGCCGTTGTGGCCCAGTGCGATGCCTTCGTCGTAACCGCCACGGCGCGCCTCGGCCGCGATCAGCTGGCTGGAGAGATAATTGCCGCCGGCCTTGGCCCAGCTCGGGATGGTGTTCGGCGCCGGACGTTGCCACGAGGACACGCAAACATTGGCCCCGTTCTCGATCGCCTCGCCCAGATAGGCGCCCCATTCCAGCGCCAGGATGGCCACGTCGACCGGCGCGCCCTCGGTCGCCAGCACGCTCAAGCCGCCGGCACCGCGAAACACGATCGGGCGCACGTAAGCCGAGCGCAGCCGGTTGGCGCGGATCAATTCACGGCACGCTTCGTTGATGTCGCTCTCGCTGTAGCCGATGTCGATGCCATAGATGGCCGCGGATTCGAACAGCCGCGCGGTATGGTCGGCCAGCCGGAAATACGTCGGCCCCTGCGGCGTGGCATACACACGCACGCCCTCGAACACCGACGAGCCGTAATGCAGCGCATGCGTACTGACGTGGCAGGTCGCCTCCGCCCAGGGTTTGATGTGGCCGTTGTGCCACAGGAAAGCGGTGTTCATCCAGAGGTCCTCGTGATCACAGATGGGCGACGGCGGCCGGCGCGAAGGCCGGCGTCTGTCGCGCGATACGGTTGACGATATCCAGCGCCGCCAGCGCGGTCGCCTCGACGATGTCGGTGCTGACGCCATGACCGCGCCAGTCGCGCTGGTGGTGGCGCGCGGTGAGTCGGGCGTGACCTTGCGCGTCGCCGCCCTCGCCGACCGCGCGAACCTGGAAGTCGGTGAGCTCCAGTTCGCTGCCGGTGGCGCGCTCGATCGCACGCAGCACCGCATCGACCGGGCCGCCACCGATCGCCGCTTCGCTGGCCTCGCGGCCATCGTCGTGGGCCAGCTTCACCGACGCGGTCGCGCTGCCGCCCAGATGGGTGGCGCTGTTGAGCTGCAGCAGGCGCCACGGACCGACCGCGTCCGGGTCATGACCGAGGGCGATCGCCTCGAGATCCTCGTCGCTGATCTCGCGCTTCCTGTCGGCCAGTTGCTTGAAGCGGGCGAAGATGCCCTCCATCGCTGCCGCGTCCGGCGCATGCCCCAGCGCCTGCAGCCGCTGACTCAACGCCGCGCGCCCGGAATGCTTGCCCAGTACCAGCCTGGTCTCGGCGATGCCGACGTCCTGCGGGCGCATGATCTCGTAGGTGCCGCGATGCTTGAGCATGCCGTGCTGGTGGATGCCCGATTCGTGCGCAAACGCGTTCTCGCCCACGATCGCCTTGTTGCGTGGCACCGCCTGGCCGGTCAGCTGGGTCAGCAGGCGCGAGGCCGGATACAGCTTGCGCGTGTCGATGCGGGTGTCGACGCCGAAGTGCGCGGCGCGCACCTTCAGCGCCATCACCACTTCCTCCAGTGCCGCGTTGCCGGCGCGCTCGCCGATGCCGTTGATCGTGCACTCCACCTGGCGTGCCCCCGCGCTGACCGCAGCCAGGCTGTTGGCCACCGCCATGCCCAGGTCGTCGTGGCAATGGCTGGAAAAGATCGCCCGCTCCGCGCCACGCACATGCCGGCGCAGGTACTCGAACAGCGCGACGATTTCCGCCGGCGTGGTGTAGCCGACCGTGTCCGGCGCGTTCAGCGTGGTGGCGCCGGCCTCCAGCACCGCGCTGAACACCTCGACCAGGAATTCGGGCTCGGTGCGCAATGCATCCTCGGCGGAGAACTCGACTTCGTGGCACAGGCCCCGGGCGCGCTCCACCGCCGCCACGGCGGTATCGAGCACCTGCGCCTTGCTCATGCCCAGCTTGTGCTCGCGATGCAGCGGGCTGGTCGACAGGAACACATGAATGCGCGAGCGCCGTGCATGCTCCAATGCGCGTCCGGCGGCGTCGATGTCGCCGTGCTGGCAGCGGGCAAGCCCGCATACGATGGTGTTGTTCAATACCCCGGCGATTTCCGCAACGGCAGCGAAATCATCCGGCGACGCCTGCGGGAAGCCTGCTTCGAGCACGTCCACGCCCAGCGCTTCAAGCTGCTGCGCCATGCGCAGCTTGGCGCGGCGATCCATCGAGAAGCCAGGTGCCTGTTCGCCGTCGCGCAGCGTCGTGTCGAAAATTCGCACGTGTTCGGCGGCAACGCTGGCACTGCCGGAGGATGAGGCTGCTACGTCTGATTCGGGGTTCATCGTGGGCTCCGTGATGGGAGCCGAGGGCAACAAAAAACCCCGCGCCGTTGTCGGTGCGGGGTTTTTTGGGAATCTTCAGGTTATTTTCTATTCGCCTGGAAACATGCCCTCAGCCCGCACCTCCGTGGGTAATAAGGAGTACGAGTACGAGGCTGATGAGGAGCATGCCGCCGACCTGCCGCAGGCCGTCGACCGTCGTGAGACGGTTCATTTCGGCGGTGCGGCAAGGGCTGTTGCGCTGCGACATGGATCGACCCTAAGCGATGCCGGTACGCCCTGTCAACAAAAATCTTCACCAGAAAAACCTGGCGGTAACCGAAACAGCGTTTGGACGGCTATGCGTCTGAATAGATACGGATGAAACCATTTGCGCAGAGAACGGCGGCGCGGCTCGTGCGACCAGAAGCCGTGCAATGCCGGGAATCCGCAGAAACTTACGGCGCCCGTCCTGCCGTATCGGTCTCCATCAGAATCGCGCGCAGTGCGGCATCGTTGGCGTCGATGGCGGTGGCGCGGGCACGCCGCGCCAGCATGGCGGCCAGGGACGGTGGAACTGCCATCGGCGCATGGATCAGCGGCTCGACCACGCTGTCGAACTTGGCCGGGTGCGCGGTGGCCACCACGGCCCAGGGTCGGGTGTCGCCGGCGTCGCGCAGTCGGTCGAACTCATGCATCGCGGTGGCGGTATGCGGGCAGAACACTTCGCCGTGATCGCGTGCGTGGGCGGTGATGGTCTGGCGAATGGCGGCGTCGTCAACGCTGTGCGCCCGCAGCAACTGGCGCAGCCGGGTCTCGTCGGGGAACGTCCAGCGCAGTCGCTCGAAGTTGCTGGGTGCGCCCACGTCCATCGCGTTGGCCAAGGTGGGGATGGCTTCCCGTGGTGTGTAGTCGCCCCCAGCGAAGTAATCGGGCAGGGTGGCATTGGCGTTGCAGGCCAGGCGCACTTCGCCGACGGGCAGGCCCGTCGCACGCACCCACAGGCAGGCCAGGGCGTTGCCGAGGTTGCCGGTGGGCACGATGAAGTTGAGCGGCGTGCCGTGTTCGCGCCACCAGCCCAGCGCCGTGTGGGTGTAGTAGCTCATCTGCGGCAGCAGGCGGCCGAGACTGATGCTGTTGGCCGAGGACAGCGGCACCTGTGCTTGCAGCACCGCGTCGTTGAGCGCGGTCTTCACCATGCGCTGGCAATCGTCGAAGCGGCCGGCCACGCGCAGCGCCTGCACGTTATCGCCGAAGCAGCCGAGCTGGTGCGCCTGGCGCGGCGAGACCAGGCCGTCGGGATACAGGATCACCACGCGCAGGTTCGGCTGGCGGTGAAAGGCGGCGGCCACCGCGGCGCCGGTGTCGCCGGAGGTGGCGACCAGGATGGTCAGCGGCCGGCTGTCGGGGCGCGGCACGCGGCGCAGGCAGGCGGCCAGGAAGCGCGCGCCAAAGTCCTTGAAAGCCGAAGTGGGACCGTGGAACAGTTCCAGCATCGACGCATGCGGATGCGCGGGCAATGGGCGCAGCGGTGCGTCGAAGGTGAAGGCCTCGGCGCAGATCGCCGACAGTTCGCCGGCCAGTGCATCGCCGGCGAAGAACGGCCGCAGCAAGGTGACGGCGGTGTCGGCCAGCGAACCGTGTGGATCGAACGCGTTCGGGTCCATGGAGGGCAGGGTGCGCGGCACGTACAGGCCGCCGTCCGGTGCCAGTCCGGCGGCGATCGCCTGGCTGATCGATACCGCGGGGGCACCGCCGCGGGTGCTGTGATAGCGGATCGGGTCGTTCATGCACGCCCCAAATTGTAGGAGCGCACCCTGTGCGCGATGTTCTTGTCCCGGTAAAAAAGCGCAGCGCTGGCGCGCTGATCGCGCACAGGGTGCGCTCCTGCAGCATGCGGGTTCAAGGATGCATCTCGTCGAAGGAATCGATCAAGCTGGCCGCCGGTCCGTTAATGGGGGATACCCACACATCACTGCCCAGCCCCGCTGCGGCAAACGCCGCGCGCATCGCGGCGCCAGCCGCTTCGGCATCGCCGCGGTTTTCATACCAGCCAAACACGCTGGGGCCGGCGCCGGAGATGCTGGCGCCCAGCGCATGGTGATCGAGCGCAGCCTGCTTTACCTGTGCAAAGTGCGGGACCAGTGATGCGCGGCGCGGTTCCACAAGCACGTCGTCGAGGCCTTCACGCACCAGTGCTGCATCGCCCTGGTAGCAGCCGGCGAGTACCAATGCCAGGTGACTGCTCTGCGCCACGAACTCGGCCAGTTCATAGTCGCCAACCAACGCGGCGCGCGCCTTGCGCGTTTCCAGCACCACGTGCGGATGGACCAGCGCGCAATGCCAGGCGGCGGGCACCGGCACACGCAGTAGCCGATCGGGGGTGGACAGCACCAGGCCACCGAGCAACATGGAGCCCAGGTTGTCGCCGTGACGGCTGCCACTGGCCACCGCCTCGCCATCGAGCGCGAACGGATACAGCGCCTCGTGCGACAGCGGTTGTTCCAGCAGCGCGTTGGCGGCGATCAGCGCGGCCACGCAGGAAGCCGCCGAACCACCCATGCCCGAGCCCAGCGCAATGCCCTTGTGCAGCACCAGTTCGAAGCCGCCGGACAGGCCGAGCGCATGGCGCAGCGACAGCAATGCTGTGCCGGCGGTATTGCGCAGCGGGTCGAGCGGCAAGCCGTCGACGCAGCCGCGGATCGCCGCGATGCGTACCACGGGTTCGTCGATGCGACGTACTTCCGCGCGATCGCCGGCGCCCACCACGCTATGGCCGAGCAGGTCGAAGCCGACGGCGACATTGCCGACGCTGGCAGGTGCAAAAGCGCAGGCGGCGCGGGAGATCGAGAGGTGCGGTGACGGCATGAGGGTTCCAGCAACGAGAGGTGCGTGCAAACACCGCCAGCGATACGGCACGGCGCATCCGCTCGGCAGACGCGTCGGCCACGGCAACGTTCGACTGGCGGGCGGACGCTGCACCCATGGTGGATTATCGCAGCAACGGCACGTGCCGGGATGGCATCGCGTGACGAAAGGCCGGACGCGTGGCGGTTTGAAACGCCACCTCTCGCACGCCGACGCCGCAGTGGCGACTGCGAGGTGACATGCGATCGATTCGCCCGGAAGGGCTGCATCGCGTCCACGGATCCATCTGCAACTTCGCCGGTCGGGGACGCGCTGCAGCGAACCGCGCCGGCCCGTGGCAGGTTGTCGCGTGCGGTCAATCCGGGTTGCTGCGCGGTCGTACAATCCGCGGATGATTACCTTGGCACCCGGTTGCCGCCTTCTCCGCGCGGCGCTCGTGTTGCTTGCGTCCGGCCTGTGTGCCGCGAGCTGGGCCAGCACGCGGGATGGCGCCGCGGCGCCACCCGTCCCCGACACGATGCAGCAGCGCGTGATCGCCTGCACCAGCTGCCACGGCGCGCACGGCGAAGGCTCGCTCGACAGTCTCAGCGGGCCACGCCTGGCCGGCAAGCCAGCGGGCTATCTGCTGCAGCAACTGGAATATTTCCAGCGTGGCCAGCGCCAGCATGCGCCGATGGAATACGTGGTGCGCCAGCTCAGCGCAGCCTACCTGCGCCAGATTGCCGTCTACTTCGCGACGCAGGATGTGCCGTACCGCCAACTGCCGGTGCCGACGGTCTCGCCGGAAACCCTGCGCCGCGGCGAGCAACTGGTATTGCATGGGGACCCCGGTCGCGCCGTGCCGTCGTGTGTCAGCTGCCACGGCGACAAACTCACGGGCTTCGAGCCGATGATGCCCGGTGTGCTGGGCTTGTCGTATGGCTATCTCAACCAGCAACTGGTCTCGTGGCGCACGCATACCCGGGCAGCCGAGGGGCCGTACTGCATGGGCGTGGTCGCCAACCGCATGCGCGAATCGGATCTCGGCGCGGTGGCCGCCTGGCTGGCCAGCCAGACGCCGCCGGCCGACATGCACCCATTGCCGGCCAGCGCGCGGACCGAGCCGCTGCCGGGCTGGTGTGTGATGGGCGACAGCGGAGCGACACCATGAAACTGCTGAGACGTGGTTGGTGGTTGCTGGCCTTGCTGCTGGTCGTGGTGGTCGGGTGGCTGGCGTTGCGCCCTTCCGGACCGTTGCCGACGTCATACGGCCCGCACGATGCCGCCGCGCTGAAGCAACCCGCCCTGATCAAGCGTGGCGAGTACCTCGCCACCGTCGGTGACTGTGCTGCCTGCCACACCGCGCGCGATGGCCAGCCCTATGCGGGTGGCCGCTCGCTGGTGACGCCCTTCGGCAGCATGCCGGCACCCAACATCACGCCGGACCAGGCCACCGGCATCGGCTCGTGGAGCTTCGACGATTTCTGGCGCGCGCTGCACGAAGGCAAGGGCCGCCAGGGCGAATTGCTGTATCCGGTGTTCTCCTATACCTCGTTCACCAAGGTCACGCGCGACGATGCGCTGGCCATCTTCGCCTACCTGAAATCGCTGCCGCCGGTGAACCGGCCAGACCAGCCTTCGGGTCTGGATTTCCCGTACAACCTGCGCAGCAGCCTGCTGGCGTGGCGCGCACTGTATTTCAAGCCGGGCGTGTTCCAGCGCGATCCGGCGAAATCGCAGGAGTGGAACCGTGGCGCCTACCTGGTGCAGGGGCTGGGCCATTGCAATGAATGCCATGCCGAGCGTGACTCGCTCGGCGGCATCAGGAAGGGTCAACATCTTACCGGCGGGCAGATCCCGCAGTTGGCCTGGTACGCGCCCGACCTCAGCACCCAGGCGGGTGGCGGCCTCGCTGGCTGGCGTGCACAGGACATCATCGACCTGCTGAAGACCGGCCAGTCCGCCAAGGGCACGGCGTTCGGGCCGATGGCCGACGTAGTGCGGTTGAGCACCCAGCACCTGACCGATAGCGACTTGCAGGCCGTGGCGACTTATCTGCAGTCGCTGCCGCCGCGTGCACAAGCTGCGTCGCCGGCGCCGTTCGAACGTGCCGCCAGCGCGGAGCAGGGTGGCAAGCTCTACGCGAAAAACTGCGCCGACTGCCACGGCATGGACGGCAACGGCGTCGCCGGCGTCTATCCGCCGCTCAACGGCAACACCTCGGTCACTGAACCGACCGGAATCAACGCGATCCGCAGCGTGCTGCTTGGTGGTTTCGCACCGGCCACCGCCAGCAACCCGATGCCATATTCGATGCCGCCGTTCGCGCAGCAGCTGAGCGATGCCGAGGTCGCGGCGCTGGTCACGTGGATCCGCCAGTCATGGTCGAACCAGGCCGGCGCGGTGCAAGCCGCGGACGTCAGCCGGCTGCGCCACACGCCGGTGGACTGAGAGGCTGTGAAAAATCGCCCGCCTTGCGACCATCGTCGAACGCCCGTGCCGGCGGCGCGCTACGGGAAAATCCGGGTCATTCGGTTCACCAAACTCCCCGAATTTTCCCGCAGCGCACCTTGTCACGAATGCCCGCCGCCGCTCTTGCTACGGCGTTCAAATTTTTCACGGCCTCTGAATCCCGCGCCGGCCTGATCGAAACTCGTGTCGGCGCGTTTTGCCGCGCCCCCTTCCGCCTTGGCTTTGGTTGACCTGCATCAAGACGATCCTGGCGTCGCGCCGACATCCTTGCGCCATCTTCCCATTCGGGCGCGACCCGGCACGGCGCATGATCGAACTTGGCTACAGCACCTTTGGCCTCACCCAACTGCCCTTGCTCGACGCCATCGACGCGGTGGCCGCGCGGCCACGAGTGCCTCGCCGAGACCCACGACGGCGAAGACATCACCTTGCTGATCGGACCCGAGCCGGGCATGGCGATCGAGACGCTGGCGCAGGGCCAGGCGCTGATCGCCGTGGTGGCCTCGCCGCGCTTCGCGCTGCACATCGACATCTGCCACGCCTACTGCTCGGGAACCGACTGCCTCGCCGCGTTGGCCCAGGCTGCGCCGCAGACGCGCTACCTGCACATCTCCGATGCGCGCGCGGGCTGGACCTGCGAATCGTGGGGGACGACGAGGGGCTGGCCTTCGACCTGGACCACGCCAGCAGCCTGGTGTATTTCCTCGACACGGCCGACTACCTGCTGCTGGATCGCCGCCACCCGCTGTACTTCGCCGAGCGCGCGTCGGACGCTGCGCGGCAGCGGCGCATCGACGCCTTCCTGGCCTGCGCGGGCATCACGCAGGCTGCGCGCATGGTGGACTAAACGTTGTCGCTAGAGCGGAGGCGCCAAAGCCATTACATCGACCTTGCAATCCTCCGGGTTCACCGCGAAAAGAGTCAACGCGCGGATAGCTCAATTAGCAGTTCGTCGAGCTGTCCGAATGTCTCGTTCATTACTTCCTGCGCGCCGGTTCCGGCCGCGTCGAGCGCTTCCTTCGTGGGATACAGCTCACTCAGGACGAGCAGCGTCTTTCCGTCGCGCTCTTCGAAAGTCACGGTGGTGACGGATCCCGCCTCACCACTTTCCTCGTTCGTCCAGACGATGCGCTTGTCAGGCACCACATCGAGATACTCGCCGAAGAACGCCATTTGGTCCGCGAGGATCGTCGCCGAACGCCAAGCGGTATTTGCCGCCGGTGCGAACGTCCATCTCGCACGAGCGAAGTGTCATGCCCATGGAGCGGGGCACCCACCACTTCTTGAAAAGCTCGGGCTTGGACCACGCGTCGAACACGAGCCGCGCGGGCGCGTCGAACGTCCGCGTGACGACGACTTCGCGCTCCGACTTCTTCTGCACCGTCGTGCGTCGGGATTCACTTTCCTTTCTTGCGTCCACGAGTCTTCTCCTGTCGTTTGAGTTCGTCGATGACACCGTCCAGCGCTTCAAAACGCGCGTCCCACACCTGGCGGTAACGCGCGATCCACTCCATTTCCTCCTCGAGACGGCACGGGCCGATGCGGCACGTGCGCACGCGGCCGACCTTTTCGGTGGTCACGAGGCCGGCCAACTCGAGCACGCTGACGTGCTTCTTCATGCCCGTGAGGGTCATTTTGAACCTGTCGGCCAGGTCGGTGATGGAGGCATCGCCGCAAGCGAGCTGGTCGAGGACGCCACGGCGGGTCGCATCGGCGAGGGCGGCGAATGAAGCGTTGAAGTGCAGTGCGAGACGCTGAACCATATGGTTCACTATGCAGTATTCGCGCGAGGCGTGCAAGGGGTATATCGCCGCCGCCCATGCTTGCGTCCGTTCTCTGGTACTCGTCCTCCAAGCCCAGTCGAAGTACGGCCTGGTTGAGGCGGGCCAGCAAATGCGACTCCAGCAGCTCGATGGCGGCGAGCAAGGTAGCCCGGGTGAGGGGCAGAGCAGTTGGTGCCTGGATCGCTGCGATTTCAATGTGCGAACCTCATGCTCGTCGGTGGGCAGCAGCCACCTGCCGGCGTATTCGATGCCTCAGGAGAGGTCCGCTTCCGCCGTCGATCTCGGCCTTTTGGAGAAGGCCTGCATCACTGATCAACATCAGCACGATGATCACGTTCAATCGAAACCCTGATCTGTCACTCCAGCACGCACACCAAACGAGCGTCAGGAACCATTCCCCACAGGTTTTGGCGCAAGGATCTGCCGCAGGTAATCGGTAGTCCCCTGCTCGCGCACCAGATGCGGATACTTCAGGCCGCCGTCGTAGTCGACCGTGTAGACGTTCGTGACGCCATCGCCTTGGGCGCGGATTTGCAGCGGCTTCCTGGTTTGCTGCGCCTGGGCAATTTCAGCGCGCAACACTTGCGTGCTGTACGCCTGGTCATTGATGGCGAGGAGTTTCATGCCCGGCGCCAGCCCGGCCTTGAAGGCCGGCCCCTGCCACAGCACATCCACAACCTCGCCACTGCGGTTGAGCTTCATGCCCACCGAGAACATGGCATTGATACTCGACCCTTCGAGTTCACCCGGACCGACGTCTTCGAGTGCCTTCTGGTAGCGCGATGGTTTGTTCGTGTACACGAGCTTCCAGCCACTCGACTCGATCCCCGACAGCAACGGTACCTGGGGATCGACGCCATCCACCCAGCCATGCAGAAGTCCGGCCCAGTCGTACGCCTGGACCTGGTTGAGCGCATTGACGATGTCGTCGAAGGCGTAGGTGTGGGTGACGAAGCTGCCGTTGTCGACGCTGTAGAACGCCTTGGCAAAATCATCGATCGAATGTTTGCCATGGCTGAGCTCACGAATCTTCATGTCGACCGCGAGCCACAGCAATTCGCCCTCGGGATAGAAATCATTTTGCCGACGCCAGTTCGCCCATGCGCCAGGTGCGCTGTAGTCCACGGCGGTCGTGGTATCGCTCAGTGGCCGCCATGCGCGGCCGGTCCGGTGCGCCATCTCCGCCGCGCGGTAGGCGACGGCTTCGCGCCACGTTTCCGGCGACCACAAGCCGCTGCGCGCCGTCAGCATGTCGCCCAGGTAGACCGTGAGGCCCTCGTAGGCCCACAACATCCGGGTGTGTTCCGGGCGCTCGAAATCGGGCTGCCACAGCCCGGCCGGGCGCATGAATTTGCCGTTCCATGAGTGCGTGTATTCATGTGGCAACAACGAGGCGTCCAGCATGAAATGGTCGGCGTCGGCGAACATCTTCGAGCCGCCGCGCGCCCGGTCGTCACTGGACTGGTGGTGCTCCAGGCCACCCACCGAGGTGTGGTCGCTCAGTGTCAGCAGGAGGTGATAGGCGTCGTAGTGATGGGAATGGAACAGGGCCTGGGCCTGCTCGACCAGACGGCGAAAATCAGCGATTTGCGCAGCGGAAATATTGATGGCCGCTGCACTGTCGCCCACCATGTCGAGGGAGCGATGTACCGATGAGCCGGCAGGCGTCACGTCGACCTGCCGAAAATACTTGCCGGCGATCACCGGCGAATCGACCAGTGTATTGAACGGCACCGCCTTGAAGATGATTTGCTCGCCGTCGCGTTTTACCGTGTCCAGCGCACTGGCATAGTGCCAGTCGGCGGGTATGACCAGGTTGGGCTGGAACATTTGCTGCTTGGTCGGATAGCCCGCCTGGTACAGCGCAACGTGGTCCCACGTGAGGTCGAGGAGATTGGGTGTCACCCGATCATGGGACGGAAACTGGAAGCTGATGTCGATCTGCGCCACCGTGGGCGGCACGGTCAGGTGAAACGTGAAGCGATCCAGTGGATCACGCTGCCACGCAATCCGCTTTCCGCCGGCCTTGATTTCCAGCCCCATGAACTCGTTGATGGGGCCATCGGGTGAATGGTCGCCAGGGATCCACTTCGGGTAATAGAGCGTCAGTGCTCCCGGTTTGACCGGCATCACCTCGGTTACATACAGCAGTTTTTGTGCCGGAACCGGCAATCGCACGGTCAACGCCACCGGGCCCGGCGGGGTCGTTGCGTCCGTCTGCGCCATGCAGGTCATCGACGCGGCGAGGGCAAGCGCACCCAGCAGCAATGACAGTCGTTTCATGATTCACTCCGAAAACCGGTGAGCCCGCATGGTACGCCCGGGCAGATTGTGGGCGGCATGTGCGTGGTGCACATTGAAACGGTCGGTGGATGCGCTGCGGTCGTGCATGCGCCCGCCCTTTTGTTGGTGCTTCGTGAAGCGCGTACGCAGAGATGCGATCACGCGTGTCCTTCCAGCACGTGCATGCGATGACCCAGCGAAAGCAATCCGCCGACCATGAGGGTGATTGCCACGCCGATCGGCACGTACCACGGGAACGCCAGCGCACTGCCGTGGAATTTCACACCCAGCACCACCACGGCCATGATGACGAGGGTGGTGACGAAAGCGAGGACTCCGTCACGCTGGTTGGCACGCTTGACCAGCAGCCCAAGCAGAAAAGCCCCCAGCAGAGCGCCGTAGGTGTAACCGGTGATGCTCAGACCCAGCACGATGACGGGGCTGTGCGTATCGGTGAACATGGACGCAAACCCTACCAGCGCTCCCGCCCACAGCAGGGTCGTCATGCGCGAAATGCGCAGCATCGCCGTATCGCTGTGTTCGCGACGACTGAACAAACGAAGCAGGTCGGTCACGGTGGAGTTGGACATCGAGTTCATCGCCGACGACAACGATCCCATGGTGGCGCCGAGAATCCCCGCAATCAGCAGGCCGGACACCCCGGGCGGCAGTTGCTGGATGATGAACTGGGGAAACAACTGGTCGGAGTCGGAAAGCCCCAGTTGCCGGGGCGTCTGGCCATGAAAATTGAGCCACAACAGCGTGCCGACGAAGGAGAACAACGCAAACTGCAGCATCACGAAAATCGCGCTGCCGATCATGGCCTTGCGGCCGTCCGCCAGACTCTTGCAACCGAGGATGCGCTGGACCATCAACTGGTCGGCGCCATGCGAGGCCATCGTGAACACCGCGCCGCCGAAAATCGCCGTAATGAAGGCAAAGGGACTGGTCAGAATCGGTGCATGGAAATCGAACACCTGGAATTTGCCGGCGTGCCATGCGCTGCCCAGTTCAGCCCACGAAGTATGGTGAAGCAGGACGGCGGCACTCAGGATGGCGCCGCCGATGTAGAGCATCATCTGGATGGCGTCGGTCCAGACCACCGCACGGATGCCTCCGATGTAGGTGTAGCCCACCGTGATGGCGGTGAGCACCACGATGATTTCAAGGTAGTTCGCGTGGAGTCCCATGGCCACCAGCAGCAGCGCGATCGGGATGGCGGCAGCGAACAGTCGCACGCCTTCGGCCAGCAGCCGGGTCACGAGAAACGTCACCGAGGCGAGACCCTGCATCTTGCGACCGAAGCGCAAGCCCAGGTACTGGTACGCGCTGACCAGGTCGCCGCGCATGTACAGCGGCAGCATGACCATCGCGACGACGATGCGGCCTATCAGGTAACCGCAGGCCAGTTCAACGAAACCGTAAGCGCCCATGTAGGCGACACCGGGCACGCTGATCACGGTCAGCGTGGAGGTTTCGGTGGCAACGATGGAAAAGCACACCGTCCACCACGGCAGGTCGTGCTCGCCCACGAAGTAATCGGACGCGGAACGCTGTCGCCCGCTGAGGCGCAGCCCGATCGTCGCGATCACGACGAGATAGATGGCAATGACCAGCAGATCCAGCCAGCGCATCAGCAAACATCCGACGTATCGGGATGAGAGCCGCACACTGATTTTTGCCGCCGTGTCGAGGCAGACGCCAGGTGGTCCCGTGCCGCGTTCGCCCGCTGCTCGATGGTGCCAAACAACAGGGTCAGCATTTTTGTCCCGGACATGGGCCTTCTTCTGTCGGGGAAACGGCGATAGGGGCGGCCAAGCGTCCCCTTGGCATTCTGTTCACATCGTCTTGCGTCAGCACGACGTGGCGTACAACCCTGCGTCTGATCAGCCTCGAAGCTCAGCTGGTTTGGTCCTTCTCCCTCCGGCGACCCCTTGGGAGTCCCCTTGTGGGTGAGAAGGTGGTGCGAAGCGCCGGATGAGGGTTCGAGCGGAGCGTGGAGTCGCCATCTCGAATCTTGCGTCAGTACGCTTCGCCCGAACCCTCTCCCCAACCCCTCTCCCGGCGGGAGAGGGGCTTCTGACAGCCCAGGCTTGTGGCTGATCGGGAACCTGCCAGTGCTACATCGATGATTGAGAGTCGGAACTTTTTTCATCACGTCATCCTTCCAATTCGGGCCTGATTGCAGGTGCCTGAGTGCAATCCAGCTGCCGCCAACGGCTATGCCAGCAATCTGGCCTGGCCAGCGTCATCGGCATGAGTTACCACCTTTGCCGACGCGCCCTGACCTCAGTGATAAAGCAGGTACTTCCTTCTGACCTGTTCGAACTGCGAAAGCGGCTTTTGCCAGCGGGTGCGCATTTCCGAAACCGGCACATCCTTTTCGATGTCATGACGCACCCAGTCATTGCCGATCAGATTGTCGAAATGTGCCTTCTTGAACTCGAATTCATTGGGGTACAAGCCGTGGATGGTTTCGATCGTGGTGAGCCCGGCCACCACCGGATTGAACGCTTGCCGATCCAGGACGTGGACCTGCACCCCGTTGCACAGGGTGCCTTCGTATTTCGAGAAGGTCGGCGTGAAATGCACCGGCCGGAACCGTACGCCCGGCAGATGCTTTTCGTTGAGGGCGTCGGCAAGTTTCGTCGCGTCGATCCACGGCGCCCCGATCAGCTCGAACGGGCGTGTCGTGCCCCGCCCTTCAGACACGTTGGTGCCTTCAAAGAGGCCGAAGCCGGGGTAGACGAGCGCGGTCGTGGGCGTCGGCATGTTGGGGGAGGGCATGACGAATTGCAGCGGCGTATCGTCGTAGTACATCGAGCGTTTCCAGCCGCGCATCCTGACGACGGTAAGGTCCGCGCTGATGTGAAACTCCGCGTTGAACAACGTTGCCAGCTCGCCCACGGTCATGCCGTAGCGAAGGGCAATTGGATACTGGCCGACGAAGGAGGCGTATGCCGGCTCCAGCACCGGGCCTTGTACCTCGACGCCACCCAATGGATCTGGCCGGTCCAGCACGACAAACGGGATATGCGCCTTGGCCGCCGCCTTCATCGCATCGGCCATCGTATACAGGTAGGTGTAAAAGCGCGTGCCGACCGGCTGGATGTCGAACACCAGCACGTCCACGCCTTTCAGCATTTGCGGCGTCGGTTCGCGATCCTTGCCGTACAGGCTGTAAACCGGTGTACCTGTCTGAGTATCACGATACGGGCCGACCTGGGCTCCCGCCTGCTGGGCGCCACGAATGCCGTGCTCGGGACCGAACAGCGCGACCAGATGCACGCCTGGCGCGTGCGCGATCAAATCGATGTCGCTGACCAGGTCGCGGTCGACACCGGTCGGATTGGTGATCAGCCCGACGTTCCTGCCCTGGATGAGGTCAAGCCGTTGGTGCAAAAGCACGTCGATGCCGAGTTCGAACGGCGGCGCCGCCATCGCGCTGGCCGATGCCGCCAGTGCAAGCACGGCCGCGGCCAGGAGCACCAGGTTGCGGATCGTTCCGTTTGCGATGGAATGCATCAGTTGTCCCGCCGCACCCAGCCGGATTCATCGAAATTCCGGACCTCGTGCCCGTCGACTTGGACATCATGCAGATACCAGCCGCGACCATTGATGCGCGCGTCCGTCTGGTAGTCGAACCGGATGTAACCGACATCGGCCGGCAAGGCGAATGTCTTCGTTTGCCAACCGTCGCTGGAACCGGTCAGCCGAGCAAGTACGGACCAGTGCGTGCCGTCCGCCGAGGCTTCGACGATGCCGAAATCCTTGTCGGGTTCGGTGCGATACCAGGTCTTGAACGAAAGCATCTTGCCCGGAGTACCGACCTTGGCCGTCAGCTTCCGATGCAGGTCGTTGCCATAACCGGAAAACCAGCTCGCACCAGCGCCGGGCGTGGCAACAGGAATCGCGTTGGCGATGTCGGTATAAACCTCACGGCGGGCGACAACGTCCGAGGCACCGTTGCGGGTTGGATGAACGCGGTTCATCAACAGGACGCCGACCACATCGTTCTTCGTGTCGATGACGATGGTGGTGCCGGTGAAGCCTTCATGGCCGGCCGTATCCGGCCCGGACAGCGCGCCCATGAAGTAATCGCGGTCGATCGACCATCCGAGGCCGGTCGAGTTGCCGGGAAATTTCCCGTCGAAGTCGGTCAGGAGCAACTTGACCGCGCGTTGCGACAACACCCGGGCGCCGTTGTAGGTTCCGCCGTTCAACATCATCTGGCCGAAGACCGCCAGGTCGCGCGCGCTGCTGAACAACCCGGCATGTCCTGCGACGCCGCCCAGCGCCCACGCATTTTCATCGTCGACCTGTCCCCACAACAGGCCGCGATCCGTCCATGGCTGGTATTCGCTGGCGGCAATGCGCGGCTTCAGACTGGCGGGTGGGTTGTACATCGTGTCGGCCATGTCCAGCGGCTGGCTCAGGTAACGGTGGATGAAGGCATCCTCGCGCGTGCCACTCAGGTGTTCGATCAGTGCGCCCAGCACGATGAAGTTGATATCGCTGTAGACGTAGCGCGAGCCGGGTGCGTACTTGAGCGGCAGCCCGAGCACGTAGTCCAGGCGATCCTTGCGCGTACCCGGAACCTTGTACAGCGGAGTCGTGGGGTCAGGCTGGAAGCCCGACGTGTGCGTCAGCAGTTCCTTGATCGTCACGTGTTCCTTGCCGTGGGCGCCGAAACGCGGCAGATACTTGGCGACCGGATCGTCCAGCTTGAGCTTGCCCTGGTCCCACAACTGCATGATCGCCGTGGCCGTGAACAATTTGGATACGGACGCCAGGTCGAATATTTCATCTTTCTGCATCGCAAGCGGGTTCGCGACGGAATCGTACTTGTCGTTCTTGTAGATCGAGGCGTAGCCGTACGCGTTCCATTTGGCGATCGTGCCGCGTCGGGCCACCAGTACGACCGCGCCTGGTGTCACTCGACGAACCAGTATCCGGCTGACGGTGCCGTCGATGTCATCGAGTGCCTGCGGAAGCAGTCCGGCTGCAGCCGGAGACCCCGAACGCAGCACCGAGGTGCACGGACAACCCGGGTGACCCCAGGAGTACGAGTCGACAGGCGCGGGCGCCTTCATCCTGGTGGGCATGGACGTGCAACCGGCGATGACCAGCAGCAGGACGGCAACGAGCCCCGCCGCAACCGTTTTCAGCCGACCGGCAGGAACATTCAGAACCATGCAACAAACTCCTTGCGGGGGAACCGGCCAGGTGCCGGATGGAAGGTCTCAGAGCCTGTGAAAAATTTGCGCGGCCAGCTTTCGCTTCCCCTGCGCAGCGGGGAAACATCGGCAGGATTGCCGATGTTTGCAGCGGATGCTGCCCGAAGGGCGAGCCACAGGGATGTGGTGAGCACAAGCTGCCCGGAGGGCTGAAGGGGGCGCTCTTTTGCCGCCATAAAAAGCCAACAGCAGCGCGGCCTTGCCGCGCTCCCCCTTCCGCCTTCGGCACCTTCCCCCGCAAGCGGGGGAAGGAACAGAATGATGCTTTCGGCTCTTTTTGATTTGTTCACAGGCCCTCAGCGCAGTTCAAGTTGGTTGTCGGATCGCGAGTGCCGCGTTGCAGTGGCAAGCCAGTTCTCACCGATCACGCTCGTGGCGAGCGCGTCGCACTGCTTCCTGGCGGACCATGGCGTCGTTCTCCGCACGCGACCCCGTGTCGCGGTCGAAGTCCACGGATTGTCGGACACCCCAGTAATAGAGCATCAGGCAAACCACGACCACTGCCAGAAGATCCCAGCCGAACGGCAGCACGCCGATGCCGCCGAAGTGACGGTCGCCGAGAAAGGAGAGCAGGGCCATCACCAGCAGGTAGGTGATCAACCAGAGCCCGTAGCGGATGGTCTTGAGATCGACCCGGCCCGCCACGCCGTAACCGATGTAGATCAGCACGCCGACAAACAGGACGCCCAGCGTCTCGCCGGTCAGCGGCCACCGGCTCCAGAACAGCAGCAGGGAAGCGAGCACGAAGGCCAAAGGGTTGACCATACGGGCCAGCGGCACGCGGTAAGGGCGTTTGGTATCGGGCGCGATGATGCGCAAGCCGCCGTTCGCGACCGGCCCCATGGCATAGGCGACCATGAACGCCACGTTGATTGAGGAGATCAGCGCGCCGTAACCGCCCCCCGAGAGCAGCAGGAAGCCGACCTCGATGAGGAAACAGATGAACAAGCCCCAGCCGGGCGTACCCAGGCGTTCGTTCATCTGCAGGAAAATGGACGGCATGCTGTTGTTCTCGGCCATCGTGTAGAGCACGCGTGGCACGGAACCGATGTTGGTGGCATTGGGCCCGTTGGGCGAGACGATGCCGTCGAGGAAGATCAGGAAGCCGATGACCCCCAGACCACCCGCGATCAGGATGTTGTAGAGCGGCGCCGGCAGCCTGGACAACGAATGCCAGTCGCCCGTGGTCACGCCGAATGGCGACAGGTGACTCCAGTCGATGCCGCCGACGAAGACCAGCGCGATCAGGAAGTAGGTGATCATCGCCAGGATGATGGTGCCGAACAGCGCGATCGGAATGTCCCGGCCCGGGTTCTTGGCTTCCGCGCCGAAATCCAGCGCCTGGCGGAAGCCGACGTAAGCGAACACCGTGCTCGATGTGCCGAGGAACACGCCCGAGACGCCGTAAGGGGCGAAGCCACCAAAGGCGGAAAAATTCTCGGGCTTGAAAAGCAGGAAGGCGCCGCCGACGACGAAGAGCAGGATGGGCGCGTATTTCAGGCTCGTCATCCAGTTCTGGAAAATGGCCAGGTACTTCACGCCCACGTAGTTGAGCAGCCCGAGCGCGGCGAGTATCGCAATGGCGAAGAGCATGCCCACGCCGGTCAGATGTTGCGAGGCATTGGTGAACCCGGGCACGTAGGCTGCAGCGTAACGGGTGACGGCCACGGCCTCGGCGGACGGAATGATGACGTAGGAGACGAAGGCCGCCCAGCCGGCGACGTGGCCGGTGAAGCTGCCATGGGAGAGGCGCGGATACAGCGCCACCGCGCCGGCTGCCGGCCACGCGGCACCAAGCTCCGCATACACCATGCACACGATCAGCATGATCACGCCGGCGATGACCCACGAGATCAGGCTTGCAGGCCCGGCGTTCGACGCGACCACGCTGGGCAGCAGCAGCCAGCCCGAGCCGATGACGGTACCCAGACTCATGGCGAGGAGTGAGAACCAACCCAGCTCCTTCTTGAATCCCCCGATGGACTTTGACGTGGCGGCACTCATCGCAGGGATGTTTTCCCGCAAGGCCACTTGGTTCCAGCTTCCTGACGCGAGGGAAACTCCTCTTGATGACCCATGACACGTCTCCCGGGTTGCGAGCCGACAGACTCCCAAGGTACGACTTCGAGCATAGTCAGGTGCATTGCGAAATCACCAATGAAAAGATTGACGTTTTGCATAACTGCAGGTTGTGGGCGTGTTCCCCGCGAACGAGCAGCGCGACATCCCCGGACCCACTGCCATCGCCATCAGTGGCCAATGTGGGCGCGACACAGAACGCCGGTTTTGCTGTTGCGCGTTCGAGGCATCGGACATTGACCGTGTCTGGAACGCGTGTTACACCGCCGCCCCTGATCCACGAACGCGGAACGAAGAGCAGATGAAGACGAGTCGAAACGTTGTCGTGGCGTCGGCGAGGCGGCATGGGTGCCGGTTGATCATGTTCGCCGCCTTGTTGTGGGTGCTGCCACCTGGTGCCGGCGCGACCACGGATGCTGCATCCGCGACGACTCCCGCCACCACCGCCGTGAGCACGATCGTGGAGCTGGTGAATGCTGGCCAGTTCCAGGCTGCCGATGCCAGCATCGAGGCGGCGTTGAAGCAACCCGACTTGCCCGCGGCCACGCGCAAGGCACTCGAATTCCAGAGTGTGCGCATGCGCCGCATCCGCTACGACTTCAGCCTCACTGCCGCCGACGTCGAGGCGCAGGTGCGCGAGAAGATCCCGGGCCTGACGGACGCCGAATTCGCCCGCTGGGATGCGCATGGCCTGTTCGAACACATGGCCATCGACGGCAAGCGGCTGTATTTCCGGCGCTCGCCGTCCAACCTGTTTCGCCTGAGCGCCGAGGCACGGGCGCAGCGCGACGGGCAAGGGCCATCCAACAGCAGTGGGATGTCTGATGGCGACCTGCAGATGTTCACCGATTACGATCGCCAGATCATGCGCGCGGCGCAGACCAGCGGTCACAGCAGTGTCATGCCCCAGCGGGTGAAGGTCACCCAGACCGTGACTGTCCACGCCGATGCGGTTCCGGCCGGCAAGACCTTGCGTGCCTGGATTCCCTATCCACGCGACGATCCGGGCCAGCAGGAAGACATCCACCTCCTGACCAGTCAGCCGGCCACGCATCGCGTCGCCCCCAAGTCGGCCTTGCAGCGCACCGTGTATCTGGAAAAAGTTGCGCAGGCCGGCAAGCCAACGGTGTTCTCGATCACCTACGAAGTCACCCTCTACGCGCAGTACCACGCGGTGGACGCGGCCAAGGTGGTACCGGCGAAGATCACCCCGGCGCTGGCGCCGTACGTGGCCGAGCGCGCACCGCATGTCGTTTTCACTGAATCGCTGCAGGTGTTCTCGCATCAAATCGTGGGCGACGCCACCAATCCGTATCAAATTGCGCGAAAGATTTTTGCCGCCGTGGACGATATCCCGTGGGCCGGCGCGCGCGAATACTCCACCATCGCCGACCTCAGTTCCTACACCTTGCGCGCCGGACATGGCGATTGCGGCGAACAGACGATGTTGTTGATCACGTTGATGCGCATGAACGGGATCCCGGCGCGCTGGCAATCAGGATGGATGTTTACCCGTGAGGCCGGCGGCGACGACATTCACGACTGGGCCGAGATCTATCTGGCTCCCTATGGGTGGGTCCCGGTGGACGTCACCTACGGGCGGCTGAATTCGAATGAGTCGTCATTGAAATGGTTCTACCTGGGTGGCCTGGACAATTTCCGCATTGCCTTCAATGACGGCTTCTCGCAGGCATTCGTCCCACCGAAAGACTCTTTCCGTTCCGACACCGTCGACTCCCAGCGCGGCGAAGTCGAATGGGATGGTGGCGACCTCTATTACGACAAGTGGAGCTACCACTTCGACTGGGACATCTTGCCGCCGGGGCACCCGCAGCAAGCGACAGCAAGCAACTGACAAGCGACGGCCGCGCACAGATGCGGATACGCGCGACAGCAGTCTCGAATCGCCAGGAGTGCACATGCGTGCGCGACCGGCATGAGCTTCGTTGCTGACGCTGCCCTTGAATCGGTCGCTCACCATCCGCTGGCGATGCGCGAGTCGTTGAAGCTCAACGAGACCGGCGCCGACTTGACGTCGCAAGAATTTGCGTCGTTCGAACTTGCGTCCACGACCACGACCAACGGCGCACCGCGGTGACAAGAACCGCGCACGACGGCCACCGCTGAGACTGCATCCGCACGTTGGGATCCATGTGCTTTGCCGGCCAGACAGCACTTGAATCATGGTGCCGAAACGATTTCTCGATCGGGCACACCAACCTCGCACAACGACTCCCGTCGCAAGCCTGAGCAGGCGCGTCGCTGCGTGCGCTCGCGGCGATAGCGGATACAACCTGCAGTTATGCAAAGTGCCGATCTTTTCATTGGCAGTGATCACTTGCCCGTGTCTACGCTTACGAAGTCAGCGGAGGTGTGCCAGTGATCAGCCGCAACACGTCAGCACCGAAGGCAGGACCTGCCCATGCGGCGGCACCAGACCGTGTTGTCGTTCGGCGAAGTGGACACGTGCTCAAGCTCGACATGTCGGGTCTTCACTGTGTCGACCGGCGGGTTGGCTGGCACGACCTGCTCCGGGGCCATCAACAGCGGTTCAGTCATCACATGGCCGAGCCAATCACGAAATGGGGAACACGTCTCATGAAGGCAAAATCTCTACACGCTTCGCGTCGCAATCATGTCTACCAGCGCAAGGCGCTGGCGCTGGCTCTGGGCTCCATCGTCATGGGATTCACCGGCGCCGCGTGGGCCCAGGCGATCACCAGCACCATTCATGGCACGGTCCCGGTGGCCCCGAACGAAATCATCCAGATCACCGGTGGTGCGGGTTTCAGCCGTACCGTCACGGTCGGGCCGTCGGGCAAGTACTCGGTCATCCTCCCGGTGGGTAGCTACGACGTGGCACTGCTGCAGGATGGCAAGGTCGTGCGCAGTCGAAGGGCGTCAGCCCCGCAGCGGGCGGTTCGGCGGTGGTCAATTTCACCAGCGTGGCCGGTGCCACCGCGGCCAATGCCGCCAATGCGGTGACCTTGTCCACGGTCAACGTGGTGGCCAGTGCGGTTCCGCCGATCGATGTGACGACGACCAATCAGGTCACCACGATCACGGCGCAGCAGTTGCAGGTCTTGCCACTGGGTCGCAGTGCCGAAGATATTGCGTTGTTGGCACCGGGCGTCCAGCCCGGCTCATCCGTCCTGGTCGGTGGCCCGCTCGGGACGTCGGCAGTCACCTTTGGTGGCGCTTCGACGGCCGAGAACGCGTATTACGTCGACGGGATGTTGACCAGCGCGGTGCTCGACGATCAGGGCGGCATTGGCCTGCCCTACGGCTCCATCGAACAACAGCAAACCTTCATCAGCGGCTACGGCGCCAAGTACGGTCGCGCCATTGGTGGCGTGATCAACCAGATCGGCAAGAGCGGTTCCGACGAATGGCACTTCGGGGTGCGCGCGCAATGGGAGCCGACGAGCTGGCACAGCGTCCAGGAAAACACCTACTACGCCAATCCGCTCGTCACCCGAGCCGGTCACCACGCAGGCGATTTGTATTCCTACAACCGCAGCAACCACGGCATGGCCACGGTTTATGACGCCTACGTCAGCGGCCCGATCATCAAGGACAAGCTGTTCTTCTTCCTGAGTGCCGAGCAGGACAATTCGAGCGCGGCCAGCGTAGGTTGCGTCTACTGTGGTGGCATCAAGTATTACAGCGAGTCACACCAGCCCAAGATCTACGGAAAGATCAACTGGAACATCAACGACAACAACATCCTGACTTTCACCGGCCTGCAAAGCTCGCTCAAGTCATGGAGCAGTGCCTACCACTACGACAACAGCACGCGCAAAACAGGGGACTTCTGGTACCTGGGCGAAACGGGCAAGAACGTCTACCGGATGGGGGTGCTGAATTACACCTCCTATATCACCGACGACCTGACCTTGCAGGCGACGTACGGCAAATCGCATGAACAATATGGAAGTTTTCAGCCGGGATACCCCGGCTACGATCCAACCCTGACATACGTCGGTGGCACCAGTCTTGAAAACCCGGCGTACACACCCAACGGCCCCATCCAGAATACGCAAAACGCCCTGACACATGTTCCTGGCAACCACCAGGTCAACCTCACCGACTTCCGCATGGACCTGGATTACAAACTGGGTGATCACGACCTCCAGGTGGGCATCGACAACGATCTCTCCCGGGATCTGCACGACGGCGTGCAAGGCACCGGGCCCGGCTACGGCTGGGCTTACGGCCAGGTTGAAGGGGCGGATATCGGCAAGCCCCTGGCCGGTACGGATCCAAACTCCATACCGTACGTGGGGCCCGTAAATTCGAATCCGGCAGGAGCCAGCGGCTACTACGTAACGAAGCTCATCCAGGCCTACAACCCCTCGACCCGGGTGGACGAACGCGCCCAGTACATCCAGGACCGGTGGCAGGTCACGCCCAATTTCCTGCTGACGCTGGGCGTGCGCAATGACCAGTTCACCAATTACGACGCTTCGTCCAATCCGTACATCCGGCTGACCAAACCCAACCTTTCTCCCCGCGTGGGCTTCAGTTGGGACGTGCATGGTGATTCCACGTTGAAGGTCTTCGGAAACGCCGGGCGTTACTATCTGACGCTGCCGGTCGGAACCGGCACCACCGTGGCGGCTCCGGTAGTCAACATCACGGAATATGGCACCTACACAGGTATCGATCCGACCACCGGCGTGCCGACCGGCTTCGTGCCGCTGCCGCAAAATCCGGCTACGGGCATCTCCGTGGACAACCAGTATGGTGCCGAGCGTGATGCGGCCACCGTGGCGTCCAAGAACATCAAGGCGCCCTATTCGGACAACTACGTGCTCGGCATGCAACAGCAGTTGACCTTCCTGAATACCCCCTGGGTATTTGGTGCGACGGGAACGTTCGAGAAGCTGGGTGAAATGATTGCCGGGTCCGACGATTCGCAATCCGAGTGCGCGGCGGGTCTGGCGCAAGGGATACGACTGGATGACCCCGGCCACCTGCAGCCAGTGGGCGCAAAGCCCGGTATTGATCAATCCGGGTCGCGACCAGACGGTGTATTTGAAGGGGCCGGATGGCTCGGTGCATCCGGTGAATTGGACGGCGGCAGATCAGAACTTCCCGATGCGACCCAAGCGCAACTACTACGCCCTGGATCTTTCACTCGAGCATGCGTGGGACGGCAAATGGATGGCCAGGTTCGACTACGTGTTCTCGAAACTGTACGGGAACGATGAAGGCCCGGTAGGTCCGACGTATGAGTCCAGCGGTGTCGTGGCGTACGTCACCGCCGTGTGGGCGTACCCGACCATCATGGACAATTCGAACGGCATCCTGGGTACCGATCGCAAACACCAGTTCAAGTTCTACGGTGCGTATGCGATCAACCCCGAATGGACGCTCGGCGCCAACGTGTGGATTGCCGACGGCACACCCCGGCTGTGTCGCGGCGCGTATGGGCCCAATCAGACTCGTCCGTATGGCCTGTCCAGTCAGTTCCACTGGTGCGGTGGCGTGGTCGTGCCACCGGGTTCCATCGGGCGGCTGCCGTGGCTCGAGACTGTCGGTCTCAGCGTCGACTACAAGCCGGCCTGGGCCCAACATAAACTCGACTTGAAGTTGCAGGTGTTCAACCTGTTCAACTCACAGAAACCGACGTTCCTCGGCGACTATTTTGTCTCGACGGCGAGCCCCGGTACCGGCTTCAACATGGTCGACTCCCGCCAGGCGCCGCGTTATGCAAGTTTCTCCGTGGCGTACAATTGGTAGCTGGTAATCCCTGCGCCGCACGCCGGTCATCTGCGCGACCGGTGCGCGGCCGACATGGGGAACCGTGCCTTTGGCCCGGCCTGGCGATGCTGTGCAACCCATGCTGGGTCAGAATGGAATGAGGTCATGGCAGGACCGCTAGATTCGCCAGCCGTCGCACAGTTGTTGGCCCGGGCGCGTGGCGAATGGGAGCGGAACGAGTTCGACGCTGCCGAGCGGTCGCTGACCCGTGCGCTGACCCTGGCCCCCGGGGAGGCGAGGGCGACACGGATGCTCGGCATGGTCGCCAGGCGCCGCGGCGATCATGCGCAGGCTGTCGATTGCTTTCGACGAGTCGCGGCAGTGTGGCCCGATGATCCGTTTCTGTGCAGCGATCTGGGTCTCTCCCTGTTTTCGCTCGGCGATGTCGATGAAGCCATCGCGCACTTTCGTCGCGCCTGCGAGTTGGCGCCCGACTCCGGGGCGACCTGGTTCAATCTCGGCGAGACCCTGCGGCAGCGGGCGTACATGGAAGAAGCGGTGACGGCGCTGCAGCGTGCAGTCGCACTCGAACCCGCACACGTCGAAGCCCGGCTCGCGCTGGCCCGTGCACACGCCAGCGTGGGCCGGATCGAGGCCGCCGTGGCCGAATTTCGCGAAACCGTCCGCCGCGACCCTGCCAACGCCGACGCGTGGTACGGGCTGTCGATGAATGTGGCGAGATTCGACTCCGCCGATACGGCGTGCCTGCAACGATGTTTCGATCGTGGGGATCTGCCTGCGCGCGCACATTATTTGCTCGGCTTCGCGCTCGCCAAGGCACTGGAAGATCAGGACGATTATGCGAAGGCGTTCGAGATTCTCCAGCTGGCCAACGACGCGCAGCGCGCGAGCACCCCGGCAAGGTGGGTGGCCGCGGAAGAGCGCAGGTTGGTGGACAAGACCCTGGACGTGTTTGCTCGCGCCAGCACGTCGGCGCCGGATATTACGCTGGGCACGGAAGCGATCCTGATCACCGGCATGCCGCGCACGGGATCCACTCTGGTGGAGCAAATCCTGGCCTCGCACCCGGACGTCGAGGGTGCCAACGAGATCAGGGACCTGCAACAGATCATCGAAGCGGAGAGCCAACGTCGTGGTTCGGCCTTTCCCGCCTGGGCACTCGACGCGACGGCCCGGGATTGGCAGCGGCTCGGCCAGGACTACCTGGCGCGGACGGCACGCTGGCGCCAGGACAAACCGCGCTTCACCGACAAGAACCTCATGAGCTGGCATTCCGTGGGCGCGGCGCTGGCCATGCTGCCGGCGGCGCGGGTGATCATCGTCAGGCGTGATTCCGTGGAAACCTGCCTGGCCTGCTATCGCCACTGCTTTACCGAAGAAGCCGGCTTCGCCTGCGACCTCGACGATCTGGCCGATTACCACCACGGTTTCCTGCGCCTGACGCGTTTCTGGCTGGAGAAGTACCCGACACGCGTATTCGATTTGCAGTACGAGGCGCTGACAGCCGATCCGGAGGGCGTCATTCGTCGAATCCTGGATTTTTGCGGGCTGCCGTTCGATCCTGCATGTCTCGAGTTTCACAAGACGTCACGTGCCGTGCTGACGCCCAGTGCCGCGCAGGTAAGACAGCCCTTGCGCCGCGATACCGCGCGCAGTGCGCGCTACGGCGACAAGCTGGACCATCTGCGCCAACGTTTGCGCGAAGCCGTTGTGCCGGCCGGGTGAATGCAAGGCAGCGAGGCATGCTGGTCGCGTTGTAGCGGCTGTGCCCCGCAGGGAAGGTCGGCATGTTTCGACTTTTCGATTTCATCAAACAGCTGATGGAACGTTCCATCGCCAGACGTTCCAGAACTTCTTTCCAGGATAAATCGTGATGATCGTGCGAATGAAAGCCACCAGCCTGCTCGCCTTCCTTGCCATGTCCTGTGCTTGCCTCGTCCACGCGCAAGGCACCGTGCCCACCTTTACCCACGTGGCGGGTGGCGAGACTTACACGCTCGCCGGACAGGATCCGGCGAAAGACGGAACGACCTCGATTCCGACCGTGTTGGTGCCGATCAAGCTGACGTTTGCAGGCAAGACAACCACGATGGACGCGACACAGGACGTACCGCACATTCTGAAGTCACCGCTCTTTTCCACTTATCGTTTCGCCGCCAGTGAAGCGACGCAGTATGGCGACGCCCTGCTGCGCGCAACATTTCAGGGCAGGAGGCCGGGGCACACGTTGCTGGGCACACCACAGGTGAAGGCGATCACGATCGAGATCCCTGCCGGCGATGGCTATTTGCTGCATTCGAAACGCAGTGGGCAGTCGTTCGCCGTGGTCGATTCCGAATATGTCGAAAAAGAATTGTTCCGACAGCTCCCCAAACTGAACGGCCAGTTGGTTATCGCGGTGGCGCATAACACGACGTTCTACGCGGCTGGTGACGCCACGGTGTGCTGCACCTGGGGAACGCATGGCGTGGATCCGGCCACGGGAAATTCGTTCGTGCTCGGGTCATATCTCCACGATGCGCCGGCGATTGTCACCGATCAGGATATCCAGCCGCTCGCCGAGCAGCTCGCCGAATTCATGGTTGACCCTTTGCATGATCCGTACAGCTACTTCCACACAAAGGACGCCACGGGGAACTACTTCGCGGCATGGCAACGGCCAGCCCAGGGCGGCGCTTGTGGCGGGTCCGGGATCGGGACGAACTACTTCCTGCTGGAGCCCACGGACGTCAATCCAAAAAACAATTTCCCGGCATCGAAACCCTACATTGCACGGACGTCCGGGTTCGATTATCACCTCCAGAACGTGGCACTGCTCAACTGGTACGTGCGCGCGGATCGCGACACTGGCGCCTACAGTTTTCCCGATGCGCAAGCGCTGACCGAAGCGGCGGAGCCGTGTTCCAGCCACGCGCAACAGGCAGCGCACGGCGCAGAGCACGACGACGGCGACGCCGGTGCAGCCGAGCGGGCTGCATGGCAGGCACTCGCTGATCGGCTATTGGACCGGGTCAAGGTTTGCCGGCGGCAGAGGCATTCCGGCTGCGCGACGTGTCGCCCCAATGGGACGTGATTCTGGTGGCCTTCGCATCGCCTGCCAAAGATGCGCCCGAGGGCACGCTGAGTTTTGCACCCCCGAAGGGAATCACGCCGGATGAATTGAAAGCAGACATCGCCGACCTCAAGGGGCGCGGCAAGAAGGTGATGATCTCGCTGGGTGGTGGCGGTCAGTTCTTCAAGCTGGGCGACGCCCGGGACGTGCCCAACTTTGTTGCTTCGGTAGCCCACACTGTCAAAGAGTATGGATTCCAAGGTGTGGATCTTGATTTCGAGAGCCCCTCCCTGGAGCTTGCCCCGGGAGACACGGACTTCAGGCATCCGGTGACGCCGGCGATCGTGAACCTGATCTCGGGCTTGCGGGAACTGCGCGCACAACTCGGGCCGGGATTCATGATCAGCCTGGTCCCGGAAGGCACCCAGGTTCCGGGCGGATATCGCGAGCTATGGAGGGCAGTTCGGATCGGAGCTTCCGCTGGTGTACGCACTGCGCGACATGCTCGCGTTCGTGGATGTGCAGGACTACAACACCCCGCCGCTCGAGGGGCTGGACGGCGAGATATATCAGTCACACACCGTGGATTACTTCGCCGCAACCATGGAGCTTCTGTTGCACGGCTTTGACGTGGGTGGCAATCCGCAGATGCACTCTTCCGCCGTTGCCGGCGGACAAGGTGGTGGTGGGATTCCTTGCGGGATACGACAAGCCTGCTGTCATCGGTAAGGCAATGCAGTACATCATCACCGGCGAAGCTTCGCAGGGAACCGCAGTACAAGCTGCGCCAGCGCGATGGCTATCCGGCGACGCTCGGGGCCATGTTCTGGACGATCGATGCCGATCAGCGGGAGAACTACCGCTACTCGAACCTGATCGGGCCGCAACTGCATGGCTACAGCAAAGTGAAGTGATGGCTTCCCCGGCGGCTGCGTCACGTGTCGGCGCAGCCTCATCGAACCGGGATCAGCCTTTGGCGGTTTCGCTGGTGGTACTCAGCAGACTGCGCACCGCCGCGTCCAGGTCGCTGTCCTTGTGCTGGAAGGATTCACCCAGCGGACGGCTGACCGGGATGTCGACCGGACGCGGGTGGCCTTCCATCGGCTGGCCGTGGTTGTCGGTGATGGTGATGAAGGGCAATCGCACGGTGCCGCCGTCGATCAGCTTGCCGGCCGAGGTGTAGATGATCCAGCCGGCGGTGGGTTCACCCACGATCTTGCCCAGGCCCAACGCGCGATAGCCCTCGGAGAAGTCCTCGCCATCGGAGAGGGTGACGCGGTTGGTGATCAGCACGGTGGGTCGCTCGAGCGCACGCTGGCCAAGGATGCTGCGCGCCGGTTCGGCCTGGTCGAAGCCGCGGAAGGTCATGTTGAGATAAGGCCGGCGCGAGAGCACGTCCAGCGCATAGGCGTTGACGAAGCCACCGAAGTTGTTGCGGATGTCGATCACCACGCCTTCGCGGGTGGCGTTCTGCGCGTCCAGATCCTTGTAGAAATCCTGCAGCGATTCGCCCGACATGTCGCGCAGGTGCACGTAGCCGAGGCGGCCGCCGCTGGCCTTCAGCACATAGGCGCGGTTGCCGGCCGTCCAGGCCCGATACGCGAGGTCGGCCAGCGTATGGCTGTCGATCGGCTTGACCGCGACCTCATGCGCCCCGGTGCCGCCGGCATTATCGGGCAAGGCGCAGTTCGACCTTGTCCCCGATGCGGTGGGCGAGACGCTCGGCCAGGTTGCTGCCCGCGTCCAGCGGTTCGTCGTCGATCGCCAGCAGGTAGTCGCCCGGCTTGATGCCACCGGCCACGTCGGCTGGCGACAAGGGCAGCACGGCATCGATGCGGAAATGGCCGTCCTTCTCGTACTCGGCGCGATCAAAGCCCAGTCCCAGCCAGCCGGTGATCGGCTCGCGTTTCTGCGCCGGGCGCGCGCCGGAATGCGAGGCGTCGAGTTCACCGACCATCAGGTTGAGCAGGCGATACAGCGCGGCGGGCGTCGCCGCGGTGGCGACCAGTGGCGCGTAGGTGGTGTGCACCGCGTTCCAGTTCACGCCGTGCATGCGCGGGTCGTGGAAGGTGTTGCGCAGCCAGCTCCACGCCTGCTCGAACGCCACCTGTTTCTCGCTGTCGAAATCCACCTCCAGCGCGGCGTCGACATCGAGCGCCTCGGGCTTGCTCTTGCCATCCAGCGCCAGGGACTGGATCTTGCCTGCATCCAGATAGAACACGCGCTTGCCGTCGTGGCTGAACTGCGCATCCTCCTTGTCGCCGGGCGTGCTGGTGAGCTGCTTGGCCACCGGCGGTTCCTTTGCCAGCGGATCGAGCGACCAGCTGTACAGGTTCTGCTTGCCGGCCACCTCGGCCGTGAGCAGCAGGGTCTTGCCGTCCGGGCTGATCTGCGCGGCGCCCACGTCCAGCCCCACCGGCAGCAGGTTCAGGCGTTCGCGGATGCCATCGGCGTCGATGCGCACCGGCGTCTTCGCCAGCTTGTCGTCCGGCTCGCTCTTGCTGTCGTCGTGCTTTTTGTCGCCGGCCGGCTTGGCCTTGAACAGGTCCTGGAAACGATCCTCGCGGAACTCCGGCGTGCGCGGCAGCAGGTCGATGCGGGCCACGTGGCCTTCCTCGGTGCGCTGGCCGGTGGTGAACAGCAGGCTGCGTCGGTCGGGACTCCACAGCACGTTGTCGGCGCCGGTGTTGGCGAGCGAACTCAGCACGACTTTCTTCCCATCGGCGAGCGACACGGCCTGCACATTGCGGAACATGCGCTGGCCCCAGCTGAGGTAGGCGATCCACTTTCCATCCGGCGACCATGCGAACGGCTGGCTGGAAGCCAGCGGGCGGGGCAGGTCGATCGGCGCCTTGGCCACCATGCGCAGCTTGCCGCTGGCGATGTCCAGCACGCACAGTTCGCGGTCGTTGCGCAGGAAGGCCAGCTGCTTGCCATCCGGGGAGAATTGCGGCGCGGTGTCCTCGCCGGTGTCCGTGGCCAGTGCGGTCTCCCTGCCGCTGGCGAAGTCGTACAGGTACAACTGGCCGTGGCCGTCGCGTTCGGAGCCGTAGACCAGGCGGCGACTGTCCGGTGCCCAGGCCAGATCGTATTCCTCCGCCGCGGTGCGGGTGATGCGGCGCGCGTGGCCGCCCTTGGCGGCGTCGGTGGCGAAGACTTCGCCGTGGGCGATCAGGGCCAGCTTCTTGCCATCCGGCGACAGCGCGATCTGGCCGAAGCCGTGAGTCAGGTTTTCGTGTTTCGGCAGTGGGCCGCGGATTGCGCCGGCGAGTTCGATCGTCAACGCACTGGCATGGCCGCTGGCCGGGTCCAGCGTCCAGATGCCGAAATCGCGTTCGAACGCCAGCAGCCGGCCGTTGGCGGCGAGGCTGGGCCACAGCACGCGCCCGTCGGTGAACGAGGTCACGCTCGTTTCGCTGCCGCCGGCCAGCGGGACCCGCCAGATGTTCTCGGCGCCGCCGCGATCGCTCATGTAATACAGCGTGCCGCCGTCCGGCGCCCACATCGGCCATTCGGCGCGCGCGTCGTCCGGGGTGAGCCGCCGATACTGGTGACTGCCGTCGTCGCGCAGCAGCCAAACCGCACCTTCGTCGATATGGGCGCGGCCATGGCGCCACCATTGCCAGTCGCCCATGCCGCCGCCGACCAGGGCCAGCGTGGCGCCATCGGGCGACGGCGCCGCCATCGATTCATTGCGATAGCTTTCCAGCGACACCGGCATCGGCGTGCCGCCGCTGGCGCGCACCCGGTAGACGCCGGCCATGCCGCCGACATTGCCGCGCGAGGAACTCAGGTAGATCCACTGGCTGTCGCGCGACCAGGCGTCGAGCTGGTTGCTGCCATCGGCCCAGGTCAGCCGGCGCAACGTGCCACTGGCGAGATCAAGCACGTAGATGCCGCTGCCTTCGCCGCCGGTATCGGACTGAAACGCCAGTTGCTTGCCATCAGGGGAATACAGCGGCCGCGAATCGTTGCCGCCATCGTCGGCGACCAGCAGGTGCGCCTTGCCGCCGGTGCTGGCCACGGTCCAGATGCCGCCGTTGGCGACAAACGCGATCTGGCTGCCGTCGGCTGAAACGGCCGGTTGCGACATGGCCACCCTGGCCGGGACGGAGCTGGCTGCATATAGCGGAAACACGGCCACACCGAACAGCATCCACAACGCGGAACGCAGACGCATACGGATTCCCCAGGCAGAAAAGCGACGCCCAGTGTAGGCGCGCACGACGGCGCGCGCCTGCACCATTGGTCATGCCTGGGCGTGAGGCGATCCGGGCGTTCCGGGGCCGGTATCGGAGTTCCCGGCTGCTCGGGATCAGCGTTTGCCGATGCTGAAATCCTGGCTGGCGACCGGCTTGCCATCGATCGAGATCTCGACCTTGTACTTGCCTTCCGGCCACAGGTCCGGGTTCTGCACCTTGAAGGTGGTGATGGCCGGTCCGTCGGTGGCGATCGACTGACTGATGCTGCTGACCAGCTGGCCGGACCCTTCGAGGTAACGCCATTTCGCGTTCAGCGTGGCGCCCGTGCTGCTGCCGACGGTGGCAACGCTGGCGTAGAGGGACTTGTCGTTCGACGCGAAATGGTCGGCGACACGCGTCACCTTGTGCTCCGCGTTGACCGCGTCGCCCAGGGTCAGTTTGTCGAACGCGAAGGGCGCTGGCGCCGAGGCAGCCGGCGCGGGCGCGTTCATCGCGCTGCTGGTGGTATTTGCCGGCGCGAGTTCGGGATTCGCCGTGCTCGCGTGCGCGGGCGCGGCGGGGGCAACGGTCGTCGCGGGCGCAACGGCCGCGCTGCTGGCGGGTGGCGTCGCGGGCGGGGGAGCTTCCTGCTTGCCGCAGGCGGCGAGCAGCAACAGGCTGCCGAGGCCGGCACATTGCAGGAAACGGTGGCTCAGGCTTGATGGTTTCATTGCAACTCCACAGGGAATCGGTTGGCGTGTGCCCGTCCGTGGCGCTCGCCAGCGGCGCATCGCCCCGGCGTTCACGGTCAGGCTGAGGAGCCTAGCGCCGGCTATGTGAAGCGCCGATTAGCGGCCGATACGGGTGGGCGAACTTCCATCCGGCAGGCTTGACGCGAATGCTGCGAAGGCACGACGCGCGTGCGGCTCCGGAGGGACGCCTACTGGCGCACCGTGCGCGAGTTGTCCGGTGTCGCGGGCGTGCTGCTGCGGAACGGATTGATGTCGAGGCCGCCGCGACGGGTGTAACGGGCGTACACGCTGAGTTGCCGCGGCGCGCAGCGCCGGGTCAGGTCGACGAAGATCCGCTCCACGCACTGCTCATGGAACTCGTTGTGGGTGCGAAACGAGACCAGGTAGCGCAGCAGCCCGGCGTGATCGATCGGCGCACCGCGGTAGGCGATCTGCACGCTGCCCCAGTCCGGCTGGCCGGTAACCGGACAGTTGGAGCGCAGCAGGTGCGAAACCAGGGTCTCCTGCACCAACGGCACGCCGCCGGCCGTGTGCAGGAAATCCGCTCGCGGCGGTCCGTAATGGTCGATGGCGATGTCCTGGGTGTCCAGCAGATCGCCGTCCAGATCGACCGTCGGCAACGCGCTGGCGTTTGCCCCGTGCAAGCGCACGCTGATCACCGCGCCGGCCGCGGCGGAAAGATCGTGCAGCAGGGTATCGACCAGCACCTCGTGGTTTTCGATGCGCTCCTGCGCGAAGCCGTTCAAATACAGCTTGAACGATTTCGATTCGATGATGTGCGAGGACGAGGCCGGGATGTGGAACTCGGCCAGCGCCACTTGCGGCTTGCCGCGCATATCCAGCCAGGACAACTCATAGGCGTTCCAGATGTCCACGCCATGGAACGGCAGGATCTCGGCCACCCCGATCTCGCGGCGCTTGTCGGCGCGGGGGATCGGAAACAGCAGATCCGGGTCGTAGCGGTCGGTGTAGACGGTGTCCTGGCCGAGGGGGGAAGTTTCAGGCGTACCCATGCGGCGCAGTTTAGCGCGTCGGGGTTGGAGAGCAGGGAATAGGGAATAGGGAATAGGGAATCGCAAGAGCAAGAGCGAGAGCGAGAGCAGGAGTTTGCGAAGGCCTCACGGTGTGGTGGGCGATCGGGTTAGGATCACCAATTCGGCGGGTTCGAAAGCGACTTGCCAGACGGCTGGATTTCCCCGGAGCACGTATGCACATGATGGTCGGCAAGGCGCGCGTTGGCGCCGCACTGGTTCTTGGATTGTTGTCGGGCGGAGCGATGGCACAGACGCGAACACTCACCACGGCGGACTACGCGCGGGCGGAAAGCTTCATGTCGTACCGCACGACACCGCTGGTCGATCACGCGGTGGACCGGGTGCAATGGCTGGACGACGGCCATTTCTGGTTTCGCGACCATGATTCCGGCGGCGATCACTTCATGGAAATGGATAGCGCCACCGGCAAGGTCGCGCCCGCGTTCGATCAGGCCGCGCTGGCCGCGGCACTGGGCAAGGCTCGCGACAAGCCGGTGGACGCCACCAAGTTTCCGCACGACTTCAGTTATACGATGAATCCGGATGGACGTCTGGACGTGAAACTGGGCGACAAGCAGTACCTGTGCAAGCTGGGTGGCGCCGATGTCTGCACCAAGGCGCAGGGCGGCAAGGAGCCCGGCGTACTGTCGCCGGACAAGCGTTCCGAAGCCTTCATCCGCGACTGGAACCTGTGGCTGCGGGACGTCGCCACCGGCAAGGAGACCCAACTCACCACCGACGGTGTGGAGAACTTCGGCTACGCCACCGACAACGCGGGCTGGAAGCACACCGACAAGGCGATCCTGGAGTGGTCGCCCGATTCGACGCAGATCGCCACCTTCCAGCAGGACCAGCGCAAGACTGGCGAGATGTACCTGATCAAGACCAGGGTCGGGCATCCCGAATTGCTGAAATGGAAATACCCGCTGGTGGGCGACAAGGATGTGACGATGATCGAGCGGGTGATCATCGAGGTGCCCACGCACAAAGTGGTGCGCCTGCAGATGCCGCCGGACCAGCACCGCTCCAGCCTGTGCGACGACGTCAGCTGCGGTCCCGACGGCGGCTGGGACGACGTGAAGTGGGCGCCGGACGGCAAGACGCTGGCCTTCGTTTCCACCTCGCGCGATCACAAGCACGAATGGTTCCGCATCGCCGATGCAAAAACCGGCAAGGTGCGCACGGCATTCGAGGAAGTGGTACCCACGTATTACGAGAGCGGCAACGGCGCGGTGAACTGGCGCTACCTGCCGAAAACCCATGAGGCGATCTGGTTCTCCGAGCGCAACAACTGGGGCAACCTGTATCTGTACGACCTCGATACCGGCAAGCTCAAGCATGCCGTCACCACCGGCGAGGGCAATGTCACCGAAGTGCTGAAGGTCGATCCAGCCACGCGTACCGTGTGGTTCCGTGGCGTGGGCCGCACACCGGGCGTGAACCCGTATTACCAGCAGTTCTGGAAAATCAGTCTCGACGGTGGTGCACCGACCCTGCTGACGCCGGAGGCGGCCGACCACACGATTTCCCTGTCACCCGATGGCAAGCAGTTCGTCGATGCATATTCGACCCCGACCACGCCGCCGGTGACCGTGCTGCGCCGCGCGGAGGATGGACACACGCAGGCCACCGTGGCGCGTGCCGACATCAGCCGTCTGCGTGCGGCCGGCTGGGTGCCGCCGATCCCGTTCACGGTGAAGGCACGCGACGGCAAGACCGAGCTGTACGGCATGATGTTCAAGCCGACCAATTTCGACGCGTCGAAGAAGTACCCGATCATCGATTACATCTACCCCGGTCCGCAGACCGGCTCGGTGCGCGGGCGCAGCTTTGTCGCCTCGCGCAGCGACCACCAGGCGATGGCCGAACTGGGTTTCATCGTGGTGGCGATCGACGGCATGGGCACGCCGTGGCGTTCCAAGGCCTTCCATGACGCCTACTTCGAGCACATCGAGGACAACACCTTGCCTGACCAGGTCGCCGGCCTGAAGGAACTCGGCAAAAAGTATCCGTGGATCGATCTGGACCGCGTCGGCATCTGGGGCCATTCCGGTGGCGGCAATGCCAGCGCAGGCGCGATGTTCCACTACCCGGACTTCTTCAAGGTCGGCTGGGCGGAAAGCGGCAACCACGACAACCGCAATTACGAAGACGACTGGGCCGAGAAATGGCAGGGCTTGCTGGTGACCGACAAGGACGGCAAGACCAACTACGACGCGCAGGCCAACCAGGAGTTCGCGAAGAATCTGAAGGGCCATCTGATGCTCACCTACGGCACGCTGGACGACAACGTGCCGCCGTCCAACACCCTGCTGGTGGTGGAGGCCCTGATCAAGGCCAACCGCGACTTCGACATGATCGCGATCCCCAACGTGCACCACGGTTATGCCGCCGCCACGCCGTACATCACGCGCCGGCGCTGGGATTATTTCGTGCGCTGTCTGGCCGGCAATATCCCGCCGCATGAGTACCAGTTGCAGGCGTGGCCGTGGCGCTGAGGCGGGCCGTCGACGGCTCCGCCCGCGAGCTGTCGGGGAGGAGCTCTGCCGCCATCCGGGGGCACGACGACCGTACGGATTGAGGTGCTTGCGTGATGGATGTGCCGGCGTCGGTCGTCCGTCGGCCGGCGCCTGACGACGTCAGCGCAGGCTGGCAGGCTTGGCCACGCCCTTGGCGATCGCTTCGTCCAGCAACTTGCGCATCTGCGCATGGGCTTCGCGCGAGGTCTCTTGCTGGCGCTTGCCCAGCGCGGCCTGTTCGGTGCCCAGCGCCTCCTGTTGCTTGCCGAGCGCGGCCTGTTGCTGCCCCAGCTCCTGCTGTTGCCGGCTGAGTTCATCCTGCTGGCGGTCGAGTTCCTGCGCGGAGGCGTCCAGTTTGGCCCGGCTTGCCTGGTCGGTGCCGCCGGTTTGCGCCGCCAGTGTGGCTTGCCGGCCCGCAAGCTCGGCTCGTCGCCCGGCCAGTTGCCCCTGTCTTGCACCCAGTTCGCCCTGGCGTGCACCCAGGGCTCCCTGTTTGCCGCCGAGTTCGCCTTGCCGGCTGCCGAGCTTGCCTTGTTCCCGGCCGAGTTCGGTCACCGGTGCGTAAGCGGCCACGGCGCGCTTCACGTAGGCAGGGTCATTGACCAGCCAGGCCCTGCCGTCATGACGGAACCACAGGGTCGGCTTGCCGTCGCGCTGCAGGCGCCTGGCGGCAGCCAGGTCGGCGTCGCTGCCATTGATGATCGTGGTTTTGCCATCGATAAGCGCAAAACCTTCGCCGTTATCGGTGTGGGTTGAGATGCTGGCGTACTGCACGCGCAGGCCGTGTGCATCAGACAGCGGCGATGGCGGCGCCGGCGGCGCGGACGGGGGAGGTGGCGGAGGCGGCGGCAACGATGAAGGCGGCGCGGGCGGTGGCGGCGGCACGGACGCCGGCGGAGCGGGCGGTGGAGGCGGAAGCAGGCTTGCCTGCGCGCTCGCGGGTTGGGTTCGGGGACCGTCCGCCGCAGCGGCCGTCACACGGTAGGGGAGTACGCCGACGAGCGCGATCGCGGCGACAAGCAGCCATCCGCGGGTGCGGGACTGCGGCTGGTTCACGGTTTGCTGCAGCATGGTCAGGCGCCTCTTCAGATTGTGGAACGAGGGGGAAGCGCCGGCGAGGCCGGCTTGCATCGGTTGCGCCACGCCAAGGCGCAGCAGCAGGCGACCGTAGTCCTGCGCCGCGGCGTGATCGTGTTGCAGTACGTGCGCATCGCAGGCCGATTCGCGGTTCAGCGCGTACTCGCGCATTGCCCAGCGCACCAGCGGATGGAAGCAGAACAGTCGATGCGCGATCGCCGGCACCCAGCCCAACCACAGGTCGCCGCGGCGCAGGTGGGTCAGTTCATGTGCGATCGCCATGGCGGTTTCGTCCTCACTCAGCGAGTGGTCCGCCGGCAGCAGCACGATGGGCCGCCACAGGCCGCTCACCTGCGGCGAAGCGATGGCGTCGGAGATCCGCAATTGCGGGCAGCTGCGCAGGCCAAGCCGCCGCGCCTGATTTTCGCAACGAGTCTGCAGCGAAGCATCGTGCAGGGGTTGCGAAGCGCGCAGGACATGGTGCGCGTGGCGCCACTGCTGCCATGCCAGCCACGCCTGCACCAGCAGTGCGGCGAGCCAGAGCAGGATCACGCCGCCGCGCCAGGACAGCATCGGCAATGCCGGCGCGGCTGACGGCAGAATCGTCATCGCCGTACTGCCGGTTGTCGGCATGATCGCGGGCGCCACCTGCACCGCCGCTGCCATGGGTGCCGGCGACGTCAGCAGCGGCAATTCCAGCGGGGCATGCCACAGCATTCCCAGCAGCAGTTGTGCGCCGACCAGCCACCACAACGTGCAACGCATCGCCGCCGACAACTGCGGCAACCCGCGTCCGAGCAGATACACGATGGCGATCAGCAGCAGTGCCTGGATGGACGTCCATGCGAGGCGGTTGAACACGGTGTCGGCGAGCTGGTTGAAGGCGTCCATGTCACCCCTCCTTGCGCCGGGATTGCAGTTGCGCGACCAGTGCCTCGAGTTCGGCCAGTTCGTCGTCCGATACTTCGGCGTGCTCGGACATCCACGCCACGAACGGCGACACCGAACCGCTGAGGGTCTTTTCGACGAAGCTGCCGACCGCACTGCGCACCGCCTCGCCCGCGCCGGTGGCGGTGCTGTAGCGAAACACGCCTTTTGACTGCGGGCCCTTGCCTTGGCGGCGCTTGAGGTAACCCTTGGCGCGCAGCCGCTCCATCATGGTCAGCACGGTGGAGCGGGCCAGCCCGCGCGGTTCGCCGAAACTTGCGGCGACTTCGCCCACCGAGGCCGCGCCGCTTTCGCCGAGGTGTTGCAACAGCGCCAGTTCCTGATCGCCGATGGAGGGCTTGCGCATGACGGGGCTCGCGTTGACTACAGATGTAGGCAAGCTACGCCATGCCTACATCTGTAGTCAAGTGCCGCTAGAAAGCCGGGAATCGGGAATCGGGAATTTCGGGATTCGGGATTTCGGGATTTCGGGATTTCGGGAAACGAATGTCTGGTCATGGCGCCCCGCCCGCCCCTTCAAAGCTTGCGCGCATAGGCTTCGTGCACGAAGCGGCTCACATAGGTGGACAGACCCAGACCGGCGCGCGCCAGCTGCTGCATGTTCGCGATGTGTTCGCGGCCGGTGGCCTGGTCGGTGTATTCGTAGACATCGCCGTTGACGAAGCGGATGCGAATGAAGCCATCACCGCAGTCATAGGCGGAGACGCCGGAGTGGCCATCGAGATTCCGGTAGCGCTTCATCGAGGTTGTTCATGCCGGAGCGCAGGCGCGATTACAGCGCGTCGTGGTCCATCTCGCCGGTGCGGATGCGGATGACCTGGTCCAGGGCGCTGACGAAGATCTTGCCGTCGCCAATCTTGCCGGTGCGGGCGGAGGCCTGGATGGCTTCGATGACGCGATCGAGCTGATCGTCCGTCACGGCGACTTCCAGCTTGATCTTGGGCAGGAAGTCGACCACGTATTCGGCGCCGCGATACAGCTCGGTATGGCCTTTCTGCCGACCGAACCCCTTTACCTCGGTCACCGTGACCCCTTGCACGCCGGCCTCGGCGAGCGCCTCGCGCACATCGTCCAGCTTGAACGGCTTGATGATCGCCACCACCAGTTTCATGAAACGTTCCTCGATTCTGCGAGCGTCGGCACGACGGCTTTCGCCAGTGTACTGCCCCTTCCACCGCGAAGTTCTCGCGTGATCCCCGGGGGTGTAGGACAATTCTTGCAATCCCCGGCGGAGCACACCGATGGTGCAGACAAAATCCATTCACCTACTATTTATTCCGACAAGTTCGAGGCGTTGTCCATGATGGACAAGCAGGATATCGACCAGATTGCCCTGCGGCTTGTGTCGTTGGTACCGCCAGGACTGGCACAGGTGCAGCAGGATTTGCGAGCCAACTTCCAAGATGTTCTGGCGCAGGGATTGCGCCGTCTCGACCTGGTCACCCGCGAAGAATTCGATGTCCAGGCTGGGGTGCTGTCCCGCACCCGCGCCAAGGTCGACGAACTGGAACAACGTGTGGCCGAACTCGAGGCCATGGTTGCTGCCCGCGGTGGCCAGGCGTAACCACCTCCCGGGAGCCGCCTCCGATCCGTCACCCTCGCCCCGAGAACGATCGGGGCGGTTGTTTTTGCGTGCTGACGAGCGGAGTCGCGTGATGTTGGCTGGAACCAGCGACCTTTGTCGGTCTCCGCAGTTCGTCGCCCGATGAGTCTTGCGGTCACCCTCAGTCGTGCCCAGGAAGGAATCGCCGCGCCGCAGGTGGTGGTGGAGGTGCATCTTTCCGGCGGTCTGCCCTGCACGAATATCGTCGGCCTGCCCGAGGCCGCGGTGCGCGAGGCGCGCGATCGCGTGCGCGTGGCGATCCAGAACACCGCCTTCGAATATCCGAATCGGCGGGTCACGGTGAACCTGGCCCCGGCCGAGTTGCCCAAGGACGGAGGGCGCTTCGACCTGTCGATTGCGCTGGGCATTCTTGCCGCGAGCGGCCAGGTGCCGCGCGAGAAGCTCGACGATTGCGAATTCCTCGGCGAACTCGCGCTGACCGGTTCGCTGCGCAGCGTTTCCGGCGTGCTGCCGGCACTGTTGCGCGCGCGGGCACGCGGCCGGCGGATGGTCGTGCCGCGCGAAAACGCTGCCGAAGCCGCGCTGGTGACGGACGTGGACGTACGCGTCGCCGAGACGCTGGCCGAGGTTTGTGGATGGTTGCGTGGGGCCCACGACCTGTCCATGCCGGTGGGCATTCCCAGCGATGGCGGCGCCGAAGATGGTCCCGACTTGGCTGATGTGCGTGGCCAGACGCAGGCGCGGCGGGCCCTGGAAATCGCCGCGGTGGGTGGTCACCATTTGTTGCTGACCGGCTCGCCGGGCACCGGCAAGACCATGCTGGCCGAGCGCCTCCCCGGCATCCTGCCGCCGCTGACCGAGTCCGAAGCGCTGGAGACCTGCGCCGTGTTGTCGGTATCCGGCCAGGTTCCCGACCTGGCGCGCTGGCGCCGTCGACCATTCCGGGCGCCGCACCACACGGCGTCGGCGGTGGCGCTGGTGGGTGGCGGCTCCTGGCCGCGCCCGGGCGAGATCTCGCTGGCACACAACGGCGTGTTGTTCCTGGATGAATTGCCCGAGTTCAGCCGGCACGTGCTGGAGGTGTTGCGCGAGCCGATGGAATCCGGGCACATCGTGATCTCGCGGGCGGCGCGTCAGTCGACGTTCCCCTCCCAGTTCCAGTTGGTGGCGGCGATGAATCCCTGTCCGTGCGGTTACGCCGGCGACCCGCGTTGCCAGTGCACGCCCGACCAGGTGCAGCGCTACCGTTCGCGCATCTCGGGCCCGCTGCTGGATCGCATCGATCTTTGCGTGCAGGTGCCGCCGGTGCCGCTGGCCGAGCTGGGCACCCCACGCAATGCGCGCGATGAGGATTCCGCCACGGTGCGCGCGCGGGTGTTGGCCGCACGCCGGCAGTCGCTGATGCGTGCCGGTCGGCCCAATGCCGAGATCAGCACGCGCGAACTGGAGCGCGACTGCGCCTTGGGCAGTGCCGAACGGCGCTGGTTCGAGCATGCGCTGGAGCGACTTGGGCTGTCCGCCCGGGCCTACCACCGGGTGCTGCGGGTCGCCCGTACCATCGCCGATCTCGATGGCGGTGCCGCGTTGCTGGAACGCGAGCACCTGGCCGAAGCGCTGCAATACCGGCGTTTTTGAGCCGCTTGCGCCCGCGGGCGCTGGACGCTCGCATCCGCGCGTGTTTCGATAGCGACCGAATCTCTCGAATGGAACGCCATGATTGTCGAGCTCGGCCTGATGCTTGCCGGCATGCTGATGGTCGGCTTCCTGGCGCAATGGCTGGCGTGGCGGGTGAAGTTGCCGGCGATCCTGTTCCTTCTGCTGGCCGGCATCGTGCTCGGCCCGGTCAGCGGCGTGCTCAACCCCGACGTGCTGCTGGGCGATCTGCTGTTCCCGATGGTGTCGCTGGCGGTGGCCCTGATCCTGTTCGAGGGCAGCCTGACCTTGCGTTTCCACGAGTTGCCGGGTATCGGCCGGGCGGTGCGCGGGCTGGTCAGCTATGGCGCGATAACCGCGTTGCTGCTGCTGGCGTGTGCCGCACACGTGGTTGCCGGGGTGGCTTGGCCGATCGCCTTGTTGTATGGCGCACTGGGTTGCGTGACCGGGCCGACCGTGATCGCGCCGATGCTGCGCACGCTGCGGCCGAATGCACGCATCGCCAACACGCTGCGCTGGGAAAGCATCGTGATCGATCCGCTGGGGGCGCTGTTCGCGGTGCTGATCTTCGAGGCGATCGTGTCGCGCGAGCAGGGCCATACCATCGGCGTGTTCATCGCCACCATCGCCAGCGGCGTGGTGATCGGCGCGGTGGCGGCGTGGCTGATGGCGTTCTTCCTGCGTCGCCAGTTGATTCCCGAGTACCTGCAGAACTACGCCGTGCTGGCTGCCGTGCTGCTGGCCTTCAGTCTTTCCAACGAGCTGACGCACGAGTCGGGCCTGCTGGCCGTGACCATCATGGGCATTGCGCTGGGCAACATCCGCGGCGTGCACATGGACGACATCCTGGATTTCAAGGAAAGCCTCACCACCGTGCTGGTATCGGTGTTGTTCATCCTGCTGGCGGCGCGACTGTCGTGGCCGCTGCCACCGGGGATGCTGCTCGCCGGCATCGCCCTGTTCGCGATTGCCCAGTTGATCGTGCGACCGCTGACCGTGTCCCTGGCCAGCATCGGCAGCAAGCTCAGCTGGCGCGAGCGCGCGCTGATCGGCTGGGTGGCGCCTCGCGGCATCGTGGCGGCGTCGGTGTCGGCCCTGTTCGCCTTGCGTCTGGATGCGTTGCACGTGCCCGGGGCCGATGCACTGGTACCGCTGATCTTCACCCTGATCATCGGCACGGTGGTGCTGCAGAGCGCCACCGCCAGGCCGTTGGCGATCTGGCTGAAGGTGGCCGAGCCGGAACCGCGTGGCGTGCTGATTTTCGGCTCCGATGAGGTGGCGCGCGCCGTCGGCAAGGTGCTGGGCGAGGCGGGCTTCCGCGTGGTGTTGGCCGATGATGACTGGGACGGAATCCGGCTGGCCCGCATGGAAGGGCTGGCCACGTTCTTCGGCAACCCGGCGTCGCCGCATGCCGAGCGACATCTTGATCTCACCGGCATCGGTCGCTTGCTGGCGATGTCCACGCATCGCGAACGCAATTCACTGGCCTGCGTGCACTACCGGCAGGAGTTCGGCCGCGAAAAGGTCTACCGGTTGCGCAACCTGACGCCGGAGGAAAACACCGAACGTGCCGCCTTGGCCGGAAGCCTGCTCGCCCCGCCGCTATTCGACGAGACGATCACCCACGGTCGCTTCGCCGAGATGCTGGAGCAGGGCTGGCGGATCAAGCTGACCAAGCTGACCGAGGCCTTCGACTGGCCACAGTTCATCGAGCAATACGGCTCGAACACCGTGTTGATGTTCGGCGTGGAAGAAAAGGGTACGTTGCGGGTGGCGTCGGCCAAGCGTGAACTGGAACCACGATCGGGCTGGACAGTGATTGCACTGGTGCCACCGACCGACGTGTAGCAAACACACCTGCACGCGAACGCCTTTCGTCACGTGGCCAAAGGGCGTCGCCCGCAGGGCGCTCCTGCAAAAATCATCACCGCAACAGTGGCAACGGCTTCGTCGCAGTGATGGACTTCGGGCCAGAAGTGAGCGTGATCGCGGTCGAGGTCGAATTGAGGTCGAGTCGAGGTCGGTGATGATGGCCAGGTCGCCGGCAATCTGCGCACCGTGTACTTCGGGCGGACCAACGCAAAGGTCCTGCTGGACCGGTGTACCATCCGGGCCAATGACGGCCCGCTGCGCCTCGGAACCGGGCGACCCGCCATCCAATCAATGGGGATTGCCATGAAACACGCGCGTGTCCTGCTCGTTGCGTTGCTTGCGTTCGTGCCGCTTGCGCACGCGGACCCGAAGGATTGGGTTGCCTACAAGCAACCGGTCATCGCCCTCACCCACGCCACCATCGTCGATGGTACGGGCGGTGCAGCGAAAGTCGACCAGACGCTGGTGATTGACAAGGGTCGCATCACGGCACTCGGCCCTGCCGCAAACACCAAGGTTCCGGTCGATGCGACCGTGATCGACGCCCGCGGCAAGACCCTGCTGCCCGGCTTCGTGATGATGCACGAACATCTTTTCTACACGACGCGGGTGGCCGGCACGTTTCCCGGCGCGTACTACGGCACTCCGATGCCGTACAGCTTCCCTCCGCTGTACCTCGCTGGTGGAGAAACCACCATCCGCACCACCGGTTCGATGATGCCGTATGCCGATTTGAACGTGCGCGACGACATCCGTGCCGGCAAGCGCATCGGCCCCGACATCGACGTCACCGGCCCCTACCTCAATGGGAAAGACGGGTTTACCGAGGATCTGCCCAGGCTCACTGATGCAGCCGATGCGACGCGCACGGTCGATTACTGGGCCGAACAGGGCGTCACCTCGTTCAAGGCCTACCAGCAGATCACCCGCGCGGAACTGAAGGCTGCCATCGACGCCGCCCACGCGCACCACGACAAGATCACCGGGCACTTGTGCTCGGTGACCTTCCGCGAGGCCACCGATCTCGGCATCGACAACCTGGAACACGGTTTCTTCGTGGCCACGGACTTCGTCAAGGACAAGCAACCCGACGAATGCCCCAAGGGTGGCGATGCCTCCATCGCCGCGCTGAACCTGGATTCGCCCGAGGTAACGTCACTGATCAAATTGCTGGTCGCCAAGCACGTGGCGCTGACCTCGACCCTCGGCGTGTTCGAGACTTTCGTGCCGGGCAAACCGGAACTGTCGAAGGCCGCGTTGGATCTGTTGAATCCGGCGCTGCGCGATCTGTATGCAGGCACCTGGCAGAAGGTGCAGAAGATGCCGGCGGCACGCGCGAAGATGATGCAGGCCGAATTCGCCAATGCGACTCAACTCGAAAGACGCTTCGTCGAAGCCGGTGGTCTGCTGATGGGCGGCAGCGATCCGACGGGCTACGGCGGTGTGATTCCCGGCTATTCGTCCAAGCGCGAAATCGAGTTGCTGGTGCAGGCGGACGGATTCACCTTCCCGCAAGCGATCGAAATCGAATCGCTCAATGCCGCGAAGTTCGAAGGCCGCGACAAGGACATTGGCTCGCTGGCCGTCGGCAAGCGCGCCGACATCGTGGTGATCGACGGCGACCCGATGAAGGACGTCACCGCCATCGAGCACATGCCGCTGGTATTCAAGGATGGCGTCGGCTACGGCACCGCCGCCATCTTCAAGTCGATGCAGGGCGCCATCGGCATGAACTGAGCGTGGCGTCGCCACTCGCCATCAGGTAGTCGCCCGATCGTGCGCCGCGGAGACCAGAGCGGAATACCGTGGCGTAGTCGGTAACCGATCCGGTCGTACAGCGACTCCGCGCGGATGTCCTCACCACTCACATGCAGGACCCCGCGCGTCCGCGCGTAGCCGGCTCCGGCCAGGTACCGGGGCTGGCGTGTTGAAAAGGGGCACGACGCGCCCTTCAACAAACCGTCAGGCTGCCGAGGCCCGCTTGAACTGCGCCTCCTCGGTGGAGCCGGCCAGGGCGGTGGTGGATGACTGGCCTTGATGGATCGCCTGGGTGACCGCATCGAAGTAGCCGGTGCCGACTTCGCGCTGGTGCTTCACTGCGGTGAAACCGCGCTCGGCGGCGGCGAACTCCTGCTCCTGCAGCTCCACGAAGGCGGTCATCTGGCGACGCGCATAGTTGTGGGCCAGATCGAACATGCCGTAGTTGAGGCTGTGGAAGCCGGCCAGGGTGATGAACTGGAACTTGTAGCCCATCGCGCCGAGTTCCTTCTGGAAGCGGGCGATGGTGGCGTCGTCCAGGTTCTTCTTCCAGTTGAAGCTGGGCGAACAGTTGTAAGCCAGCATCTTGCACGGGAACCTGGCATGGATCGCCTCGGCGAAGCGGCGCGCATCGTCCAGATTCGGCTTGCTGGTCTCGCACCAGATCAGGTCGGCGTAGGGCGCGTAGGCAAGTCCGCGGCTGATCGCCTGGTCCAGGCCGGGCTTGACCCGGAAGAAGCCTTCGACCGTGCGTTCGCCGGTGAGGAAGGGCTTGTCGTTGGCGTCGATGTCCGCGGTGAGCAGGTCGGCGGCATCGGCATCGGTGCGTGCCACGATCAAGGTGGGCACGCCGGCGACGTCGGCGGCCAGGCGCGCGGCGTTCAACTTGTCGACCGCTTCACGCGTCGGCACCAGCACCTTGCCGCCCATGTGGCCGCACTTCTTCACCGACGCCAGCTGATCCTCGAAATGCACGCCCGCGGCGCCGGCCTCGATCATCGCCTTCATCAGTTCGAACGCATTGAGCACGCCGCCGAAGCCGGCCTCGGCGTCGGCCACGATCGGCACCAGCCAGTCGATGTCGTGGTTGCCCTCGGCATGGTGCACCTGGTCGGCGCGCAGCAAGGTGTTGTTGATGCGCTTGACCACCAGCGGCACCGAGTTGGCCGGGTACAGCGACTGGTCGGGATACATTTCACCGGCCACATTGGCGTCGGCGGCAACCTGCCAGCCGCTTAGATAAATCGCCTGCAGGCCGGCCTTGACCTGCTGCATGGCCTGGTTGCCGGTGAGCGCGCCCAGCGCATTGACGAACTCTTCCTGGTGCAGCGATTTCCACAGGCGCTCCGCGCCGCGGCGGGCCAGCGAGTGTTCGACCGGCACGGTACCGCGCAGCCGCACGACGTCCTCGGCGGAATAGTTGCGTTGGACGCCGGTCCAGCGGGCGTTGTTCTTCCAGTCCAGCTTGATCTGTTCGGCGGTGGGCAGAGTGGTCTTCATGGCATGGCTCCGGTGGTTTAAGCCCCTCTCCCTGCGGCGACCCTGGGAGTCCCCTTGCGGGTGAGAGGGGTTGGGGAGAGGGTTCGGACGAAGCGCGGTGATTCGCTCCGGACGCACCCTCATCCGCCCTTCGGGCACCTTCTCCCAGGGGGAGAAGGGTGGCTTCGTCAAAGCAAGTCGTAGGCGGGCACGGTGAGGAAGTCACCCAGCTCGTCTGCGTGGGTCATCGTGGAAATCAGCGCGGCAGCGGCATCGGCACGGGCGGCACCAGGATGCTGGCTGTCGCGCAGGCAATGGGTGTGGGCGGCGAGTGCCTGGTCGAACAGGGCGAAGTCGATCGGCGCCTGGTCGGGGAATTCGAGGCCGCCGCCGGCCGGCGTCCCGTCGGCCGGACTGTCGGCGTGATGCAACCACTGCCACAGCTGTGCCCGGGCAATCTCGGCAGTGGCGGCGTCTTCCATCAGGTGATGGATCGGCACGCAGCCCAGTCCATCGAGCCACGCGGCGGTGTAGCGCAGGCAGACTTCGACATTGTTGTCGAAACCGGCGCGGCTGATGGTGCCGCCGGGCGCGGCCAGCAACTGTTCGCGGCTGACCTGCACGTCCTCGCGCAGTTTGCCGAGCTGGTTCGGCGCGGGCATGTATTCGTCGAAGATCGCCTGCGCCACCGCCACCAGCGCGGGATGGGCGACCCAGGTGCCGTCGTGGCCGGCCTGCACCTCGCGCAGCTTGTCGGCGCGCACCTTGGCCAGCGCGGCCTCGTTCGCCGCCTCGTCGCCCTTGATCGGGATCTGCGCGGCCATGCCGCCCATCGCGAACGCGCCGCGACGATGGCAGGTCTTGATCAGCAGTTCGGAATAACCCTTCAGGAACGGCACCGTCATGCCGACCTGGCCGCGCTCGGGCAACAGGCGGTCGCGATGGCCTCGCAGTGTTTTCAGATAGGAAAAGATGTAATCCCAGCGGCCGCAATTGAGGCCGACGATGCGCCGGCGCAGCGCGTGCAGGATCTCGTCCATCTGGAACGCCGCAGGCAGGGTCTCGATCAGCACGGTGGCCTTCATGCTGCCGAGCGGGAGGCCGAGCTCGTCCTCGGCGGCACCCATCACCTCTTCCCACAGCGCAGCCTCCTCCATCGCCTCCAGCTTGGGCAGGTAGAAATACGGGCCGCGATCGCGGCGTTGCAGGGCGCGTGCGTTATGGAACGCGAACAGGCCGAAGTCGACCAGCGCGGCGGACATCGGCTCATCGTCCACGCTGAAGAAGCGATCGTGCAGATGCCAGCCGCGCGGGCGCACCATCAGCATCGCGGGGTTATCGCCGACGCGGTAAGTCCTGCCTTCGGGCGAACGGAACTCGATGTTGCCGTTGACGGTGTCGCGCAAGTTGACCTGGCCGTCCATCTGGTTGGCGAAGGTCGGCGCGGAGGAGTCCTCGAAGTCGGCCATGAACACCTTGGCGCCCGAATTCAGCGCGTTGATGATCATCTTGCGTTCGACCGGGCCGGTGATCTCGACGCGGCGGTCGCGCAGTGCGGCGGGGATCGCCGCCACGGTCCAGTCCGCGGCACGGATCTGTGCCGTGTCGGCGCGGAAGTCCGGCAGGGCGCCGGCGTCGTAGCTCTGCCTGGCGCTTGCGCCGCGCCTGCAGCAGCCGCTGCCGCGAAGGCTCGAAGCGACGGTGCAACTGGGCCAGGAAGCCCAGTGCGGCCGGCGTCAGGATGGCTTCGTAACCGGCGCCGTCGGCCAGGATCTCGGCCGGTGCCGGCCTCGAGTCGTTCCTGCGCTGCTGCCATGGGCTCGCTCCGTGTCGTGGAATGACTCGAAGCTAGGCCAGGAACATGATGTTTGACAAAGTGAATGTTTCAATCAGTAATATGAGCAAATTCAATACAAGCCTCAAATCATTGAGATGAAACGATGAAAGCGGCTGATGACAGCAGCGAACCGGCCCAAAAAATCGCTCCGCAGCGGCGCACGGAAACATGCCGGCCGCGAGCCGACGGCGGAAAACGGTGGCCGCTACTACTACAAAGGCAACCGCCACAAGCAACTGCGTGCCTTCATCAGCGTGGTGAAACTGGGCACGTTGACCCGCGCCGCGGAAGCGCTGTACGTGTCGCAACCCACGATCAGCCTGCAGCTGCAGGCGCTGGAGCGGGAGCTGGGCGTGGTCCTGATGGATCGCCGCCGCCGCCGCATCAACCTCACCGACGCGGGCGAGGCGTTGTACGAACTGGCGCGACCGCTGGTCGAGGGTTGGGAAACGCTGGATCGGGATTTCCAGGCCAAGGTGAAAGGCCTGCAGGCCGGCCGGCTGGTGATCGCTGCCGGCACCTCGACCATCCAGTACCTGCTGCCGGAGCTGGTGCGTCGCTACCGCGAAAGCGTTTCCCGCGGTGCAGCTGCAGCTGGCCAATGTCACCGGCAAGGACGGCATGGCCATGCTGCGCGCGGACGAGGCGGACTTCGCGGTCGGCTCGATGCTGGACGTGCCCAACGACATCGCCTGGGCGCCGGTGCATCACTACGACCCGATGCTGATCATGCCGCCGGATCATCCGCTGGCCGCCAAGGACACGATCACCCTGGAGGATCTCTCACCCTACGGCTTGATCCTGCCGCCGCAACGGCTCTCCACCTACCGCCTGGTGGACCTGGTGTTTCAGCAGCAGCCAGGTGCCCTACCACGTGGCGATCGAGGTCGGTGGCTGGGACGTGATCAAGGAATACGTGGCGATGGGCATGGGCATATCCATCGTCACCGGCATCTGCATCACCGAAGCCGACCGCACGCGCCTGGCCGTGCGCAACATGCAGCAATATTTTCCCCAGCGCAGCTACGGCGTGGTGATGCGCAAGGGCAAGTTCCTCAGCGCCGAGGCACGCGCCTTCATCGACCTGATCCGGCCCGGGTTGCTCACGCACCGCGAACACGATGATTCGGGGCATTCGGAGCGGTGACGGATTTGGGAAGCGGTTTTCGGTGTTCGGTTTTCAGTGTTCTGCTCTCGGGTTCGTGTTCCCCGTTCCCCGTTCCCCGTTCCTCCCCGTTCCCCGTGCCATCAAACATCCCGATGCTTCCCCCTGAACGGCGCGTACCACGCGCGCACCCGCGCGATATCCGCGTCCATGTCCGCGCTGGTGTCGAACAGCGGGCCGAGATGGATGGTCTTGTCGGGGTAGTGGAAGGCGACCGGGAAGATCGGCACGCCGGCATCGTGGGCGATGTGCCAGAAGCCGCTCTTCCAGCGCTTTACCGGTTTGCGCGTGCCCTCGGGTGCGATCCCCAGCCAGAACCAGTCGCGCTGATGGAACTCATCGATCATCTGCTCGACCACGCCTTTGGCCGCGCTGCGGTCAATCGGCACGCCACCGAGTTGGCGCAGCGCGCTGCCCAGCGGCCCGCGGAACAATTCCTGCTTGCCCATGAAATGCACGTCGGCACCGATCGCCACCTTGATGAGCAACCCCCAGATGCCATCCCACCAGGACGAGTGCGGTGCCGCGATCAACACCAGCTTTGACGTGTCGGGGAAGTCGCCGACCAGGCTCCAGCCAGCCAGGCGCAGCAACGCACGACAGCCGCGGCGCTGCCAGCCATCACGCAGCTTCGGCATCCGTGCCGGCAATTGCGATGGAGTCCACAGGCGCCCGGTCATTCGAGCTCCGGCTTGCGCGAGCGGCGCTGCTTGATCTTGCCGCGCTGCTGCTTGGCCTGCAGGCGACGTTCTTTCGAGGCGCGCGTCGGCCGGGTGGCGACACGCTTCTTCGGCGGCGCCAACACCGTGCAGATCAGCTCGACCAGGCGCTCGCGTACGTCGTCACGGTTGCGCGCCTGGTCGCGAAAGCGGCGCCCCTGGATCACCAGCACGCCATCGCCGGTCAGCCGGCGATCACGCCGCGCCAGCAGGCGCGTGCGCACATCCTCGGGCAGCGAGGGCGAGTTCGCCACATCGAAACGCAGCTCGACCGCGCTCTCGGTGCGGTTGACGTGCTGGCCGCCGGGGCCGTCGGCACGCAGGAAGCGCTCGACCAGTTCCGACTCGGGCAGATGGATGCTGCGGCTGATGATCAACATGAGGGGAAGTGTAGAGGGGCGAGGCGGCGAGCGGTGAGGACGTTTGCCTTGCGGCATCACGCGACCGGGCCTCGACTCCCGCGGCCTTCGCCCGCGTCATTCTCGCCCGGCGACGCCCAGTCGAAGCGATCGAGCAGCGCTGCAAAGGCTTCGTCCAGCGGCGCCTGCAAGTGCATCGGCGCGCCACTCACGGGATGCGCAAAGCGAATCCGCCATGCGTGCAGCAGCATGCGGTGGCATCCGAAATGCTGCTTGTACAGGCGGTTGTGATCGCCGCGGCCGTGCTGGCAGTCGCCGATCACCGGATGATGGATGTGCGCGAAGTGTTTGCGGATCTGGCGGAAGCGCCCGCTTTCCGGTTCCGCGAGTACCAGCGCATAGCGTTGCTGCGGATAGCGGCCGAGCGCGATCGGTGCCTCGATGGTGGCCAGCCGCCGGTAACGCGTGCGCGCCTCGCGGCGCGGGCCGGTATCGCGCGAGCCGGGCAGCGGGTAATCGACCAGGCCCTCGGCGGGCTCCGGCCAGCCGCGCACCACCGCCAGGTATTGCTTGTGCACGCTGCGCTGCATGAACTGCTCGCCCAGTGCCGCAGCGATTTCCTTGCTGCGTGCCACCAGCAACACGCCACTGGTGGCGCGATCGAGCCGGTGCGCCAGGTACACGTCGTCGCCAACCTGCTCGCGCAGCAGGTCGATCAGGAACTCGTCAGCAGGACCCACGAATTTCGAGCGGTGCACGGCGAGGTTCGCCGGCTTGTTCACCGCCAGCAAGGCGTCGTCCTGATACAGAATCTCGATCACAGCCGGACAGCGGACAGGAGCGCAGCCTGTGCGCGATTTCGAGCGGCACGTAGGAGCGCACCTTGTGCGCGAGCTCTACGGCCACGTAACGAAAAGCGTCGCGCACAGGGTGCGCTCCTGCAGGTCATCGCGGGCGTGGCCAGCCGATCACGAAAGCGAGCAATCCTGCGGCGCCTACGCCGAGCGGCGGCCAGATCCCGTGTTGCGGGGCCAGCGTCCACAGCAATGCCGCCGCGATCAGCAGCGAACCGCCAAACAGGCTGCAGGCCAGCACCTTGTGTTGGCGGCGCGCATTTTCCCGGGCGAGCTTGAGGGCCAGCGGGTCGGCCAGCAGGCGCTGTTCGCCGCGGCCGGCCTGACGCAGCGCCTCGCGTACCAGGTCGGGGAATTCCGGTGCGTGGTGCAGCCATTCGGGCAGCCGCTTGCCCATGTCGCGCAAGGTGCGCAGCGGGCTGTAACGCTGGCGCAGGATGCGCTTGAGTACCGGATGCGCCACTGCCCAGATGTCGATCTCGGGATCGAGCATGCGACCCACGCCCTCGATGTTGAGCAGGGTTTTCTGCAGCAGGATCAGTTGCGGCTGCAGCGTCAAATCGAACCGACGTGCGGTCTGGAACAGTTTCACCACCAGCTCGGCCAGCGAGATCTGCGCCAGCGGCCGCGTGAAGTAGGGCTCGCACACGGTGCGTACTGCCGCTTCCAGTTCATCCATTCGCACGTTGGCGGGCATCCAGCCGGCCGCTACGTGCAATTGCGCGATGCGCGCGTAATCACGCTCGAACAGGGCGATGAAGTTCTGCGCCAGCCAGTATTGGTCGGCTTCGGGCAGCGAGCCCATGATGCCGAAATCCAGGGCGATGAAGCGCGGTTCGTCGAGGCGCGTGGGGTCGACCCAGATGTTGCCGGGATGGGCATCGGCGTGGAAGAAATTGTCGCGGAACACCTGCTCGTAGAACACCCGCACGCCTTTCGCGGCCAGTGCCTTGCGGTCGAGGCCGGCGGCGTCGATCGCGGTGATGTCGTCGCTGCTGATGCCGTAGACGCGCTCCAGCGTGAGCACGCGGGAAGCGGTCAGTTCCCAATGCACGGTCGGCACGTACAGATCCACGCCGCTGGCGAAGTTGCGCTTGAGCAGGCTGGCGCTGGCGCCCTCGCGTTGCAGGTCGAGTTCGTTCTCCAGCATCTTCTCGACTTCGGCGACCACGTCGAGCGGGCGGATCTTGTCGGCGTTCGGATGCCAGCGCTGGGCCAGTTCGCCCAGCGAACGCAGCAGCTTCACGTCGCGCGCGATCTGCGCGTCGATACCCGGACGCAGCACCTTGACCACCACCTCGCGGCCATCGCGCAAGGTGGCGGCGTGTACCTGGGCGATCGAGGCGGAGGCCAGCGGAATCTCGTCGAATGCCGCGTAGAGCTGGTCGATCGATGCGCTCAGTTGCTGCTCGACGATGGTCCGCGCCTCGCTGCCGGGGAACGGCGCCACCCGATCCTGCAGCAGCGACAATTCGTCGGCGATGTCGAGCGGCACCAGGTCGCGCCGGGTCGACAGCACCTGGCCGGCCTTGACGAAAATCGGGCCCAGTTCGGTCAGCGCCAGGCGCAGGCGTTCCCCGCGCGACAACGCAGTCACGTTTTCGCGGGGTCGGGCCAGCAACGGGCGCAGCAATTTCAGGGGACGGAACAGATGGGTCGCGTCGACCAGCTCGTCCAGGCGCCAGGCCAGCAAAACCGACGCCACCCGCAACAGGCGCGGCACCACGGTCAACGGCGTCACGCGGTGTCGCCCTGCAGGCGCCGCATCAGCCGTTGCACGCGCGACTCGAGCCGTTCACTGCGTTCGCGCAAGGTATCCACGTCATCGAGAAAGGTCTCGACTTCGCCCGGCGCCAGCGCCACGCGCGCCTCGTCGCGCACCCACGCCGCCGCGTCTTCGGTGAAATGCGCGCCGGATTCGCGCGCATGGGCCAGGCCCTTGCGCACGGCCCTGGCCAGCGGCACGCCGAGCACGTCGCCGAAGGTCCGCGCAAAGGCTTCCTCGAAATCCGGGGCGAACTTGCTGGCCAGCTTCTCCAGTCGGCGCGCCAGTTCGGCGTCGCCGGCGATCTCCACCTTGCCCGGTGCGATGCCGTCCTCGTCGCGGCGAAACATCATCGCCAGCAGACTGCCCGGCGTGGCCGCCACTTTCAGCTGGATGTCGTCGGCGGGCGGGCCGACCGTCAGCCGTGCATCCTCGACCGTGATGGCGAGTGCGATCTCCGGACCGCGCAGATGCAATTGCACGCTGCGACCATTCAACGCCACCAGCTTTTGCTGCGTGTCCGGATCCAGCGACAACGTGTGGTTGAGCCCAGCCTCCAGCGCGCGACCGGCGAGCTTGCGCAACGGCTGCGGTATCCAGGAGTTGGGGATGGCGGCGTTCATCCGCCGATTGTAGCCGCGCCGACTGTGTTCGGCGGGGAACGGGGAACGGGGAACGGAGGGAACAGGGAACAGGGAACAGGGAACAGGGAACAGGGAACAGCCAGAGCGTCGCGGCTTTCGCTTTTGTTCCCCGTTCCCCGTTCCCCGTTCCCGTTCCCTGTTCCCGCCAGGCGACTAAGGATCTTGCGCTGCCCCGACAAACCCAAGCTGCCGCCAAGCCTCATAAACCGCCACGGCGACGGTGTTCGACAGGTTCAGGCTGCGGCTGTGCGGCTGCATCGGCAGGCGCAGGCGCTGTGGCGCGGGGATGCTGTCGAGCACGTCCGCGGGCAAGCCGGCGGTTTCGCACCCGAACAGCAGCGCGTCGCCGTCGGCGAAGCGGGCGTCCACGTGCGCCACGCGACCGCGCGTGCTGAAGGCGAAGACGCGCGGTGCACCGATCGCGGCCAGGCAGCTGCCCAGGTCGTCATGCACCGCGACGCGTGCGTATTCGCGGTAGTCCAGGCCGGCCCGGCGCAGGCGTGCATCGTCGAGTTCGAAGCCGAGCGGGCGGATCAGGTGCAGGGCAGCGCCGGAGTTCGCGCACAGGCGAATCACGTTGCCGGTATTGGGCGGGATCTCGGGGCGGAACAGGATGACGTGGAGCATCCGCACATTATCGCCCGTCTCATCGCGACTCGTGGCCATCTGATGCGCGGCGACCGCCACTTGATCCGTGGCAGCGGCTCAACCGGGCAGCCGCGGGCACAGCACGCCGTCGGGCGGCAACGCACAGGTGCTTGGCGCCGACAGCAGGATGGCAACCACGCGGCTGTTGGCGGCGATCTGCACGCCAGGCGCAGGTGCTGTCGCGGTGAGCATGGCGCCGAAGATCAGGCCACAAACCGCCAGGCAGGCGAGGAACAGACAGCGCAGCATCAGGCTTTCAAGTTTCATCGGGATAACCTCCGGCTGGGGAGTGCATGGGTCAGGTGCAATAAGCGGAGCAATTGCCGTGCCATGCGGAAGGTCATGGATAAGCCATTGATTGCATGCTGTTTTTCGACATGAATGGGGCATGACGCGACCGTCCGCGGACAGTGCGCATTCATTGCCGGACACGCGGACACGCGTGCGGGGCGCCGGCGATCGCCCCCTGCCACAAGTCATTTGCCGGGCCTGCTGGACGTCGGTAGCCTGCAGACTTCATCCGTGCAACAGGAGGTTCACCGTGCCAAAAAAGCCACTTGCCCTGCTTATCACCGGTTTGCTCGCCTTTGGCGCCGGCGCACCGCTGGCGCTTGCCGCCCCCGACGCAGCCACCGCCAGCGCCAGTACTGCCGCGAATCAGCAGATTCCGGATCTGGCCTGGAGCCGTTTCGTGCTGCCCAACGGTCTGACCGTGGTCGTGCGCGAGGACCACAAGGCACCGGTAGTGGCAGTGAGCGTTTGGTATCACGTGGGTTCGTCGTACGAACCCAAGGGCAAGACCGGCTTCGCGCACCTGTTCGAACACCTGATGTTCCAGGGCTCGGAGAATCACAAGGACGAATACTTCAAGCCGTTCGAGCTGGCCGGTTCCACCGACCAGAACGGCACCACCTGGCTTGATCGCACCAACTATTTCGAGACCGTACCGACCACCGCGCTGGACATGGCGTTGTGGATGGAGTCCGACCGCATGGGCCATCTGCTCGGTGCGATCGGCATGCCGCAGCTCGACGAACAGCGTGGCGTGGTGCAGAACGAAAAGCGCCAGGGTGAGAACCAGCCGTACGGACGCGCCGACGAAATGATCCAGGCCGAGGCATTCCCGGCCAATCATCCGTATCACCACGACACCATCGGCTCAATGGCGGACTTGAACGCCGCCTCGCTGACGGATGTGAAGCAGTGGTTCCGCGACTACTACGGCGCGGCCAACACCGTGGTCGTGCTGGCCGGCGACATCACCCCGGCGGTGGCGAAGGAAAAGATGCTGAAGTACTTCGGCGACATTCCCGCCGGTGCGCCGGTGCCGCGACCGCAGCCGTGGGTCGCCGCGCGTACCACTTCGACCAGCGGCAGCATGACCGACAACGTGGCGCAGACGCGCATCTATCGCGAATGGAACGTACCCGGACGCGGCAACAGCGACGAGAACCAGCTCGAACTTGCCGCCGCGGTGCTGGGCGGCAGCAAGACCTCGCGTCTGTACCAGCGCCTGGTCTACCAGGACAAACTCGCCGACAGCGTCTCGGTCGACGTCGAGCAACACGTGCTGGCCAGCATGTTCGAGTTGCAGGTGGACGTAAAGAAGGGCGTGGACCCGGCCAGGGTCGAGGCCGCCATCGCCGATGAGTGGCAGAAGTTCCTGAAGAACGGCCCCACCGCCGACGAGCTGGCGCGGGTCAAGACCGAAACGCGCGCGTCGTTCGTGCGCGGCCTGGAGAAGGTCAACACGCAAGCCTCGATCCTGGCGCAGGGCCAGCTGTACCACGGTGATCCGGGCCAGTATCTGAAAGACTTCAGGGAACTGATGGCGGCCACGCCGGCCAGCGTCAAGGCGGCGGCGAACAAGTGGATTGCCAGGGGCGATTACACCTTGACCGTGGTGCCGGGCAAGGTCGAGGCCGCCGACCTGGCCACGATGAGCGGACGCGCGGCCGCGCCAGGTGCCCCCGCGCCGAAGATGTCGGCCAAGGGCGACTACAAGACGGTGGCCAGCGATCTCGACCGCAGCAAGGGCGTGCCGCAGGTCACCAGCTTCCCCGACCTCAGCTTCCCGACCCTGCAGCGCGCGCAAGCTCGACAACGGTGTCGAGGTGGTGCTGGCCGAGCGCCATGGCGTGCCGGCCGTGCAATTGCAGTTGCTGTTCGACGCCGGCTACGCCGCCGATCAGGGGCGCAAGCTGGGCACCTCCAGTTTCAGCATGTCGATGCTCGATGAGGGCAGCAAGGACCTGGACTCGGTCGAGATCGCCAAGCGCAAGCAGCGCCTGGGCGCGCTGATCGCGGCCGGCTGCGGGCTGGATTACTGCAATGCCTCGCTCAACGCGCTCGACGATCAGCTCAAGCCTTCGCTCGACCTGTTCGCCGACATCGTGCGCAACCCGGCCTTCCGCGATGCCGACATCAGCCGCCTGCGCGGCCAGTGGCTGGCCGGCATCGCCCAGGAAAAGAGCCAGCCCACCGGCATCGCCCTGCGCACCCTGCCGCCGCTGCTTTACGGCAAGGGCCACGCCTACGCGATCCCGTTCACCGGCTCCGGCACGGAGGATTCGATCAAGTCGCTGTCCGCCGATGACATGCGTCGCTTCATGACCGATTACATCCGCCCGGACAACATGAAGATCCTGGTCGCCGGCGACACCACGATGGCGCAGATCATCCCGCAGTTGAACGCGGTGTTCGGCAACTGGAAGGCCCCGGCCAGCAAGGTGCCGGTGAAGAATATCGGCAAGGTCGCGCCGCCCGGCAAGGTGCGCGTATTCCTGGTCGATCGCCCCGGTGCGCAGCAGAGCCTGATCCTCGCCGGCAGCCTGGCGCCCTCGACCGAGGCGGACAACAACCTGCAGATCCAGACCATGAACGGCGCCTTCGGCGGCACCTTCACCTCGCGCCTGAACATGAACCTGCGCGAGGACAAGCACTGGGCCTACGGTGCCTTCAGCTTCCTGCAGAACGCGGTGGGCCAGCGCCCCTTCATGCTCTATGCGCCGGTGCAGACGGACAAGACCGCGCCGTCCGTCGCGGAGATGCTGAAGGAAGCGAACGGCGTGATCGGCGCCAAGCCGCTGACCGACGAGGAGATCGCCAAGATCAAGGTCGGCGACATCCGCAGCATGCCCGGTCAGTACCAGACCACCTCGGCGGTCATGAGTGCGATGCAGGGCATCGCGCTCTACAACCGTCCGGACGATTACGTGCAGACCATGAAGTCGCGCATCGAAGGGCAGACCGATGCCTCGGTGCAGGCGGCCGCCAGGGAGATCATCCATCCGAACCAGCTGACTTGGGTGATCGTCGGCGACCTCGGCAAGATCGAGGCACCGATCCGCGCACTGAAGCTCGGCCAGGTGCAGGTGCTGGACGCCGACGGCAAGCCGGTGGACGCCAAGTCGACGCAGGGAGCCGATCGTGCGGCGAAGATCTGAACCGGTGCCGCACGGTCAAGGTCAGTAGCGGGACGCGCCAGCGTCGCCGCGTTACGATGGAGGCCGGGCCGCAAGGTCCGGCCTCTTCCATGTCAACGTCATCGCTGCGGAGCCACCCATGCGCAAGATCCTCACCCTGCTTGTTCCCGTCATGCTGCTGAGCGCCTGCAGCTGGGGCATCACCCCGGATCCCGCCTCGAAGAACGTGCGCACCGCCTGGAACGGGGATGTTTCCGGTTGTCACGAGCTGGGCAAGATCACCGTGTCGGTGATGGATCATGTCGGTCCGGTCGATCGCAACACGATCACGGTGCGCGACGAACTCCAGGTGATGGCCCGCAACCAGGCCGCCGACATGCATGCCGACACCATCAAGCCGCTGGCCGAACCCAGCAACGGCTCGCAGCCGTGGGGTGCGTATCAGTGCGGCGAAAGCGGCTTGAAACGCGGGCCGCAGGCGAAACCAGCGGGCGCAGGCACGGCGCCTGGCAGCGTGAAGACTTTTCCAATAAAGGGCGGCTGAGCCGATCGCGGGAATGAGGCAGACGCGCGCCGCTGAAGGAGCTGGATTCAGTTCCTTTCGTTGCTGACGCAAACACTCCGGCGGATCGCTTGAGGCGGTCGGGAACGGGCGGCCGCGATATGCGGCGCCGACGTGCGTGGCTGGGCGAAAACTGGCCCGATTCCCGAGCCTTCCCGCGTGACCTCCGTGCGCGTGGAAACCACACGAAGATTTATACTTGCGTGGCGCTCAGCCGCGCGATTTGCTGCTGGCCAGACGGCTCAGGTGGGTCTACTCGCATCCATCATCAGAGGTGCCAGTCATGAACAACTTTCGTTGCTGTGCCTTGTCCAGAGCTCCGTTCCTGTTCCTGTTCCTGTTCCTATTTCTGTTGTGTGTGGCAGCGCTACCCGCGGTCGCCTATGCGGATACCGATGCGTGCACGGTGTTGACGCCGGCTCAGGTCGGCAGCGTGGTGGGTGTGCCGGTCGCCGCGGGCACCCACGTGACATCCACGTTCGTGAGGACCTGCACCTGGAAACCATCGGCAAGCTCCAGCGTGAAATACGTGACGCTCTATCTGCAGACGGTCGCGGCATACGACGGCGGCAAGCGGATGGCCGTCCAGATGGGCGCCGCGGCCAAGGGCGCGGCGTTCAAGCCGGCTGCGGTGGGCGATGACGGCTACTACTTCGTCGCCGGGGACCAGGTCGGCCTCCTGGTCAAGAAGGGCGGTGTCTCCTTCAAGGTGGCGGTCTACGCGGGACTGCCGGTCGAGCAGAAGGAAGCCATGGAGCTGAAGCTCGCCAGGGACGTGGTGGCGAAGCTCTGAGCCACGCCACCTCGCCGTCCAGCGCGGAGCATGGGCGCCTGCGCCCATGCTCCGCGACCTGCGGTCACGGCGACTCGTCACGGCGCCGTCTGCAAGTGTCCTTCACGCATGCCGTGATGTAGTCGCGCAAACCGGCTGATCCATCCACACGCCCCGCAACGCGGTGCCGGCGCCTTGCATGGCGGGCGCGGCGGGACGGCGGCGGCGCCTTGTCCCGCGCTGGACGGAGCCGGTGGCGACGCGCATGAAGCGATTGCGACACGTATTGCTGGTGCTGCTCTACAGCCTCTATGGCCTGTACGCCGCGGCGGTGTGTTGCGCCTGCCTGCTGCCTGGCGGCGTGGTTGCGATCATCCTGCCCAGCCTGGCGTTGCGCCGCCTGGTCGCGCGCTGGACGCTGCGCGCGCTGTTCGTGCTGGCGGCGATGCCGTATCGGATCGAAGGGCTCGGACACTTGCGGCACACGCCATGCATCGTGATTGCCAATCACCGCACGTACCTGGACGGGCTGGCCTTGATCGCGGCTTTGCCGGCGCACTTCTCGGCGGTGATCAAGCATGAAATGTCCGAGGTGCCCGTGATCGGCTGGTTCCTGCGCCACATCGGTTGCCGGTTCGTGACCCGCGAGCCGGCGATCGCGGCCGGGCGCGACACGCGCGATCTGTTGCAGGCGCTGGAGGCCGGCGAGTCGCTGGCGATCTTTCCGGAAGGCACGTTCTCGCCCGATTTCGGCCTGCTGCCGTTTCGCGACGGGGCGTTTTTCCTGGCCGCGAAAGCCCGGGTGCCGATCGTGCCGGTGGTCATCGAAGGCGCGCGCAAGATTCTTCCCGAGGGCCGCTTCCTGCCGTGGCCGGGCCGACTCGCGGTACGGGTGCTGGGCGAGATCCAGCCGGACGGCGCGGATCGCCAGGCCGTGGTACGGCTGCGTGACCGGGCCGAAGCGATGCTGTCGCACCAGCTCCGGTCGAGGCCGGCCAGCGTCACTCGCGAGAAGCACGACTACGGTTATTACTGCGATGTCTTCGCCGGGCGTCCCTTGCCACTGTCCTACCTCGATCTGGATCTGCTCGAAGGCAATATCCGCTCCGTGCTGGAACGCAGCGGCAGCAAGCAGTTGCGCATCGACGCGCGCCTGTTGCAGTGCCCGCAGGTCCTGCAACGGGTGATGCGTTCGCATGCGCGCTTCCACGGGCTGAAATGCTCGACGGTGGCCGAAGCCGTGCGTCTCTCGCGGTTCGAAAGCCTGGTGGACATCCTGGTCGCCTATCCGACCCTGCAACACGGCGCGCTGGACCAGGCCTGTGCCGCGATTGCCGAGGGCCATCGGATCACGCTGACCGTCGATGCGCCGGCGCACCTCGATTACCTCGCGCAGGCGGCGGCGCGCGCCGGGGTGCGGGTGCCGCTGTGCGTGGAGATCGACATGTCGATGGCGCGGGCGGAACTGAAGGGACCGGGGCGCCGCTCGGCGATCCGCTCCACCGACACGCTGCTGCAACTGGTCGAGGCGATCGCCGGGCGGGCGGAGTTGCAATTTCGTGGCGTGGTCACCTACGACACCCAACGCAATCATTTTGCCGAGTGGCTGGTGGCCGATGGCGCCGGTGCCGACGCGACGCTCAACCAGCGCAATGTCGAACGCCTGCACGCATGGCGGCATTCACTGGCGGAGGCATTGCGCACGCACGACCAGCATGATTTCCTGTTCAGTTGCAGCGGCATCGGCGGCATGGCGTTCAATGCCGGGCACACCGACGTCACCGAGATCACCGTGGGTGCCGCGTTGTTCGGGCTCGATCCGGAAGACCCGCACGAGGTGCCCGCCGCCGGCTATGCCGCCGAGGTCATCCGCCGTACCGATCATGATCGCTATGCCTGTCTGGTCGATGGGCATGCCGCCTCGCTGGCCAGCAATGATTCGCTGTCGCAGCCATATCTGCCGGAGGGTGCGTGCCTGGATACATTGCACGGCGCCGGCGAGGCGCAATTGCCGATTTGCTACGCGGGTACGCTCGACCTCGGCGACATGATCTTTTTGCACCCGCCCGATACCGGCGAATTGTGCGAGCGCTTCAGCCATCTGCTGCTGGTGCAGGATGGCGCGATCGTGGGCGAGGCGGAAACCTATCGTGCCTGAACACTGCTTGCCTGGCCTCCCGCAGCGCCGACAGACCGGGAAGCCTTGCGCGCGACGCAGGCGAGGTCTCCATCACGCCTGCTGCGTGCGCATGGCCCGTTCGGATGCATGCGAGGTCGCCGTATCGCGCGGATAGGTGTGCACGGTACGCAACAGCAAGACGAGTCCGGCGGCGACCAGTGCCACCAGCATGACCAGCAGGGCCACGCGCAGGCCTGAGGCGTGGTGGATGGTGCTCAGTGCGGCATGGGTGTCGCCGAACAGCGACGCCACATAGCCAAACAGCGGGGCGGCGGCCGCACTCAGGGCGAAACGTGCCGTGGCCCGGACGCCCTCCGCCCGGCCCCACAAGCCCGACGGGATCACATCCAGTCGCGCCGCATCCAGGCTGGGGTTGGACCCGCCCAGGCCCATCGCGGCGATGAAGAACAGTGGCGCGGTGAGATACAGCGAGTTGAGCAACAACCCGGGCACCAATGCGGCGGCGGCGAGCAGCAACGACCAGCCGCCGAGCTGGACGCGCGCGGTCAGCCTGCCGTTCCGGATCATCCGGTCACCCAGACGTCCGGCCAGCAGCACGCCCACGATCGCACCACTGCCCAGCACGACCGACAGCGTGCTGGCCACCGCCTGGCCCAGGTCGAAGGTTTCGCGCATGTAGATCAGGGCGAACGTGCGCAGTCCGGTGAAATAGAAGTAGCCCAGCGCCGAGGCGATCACCAGGCCGCGAAAGGTGCGCACCGACAGCGCGTAACGCACCGCTTGCCACACCCGCATGTGCGCGGGGTCGCGGTGCAGGATCTGCGCCTCGTGTGGCTGGATCTTGCGGGCCGCGATCTGGCGTGCGATCGGGTCGTGCGTTTCCTTTGCATCTCTCCGGCGCGGGGGTGCCGGTGGTGTGTCTTCCGTCTTCATGGGCACTTCGTCGGCGCCCTCGGGAATGATGCTCTGGCCGCCGCGCGCTGGCTCGGGCAGGTAACGCCAGATCACCCAGGCCAGCGCCAAGCCGGCCGCTGCGAGCATCCAGAACGCCGCGCGCCATGACAGCACGGCCGCCAGGTTGCCGGACAGCAGGAAGCCGATCGCCACCCCCAGCAGTTCGCCGGCCAGGATGTAGCCGAAGATGCGGCCGCGCTCGCCAGGCCGGAAGAAATCGCCGGTGAGCGAGACCACGATCGGGCTCGCTGCCGCCGCGATGCATCCCAGCAGCAGCCGGCTGAGCAGCAACATGAGGTACGAGTTGGACAGTCCGTTCATCAGCATGGCCAGCGACCAGACCGCGATCGCCACCACCAGCACCCGGCTGCGATTGATGCGATCGGCCAGCACTCCGAACGGCAGGGTGACGAGTGCGCCCACGGCGGTGGAGGCGGTGACCAGCAAACCGACCTGCACGTTGTCGATGTCCAGTGCAGTTTTGAGTTGCACCGCCACCGCGCCCACGGTTGCCGTGTCCGCCGAATTCAGCGCCAGCACGCTGGCCAGCAGCACGATGATCTTCAAGCGGGCGCGCCCGCCGGCCAGCGCCTCCAGCGGTTCCTCGATGCTCTGGTCGAACCAGTGGCTCGCCGCTGCCCGGAGTCCGTTCTTGTTCACGCCGGCCACTCGGGGCGTGCGCCAACATCGCGGCCGGGCCGTGCGCAATTGACGAGGGCGCCGTCCACAGTTTCCAACCAGCCAGAGGCCACGCGGACGACCATGGACATTGCCTCCTTGACGGAACTCAGCTGGATGTGTGCCACCCACGCGGTCGCCGCACCGTGAACGACGACCGTGCCGGCCACGAGGTACCGCAGCCGGCCCTCGCGCTGCTGGCGTTGATGATGGCGATCGGCCCGTTCGGCGATACCGAGTACGCGCCGGCTTTGCCGGCGATCGCGCATTCCCTGCATGCGGACTACGGCATGGTGCAACTGACCATGACGTCGTACCTGTTCGGCTCCGCCGTCAGCCGGCTGTTCTACGGTCCGTTGTCGGATCGCCTATGGCCGGCGCCCGGTGATGTTGGGGGAGCCGCCATCCTGATCCTCGGGGCGGTCATCTGCCTGCTCAGCTTCAACATCTGGCCGCTGGTCGGCGGGCGCCTGGTGCAGGGCATCGGTGCCTGCGCCGGGGGCGTGATCGCCGATGCGGCCGTGCGCGATGCGTTCGCGGCGGATCGTCGGCAAGCCGTCTACGCGCGCATCACCGCCGTGTTCGCGCTGGCGCCCGGCCGCGGGTCCGATCGCGGGCATCTATCTCACCGAGTGGCTGGGCTGGCACGCCAACTTCGGCCTGCTGGTGCTGCTTTCAGCGGCGCTGTGGGTGCTGGTCTGGCGCTACCTGCCCGAAACCAACACCGAGCGCGACGCCGAAGCGCTGGAAGGCGCGCGCCTGCGCCACCACGTGTGGGAGGCACTGACCACGCGCGGCTTCGTGCTGTATGCCGCGCTGGGCGGTCTTTGCGTCGGCGTGGTGTATACCGCGCTGATCGGCGCTCCCGATCTCGTGTTGACGGTGCTCAAGCGCGGCAACCTGGGGATCACGATCGTGTCAGTGGCGATCCTGCTGGCCTTCGTCATCGGCGCGGGCGCAGGCGCGCTGCTCAATAAAAAAGTACCACCGGACCTTTTCATCGGCGCCGGCCTGGTGCTGCTGCTGGCGGCGTCCGGATGGCTGATGGTGGTGGCGCTCCTGATCGGCAAACAAGGCTCGCTGGCGACGTTTCTTTTCCCGATCGGCGTGTGTTTCATCGGTGTGGGCATGGTGGTGCCGGTAGCCACGGCGCGCGCGATGGCGCCGTTCGAGGACAACACCGGCATCGCCTCCTCGTTGCTGGGCAGCATCCAGATGGTGGTGGCCGCGCTCGGCACCTTGGCCATGAGCCTGTTGCACGCCGGCACGGTGATCGACATTCCGATCGTGTTCCTGGCGCTGTCCGGCATCGCCTGCCTGGTGATGCTCGGCCACCTTTCAAAGGGGCTGCTGCATTTCGGACAGGTCGCGTGAGCGGTGGTGACCCTTCGTGACCGGCGCTCGATGCCGTGTCGCGGGCCGCACAAACAGAGAATGGTCTATCGGACCACGCGGGGTCGCGGGCGAGCCAACCAAAGTCTTCCAGCCTGCTAGACCGCATGCCGCACCTTGGCGCCCAGCCGCGCGCCGATGGTCAGCAAACTTGGCCAGTGCTGCAGTACGGGCAGCAGTGGGTGCGATAGTCCGGGCCGCATCGCCAGGTGGGCGAACGCTGCCGCCAAGCGGATACGTCGCGCGAAATTGCCTCGCCAGGCGGCGGCATAATCGCGTCCGATCTCGTTCAATGCCTGCGCGTGGCGTGGGGATTCGCGGCGCAAATCCGCTTCTCGCGCCAGCAGTCGTTCGCACAGCAGCCATGCGGACTGGATCGCCATGCTGATGCCCTCGCCCAGGATCGGGTGCGCCTCGCCGGCCGCGTTGCCGATCGCGAACACGCCATCGCCGCGCCAGGGTTCGCGGATGCCGGGACGAATCGGACCCGCGCTGAGCCACGGCGCCATCAGGGTGGCCGTGGCCAGCACGCGGCGTACGCCCATGCATTGAGCGTGCACCTGCGCCGCAGCGGCCAGCGCCGCCGACAAGCCGCGATGGCGCGCGCGGCACTCGCGCAGTGCATCGCGCCGGATGCAGAACGCGAACGTGGTGCGCCCATGGTCGCCCAGCACCATGCCGCCGTAGCCGCCGGTAAACGCCAGCACCGGCAACAACCCCGGTGCGATGTCGGCGTTGCCAAATGTGGCCTTGAAGCCGAACAGGTCGCCGCGGTGTGGTGCGGACGCGATGCTGACGCCGGCCGGGTCGCGTTCCCATGATCCGTGGGCCGCGATCAGGATCGGCGCGGTCAGCGTCGCGTTGGCGCCGGACTGCGCCGCCGACAATTGGCAGAGGTGCTGGTCGCCATCGCGGGTGACGTGCTTGACCGTCCATGGCTGCCAGACGACGGCGCCTGCTGCAGCGGCGCGCTGCAGCAGCAGGCTGTCGAGATGCTCGCGCCCCAGCGCCCGGCCCCAGGGATGGGCCGAGGCGCCATCGCGCGGAAGCGGCGCGACCAGTTCATGCGCGCCGACGAACAAGCCGACGTGGCGCAATTCCGGTCCCGCAAGGGCGGCGAACGCGGCGCCCACGCCCAGCGTATCGAGCAGCGGCAGATTGGTCGCGGCGATGCATTCGCCGCAGACCTTGCGCCGCGGAAACGCGTGTTTCTCCACCAGCGCCACCGACCAGCCCGCCTGCGCCAGCAGGATGGCTGCGGTGGAACCGGCTGGGCCGCCGCCCACGATGATCGCATCGAACGCGTTGCTCATGGCGGTTGGCGCTCGGCCGCGAAGCGGTGGCCGAACAGGCCGGCGGTCGTTTCGCGCAGCAGCCAGCCGCTGGCACTCGGCCAGCACGAAGACAATTCCTGCGCGGCGAACCCGGCGCGCACGCTGATCACCGCATCGTGCCGGGTGACGTCGTTGCAGCCGATCGCACCAAGCAGATAGCTGCCGAGCAAGGCGGTCGCCGAGCGACGCGGTTCCAGGCATACGAAAGCCTGTGCGCGGTCGGCGATTCCCGCCAGCAGCGCGTGCAACCGTGCACCTTCGAAGTGATGGACGAGCAGGTTGGCGAACACGATCGGGCGTGCGGCTGCTTCCGCCGTTGGCGGCGCCCGCGCCAGCCAGTCGAACACGTCAGCCTGGATCACCTGCGCCTCCCAACCCAGTCCATGCAGGTCGCGCAGCGTCGCATCGCTGACCACCGGGTGCAGGTCGAGCAAGCCCAGCGTGAGCTTCGGCCAGCGACCCGACAGGCGTTGCACCAGGCGCAATGCCAGGCTGCCGTCGCCCGCGCCCAGTTCGATCAGCGGCGCGCCCGGCGCGCTTGCAAGCAGCGCATCCAGCGACCGCGCAAGCAAGGATGACGCGGCCATCAAGCGGTTGATGCGGCGCAAGTCGCCGCGCGAGCGACGCGCGCGCGGATCGTCCGCGGACATCGTATCGAGCCATTCCGGCGCGAGTACCCGCGGCTTCAACATGGCGCACCCGCCGATCGCATCACGTCACTTCCAGCAGCGCGCCATGACTGCTGAAACCGGCGCCGAACGCGGCCATCCACCACAGCCCGCCGGACATCGCATCGGTCAGCGCCGCCTGCAGTACGAAATAGACGAAGGCGCTGCTGAGATTGCCGTACTCGCGCAGCATCGCCGCGCTGTGCTGCTGGTCGGCCTCCGTCAAATCGAGCCGCTCGCGCAACGCGGCCAGCACATCGCGGCCACCGGCGTGCAGGATCCAGCCGTTGAGGTCCGCGCGCGTGAGGCCCTGCTCGGTCAGCGCCGTGGTCAGCACGCGGGCGGCGTAGTCACCCGCCATCGCCGGCACTTCGCGGGTCAGGATGTTGCGAAGCAGGCCATCGCGCTGTTCGAAGCGCAGCGCGTCGCGCGCCGCCGGATCGATCAGCGAGACGGCCGTCCGCCAGCGCACCAGGCGCTTGCCGGCCGGCGGCGCCGCGCACAGCACCGCCGCGCCCGCCCCGTCGCCGAACAGGCAGGCGCTGATCAACACGCCCGGATCGTTGTCCAGATACATCGCCGCACTGCACACTTCCACGCATACCGACAGCACGCGCTGGCAGCGACCTGACGCCAGCAAGGTCGCGGCCATGCGCCAATTCGGCAACGCCGCGCCGCAGCCCTGCCCGACCAGATCCAGCGCCTGCACGTCCGGGCGCAACCCCAGCCGCTGCGCGACATAGCTGGTCAGCCCCGGGCACAGGTAACCGGTGCAGGTGCTGATGACCACCGCGTCGATATCGGCGCTGCTGCAGCCGGCATCGGCCAACGCCCGCTCCGCCGCCTGCGTGGCGAGCGCAGGTGCGTGCGCCAGGAAGCGCGCGTGCAGCGTGTCCGGATCGATCGCGAACACCTCCTGCAATGAATCGAGCGCCAGCCGCCGTGCCTCGATGCCGTTGTCGCGCGACAACACGAATTCGGCAATCGCGCGCGCGCGGCGGTCCAGCCTCCCGAACCACGGCGACACCGTGAACGCCTCCCAGCAGTCGGCCTTGGTGTAGCGCTGTGCAGGCGTCGCAGTGCCCAGTCCGGCGAGATACATCGGCATCCAGTGGGGTGACCGGCAGACCCCATGGTATGGACCAGGGTCGTCAATGGTGCGTGTTGTCGCGTCCGGCGGTGGCGTCGCAGGCAAGGTGCGGGTCGCAGCGGGATCCAGCAGGCCCCGTTCCACGTATGCTCGGCGTACCACGGAGAGACAGACATGACACGAACGAAGCAGATTCCGGGTCTGCTCGCCTGGCTGCTGCTCAGCTTCGTCGCGGCGGGCCTGGGCGCGATCGCTTCGGTGCACGCGGCCAGTTTCTACCAGCAGCTGGCCCAGCCTTCCTGGGCGCCGCCCATCGCTCGCGGCCCCGGGATTGCCCGCGTCGGCCGGTAGGCGCGGGCCGCATGGTTTGCGATGATGGAAGGCATGACCGAACGCAAATCGCCGATCACCGCTCCGGCGCGCCTGGCCCGACGCCTGTTGCCATTTCCGCGACGTGCGCATGGCAAGCCGGATGAGCGGCCGGCGTTCGCCGTGCCGGCCACGTCAATCACGTGTCTGGACGGTCCGGTGGCATTCCGGCAGACACTGTTGCAACTGATCGCCCAGGCGACCCGTCGCATCGTGCTCGTCACCTTGTATCTGCAGGACGATGATGCCGGCCGTGAAGTGCTGGAGGCGCTGTATGCGGCCAGGGCGAAGCGACCCGAACTGCAGGTTTCAGTGTTCGTGGACTGGCATCGGGCCCAGCGCGGCCTGATCGGCAAGGACAAGAGCGCGGGCAATGCCGGCATGTACCGGGCTTGCGCCGAGCGACTCGGCGATGGCGTGGCGATCTACGGCGTGCCGGTGCAGAACCGCGAATTGTTCGGCGTGCTGCACCTGAAAGGATTCGTGATCGACGATGAACTGCTTTACAGCGGCGCCAGCCTCAACGATGTCTACCTGGCGCGGCATGGTCGCTACCGGCTCGACCGTTATCACTTGTTGCGGCATGCGGCGCTGGCCAATGCGATGGTCGATTTCATGCAACGCCAGTTCGTCGACAGCGCCGCGGTGCGGCGGCTGAACGTGGCGCACGTCCCCACCACGCGGAGCCTGCAGCCGGCCATTCGCCAGTTGCGCCAGCACTTGCAACATGCGAGCTACCACGTGCCGCGGGAAACCCTGGCGGCGGGAGACGTGGCCGTGACGCCGCTGCTCGGCTTCGGCCGTGCCGGCAATGTGCTGGACGAGGCGCTGCTCGCGTTGCTGCTCGGCGCCCGCGATCGGGTGATCCTGCTGACTCCCTATTTCAACCTGCCGCGTCCGGTACGCCACGTGCTGGGGCTGTTGCTGCGACGTGGATGCACCATCGACATCATGGTCGGCGACAAGACCGCCAGCGATTTTTTCATTCCGCCGGAGCAGCCGTTCACCACGATCGGACTGTTGCCGTATCTGTACGAGAACAACCTGCGCCGTTTCGCCCGGGCGCATCGACGGCAGATCGACGCCGGTCGGTTGAATCTCTACCTGTGGCGTGACGGTGACAACAGCTACCACCTGAAAGGCCTGTTCATCGACGATGAGGTGGCCGTGCTTACCGGGCACAACCTCAACCCGCGTGCCTGGTCGCTGGATCTGGAAAATGCCCTGCTGCTGCGGGATCCGGCGCGCCTGTTGCAGGCGCAGCATCAGGCCGAGTGGGCGGCATTGCGCCAACATGCCACGCGCTTGGCCGACTACCGCGCACTGGAAACCCCGCGACAATACCCGGCGCCGGTGCGCAAGCTGCTCAGGCGCGTCAAGCGCACCCAGCTCGACCGGTTGCTCAATCGCTTGTTGTAGTGGCGCGCTGGCGCGGGGAATAGAACGGGGAACGGGCACGGAACGGGGAACGGGGAACGGGAAGCGCAAGGACCGAAAGCGAGAGCCTTGCGCAAGCGCGCTGCTATGTCGCGGTCGCCAGGCGATCCAGCCGCATGTCCAGCCAGTTGGCCACCTGCGGCCACTCCTGCGCCAGGATGCTGAAGCACACCGTGTTGCGCAGGCTGCCGTCGGCGCGGCGTTTGTGCGCGCGCAGGACGCCCTCGCGCTGTGCGCCCAGCCGCTCGATGGCGCGTTGCGAATCCTCGTTTTGTTCGTCGGTGTGGAAGGCCACGGCGACGCAGCCGAGGGTGTCGAAGGCGTGTTCCAGCAGCAACAATTTGCAGGCGGTATTGAGGTGGCTCTTCTGCCAGCGCTTCGCGTACCACGTGTAGCCGATGGCGAGGCGTGGCAGGTCGGCGTCGATCTCGTAATAGCGGGTGCTGCCGACGATCTCGCCGCTGCCGGCTTCACGCACCGCGAAGGGCAGCATCAAGCCGTCGGCCTGGCCTTGCAGGGCCTTTTCGATATAGGCACGCGCGCATCCCGGCGCCGGCACGCTGGTGACGGCGAGTTTCCACAACTCGCCGTCCGCGGCGGCGGTTTCCAGTGCCGGGGCATGCTCCGGGCGCAGTGGCTCCAGTACGACGTGATCGTTCTGCAGCCGGATCGGCGAAAAGGAATTCATGGGGCCCGATGCCGTGTCAGGCGTCCAGGTCGGGTATCAGCTTGCTTTCCAGTCGCGCGATGTGGTCCTTCAGCAACAGCTTGCGCTTCTTCAGCCGGGTCAGCTGCAGCTCGTCGCGGCCGAAGGCATGGACCAGCTGTCCGATCGCCGCGTCGAGATCGCGATGCTCCAGCTTGAGCTCGGCGAGCGCGTGGGCGATTTCGGCGTGTTCCTGAATTTGCATGGGTGGGTGACGGTCGGGTGGCGATCCTTCCATATTAGCGCGGCCGGTGCGGCGCGGAAAATCGCGAAGGGAGGCGGCACGCCCGCCCCACGCCAGCGCCGCAGGCGTGCCTGGATGGCAGGTCGGGAAGCGCCGGTCTTGGTATAGTCCGGAGTGCACCTGTCGACTGCGACCCGCCTGATTCCTGCCTGCCGTCGGCAAAACTGCCCGGCGGCGATGGCGCGGGATGCTGGCGCGGTACACGCGCAGCGTCGTCGTCGTTTTCGTCCATCCATCGAGTATCGAACGTGTCTTTCTTTGCCTCCGTTGCCATGGCTCCCGGTGATCCGATCCTGGGTTTGACTGAAACCTATCTGGCGGACACGCGTCCCGACAAGATCAATCTCGGCGTAGGCATCTATGTCGATGAAGATGGCCGGATTCCACTGCTGAACACGGTGCGCGAGGTGGAGCAGGCCATGGCTGCCTCGGGCCGGCCGCGCGGCTACCTGCCGATCGATGGCCTGCCGGCGTATGTGCAGCTCACCCAGCAGCTGTTGTTTGGTGCCGATTCGCCGCTGCTCGCCGCCGGCCGCGTTGCCACGGCGCAGACCATCGGCGGCAGCGCCGCCTTGCGCGTTGCGGCGGACCTGCTCAAGCAGGTTGCCGGCGCCGGCGCGAAAATCGCGATCAGCAATCCCAGCTGGGGCAACCATCATGTGGTGTTCGGCACGGCCGGCTTCGAGTTGCTGCAGTATCGCTATTACGACCCGGCCACCCATGGCCTCGACTTCGAGGGCATGCTGGAAGACCTGGGCAGGCTGGAACCGGGCACCGTGGTGCTGCTGCATGCGTGTTGCCACAACCCCACCGGGGTCGATCTCACCGCCGGACAATGGCAGCAGACCATCGATCTGCTGAAGGAGCGCGCGTCTGCTGCCGTTCATCGACATGGCCTACCAGGGTTTCGACCAGGGCATCGCCGCCGATGCCACGGCGATCCGCCTGCTGGCGGTCTCGGGGATCGATGCGTTCGTGGTCGCCAATTCGTATTCCAAGTCGTTCTCGCTGTATGGCGAGCGGGTGGGCGCGCTGTCGATGGTCGGCGCCGATCGCGACGAGGCGGCGCGCCTGCAGTCGAAGATCAAGCAGACCATCCGCGCCAATTACTCCAGCCCGGCCGCGCATGGCGCCGGCCTCGTTGCCGGCGTGCTCGGCAGCAGTGAACTGCGTGAGCGCTGGGAGCAGGAACTGGCCGAAATGCGCAGCCGCATCCATGCGATGCGCGCCGGCCTGGTCGAGCGCCTGGCGGCACACGGTGCGACCGGGTTCGGCTTCGTGCAGAGCCAGGCCGGCATGTTCTCCTATTCCGGGCTGAGCAAGGCGCAGGTGCTGCGCCTGCGCAACGAGCATGCGATCTACGCGCTCGACAGCGGCCGCATCTGCGTGGCTGCGCTGAACCATTCGAACCTCGATACCGTGGCCGCTGCCATGGCAGCCGTGGCGCGCTGAACCTTCCCTCGTCATTCCGGCCCCAGCGGCACTCGGCGCCCCGGCTTCCGGGGTGCGGCCTGGCCCGCTTCGCTGTCGCGCAACGCTGCCGGCCTGTACCGGAATGACGTCAACCAACGAACCTGCCTCGCGGCAGCACAACTCCGGACCTTGAATGTTCTTTCGCAATCTCACGTTATTTCGCTTTTCTCCCGCCGTGTCCGCCGACCTGGAGCGCCTCGATGAAGCGCTGGGCGAGCATCGCCTGCGCCCCTGTGGCGCGCTGGAAATGTTCACCCGCGGTTTCGTGCCGCCGGTCGGCCGTGGCGAGGGCGAGCCGCTTGTGCACAGCGTCAAGCAATGCACCCTGTTCACCGTAGGGGGCGAGGACAAGCTGCTGCCCGCCGCGGTCGTCAACGAGGAACTGCAACGCAAGGTGCAGAAGATCGCCGAGGAAGAGGACCGCAAGGTCGGCGGGCGCGAACGCAAGCGGATCAAGGAAGACCTGCTCACTGAACTGCTGCCGCGCGCGTTCGTGCGGCAGTCGCGGATGTCGGCCTACGTCGACCGCCAGCACGGCTGGCTGGTGCTGGACACCTCCAGCCGCAAGTCCGCCGAGAATGCCTTGACCGAGGTGCGCGAGGCGCTGGGCAGCTTCCCGGCGGTGCCGCTGGCGCCGGAGGAAGGGCCGCGCGTGCTGATGACCGACTGGCTGGCCAACGGCAACCTGCCGGCCGGGCTGACGCTTGGCGACGAGTGCGAACTGCGCGACCCGGCGACCGCCACCGGGGCGATCGCCCGCTGCCGCCGCCAGGATCTCGATGCGGAAGAGGTCAAGGAACACCTGCGCAACGGCAAGCAGGTGTTCATGCTGGGGCTCACCTTCGACGACCGGATCAGCTTCGTGCTGGGCGAGGACCTGGTGATCCGCAAGCTGAAGTTCCTCGACGTGGTGATGGACGAGCTCGGCGACAGCCAGCAAGATGCCCACGCCGAGCTGGATGCCAGCTTTGCCTTGTTGACGCTGGAACTGGCGCGGTTGCTGGGCAAGCTGGAAGAATGGTTCGGTCTGCCGCGCCCCACCGACGGCTGAGAGCTTGCAAAACGGCGTCCGCCTGCCGTGAGCGCGCGCAGGCGCGCGCCGGTGCTGCGGCGGAGCCAGGCGGGTCATCGGCGCACGAACTCGCGAATCCGCCGCCGCGCGCGTGTCAGGGAAGCCCGGTGACACTCTTGCTACGCTGGCTTGAGTTTCATGGTCCTTGAGATTCGTTCTGGCAGGGGCCGGGAGCCCCGGCCAGCCCAAAAGGCCCTTGCGTCGGGGTGCCGCCTTCCCGCCATACTGTCCGTCCGGGCACGCGGCACCTGGCGCGCGGCACCCGGCTGGACGACACGAATCATGACGCAGCATCTCGAAGGCGACTGGCTGGAACTGGCGATGGCCGACGGCAACACCATTATGGTGTTGAAGGCCGCGCATCCGCGTGCGCAGCGCCTGCGCCTGACGGTAACGCCCACCGGCGCGCGCGTGTCGTATCCACGCGGAACGCATCCGGCCCAGGTCAGCGCCTTCCTGCGCACGCATGCCGACTGGCTGGAAAAGAAACTCGACGAACTGCATCTGATCGTGAAGCCGCTGGCGCCACTGCGGGTGGGGCACCCGTGCGTCTTCCCGCTGCGCGGGGAGGAAGTAACGCTGGATTGGGCCGAAGGGGCCTATCCGAAGATCGAGACGCACGCGCAGGGCCTGACCCTGGTGATCCCGCGCCCGCACACGCGGGCGTTGCTGATCGCGCGCGGCCTGCTGGCCTCGCACCTGGAGGCATTGATCCGGCGTGACGTCTCGCGCTGGCTGGCGAGTTACGTGCCGCAACTCGGCCTGGCCCCCACGTCGCTGCGGATTCGCCCGATGAAGAGCCTGTGGGGCAGCCTGGACACGCGCGACCGCATCAATCTCGATCTGGCGCTCGCCCTGGCGCCTCCGGCGGCGCTGCGTTACGTGCTGGCCCACGAGTTGTGTCACCTCAAGGTGCGCAACCATTCGCCACGCTTCTGGACCCAGGTGGAAAACCTGTTTCCCGACTGGCGCGAACAACGGGACTGGCTACGCAAGCACGGTGCGATTCTCAAGGCCGAGCTGGACCGCCTGGTTGCCGACGTGGCCGATTGAGGCACCATGCTCCGCGTCAAGCCGTTTTTTCGTTGGACCGGAGCTCGCCGGGATCGTCGGAACCCGCTCGGGGGCGATGCTCCTGTTCTGAATCTTCGGGCGGAGAATCGGAGCAAAAACATTGCCCGTGACGGACTCCTGCAACAGCGGTCTGGCGATTCCGGCACGCATCGGATTGACAACGAAGCGGCGGAAAAGCCGGCCGCGCAGAGGACTTTGCAACCCGGGCGATTTCTACTGCCCGGACTCCGGGGCATGCAGCAGGCTGCGCACGCATTGTTCCAGCTCGGATTTGTCGAACGGCTTGCCGAGTACGCGAACGTGCGGGTGGGCGACGCGGAAGTCGCCCAGGTCGCCACCGGAAAGGACCATGAACGGGATCCCGCCGAGCAACAGCTTGTCGACGAGCTGGTCGGCGCGATCGCCGCGCAGGCGCATGTCGATGATGGCGGCGTCGAAGTTGGCCATTTCGAGCTCAACCATGGCGTAATCCAGCGTCGCCACCACCAGTACCTGCAATTCCATGTCGAGCAGGATCTGTTCGACGAGCATCGCCACGACCGCGTCGTCCTCGACCAGCAGGACGCAAGCGTGCTTCGTTTCCGGAACGCCGCCGCCCTCCGATCCCGCCATAGTCGCCGCGTACGTATTCATGGCTGGAAAAATCCCTGGACAGCGCGAACCAGCTGGTTGACGCCAAATGGCTTGGGCAGCATCTGCATGCGCTTGTCATCGCCGGTCAGGTCGAAATCGGAGTTTTCCGCGTAGCCGGTCACGAACAGGATGCGCAGCGCGGGCAGCTGGCGTCGTGCCCGTTCGGCCAGCACGCGGCCGTTGAGGCCGGGCAGCCCGACGTCGGTGATCAGCAGGTCGATGTCGGCACGCGACTGCAGCACCGACCACGCGGCATTTCCGTCCGCCGCCTCGAGACAGCGCCAGCCTTGTTCCTGCAATACCTCCAGGATCAACTCGCGAATGACCGGCTCGTCCTCGACGACCAGCACCGTATGAGCCTTGCATGTCGTGGGAGACGGTTGGTCGGGGAGGGCTTTGGCGGTGTGCACCGGACGGGTGCCGAGGTATCGGGGCAGGTAAAGCTTGACGCGGGTACCCTTGCCGGGGTCGCTCTCGATGCGGATATGCCCATGCGACTGCTTGGCAAATCCGTACGACATCGACAAACCCAGGCCGGTGCCCTCGCCAGGCGCCTTGGTGGTGAAGAATGGCTCGAACGCCTTGCTGGCGATCTCGGCGCTCATGCCCTCGCCATTGTCGACCACGCATACGCGGACATAGTCGCCCGCCACCAGCCCGGGTTCGCTCGCCGCTTCCTGTGGCGTGATGGCGTAGTTGGCCGTCTCGACGCTCAGCGCGCCGCCCTCGCGCATGGCATCGCGCGCATTGATGACCAGGTTGAGCAGGGTGCTTTCCAGCTGGTTGGCATCGCACAAGGTCGGCCACAGGTCGGCCGCCGCGACGATGTCGAGCCGGATCAACGGTCCCAGGGTGCGGTCGAACAGTTCGCGCAGCGATTGCACCAGTGCATTGGCATCGACCACCTGCGGCTGCAGCGGTTGGCGTCGGGAGAAGGCCAGCAGGCGATGGGTGAGTGTGGCTGCGCGCTTGGCGGAGCTCGCCGCCGCGTCGACGTAGCGATCGATGTCGTCGAGGCGTCCCTGCGCCAGCCGTGCGCGCAGCATGTCGAGCCCGCCGATCACGCCGGTCAGGAGATTGTTGAAATCATGCGCGATACCGCCGGTGAGCTGGCCGACGGCTTCCATTTTCTGCGCCTGGCGCAGCGCCTCGTTGGCCTGTTCGAGCTCGGCGCTGCGCTCGGCGACGCGACTCTCCAGGTTCTCGTTGAGGCGCGACAGTTCCTGTTCGTTGCGTTTCTGGCTTTCGATATCCGTATTGGTGCCGACCCAATGATCGAGCTTGCCGTTCTCGTCATGAATCGGCATTGCTCGCACCAGATGCCAGCGATAACTGCCGTCGGTGCCGCGCAGGCGAAATTCGGTCTGATAAGTCGTCCCCGCGTGAATGGCCTGGGCCCATTCCTTGCCGACCGCAGCCAGATCATCCGGGTGCACCATGCGCGTCCAGCCCTCGCCCAGCAACTTGTCGGCACGGACGCCCGAATACTCCGTCGTGCGTTCGTTGACCCAGTCGAGCTTGCCGTCGGCGGAGGCGGTCCAGACCTGGTTGGGCATCGCCTGAGTCAGGCCGCGGAACGTCGCCTCGCTCTTGCGCAGGGCCGCTTCGGAGCCCCGGCGTGCGGTGATGTCGAGAAACAGCACCGCAAACCGGTCGGTCGCGCTTTTGCGCGCGCGCACCTCGAACCAGCGGTTCCCGGCGACGGCTATTTGAATCTCGAAATGCCGCGGTTCACCGCTATCGACGACATCGGCATAAATCTGCACGAGCTCGTCCTGGATGCCGGGGAGGACCTCGCGCACCGGGCGATTCAGCACATTGCTGGCCACGATGCCGCTCTGCTGCTCGAAGCTGGGGTTCATTTCCAGGATACGGAAATCCGTCATGCGTCCTGTGGCGTCGCGCAGCGCCTGCGCCAGGAAAAACCCCTCCTGCATGTTGTTGAACAAACCACGCCAGCGCGCCTCGCTGCTGCGCAGGGCGGCCTCGGCGCGCAACTGCTCGGTGGTTTCCATGCACGCGCAGAACACGCCCCTGACCGTGCCATCGGCATCGCGCAACGGCGAATAGGAAAAGGTGAAGCTGGCTTCTTCCTGGAACTGATTGCGTTCGACCCGCAACGGCAGGCTCTCGAAATACAGCGATTCACCCGCATAGGCGCGGGCGATCAACGGATGGATCGAGGGCCAGATTTCCGGCCAGGTCGACTGGAACGGTCGCCCCAGCGCGGCTGGATGACGCTTTCCGAGCAAGGCGATATAGCCGTCGTTGTACAGGCACAGATGCTCATCGCCCCAGAGCAGGAACATCGGAAAGCGCGATACCAGCATCAACGACACCACGGATTTCAGCGCATCCGGCCAGTCCGCCGGCTCGCCCATGGCGGAGCTGCCCCAGTCGTGCGCGCGCATGCAGGCGCCCATCTCCCCGCCGCCCGACAAGAAACTGAAATCTGACGCGGAAGTCATGCGGTCCCCGGCGGTGGCAGCAGTGATGCGGCCCCGGGGAATCGTAGCGAAGACTTCCCGCTTTTCACAACGGGCGAGGTGTGATTCGGCACGAACGGGAGCGTGGGATCAAGCGCCCGCAGCGGCCTGTCTGGGGTGGCCAGGCGTCTCAGGGTCTGTGAAGAAAACCACTTCCTGTGGTTTTTTCATCGCGCGTCCGGTACATGTCCCGGACGTGCTCACGCGAATCAGTCACTTGCGTGACTGACTCGCGACCGGCCTCCTGGCGCCTGAGAGGTTGAATAATTCACAACCTCTCAGGCCTTGCGCGGCTGGCGCACGTAACGCGTGCGCAGCAGGACGTCCCACAGTGGCGTGGTGACGCCGAAATTGGTGTCCGGATGGTAATGATGCACGTGGTGGGCGCCGGCCCAGCGCCGCAACCATGGCTGTTTGAAGCGCACGTGATGGATGATGAAATGGGCCAGCCCATAGATGATGTAGCCGAACGTGATCGAGCCGGCCAGCAGCAGGGCGAAGCCGGTCGGCATCAGCACCATGAGCAGGCCGCTCAGGGCGAGCAGCACCACGGCGGGCAGGAAGAACGGCAGCGCGTCATAGCCGAGCGGGTGCTCATGGTGCAAGTGGTGCCCTTGTTCGAACAGCGGGACATGGGTGTGGAACATCCAGCGGTGGAAGAAGTACTCGAGGAAACTGAAGGCAAACAGGCCGAGCAGGCAAGCGAGTGCGGCCACCGCCGCGCCGCCGTCGAAATGACGCCAGCCTTCGACCAGCAGCCACGTGCCCAGGGCCGTGTCCACGACGAGTTCGGTCCAGTAGTTGGTGCGGGTGGTGGACATCCGCGCAATCGCGTCCACGCCTGATCGCACAAGGCTTCGTTTCATCGTTGCGCTTTCTTGCCGGGCGCCATGCCCGATTGCAGGCTCATCCGTTCATTCTCCCATGTTGCCGGCCACAATTCACAACACTTTCATCCTTGCTCGCTGAGTTGTGCCTGAGCGGCTCAGCCGATGGCCCCGCCCTGGTCAGTGCGACAGCGCAAAACCGGTGAGGATCTGCGCGGTTGCCTCCGGCTTTTCAAGCATCGGCATGTGGTTGCAGCCGCTGATCACGCTGGTGCTGATCGCGCTGGCCGCGGTCAGCCCGTTGCGCAGGCTGTCCAGTGCCGAGCTGTCGATGATCTTGTCATCGTGGCACCACAGGCCCAGCACCGGCATGGTCAGCCGGTCCAGCCGCTGTTGCACGGACAGGGCTTGCGACGGCTGGCGCAACGCCTTGAACGTGCGCTGGATGAAGGCGTGATCGCGCTGGTTGCGCTGCACCAGCACGTCGACGAAACGGCCGGGAGGATGCGGTGGCTGGTCGAACGTCAGCGCGGCCAGCCGGGCGAATCCGGCGCGGTCGTCGAAAATGAAGGGGTTGCTGCCGGCCAGCACCTCCCGGTCGAACGCGCTTTCCCGCGACTTCAGGCCAAAGGCGTCGACCAGGGCCAGCGCGGCCACGTGTTCGGGGTGCTCGGCGGCATACACGCCGGCGATCGCCCCGCCCGTCGAATGGCCGACCAGGAGGAACCGCGGCAGTCGCAAGGCCTGCACGAAAGCATTCAGGCGAGTCGCCTGCGCGTCGATGTCGTAGTTGCCGCCCGGATGGCGCGATGACGCGCCCCAGCCGGGCAGGTCGGGGATGACCACGTGGAAATGAGGCGTCAGCAGCTTGGCCACCGGCAGCCAGATCTCCTTGTCGCGGGTGAAGCCGTGCAGCAGGACGATGGTCGGACCGGTGCCGCCCTCGTAGTACGTCCAGCGCGTATCGCCGACCTGCACCGAGTGCGTCTCCAGCTTGGCGGCCATCGCCTCGCGCATGACGTTCGCCTGCATCAGCCATTGCGGCGCGAACAGGTAGCTGCCGCCCAGCACGACGACCAGCACCGCGGCCAGCCACGCCAGAAACTTCAAACGGCGCCGCAGCATGCGCTTCCAGAGCGGGGTGGCGTTGGCGGTGGATTCGGACATCGGGTTTCCTGGTCGGTTCGTGGTTCGCCCTTCCCTGCGCGCAAGGGCAGCGGGCCATTGGTCATGCAGCAACGATGCCGTTGCGTTCGCTTCCCCCGCAAGGCGGGGGAAGCTGCCCGAAGGGCTGATGGGGCGTTTTGCTGTTCCCGGCGAAGGGCAGCAGAAACACCCTTCCTCCTTTCGCATCCCTGCCGCGCGGGGATGCGAGCATGGAGCGTGAATCCCTTCAATCCATTCGAAACGTCGTCCGGCCGGACCTCAGGACTTGTCCGCCTTCTGTTCCGGCAGTTTCGCCTTGGCGATGATGCCTTCGACCACATGCTGGGTCAGCGGGTGGTAGCCGGGTTTGGCCTTGGCATAAACCTCCTCGGCATAGGCCAGGCCTGCCGGCGTCTTTACCAGCGCCTTGTACAGCGGGGTGGTGAGGTAGATCCGGCCGATCCGGATCATGTGCTCGGCCGCGGCCGGCCACACCGCCTTGTCGCCCGCGGCAATGGCGTGGCTGTACCAGCGCATGCCGATCTCGGCGTTCGGCGTGCCGGTGAGATGCCAGGCGGCATCCAGTTGCCGCATCTTGTCCAGTGGCGGCGCGTCGGGCAGGCGGTCGAGGAAGTACATCCACTCCTGCGTGTTCCAGCCCTTGGCGTCGAGCTGGTCTGCGGCCAGGCTGCCGGCGAGGAACTTGCCGCGTTCCCGGTCGATCGCATCGAAGCGCGGTGACTCGGGCACCGGCGCATCCTTGGGAATCCCGGCGTCGTAGACCCATTCGTGCACCTCGGCCCAGCTCATCTTGCCGGGATATTTTTCGATCAGGTTGGGCTTCATGTAATCGAGCATCTGCTCGGTGGTGATGCTGTGCCAGCCAAAGTGCTTGAAGTAGCCCTTCAGGTAGGCATCGAAATTAGCTTCATTAATGAAATTGCTGCCCTTTGCGAAAAAGTCGGTGCCAATATTGATGAAGTATCCTACGGGATTGGCCAAGATAAGAGGATTGGCCCTCATTTTCTTCAAGCTGGTATTGGATACGGGGGTTCTTGTTTTCCAAAAGATACGAAAGCTCTCGCTAAACTTGCTGGGAATGTTCAACATTCCTTCGAGCTATTGAACGCTGTCATTGAAGTGAATAATCGACAACAATCACTCCCTGTTCTGAAGGCAAAAGAACGATTCGGTTCGTTACTCGGAAAAAAAGTTACCGTTCTTGGTCTTTCTTTTAAACCAAAGACCGATGATATCCGAGAAGCTGCTTCATTACAGATCATAAATGGACTTTTGAATGAACGTGCAATCGTTACAGCCTATGATCCGATTGCTATTACAAATGCAAAGAAAGTATTTGGAAACCAGATCACATACACAGATGACATTCGTGATGCTTTAATGGATAGTGAATTAGCCATTATTGCCACTGAATGGGACCAAATTAAATCGTTTCCATTACATTTGTACGAATTATATATGAAGGAAGCCATTATTATTGATGGGAGAAATTGCTTGCCTTTGCATGAAATGATCAACCATTCTATTCATTATATTTCCATCGGAAGATCTTCCAGTTTGCCTACATTTCGAAATAAGTAATATGTGTACTTTTTCATTTATTCATGAATGAGAATTTCTTATCAAAAAATTAACATTCCTTTCGTATTTGCTAAACAACCTTGAATTAAAATGAAAGTATCTTTCATTCACCATGAATACAAGGAGTGTAGAAATTGCCTAAACTTTTACTAAGTTTTTATCATTTTGAATGTCGTTTATTCCAACAAGTGAACCGTCATTTTGATAAAAAAATGCTCAATCTTTTTTTCAGCACGATTACGCATATGGGGGGAGCTACTTTTACCATTTTATCGACCATACTATTGATTCTAATTTCTAACAATCAGACAAAAGTGGCAGCTTATTCAAGTGCACTTGCCTTGGCAATCAGTCATATTCCCGTACAATTAGTTAAAAAACTTTTTCCGCGTAAAAGACCTTATTTAATGATAGAAGAAACAAAAGTACCTTTAAATCCATTGAAAGATCATTCTTTTCCATCTGGTCATACAACAGCTATTTTTTCTGTGATTATTCCATTCGTCCTATTTGTGCCAGCTCTCTCCTTTATTCTGATACCTTTAGGATTATGCGTGGGTTTATCCAGAATCTATTTAGGTCTTCACTATCCTTCAGATGTAATGGCCGGTGGGCTTCTTGGGTCATGCGTAGGAGTATTTTGTTTCTTATTTATATTTTAGATTCCAGTTACGTTCTATCATAATTAGGGGGAAGACACATGAAGATAGCTATTTTCACAGATACCTTTTTCCCAGACATAAACGGAGTCGCACGTACATTAAAAAGATTTACAGATTATTTACATGAACAAGATATTTCCTTTAAAGTCTTTGCCCCAAAGGGAACTTCAAACGAGTATGTAACAGATCATATTCACCGATTTGAAAGTCTTTCCTTTTTCTTATATCCAGAATGTCGTTTAGCTCTGCCCAATCTTCTGCAAATTAAAGCAGAATTACACGACTTCTCCCCTGACATCATTCATGTAGCAACTCCATTTAATATGGGTTTATGTGGGGTTTATTATGCAAAAAAATTAAACATCCCCCTTGTTGGCTCCTATCACACAGATTTTGATCAGTATTTAAAATATTATGATTTACAATTCTTTTCCAAATGGGTTTGGAAATATATGAATTGGTTTCATAGCCCCTTTCAAAAACTTTTTGTTCCCTCGAAAGAAACACTCCAACAATTAAACAGTCGTAACTTTAAAAATATTGAAATATGGCCACGAGGGGTGGACTGTCAACTCTTCCACCCCCAATATGATAAAATTTCTGTACGCGAAAAATATGGAATAACGAAAAAATATTTGCTCCTATATGTTGGCAGATTAGCACCTGAGAAAGATGTGAAAACACTTTTGAATGTAGCCAAATCAATACCACCTGAAATTGATAAAGATATCCAATGGGTATGGGTTGGAGATGGTCCTTTAAGGGAGGAATTAGAAAATGAAGCACCTCAAAAATGTGATTTTTACAGGCTATTTAAACGGTGAAGAATTAGCTGAGATTTATTGTGCTTCTGACTTATTTGTTTTTCCATCTCCAACCGAGACCTTTGGTAATGTAGTCCTCGAAGCACTTGCAAGTGGTACACCTGTCATTGGAGCTAATTCTGGTGGCGTAAGAAATGTTGTTCAAGCAGAGATAACTGGAACTTTGTGTAAACCAGGTGAATCGCAGGAGTTTGCAAACTCAATTGTTCAATTATTAACCCATGATAGTATTCGTTGGCAAATGGGTATGGAGGGTAGAAAATACGCTTTATCACAGCGATGGGATCGTATTTTTGATCAACTACTACTCCAGTACGATGGTGTAATCAATGAACAAGGGAACGAACAATATGCTTAATCCCTTTCTGTTAAATTTGTCGAAATATTAAATATTTACTAATTTGAGGCTGCTAATCAATCATAATTGATTAGCAGCCTTTTATATGATTGACATCATATTTTTTAAAGGTTTGTGAGTTATTTGTATTGATACCCCCCATCATCTATATGGTCATAAAAGGCTAAAATGATTTAAAAAAATTAAGTAAAGAAGTTGAAAATATTTTTTTAAATAGTAAATTGAATATTAACAAAAGGATAATTATTGTAAACAATTAGAAAATATCGCATTCTTTCATTTGAAAGCATGTATACTAAACTTGCAACTATTTAAGAGATTCAAGGAGGCAAACAAGTTATGAAAAGCTTAAAACAATGGTTTTTAGTATTAATGGCAGCTTTAATGGTGGTAGGATTTTCAACTGGGTGCAGTAACGAAACTGAGACTGAACCTGAGACTGAAGAAAATCAAACAGATGGCATTGAAACTGAAGACGGTACTGAAGAAAGTCAAACAGATGGTACTGAAACTGAAGACGGTACTGAAGAAGAAACCGAAAAAACTGAATAATAGAATTAGTATAAGTAATGGACTGAACGATTTCTCGTTCAGTCCTACTGATTCCTTCCCCATTTTCTACCCTTACACCCATTTAAATCTATTCTTTCTTAAGGCACTTAACAAACAAGAAAAAACCCTTCTACATTCCCTTCTTTTTGTCTTAATTACTAGACATTCTCCACCTATCATAAACAAATAATGAAACCTTTTCTCCATAATTAACGTACTATATAATCAAACAATACATAAATAAGGAGAAATGGCGATTGATTGATTCGAAAGATTGGTTAATAGAAGAATTGAAAAAAGTTGAAAATTGGGAGAAGGATCAAAGTGGTCTTTGGTTTTGGGAGAAACTTGGTCGTCTCCCCTTTAAACTCATTGATAAATTAACGCCCGCATTCATTCAGAAAAAAATTGGTGTGATTTTGGATGAACTAGGTCAATACGTTCAGAATGGTGGAAGCTATTTAAGTTCAGAATCATCGCTTTCCACTTATTATCCAGACTTAGCCGATCATACGTTAGAAGAAGCGGCAAAACTCCCCCTCTCTACGATGGATCAGGCAGTAGAAAAACTGACCGGCAATCGAAAAAAGTTAGCTACGATTCAAGGAGCTAGTACGGGGATTGGAGGAATATTCACATTAACCATCGATATTCCGCTCCTTCTCGGCTTGCAATTAAAAACATTACAAGATATAGCGATTTGTTACGGTTATGATCCAAAAGATAAAAAAGAGCGATTATTTATTGTAAAATGTCTACAATTTGTCTCTGCTGACATTGTGGGTAAACAATCGATCTTAAAGCAAATAACTCGGTTCGACCAAAAGGATGATACTGCTAAAAGAGAGGTTCTATCTGAAATGCAAGGATGGCGCGAGGTCGTTTTTTCTTATCGTGATCAAATGGGTTGGAAAAAGCTATTTCAAATGATCCCTATTGCTGGTCTCGTGTTTGGTGCGTTTATAAATCGATCCGCTGTAAACGATATCGCTGAAGCTGGCAAGATGCTTTATCGTAAAAGAAGAATTATTGAGAGACTTGCCCTTATCTCGAATCAATAAAAGAAGAGTCTTGATTTCATTTTTTTGAATCAAGACTCTTCTTTGCATTTTAAGTATAACTGTTTTATAAAATCCACCAATTCAAAAAAATCTAACTAGCATATTTCATGTTAAGCGGTGATATTTCGTCTTGAGAGCTGATTACATCTATTTAGCTCTACTTATGTTCACTCATGCTCACTAATTGAGTCATATACACATAATATTCACAATATTCCTTGATAATGATTTTATAGATTGTTAGTATAAGGACGTTGATGAAAATAAGAACAAAAATACGAACGAGCTGGGAGAGGTTGCATGTTAAAGAACAAAACCATTGCCTTATTAGGGGCTGGAACTATGGCAGAAGCCATGATTTCTGGGATCGTAAAATCCAGAAAGATCCCATTAAACCAAGTCTTTGTTACTAACAATAGCAACACAAAACGCCTACAACAACTTGAGAAAGTTTATGGAATAAATGGTGTCACTAAAGGAAACTTAAACTTTGAAAAAATCGATATGTTTATCCTCGCAATGAAACCAAAAGATATAAAAACAGCTATCCAATCAATCCGACATTCACTCCAACCACAGTAACTAGTTCTCTCTGTAAGTATCTTTCCCACTTTTCAATGGTTCTATTAACAAAAAATTGGTATAGGAGTGATCGGATGTCCACGGACACAAAACAACTGAGAATCGTTATTAAAGTTGGAAGCAGTTCGTTAACAAGTCGACACGGCGAAATCAGTCTAAAAAAGCTTGAAAAATTAGTTGATGAAATTGTGTATTTAAAAGATGCAGGTCATGAAGTTGTCCTCGTATCATCTGGTGCTGTTGCGGCAGGATATCGTAAACTAGGCTGTCTTAAACGTCCAAATACTCTTCCCGAAAAACAGGCTGCTGCCTCAATCGGTCAAGTTTTATTAATGGAATCGTATACTAAGCTTTTTTTATCAAATGGTTATGTAGCAGCCCAAATATTAATAACGAGAAGTGATTTTTTAGATGAAGATCGCTATACAAATGTTCGGAATACATTAAACGTATTGTTAGAAAGAGGAATTATTCCGATCGTCAATGAGAACGATACCGTTACAGTTGATCGATTAAAGTTTGGGGATAATGATACACTCTCAGCAAAAGTAGCCGGATTAGCAGATGCTGATCAGTTAGTCATATTATCTGATATTGATGGACTTTATAATGCAAATCCTGCGAAACATACTCACGCCAAATTATTGGAACATGTCGGTGAAATAACTCCTGAAATTGAATCAGCTGCAGGTGGTTCAGGCAGTTCAGTAGGTACAGGTGGAATGAAATCAAAAATCGAGGCAGTCAAAATTGCTATGGCTTCAAATATTGCCATGTTTTTGGGAAACGCAAGCACAGAAAATATTGTAGTTGATGCTGTTTTAGGAAAGGCAAAAGGAACTTATTTTAAAACAGAAACACCTTCGATAAATTTAAATCAAAAGAAAAAATGGATAGCCTTTAATTCTCGACCTGAAGGAGAAATCATCATTAATCATTTGGCTATAAACCGAATGATTGAGAATCAGCAAAGTCTTCTACCCTCTGGAATTTACCAAGTAAAGGGTCAGTTTAATAAAGGCGCAGTCATTCGAATTATTGATACTTATGGAAACGAAATTGGATGTGGAGTTGTGAATTTTTCATCAGGGGAATTAAAGCTACTAACTGAACAAGGATTGGACATAGCAATCAATCCCCCATTCGTTATGGATATAAATCTTTTTGTTTGTTATCAGATGTGCCAATTACAGTTTAATTGTCACCATTAGGATCCGAATACATTAAGAGAAAATAAAACTGATACGTATGTGAAAAAGGCTTAATATCAAAAAAACATCCCTTTTCTAATGAAAAAGGATGTTTTTTGTCAATTTAAAATTCATATTGTTAAAACAACATAACTTTTATTTTTTTAAATGAAAAGGTACAGTTGTGATAACCACGTCTTTCTTGAAAAGTAATATGGCACGAATTAATAAACTAGATTGATTATGAAGAATATTATGCCAGCCTTTCTTCGGAATAAATTGTGGAATGACGACCGTAACGCGATAATTCGATTCCCTTGCTTTATGTTCAACCGTATCTACAAATTTTGTCAACGGATTGATAATACTTCTATAATACGAGTATAGAGTAACAAGTCTTACATCAGGTTGAAAGTCTTTCCACTTATCTTCCATTTTCTTTTCGCTTTCTCTATCAAAAGCAACATATACGGCTATAATCTGATTTGCTGATAAAGATTTTGCATAGTTTAAGGAGTTTTCTACAACTGTCGTAATACCAGCAACTGGAACGATAATAACATGGCCCTCAATCGGGATACTTTTCACATTAGCATTTATCCTTAATTGTTCACCAACCGATTGATAATGACGGTTGATTTTGTGAAACCCCATTACGATGACCGGTAAAAAGATCAATACTGGCCAAACCTGTGGAAACTTGGTTAGAAAGAATACAATCGTGACCACAAAACTAATAATGGCTCCAATTGTATTGACTATTAGTTTTGGGACCCACCCTTTAGGCTTTTCACGAAACCACTTAACGATCATTCCAGTTTGGGATAATGTAAATGGAATAAATACACCCACTGCATATAATGGAATCAGATGTTCTGTCTGACCTTTAAAAACAATAATTAAGATAATAGAAGAAATTCCAAGAATCAGTATTCCATTTGAATACCCTAATCGGTCTCCTCTTATTGTAAACATTCTGGCAATAAATTTATCTTTTGCCAAATTAACAGCCAGCAAAGGGAAAGCAGAATAACCTGTATTAGCAGCCAGAATTAAGATCAACGCAGTAGTTCCTTGAATAAAGAAATACATGAAATTCCGTCCAAATATTTCTTCAGCCATTTGTGAAATAACAGTTACCTCTGTTTTAGGAGAAATTCCATAAAAATAAGCCAAAAAGACGATTCCTGTAAATAACACAGCAAGTAAAGCTCCCATTGCCATAAGTGTTTTTGCTGCATTATTTGGTGCAGGGTCTTTAAAGTTTGGAATGGCATTTGAAATAGCCTCCACCCCTGTTAAAGCAGAACTACCCGATGCAAAAGCTCTAAGCAGAATAAACAAACTGATTCCTGCAACAGGTGTTCCAATTGGTGCATGTAAAGTAGGCGATACCCCACCTGTAACAACGTTGTAAATACCCACTCCAATTAAAATGAATAAAGCAAGAACGAATAAATAAACAGGATATGCTAAAATAGAAGCAGATTCTGTTACACCTCTTAAGTTCAAGATCGTAATAAAAACTACGAACAAAATCGCAATAATGACATTATAAGGATGTAAAGCGGGAAAGGCTGAAGTAATGGCATCTGTACCCGCGGATACACTAACTGCTACAGTTAAAATGTAATCAACTAACAAGGATCCGCCGGCTATTAGCCCAGGATTCACCCCTAAATTCTCCTTAGATACGACGTATGCTCCCCCACCATGAGGATAAGCAAAGATGATTTGTCGATAAGACAAGATTAGTGCTGTTAATAGAATTAATACCCCTATCGCGATTGGAATTGAGTACCAGAAAGCTACTGTACCCAATAAAACAAGCACGATTAATATTTGCTCAGGACCATAAGCAACCGAAGATAAGGCATCAGAAGAAAGAATGGCTAATGCCTTCGTTTTATTGAGCTTCTGTTCTCCTAATTCTGTTGATTTTAAAGGTCGTCCAATTAAAAATCTTTTGATCGTCATTGATTTTCACCATCCTTATTACATATATTGCACACTTAAATTAATACTTATCAAAACACATTCATTTAATGAATTAAAAAATGCCCCCAAGTCAATAATAAAAAGACTTGAAGACATTATAATTTTTGTCCCACAAGCTCCACCTTCCTTCTCATATAACGCTTACGAGGTTAGCTGTCGGATTAGGACCATTGAGTAGCCCTACCTTTAAAAGGATTCACCCCTGGAATTATGTACATAATTCCAAAAAAATGGTTCCCCCGTACCTTTAGGTTTCAGCGATTTAGAAATTCGAAACTGTTGATTATCATACTCCTCAATTTTATAAATGTAAATATAAATTTCAACCTAATAACATCGGAGAAAAAGCAATAATAATGAAACAAAAACATCGTGTTCATGAATGCACATTATTGATTTAATTCTAGAAATGTTAGGAGGGAAAACATGATAAAGGAAAAGAAACCTTTAATGTCAGATGAATTTTTAGACGAATTAGCGGAATTGATTAATCAACAATATGGTGGTCCATCCCCAGAGACAAATGATGAATTGACAATAAATGAGAACGACTAAAAGCAAAATGTAAAGTGTCAAATAATATTTAATATTATAACTTTAAATACACATAACCCCGTTCTGATTAAGAACAGGGTTATCGTAAAGTTACTTTATTTTTTCTTTCTTATACAATTACAAGCTATCGCCAAAGTCCGCTCTGAATTTGGCAACTAATTCATTTTGCCAATTTGAAGTGGTTGTTAATTTTCCAAAGAAGAAACGTAATACGCTTGGTTCTTCGACAAATTTTAATCCGCCAATCAATTTACGATTTTCATAGAGCCAAGCAACCCGGTCAATAGCATATTTCACTTGTGATAGTGTATATACTCGGCGAGGCATTGCAAGGCGAACAAGTTCCATATGGGATAATGTTTCGTTTCCATCTAGATCACGTTGCTCAGACATCGTGCCTCTTTCCATCCCACGTACACCACCTGCAAGATATAGGGCCGCTGCTAATGCGCCTGCAGGATACTCTGTTTGCGGAATATGGTCAACAAATTCCATTGCGTTAATATGGCAGCCTAACCCACCTGCTGGAGTCACAACCGGTACACCTTTTTTCAATAGTTCCTCTGTCATATAAGCAATAAACTGAGGACCTTGATTGATCATATTTTCGTCCATTGTTTCATCAAGACCAACAGCAATCGCTTCCATTTCACGAACAGACATCCCTCCATAAGTTAGGAATCCTTCATAAAGGGTAACATACTCGCGCATTTTCATATAAACGTCTTTATTATTTGTGCAAATTGCACCGCCGCGTGCACTTCCCAGTTTACGAGCTGAGAAATAAATGATATCCGAAAGATCAGCAAGTTCACGAGTAATCTCTCTGATGCTCATATTTTTACAGTTTTCTTCTCTTTCTTTAATAAAGTAAAGGTTATCGGACAAAAGACTAGCATCTAAAATGAGCAATAAACCATGCTCATCACATACTTTCCGAACATCTTTCATATTTTCAAGAGAGAAGGGCTGTCCGCCGATGAGATTCGTTCCAGCTTCCATACGAACAAAAGGAATATTTTCCGCTCCATTCGTTTCAATAACATCCCTTAATTTTGCAAGATCCATATTTCCTTTGAATGGATCTTCACTTGTAATGTTCAATGCTTCGTCTTTAAAAACTTCCTCTACTCTACCCCCATTTAACACAATATGAGATTTTGTTGTCGTGAAATGGTAATTCATCGGTATAACAGAGCCTTGATTCACATATGTTTGTGAAATGATATTTTCACAAGCTCTCCCTTGGTGGGCAGGAAGAAAATATTTCTTACCGAAGATTTCTTCTATTTTACTTTCAAGTTTAGTAAATGTATTCGAACCTGCATAACTGTCATCGGCCTCTAACATGGCCGCTTGCTGCTTATCACTCATGGCATTAACACCACTATCTGTCAGCATATCCATAAAAACATCACGATTTTTTAATAGAAAGGTATTGTAGCCAGCCTCATTTATCGCTTCTAAACGACGTTCAATCGGTGGTAAATTTAGTTTTTGTACGATACGTACTTTGTGCATCTCTAGTGGAACATCATTTCCATAATAAAATTTAATATTAGACATAGCCTTTTCACTCCAATTTATTAGTCAAATATAGTTTCAGATACTATATCGCTTTAAAGCGTTTATGTAACTCTTAAGTAGAATTCTATCTCATATTTGTAATTTTTTAAAGAGTTTTGAAAAATAAATAAAAAAAATAATCGTTATTTGTCGAAATTAAATAGATTAAAAGCAAAGAACGCCTTCCTAATGGAAAGACGTTCATATCGTTTTTAAACAAAAGTCTTTATTTATTCAACATTTTATGAACTTGAACTTAAAGATAATAAAATCGGTTGATTTTAGGCAACTGACTTTATTATCTAAATCATTATTCTTGATAGTATTGAATCAAACGATTATAGATGACTCGAGCTCTTTTTGGATCATTTGTGCCATGAATGATAGCACGACCGTCTTTAAACAGCACCAATCGATGACCTTCAAAAGAACATGAGAGCAAATAAGGATTCGCTATGGAATTTGTTACGATCCCTCGCAATTTTTCTACAAAACGATCCAGCGAAAACGTTCCTAATAGCCCTGGCCTGAGCTGGACTGCATCTCTTCCGCATAAAACATCTGTCTTCGTTTGATTTTCAAAAGACAAATAAGGAAATGTTGCATGCTTACCACATGTTGGACAATCCTTATTTTTTAAACGATCTACGTTGATTTCCGCCTTTTCACTTTTCCAAATATCCATGGATTGCATGATCGGTAAAAGTTCTTCTCCTGCAAGAAGACGTAAAACTTGGGTGACCTGAAAAGCGGCGATCACTTGAACGATTGGACTAATGACACCAACCGTATCACAGGTCATACCATCCATTGGTAAATGGTTCATTAAGCAATGCAAACAGGGAGTTTTTCCCGGGATAATTGGAAAAGTAAGTCCGTAACTGGAAACACATGCTCCAAATATAAAAGGAATCCCCTGTTTCACAGCAGCATCGTTAACGATCAGTCTCGTTTCAAAATTATCTGTAGCATCAACGATCACAGAATGATCTTTAATGATTTCTTCAATATTAAGCCCATGAACATCGGCAACCAAACTATTGATGGTGATTTCACTATTTATTTGCTGTAGTCTTTGTTTGGCAGCTATTGCTTTCGGAAGCTTTTTCCTTACATCTTCTTCTCCATATAACTGCTGTCTTTGTAAGTTACTCCATTCTACATAATCACGATCCACCAGCGTAAGCGTGCCAATCCCTGCTCTAGCCAACATTTCTGCACTAGCTGATCCAAGTGCCCCTGCACCAATAATGACCACACGGGCATCTTGAACGTTTGCTTGCGCCTCACTTCCTAAAAATAATTCCTGTCTTGAATATCGATTATTCAAGATGACACCATCCCGGATGTTGGACTGCTTGCAACACCATACTCTTTCTCTTCAATTCTTCCTGCTTCAAATCCCAGTGTCCCTGCTTCAATCGCCAACTTCATGGCAAGAGCCATTTTGACAGGATCTTTTGCTCCTGAAACAGCGGTATTGAGTAAAACTCCATCCGCTCCAAGCTCCATCGCATACGCCACATCCTTTGGAGAACCGATGCCTGCATCTACGATGACTGGAACAGCTGACTGTTCAATAATAAACTTTAAGTTTAGCGGATTTAAAATTCCCTTTCCTGAACCAATCGGTGAAGCACCAGGCATAATCGCATGCACACCAAGATTTTCAAGTCGTTTGGCTAACACGACATCATCGGACGTATAAGGCAAGACAATGAACCCTTCTGCCAATAACATTTCCGATGCCTTCAATGTTTCGATCGGATCAGGTAAAAGGGATCGATCATCGCCAATGACTTCGACTTTAATCATGTCACATAAACCTGAAGCTTTTGCGAGTCTCGCAATCCTTACTGCCTCTTCAGCTGTTTTCGCTCCAGCTGTATTTGGAAGAAGCGTATATTTAGATAAATCCAGTTGTTCAAGAAAGTTCGGCTGGTGCTCTTCAAAAATATTCATCCTTCTAACCGCAAAAGTTAAGATCTCCGCTCCAGACACCTCGACTGCTTTTTTTTGAATATCAAATGATGGATACTTTCCTGTTCCTAATAAAAGACTTGAGTTAAATGTGTGATTGGCTATTTTTAACATGCTCATCCTCCTCCTACAAAATGAATAATTTCTACCATATCTCCACGAGATAGATTCGTGGTTTCATAGTGTTCTTTCAAAACAATTTCTTTATTTAATTCGACAACGACAATTCGATTTTCCAAATGATACTGAGTAAGCAACTGTTGAATCGAGTTTACTTCCCCTGGCAGTACGACACTTTTCCCGTTTAATACAATGGACATTATTCTTCCAACCTCCTATACATACTTGGCCTGCGGCGGTCAATTTTAAATGCCTCCACCCATTCTTTATTTACTTCTCTTTTAAGAATAAGATCAGTGATCATTTTTCCGGTTGCGGGAGCAAGCAGAATCCCATTACGATAATGGCCTGTAGCAAATAGAATGCCTTCTTCTTCAGGATGGTGGCCGATAAAGGGCTTTTGATCAAAGGTTTGTGGACGAAGACCTGCCCAAAAGGAATCTAGTTTCATGTCAGAAACTGCTGGGAGCATCGTTTTTGCCTTCGCAATTAAAGATTCTATCCCACTAAGGCTAACGCTTTCATTCCAGTCGTTTTCAATCATGGTCGCACCAATGACAATCGTTCCGTTATTTCTAGGAACAATATAACATTGGTCATGGAATAACGTATGTTTTAGGGTAGCCTTTTCATCAATAACAGATAAGCATTCTCCTTTTACAGGCGTAAGTTGATGATGCAATCCTAATTGTTTAAAAAAGGAAGTACTCCAAACCCCATTTGCGACCACAACATACTTGGCTTCGAATTGACCTATTGTTGTTTCAATCAAAAAGCCATTTTCTTTCTTTTTAATGTCACTTACAGGTGTATATTCAAAAATAGACGCACCTAGCATCCGCGCACCTTTTGCAAAACCTTGGCAAACTGCAACAGGCAAAACGTTAACATCGTCCTCAATAAATGCCGCTCCTAGTAGATTGGACGTAATAGAGTGTTCCCTTTTTCTTACATCATCTGCTTCCAACCATTGAACAGAAGGTTGAGAAATCAAGCTACTGAGAGCATTTTTATCGGCTTCACTAAAGGCAAGCTTTAAAATACCTCCTTTTCGGTACTGCATATCAATTCCGCTTAACTCCCTTAATTCCTCGTTAAGCACGGAATACGCTTGTTGACTGCTTCTTGCAAACGGAAAAAAGACTTCAAAATCTTCGTCACATTCAGAATGAGCACCTAGCATTCCAGCTGCAGCACTTGTTGACTTACCGCCAATTTGCCTTCCCTCAAACAAAGCCACATCCATCTTTTCTTTTGCTAAATGATAGGCAATCGAGCAACCGATAATCCCTCCACCTATGACAACTACTTCATAATTTTTTTTCACTTTTTATCGCCTCGTAAAATTGTTTTGTTGATGCTAATGGATCTTCGCTTGAAAAGATTCCAGACATTACTGCAATTCCATCTGGTTTCACTTGCTGTAATGCATTGATTTTGTTTATCGTGATCCCTCCGATTGCATAAATAGGGATTTGTAATTCCTTTTTCATTTCCTTGATTGGATGAATGCCATTCGGAACCTTTCCCTTTTTGCTATTGGTCTCAAAACAATGACCATATAAGATATAATCCACGCCATCCCATTCCGCTTGCTTTGCTGTCTCTATAGAATGAACAGATCGCCCAATCTGCAAATGTGGAAAATGCTCTTTTACCTTTTTAACCGGCAAACCCCGTTCAGGTAGGTGAAGGTTTGGGATACTCATCAGCAATGCAATATCCAATCGATCATTGATGATGATTTTTTCCTTTTTGACTCCGCCATCTTCCAATAGCTGGAGTAATAAAATGATTTCTTGAACGGTTTTCATTTTTTCACGAATCTGGACAAAATCGACTGCATCTTTTATTTGAATAATCACAGAAGCAAGCTTGCTTACCGAGTGCATATCGTCCGTTACGGCCATTAATTTCACTGATTCTCTCTCCTTATAAGGAAATTATAATGCCGATTGATGCACCTTCTTCCTAAATAAACTCTTTATAAAACCCCATCAGAAATGTTTTTTAAAAAGATAAAAAAACCACTCTCCGAATAGGAAAGTGGTTTGTTAGTTTTGTATAAACAAACAAAAGCGTAAGAAAGTCATTACGCCACTTCCCTACGCAGGTTCGAACCTGTTCAGGTTTTGAGGGTTTAAAAGTAACTACTTTATTCTCAGCCCTTATCAAGGGATCCCCTAGTGAATATTCAAACTTATTTAATTTTTTAAAATTCATTTTCAATTTATCACAATAAATCGAATATTTCAAGTGCGATTTATTAAAGCTTCCAAAGTGCCTATCCACTTTTTTCATTTTTAATAGTTTTAATCTTAATGATATAAAAAACTGTTTAGAAAGCGGGTTTTTACTCCCCCATTCAAAAAGCCAGTCTATCTTTCGTTAGTTAAGAATGATGTTGTTTTATTCTGTGTTCTGCATCATGAATCTTGCGAATTACCGCCATACGCACCTGCTTTAACTCCCAGACTTTTTTATGTAACTCTTTATTAGATGAATGACTACGTAACTGATTATAAAGATCAAGAAGTTCTGCATTAATCATTTTATACTCTTCCCAAAGATTGTTAATGGTTAAAGATGGATCTTCATTTTGTTCCATTATAACCTTTTGCAGTTGAATAAGCACTTCTTCCTGCCATTGTTTATCCCCTAAACTCCCTGCAAGTAAATACAAATCTAAATAACCATTAATCTCTGAGTATGTCTCGTTTGCTCCCATAAAAATACCCCTTTCTTTGTTGAAAATATTCTCATTAAGAAGAGGACCTTTGTCATAAAAAAGACATCTCTCCTTATCTTCCAAAGCTATGCTTTGCTGGAATTAGCACCACCCATAAGGATATCGCGGTTGCTGAGGTTTCATCAGGCCAGTCCCTACACCTCTCTTGATAAGAAACTTCGATAATTAAAAACAATCTTTTTTATTTTCTAATTTGTCAATGAATTTTATCACATTATAGCACCGTATATTTGTACTTTCAAATAATTAGCTCTAATAAATTTAATTTGTTTGAAATAGTATTTCCTTTTCTTAAAACGACATTCTAAATACTAAAGGAGTGATTTTTTATGACAAGAGGTAATCGTAATAAAATTCTTGTTCCAGAGGCTCGAAAAGGGATGGACGATTTAAAAGCGAAAGTCGTTGGTGCTGATCATCCGTCCAATGCAAAGTTCGAAGCCGCTGAAGAGGTAGGAGTCCCCTTACAAAAGGGATATAACGGTAAATTAACTTCCGAACAGGCAGGAAAAATAGGAGGAAAATTAGGTGGAAGCATGGTCAAAGAGCTCGTAAGGATGGCACAAGAAAACCTTGCTAAAAAGCAATAACCTCTTTCCCATGTTATTCGCTAAACGAAATCCCAAGTGATGATCAATCACTTGGGGTCCTTTTCTCTCCTTGTATTTCCCATTCTCTTATTGGCTGTATCCTTACTTTGTGCTATAGGTATGTGTGTCATCGCTTGAGAAAGTCCCGTTTTAGGCATATTAACATAGATGGATTCTGAGGCTACCTTTTTCAACTTTGTAAGTTTCGTGAAATACACCTACACTGCCATTATTTTTAATTTTCCTATTATACGATTTCCAAGCGATTGAGTGATTTTTTCCATGAGCATAGTCAATCAAATCCATCAAATTCTTTCCAATACTGAATAAGTGTAATCTTTCTCCAACCAAACAAAACTTCAGTATGCAGAAAACCCCATTGAGGGTTTTGATAGAGTTCCTTAATCATAGGACCCATGCTATTAAAAACCGGAATCCACTTCCAAATTTTATAAATCTGATTTAATCGCATTCCAATTATAAAAACGACAAAACTTGATTCACTTGAATCAGCGGTATATCTGCCATTGAAAATTTTTATCCCCAAATTGTTACTCCTCTCATTTAAATAATCCAAAAGAAAACATTATTTCTAAAGTAAACAACTTTTTCAAAATGGCTTGAAGGCATTAAAGTCTAAAATAAAAATCTGCTATTTTCGGTAATATTAATTTACACATGACGTCTTTCCATCAAATGAATACCAATCCCTGTCATAACTACCCCCATCAGGATCAGGATGCTAATTGGAAATAATAGTTCTTCTAACGGATATCCATATACTGCCACTCCATTTAGCACTTCCATACCGTATGTGATCGGATTGATTTTTGATAAAGCAATCAAAAATGGCGATTCTACAATTTCAAGCGGCCAATAGGCTCCACCAATCATAGCAAAACTAACAGAAACAATAGGAATAACTGCGTTAAATTGCTGTACATTTTTTACTATTGCTGTTAATAAAATGGATAAAGCCACAATTGAAAAAACATACGGAATGACCAATAAACAAACTTCCATAAATTTCCCCTTAAAATCCACACCAATAGAAAGCGAAAAATAAAAAAGATGATAAGCACTTGTAAATAACCCATTACAAAGCTATAGATCAAATTAGCCACGTACATTTCCCATTTTCGCAAAGGTGATAAATCATACGATCCCAAATCCCTTCACTTTTTTCAAGTAAAATGGGTAATACATTGTAGGCAATGGTATAGATGACAAAAAACAAGGTAAATCCAAATAAAGATTGAAAGGTTGAATCATAAATGAATGTATCTGTACCTTTAAATTGCTTATTTGAATGTGAAAAATTGGAGACCCATTGCTGTTTCTAATTCTGCACTTACTTTTTCTTTTTCCAAAATTGATTCAGCATTTGCGGCTTGAGAATTCGTTCATGCTGGTCTCTTGATACATAGGCATCTTGGATGGTTTGTTTTAACATATTCACATTAGGTGAATCAACTCCAACTAGAATTTGAAAATCATTTTCCAGCAGAATCACACCTACTTCAGCTTTTCCATTTGCAATCTGATCCGTTAATTCCTCTTTTGTCATCCATTTAAACACAAAAACTTCAGATTCTTCGATTTTTCTCCAACAGTCGATTCATGAATGGCCTTCATCTTCTGCATAAACGGGAACCTGAATGGAATTTTCCTGATTATTTCCACCTAATATAAAAGCAAATCCGATCGACATGGCCGTCATAATAACAAAAGTCCACGGATTACGAATAAACATTCTAAACTTAGCAAACAATATTCCGATCATGCGGAAGCCCCCCTCTTTGGAAAACTAAGTGCCGCAATCAGAATCGAAACGGCCGCAAAAAGAATAAGAAATAAGACATGCTGACTAATCTCTGAAAAGCCATCTCCTCTTAATATCGCCATATATGCGGACATCCCGGCACCATTTGGTGTTAAGTTCCCCAACTGCTGAATAAGCTTAGAAGAATCACCAACTGGGAAAAAACTTCCTCCTAAAAAGGACATCAACGTCACTAAAGCACTTGAAAAAAAGTTTGAAATCACTTCTGAGTTCAAACGAAAGTTAATGGCCGTGAGCAAAACACTTATTCCTCCTACTGCAACGGCCGTCGCAATCGTCACAATCAAAAATAAACCTAAGTTAGGCCAGCTCACTCCAAACACCGCCCACGAAAACCCAAAAATAATAATAATTGCAATAAGGCAAAAATGGCACCCGAAAAAAAGACACCAATAAAATAAACCCAACGGGAAACATTAGCTAAAATCACACGATCAAATACATGCATTTTCTTCTCAAGAAAAGTAATTCCACTGATCGCAGATGCAATAAAAAGAACATTCATGACAGCCATTCCAATAGCATAGTAGCCTTTTGTTGATACAGGATTCTTTTTGTTGATCGTCATTATTTCACCTAGAATTGATTTTCATCGATCTGAATCGTACTTTGATCGATTCCTTTTTGCCCTAGAAACGTTTGTAACGTTAAGTTGGTTTGAAATTGCTGAAGAATACGATCAACAACACTTGAACCGATTTGTGCGCCTTCATTTTGATAAACCTTTAATTCAGGCAGTGACCCTTCATTAAGGATCATCGCTTGCAATGTTTCATAGGTAAAGTTTTCTGGAACTTCAATTAAAGCCGTATAGCTGTCATCGTTCAGGATCGTTTTTTTTTCAGAAATTCCGCATCTGACACATCGATCATCTCTTTTAATTCTGCACTCCCAAAAACAGATTCTTTTAATAGTCCAATGGGACTTATTTGTAAAGCATTCTCCTGAATAACTTGTTTACTTCTGTTGGCAATTCTATTTTTTCCAAATCATTAATAAAGCGGTCCACCTGTTCCTTTTCATCCTCATGCTCAATAAAGGCAACCTTCACTTCAATTTCTGGGTCCTGACCTTCCATCATGCTACTGAGTGCGGTACCTAAAATCGCAATTAAAATAATGGGGAGGCCGATTAATAATAGTAATTGCCCTGGATTACGCCATAACAATAATCCTTGCTTTTTAACAATTTGCCAAATCATTTCTCATCCCCCTTAGTTCCGTAATGCTCTTCCTGTCAGATGCAGAAACACATCTTCTAAAGTCGGAGTTTTGATATCAACAGAACTCAACTCAAGATTGGAACCTTCAGCCATCTTAATTAATGTTGAAAATAAATTAACTTCCTTCGCTACCATAATCGTAATTTCTTTCTCTTCTACTACTACACGATTTACCATAGCATTCTGTTTAAGAGCTTCAACGAAAGTTTCATTCCACCGTTCTGCTTTGATTGAAATGGCCTTTTCCGAAGAAAGAATTCGTTTAATTTCATCTTTTGTTCCAGAGGCAATTAAGTTTCCTTGATCCATGATATAAATACGATTACAGAGAAACTCCACTTCCTCCATGTAATGGCTTGTATAAAGTACCGTCATTTGCTTTTCTTCATTTAGCCTTTTCACTGTTTCTAAAATATAATTCCGTGACTGAGGGTCAATGCCAACTGTCGGCTCATCCATAATAATGAATTCTGGATCATGCAATAGGGCAACCCCGATATTCAAACGGCGCTTCATTCCTCCTGAAAAAGTCTTCACAATATCCTTTCTTCTATCCGTTAAACCAATCATTATCCAACACTTCATTTATTTTCTTATCAGTTGGATTCCTTTTAATCTATAAATCCTTCCAAAAAACCGTAAATTCTCTTCAGCACTTAAGTCGGTATATAACGCAATTTCTTGTGGGACTACCCCTATGACTTTACTAAGTGGTGTAGGATTTTTAATCATACTTTGATTATTAAATCGTACATCACCACTAGTTGGTTCAAGCAGTGATGACATCATCGAAATAGCTGTTGACTTTCCAGCCCCATTCGGTCCAAGTAACCCAACAATCTCCCCTTTTTCAATAAACATATTTAAATTTTTCACTGCATAAATTTGTTTAAATTTCTTTGAAAGATCTACTAATTCAAGCATATGATCGCCTCCTACTATCATTTTACTATAGGGAAAGATATAGGAACACTGTCCGAAGTCATTAATAATATATCGAACATGACTAAAGTCATTTAATAAAAAAAACCTCCTGCGTTGCAGAAAGTTTCCTATTGATCCATTAAATAATGTTTCAACGCATAAATAGCCAACTGAGTACGATCGCGCAAATCTGTTTTTTGAAGAATTTGTGTAATATGATTTTTGACAGTTCCAACAGATAAATGAAGTTGATTAGAGATTTCCTTGTTTGTTTGTCCTTTCCCAACAAGTTTGGTAACCTCTAATTCACGTGGAGTGAGGTCAACATCTACAATCATTTGAGTTTGATTACGCTTTAATAAACGAGGCATTACTTTTGCGGCCACTTCATCATGAATCGTTAACCCACCGTTCATACAGCTATATACGGACTCTATTAATTTAGCTGGCTCTGATGTTTTGAGTAAAAAACCATTCGCTCCATCTTTTAAGGTTTGCATTGCATACTCATCATCGTTAAAGGTCGTCAAAATTAAGATCTTCGTATTTGGCCATCGGCTTTTAATGATTCTCGTTGCTTCAATTCCGTTCATGAGCGGCATTCTTACATCCATCATAATGAAGTCGATCAAATGCTTCTCTAGAACGTCAATGGCCTGATAGCCATTTTCAGCTTCATGGGTTACCTTAATCTTTGGATCCTGTTCTAAAATCATCTTTAGCCCCTGTCTAACTATGGGTTGATCTTCTACAAGTAAAACATTCCACATCTTATTCTCACTCCTCATTCGGAATTGTTCCTCTTACCACAAATTGCTTTTCTGTTTGATAAACCTCTAACGTACCTTCAATTTCTTTTACACGCTCATTCATATTGTTCAACCCAAATCCATATATAAAAGGCTTTGGGTTATACATAGCATTCTTAATTTCAAAGAGATTGCTCCAATAGCAGACTTTCCTATCGTCACTTGGACTTCTCTTGACCCTGCATGTCTCATGGCATTTGTTAAAGCCTCTTGAATCACACGATAAAGCACAACGCTTTTTTCGTTTGTAAGAGGCGCAGAAAAGATCCCTTGCTTCATCGTAAATTGAACAAAAATATGACTCTCAGATTCTAGTTTACGTATTAAATGGACAACCGTTGCGATCCCTTCATTTTCCTCAGTCTGCATGGTTTTAACTGACCTTCGAATTTCCTCTAGACTATCCTTTGCCATTGATTTCAGTTCATCATAATCAGAATGTGTATTTTGAATACTTAAGATCTCAAGCTTCATGATTAATGCCGTTAATCGATGTCCAACCGAATCATGGATATCCCTAGCAATAGCCGTTCGTTCTTTCATACGAGCATCATTTTCAGCGTTCAAATTCATCCGTACTAGTTTTCGATATTCCGAGAATAACTCTTCATATAGATTCCTTTGCTCACGGCGTTCATTTGTCATCACATTGATTGAAAATAATAAAAAATAACAGAAACTACTTAGGATAGTCATTTCCATCCATTGGTTACGATTCATGACGACCATAAGTAAAGTAAGTAGTACGTACAATATAGATGTTAAAAACTTTTTCCTTTAAACGAAAGGCTGAATCCATCGTCATATAAAAGATCAAGATAATTGAAATAAGAGAATCATGAATAAAATAATAGTTATGGATGAAAATGAGCACAGACAACGACCCATATAATAAGAGTGGTACTTTTTGAAGGGATAGCAAAAAGTAAATACAGAGTGCTACCGCTAAGGTTATAATACTCACTGGTACTTGTTCACTATCCCTCAACACGATTAGGATCCATAAGAAGCAAAACATACTAAAACGAACCCAAAAAACTTTCACGTCTTATTCCCACTTTCTATATGTATGGAAAGTAATTACTATTCAAGCATTTATTTACTCATTATGTATTCAGATTACACTAATTTATGATCGTTATTCTAAACTAAATAGAAAAAAGATCTAATGTTCTCTCAAATTCCTAAAAACTCTTCGCTAAAATCTGCTATAAAAACAGTATGGCATTTAGTCCATTCTCCTCATTTACCTTGATATAGTAGTTGAAGTTTCATTAAATAGTGTACAATATAATGAGGATTGTAGATAAACTTTTGAGCGTTTTTGCAGGAAAAATTGTAGCCTATCTATAAATCTATTTAAAGCGAGAAAACCCACACTTGTAAAATAATAAGATGGAAAGGTGGTCGTTTTTTTATGAGCACTGAAGTTTCTCTCCAACAAATCGCTGAAAGTGTAACAAAATCTGTATTAAATGCCAATGATAAAGACTTAGAAGGCTTCCAAAGATTGATTGATGAAACCATTAAGGTTAGAGAAAGCCATAGAAACCTTGAGAAATTATTAAAAAGCTATTCTACTTCTATGATTCAACGCTCATAATGATTAAAGCTGTTGAAAATCAACAGCTTTCTCTTTTTTATATCCTATTGAAGATAGGATCA